>NZ_FOHE01000045.1 GCF_900111445.1 Oceanobacillus limi | reverse complement strand
TGTTCCTCTGCTTTTACTAAGTCCATGTAAGCTTCTTTTTTTGCTTTGAAATTATCCATTTTTCCTTTTAATGTCATTGGCATATTAATATTCCTCCTAAATTTTTCATTTAAAAAATGAACCCTTTTCGTTTTGACTGCGTTGTTGCAGCTGGTTTGGGTTCATTTGGTTCAATATTTTTTGATTGTAGCTCATTTAAAATATCTTTCTTAAAATCAGCAAACATATTCTTTACAGTTTCTTTATCAATTCCCTGTTCATTTTTACCCGCGGGTACTTTGTTTAACTTACCTTGTCTGATACCATCAATGACTTCTTGAGGGATTAAATTTGCTATACCAGAACTAGCAGAAAGTTTAATTTCATTTTCAAACATAATTTCATCAATTAAACCTTTTTCTAGTGCATCTTGAGGAGTCAACCATGTTTCCTCTCCCATAAGCTCCAGTAGTTCCTTTTCTTCCATTCCACTTTTCAGGCGATACGCATTAGCAATAGTTCTATCGGTATTTTGAAGCATTTGTGATGCTTTACTCATATCCCTATGGTCGCCTCCGTAATAGGTAGACGAGTTGTGTATCATCATTTCTCCAGTCGGAGTCATTTTAACCTTACCCTTATCTCCTGCCATCGCAATTACACTAGCTGCAGATGCAGCTAAACCTACGATTCGTGTTTCCACACTTCCTTCATATGATTTTAAGTCAGTGTAAATTTCAGATGCTGCATGTACGTCACCACCACCACTATTAATAATAACTTCTAAATCATCACCGTTTGCGCCCTCGATTTGATTTAGGACTGTTTTAGGTGATGTATGTTCGATTTCGAATAGGTCATATATCCATGCAATATCGCTAGATACAATAGCACCTTTAATATTAATTCGTTTTGGCATCAGTTTTCACCTCCTTCATTTCTCGCAATAGCTGCATTTGCCCACATAACCATCTCTTCTAATTTAGTTAGTGCTAACGACTTTTCACGAGAACTAGGACATAACTCATTGATTGTTGTGGCTAATTCCCTTGCTTCAGTTCGAATAACATTATATCTGGCAATCTGTCCTTCTTTCGGTGCTTGATATTTAAAATTATTCTCGATCTGATCTTGCATCATTACTCACCCCCTCCATCTGCAGATTGATAGTTTTTGGTAATAACAAACTTATCAAGCTCCGGATCTTCTGATCGTTCTTTCCCAAACAACTCTCTCACCTCATTCCTCGTAAAGGCACCTGAAGCTACCAACTTATCAACCGATTCAGCGTTTTCCACCAAATCTCTTTCCGTTAATCCAAAAACATCGATTCGGTCACCCTTAAGATATTCATCTTTGGTTAGGATTTTTGCATTAAGTTCATTTTGTATTTTTTTTACGATTGGACTGTTACAAAATCTTACATATGCCTTGATACTAGTTTCATAATCTGACAGCTCACCATGAACTAAAGCAGTTGGTATTCCCAAAATGTTAGCTAAATCATCAACCAATGATCTTTTAAGCTTTGTTATTTCTTCAATTGATTGCCCTTTCCCATCACCTTTTGCTACCTCGTTATATTCAAAACCTTTTAGTTTGGGAACAAGAGCAACTGTGTTTTTCTTAAAAGAAGCGAATAACTTATCAATAAAATTCTGCAATTTGATTTGATTTTCTGTGTCCAACTTTTGAGATGTTTCCAACCCTACTGTTCCTCGAATTTGGTGGTTCCTCATGCTAATTTCAATCATTCTACTAAATAAATCGCCAAAGTCTTGGAACATACCGTCCATGAATTTAGTTAACTTCTCATTGTTATATGTGAGATGAATAACCTCATCCATCTGGAATGTTCTCCTAAAAGTATAGTCTTTCACCGTCACATTTCTAAAAGTATCAGGATAAATCGCATATTCGACCCTTTCAAAGTCATCAGCAATTAGTAGATCGTTATTATCTGTTAAGATTACTAATACTTCATTTTCATGGATTAATTGGTAAACAAAGTCTTGCCAGAAATCTGTAGCCGTTTGATCAGTATTCGGGCGTACGTTCAATAAATAATGCCAATCGTCAATTTGACGTTTACCGTCTTTCATAATCCTAAAATCGGATTGGCTAATGGTTCTTCCAATAAAGTTGATGCATGTTTCAAGAGCCATTTTTTTTAAATAATACCTGTGATTGGTTTCTTCAAATAAATCTAAATCAAATAATGATTCAAGTTCGCTATTGCGTCTTAATACTTTGTCTAGCCATCCCACCTTTTGTTCTCACCTCCTTTAGAAGTTCAATGCTTCAAGTGCGTCTAGTGAACCATTTATGTCTACATCCTCATCTAACTCATTAGCACGATATAAAGCATGAACAAATGCCTGGAAACCATCTGTCTTCCGTTTCACTTCTTCTTTCTTTAAGAATTGCTTTCCATTTTGCGTTTCTTTCACGTAGAC
>NZ_FOHE01000038.1 GCF_900111445.1 Oceanobacillus limi | reverse complement strand
TTAATCGAAAACGATGGCCGCGTTATAACCAAGGATGCTGACGGTAACTTTATGGAGTTTATCATTCGAATTATTGAGGATATGGACGACATCAATGGCACATTCAAGTTTATTGAAGCTGAAGGTGGAGAGTATGAACTCATTGACGAATTTCTAACTGAGTATGTTCAAGCAAGTGTAGATCTGGCAACAGCTCTTTCTGCAGTATTACAAGGTACACGTATAGAAATCGGAGAAGTAGAATATATGGGTGAAAAGCCCGTTTCATTGAAAAACATGTCTGTTAAGCAGGCGGTGTATGAATTACTTAACATCTTTGGAGCAGAACGTAGGTATAGAGTTGATGTAAAGGGCAATCGTATTACAAGACGCTATTTAGACGCTCTAAAAAGACGCGGTCGTAACACTGGAAAGCGTTGGGAAGATGGCAAGGACATCATCTCAACAAATCGCATTATTGACTCTACTACTGTTAAAACTGCTTTATATGGTCGTGGTGCAAGTGGGGAAAATGACAGTCCAAGATTAACATTTGCAGACGTTGAATGGTCTAAAGCAAACGGTGATCCAGCTGATAAACCTCTCGGTCAAACGTGGGTAGGGGATCCTAATGCACTAATTCAGTGGGGGTATCAACAAGGCACTCGCCATAAGTTTGGTTTTTACGACGGCCAAGAGGAAGACCCTGCCGAATTGCTCTTAAATACTTGGAACAGACTCCAGGAGATCACGAAGTCCAATGACACTTATGATATTAAAGTGCTTCAACTGGCGGAGATATTAGATTTACGTCATGAAACAGTTCGCCTAGGAGATACAACCTATGCAGTCAATCGGCGGATTTATCCAGCTGTAGAGGCAGAAACTTCCGTTATAGAGTATAGGCATAATCTAAATGACCGTAAGTTATCTGAAGTAACGTTAGGTAAATTTCGGGCTCGGTATGACTTATCAGAGCGGTTTGATAATGTTGAACAGGTAGTGAATGATCGACAGGGGAACTGGGATAAGAAACCAACCAAGCAAGATCTATTAAGTGAAGCGCAAAAGGCTATTGACGAAGCACAAGAGCGTATCGACGCAGCAAAGGAAGAATTAGAACAAAGTAAAATAGATCTAGAAGATGCTGAAAATCTCATCCAAGATACAATCGACAACCCACAGGATTATAGCGGTAATTTTGAGGGCGTTGTCGCAATGGATAGCGCAGTACTACGAGGTACGTTAACAGCTCAAAATGCAACAATTACCGGTACGTTACTCGGCGCTAATGCAACCTTTGTTGATTTGACTGTAGAGGATATTACAGCAATAGGAGGTTCTTTTCAGGACGTAACTATTACTGGAACACTAAACAGTGTTGACGGTACGTTTGTTGGAGACTTAGTTGGGGCACGAATTACTTCTAATAGCACAATCGATGTAACAACGGATCTGCGAGTTGGTGATCAAATACATGTAGGTCAAGAAGGTACTTCAAGACAAAGAGGGTTGTTTTTTGGAACCACTACCGCAAATGGAGGAGTGTTTGTTGAACCAGGAGATAGCAATGTATACGTATCAGCAGGAGGATCAGGGGACGTTGTATTAGATACGGTTTATGCTTATATCGGAAGTGACCATTTCAACAATCGAATTGTTACAAGAGGGTATTTAGAGGATAACCAATATTATCATAGTGGAGACTCTCCTAGTTTCTATGATACATCCACAACCTACTTATCGTTAGGTGGAGCGTTCCGATATAGCGGAGGTTATTTTGAAGCTCCGAACGGAAGTTTAACCATTTCACAAAATAGAGTAGCAGCTAACATAATTGAACAATTATCAAGTAATCAATATAAAAAGAACATTGAATTGTGGGAAGAAAACGCTACTGATATGATTGCCTCAACTCCAATTAAGCAGTATCAATATAATAATGAGCTTGATGATGAATTTCCACATGTCGGAATAATAGTTGAGGAAGCTCCTGCTTGGGTTGTCGGTTTAACTGGTGAGGGCGTAGAGCCGTATAAAATGGCTGCTCTTGCATGGAAAGCAATACAAGAATTAGAAAATCGATTAAAGGCGGTGGAAAATCGTGAAGATTAACATTATATCCGTTAACTTTAGGTACGACCGAGAAAATAATTTAAAAGATGTCATTGTACGTTTCAATTGCGTAGACGAGCATTTCGATAACCTTTCAGGTGGATACACATTAACTGCTGAAGAGTATGAAGGAAATAAAAGTAATGAAAGCTTAGCAGTCATTGCTGAAGAAAAACTAAAGGATAGTTTGGGGGTTACTTCATGAATGCACCAAAATTAGAAGCAAACAAGGTAATAGATGAATTAACGCACCGTATGGCCTTACTTGAAAAAGAAAATGCTATGTTGGCCGTGCAACTTAGAGGAATGCAAGAGGAAAACAGAAAGTACAAAGACCTTGTAGATGCGTATGAGAATAAGGAAAAGGTAGAAAACGCTACAGAGTAAGCGTATTTTTTTATGTCTAAAATAGGGGGTCGAACATGAGTGACAGAGATCAATGGTACACCAATAAAGAGTTATTCGAACAGTTAAATGCAATGCAAGGTGATTTTTTAGACCTTAGATCTGAAATGAAAGAGACACGAAATGTTATTAAAAAGTATAACGGTTTACGAGAAGAATTAGGCGTGATGAAAGAAAAGTTAAACAGAATGGAAGCAAGGACACAAGGTAGGTTATCGGTAGGAGAAGCCATTCGCAATTGGGGCGGGTGGCTTTTTGCATTAATAACTTTGGTTGTTTTACTAGTTACAAAATTTTAAGGAGGTGAGAATATGAAGATCAATTGGAAAGTGAGACTAGTTAACAAAACATTTTGGTTAACGTTTATACCAGCTTTATTGCTATTGGCTCAAATAGTCGCTGGGTGGTTTGACATTAGCTTTGCTGCAGATTTAGTTGAGCAAGAGGCGATTAAATTTATCAATGCATTATTTGCAGTTTTGATGATTCTAGGAGTGGTCACTGATCCAACAACTAAAGGCACTAGCGATAGTAAGCAGGCTAGGACTTATAAAAAACCTAGAGAGGATGTTGAGTAATGAGTAAATCATTAATTATTGATCCTGGTCATGGTGGATCTGATAATGGGGCAAGTGGTTATGGGGTGCGTGAAAAGGATTGGACTCTTAAAATCTCCAAATATCAATTCAACAGACTAAAAGAATTAGGTGCTGATGTTCATATGACTCGCACCAATGACAAAACAATCGATAGTACACCTAGAGCTAACCTAATTAAAAATAAGTACGACTATTGCATGAGTAATCATTTCAACGCATTTGATGGTGAAGCAAGAGGCATAGAAACAATCCATTCAATATATGCCAATGATGACATTGCTACCCAATTGGCTGATGCTATTAAAAACGCCAGCGGTCTTCCATTACGAAGAGTGTTTAGTCGTAGGGGCAAGAGCGGAGATTACTACTATATGCATCGTCTAACTGGTAGCACTCAAACAACCATTGTTGAGTATGGATTTATCGATAACAAAGAGGATCATAATTTCTATAAAAATGAAGATTATTTTTATAAAGTTGCTGAAGCAATAGTTAAAGAATGGTGCTCTATATTAGGGATTGCCTATAAAACGCCTAAAAAGGAAGGGGAATTAACCGTGGATCAATATAAAGAATTGAAGAAAGAAATTGCAGCACTGAAGAAAGAATTAGATAAAAAGCAAAATAAACCGTCTGATTCTAACGAGCCAAGTCCAACACACGCTAAAGCATGGGAACGCGCAAAGGAAAAAGGTTTATTAAACGGCGAAAGACCACATCATCCATTAACACGAGAACAGTTTGCCACTATTGAAGATCGAAAAGCGTAACATAGTAGTAAAATAATCAAAATAAAATACTTTGGATAATAATAGTTTTAAACCCCCTGCTGCGGAAACAGTTGGGGGCTTTTTTCATTTAAACAATTTTTTCATAGCTTTCCCTGTAGCCTTACCAGCTACTCTTCTACCAACACGTTTTCCTACCTTGCCTTTTTTCACTGCATTAACATCATTAGAATACTTTAACATTTTGTATAAGAATGATTTAAAACTCATGTAATATCTCCTTTCTGCTAATCTTTCTTCCAAACACGCTCTTTTCTTTCAAAGGGCTTCGCTTTATCGCCATGCAGATATTCGCTCATTAGCTCCTCGGTCATTTCCTTTAATTCCTCAGCTGTAAATTGATGCACTTGGCCATTAATGTTATAAGTACCATCTTCATTCTTTCGCACGTTGTGCATTTTCCCTTTCAGTCTATAAAAATCTTTTTGCATTCTTTCAATGATCGATTCCAGCATATCTAAATAGACATTTCTAAGCCTGAAATCCTCAAACTTTTCTAGATCATCCTTTAATACTTTTATAGCCATGGGATAGGCTATGAATTTCTTAATTTGTTCATCCATCTACTCTTCTTCAACTTCTTTCATTTCATCATTTATACGTCCGATAGTTCTTTTAACTGCATTTTGGTATTCCTTATCTGGATCATTTTCACTTTCTACTAGCTTATTTAAAAGCTTTTGTTCTTCTTTGTAAAGATCACTCATTCTTTATCCTCCTTTCTTTTGTATAGATCATCAACTTTGCATTCCAAAATTTCAGCTAAATCGAATAAGTAATGCGCTTTTGGATACGCTTCTCCGCGTTCCCACGCACTAAGAGATTGATAAGATACATGGATACTATCAGCCACATGGTTCTGTCTCAATCCCTTTGCTCTTCGAATTTTCCCTATCTTAGGTTCCCATTTCATATCGAAATCTCCTTTAAGCGAACTATTATATGTATTCAACAAAAATTGTTTAATTCCTTTTTTAATCAAAAGAAACTATTTTAATAAAAAATAACAAGAAAACTTTATAAGACAGACATTATTATAAATCGAAGTCATATGATTTATTAATCGCGCTAGAAACTTCACTCAACCTTACGTCTTTCGCTCGTTTCTTATAGCTAAGAAAAATCTACTTGTCTATACACTGTTATCTATTGGTATAACAATAAACTAGTGTTCATTTTAGAGTACAACAGTAGAACGTTCATTTGATTATTCAATTGCACATTCAAATGAATAGAAAAAGGAGGCGTGTCATGAGTTTGATTATTGGTAGCGGGATTGCAGCATTTAGTATGTATGCAGCTGCTAGGTGGAGTGTGTCAATTAATGAACAAAAGAAAATCGAGGAGGTGTTCAGAAATATCAACTACAAGGTTAAGGATCAGGAGCCTAGGTTGTTTAAGAAAATAAAAAAAGATGATTACACCGATTTTATTTATAATGTACCGTTTGGCTTGGTTGATGATGATAAACTACAATCCATACTAACAAAAACATTAAACAAACCAATAAAAGTTGAGTTCAAAGGGAAGTTGTTTATACGAGTTTATAACCAACAGCTACAGAAGATTTATAAGTATAAAGACTTCCCAGCAACTGAAGGTTGGACTATTCCAGTCGGAAAAACCCAGGAAGGAATGATTTACCATGATTTCGATAAGGTACCGCACATAACAATTGCTGGGGCAACTAGATGGGGGAAAACGGTATTCATGAAAATGTTAATGACTCACTTAATTGAAAACCATCCAGATGATGTAGAGTTTTATATTTTGGACTTAAAAGGCGGCCTTGCTTTTCATCGTTACTCAAAACTGAAACAGGTGAAAGGCGTAGCGAGTAACTACAAAGAATCAGCCGAAGCATTAAAAAGGGTAGAAAAGGATATCAAAAGGACCATGAAAGAATTCAAAAATAAATACTACGAAAATATTGTAGATACTGATGTTACGAAAAGGAAATTTATCATCATAGATGAGGCAGGGGAGTTGGTGCCTAATAAAAGCATGAGCGAGGATGATCAATCGCATGCAAAAACATGTCAGCGAATAATGAGTCACGTCGTGAGAGTTTCTGGGGGGTTAGGGTACAGGATGATTTTCGGAACCCAGTACCCAACTGCAAAGATTATGGATAATCAAATAAAAGCTAATTCGTCAGCTAAGATTACTTTTAAATTAGAAACAGGTGTTCAATCAAAAGTTGCCATTGATCAAACAGGTGCTGAAGAACTACAGTATCCTGGTAGAGCTATTTATAAAACAACAGATAAGTATATAGTCCAAACTCCTTTTATCAGCAATGAAGAAATGTGGAAACGTCTAAGGAGGTTTGAACGTGAATCAGACAAAAAAGAAAGTACAAAGGCAGGAGAGGATATTATCAAGTTTGGCTAAATTAACTTATGCCACAATTGAACAGTTGCAAGTTATCGAGGATTTAGGTGGTTATAGAAATACTCATAGAATCTTACATCAAATGGAGAAAGATAAGTTGATAAAGTCGGTCCGATACGAAAAGAAAATATATTACCTATCCAATCGAGGCAGCGAAAGGATAGGTAAAGGCGGGGTCAATTTAAAAAAGTCGTGGATACAACACACGCTGATGCGCAATGACCTCTATATAAAATTAGGTATGCCAAAAGACTGGCAAAAAGAAGTACCAATTAGTAAAGAAGAAGAAGTTTACCTTATCCCTGATGCAATGTACAAAAACAAAGGAGAATACCACTTTGTTGAGATCGACAATACCCAGACGATGAAAACAAATGTAGAAAAAATAAATAAATACAAATATCTATCAAGTGATATATTCAAGCAATATAACCATATCCCAACTCTTATTTGGTACTCTTTGTCGGATATTCGTAAAGAGAAGTTAAAGAAAGCGTGTGAAAAACATGGCTTGAAATATAAAATTTATTGAGGAGGGTATGTAATGAAAAAGACCAATAAAATTTGCCCTTTCTGTAACAAAGTAAAAGATGATTTTTATGGAAGTATGTGTACAGATTGTATGAGTCAATAAATTATATGGGAGATGAGTGTTAATGTTTAAAAATGCAGAGAAGATTAGTAAGGCAATAGATAATCTAATAAAGATAGCTGATGGACTAGAGAAAGATGAGCGCAAACAGGAACTTGTTAATGTGATACATGAATTATCTTGTGTGCATCAAAATGTATTAGGTGATTTAACTAATAAGAGTTTTCAGCAGGAGAATGAACTATCATGAAAGAAATAATAAATAGAATTAATGAAATTGCCGAAGAATTAGAATCGATGGGAATTCCACACGCTACGGACCTATATGAGATAAGTAATCAAATGAAGGAATATAAAGATTAATGTCGAAATAGTTATAGATAAAAAGTGCTAGGGGGTTAATCGGTTGAAGAAAATAATATTAGTAATACTGCTCTTGGTTTTAGTCGCATGTAGTGAAGAAACAGTAAATCTAGAAGGCGAAGCAGTAAACTATGAAGAGTTGCAAGGGAAGGTTGAAGATAAAGAGTCAGAACTGAAACAGTTAGATCAAAAGATTGAATCAGCGAACAGCGAGTTGAATGATATCCTAAAAGCAACCAACGAAAGGAAGGATGA
>NZ_FOHE01000022.1:36927-59890 GCF_900111445.1 Oceanobacillus limi | reverse complement strand
TATATTAAAAAAAGAGTTGATACAAGGTCGCCGGTTTCAAACGAAAAAACAGGCGTACACTGAAATCTATCGTTATATTGAGTTTTTTTATAACCGCAAAAGAATTCACGGATCAATAGATTATTTATCTCCAATTGAGTATGCAGAAAAATTTGATGAGGTGATTTCTGCATAAGTGGAGGATTGACATGTTGGTGGCTTGTCTAACTTAGCGACTAGCCAGATGATTCCGTGGATGGGTCAAGCGGTTTGGGCTTGACCCATCCACGGTGTCATCTACAATTAGAAAAAGTTAAGACAAGATTAACACCGTTTCGTTATTTAGGTGTCCACTTTCTTGACAGAGGTCCAGAGGATCCTCATCCTCCTCGTTTGGGAGGTGTTTTTGTCTATTAACGGAACCACGATCCACATCAAAAACGAGGTGAAACCTCATTTCTTCAATTCCCTTCCTTGAAGCTGTGCCTAACCTTGGAAAGCGATTGCCCGCAGGGGAAATCAAGTTACTGTGACGCCACATAATATACAAAATTACGCATGAACGAAAGCCTAAAAAAATCAAACAAAACTCTTGAAAGTCAAAAAAGGTCAGAGTATAATGAACTTAGAAAGTCAAAGATAGTCAAAGTCAAAAACTGAGAAATTGATATAGATTAATAATAGGAGGAATGGAAAATGAAATGTCAACAATGTGGTGTAAACGAAGCGAATATTAATATGCAAATGCAAATGAACCATGAAAGAACACAGATGCACCTCTGTAATTCATGTTTCCGTGAAATCCAAGATCAAATGATGAATTCAAACAATATGTTCCAGAATCCATTTTTTAACGGAAATGCGGAAGATGGATTTGCAAGCTTCCAAGGAAATGGATCTAGTCAAGCAACAACTAGAACCAAGCAAAAGGGAAATAAAGGTAATGGCCTAATTGATCAATTAGGAAAAAATATTACGCACGCCGCTAGAACTGGCCAAATTGATCCAGTTATTGGCCGTGATCGAGAAGTGAAGCGTGTCATTGAGACATTAAATAGACGTAATAAAAACAATCCGGTACTTATCGGTGAGCCTGGTGTTGGTAAAACAGCAATTGCAGAAGGATTAGCACTGAATATCGCAGAAGGGAAAGTACCTGCTAAGCTAATGAATAAAGAGGTTTACCTATTAGATGTTGCCTCATTAGTAGCAAACACAGGCGTTCGTGGACAATTTGAAGAGCGAATGAAAAAGCTAATTGAAGAGGTTCAATCTCGTAAAGATGTTATTTTATTTGTTGATGAAATTCATTTATTAGTTGGTGCTGGAACAGCGGAAAACTCACAAATGGATGCAGGAAATATCTTAAAGCCTGCCCTTGCCCGTGGAGAGATGCAAATAATTGGGGCAACTACATTAAAGGAGTATCGTAAAATTGAAAAAGATGCTGCTTTAGAACGTCGTTTCCAGCCAATCATGGTGCACGAACCAGATGTTGAATCGGCTGTTGAGATTTTAAATGGGATTAAGGATCGTTATGAAAAATTCCATGAGGTTCGTTATTCAGACGAAGCGATACGTTCCTTTGTTACACTATCAGAACGTTATATCCAAGATCGCCATCTACCAGATAAAGCGATTGACTTAATGGATGAAGTGGGTTCTCGCTTGAACTTAGCAAATGCCGAGAAGGATTCGAATTCCATCGAGAATAAGCTACAAGAAATTATTCAAGAAAAAGAAGCTGCAGCCGAAAAAGAAGATTACGAGCGTGCTGCAAACCTTCGCTATCAAGAAATCCAATTGCAAAAGCAATTAGATAAAGCAAAAGGTGAAGAGCAAGTTATTGATGTAGACATCACGGACATTCAACTAATTGTGGAAGAAAAAACAGGAATCCCTGTAACAAAACTTCAAGCAGATGAACAAGAAAAAATGAAAAACTTAGCTAAAAATCTTGGTAAGAAAGTAATTGGTCAAGATGAGGCAGTATCCAAAGTTGCAAAAGCAATTCGCCGTAGCCGTGCTGGACTAAAATCCAAATACCGTCCAATTGGATCATTCCTATTTGTTGGTCCAACAGGTGTCGGTAAAACAGAGTTAACCAAAGCACTTGCTGAAGAATTGTTTGGGTCACGAGACACGTTGATTCGTCTAGACATGAGTGAGTATATGGAAAAACACGCCGTGTCTAAAATTATCGGTTCACCACCAGGATATGTAGGACATGAAGAAGCAGGTCAGCTGACTGAGCGAGTTCGTCGTAACCCATACTCGATTATTTTATTAGACGAAATCGAAAAAGCTCATCCAGATGTTCAAAATATGTTCCTACAAATTATGGAGGATGGTCAATTAACCGATTCTCACGGTAGAACCGTAAGCTTCAAGGATACAGTTATTATCATGACAAGTAATGCGGGAACTGGTGTTAAACAAGTTAATGTTGGTTTTAATTCAGAGCATGAGTCTGTTTCTCAATTAGAAAGCTTAAGCGACTACTTTAAACCAGAATTCTTAAACCGCTTTGATTCAATTATTAACTTCAATGAATTGAAAGAAGATAACCTTATCGAAATAGTTGATCTAATGCTTCAGGAATTACAAGAAACAATGGAAGAAAGTGATATTGAAATTACCATCACAGAAGAAGCAAAACGTGAACTTGTCCGTTTGGGTTATGATTCACGCTTTGGTGCAAGACCATTACGTCGCGTGATCCAAGATAAAATCGAGGATCAACTAACCGATTTATTATTAGACAACGAATCTCTTAAAGCAGTTCATGTTTCAAAAGTGGATGAAGAGATTATTGTTGAAAAAGCTTAATATAAATGATGGAAACCGCTGGAATGGTATGGAGTCCAGCGGTTTTTTCTATATGAAAGTATATTACTTCATATCATCAATTCTAACATCAAAGATCATTAACAAAGATAAAATAATGATGATGGATAGTAGCCAAGCTAATAATGGCTTTTTATGGTGAATTGGTAAGATGAAAAATATGATACCAGTGAATAAAACAGACCACCAAAAATTCCAATCATTATGATAAGTAATAAATCCAAGAGAATTGTTTATAAATTCAAGTAATAAATACACTCCCGTCCATAGCAAAAACCACAAGAACCGATTTTTCCAACTGACAGGAAATCTACCTAAGTAAATTAAAACAGTTGCGGAATAGGATACAACCATTGCCAAGACGGTGATCGTTGTATGGTTGGGGAGGATAACGTCATGGAATAGCCACATTGGTTTTTGGTAGAGGAGGAAGTTATATAAGAAGTCACCAATAATAAAGAAAAGTATGGTAGGATAATACGTTTTCCAATTTCTCCAATCTCCCCATTTATAACCTGCAAAAATATATAAAAAGTTTATCAGTATGTACATAACAACATTCCTTTTACGTATTTACTATTATAATTTCCAAAGTGCTAGAAATTATGGTTCGTAATACGTAATCAAAGGAATACTAATGCTATGATTTAACTTTTGCTATTGATCATTCAGCAATTTATCAACGTTACTTTTCTCTTTTATCTGTGCTTCCATGTGTTTTATTACGGTTTCTTCGTCTTCAAATTCAGTTAAATCATCTTGATACCAATCTTGGAGTTCATTTTTATTTATTGTATATTCCTGTTCGCCGAAATCAAATGTAACCCAGTCAGCATTATGGATTAAAATGAACAGAAAGGTAGCATTAAAAATGGCTGTATCTTGCATTTCTTTAATTGTTGCGCTTTCTTTCAAACTGTCATAGTGTATCGTCATACCGTAGGGTTCCGTGTTTGTCGCTAGAGCCACGTCTTTAAAATCTTCTTGATGCTTTAGCTGTTGAATAATATTTACTACGGCACTATTATCTCCAATGGTTGAACCTTTATATTGAAATAGATCCTCTTCATTGGTATTTGAGTTGCATGCACTAAGGATAAGGAATAGCAAAAATAAATTAATATTGTATCCTGTTATATGCTTCATTTTGTGAAATACCCTCTTTCTGTACAAGGTTGTTGGATTATAGGTTTATCTTGACGTTTGGACAACGTTTTTTGATTTCAGAAATAAAGGATTCTAAGTCATCTGGAGATATTTTTATGCTGCCTAATAATGCTGATTTATAATAAATTTGAATTCCATCGGTTGCTGCCATTAGGCGATATCCAGTAAAGAAATTTTTCGTCTTTGTTATTTTAGTGATTTCGTTATATTTAATTTTACTCCGAAAGAGACCGGCTTTTACGTACAAATGATCTTGAAAAAATATGTACCTAATAAAATGAGTAGTCCAAAATAATAAACCAGTCGAAACAACAAAAAGCAAAACTAAAGTGATGATATCAAAGCTGCTTGGATTATCAAACAACAAAAGAGGTGAAAATGAAATAATGCCAAAAAGGATTACGAAAATATAAATAAGAATCTTAAAAGTATTGTCGACTTTCGATCGGAATATCATCGGAGGACCTCCTTTATTATGTTTTTCATGTTATTACATAACCATACGGTAGTTCATACCAAATAGTTTCCTTTTCTTCCTCCTATATTTTCCTCCCTTTAAGAGTTTAATCGCTATCGGCCTGTTCTTGTAAAATCTCCACCAAGCCTTCAAAATGGTTGGCTTTTGCTACGAATCCATTTTCGTCAAAGACAACAAATGCTGGTGACTTTTCCAGTTCCAATTGTGGGAGTGAGTTTTCCACGTGTTCCATGGAAGAATAGTATATGATTGGAGAAACGTCGTTGATATCATGATCGTACAACATATCCCTCGTGACTTCTTCTCCTATAGTAAGTATTGAAAAATTACTATGATCACCTGGTAGTAGCTCAGGGTAGTGTTTTCCAAAATCATCCTTTTCACTTGAACAAGCAAATAGTAAAAACAAAAGGAAAAATGAAGCTATTGTTTTACGTGTTCCTTTCATCCATTAGCCTCCTTGTACCGCTTCTAAATTCTATTGTCTTTTATTCTAACATGAAATTTGGAGTTTTAATAATTTTCGCACGTTTCCTTTTTTCATTCATAATTTCTTTTATCCGTGACAAACTAACGAAGCACGATTTTATTAATTAAAGGATGTTATTCATGCGAATAATGAAGCGGATTATAGCATCATGTGTAGCACTATTTCTTCTAACGGGAATGACAAGTACCGATCAAAAATTTGATGAGATGTCTGTTCATTTCATCAATGTTGGACAAGGCGACAGTATATTCATACAAACACCAAACGGCCAGCATATATTGGTTGATGGGGGACCTCCTAAAGCCGGCAAAAAAATAGTCAAATATTTAGAAGAACAGGGGATAAAAGACATTGACCTTATGATTGCAACACATCCAGATAAGGATCATATCGGGGGGCTTCCACGAGTGATGAAGGACATCGATACAACCAAAATAATCGATTCAGGTAAGCTACATACAACACAGACCTATGCACGTTACTTGAATCAAATTCGTAAAGAAAAAATACCAATGAAAATTGCGAAGGAGAACGAAAAAATAAAAATTGATCCCCTAATTGATATTACGATTTTAAATGCCTATAAAAAGGGAAAAAACAATAATGAATCTTCGCTTGCGTTAAAAATCAGCTACGATGAGATTGATTTTCTTTTACTTAGTGACATAGAAAAAGAGCAAGAGAAGAAGTTGATCGAAAAATACGATGTGCAGTCCGAAATAATAAAGGTTGCCCATCATGGATCAAAAACGAGTAGTTCCCTTGAATTTTTGAAGGAAGTAAATCCACAAGTAGCTCTTTTAACCTACAGTAGAACGAATGATTATGGGCATCCCGTTAATCGTGTCATTGAAAACTTATATGATATCAATGCACATATTTATTCGACTGCTGTTTTCGGGGATATTGTTATTCGAACAGAGGGGGAGAACTATTATATTTATCCAGAAAAAAGTCCACTGGATAATATTAAAGAAAAAGTAAGCTAACAAAACAAACATAGAAAATGAAGGTATTGCGGACTGGGGCGCATTATCTTCATATTTTTAATGGGTAAAATAATTGGGCAAATTTTTTTTGAAATATTGTTGACTTCACACTTAAATAGTTGTATGGTTAATTACATAAGTAACTAACCAATTAACGAAGGTGATCAAATGAAAAACGCACTGGATGATAACAGACCGATATTCCTTCAGATCAAAGAACATATAGAGGACTCCATCATGAATGATGTTATAAAGCCTGGTGAGAGGGTACCTTCAACCAATGAGTTTGCTACCCATTATAAAATTAACCCTGCAACTGCGGCAAAAGGGATTAATGAACTCGTAGCAGACGAAATTCTTTTTAAACGAAGGGGTGTTGGCATGTTTGTAACGGAAAATGCAAAGGGAATCTTAATTGAAAAACGAAAAAAATTGTTCTATGAGAATTTTATTCAACCGTTAAAAGCGGAAGCAACAAAATTGCAGATCGACTCGGAAGAACTGATTGAGATGGTTAAGAGGGAGGAGAAATAGAAATGAAGATTGACGTAAGAGACTTATCCAAAAAATATAAGGAAGTAGATGCGTTAAAAAATATTTCTTTTCAATTGGAAGAGCCAAAGATATATGGCTTATTAGGGAGAAATGGGGCAGGAAAAACCACTTTTATGGAAATTTTAGCTGGGCAAATTCTAGCTACAAAGGGTCAGATTTATATTGATGGGGAAAAGCCGTTCGATAATCAAAAAATCAACGAATCCATTTGCCTTGTTAAAGAGGGAAATAATTTTAAAAAAGATTTAAAGGTAAAGAATGTGCTTCAAATCTTTCAATACTTCTATCCAACCTGGGATGAGGAGTTGGCGAAGGAACTTGTGGAAGAATACAATTTAAATCCGAATGCGAGAATAAAGACGCTTTCCAAAGGGATGGAGTCGGCGTTGGGCATAACGGTTGGATTAGCTAGTAAAGCACCGATCACCATTTTTGATGAACCATATATTGGATTAGATGCAGCTGCTAGGAAAAAGTTCTATGAGATATTGTTGGAAGAATACGAAGCAGAAAAAAGAACGATTATCCTATCCACGCATCTTATTGATGAAGTAAGCTTACTATTTGAAGAAGTATTAATCTTTCAAGAAGGAGAGCTTGTACTAAAAGAAGAAGCGGACTTTTTACGGAACAATACGTATGCTGTATCCGGTACAACGGACGAAGTGGAAGCTTTTATTAGCGATAAGGATGTTATTGAGAGTAAGCAACTAGCTGGAATGATGACAGCGTATGTGTCTGGGGATAAACAAGATGCTGTTGCACATGGCTTACAGGTAGAAGGAGTACCGATTCAAGATCTAATGATTTATTTAACAGAAAGGAAAGGGGCGTAATCAAATGGGGAGACAAATTAGAGGTTTATTATACTTTTACATGACGGATATTCGTTATTCACTTATGATATTTTGGTCCATACTATTTGGAATTTTAGTAGTTTCGCTTTCCTTCTCCTACTTTTTATTGGGAGTGGATGATGGGATGATGGCATTTGGATTTCCATTTGCTACGTACTTTTATTGTATTTTTCTAGGATTTATTACGGTGAAGGAAGGTATTCCATTCTCTTTAAAAATGGGTGCAACACGGAAAAACATCTTTATAAGCATTGGCGTGTTCTTTTTTCTAATCGCGCTTGTCAAAGCTCTTGTATCCAATACGCTTCATTTAGTTACCTATTTATTTAAAGAAACTGCTGGAATTCATACATTTCATTTATTACATCCAGCTCAATTTATGGAAGATACATGGCTAAATCGGGTAGTTATTGATACGTCTGTAATGTTTTTCCTACTCGTGTTTACATTTGTACTGGGATTATTATTCTATAAATTTGGTATGGTTGGTGCAGGATCTGTGACAGCTTTACTGGTTGTAGCTTTGTTACTCGGAATTGCACAGGGTTGGGCAGTTGAGTTTATCGTCAATCTCTTTGCAGATGTGGACATTTTATTCTTCCTGCAAGTGTTAGCTGTTGGAATTCTTGGTTATCTATTAACATTTGTATTGGTACGAAGGATTACCATTGTTAAAGTAAAATAGGTTAAAAGAAAGGCATTACGTATGGGATATGGGTTATCTTGTATGTGATGCTTTTTTATTTGCCAGATAGGAAGAGGAGAAACTCTCCTATGCTGTTTAAAACGTTTTAGAATGCCGATCTTTAAATTAAATAAACGTGAAACTATTTTCATTTGGCTGTCGTCAAATAGCCAGAAATAACTACTAGATAATAATTATTAGTTGAAAGGAGGGAAACCGTGGAATTTACTACCAAAGAAAACGTATTAGAAAATCTTATGATAGAACATGGAAGTGACTTAGTTAGACTAGCGTTTCATTACGTAAAAGATAAAGAAACTGCCAAAGACATGGTTCAGAATACATTTATTAAGTGTTATGAGAACTTAGATAACTTTCGCTATGATGCTTCTTTAAAAACTTGGCTATACCGAATCACTATAAATGAATGTAAAGATTATTTAAGAAGTTGGCACTATCGAAAAGTTCAAGTTAAAGAAGTTTTCGATAGTGCAATGGCATCTGTTTTACCATCTACAGAAGATAAGGTAATAAAAAATTCAGAGAATAAAGAAGTAAAAGAGTTTATCTTTTCGCTACCAAATCACTATAGAGAAGTGATTTATCTCTATTATTATAAATCTCTATCGATTACTGAAATTGCTGAGGTTACGGAATTAAAGGTAAATACGGTTAAAACAAGGTTAAGAAGAGCGAAACAAAAACTAAAAATAATCATGGAGGAGGCAAATGTATATGGATAATGAGAAGGATATGTTTACTTATCTGGAAGATGAAGATTTAGAGTTTACCAAAGAAGATCGTTCAAAAACACTGCATAAGATCAGAATGAATCAACTTAAACGAGAGAACCCGCGTAAATCAACAATGCGTTTTGCATACCCCATATTAGGTACGTTAATGGTAGTATTGCTAGCTATCGTACTGTTGCCAACCTTGTTTACTGGAGATGATTTTAATAGAGGAAATTCGGATCAACCACAAGCAACAAAATCAGAAGGTATGACATTTTCATTATTATTGATGGGACAAGACGGAACGAGCAATCGTACTAGTATTCAAGTATTACTTACTTATAATAGTGTGGAACAAAGTATTAAACTTGTTCCAATCCCTAGAGACGCTTATGTTGAAATTATAGATTCGGAGGGAGAAAGGGTAACAGAAGATAAACTGACTCATGCATTGGCATTAAATGCTGATCCAAAGACTGTTGTCAATACGGTATCGAATCTGTTTACTATTCCAATCGACTACTATTCCTTAATACCAGAAGAAAAGCTGATGGAGGTAGTCGGAATGACTCGGGGGGATAGTAAAGTAACCGTTAGAGAATCGGAGCTAGCTAGCTATTTAAAAGAAGCACTTTCATTTTCTGAACTGAAAGATCTAATAAATAGTCAACAAACAAATATACCGAATGAAGTTTTGGAACAGTTCAGTTTAGACAACGCAATTTCCATGGAAGTGGTAGATTTAGGAGAAGGGATCAACGATAAATATATAGACGATATATACTATGTTGATATTAATGAAAGCATTTTAGAAGAGACTTCAAAAATGTTGAACGAACATTTAACCATCCATGAGAATTGATTTCTATTATGCGTCTAAAGGTTATTTAAGCTGAACTATGTAGAAGGTTCCCGCACAATTAAGCAATTAAATTGTGCGGGTTTTTAATGGAACTATTTTAGTTGCTTGTTCGTACACTCTACTGAAAGGAAGAATCATAGCTAAGAAACTTTCGACGTTTTTTGTACATTCTAGCTGCATTGTTGAGAAGGAAGGTTGAATAGATATGTTAGAAACACCGCTCGGAAATATTGTGCTGACCCTTAATGATGAGGAAATTAATTATGATGCTGTAAAGTTTGCCCCAATGAAAAAGCTATCTCCAGACGTCAATGGAAGGTATATGATTCAATTGAAATGCAAGGAAAATTGCAAACCTCAAACCATAAGGTGTCTAATACCTTCATTCTTAGGAAAAGGGGAAGTGGAAAGTGGGGAAAGTTTAGAAGCGGTCTCATTTTATCGCGATAACGTGAAGCTTACCATTGGTATTGACAGAGCATTTGACGCAGAAGCGGGATTTGGTGGGAGGTATTTACGAAATGGACTTGAATATGAAATGTACGAGACAACAAAAGATCGGACGATTACCTTTGGCGTTTGTTGGATAGAGCTATGTCATGCAAACAATGACACGCAAACATGGTTTGGTGCAGATCCTAGCTATGTAAAAAAGCTATTATGATTTTTGGACCTAATTGGTTCAGAATTTTCTTATACTAATAGGTGGAAATAGTATAAAATTATCAATATAAACATTTATTCGAGGAGGATTCTATGTGGACGAAACAATTTATTAACACCAGTAGGGGAACTTTTGAAGTTTTTGAAAAAGGAAATGGGGAACCTTTAGCTGTTACGCATCACTATAGTGCTTTTGATGAACGTGGAAATGCATTTGCGAATCCATTTACGGACAATTATCGAGTATATCTTATTAATCTAAAAGGCGCTGGTAATTCAGATAAGGCGAAAACGGACAGTGATTATAGTATGGATGAAGCTGTAAATGATCTAGAGGCTATTCGAGAAGCACTTTCGCTTGAAAAATGGGGATTTGCCGGCCATTCAACAGGTGGCATGTTAGCTCTGAAATATGCTATTCATAGACCTTCCTCTTTAACGAAGATTATTGCTGGGGGAGCAGCAGCTAGCTATGAATACAGTACAGATCCAAGTAGCATATATTGTCATCAAAACCCAAAGTTTAAGCGTATCGTTGAAATCATGGAGCTGCTGGATGATCCGAATACTCCAATCGAAACAAGAAAGAAACTAGGGTATGAATGGGATTTAATGTCTTTTCACTCAGAAGACAAATTAAAAGCTGCGCTACAAAAACCCAATAGTGGAAAGACAGTGGGAGCGCGACTCAACTATTTTAGAAAAGTAGAATATCCTAAATATGACGTAAGGGAAGCATTAAGAAGTGTAGCACTACCAAGTTATATTTACACTGGGAGGTATGATGCACAATGCCCAATGAAATTTGGAGTAGAAATTGCCGAGTTAATTCCAAATGCTGCCTTGACTATATTTGAACAAAGCAATCATAATCCTTTTCTAGAGGAAGAGGGGCAATTTCAGGAATTTGTAAACAGTACATTATAAGCTTTCCACATGAAGTAAAGCTAGGAAACTAATCCCTAGCTTTGGGAGAAGGTTTTTCATTTAATTGAAAGAACCATTTATAGAAAATCCATAATATCTTTAAGGTGATATATAAGGATAGCCATGTAATATACCATTCCCATTTAAGGTAGTTAATTAAGTTTGTGTAGGACTCAACAATTACTTCAGGTATCGTTAAACTTGTACAAAAAGCACTTGTATACAGGATCTTTTTGCCCATCGATTTATTTCGTGGATAATAGATACAAAAGAAACTACCGACAATTGGGTAAAAAAGAAATTCAAATAAAAAGCTCGTTTCATTAATGTTAGCAAACTCTCTAACAGGGTATTCTAATAGATCTAATTCGACCGTTAATAAACCGAGGAACCAAGTGGTGCATTGTTGAAAAAAGTAGGCAATACTTGCTTCTCTCCACTTGTTCTTGGGTATATATGCTAATGATATGAACGTACAGGCATAGACAATGTATAAAATCATATGTTCCATATTCATCGTTACGAAACCCTTTTCGTCTCAAATTGTTCCGTTACCCATAATACATAGTGACGACAAATCCATAGTTCTATAAGAAAGTTAAAGAAGCTTCTTATGAGATGATCCAATCTGACTACCATGAGATTTGTAAACGTTCCTAACAAGATCATGATGGATAGAATTACTCCGACCCAAAATAAATAATGGACCATTCTTCTTGTGAAATTAGCGTTCTGAGGAAATTTCAGATAAAACAGAACGGCAACGGAAGGAAACAGTAAGTATTCCATTGTAAAATTAATCGTTGTCGCTTCTTCAAAAAATCGTATCGGTGAGTAAAGCAATCCTGCATATGTTAGTCCAATGCTAAATAGCCAAGTTAGCATTTGGAAAACTAATAATGCTGCAATTGCTTCTCGAATTCTACTTCTAGGAATTACTTTCCAAAGGATAATAGGTATGACAATCCAAAATAGGATCATTACATAATAATCGAAATTCAACGACATCACCTCAGTTTTATTATGGTTGGTTGAAGGGAAGTTTATCCATTTTTTATAGGAATAGAAGGTAGATATTTACTTCAGAAAACACAAAGGGGAAAAACAAATGGATTTAGGTGAACCAATAGCAATTGGAAACACAGCTAAAATTTATCTTTATGAAAACAAGATCATAAAACTGTTTAATGATTACCTACCAGAAACGGAATCTTCTTATGAAGCAACTAAGCAACATGTTGCTTATACCTCTGGACTTCCCGTTCCTAAAGTAATTGATGTGACTAAGATAGAAGAAAAACAAGTAATTATTATGGAGTATATGGAAGGTAGAACGTTAGGTGAGCTTCTCAGTGAAAAGAAGGAGCTTGCGGAACACTATTTGCGTATATCCATCGATGTCCAACGAAAAATTCACCAGGTTGTTGCGGACTCGTTGGAACCTATGTCTGAAAAATTAAGGCGACAAATCGAAGCTGCTCCTCTATTAAATGACAAACGTAGGACAAAATTACTCCAATTACTGGGATCGATGAAATTTGAAAACAGACTTTGCCACGGAGATTTTCATTTATTCAATCTGATTATGACAGATCAACAAGTAAAGATTATTGATTGGGTGGATGCTAGTGCGGGAGATTTACGTGCCGATGTCTATCGGACCTATTTGCTTTATTCTCAGTATTCAAGTGACTTAGCGGATATGTATATACAGCTATATTGTGAGAAGAGTGGTTTAAAACAGGAAGAAATTTTTCAATGGGCTCCTATAATAGCAGCTGCAAGGTTATCAGAAAATGTTTCAACTGAAGACTCCAACCGATTGCTAGCAATCATCAACCGTTACGTTTCGTGATTTACTTAAATACTTTCGTTTATTCGCGTTCTTTAGCTAGTGATAGTTTGAAAAAGGTCTATTTGTCTGAGAAAGAATGAAAGGGAGGGATGATTTATGCAGATTCCACGAATTATTCATACCGTTCTACGGGATTATATCAATCTATTAAATGAATATTTACCAGGCACGGTCCAAGGTGTATATGTTCATGGTTCGATCGCTTTGGATGCTTACGTGGAAAATTCAAGTGATATTGATTTTATTACGATAACCAGCCGTCCATATACAAAGGAGGATTTTGCAACCTTAGAATCCATCCACCTGAAAATCGCTGAAAAATATCCCCACCCAGAAATGGACGGAGTATATATTGTTCGAGAAGATGTAGGAAAATGCTACAAAACGAAAGAGGATTTTACCGAGAAATATCTATTTTACAATGATGGCAGTTTACATATAGGAGATTATTTTAATTTTAACCCAGTCACGTGGTGGACCTTTAAACATAAGGGAATTAATATCATAGGACCTGCACCAAATACGTTTGAGCTAGAGGTTGATTCGAGTGAGTTAACGAGCTATGTAAGAAAGAACATGAATGACTATTGGGCAACTAGGATCCAGGAAGCGAGTCGAACGATTGAAAACCTATGTCAATTGCCAACCGAGCAAATCGATACGGAGATCGAATGGATTGTTCTTGGTTTATTGCGCCAATTTTATACATTAAAGGAAAGCGATATTATTTCTAAATCAGCTGCAGGAGAATATGGTTTATTGCATATGCCTAATGTGTGGCATCCTATTATCCGAGAAGCGATCCATATTCGCAAAGGCGAAAAGTTAAGACGATTTGATTCGGATCAAGAGCGAATTAAATCTACCATATCGTTTGCTGAGGAATTGATTCGCTATTGTAATGTTCATTTTTCGGAAATAGAAGGGGTATAAGGGGAGGATGCTGTCATTATTAGTGGGAGCTCTACAAAAAATCTGAAATCTGGATTCCTGCTAAACTAAAAGTGTCGAAATGGAAGGTCAATAGCATGAAAATTTTATCCTTTCTAAAAACGAATGGAAAAATAAGGTTGCCTATAGGATCAACTAATTTAAATAGCCACCTCATCTAATGAGACGGCTATTGTTTCTAATTAATTTCTATAGAATCATAGTGACTGAATCATTTGGTCATTAACAAATGCTTTTATGAAAAATAACTCATTATCATTAGGATCCCTTTTAGTTTCTACCTTAAAGGACTCTATCGCATTTTCTAGTGAAGTAGACCTTACAACTTGACTTGCTGTTGTTAACTCTTCCCAATATATATCCATTTCATTTAAATCACATATAGATTCATGACCAAGTAGGAACATTTCTGCATCATATTTTTGAATGTCTTTAATCATAGGCAATAACAGGGATTGCTTGTAATGAAATAAAGAATTTGTGGTTGTACCATATGCACAATCACCTAAAAAAATAACTTTTTCATCAGGAATATAAATGATAGTAGAGTCATCTGTATGCGTACTTTTGATACGTTCTAGAATGCAAATTTTATTGCCTAAATCAATCGTTAATGTATTCTCAAAGATGACATCCGGAGATTTTAACTTAAAACTGTCTCTGTTTGGTATATCCGTTTGTATAATCTCCATACACATTGCATTCATCTGATTAGCAGTCACGTACTTTTGTAGTGAATGATCGTCATAGGACAAACATTGCCATTCCTTCATTATTTCGTTTGTTTGACGATTAACGATAACTGTTGCATCAAATTCATTCATTCCTAGGAAATGATCCCAATGTGCATGGGTAATAACAACATATTTTACTGGTGGTACATTTAGGTTTTCGATTTCTAGTAAAAAGTCCTTAGCGTGCCGAGGAGAATTACCAGAATCTATGATTAGACTATATTGTTCCCCACTTACCAGTCCTAATGTTGGTCTTTCTCTATCATCTTGATTTGATAAATAATAAATAGTATCACTTAATTTATTTAACATGTTATTTTCCTTTCTTCTATCTATTCATTCAATGAAAGAGAAAATCTACATGTTAGTAATATAAGATTTTCTCTTATTATTTTTTTACCATCGGACTTTTACCTCCTTGTATTGCTAAGGAAAAGTATAACATAATCCAAACTGTAGATTAGGAAATTTCGGAATATTAGTTGGGTTTATTACGATTTTCTATCGTTTGCTGTACGAACTTTATTTATAATAGTAGATAGAGTACCAGTTCAACTAAATTCAGCTAATAGTTTAGGAATGAAAAGAGGGCGAAAATGAAAAAGGAAATTAACGTTATTTTTAGTATTAGTTTTATATTTTATTTATTTTTAATGGTAATGATATTGTTTTTAGGAAGGGTTGGTGGCACATGGTCTACTGACCTTTCACTGTTAGAAACAATAAGGTTCAATTCCAATTTCGTTCCATTTAAAACAATAAGTACATATATTCAAGCAATTATTGATGGTAGTATGAATGTGGATATTCCAATAAAAAACTTATTCGGTAATTTGTTTTTGTTTTTACCAATGGGTATATATCTACCATTTTTCATAAACAAAGGAAATAAATTGCAGACATTCACTATCTTAATGATAATAGTTTTATTATTTATTGAAACAATACAATTAGTTACAAGAAGAGGAAGTTTTGACATTGATGATTTCATACTTAATATGATTGGTGCATTAATTGGCTATGGGATTTGGAGAACAAAAGTTGTTCATAGAATACAAAAATAATAATTATACCTTATTTAATTGAAGGGGATTTATCTTCAAGGAGGCTTTTGCTTGTTAAAGTAAAGGGGCAGTTTAGTGCAAGAAGCTAAATTCTGTTCAGATATCATTATTTGAAAAAATAGGAGGGAAAGGAAATGGGCACCAAACAAGAACTCTATCAAGTAGCAATAGATCTGATAGAAAAGAGGTATCCTTCAGGTTGGGGAGGAGCCGCAGCAATGTATACGGAAGAAGGGCAAATCTTAACCAGTGTAGCACCAGACGTTATCAATGCTTCGACTGAATTATGTATTGAAACTGGCGCAATTCTAGAAGCACATAAACTAAATACTAAGGTCACTCATACTATTTGTGTTGTTAGAGAGGATGAGAATTCTGAATTTTTCGTTTTAACTCCTTGTGGTGTATGTCAAGAGAGATTATTTTACTGGGGAGAAAATGTAAAAGCTGCTGTAACTAATCCAAATGGTAAATTGGAATTTAAAACTTTACAAGAAATACAGCCATTTCATTGGTATAAAGCCTATGAAGATTAATCTTAAATATTAAAGTAATGGGTGCCAATGTTTAATAAGATATATCAAAAAGAGGGATTATAATGGGAAACCTTAACAGATTAGAACCAGTTAAAGCTGCACAGAAATTTATTGATAATTATTTTCCATATTGCGATGGAGCTTTATTAGCAGGAAGTGTTGTTCGGGGCGAAGCAACAAAAACATCAGACCTTGATATAGTAGTATTTGATAAAACATATATATCTTCTTATAGGGAGTCAGTATTTGTGTATGGTTGGCCAATAGAAGTGTTTGCACATAACCTTAATTCTTATCGAGATTATTTTGTAAGTGATTTTAAACGAGCCAGACCATCACTGCCTCGAATGGTATCAGAAGGAATAATACTCAAAGATAATGGGGGAATTGACTCTGTCAAAAGTGAAGCAAAAGAATTACTATCTAAAGGTCCAGAAAAGTGGTCAACTGAGGTAATAAATACGAAGCGATACTTTATTACGGACACTCTTGATGATTTTGTTGGTTGTAATAATAGAGCAGAAGGAATTTTCATTGCTAATACACTCGCAGAACTTGTCAGTGAGTTTGTATTAAGAACTAATAATAAGTGGATTGGTGCTTCAAAGTGGATAGTACGTTCATTAAGAGAACACGATACAAAATTTGCGGAACAATTTGTTGAAGCGTTTGATATTTTTTATAGAAGTGGTGCAAAAGGTAAAGTAATTAATTTAGTTGATGAAATTTTGAAACCCTATGGAGGACCATTATTCGATGGTTTTTCTTTAGGTAAGAAATAACTGCTATTAAACAAATGTGGACAATAGTTGAAGACAGAATTCTGCTCTTTGATCTATTAACGGGAAGAGTAGTTTAACAAGAAATGGTATGTGACACCTATTTTATGGGAACTTTGTCAAACTAAAGGGAGGGATTATGTGAATAAAAGGCTAATAATCATTGGTGTGTTGGTAGTTACTTCGGGTTTAGTTGTGTTCAATAAAAGCATATGAAATATAAAGAATATGATTAACAAAAATGCGTGGGTAATTCAAAAACAAGAAGGCAGTGGCTACTATTTCAAAAAGGATGATGAGACACTGATTGCAGGGACGCAAATGTGGACAGGGAAATATGTTATCGTTCAAGAAGTGTAAAGACTTATTGTTTGTGAAGTGTTATCTTTCAACGAAAGGGTGCTTCTTAAAATATGTAATTGGTGGTGTATATTTTGTTTATCGGTTTCTTTTTGTACATATTAGGTTCTTTATTTGCCCTATTTAGCATAATCACATTGATAATGATGTTTTTCACTAGTAATGTTAATCCAATAATTTCTTTATTTGCTTTACTTAATGGTTTTATGGCAATGGGAATTGCTAAGATTGTAATAAACCTAAATATTAAAAAGAAGTGAAAGTAATTTAGGGCTTATTGAGTTAAAACAGTAGAATTATAGAAGTACCAAAGTATTAGAAGATGTAACTTCTAACATCCTAATTCAGAATATTTTATTATTTATTACAGGTTTGTGATAAAATGGAAGTATCATAAATCAAACTGAGGAGACGAGAGAAATGAGTGAGCTAATTAGGGTTGGAACGACTTATATTCCAGTTGTAAATGTAGAACGTTCTGCTGAATGGTATGTCAATAAGTTGGGGGCTAAGTTAAACTATCAAGATCAAGATAAAGCGATTTTAGACCTTGCCAATCAGAGTGTTTTTCTTGTGAAATCTAAGGAAAACCAAACCTCCAATTTTGTAGATGTATATGATGAGGAGCGATTTTCTTTAACGTTTGAAGTAAATGGTTTGGATGCTTTAGAAAGAACACATAAGGATTTCATAGACAAAGAGATTTATGTAGGTGAAATTGAGAATAGAGGCCATGCAGGGAGAAACTTTGTCTTCTCTGATTTAGATGGTAATAAATTTGATGTATGGAGTGAATTAAGTCCAAGCTTTAAGGAGAAATTTTTTATTTCTAAATAAGTAGAGATGGAAATGAGAAAATTGACTAGAGGGCTTCATTAATAGAGATATTGCGAATTAATACGCATTTTATCAATGGCATAAATACGGTTTAAGTCATGTTTTCTTGTGGCTAGATCACCGTACACATAGCATGGGATAAATAGGGATCAAGAATGACTCGATCCTTTTTTTATTGAATTTAGCTCCTAAAAAACAAATCCATTTAATTTGAGGGAGAAAAACATGGATATTACTGTAACAACAATTCCATATGAGGATAGATCCATTTTAAGTAATTTAATTCAATTATATCGTTATGACAGCAGCGAGTTTGATGATCATGTAGTAAATCGGCATGGTCTCTATCCATATAAGTATTTGGACCATCAATGGACCGATGATTACCGCCGGCCATTTATTGTAAAGGTGGATGGGGAGATTGCAGGCTTCGTACTACTAATTCTCGATGTCCCTAACGAATTTACGAAGCTCAGTAGTGCAGAGAAAACAATCGTCATAAGTGACTTCTTTATGATGCGGAAATATAGACGTAAAGGAATAGGGAAACAAGTTGCATTTTTGTTATTTCAACAGTTTGCCGGCTCCTTTTGGGAAGTGAAACAAACGATCTCGAATAAACCTGCATATGAATTCTGGAATAGAATCATTCGAGAATATACTGGAAGCAATTATACGGAAGTAGTCATACAAAACGAAAGCTGGAATGGACCGATATTTGTTTTCCAATCTTAAAAGTAACGAGGGGGGAAGGCATGAATGATCAAAGCAGGACCAACAAAATAGCGTGGGAATATCGTGCGTATGAATTTTGGAATAGAAGAGATGGATCGCCTAAAGAGAAAGCAAGAAAAATTGCAGAAAATCCTATCGCTAGTTTAAAGAAGCACAAAGACTATTTTCAGGGCATAGAAGGATTAAAGATTGCTAACCTTTGTGGTTCCAACGGAAGAAAGGCTGTTCCACTGTCTTTATTAGGTGCCGACGTAACGGTGTTCGATATTTCGGAGGAAAATAAGCGGTATGCTTTAGAGTTAGCTAATTATGCCAATACATCCATTCATTATATTGTCAGTGATATTTATGATCTTGACGTGAATAAGTATGCAAATCGTTTTGACATGCTTTATCTTGAAGGCGGGATTTTACATTACTTTCATGATTTGGATCGTTTTACGTCCATCCTTTTTTCCATCGTTAAGGAAAAAGGAACAATGATTTTGAGCGATTTTCATCCTATAAAAAGATGTATCCAATCTGACGGTACGTTTATCCCCAATTATTTTGACCAAGATCTACGGAACGGTGATTTGGCGTTCAAACCTTACTTTGACAAGCAGGAGCAACAAGATTTCCCAAATGTATTGATTAGGTCATTTACACTTAGTGAAATCATTAATTCTGTTATAGCAGCAGGTTTCACAATCGAACGATTTGATGAACACCGTGGTTGGGATGGTGAAAATACCCCTTGGGAATTTACCATAAAAGCGAAAAAATAAAACAGATAGGTGTGAATTAAACATGGAAATTATAGTGTTAATTATCTTAATTGTTTTCTTATTTGATTTTGCGAAATTACGAAGTCAAAACCAAAAGATTATTGAACAAAATGAAAAGGTCATTTCGTTATTGGAGGATATAAAAGATAAATAGGTTCGGATTTGTGGACCATGACGAACGAATATGTATTTCGTCAAAGTTAAAGTCTTTTTCTACGCATAAGCTACAAGCATTTGATAGGAAAAATCTAGACGGAAGGGGGAGGGCTGTATATGAAGAAAATAAAGTTCTTTGTTTTGCTGATCATTTCCTTACCAGTGATTATTGTTCTAATTAATATATTGGATAAAGATGTGTGGGATGAAAATGCTCGTTTATTAAAGCAGGAAATCGTAGCAATCGATGAATCCGTTGAAACTGTCGATTTAAAAAATATAACACCTTTTGAATGGGATGTTGTGTATTCTTTTGACCCATACACACCTAAAGAAGAAATCTATGAACAAGTTGGTTATAAATGGGATAGCATCAGTGAAACGGTGAATGAAGGAATGAATCAAATCGTATTTATGAAGGATGGAAAAGTAGTTTGCTATGTGTATGGTTATCCCTCTAATAACGGATTTGGGATATCCTTTAAACCCTCATCACTTCATGAAGATAATAACTTACAATTCCGTGTATCAAGTAATGAAGGAGTCACTTACTTAGTAAGAAGTGGCGAACCGTCATAAGTATAGGTGGAAAATGGGATGAGCCCCTTCGTTGAGCGTTTTTTGTAAAAAAAGAACTTTACTATATGTACCAAACTGAATATAATAAATTTATATTATAGGACAGCAGGTACATGACAACATGAAAATGGATAAATACATTACTAAAATCGCTAGTAAAAAGGATGTTTTATTGGCAATCAGCTATACGAAAGACCTTATAAATAACATGAACTTCACGACATTTGAGGAGCAGCAGATATTGGTTTGTGTTTCCGAATTAACGAATAATATTGTAAAGCATGCCGGGGTAGAAGGAACTTTTACTTGTTTTATTCAAGGTCATGAATTACATATAACTGCATCGGATAAGGGAAAAGGAATCGAAAATGTTACAGCTATTTTAGAAGGTAACATGGACATTGACACAGCTGGATTAGGGCGAGGTCTTCAACTGAGTAATAAATACATGGATGTTTTTTCAATTACGACGAAACCAAACGAAGGGGTTACCATCGTGGCTGTGAAAGTAGAAAGTCATTAACTTCGTTTTAGAGATTTTAAGGAGGGAAAGTGTGAGAGGGCTATCCTTTGAAATTCCAAATACGTACGGAAAATTTTTATATGATATTTTAGGGGAAATGGACTTTTCGCGCTTTGTTTGGTATGTGCAAGGTGTGGAGTCTTATATCATGGATGGAAATGACCTTTCGGAAAAATTACTATTTCCAACTACTGCAATTTTAGATGGGGAAAAGCTTAAACAGAAAGTCTCATCCGAGGCGTATTATTTAATATTTGCCGATTTAAAAGCATTTCCACATGAATCGGATGTAAGTGAAATTACAACATATCAGGAATTTGTAACTAGCAACTGTCAATTTGTGTTGCTAGTAGTTGATTCTTCCTACGTGTCCATTTATGCGAAAGACCAAAAGATGATCCAGCAGCTATATGCGAATGCACAAGCGGCTGGTTATGAAAATATTGAATTTACAACAGAAGAAAATGATAAACAGACAACATTACAAGCTTTTTGAAAAAGGGATCGGATAATAATCGATCTTTTTTGTTTGGTCTGTGATTCTGAAAATTATGTTATTATTGGATTAGGAAATAGTTGGAAAATGGATGGGGAGGGCTTTATGTGTATGGTTTTGGTCCAGATAGTGAGTTTTGGTTAAAATTGTTTTTGTTATTAGGTGGATTTTTATTATTGGTATACATTTTCAATTCAATCATGAGAAAGATTCTAAATGTGAAAAAGAAGAAGCTATTTTCCTACAATCATTTAAATGATAAACATAAAAAAATTGATTGGACGATACGGTCTATATTTATCATTTCGATCATCTTTTCGTATTTTTATACGATCACAAGAGATCCAATGGAAACCGTGTGGTATTTAGAGGTTTGGTTTTTATCGTTCGTATTTCTCACAATCTCTGAATTGGTTCGGGCTTATATGGAGTGGAAATATGTTAAAAACGAGAACGACTACCTGTTTACCATTAGTGAATTAATATTTGTAGTAGTAGCGGCGTACTGTATGTTTACGACCGATTTCTTTGGATTGTTTGAAATAGATTTGTTGTAGGTGATTCTTATGACAAAGCCAATTGTTAACCTTTGTGCATTTGATCCGAATTGGGAAGCAAAATTTGAATATGAAAAAAGTAGAATTGTTCATGCCCTTAAAGATAAGATTATTAGCATTGAACATATCGGTAGTACTTCGATAAACGGGTTAGAAGCTAAACCGATCATTGATATTATGGTTGGAGTAAAAGACTTAAATGAAGTTCCAACTTTTTTTGATACCTTAGCAGAAGTAGATTATGAACATGTCCCAAAAGTAGAATTCAAGGATAGGAGGTTTTTCAGAAAAGGGTTATGGGGACAGGGAACCTCTCACCTTCATGTTTGCGAGTTTAATAGCGATGAGTGGCTGGAGAAAATCTTATTTCGTGACTACCTTCGACAGCACCCTGACATTGCAGAACAATATGCCATATTAAAAAGGACGCTGGCAACGGAACATAAAGAGGATAGATCAACATATACAAAGAGGAAAGAACCGTTTATTAGAATGGTTATCGAGCAAGCGTGGAGGGAAATTGAAAGTGAAGAGTGAAGGTCGGTTACTACATAGCGGCAAACAATGATAACCCGGTGCCGAACGTTGATACTGGGGTGCTGAACGTTGATACCGGGTTGGTGACTGTTGATAACTAGTTGGTGAACGTTGATAACTAGTTGGTGAACGTTGATAACTAGTTGGTGAACGTTGATAACTGGTTGTTGAACGTTGATAACTGGTTGCCGAACGTTGATACCGGGTTGCTGAACGTTGATAACTGGTTGCTGAACGTTGATAACTGTTTGTTGAACGTTGATA
>NZ_FOHE01000022.1:19569-36747 GCF_900111445.1 Oceanobacillus limi | reverse complement strand
ATACCGGTTTGGTGAACGTTGATAACTGGTGGCCGAACGTTGATAACTGTTTGTTGAACGTTGATAACTGTTTGTTGAACGTTGATACCGGATTGGTGAACGTTGATAACTAGTTGGTGAACGTTGATAACTGGTTGCTGAACGTTGATAACTGGTTGTTGAACGTTGATACCCCAAACGAATGCCCTGCCAGTGGGGAAAATCCAGATTAACAGCTCTAATACTCCAATCAGCAAATTTCAAGGTAAATGCAGCTAAAAGAATAGGAGAGATCGTATGAATATAAATGCCCCAGTAGGGATAGGAATTATTTCAATAGTACTAATTATTTGTTGTTTTTATTATACACTTACATTCATTGAAAACCTTAAAGGTGACGATGAGCGCGTGGCGAAACAATCAAAAGTAGCAGCAATCGTTTGTTTGAGTTTGGCTCTGATTATTCCATTTGTTTATCATGTAGTAGTTTAAATAAAACGCATAGAGACAGCACATTTTAGGGGGAGGATTAGTTGATTTTGTCTACGGTAATCTTGGGGTGGCTAGGAATATTAATTTTCTTAATCATCATTTTTACGTATCAAAAAATGGCTAAGAACAATGAATATGCTCTTATTCATATATTAATGGCAATAATGTACGCAATGTGGCTTCCTTTACCAATTACCTTGTTTCAGTTACTAAATTCGGATGTCTTAGTAGTAGGAACGGTATTTGGTTTTGTATATTTGCTTATGTTAGTTAGTACAATGGCACTTCAAACTGGTCATATTTCATTTATTGTTAAGCATAATGACGATCATGCCATTACAGACAAACACGGAGATTACATGATGGCAACATTAACGAACCCGTATGAAAGTCTAATAGGCGTATTCAAAAGTATTTGGGCTATATTTCTAGGAATAACGTTCTGGATGAGTGGCGAGATCTTGATGGCTATTCTTATGACCTTATTTGGTTTACTACTTATTTACTATTTATTCATTATGCTGGATGCAAGCTTAGTGAAAAGGGTGAACCTCTTTTCAAAGGTGAAGCCTAATCCATTCGTGATTAATCTTGAAACGTTATTTTTCTTCGTGATTTTAACAAGTTATATAACCGTACATGTATAACGTAGGTTAGCAAAAAGAAAATTGAAAATGCATTCCTCAGAAAACATCGTTGTTGAAGGAACGGGGGCTTTAGTAAAAGAAGAAGTCGATTTTTTAATATGGAAATCGGCTATTTTATGTCTTGAAAACTATAACCGAACTAAAACAGTTCCGTAGGGTGTGATAACCAGGTGACCAATAAGGTCGCATTTTTCATATGGTTAAGTTTTAACATTTTCTTTTGAATATTATGTTATTGTTTTGGTAGAAGTTACAAATGATTGGGAATTACTAAATATTTGTTCAACAAACGGGCCAGGTAAGCGAAAAGTTTGTAGTGGGAAATCCGTAGTGACATGAGGAGGGACAATGTGAAAATTTTACTTTTTATTATAGTATCCAGTTTACTTGTGTATATGAATTTCAACCCCCGTTTAACGGGTTTGCATTTACGGCGGTCAATGAAGAACAAATAAACAAAATTAACACGTTTAAGATAACACCTTATTAAAGAATCGGGTGCAAGAGTTGAAAAACAACTTTGTCTTGTTCAACTAACATAGGCAGATAGTTGAATAGCTCGTGCTTATTGTTTACTTAATATCAAGGGTAGCCCATCACTTTACTAACACCAAGAAAAAGCTAAATGAGTTATTTAAAAAATAGATGAAATAAAGGAGATTATCTATAACAAAGAATTATAATAACAAAGAAATATAAAAAGATGGTACAAGAGTTAAACAAGGGAGTGTTAAATATGTCTAATGATGTTATTACCATAGTAGCCATAGTTTCTATTGTTATATGGATTGCGGTTTCCAAAGAGGCTGTAAAACCCTCCAAAGAGGTAAATTGGCGAAAAATGATAACCTTACTGTCTGCGGGGTCTTTGTCGGCATTAGTTATAATCATTTCGCTTTTTCAAAGCCTGCCGTTTTAGTTCCGTTAGCAGGTGCTTTAGAAAAAGAAGGATTGTTACCTAGGACAGCTTCTATACTCTTATTAAAGTAAAGGAGCAGAAGAGTTAAAAAAGAGTAAATTTATTTAGGGGCGATTTTCATGGATATTGCTGTTTACCTTACTTTATTATTTTCTTTGATAGTATCCACTTTATTTTCTATTTGGTTATTTAAAAAGAAAGCAAGTAAATGGTTTGGAGTTTTAATAGGATTTTGTATTAATACACTTCTGTTATCGGTAGCAACAATTATTTTTTATAAGGTTTTTAATGTGAAAGCAGTGGATGGGGTATTTGCAGGTTTAGGTATTCTTATATTTGCTTTTTTCATTCCCATAATTACTTGTATTAACTTTTATATACTCGAATTCCTAAATAATAAAAATATAGTGAAAATAACTAACTAATGGTTGTTCAACTATCGAGTGAAAGAGTGAAATAAAGGATCATCAAATTGATGGTCTTCATTTTTTTGTAAAATAGTTTGGAATTATTATGTTAATATTAAGGTGTAAAGATGTTGTACTAACATAACAGAAGAGCGGAAGAAACATAGTGAATTTATGTTACGAAAAAAGTATCAAAGGAGGAGAAAAATGAAAAAACGAATTCATATAATGGGAGCTTCTGGGTCTGGAACTTCAACACTTGGCTCTTCATTATCGAAGGTTTTGCCTCATAAATACCTTGATACCGATGATTATTTTTGGACAACTAAATTCACTAAACAAAGGAAAGTACCTGAAAGAAGACATATGCTTGAAAAAGATTTATCACTTTATGAAAACTATATTCTTTCTGGTGCAGTGTGTGGTTGGGGTGATAACTTTAAGAGTTATTTTGACCTTGTTATATTCTTATGGATTCCGCAAGATATAAGGATTGAAAGGTTACAACAGAGGGAAATTCAGCGTTATGGAAATGAAATATTAGTTGGTGGTAGTAAATATGAACAATCGAAAACATTTTTAGAATGGGCATCTTTATATGATAGTGCGGGATTAGATGTTAGAAGTAAATCTTTACACGAACATTGGATGGCAGACTTATCTTGTCCAATATTAAAAATTGAAGGTGATTACTCAGTCAATGAAAGAGTTGATATTGTATTAGATTATCTAAAAAACTAATTAAACTAAATGGTGCTTAGTTGAATAAGGGTCAATTAATTCATAACCAAAGGAGCTTGGGAACCCAAGCTCCTTTTTATTGTGCTATTTTCACTGTGAAATATGGTGCCAATTACAGTGGTAATCTCTAACCAACAAAGGATACTAAATCCATTGTTGGTTAGTGTCTTGTACTCCGAAACTGAACCCATTATAAAACAAGTAGGGACGTTTTATTATTGACTTCAAATTATTCAAGAATCCCCTCTGATGTGTTAGAAAAGGCATACTATCAACGTTTCAGTAAAACTAATTTAAACTTTTTCGTTATTTTTACACAAAAAGTTTTGCGAAAATTCATAAACATGATATCATATTGATATAAGTATAATATTAAAAATCAAAGGTGGGATTTTAATGAATGAAATCAAAGAAAAAGAAGCTTGGGTATTGAATGGTTATTTTGGCATTTTGCTGATTGCAATTTTATTAGCAGGTACCGTGTTGTGTTTTATGGAACAACAATTGATTATTGGAGGTATCTGCTTGATCCTTGCAATTGTACTTGGTTCTGGGGTAACAATGGTACAACCGAATCAATCTGCAGTAGTTATTTTTCTTGGAAGGTATATGGGTACCGTACGACGTGAAGGAATTGTACTAACAGTTCCATTTAGCGTGCGAAGAACAATCTCACTTCGTGTGCGAAATTTTAACAGCAAACGCTTAAAGGTAAATGACGTAAACGGGAATCCGATTGAAATTGCAGCAGTAATAGTATTTAAGGTTATCGATTCGGCAAAAGCAGTTTTTGATGTCGATCGCTATGAAGAGTTTGTAGAAATTCAAAGTGAAACTGCAATTCGTGCGGTAGCAACCAAATATCCTTATGATAACTTTGAGGAAAATGAATTAACATTACGAGGAAATGCAGAAGAGGTGTCATCGGAATTAACGACAGAGCTACAAGATCGCTTACGAGTTGCAGGAGTAGATGTTATTGAGGCGAGATTAACTCACTTGGCCTATTCAACTGAAATTGCCCAAGCGATGCTACAAAGACAACAGGCAAGTGCCATTATCTCTGCACGCAAACAAATTGTTGATGGAGCAGTAGGAATGGTGCAAGATGCAATTGACCGTATCGAAAAAGAAGGTGTTGTTGACTTAGATGATGAAAGAAGAGCAGCAATGATCAATAATTTACTCGTATCAATTGTATCGGATCATGGAGCACAGCCGGTTGTTAATACAGGCTCACTATACCAATAAAGAAGGGGTTTAGATGGTTAAACGAAAGAATTTCCCACTACGCATTGATCCGAAACTATACGAAGCCCTTGAAACTTGGTCAAAAGATGAATTTCGTAGTGTAAATAGTCACATCGAATTTCTGCTAAGAGAGAGCTTGAAAAAAGCAGGAAGAATGCCAAAAAAGGAAGAGAGAAACGCGGAGGAAGATTAAATTTGATTATGTAATTAATGACATAGTGAAATGAAATAAGTAGTATGAAAACGAGTAGGAAATCATGAGGATTTCTTACTCGTTTTGTATTACAGAAAAAAAGAGGTTAGCGGTTGCGCTACCCGAATCGCTGTCTTTTTAGAGTGGTAAAATTGGATTATGTGGAACCGTTGAGGAGTAATTCGGAATTCCATTTTTTCCATAAGATTTACCGATCGATATATTTTGTGTTAATAAAGTCGAGTATTCCACAAGTTGCTTTGCTATGATGTAGACATGAAAGGAGGGATATACTTTGTTAAAAGAATTAAACCTAGTCATTGACTATATTGAGGATCATTTAACCGACGAGCTGTCTCTTGAACAAATTTCTCAATATGCTGGGGTTTCCGACTATCACTTTCGAAAGATATTTTTTTACCTTTCTGGCTTGCCACTTAGTGAATATATAAAAAACAGGAAATTATCGGAAGCAAATAAGGATTTGTTGCATGGAGAAAAAGTAACAGAGGTTGCTTTTAAATATGGTTATCAGTCAGTAGATGGTTTTACCAGAGCATTTAAAAAATGGAGTGGGTTTTTACCCTCAGATGTCTTAAAGAAGGGAACAAGCAAATCATTTCCCAAACTTTCATTTGTAATAACGGTTAAAGGAGGAAACAGTATGGAATTTAGAATAGAGGAAAAACCAGCGTTTAATTTGGTTGGTGTAAGTAAACGTGTGCCGATGCAGTTTGAAGGTGTTAATAATGAGATTGTAAAGCTTGCACAAAGTATAACCGAAGAACAAAAAGAAGAAATGCATTCCCTGCAAAATATAGAGCCATATGAAATTGTAAATGCTTCTTATGATGCGGACGCGAATTTCATAAAGGAAGAGGGAGGTTTAACGCACCTGATAGGTGTTTTAACAACGAAGCAGGAAGTAAGTGATCAATTAGAAAAAGTGCCAGTTGAAGCTCATACTTGGGCAATATTCCCAAATGAAGGGCCATTTCCATCTACGTTACAGGAAACAATGGCAAAAACGTATTCAGAATGGCTTCCTTCTTCCGATTATGAAGTAATCCAAGCACCCACTTTTTCTTTTACTAAAATGGATCAAGAAAAAAAGGGTTATGCATATAGTGAAATTTGGATTCCAGTTCAAAAGAAATAAACGTTATTAAGAAAGAACAACGCGAGTAATAAATTTGCGTTGTTCTTTTTAAAGCAATGCCTTTACTTAAATAAAGACTCAAAAGTACTTAATTTTTCGTGAATCTAGGTAGGCTAATAACTCGATTAATAATCTGCTTCGATTCGTTGGTCGATTTTCTCAGTGATTTCTGGATCCACTTCACCATGAAAGGAATCAAACAAATCACGGGCTGAACCTGTATAGTGTTCGAGATCCATCATGATATAGTAAAGTTTGTTTAGTCGGTCCTTGTAAATCTCTATATCCTCCTCTGTTGCTTCCCCCCGCTCTAAAACCTTGTCTTGGATTTGATATACTTCATAAAACATATTGCCTATTTTGGGAAAAGGCCTCATATGATAGGAAAATTGCCTCTCCTTCTGTAAGGTTTGATCTTTATGAGTTTCAATCAATGCAATGCCATCTTCTGTCTCAAGTGCATCCTGTAAATTAGTAGCACGCATATTATCAACAGCATCGCGTGATTCGTTAATTAATAGTACATGATCATAACTTACATCCACTTTCATCCTTTTTATTTCTTTATACAAGTGCGAGCTCGTAAATATGAGTACAACGACCAAAGTACTTAATATCCCAATAACTACATTCTTTTTCATGATGATTCCCCCACATGTTTGTACTTCCTCTTAATAATAATGATGCATAAATTTTATTTTAAGTGTATCATAAAAAAATTCACATAACATAACAGGGTCTGCCGCTATTATGGGGAAGGTATTAATACTAATAATAGATACAAAGTGAGTTAAATTATGATAGTATATATTGAGAGAAAAAAATGAAAAGTTAATTTTTATCAGTGTGGTCTTACTGCCAGTTATTTGCGCGGATAAAATGAACTAAAAATTAGAAAGGTAGTTTTGTTATGAAAAACAATCGTAAATTATTGATAGGAGTGCTTACTTTTGTACTCCTCCTATTAGCTGCTTGTGATGACTCATCCGATGATTCTAGTGCTAAGCCGGACAATCAGTCAGATAGTAATAATGCTGCCGAAAGCACAGATGATAACGCTGCAAATTCAGATGAGTCGGCAGAGAATGGTTCAGATAACATGGAAAGCGAAAATGCTGATGCGAACGAAAATGATGAAACACCTAGTAATGAATCTACACAAGATGAAGAAAATACCTCAGCTAATGATACTGGGAGTTTAAAGGAAGAATATCTCAAGAAATTAAAGGAAACGAAAAAAGAAACGGATGAGTTAATAAACAATCCAACAGATAGTTCAACATACGCGATGAAAAATGCAGAAGGAAAACGATTTGATATTTGGGATGGGCTGTTAAATGAAGTTTATCAAATTTTGGAGGAACAACTTCCTCCAGAAGAGATGGAGCAATTAAGGAAAGAGCAACGGGAGTGGATAGAATACCGAGATGATACGGCAAAAGAAGCTTCCCTAGAATATGAAGGCGGTACACATGAACAATTAGAGTATACAGCGGTAATGAATAATCTTACAGAAGAGAGATGCTTTGAATTAGTTGAAGGCTATATGAAATAACGTACGTAAGTCCAAAGGTAATACTTTGGACTTTTTTGGGTTGTTTGGTTCAGAAAATTCAAGTTAATGATTGAGGTAATATGTTAGACTTATAGTATAAAATACCGAAGATAGATTGTGGAATTCATTCGAAAGTTAATGATCAATACATCCTCTCGTTCTCAACAAACAAAAGAAATAGCTAGAAAACTAGATAAGATAATGGAACAGAATGAGCAGATTATCGCTTTTTTATAGTAGCGGGGAGGAAAGGGAAAAACATGAAAAGACTCGTGATTATAACGGTCGGAAAGACGCATAGCGGAAAGACCACATTTGCTAGAGCGCTTGAAGAAAAGCTACATGACTCCGTTGTAATGGATCAAGACAATCATGCTGCATTCATCAATACATATTATAAAACATTGCAACCAAAGCAAGGGCCAAATACATTGAAACACGCTTTATCAAAGCTCATTGTAGATTACACGGTTGAACATACGAATTTTCATCTTATTATTTGTAACTCGAACCGGAGTGTAAAAGATAGATCTTACCTTCTTGAGGAGCTTTTCCCTGAAGAAGATTTCACACGTATTCTCGTTCATTTCGATATTCCAGATGATGTTCTTCAAGCTCGGGTGGAACAAAGTAATCGAAGTACAAGTATATTTAGAGGTGCTAAAAGTTTTGAAGAAGTGCTCATTCGACAACATGCAAATACGTTTCGAAATGATGTGATCGATCCAAAGGAAGGCGAGGCAGACCATTTACTTGTTGTTCGGGATAGTGTGGAAGTTGAAACGGCTATAGAACGGATTGTTCGTATAGCTGAATCGTAAATAAAGAAGAAGGTTGGTTAAACATGAAAGTAGAATTAACTAGGTTTAAAGTTAAAGAAGGTCAATCCGAAGTGGTAGATGAATGGATGGATTTTTTAAATAATCACATGAAGGATGTACTCTTAACATTAGAAGCGGAAAAAATGTACGTCGAAACGATTTTTAGGGAAAAGGTTAGTGGAACGGAGTATTTGTATTGGTATTCAATCCAAGGAGATGGGGGGCAAGCTGTAGAAGAATCCACGCATTGGATTGATAAGAAGCATTTGGAGTTCTGGGAGAAATGTATCGATTCAAAGGAGCAACCGATTGATTTGGACACAGAAGTCGTAATGATATCAGATAAGGTTCAAGATGGTATGAGGTAATAATGACTAAGGGGGAGGCTGAATGCAAGAAGAGTTAAAAAAACGAGATCGTAAGTACCTGTATTTAATTGTAGGTTATTCTGGGATAACGTTAATCGGAATAACCGTATTACGGTATCTTGCAACAGTTTATGACACATTTGGGCAAGGGCTGTTTATGTTTGGGTATCTTCTACTTGTTTCCTACTTTAAATTTGCAGACGATAGGATTGGCGCTACGACTATTGATAAAATAGCATTTCGAACCGGTACTGTTGCAACAATGGTTGTGATAGTCGTAATGGGAGGGATTGATAAACAGAACGTCATTGACCTTGATTCCAAGCTTACTGTTTACGAACAAATAGATGGAGAATATGAGGAAATAAATGAAATAGATGATGAAGCTACCATTCTATGGATAAAGGATCTCCTCCGAAGTGAAAAATGAGTGATACATTCCGATAGTCTTCCAGATGGTCCTATAGACTATAAGTTCAATCAATATGATGTGCGAATTTTTCCAGGTAGAGGTATGTTTGTGATTGATCGAGAGCGAAGTAATTATGTCCCTTTATCAGAAAAACATGCTGAAACGTTGGAGGAGATTATTACTGGGGAAGTAGGCTCTAGTTGAATTAAATCGTAAAAGTGGTGATAGGTATGAATGTAAACATTTGGAGTTTTGCCGAGAAGTCAATTGACCCATCTAAACTGATGAATCTCTATCAAATTGCTGGTTGGTGGGAAGAAAGAGAAGAAAAGGATATTAAAGAAATGTTAAACCAAGGGGCTTCTGTTGGTGCGTGGAATGGAGATCAGCTGATTGGCTTTGCCCGAGCCATTTCGGACGGCAAATTTAGGGCATACGTGGAAGACGTTGTTGTTCATAGGGAATTTCAATCGGTTGGAATTGGGGCAAATCTTGTAGCTAATTTACTACATGAACTTTCCGATATCGATGTGATTAGTTTATTTTGTGATGAAGACCTCATACCTTTTTACGAGAAAAATAACTTTAAGCATAGCAAATCACAATTTGTGATGCATAGAAAATAAAAAAGGAGGGATTGTAATGTCGGATAATGGAATGAAAAAAATAATGATTGGTATTCTAATCTGTTTAATCATCATTGCCTTGAAGCCAACTCCATCATTTGAACAGAACTATCCACCATATCCTGATGTCTCGAATGGTCAAAGTGTTGTACAACTTACAGAAGATAGAATGGCCATTGTTGATAATGGTATGGACTCTGGTATGTACGGTGAAGTTATAGTACTGGAGTTTGATGAGAATACGAATACGTTTGAATTGATCGGAACGTATAATTATATTGAAGATTACTATGATTCACAGGAAGGTCAATGATTTTTATCAAATTTATAGTTGTTTACGAGTAAAGCTGACTTAATGAAAGGATTGAGAACATGGTCACCGGTGAAGATAAGAATTCTGAATTTGGTCAGAGGATGACTTCGAAATGGTTTGCTAAGGTACCAAAGTGGTTACGGTACCTCATCATATTTGGAGGGCTTGTGTTGTTGGTGTATTTCACCAACATTTAGCGATCATTGGAAAGGGTGGGGATAACGCAATATGATTAGTGATTGGAATACAAGTTCACCAGATGTAAAAGGTTTTGTAAAGAAGCTGAAAAGAGGAATGAAGCAATTACTTATTGAAGAGATTATTGGTTTCTACATACATGGCTCATTAGCAATGGGAGGATTTAATCCGAGTCATAGTGATATTGACATATTGGTTGTTACGAAAGAAAAATTGACGGTGCAAACCAAAAGAGACTTAGCGAAGCTTCTATTATCTTATTCCAATTCCCCGTTTCCAATTGAGATTAGTTTTCTAAATCGAGGACAGCTAGAAAGCTGGCAACATCCATGTCCATTTGATTTTCACTATAGTGAATTTTGGAGAGAAAGGTATGAAGCGGATTTTTGGAATCATACCGACAATTACATAAATGATGCACAGAACACAGATGCTGATTTGGCTGCACATATTACGGTTACATATCATCGAGGTATTTGTTTAGAAGGAAAACCAATCAAGGAGGTATTTCCCGTGATCCCAACATCTGATTACCTCTCTTCTATATTCGATGATTTTGAAGATTGCTTGACTAATATAACCGCGGATCCTGTTTACTGTATTCTAAATATGATTCGTGTCTATTGGTATATTACTGAAGAAGTGATTTCATCCAAGCTTGAGGCTGGTAACTGGGGATTACGAACCTTTCCAATAGAGTTGAGAACGACGATTCATAAGGCGGTTAAAGCCTATGGCGGAACAAAAAAGGTTGAATTTCTTGAAACGGAATTACAAGTATTCCGTAAGTACATAGTAGAGCATGTCAAAAGCTACGGACAGTAGATACAGAGAGTAATAGATAGAAGTGCAGCGGGGGAATAGGTTTTGATTGAAAGGGTAGTGTGAGGTGGAAAAAATGGATAAACGGGTACAAGCGTTAGTTGCTTTAACGAAAACTAAATTTGGATTACATAACTATTACTTAAAAAATCACAGACTTGATCGTGATGTAAATCTATTTCGTGAAACGGTTTATACATTATCTATGGAGTGGTTTCCCAATCATATCATGGAAATGGAAGATGACGATACCAATCCAGAAGGCACAGCTGTTATTGATATTGAAGTGACAACTCAAAAAGTCAAAAGTGTTATTTTTGTTGGGGGAAAAACCTTTGCAAATGGCGTAACCTTTAGCCGTTCGAATACGGATGACATCATAAAATGGGTTGAAAAAGAAACGGGGCTAAACTTTGGGACACAATTTCAAATCCGTAAAGAAGAAGTAGGAGAGCTAACTTTTTCCGAATGCATTGATGGAGTAGCGGTTTCTCCTTCTGGATCCATTGAAGTGGAATATAATGAGGCAGGGAAACTAACGTTATTTTCGATCTATGGACAATTTCCACAATCTGAGATAATTAAAAAAGAAAAATACATGCTTTCTCTAGACAAGGTACAACAGCTTGCAAAAGGGCAATTGAAATTGACGGAGTTTCCTTCATTCGAACACAAAAAATTAACGCCTGTGTACGCAGTGGAAGAGCTGTTTGTTACCAATGATCAAATGGCAACGATTCCCTTCGAACCAATAGTGGACGTACGGGCTTATTTGCAAGTCAATAAGGTGATTTTTTGGGAGGAATCGATCGACAAACCATTTAATCGAAAAGAAATGAAGTGGTTAGAGGAGGTAACTGCCGACCAAGCATTTTCTTCGGAACCATCTCCTGACTCGTTCCCAATTACAAAAGACATCCAAGAGAAATGTATTCAAATAGTGAGGGAATTGCTACAACGGCAATTCGGTAAAGAACCTGGAAAATGGATCTTGAAGACCATCCACCAGGAAAAAGGATATATCCATGCGACACTGCGAACAGTTGATCAGGAGCTCCGTGTATTTCAAAGGAAACTGGTAATTATGATTGATCCAGACACCATGGAAGCAGTTAATTATATTGATAACAAGCAGATGTTGGAAATGTTTGATGAATTCCAAACAACGGAAAACATTGTACTTGATAAAGAAGAAGCATACAGAAAGCTGAAAAGTTCTATTGAGCTAACCCCTTATTATGTTTATGATTTTCAACAAAAGCAATATATACTGTGTGGAAAAATAGACTGTCAATATGGTGTAAACGCAACAACTGGTGACGTTATGGCATTGGACGATCTGTAAGATGAGATTACGGTACGCTTGGAAAGCCAAAGGGTAGTTCAACCGTGTTAAACGTTTGAAACTACCCTTTTTTCATTGGTTATACGCGACTTCTTATTCTAAAACAATAAATGGAAGCTACAAGTAAAAGAACTGAAATGAAAATTGTTACCGAACCTGTTGCGATTAAATCCGTTGATGCCTGATCGGTCATTAATGATTCAAAAATATGGTTGGATAATTTGTTCGGGCTCCAATCCAAGAAATGGCCAAAGACTTGCGTGATTAGGCTCATGATCATTATCGTTGCAATCGTTAAAAATGCGACAAGACCTGGTGTTTTAATCCATGTGTTGTAGAATATGACTAGCGTAACTACTAGAGTTAGCCATAATCCATAGAAAAAGGTAATTTGTAATAAGTGAAGAAAGGTTAAATCACCAAATAGAATATTGATATAATACCAACCAACAAATAACCCAAGAAATAAGGATATCCAGACCAGCAGGATGAGGGAAGCCCATTTAGCTGTTACGTAGTTTTTATAGGAAACGGGCTTAACCAAGACCAGCTCAGCTACACCGCTCTTGCGCTCTCCAGCTATCGTGCCCATCGACATAAGCACAATGACTAATACACCCAAGCTGCTTAACTGTCCTAAACTCATGATGACTACCTCTGGTGGGGTATAATCTGGAAGCTCCAATACGGTACCATCTGGAAGACCGCCAACAGAATCAATAATTTGTGGCATATAATAGCTTGAAATTGGATCAAGTATGGAAAGCAAAATAATTACTAAAGGGAACCAAACCCACTTTTTATTTCGCCAGTTTTCTAGCATCTCTTTTTTGAAAAGTGTCATCCACTGCATTAGTTACTCACCACTTTCATAAACATATCCTCTAACGAAGCACGGTTAATTGTGAAAGTCGTTAACGGCCAATTTTCCTTAGCCGCAGCTGCTAGAATTTTTTGGCGAGCAATTGCGATATCGGAAGCAGTCACATGGAGGATGTCCCGATCGATTTTGGATTCGTTCACTTCTGGGATCGCTTCGATTTTCCCCTTATAATCTTCAAGGCTGTGTTCAAAGCCAATTTCAATTTTGGCTGTTTGATACTTTTGCCTCAATTCCTGCATTGCCCCTGCTTCAACAATTTCCCCTTGACGAAGAAGTAGTAATTCATCACTTATTTCATCCGCATCAGATAAAATATGCGTAGAGAACAAAATGGACATCTCCTGCTTCAATTCCTCCATTAATGTTAATACTTCACGGCGCCCAATTGGATCCAATGAGGAAACAGGCTCATCTAAAATTAATAGCATTGGCTTGTGAATGATGGCTTGCGCGATTCCTAATCTTTGCTTCATCCCGCCGGAATACCTTGATATTCGTTCCTTACTGGCTTCTTTTGAAATTCCGATTCGCTCCAGTAGTTCATCGGCACGGTGCTTCGCTTCTGACTTAGGGAGTAAAGCTAACTCTCCACTATAGACGAGAAATTCCTTACCAGTCATCCATCCATGAAAAACGGGATACTGTGGGAGATAACCAATCATCCCTCGAACATCGGTATTGCTTTTCTTGTTTTCAAATTGTATCGTGCCTGAAGTCGGTGATAACAAGCCTGCTAGCGTGCGCAATATCGTTGTTTTACCAGCTCCATTTGGTCCAATTAAGGCAATGCATTTTCCATGTGGAAAGGAAAAACTAACATTGTGTACGGCTGTTTTATTTTGATACTTTTTGGAAAGGTTCTGAACCGTTAGTAAGGCCATTTAGCGCTGTCTCCTTCCGAAAATGAAATACAGAATAGGACCTAATGTGCTAACAAATAGGATGATGATAAGCCACAGCCACTTTGGACCATTTGTTTCGTCTGCTCGAATCCAATCAATGAGTGCAATAACAATTAAAATTCCTTGAATTACCAGTATCGGTGCAATAATTGCCCAATTAATCTCCTGTAATAATTCCATTCGAACGCCTCCTAGCTGCGTGATATTAAGCCCCTAGTAAATAGGGGATTCCGATCGCTAATAAAATAATACCAATGATAATAATCCATGAAAGTGGATGTGCCCAATTGTTTGTCCAGCCAACACCAAACCGTTTTTCTAGAAATATAGCTGGATCATTTTTATTAAAATAAAATATGCCAAGCTTCCAGTACTGATCATCATCTCGGTCAATAATTGTACCGTCACCAGTTTTTGACTTTGCTGTTACACGGCTACCTCCTTGACCAGTCGTAATGGCTAACCAAATCGTGCCAATAATTACCCCAAAAGAATATAGAAGAGGGATAATCGTGATCAACTGTGTCGGAATCGAATAGATGAAGGTTAGCTGGATAAATAAAAATAAAAGACTAAGTCCAATTCCAGTAATAATAATAAATGCAGACCATCTTCTTCTAAAAATCACGTTCTTTTGCATCGATTCTTCCGGATTTTCTGCATTTACTTGCTGCTTTGCTTTCGCAATAATGACATTGACTAACAGGAATAGTAGAGTAAGATACACTTGCATCAAAGGCATGATTAATATGGAGCGATAGCTTTTTGTTGCCCAATTCGTAACCTCTCCTGAAAAATCATATTGCATTGGAATTCTCTCTGGAATTTGCTGATAGTTTTGTAATGCAATAAATAATGTAATAATGGCAATGAAAAAAGAAATACTAAACCAAAAATTAGAATAGGTAAGCTTTTGCTGGCGAAAATTTGTATGGATAACAACCAGCTGTGACTTTTTTGTCCACGTACCTTCCTGTTCTTTTTTTAGTTGTTTCATTTTTTGATGGAAAACTAAATATACGAGAAAAGAAATAATGATATACATACCAGTTACGATTGCAATTAAAGTACTAATTGCCTGTTCATTTCCTTCCAATAATGAGGATCCATATACATAAGCACCCCCGGTAATTACACTTAGTATTCCAGTACGATATACATATTTTTTCCGTAGCTTTTTAAGTATGGAACTCCCATAAAATTCTTCTGGAATGGAAACACCAAAGCTTTCTGTTTTCCTAGTCCAATAGGGGATGAACATCGTAGATAGAAAAACTGGAATTAAAATCAGACCAATCATTAAAATAACGGTTTGACTCATTTATCTCCACCTTCTTTCTTTGTAAAATTTTCATATAGTTCACCTGTTAGTTGTAAAACCTGTTCCTTACTTAATCCGCGACAGATTGATTCGGCAATAATAGGGTGTAGTGTAGAGGTTAAATTATTCATGTATTGATCATCTGCCTGTGGTACGCCATCAGGATTAATCACAACCCCTTTTTGACGGTGGATTAAAATAAACCCTTCTTGTTTGAGTTGTTGGTAAGCTTTATTAACCGTATGCAAATTAATCCCGATGTCCGCTGCTAAGGATCGTACGGATGGCAAGGCATCACCGGGTTTTAGTTCTTTTTTCGCAATACCGGCAATGATCTGGTGCATAAGCTGTGTGTAGATTGGTTCGTTGGATTCAAAGTCTAGATTTATATACACATCCAATCAACGCTCCTATTCTAATTATTATATCTGTTATATACATAGTATAACAGTTGGTGAGAGGTGTCAATAGCCTCCTTTATATCAGTTGTGGTCTTACGACGCGCAGGACGTCGCGTTTATATTACCTGCCAGTTTAGTATGAGGGTTAAATAGTAATTCACATAGTTATACACAATATAAATGCTAATTTCATTGGGGGAAATAGATTTATCCACATTACCCACAAAACTATCCACTAAATGTTAACAAGTGACTGTGAATAATTGGTGTTGTAGGAATGGGGGTTTGCGAAAGTTATTAACAAAAGTGGATTTTTATGTGGATAAATGGAGTGACATGAAAAAACCGAAGCTGCGTTTAGCTTCGGTTTCCTCCTTGGTGAGCCTCGTTATACACTCGATTAGCATTCTTAAATTCCCTTTGGTACAGAACTTCCTGTGTTTTCGATAAATGTTTTACCTTTGCATCACGCTTTGGCTTTGCCATGTTATCACCCCTCGGTTTTACGCTTAGGATTACCATGATCGCGGTAAATATACATATATTTCCTAAACGTTTTCAAAGGGGGATGAATCCATGCGTGATGAGCAGTTGAGATCGAGAAGTTTGCCACGGAGAAATCGACGTTCGAGGCTGAGGAATTGACGTTCGAGACTGGGGAATCAACGTTCGAGCTGCTGTAATCGACGTTCGGGACGGGAAATCAACGTTCGAGCCGCTGGAATCGACGTTCGGGACGAGAAATCAACATTCGAGTCCCTGGAATCAACGTTCAAAGCGAGAAATCAACGCACGCGCCCCCGGAATCGACGTTTAAAACGAGAAATCAACATTCGAGCCGCTGGAATCGACGTTCGGGACGGGAAATCAACGTTCGAGCCGCTGGAATCGACGTTCGGGACGGGAAATCAACGTTCGAGCCGCTGGAATCGACGTTCGGGACGGGAAATCAACGTTCGAGCCCCCGGAATCAACGTTCAAACCGAGAAATCAACGCACGAGCCGCTGGAATCGACGTTTAAAACGAGAAATCAACGTTCGAGCCGCTGGAATCGACGTTCGGGACGGGAAATCAACGTTCGAGCCCCCGGAATCAACGTTCAAACCGAGAAATCAACGCACGAGCCGCTGGAATCGACGTTTAAAACGAGAAATCAACGTTCGAGCCGCTGTTATCGACGTTCAAACCGAGAAATCAACGTTCGAGCCCCGGGAATCAACGTTCAAAGCGAGAAATCAACGCTCGTGACCCGGGAATCAACGTTCGGGACGAGAAATCAACGTTCGAGCCCCGGGAATCGACGTTTAAAGCAAACAATCAACGTTCAAGCTTCGGGAATCGACGTTCAAACCAATAAATCAACGCATGAGCCCCAGGAATCAACGTTCAAAGCGAGAAATCAACGTTCGAGCCCCCGGAATC
>NZ_FOHE01000022.1:0-19454 GCF_900111445.1 Oceanobacillus limi | reverse complement strand
CGAGCCCCCGGAATCGACGTTCAAAGCGAGAAATCAACGTTCGAGCCGCTGGAATCGACGTTCGGGATGGGAAATCAACGCACGAGCCCCGGGAATCGACGTTTAAAACGAGAAATCAACGCACGAGCCCCCGGAATCGACGTTTAAAACGAGAAATCAACGTTCGAGCCCCCGGAATCAACGTTCGAGCCCCGGGAATCAACGTTCAAACCAATAAATCAACGCCCATCCCCAGAGAATCAACGTTCAAACCAAAAAATCAACGCCCAGCCCCAAGGAATCAACACTCCCCCCTAAAAGAGCTGTTCACAAGACAATCGCCCAAAAACCTAACCCACTTCATCCTCTGATGCAGCAATATTGGAGAACTGGTGATAAGACATGTAGTGTTCTTTTGAGATAGCAAATAGGTCATAAATTTCATCATTTGCATTAATTTCTTCATAGACGTCAGCATAAATAGAGTTACCTAAGGCAACATAAGGGATTTTCAGTACAGCCTTTAAGGAGCGGGTGTTTGTTTTTCTAACTTTCATGAAGATCGTTTCGATTGATGTTTGATAAAAGATCTCTTCAAAAAATTGCTCTTTTGCTAGCTTATTATAGCCTTTACCGAAGTATGGCTGGCCGATCCATGTTGCTAAAAATCCCTGGTTGTTTTTTATATCAAATAAATTAATGGTTCCAATTGGGTGATACTGATCATCGACGATCGTTCGAGAAATTAGTTCGCCGTTTGCTTCTGCTTCGATCGTTTGTCTGGTTAGGAAGTAGAATTCATCGCTTGTAGCCGCCTTTTGTCGGACATATGGGAACACTTCCGGGTGAGACATTAATTCAAATAACACGGGTACGTCATGTAAATCACGTGGTTTTAGCATAAAAAAAGCCCTCCTTAAAGCAGGAGGGTTCCATAGAAGCTACTAGGAGCACTTGGAAAGAGACCCACCCGCGAATTTTTAGTTAAATTTCAACAAAAATTCGGGGTGGGAATCGAACCCACTAGAACCAGAAAACTGGTGGCGCACCATTTGCCTTCCCTATGTAATTTGATATTCATATCATACTATCTTTTTTTCAAAAAGGGAATCGGTTTTTTACATAAAAATAACGACAAATTTTTACAATTTCCCTCGATGGATATTTTTCAATGCTGCTTCTAATTCAGGATAAATAAATTGGTATTGATGTGTCTCTGCCTTTTGTGGTAATACGTATTGCCCTTTAAGAACGAGCTGGCTCATTTGACCAGTTGCAAGGCGAAATAGTGGGGCTGGAGTAGGGAACCAATATGGGCGATTCATGACCTTCGCTAATACTTTGGTGAAGTCTTTATTTCGTAATGGATTCGGTGCTGTGAAATTAACAGGGCCACGGATATTTTCATTTAATAAACAGAAGTTTAGTAGCTCGGTCACATCATCAATATGAATCCAAGAAAGCCATTGCTCGCCACTCCCAACTTTTCCACCTACAAATAATTTTACGGGTAAGCTCATCAGTGGGAGTGCACCCGATTTTCCAAGGATCACACCGAATCGAGCATAGATGGTACGAATGCCAAAATCCTCTGCTTGTTTTGCTGTTCTTTCCCACTCGACGACAACACGTGCGAGAAAATCGGAACCAGGTTGCTCCGTTTCCTCGGTGAAAATCAGGTCTTCAGACATGCCATAATAACCAACCGCAGATCCGTTAATGAATACGTCCGGTTTCTCTTCTAGTTTCTCGATCATTTGAATCACTTTTTTTGTTGTTTCAATTCGACTGTTTAATATGGCTTCTTTCTTTTGTTTGGTCCAATACCCAAACAAGGATTCGCCAGCAAGGTTAATGACCCCGTAGATAGTTGGAAGTTCTTCAACAGGATGATCATACCCGATAAACGTACTGTTATTTGAATTTGCAGAATTAGCTGGAGATCTTGTGAGGATGTATGTATGATACCCCTTTTGATGTAAGGCAGCTACAAGATGTTTCCCAACAAAACCAGTCCCACCTGTTAGTAAAAAATTCATCAATATACCTCCTAAATCCGAGATCGAACTCCATGCATTTTTGCCTTTGTTATTAGTATATGTTATCGGAATTGAATCTTACAGTGTTTTTCCTTTAAAACATGTTAAAATGTAGGAAAGGGGGACATGTTCGATGAAAAAAATATCCCGCATAACGACTCAGAAGAAAAGTAAAAGCAGATACAATATCTATTTGGTAGAAGGTGATCGTGATACATACGGCTTTAGTGTAGATGAAGCGGTTTTAATCGAGCATAACCTTCGCAAAGGACTCGAGTTGGATGAAGCAACAATGGAGACACTGAAACGAAAAGATACCCTTCAGAAGGCATATACACTCGCAGTGAATTTTCTAAGCTATCGCATGCGTACAATAAAAGAAATGAATGATTATTTAGTGAAAAAAGAGGTAGATGAAGAGCATATTGATCCTATCATCGATAAGTTAATCAAAGAGGGTTATCTTAACGACAAAGAGTTTGCCAAAGCATTTGTCCAAACGAGATTAAATACATCCCATAAGGGGCCACAACTTGTAAAGAGAGAGTTGATTGAAAAAGGAGTAGCTTCAGGAATTGCCACGGAAGCAGTAGGCATGTATACCTATGAACAGCAATTTGAAAAAGCTGAGAAATGGGTAGAAAAGAAAATTCGTTCAAGCAAAAAAGATTCCTTCAAAAAACAATCCCAGCAACTTCAATCAAACCTCATGCAAAAAGGGTTTACCCAGGATGTTATTCAGGATGTCCTGCAATCCTTCCAAGAAGCGAAAGATGATCATACAGAATGGGATGCACTGGTTTACCAAGGGGAAAAGCTAGTTCGAAAACATGAACGAAAATATAGCAGTTTTGAATTAAAGAGTAAAGTGAAGGAAGGGCTTTATCGAAAGGGCTTTTCAATGGAGAATATTAAACGGTTTGTAGAAGAATACGTAGAAGATGGAAGGGATTAGTCCTTCCATCTATTTGTATATTGTTTGCTTCATCCGTTTTCTAAATATAGACTTATGCTCAAAACAAAGCTTTTATTTATCAATAAAGATCTCTTTCCTGCCATCATCTTCTTCAAAGATTTGTTTGGCAACTACTTCGGGACCTTTAAATTTATTTGGGTTATTTATATGAGATGTCTTGTCCCAAAATGGGGTGTTCATACCACCCATATAGACGGCCGTAATGGAAAAGCTCTCATGTTCCCACTCCTTTTGTAAGCTTTCGGTAAAACCTCGTACAGCATATTTACTTGCACAATAAATCGACTCATTAACTTTACCGCGGAGTCCAGCTGTCGAAATGATGGTTAACATTCTTCCTTTACTCTCACGAATTAAAGGCAATGCAGAACGTACAGTCAGGATCGTACCCTTTACATTGGTATTCAATGTCTTTTCGATTTCTTCTAAAGAATAATCCTCAACAGCTCCAAAAATTCCTATCCCAGCATTGTTGATGAAAACATCTAGCTCTCCGATTTGCTGAAAAGCAATGCTGACGGAAGCATATTCCTGAACGTCGCAAAGTACAACCTCAGCGTTTCCGCCATCCTCTAAAATTTCATGCTGTACCATATGTAGCTTTTTACCAATTCTTCCTAATAAATATACCTTGTACCCGTGGTGGGCATATTGTTTTGCTAATGCTCTACCTAACCCACTTCCAGCACCTGTTATAGCAACAGTTGGCATCTAATCTACCCCCTAAATTTGAAACGTGATAATGATAGCTTCATCCCCAAAAAGATACCATTTCAACAATTAATGTGCGCTTCATCATTTTCATTGTCCTAAACTATTGGTAAAATGTAAAATGATAGGGTGAAGGGAGCAGACAAAATGAATTACAGATATAGTGATTATTCAATTGAACAATTGCGACAAGAAATCGGGATTCTGAAAGAAAAGGCGCAAAAGGCCGAACAGTTAGGGAATATTAGTGAAGTCGCAGTTAATGAACGAAAAATGCAGGTTGCATTAGCATATACATTAAACCCAGAGGATTATAAGGCTGGAGAAACATACGGGCTGAATACTGACCCTGGATATAAATTTAAAGTGAATTATATTAATGGGGTGTTTGCATGGGGACACCGTGTAAACTTATTAAATGAAACACACGAAACAGAGGAAGCCATTCCAATTTCCTTATTAAGTACAAAAATGAAGGATAAATAGCAAAAAACAGCAGGCGAGTACCTGCTGTTTTTAAATGGGATTGTCACCAACATATAACTTATTTTGTAATTTGTGCTCCGAGAAGATCCAGCCAGTGTAAGAGCTAACTACGTTTTTATCTGGGTCAATTTGCACGACCGCAACAAACGGATAATACCCTCTGGAACGATAGCGTAGGTCAATGAAACGAACCTCTGTATAATCTTCAAATTCATTAATTTCCCATCGGTAAACAGGTGAAAAGGAAAGAAATGCGGAGACATTTTTATCTGAAATAGCAATATCCATCACATCGGAGTCTGGTAAGGCTACTTTATGGAACTCATCGACAATATCGATGTGTCCATTTTCGACAACGCCAACATAAAACTTAGAAGGTGTTGTAATGGCAACTCGCCAATAATTTTGCTTTAACGTTGGCGATGTGGCAATTTTTTCAACATCTGGAAAGTGATCATGAATCTTATTGACAATTTCCTTCTTATCCATATACCGCTTGATGTAATATAATAATATTACCGCATAAATGACTAAAAACGTATAGCCCGGGTGTGCACCTAATATCCATGCACCAATTCCGGCTAGATGCAATGTGAAAATATACGGGTCAAACGTATTAATAAATCCATGTGCTACCCATTTATTTGTAAATGGCCGATACGCTTGTGTGCCATATGCATTAAAGATGTCGACTAAAACATGTATAATAACAGCGGCAAATGTCCAGCCCCATAAATGCCAAAAGCTAATTTGCGGGGTAAACATATGAATGATTGTTGCAATCAAAACCCCCCATATAATAACAGCAGGGATGGAATGTGTTATGCCACGATGATGTCGGATATAAGTAGCATTGTTTTTTAGTTTTAAAACAGTATCAAAGTCTGGGGCGTGTGAGCCTACGATTGTGCCAACTAAAATAGCATTGAATAATGTAGGATCGTTTTGCACTGCTGGATCCAATGTAGATAATCCGGCTAATGCTGCACCCATAGCAATATGGGTTCCTGTATCCATAAATGAATTGCCCTCCTTGGACGAAATCTTGGTAAGCATCAAATGAAACAACTGGCGATGAAAGGCATCATCGTTATTTTAGCTCTATTTATTGTACCACAAAGGAAGTGAATTTATGTTTAATGATACATTACAGGATTTTGACATTTCAGGGTTTCAAGATGATTTGGTGTCCTGGTACAAACAAAATAAACGAGATTTGCCATGGCGTGAAAATCAAGATCCATATCGAGTTTGGGTTTCTGAGATCATGTTACAGCAAACAAAAGTCGATACGGTTATACCATATTTTTATCATTTTTTAGAGAAGTTTCCAACTGTTTATGAGCTGGCAGCAGCGGATGAACAAGAGGTTTTAAAAGCGTGGGAAGGGCTTGGTTATTACTCTAGAGCGAGAAACCTTCAGCACGCAGTTCGAGAAGTCGTGGAACAATATGACGGAGAAATTCCAAGTACTCCCGAACAGTTAGGGTCCTTAAAAGGTGTTGGTCCATATACGAAAGGTGCAATTTTATCGATTGCGTTCGATCAACCCGAGCCAGCTGTAGATGGAAACGTAATGCGTGTTTTTTCGCGGGTGTTAAAAATAGAGGATGATATTGCTCAAGCACGAACGAAAAAACAATTCGAACACTATACACGTGAATTAATATCGAAAGAAGACCCATCCTCTTTTAACCAAGCGATCATGGATCTTGGTGCAACAATTTGTACGCCAAAAGCTCCTACTTGTATGTTATGTCCAGTTAACGAATATTGCAGGGCGTTTGACGCAGGAATCGAGGAACAATTGCCAGTTAAGTCAAAAGCGAAGAAACAAAAGATCGTTCCATATGCAGCCTTGGTGATTATGAATGAAGCAGGTCAAGTTGCGATTGAACAACGTTCCGAGCAGGGGTTACTAGCAAGCCTTTGGCAATTCCCAATGATCCCATTAGTAGAAGTTGGCCAGGACCATATGGAAAATTGGTTTCGTTCGCAATATGGTATAAATATAACCATCGGATCAAAGGAAGGAAACGTAAAGCATACCTTCTCGCATTTGAAATGGAATTTAGATATTTATAAAGCAAAAACAGAGCATCTGACGGATGGAAACAATACATTGACCTTTGTTAATAAAGAAGACCTGGACAAGTATCCATTCCCAGTCTCCCATCAAAAAATTAAAAATTACTTATAAAGCGACCTGTAAGCCTCTGCACCACGTTACCATATAATGGTACAAGTTAATTTGAAAATGAAGTGGATAACAAATCGTCTTCTGGAAAGATTAATTATTGCGGAGGTGATATTGATGGCTAAAAATCCTAAACAAACTGCTTCAGGTACTAACGTTCAGCATGTAAAACAACAGAACCAAAAAGCAGCACAACAAGGACCACAAGCTGGCCAACAAGCAGGTCAAGGACAGTTTGGTACAGAATTTGCTTCTGAAACAGATGCTCAACAAGTAAGAAAGCAAAACCAAAAATCTCAGCAAAACAAAAAATAAGTTACCTACCCTCAAATTTTAATGCGAAAAGAGCTTCCAATCTTCTGGAAGCTCTTTTTTATGGTTGGAGTCAAAAGCACATTCACAAAATGAATTCGCGGTCATAATACTTTATATTTCAATATTTACACTTTATAATAGAGGACATATTAAAAATGATACATGTCTGAGCGATTGTGTATAGAAAGGAATTACGACATGGCTGCTCCGAAGTCAGGATCCAAAATACAAATACATAGCTATAAACATAATGGTAGTCTCCATCGCGTTTGGGAAAATAGTATTGTGTTAAAAGGGACAGAAACAGTTGTAATCGGAGCAAATGACAAAACCGAGGTAAGGGAGAGTGACGGAAGGACATGGACAACACGAGAACCAGCCATATGTTACTTTCATTCCAAGCATTGGTTTAATATTATAGGAATGCTTCGAAACGATGGGATTTACTATTACTGTAACATTAGCTCCCCATTTGTATATGATGAAGAGGCATTAAAGTATATAGATTACGACCTTGATTTAAAGGTATATCCCGATATGACGTTTGATATTTTAGACGAAGATGAATATGAATTACACAAGAAACAAATGAATTACCCAGTTGTATTAGACCGGATTTTATATAATAATATTGAGTATTTGCAACGTTGGGTAATGCAACGGAAAGGCCCTTTTTCACCAGGTTTTATCGATCAATGGTATGAACGCTTTTTAACCTACCGATGGTAACGAGATTTGTCGCACATGTTTAGAAGTAGGTATTGAATGAAATGGTAGAGGTAGATAAGACTTTACTCTAAGGATGGTATCAAAATTAGGAATATGTCCTTGTTACGTAATAGGTAACAAGGCTTTTCTACTTTTAACCCGCTACTTTAACAAATGCAGGGTTCAATTTATGTAACTGGTGGCGGTAATGTCACCACTGATGGAAAGGTTTAATTAGGAAACAACTAATGTAAAACACTCTAACATAAGGAAGTTGAGATCATGAGCAGTGTAAAGCAGTATATGAAATTTGTAGCACCCTACAAATGGAAAATCGTTTGGACAGTGATTATTGGAATATTTAAATTTGCTATCCCGTTGTTAATCCCCCTTATTTTGAAATATGTCATCGATGATATTATCGATCCAGACAATGTCAAAGGACTTACGCGTGAAGAAAAATTAACTCAGTTGTTTTGGGTAATGGGTGGATCCTTTATCGTATTCTTAGTGTTACGACCACCTATTGAATACATTCGACAATATTTAGCCCAGTGGGTAGGGAATAAAATCCTTTACGACATAAGGGATCGCCTCTTCGATCATCTACAAAAACTGAGCCTAAAATTCTATTCTCAGACAAAAACCGGGGAAATTATTTCCCGGGTAATACATGATGTCGAACAAACGAAAAATTTCGTGATGACTGGATTAATGAATGTATGGCTAGATCTTATCACGATCACAATTGCTATCATCATTATGTTGACCATGGATGTTTGGTTAACGATTGTTGCTATTATTTTATTCCCTTTATTCGGCTTTTCGATCAAATTTTTCTATGGGAAGTTACGTCAATTAACGCGAGAGCGATCGCAAGCTTTAGCAGAAGTTCAAGGGCATTTACATGAACGTGTGCAAGGGATCCCAGTGACGAGAAGCTTTGCCCAGGAAGATTATGAACAAGGACAATTCGGAGAGCGAAATGATAATTTCTTGAAAAAAGCATTAGATCATACGAGCTGGAATGCAAAAACTTTCGCCGTAACGAATACAATTACCGATTTGGCCCCATTGCTTGTTATCGCGTTTGCTGGGTACCAAGTTATCAATGAAAGTTTGACACTCGGAACCATGGTAGCTTTTGTCGGATATATGGAACGCGTGTATAGTCCATTACGTCGATTAATCAACTCATCCACTGTATTGGTTCAATCCATTGCATCCATTGATCGTGTTTTTGAATTAATGAATGAAGAATACGACATTGTCGATAAACCAAATGCAAAAAAACTCAACCGAGTAAATGGGCAAATTAGCATTGAAAATGTTTCCTTCCGTTATGAGGATGAGGAAGACGACGTGCTGAAAAATGTCAGCTTAGACGTAAAAGCCGGGGAGACGATCGCATTTGTCGGAATGAGTGGTGGAGGAAAATCGACATTAATTAGCTTACTTCCACGTTTCTATGATGTAACTAGCGGTTCAATAAAAGTCGATGGAATGGACATTCGCGACGTTCAAGCCCGTTCACTACGAGATAACGTTGGAATGGTATTACAGGATAATATCTTGTTTAGTGAATCGATCGCAATGAATATTCGTATGGGAAATCCATATGCAACCGACGAAGAAGTGATCGAAGCGGCAAAAGCAGCGAATGCACATGGGTTTATTGAGGAACTTCCAGAAGGCTATGATACGTTAGTCGGTGAGCGAGGAGTCAAACTTTCAGGAGGACAAAAGCAACGCATCGCGATTGCGAGGGTATTTCTGAAAAATCCACCGATCCTTATTTTTGACGAAGCAACATCTGCATTGGACCTGGAAAGTGAACATACAATTCAGGAAGCGGTAGAGAAACTCGCTTCTGACCGAACAACATTTATCGTTGCCCACCGACTAGCGACAATAACACACGCAGACCGCATTGTCGTTATTGAAAATGGAGAAATAACAGAAGCAGGTTCACATGATGAATTAATTAACAAGCAAGGCAGTTATTATGATTTATACCAAGTTCAACATTTAGATTAAAATGAAGAGGCTGAGACAAAATTATTTTACTTAAGGTATGTAAACGCAGTTATTATGAACCTAGCAGCGAAATGAAATGACATTGTTGGTTGCATATAAACCGCTACAGAAATACATTTCGCTTTCCGCGGGCGGCTGGTGAGCCTCCTCGTGCTGACGCACTGTGGGGTCTCACCGATGCCTTTCCTCCCGCAGGAGTCTCCATGTATTTCCTCCGCTAGTTCTTAGCGTAATACTTTAATTTAACCTGATCCAATATCAGCGTAGGCAGAATATGAAGACTCCAGCGGGAACAGCACGTGTCCGAAGACCCCCGCACGATGCTCCTACGTCTACTAGCAATTCTTCGAAGCCAATTCCTCGGCGCAAGGGAACAATGAAGCATATTCAAGTAGTACCCTGGCTGAGGCCGGGCCCGCGGAAAGCGAAGTATTCTGCCGAAGCGGTATTTCAGTACTTTATTAAGTAATTAGAGTCAATCAATAAAAGCGGAACAATTTAGACATCTATATCCTAATTGTTCGTCTTTAGAATAGATCTTTTTAGTTTTATCCCAACTTCTATTTATGTGTCGTGAGGTAGGAGTGAATGCTCTAAAAAAGAGGATAAGCGCTCCAAACCGATGTATAAGTGATCCAAACTAGCAAATAACCGGCTCTAAACTAAGTAATAACCCCTCCACCCCAACGAATAACCACCCCCACCCAAAGAAACTCCATCCCCACAAAAAATGCACTCGCCACTATAGCGAGTGCATTCGTATTAATCTCTAGCCATAATCTCAAACGCATGAGCAACTGCTTCAATTGTTTGATTGATATCTTCTTCGGTATGCTCGGTAGTTAGGAACCATGCCTCATATTTAGATGGGGCGAGGTTGATTCCTTGATTCAACATTAGCTTGAAGAATCGACCGAATGCTTCGCCGTCACTTGCTTCTGCGCCAGCATAGTTGGTCACCTTTTCTCCGTCACCGAAGTATACCGTCAATGCGCCGCGTAAACGGTTAATGGAAATGCTAACTCCGTGTTCGCGAGCTTTTTCTAAAATGCCTTCTTCCAAACGGGCTCCTAATTGATCCATTTTTTCATAGACGCCTTCTTGTTGTAGGACTTCTAAGCAGGCAATCCCAGATGCCATGGATGCAGGGTTTCCGGCCATTGTTCCGGCTTGGTAAGCTGGTCCAAGTGGAGCGACTTGTTCCATTATGTCTTTTCTGCCACCGTATGCTCCGATTGGGAGTCCACCACCGATAATTTTACCCATTGCCGTCATGTCTGGTTCGATGCCGTATACTTGCTGGGCACTTCCATAAGTAAAGCGGAATGCGGTGATCACTTCATCATAGATGACCAAGGCACCTGCTTCATGGGTTAAATCATTGACGGCTTGTAAAAATCCGTCATGTGGTTCGACAACACCAAAGTTACCGACAATTGGTTCGACTAAAACGGCTGCAATTTGATCTCCCCACGTATCTAGGGCGTGTTTATAGGCATCCAAATCATTAAACGGTACCGTGATAACATCTTGTGCTACCGATTCTGGAATTCCAGCAGAATCTGGTGTCCCTAATGTAGATGGGCCAGAACCAGCTTCGACAAGTACTGCATCAAAATGGCCATGATAGCTTCCGGCGAATTTGATGACTTTTGTGCGACCTGTATAGGCACGGGCAACTCGAATTGTTGTCATTACAGCTTCTGTTCCAGAGTTAGTGAAGCGTACCTTTTCAAGAGAAGGGATTGCTTCTTTTAACATTTTGGCAAATGTATTTTCTAACTCGGTCGGTGTTCCGTATAAGACGCCATTATTCGCTGCGTGGGTAATGGCTTTTGCGATATGTGGGTGAGCATGTCCTGTAATGATTGGTCCATAAGCAGCTAAATAATCAATATATTTATTGCCGTCCACATCCCAGAAGTATGCTCCTTTGGCACGCTCCATGTAGACGGGAGTTCCACCGCCGACCCCTTTATATGCTCGTGATGGGGAATTGACACCACCGACGATATGTTCTTGTGCTTCTTTATGTAATGCTTCAGATTTTGAAAAGTCCATTAACTGTAATCCTCCTAATTATAACTTCCTCTCTAGTTTAACCCGTTTCAAAAATAAATGACAAGCTTTCAAGAAATGCGCATACGTATAGAAGTATAAGACAAAGCAGAAGGAGATCATATGAGTTTGCTTTCATGGATATTCGTTGCAGCGATTTGCTATATCGTGATCAAGAGTCTATCGACATTTATTAATGGAAGAAAATATAGCTTGGGATCGGAAATGCGCCAAAGTAGTTTCTCATTAGAAATTTTTTATACGTTACTCGTCACCTATGCCATCATTATAATTGGTTTTGGATTAATCTATCTGATTCTTTCGTTTGAGGATATTTTATTAGTAGAAAATGGGGAGCTACGAGATGTAAATTTGTTAGGGACGATCATTCATTCCATGTATTTTAGTGGAGTGACAATGTTGACGATTGGATATGGTGATATCACACCGATCGGGATTGGGCGGCTGATTGCATTAATTGAAGCCCTAATTGGATACATCTTACCAACTGCATTTGTATTACGTTTGGTACAGAATACACGGGATAAACTCGATGAATAGCATCTGTTTCTAGCAAATGTTATAGTAGAACTAGAATCATTGTTTGGAGGGTTTATACATGACAATTGAAGTTGGAAAACAAGCACCAAACTTTACTTTACAAAATCAATCCGGTGAAACAGTTCATTTATCTGATTATAAAGGCAAACATGTCGTATTATACTTTTACCCAAAAGATATGACTCCAGGGTGTACGACAGAAGCATGTGATTTCCGTGATAATCATGAAAGCTTCGGAGAACTAGATGCTGTAATTCTTGGCGTCAGTCCAGATCCTGTCGAACGTCATCAAAAGTTTATCGACAAGCACGAGCTACCGTTTGAGCTACTAGCGGATGAAGATCATAAAGTAGCAGAAGAATATGGCGTATGGAAATTGAAAAAGAACTTTGGCAAAGAATACTATGGTATTGAACGCTCTACCTTTATTCTTGATAAAGAAGGAGTTCTGCAAAAAGAATACCGTAAAGTAAAAGTGAACGGACATGTGGAAGAGGCGTTAACGTTTATTCGAGAAAACTTAGCTTAATCTATTGAAAATGACCGGTTCCGTGTTGCGGATTTAATTCGCGCGCGGAACCTTTTTACTTTCTAATTTCCCCCGAACCTCAATTAAATAGCATTCTCCATGAATTACCATATATTACTTTTCTATTACATAGTGATATAAACACATCTTAAGGAATAGGATGTACTAAATGGAAAGTACAACTTGTAAAGAGGTGGGTAAAAGTGGGCTTATATGAATCTGTCCGAACGAAATCAACCTATTTTGTGCAGATTAATCTATTCTTTATGGTCAAGCGCACGTTGGATATTGCTGTTAGTTTGCTCCTATTAATCTTGTTATCTCCATTAATGGTGGCAATTGGCTACCGACTCTATAAAAAAGAAGGGAAGCCGATTCTTTTTCGGGAGCTATGTGTTGGTAAGAACGGACGAACCTTTATCAAGTATTCATTCCGAACGATGATGAATACGTCCAAGGTAATTCGATCCCTTCCACCGCATCCTTTTCCGAGTTCATGGGAAAAGGGAGTTCCAAACTATTTCAAATTTAGTAGAGACAAGAACAAAGTATATACATTAACTGGAACATGGCTACGAAACTATCATTTCGATAAAATTCCGCAATTAATAAACGTCTTAAAAGGTGACATGAGTTTCGTTGGCCCAAGCCCAGAAATTCCTGAAATAGCCGATTACTATAATCGTTACCAATCAAGTCGACTAAAAGTACGACCAGGAATTACGGGGTATGCACAGATGAAGGGTGCATCGAATAACAACCATGGTCAGAAAATAAAGTACGACTTGTATTATATTCATAACTATTCCTATAAATTGGATGCAAAGATCCTTTATCGTTTTATCAAGGACATATTTACAAAAAAATAACCGAATCTTTCCTCTTCATTTATTCACAATTTTGTGGAAAACGTTTAGTATAGAAATAGACTTCAAGAACAAATGAAGGGGGATATGTTTTTGGTTATTCTTTTTTCCGCAGCGATTTCGAAAAAGCACCAAGATGCTCTAAAAGAAAAATACCCAAATCAAACATTTCTATTTTGTGAAAATATGTCTGAAGCACAGGATAAATTGTCTGAGGCTACAATTCTCGTTACATATGGGGAAGATTTAAACGAGTCATTGATCGAACAAGCAGCAAAGCTTCAATGGATCATGGTGATATCTGCTGGGATGGATCAAATGCCATTCGAAGCAATTGCCAAACGCGGTATACTCGTTACCAATTCAAGGGGAATTAGCAAAATTCCAATGGCCGAATATGCGATCTCGATGTTCATGCAAGTATATCGCCAAGCCCCACAATTATATGAGAATCAAAAAATAAGCAAGTGGGATCGTTCTGTTCGCATGTTAGAAATTACTGGGAAGACGATGGTTGTTCTCGGAACTGGTGCGATTGGACAGGAAACAGCACGACTAGCAAAAGCGTTTCATATGACAACCTATGGTGTATCACGAAGCGGTAGACCAGTGGAATATTTCGATGAAACCTATAAAACAGCAGAGTTAGAGAAGGTTCTTTCCAAAGCTGATTTTATAGTTGCGGTTCTACCAAGTACAGAAGAGACACAATACTTATTAACCGAAGCGCATTTCAAGCAGATGAAAAATGACGCCGTGTTTTTAAATATGGGTCGTGGAGATCTTGTGAAAAGTGAGGTAATCCTTCAAGCAGTTAGAGAAGATCAAATTGCCCATGCTGTCTTGGATGTATTTGAAGAAGAACCACTTCCAGAAGATCATGCCTTATGGAATGAGGAAAAGGTTACGGTGACTCCACATTTATCTGGAATCTCACCGCATTATCAGACCCGCGCATTAGATATTTTCACAAACAACTTAGATACCTACTTAGCAGATAAGGAAGAAGGATATATTAATAAAATCGATGTTTCAAGGGGGTACTAACGATGCGAATTTACACACGTTCGGGTGACAAAGGAAAAACGTCTTTAATTTATGGAAAACGCGTGGCCAAGAATGATGTTCGAGTCGAAGCTTATGGTACATGTGATGAAGCAAATTCCATGATCGGTTTAGCGCTTAGTTTTTTAGATGAAAAGGATTGGCCGGAGAAGGATGCCTTTTTAGAGACGATGCATCGCGTGCAAACGATTCTTTTTCATGTTGGGGCAGAGCTTGCTACACCGAGTGACAAGGAAGTAATGTGGAAGCTGAAGCAAGAACATATCGATGAATTAGAAAAACAAATTGATGCATGGGATCAAGAGTTGGATACGTTAAAAAACTTTATCCTCCCATCAGGAAATAGTGCTTCAAGTGCCTTACATACGGCAAGAACAATTGCTCGTCGTGCGGAAAGAACAGCGATTGGAGTAGGGGAAGAAGTCAATCCATTAGTTGTTTCCTATTTGAATCGGTTGTCTGATTTTCTATTTGTCGCAGCACGCTATGTGAATAAACAATTAGGTGGTAAAGAAATTCCATTACATGCCGATTTGTAAGCCAATTTGTAAGATAGAAGCAAGCAGAGAACACTAATCCTGCTTGCTTTTTTTTATTATAATTATTAAGCCATTAATTCCAGTAAAGACAAGTTTTTTCTAAAAAAATGCCCTCGTTAGTTATAATAATTACTGTAGTTCAATATACTTATATTGACAGGATGCTATGCAAAGGCGTACACTATTTATAAAGATTATAATCTAATAATATTATTATTCATAGAACTCCTATTGAAAGCGAGGTGCATGGCGGTGTCTGAGGAGAGGTTACAAAAAGCAGTTGATCGGTTGAAAAAATCGGGTGTCCGGATAACACCACAACGTCATGCGGTGCTTGATTATCTACTTAACTCGATGGTACATCCAACAGCTGATGAGATCTACAAAGCACTAGAAGGAAAATTTCCAAATATGAGTGTAGCCACCGTTTATAATAACTTACGTGTATTACGTGAAATTGGATTGGTTCGAGAGTTAACATATGGTGATTCATCTAGCCGATTTGATTGCAATACGACAGATCACTATCATGTTATTTGTGATTCGTGTGGCAAGATCGTTGATTTCCATTATCCATCATTGGATGAAGTGGAATCATTAGCTGAACAAGTAACAGGTTTTGAAGTTAGTCATCATCGAATGGAAGTGTACGGCAAGTGCGAAGACTGCCAAAAAGTCAAAACACAAAAACACTAAAATGAGTGAAAGCCAAATGCGAATGGACGCACTTGGCTTTTTAAATGCTACCGTATGGAGATGGAATTTTAATGGAGTCGAACAGACACCCACTCACGGACACTATTGATGAGCCAAATCCTAGAACATTCCATTAACTCATGCACGTTAATTCTTCGTTCGGTAATTACTCCATCCTGTAAGAGCTGTTCGCGATAGGTGCCAGCTAACAGCCCGCAAGCAACTGGAGGCGTGTATAGGTTATTCCCCAGTTCTACAACAAGATTCCCCATCGTAAATTCCGTTACTTCCTCATCTTCATTCCATAAGAGTACATCAAACATATCAGGAGCTTCTTTCAATCGATCCGTATACATTTTCCGATTCGTTGTTTTATGGTATAGATAAATATCCTTATTTTCTATCGGCGTTTTACTTAAGCAGACATTAACGGAATCCGGAGATCCGGCGTATTCCTTAATTTCCGTCTCTACTTTCCCATTATTTGATACAAGTAACCGTACTCTCCAAAAATCCCGTGGGTACTTTTTTGCTAGATCAAGTAGCATTTTCCTAACTTTTACGATATCCACTGGAAAATGAAAATATACTGCTGATTTCTGCAGGCGATTTAGGTGCTGATCCAATACAATGTAATTTCCGTTGTTTAATCCGAGGGTCTCTAGTAATTGAAAATCTTCGTTCTTCTCGGATAATATTTTCGCCTTTGTTCGCATTTCCTCATATTCCTCTTCATTAGTAGAATCCCATGTAATCCCACCACCAACACCATATTGGGCATCGCCAGTTTGGTTATCGATTAACACCGTTCGAATTGGCACATTAAAAATGGCTTCCTTATTAGGTGTGATGTACCCAATCGTTCCACAATAGATTTCTCGAGGACTCGTTTCTAGTTGATTAATGATATTCATTGTACTTACCTTTGGAGCACCGGTTATGGATCCACAAGGAAAAAGCGCTTGGAAAATATCATGGATTTTGGTCCCTTGTTCGACTTCCGCCGTTACCGTTGATGTCATCTGAAGGATAGTTGGATATTTCTCAATAGTAAAAAGCTCAGGTACACGTACCGTCCCAGGTTTGGCAATCCGCCCTAAATCATTGCGTAATAAGTCCACAATCATCACATTTTCCGCACGATTCTTTTCTGACTCGTATAACCATTGGGCATTCTGATCATCTTCTTCTGCCGTTTTCCCACGCCCAACTGTTCCTTTCATTGGCTTTGTCGTTATTTTATCATGGTCAACATGAAAGAATAATTCAGGTGAGGCAGATACAATCGAATAATCGCCTGTATTAAGAAACGCACTATAATTTGCCGATTGGGAATCGGCTAATTGTTTGTAATAACCAAAGGGATCCCCGCGAAAAGTGGAAGATAACCGAGTCGTATAATTCACTTGATATGTATCACCTTGTCGGATATGTTCTTTAATTTGATCAATGGACTGATTATATTCCGAGCGATCCGTTTGGGTAGTCCAGTTGGACGTGTAATAAGTACTTGTATTCGGAGCGTTCGTTTCGGTTGGGTGATCAAAGATGGCAAACCATAAAAGCGGTATTTTCGCATCTTTGTTCACTTGGAAAGCCTGTTCAAAAGCAGGGGCAGCCTCGTAGGACATATATCCAGCAGCATATTTTCCGTTATCCACCGCCTCCTGAACTTTTTCTAGTGAGGGAATGACCTCTTCCACGGAGGTAGCTATAATAATATCAGTTGGATCTTGAAAGAGAAGGGATTCTTTTTTTCCGTTTTTATTCATGAAATCAAAGTATAATGTTGGATTCACCTTGTATTCCCCCTATGTTGAAAAAAGTTATCTAATAGTTGTAAGCCTTCCTCCGTTAAAATTGCCTCCGGGTGTGCTTGAATTCCTTCTATAGAATACTCCTTATGACGCAAAGCCATAATTTCTCCTTCATTGGTTTCGGCACTAATCTCGAAACAGCTAGGCAATGATGCTTTTTCTACTAGTAATGAATGATATCTAGTTACGTTGAGTGGGGTGCTCAGATTTTGAAAGATTCCAGCTTGGTCATGTTGAATCGTAGAAACTTTTCCATGCATTGGCTGGGAAGCATGAATTATTTTTGCCCCAAAAGCTTGGGCAATGATCTGATGCCCTAAACAAACACCAAGGATAGGAATCTTATGATAGAAGTAATCAACTACATCGAGGCAAATCCCTGCATCATCAGGATTTCCTGGTCCAGGTGACAGGAGAATATGAGTTGGATTTAATTCTTCAATATCTTCTATTGTAATTGCGTTGTTTCGTACGACATGTACTTCCTTGTCCAATTGTCGAATATATTGAACCAAATTATATGTAAATGAATCGAAGTTATCGATAACTAATATCATATCAATCATCCTTTGCTAGCTATTCAAATTTAAATACAGATAAAGCCTCCTTCATTATATTTTCAAGGTATAAAAAAATCCACCAATTTTGGTGGATAGTTGTTACACTCGGTAGAAAGGAAAAATGAAAAAGTTCCTATTCTATATTCGGAAGTGGTAAAGGGACTTTGTATCCGAAGTTTTTAGTTTTTCTTTTGATATTTTCGCTTGTTGTACTTTTCGTCAAACTCTTTTCCTTCAAGATCTTTATCTAATGTTAATGGCTGATCACAGTGCATGCACGCATCAACACGACCTAGCATTTTTGTTGGTTTATCACAGCTTGGACAAATAATCGACACAGCGCGAACCGAGAATAAGCCAATCCAGAAATAAACGACACAACTAAATACAATGAACAATACTCCAATTATAAAGAATAACGCCATAAGCCATTCAATCTTCTTGGTTAGAATGCCGCCATACATAAACGCAAAACCAACAAAGACCATAATTAAAGCAAAGGATCGGATTTTATTTATTTTGCTTGAATAGACAAGTTGAGCCATACTTATATTTCCTCCTTCAATCATTCAACCATAGTATAGCACATTTTGGAGAATCATTAGAATGATAAAAGGAAGCAGCAGGAAAGATACGTATTGTGTGGAATAAGAAGGGAATATAAATGTTGGCTTGTTTCTGCATATACCTGGCGGGCCAACATAAACGGGACGTCCTGTCGCATTGTCGGCATTATTCCCTGTGCGTTTCAAGCTCTACTTTAAACTTATGAGGAAAAACCAAGGAGGTTAAGTAGGGGATCAATGGAACGTAAATGTCCGATTCGTTCATCTAACAATCAGAGCGGGAGAGAAAGCCCCACTAAATGAAGAGTGGTTTTAAGATGATATAGTAGATAATGGTCTAAAGTGACTCCTATCGAAAGGTAATTATTTAAATTTAATTAAGTGTTGACTTCTGTCATATAACCATGGTAAAGTAAGAAACGTCGCAAATGACATTGGCATTTAACGACATATCACAAAAAAATATATCAAATTCCTTGTTGACATCAACTTGGTTACATGATATATTAATTGAGTCGCTGATTTAAAAGGCGATCTAATCTACTAAACGACAGCAATTAACTTTTTGAAAAAAGTTGTTGACTTGGAAATGTAGATGTGGTAAGATATAAAAGTTGCTAACAAAAGCAACGAAACAATTTGCTCTTTGAAAACTGAACAAAACAACTAGTATGTTAAGATGAAAAACAACCTCGTTTTTCTAACTTATTTAAATCTAGAAGCTAGTGTTTCTAGTAGCTAAGAATTAT
>NZ_FOHE01000040.1 GCF_900111445.1 Oceanobacillus limi | reverse complement strand
ACTAATGAACAGGATCTACTTGTCCATGTATTAGATTATATGCAGCGATACCCACATTATGACTTTATTCGGTTGGAAAATAAATTTGCTATATGCGAAAGAAATAATAAGCAATTGAAGGAGGATAACAATGGCTAAGTTCAGAAAGGTACACACAGAATTTTGGGACGATCCAAAGGTAGTTGAAGAAATGACGCCCGAAGATAAGCTTTTTTTCCTATATTTACTTACAAACTCAAACACTACTCAAATTGGTATCTATCAAATTACCAAAAAGCAAATGGCGTTTGATACAGGATATTCCATTGAGAGTATTAATTCGTTACTAGACAGGTTTATCAAGCATCACAAACTCGTCATTTACAACGTTGAAACAAGGGAACTCGCAATTAAAAATTGGGGCAAATATAACCTCAATCGTGGTGGCAAACCAATTGAAGATTGTGTCAGATCGGAATTGAACTCAGTCAAAGATAAAACATTGATACCTTTTGTAGGAGAACGGATAGAAAACAGTAAAATCAAGGGTATTTACGATACGTATCACGATACGTCAACGATAAGGGGGCAAGAAGAAGAAAAAGAAGAAGAAAAAGAAAAAGAAGAAGAAAAAGAAAAAGATAATCCAATTCGTGATCTATTCGATCACTTTGTTTCTAAAAATATAATTCATCATAAAAAGATAACCAGTGCGATGAGAAGTGCAATTAAATCCAGACTGAAAGATTATCACTTTGATGAACTAAAAAAAGCCATTGATAATTATGCTTTCGTACTTAACAGCAACAATCATTGGTTCACACACAAATATCCTTTGGCTGACTTCATGAGGGACAAGGATGTACGAAAATTTGTGGATGAGGCGGACCCTTTAAATAACTTTAAGAAAGGTGGATCTGGGCATGAACCACCCCAAATGGGTAAGTATGATCCATCTAAAGACAGATTTTAGCAGGAGGTATTACTTTGGAATCGACTAAAGATATCATTGGGCGAATGTCTAAGATACAAGAAGTTGGAGAAAAAGAATGTGAAAACTGCGGGGCGGTATACAAACTTTTCGAGACCCCTAGAGGTATTATGGGAGCTTGTAAACCTTGTGCTGATGAAAATTTAAAAAAGAAACTGAATCTACCAACCATTGAAGAATTCAGAAATAGTAAAGAAAGGAATTTTATTCTTAGCTTCGAACGTGTATCCGATGATTTAAAAAAAGCAACAGTCAGTTCATACAGGCCCCAAAATGATTTCCAACTTAAAGCCAAACAGTCAGCAATTAAGTTTGTGAAGGGATTTAACGGAATACAGTCATTAGCTTTTAGTGGTAATCCAGGACTTGGTAAGAGTCATTTGGCTTATGCCGTTACTAAAGCTATAAGAGATAAAAAATATAAAGCTCTATATATCAAGGTTACTGACTTATTCGACCGAATTAAAAGTACTTACGGACATCATTCGCAAGTAACGGAAGAACAAATATTTCGTATGATTAATGATTTGGATTTGTTAGTTCTGGACGATATAGGTTCTGAGTACGTAAAAGCGAATGATTCAGGTCATGAAACATGGGCTTCCGATGTTCTGTACAAGATTTTCGATCTTAGGTTAAACAAATCCGTAATTTGTACAACAAACTACTCGGAAAGCGAACTACAACAAAAATACGGGAATAATGGTCCAAGGATTATTTCTAGAATGATGAACAACGCAACTGGAATTCGACTAGAAGGTGAAGATCACAGGCGACAGGAGGCGTTTTAAATGTGGAACGGAATGAAAAGCGTGATGGTATTTGACCCAAAGGACACACAAGAAGAAACAAATCGAAAGTGGATTCAGTGGAATCAGCATAAAAGTGCTGTACAAGATAAGGCGGTACCAGGAGCAGAGGAAACTAGAAGGAAAATGAATGAGTTGAGGGCATGAACACTCTCACTCGCAAAGATGCCTACTTCAAAGGCAGATATGACGAACAGGTGATATTGCTAGAAGGAAAAGAACTAGGGATTTCAAAACGGCAACTTAAAGAGATAACAGAGCTGCATAACAAAGGAATGCACTATAAACAGATTTCTAAAAGGGTTAAAAGGGATCCGATCGAGGTAATTGTTGCTCTTTTGCATCAAGTAGATCGGAAAAAGCCAATGAAGCCATTTGCTTATTTATTCAAGGATGGTGGACAAGATGAATGATCCAGCGGTATTCGAAAATCCCTGCACAATATGCAGAAAAAGAGAAGCTACTCAGTTGTGTGACTATATCATTGAATATCATCCAGTTATATTCTTCCGAGATTACAAAAGGTTCATTGAACAAAAAGCTTACCAACATGAAACGTGCGACTTGCCTTTGTGTAAAGAATGCGCTCGGAAGGCTCAGCCAGGTTATGATTTTTGTCCACATCATTACGCTTTATATAAACAAATAGAGTTGCCAGGTAAATTGAAAAGAGCTCAAAGAGTATCAAAAGCTAAATTGATTGGAGTGTATGAGGATGATTGATCAGAAGAGGTTAGAAAGAATTAAATGGAACTTTAAAAATGGTTATGATTTTAATCCATCATCCGCACAAGATAATGCGATTGAAGAAGATTTTGACTGGCTAATCCAACAAGCTGAACGCTCTCAAAAGAATGCCCAAGACTTAGAGGACATGGACAGACAGCTAGCTTCGGAACAAAAGCGTGTAAGAGAACTGGAAATGAACGTGAAGTTATTTAGGGAATCTTCACAAGAAAATATCAAGAAACAAGCAGAAGAAAAGCAGCAGTTAGAAAAGCATTTTGATGAACTATACCAAAAACACATTTCAACCAAAAAGGATTTGGAAAAACATATAAAAATAACTGATTGGGAACTAGCTGGAGAAAAAGCGCAAAACAAACGGTATAAACAGGCTATTGAAGAAATAGCATTCCAAGCGTCATTGGTTGAAACGTCAGATAATGTACAGCAAGTCATAGACAAAGCCTTGGCAGGTGAATCCAATGAAGTACATCACTCATAAAGGAGCATTAAAATAAAAATTATGTGTAATTGCGATGACAGTGTAGTAGTCGGAAACTATAAAAATCAAATTGAAGTTGATACTCCTAAACATATGAAGGGAATGGGAAGTATCGGGTGGTATACATTCCGCGAAACCCTATGTATAGATGCTTGTCTATTGGGGGAAATACAAGACTTATGGAACAAGGGCATAGCAACTACTGGTTGCTGTTGTGGCCATAATCAAATACAAGGTTATATCGGTGTGATTGATGAACATATCCCACGAATGAAAGAGTTGGGATATAAAGTGCAATTCAATCCAATGAGACCCAACGATGAAGATAGCTTTATTCCAAAAAGACTTTAAATGCAATCGGATTGCTGTTTATATACCGAATCTGCAGGAGGGTACCATGGAGAATCAATTAACGATATTTGATATGCCTGAACTCAAAACATATGTCCCAAAAGAAAACGAAGTATATCATCACGGTATGAAAATTTTCGTAGTAACTGGAGCAATGATGGTACGTGTTGAAGATCAAGTTGAACAACATGTTTTTTATAAGTATCAAAACGGAATTTACCGAGGTTGCAGCGTTGATAAGTTTTTGAAACGTATAAATCAAGGTGAATTTGTGAAGGAGGTAAACCTATGAACAATATAAGTAAATTGACTGATCGCATTGAAGTGTGGGCGATTGACAGAGGATTAGATGAAGCACAACCAGAAAAACAAATGCTGAAACTGGTTGAAGAAGTTGGAGAACTATCTCAAGGGTTAGCTAAAGGTATTACTGCTCAAGTAATTGATTCTATTGGTGATGTATATGTAGTGTTAACAATTCTTTCTATGCAAATGGATCTAGATATTAGAGATTGTATAGAACAAGCATATGAAGAAATCAAAGACCGCAAAGGAAAAATGGTAAACGGTGTATTTGTAAAAGAAAGTGATCTGGCATGAGTCAAATAAGCAAAGTCAGAGCAACCACGAAAAAGAAGTGTGTCGATCTTTGCAGGGATAAGGAAAAGCGTGGTTATGAGTGTGTGAAGAAGATTCATAAAGTGATGATTCCATATAAACATTTCAGCAAAAGGAAAAAATATTTAGCTTCTACTTATGACGAATATTGGGAAGCCATTTATAAACGGTAGGGGGATAAAAATGAACGATATAGCAGAAAGAAAAGATCAACAAGCTGCGCAAGATAGAAAAAATGATCTAATCAACAGTCTATACCAAATGGGTGTTTATGAAACTAGCGATGGCAGGGTTATAGACGAAGTGAGTTTGTACACACTCGAATGGACTTATGTAGAGGAATTGAATAAAGCTGCAAAAGCGTATGAGGAAGTTGAAAAATGACAGAACTAACAACAACATTTTTATTACTAACTGTAGTGTTATATGCATTAACAATAATTGCATTTTCAAGAGTTCATAAAAGAGCATTGACTAGGATTGACGAACTGAATAGGGATCTCATGAATGAGCAGTTATCAAATGTTCGATTAAAACGCGAGATAGGGAGGGATAACGAGTGAAACCATGTAAAGAGTGCTCTAGGAATCCGCAGAATGCGAAAAGTTGCTTGTGTGATTCTTGTTATAAAAAGGCATTGTAATAACAACAGTGGGGGCGGTATCGTGAGATTAAAGAAGATTTCTTTCGAGAACGAAAAGTTGAATCTAGACATAAAAGAAGGAGATAAGCCGTTTGTTGTCGTATATTGTCAAGGGAAAGCGAAAATAACGTATTTACCTGAACATGGTGAGACAAAGGTTATCACGCATCAAGGGAGGGTGAAGCGAGTTAAGTTTGATGAGGGGGAAGATTTTTAGTGGAATATATTAGAGAATTCCAATGGTTAATTGGTCTAATAATCGGTTTTTTATTGAATCAATTTTCTGTGTCAATAGATAGAAAAAGACGAAAAAAAGACATAAATCAAATTTTCAAGAAACACATTTTGTTTATAAAAAGTAGATTGGATTATATGAGCCGTGAGCTTGTAAAAATTCCAAATACGATCTATTACAAAGAGGATTCAAAAAATGTATTTATAAAAAACATGGAAGAACTTTATGACTATATTTCAAGTATTTCTAAAAACGAGATTCCTGATAAATTAATAAATGAAGTAACAGAGATTACAGGTGACTTCCAATTTTTCATTAACACGATGAGGAACACTGAAGTTGGGCAACCTTTTTATGAAAATGACGAATTTGGCGATAAATTAACATTTGCAGAGGGATATGCTAAAAGACAAAGGGAAAATGTTATTAGGCTATTTCAATATCTAAAAATTAAATAGTTCTACCAGCTAACTGGAGGACACTGAACGACAGCTTATTGCTGTTGTTTAGTGTCCTTTTATTATTTCGAGGAGGGGTCGGAATGACAGAACAGCAATTATCTTTTAAGTTACCAAAGCTAGATCGTGATGCTACACGTGATGCAGTAGAGGAGCAATTGGAGAGTTATAAGTTTTATCTGCTAATGGATCCAGAGGATATTGAACCTAAAATAACGTCATCATTAAAGCTTGTTGCAACTGCACCTAGCAATCAATTTCATTCCAGTACGGAAGATGCAGCAATTAAGAAGATAGACCAAGAGAAAAAAAGACGGGATTTTATCAAAAGAATACAAAGGGCGGTTAATCGGTTAACTTATCAAGAACGATCAATTATTATAAAACGCTATTTAACTGATGAAGACGTTTATGATTATGAGATTTACAATGAACTTGGATTTAGTGAAAGAAAGTATTATCGAATTAAATCAAGAGCGTTTTATAAGCTTGCTCTAATTTTGCGTATAGAAGTATATGAGCAAGGAGATGAAGTAAGTTGAATTTTGTACAACCTGTTAGAGATCCAGAAGTGATTAGAGAAATCAAGCGATATTTAAGAGAGCAAAGTGAAAGAGATTATATGTTATTTGTCACAGG
>NZ_FOHE01000039.1 GCF_900111445.1 Oceanobacillus limi | reverse complement strand
GAGGAACGAGGATCCTCATACACCTAGTATGGGCGGTATTTTTTTCATTTAGCGGAACCACAATCCACATCAATGACGAAGTGGATCCTCATTCCTTTATATATAAGCTCAGGCAATCCGCGGAAAACGAAGCCTTCTGCCGTAGCGGCTATCTACAATATTTCCATTAGGTGAAACCAAAAGTTACGTCACATAATATACATAAGGTGCAACAAAGTTTCAAAATACTCCCCAAAAAAATCCGAGCGAATTCCATTCTGAAAAAGAATGAAATCATCGCTCGGATTTTCACTTGGACTAACTGTTTAGTACCAACCACTAGTTAGAAATTATTTTATCTCGAAATTATGCCCGTAACAAAAAACTCTGTCCATTGTTTACCATCAACTAAATTCAACCATGGTGCCTTTCTATAATTAAATGGTGCAATAAATGGAGCGCCAGCATAATCTACGTTTATATTCTCAGTAAGTAAAAAATCTCCAGGATTTATTCCACTGGTTAATTCTACGTCATTCCCCATTTCGATACCAGTTTCAATCAATTCTTTCTCTACTTTCCCTTCATCTGTTAATTTCCATACATGATTATTAAACACCAGATTCTTATTGACAGTTGCCGCTTGAAGTGATTGGTTTTGGATGATTTCTAAATCTGTATGATATCCCGGCAAGACAGCATCTAACGCTTCTTCCTCATCAAAGGAAACTTCAAAAGGATAATTACTCCCCTGGTTTACTGTTACTTCATTTACTGGGGAATCACCAACTGATTTGATTATTCCTTTAAAATCTTTATCTAAATCAGCTATTTCGATTTCAACCTCCAATCCAGGTTCAACCAATTTGCGATCTGCTTCTTCCAATTCTCCTTTTACCTGTAACCGAGTGTCCTCTATGATTATTACCGGGTCATCCAATGTTGTTGATACAGCCTTTATCTTGCCTTCATAAGGACTTTCTACAGTCACCGTATCTCCAGTTGTATGGAGGTCTTCAAGCTGCGATTGAATACTTTTAGCTTGATCTTTCTTAGCGCTTAATTCACTTTCTTTCTCAATCAAATATTGTTCCTTTAATAATTCCGCTTCAATTGGATCACTTTGCTCAACAACAGTTACACTTTGATTATCTTCATCATCTGAACGAATAACCGGCTCTGATGGCTTTGGGATTTGATAGGAAGCCATTTCAGTAATAGCATCCTCAATAGCTGATATCTCTCCATTAAGCGTAGCTAATTCATTTTGTAGTAAATTCTCTGTTTCAAAGTAGCTATCCACTCGATACGAGTAAAGAGGATCACCAGTATTTATCGTACTCCCCTCTTCCACCAAAAACGCTTGAAAACTTCCCGCACTATCATCAAAATAAATGTAATGCTCTTCCGTATACGCAACTACACCAGATGTCCCAATTTTTTCATATAAATCTTTTTCATCTACCGCTTCCCACTCTGTTATGTAGGCGGTTCGGTTAACTTTCCCCTCGTGATCCAGCAGTACTAATAGGCCATTTGTAGCAATAAATAGTAATATAGCAATCCATACTAACTTTTTAAACATTACCCAAACCACCTACCAATCAAATGCACATCCACATCGGTCAATAATCCGGTTATCAACCATAGAGAAATATGAAATAAAATGATCATCACCCACACCCAAACGCTTTTTATTGGGGAAAGTTTCGTTAAAAATTTTATTTGAAACCAGATAATCCATAATTGAAATATGGAGATCGAGCCAAATAGATAGATCAAAAAAGGGATATCCGTTATGTAAGAAGCAATGATTCCAAACGAAAATGGAGATACATACCAATCAAGTCCTGCATATAAAACAAGTGGCACCCAAAGGATTCGCTCCACTAACATTACCAAAAGGACAACTAATTGCATGATAATTAATTTTCGATATGGTACATTAGTAACCACATAAAATAACAGTGATGGTACAAAAAGAACCAATAATGCTAGTATAAATGCATAAGTCATTCGACCAATAATAAACCAAAACTTTTGCAACTCATATTCGGCTGGAGATGAAGTTACTGCTCCACTAGAGAGAGGTTCAGAGCCTATTCCTAAATAGGCCATCCACCCATAAACAATCACACTTCCAAAGCATAGAAAGATTGCTAGTTTCCACAAATTTTTAAGACTCTCTGCTTTTCCGATTCGAAATAAATGATCGTCAATTGAAAATAGCAATTTTCTTAAATGAATCGTATACGTCATTAATTTCATCCCTTTATCATAGATTGCTTCCTATTTATTACACTTTTTTCAATTTTACCTTAATATCTATCAAATTTCTATTATTTTCAAGATATTTCGATATATCAGTACTTCCTACCTAAAAATCCCCTTATTCCATAAAAGGGGATTTTTTTTAGTCCACTATTAAAAGTAATCTGGGAAATATGGTTGTTGAATCGGTACCATGTTCTCTAATTCCTTTACACACGCCTCATCACCTGTAATCAATCCTAGCTCAAATAATTCAAGCGGACGAGAATAACCAAGTAACATAGTAGTAAGTTGCTGTATATTACATTGAATTTTTTTAGTTGGTTTTCCTCCAGATGGAAGAAAAGAAACGTTTGTTTCCAAATCAGATTGACGTAGATAATATTTCCCGCTATTTTCAGGTAAAAAGTCGTCTTCTACTTGTAATGTCACCTGATTGCTACTTGTTGTATTCTGAAATGGATATTGCTTCAAAAATTGACTTACATTCACAATACGTGCCATAAAATATGGTTCTATTTTTTGTTCAAAGTCTGGTTCCTCTAGTAACAAAGGTAGTGCATCATTCTCAGGCACAACCATTTCTACCTTTTTCACCATAGAATCATGATTCGCAATGAATTGATGTAGTAGATTCCTCCCATTCAAGGATCGATAAACCATTTCAATTACTATAAATTCTTTCTCCTTTACTTCAAAAAGAATATATCCATCAGGATTGTTGTGTTCATCATAAGCTACAGCAATGTGAGTAGATTCATCGTTTAATATTCGCTGCTCCCACCACTTTTCATCCCGAATTAAGGTTCCACTATATCTATATGCATAATCCTGATATATCGCTTGTAATAACTGATAATTTTTAGATATTCTTCTTACATATCCTTTTCCTTGCCAATTCTTGTTGAACTTTTCAATTGGTATCGAATATGTCTTTTCATTAAAAGAAAGCTCCCACCCATATTGCCGGTAAAACGGAACAGAAAAAGGATGCAAATAAGAAATAACTTGGCCATTTTCTTTCATATAGCTTAACGCATGACTAATTAGATCTTTTACCATTCCTTTTCTTCGATGCTCCGGCCAAGTTGCAACAGCGCTGATTCCTCCCATCTTAAATTCCTTTCCATTAATGGTACAAGCTAAAGGAATGAGGTGGAGTTTAGCAGCTATCTGTCCGTTTTCCATATGCCCCCAAATAATATGTCTTCGTGCCTCATCCCGCTTCTTCTCTAATTCATCTTCCGTTAATTGATATTGAAAAGCAAATTGAGATAGTTCAAAGATCTCCCTAGCATTTTGTTCCACATTCAATCGTTCTATCATGACGACACCCCCATAATAACATTAATCATTGCTATTCCAATTCCAAACTTCGATTCCACGTAATTAGAAAAGATTAAACATTTATCCTTCCATTCTTCTCTCCATTTCTCGAATCGGCCCGGTAAACAGCTAGTCATAAAATTTGAATAAACACCAATTCAGAGCTGTAGATATACTCTTTAAACCAACTCCCCCTCATATCTATAACGTTTCCAGCATTCATTTGTTTCAGGATATTATATATTTTTTTATTATTTTTTAAAAATGAATGTCACAAATTTCCCACATCCTCGTCTTGTTTATAAAAGAGAACTTAAGGAGGAATAAGGATGAAAAAGAGATGGGATGTTGTTATTGTTGGCGGAGGCTTGGCTGGACTAGTCGCTGCTAATTATCTTGGAAAGACCAATTACAATATATTATTGTTGGAACAAAGCACGCACCTTGGTGGTAGAGCAAAAACCAATACCATTCAGAAACATTATTTCAATATGGGGCCGCACGCCTTTTATAAACGAGGGGTTGCAAAAAGTATCCTTCATGAATTGGATGTACAATTAATAGGAGGCTCACCAAAACCAGGTGGTCTATTATATTATCAAGATCAATCGTATCAAGCACCATTTTCATTAACTAAAATTATCTCATCACGTTTATTAAATTGGAGAGAGCGAATGGAATGGTTTCGTATTATAGTAAAACTACTAACAGTAAAAATAGATAGCATTGGTGATATATCTTTTGAAGAATGGGTCTCTTCTACGTCATCATCAAGGAAGATGAAAGATCTTTTATTTACCCTGTGTCGACTAGCAACGTATTGTCATAACCCAGAAATGACAAGTGCTAAGGTAATCGTTCATCATTTAAAGCTTGCATTAGGAGGGGTAATTTACTTGAATTATGGTTGGCAAAGCATCGTAGATCAACTTTATACACAAGCTGTTAACCATGACGTTCAATTCAAACTACAATCATCTGTGAAACAAATCGTCCTTGATAATAAGCCGATAAAAATTCTATTAAACGAAGATGTAATCCATACAAACTACATTATATTTACAGGGAATCCATACCACTTAAGACAGCTTATCCCTTCAAAAAATAGTTTACTGGAACACTTTTTAGATAGCAGTGTCCCTATACAAGCTGCTACAATGGACATAGCACTCCAAAAACTTCCACGACCGAATCATTCATTTGCATTATCGCTAGATCAACCGTATTATTATTCATTACATTCTAAGTTTGCTACCCTTTCCACAGAAGAAAAAAGTCATATTCTGCATGTTTTAAAATATGATAAAACAATTGAAAAAATAGACCATAGAGAGATCCAATACGAGCTTGAGAACTTCTTAGAGCGAAATCAACCAGGATGGCGTCAACATGTAATCAATCAAAGGTTTTTACCTAAAATTACAGTTAATCAACGCATACCTAGACATGATGATCATTTACTGTTGAATCACATGAAGTCAAAAAAATTATATATGGCTGGAGATTGGGCTTCTCAAACTTCCATGTTATCTGAAGCCGCAATTACTACAGGGAAAGAAACGGCCTTATATATATTGGGGGAATTAGATGCAAATCAGTAGTGAGGAATATGAAGAATTAAAACCACTATTGTTTTCGATAGGATACCGAATGCTTGGATCCATACAGGAAACAGAAGATGCCGTTCAAGAAACTTTTATGCGGGCCCATGAGGTAGATCAAAGTAATATAAATAATAAAAAAGCCTTTGTATGCAAAATAATGACTAACCGCTGTTTGGATCTATTAAAGTCTGCACGGCTAAAGAGAGAACAATATGTAGGTCCTTGGAATCCAGAACCAATTTTCAACGAAAAACAAACGGAAGGAAATCCAGTTAACTTAATCCTTAGAAAAGAAGGACTTACGATTGCATATTTACGAATGATGGAAAACTTATCTCCAGTTGAACGGGCCGTATTAGTATTAAGAGAGATATTTGATATATCTTACCTAGAAATTTCTGAAATTGTAGATAAGTCTTTAGTCAATTGTAGAAAAATATATAGTAGAGCTCAAGAAAAATTAAAAAAAGTAAGTAATGAAAGCTTAGACTATAATAATAACAAACAGGTTGTCGACCAATTTATACAAGCACTTCAACTACAGAATCAACAACAATTGCTTCAATTATTATCCGCTAATATAACGCTATACTCTGACGGAGGTGGAAAAGTTCTAGCAGCACTACGACCGATTCCAACAAAACAAAAAGTATCTGCATTCCTCTATGGATTGGTACGAAAGCTAGATGATAATTACATCTATAAAATTACGAGTGTAAATGGTCAACCGGCGATCGTAATATACATGAACGGAAGATTACAAAGCATTATCAGCTTTTTTATCATAGATGATATCATCCAAGAGATTTATATAACTTTAAATCCAGATAAGCTGTAACAATTATTTTTCAGCCATATAAATTGTAATTATTATCAATGGGGCACTTTCGCCCATTATTCGTTTGCCATTAGACAAATATAAACGTTTTTAAAAAGAGAATCTCCCCTTTTTAAAATGTACCCTATAGAGTAGACACTTTAAAAAAAGTCTACCTATAGGGTACTTTTGTGTATACTTAAGAAAAAATAGTAAATGGGGAAAGAATATGAGTAAGAGATTGTTTACGGAAAAGGAAATTAGAATATTATCTAAAAATCTCTATGTAAAATCTGTTAGTGAAAAAGGGATTACTTATACTGATGAATTTAAAAGAATTTTTATTACTGAAAACGAAAAGGGTAAGTTTCCTAGACAAATATTCGAGGATCATGGATTCGATATAGATATTATTGGGAAAGAACGTATAAAGTCATCGGGTAATAGATGG
>NZ_FOHE01000036.1 GCF_900111445.1 Oceanobacillus limi | reverse complement strand
TTTATTAGCTGCCAGTACTTTTAAATCTTGAAATTCATCCTTCCTTTCGTTGGTTGCTTTTAGGATATCATTCAACTCGCTGTTCGCTGATTCAATCTTTTGATCTAACTGTTTCAGTTCTGACTCTTTATCTTCAACCTTCCCTTGCAACTCTTCATATTTTACTGCTTCGCCTTCTAGATTTACTGTTTCTTCACTACATGCGACTAAAACCAAGAGCAGTATTACTAATATTATTTTCTTCAACCGATTAACCTCCTAGCACTTTTTATCTATAACTATTTCGACATTAATCTTTATATTCCTTCATTTGATTACTTATCTCATATAGGTCCGTAGCGTGTGGAATCCCCATCGATTCTAATTCTTCGGCAATTTCTCGTAGTTGTAAAAGAAGTTGATCCACGCTACCCCTCCTAGATTAATATGATCAATCCGTACATAAACACACCAACAACACCAAACTTTGTTAAACTTCTTGTATATATAGCAAGCTTTTCGTTATCATAATGTATCGTTAATAACCAACTCCTTTCTATGCTAATATAAAGAAAAAGGTCTAAAGAATGTTATAACATTAATAACATCTTTAGACCTGTTAAGGTTACAGGTTGTACAGTTGTAAAGTAATCACTAGTCACAAACTACTTCAGACCAGTAACCCTCTGTGTATTCGACCTCTGTGTAGTCTCTCTGTGAATCGCTACCATCATCATAGGTTATATCTCCTTCAGATACTTCTACATCCCCAGTTGGAATCCAAACTGCCCCTGGTGCAGGTCGGCAACTTCCACTACCATCTGATGAGCCACTATCATTGGACTCTGAAGTAGATTCGTTAGACTTAGAGTCGTTTGACTTGGAATCACTAGATTTGGAATCGCTAGACTTACTAGACGTCTTAGAACTACTAGACTTGCTAGAACTATCAGACTTAGTAGACTTGCTAGACTTACTAGAACCACTATCGTTTGACTTGCTAGAAGAACTAGACTTATCAGACTTAGTAGTTTCTACTTCATCCTCAATATCATCTTCCTTTGTTTCCTCTTCCTCTTTTTCTTTCTTTTCAATCGCTTCTAAAACACTTGCTAGACGAGTTTCTAAATCCTTACGGACTTCTTTGTTTTTAACTTTTTGTACCTTATCTGCTACATCTTCATATACTTCACGTTCTACATCTTTAACTTCTTCACCATCAGTGAACATCTTATCAACAGATTCCGTAACCTCACCGATTAACTTAACCTGTCCCTTAGCGTCAACTACTAAATCTTTAACACTTTGAACCCAAGCATCTTCATCTACCCCTTCTAAATGCTTACTTTCAAACTGTTCTAACTGTTTATCTGTTAACCCTTTTACAACTGCTTGATTACTTACTTCATCACCATTGATTGCACTTTCTACAAACAACTCATTTAACTCATTTTGAGATTGAAAACGAGTTTCAATACCCCCAAGTAATTCTAAAACCGACTCTTTATCCGTTTTGATTACCTCGATTTCACTTTTTAATTCATCCTCTTGTAAATCAAACTCACTAGAGGAATCCTTTACTTGGTTAATAGAATTTTTTAAATCATCTAATGTTGCTTGAGATAAATCTTTAACAAGGTAACCATTCCCTCCTCCCAGTGAAGCAACTTCAGTGGAAATAGCCTTTAAGTTTGTATTAATTTGTTCTATTTCAGACTTTAGCTGATCAAACTTGTCACTCTTGCTACTTGCATATGTAAGGCTTACCCAAACACCACCGACAAGTATTGCTATTACCACTACCAGTGATGCTATTACTAATCTTGTACTTTTTAACTTTTTAAACATTTTGCTATTATCCTTTCGATTAATTTATATAATAAATGAGTTTTCTAATCCTATTGTACCATTTAATTCCTGATATTCTAAAAAAAGTAATAAAGGTTACATTAACTTGCTTCAATGGATCATGCTAGAACTTTCTTTTTTCCTAGTATACTTTTAATAAGATATAAGCGCTTATTCAGTATATATGCTTATTAATGAAAAAGTAGATTTTGTAAAGGATTATTGAAAGAGAATGTCGAATTAAATACATAGGTATAAAGTTAGTGTCAGTATTTAGTTTTTCATTTAGAAGTTAAGCAGATTGAGAAAGGAAGGTGAACTAATATGAGTGATCAAACAGATAAAGAGTTAGCTGAGGCATGGAAGAAAAAAGTAGACACTGAAGAAAACCAAAAGATAATAAATTCCTTTCTTATCGAAGAAGACTCTTTAGATACTATCGATAGACAAGAAGGATTTAAGGAGTGATCAAATGAGCTTAAAATCATTTCTATACAAAGCATTGAAGTATTCTAATGATGTTAATGCAGTGAAAAAAGGTAAAGTCGGAAAACGTGTTGGCAGAAGAGTAGCTGGTAAGGCTACTGGAAAAGCAATGAAAAAATTGTTTAAGTAATAAAAATAAGCCTCTCATTCGAGGGGCTTTTTAGTTAGCATTTCTACTGTTCAGGCACCATCATTGATGTCCGCTTTTGTTCCTCAATCTTGCCAAAATAGCAGGATTAAAAATGTAAAAAAGCTCACCCTCTATTTTAGGGTTAGCTTTCTTGCATGCTGTATTCTTCTATAGCTAGATCCTTTTTATCTACCAATGCACCAATATTTATTGGAGGTAGAATAATAGGACTTTCACTACCTTTAGAACTTAAATCTGAAACTAAGGATCTCATATAAGGATACAGAATCGCTAATGCATTTTTTTTGTACATATGATCAATAAAATCATCGGATAATTCATCTTCATCTTCATCTTCTGTTTTTATAGAAAATATTCCTGCTATAACTGCTCTAACATAAAAGGAATTTCCCTTTAATTGTTCATCTCCCAATTCAATTTCAAAAAATAAAACTGCTTTTTGTCGGGTTTCATCAAAATAATTTATCCTTAGAGATAGATCAGGAGATACATTCTCAGATTCTAAATCAATTGTCGGATTAAACTTGTAGACTGTTTCTATTACATCGTATTGATTGAATGATAGAGTTGAGTTCATATTATGCAGCTCCAAATCCATCAGTAACAAAATCATTTGTTACGTGTTTAAATTTAATTTTACTCTTTTCTTTATTAACTGTAACGTTAATAGAAATTTCAATTTTATTATCTGCAGAATTATGCTGATAATAATCAACAAAAAGTGTGTCTAATTCAACTTTTTCATCATTAACATATAATCCGGGGGATTGACTTATTTCAACATCTAAACCATAACGTTTAGCCACTTCATAGACCTTTTCTTTAGTGATTTTGTTATTCATTTAAACCACTCTTTCTAATATATATTTAATATTAATCAATATTGAGATGACGTTTATTTCTTTTTGTTCTCTTCCTGATTTTAAAATTCACTTGAGATTTATGCCGTCTTGAGAATATCTTTATAGATTCTTTGTTAATAGTGCCGCAATCCCTTACACACACTTGGACACTATACATCTCTATATCGGATTTTTCCATTATAGGATTTTCCGAAACCATTTTTGGTTGATGATTTAATTTAAAGTTTTTTTGTATTACCTTTATATAATCGGGTAATAGATCCATTATAAAACATCTGAATTTGTGATTACTATACTCTATATCATCGGTATCCGTGCTTACTTTTATACTATAATCACTAATTTCCTGACTAATTTCTTTTATTAGCCCTTTAAACATTAGAATTCCTGCTCTTGTATTTAAATTTAAGAATGAGTGAGAACCAACATTAATATTTGTGCTAAGCACTACTGCTTTTTCTCCGTTTTTTACTTGTTGTAGAGCCCAACTCATCGCTTGCTCAGGGTCGTCTCTAAAAAAATATACTCCTTGACCCAACCAATGATCTTCCCTCTTACTAAATTCATATTTCTTAGTTTCGAAAATATTACTCGCAGCAGTATCATTCGTACCATGAAATCCATTTATTACAACATCATAGCCCATAGGATCTCCCTTTATTTACATATGTAGAATTGTGATGATTGACACATAAAATCCACCTGAGAATTTAATCAACTATAATTGATTAGTCTTTTTAATATTTTCAGAATATTAATCTGATTTCTCGTACATATTAACACTAAATGAAACTAATTGAAAGAAAATGTTACGTGAACGCATTACTTGTAATCAAATTGTAACATTTTTGAAATGAAAATGGAATAAATTAATAATGTGGAAGTTAATTTTTAAGGAAGTTTTTGGAGATGAAATTAAAAAGCCTCAACTGTTTCTAAAGTGTACCCTTTGTAAAGGACTTTTTAAAAAAAGACTATGCTACACTGGAAAGATGATTCCTGTATTGTACAGGGGTCATCTTTTTTAAATTCCACTGGTATCTGTAGTTGTTGTAATAAGTCATATAACTCTTAATTTCACGCTTTAGTTCATCTAGTGATTCACAAGGCTTAATATATGCTTCATCTTTGAAATGCCCAAAAAATGATTCTTGTGGGGCGTTATCCCAACAATTTCCTCGTCTTGACATGGATTGTCCTAACCCATATTTCTTAACCATCTTTTGAAAGAGTGGATTTGTATAATGAAACCCTTGATCTGAATGGATGAAGGCTCCGTCAGCTAACTTTACTCTTCTATTTTTTTTCAACTTTAAAAGCGTGTCTGTTGCGATATCTAAAGTGATACGATCAGAGACGTTATATGCTAATATTTCATTGGTTGATCCATCTTTAATCGTGGACAAATAGACTTTCTTACCCTTTCCATAAAATAAATAAGTAATATCTGTAAGTAATACTTTTCCTGGAATGTTCTGTTTAAATTGCCGGTTTAACAAGTTAGGTAATGTTCTATGTTCTTTTGTTGCTTTAGCCATCCTTCTGTATGGATTTGCTTTTCGGAGAAGGCAAACAATCCCATACTTTTTCATGATTCTTCGTATACGTTTTAAGTTATAAATGATGTTAAACTGGTTCTGCAACACCATTTTGATTTGACGTGCACCTTTCTTTCTCTTCTTGAAATGAAAAGCTTTTAGTACCATTTCTTTAAGATTCTCGTCTCGCTTATCTCGTTGTTTTCTTCTTTCTTGTGACTTCGTCGAGAAATAATTATAGTATCCAGAACGTGATACACCAGTCACTGTACATAAATAGCGAACCATATTCTTTAATTTGTACTTTGTAATAATAGATTTAATGAGTAGAAACTTTTGTTCAGCAGCTAACTTTTTTCTTTTTCTTCATCCTCCTTTCCATCATTTCGAGCTTTTTTAGTAGCTCATTTTCTGCTTTTAATAAGTTATTTTGAGCTTCTAATCGTTTATACTTCTCCTCTAGAGAGAGCTCTTTTTCGCTTGGTCTTCCTGAGTTATGTTTTCTAGTATCTTCAAGGTCACTCACGCCACTTTTTTTGTATGCTTTACGCCACCTTTTGGCTGATGATTGAATACGATCCTTTCCTAAAACATCAAGATCAAATCCATATTCTTTAAATATCTGTGAAGGGAATTTCCCCTTTTCATTTTCAACAATAAATATCTGTTTAAATTCTTCACTATAGGTAATTCCCTTTTGACTAACAGATCGTACATATTTGTTTTTTGATAACAACTTAATCTCTTTATCTGTAAAGACCTTATTACTCATATTAAATTTCCCCATTTTCTCTATTTTTTCTAATTATACACAAAAAGACCCTATAGAGAGTCTTTTTTAAAGTGTCTTCTCTATAGGGTACATTTTATTCCGCAGCCGGGGCTTTTAAAAACTATTATTATCCAAAGTATTTTATTAAGATTATTTTATTACTATGTTATTTCTTCGCTTTTCTATCTTCAATAGTGGCAAACTGTTCCCGTGTTAATGGATGATGCGGTCTTTCACCATTTAATAAACCTTTTTCCTTTGCGCGTTCCCATGCTTTAGCGTGTGTTGGACTTGGCTCGTTAGAATCAGACGGTTTATTTGGCTTTTTATCTAATTCTTTCTTCAGTGCTGCAATTTCTTTCTTCAATTCTTTATATTGATCCACGGTTAATTCCCCTTCCTTTTTAGGCGTGTTATAGGCAATCCCTAATATAGAGCACCATTCTTTAACTACTGCTTCAGCAACTTTATAAAAATAATCTTCATTTTTATAGAAATTATGATCCGCTTTGTTATCGATAAAGCCATACTCTACAATTGTTGTTTGAGTGCTACCAGTTAGACGATGCATATAGTAGTAATCTCCGCTCTTGCCTCTACGACTAAACACTCTGCGTAATGGAAGACCGCTGGCGTTTTTAATAGTATCAGCCAATTGGGTAGCAATGTCATCATTGGCATAGATTGAATGGATTGTTTCTATGCCTCTTGCTTTACCATCAAATGCGTTGAAATGATTACTCATGCAATAGTCGTACTTATTTTTAATTAGGTTAGCTCTAGGTGTACTATCGATTGTTTTGTCATTGGTGCGAGTCATATGAACATCAGCACCTAATTCTTTTAGTCTGTTGAATTGATATTTGGAGATTTTAAGAGTCCAATCCTTTTCTTTAACCCCAAATCCACTAGCACCGTTATCAGAACCTCCATGACCTGCATCAATAATTAAACTAGGCATTATTTATCACCTCCTTTATCGGTCTTTCTGATATTTGACCTAGCAATCTTGGATTCTAATTCTTCTTTAACCCAATTTGATAGCTTAGTAAGTATCGCTTCAGGTACCCATTCACCCCAACCAGCACGAATAGAATTAGCTGTCATAGATTGAATGACGTGATACAGAATTCCGATTGACAAAATACCAAAGAACACTCCTGGTAATCCAAACGCCATATCTAATAGGTGACCGCCTGCAGGTAAAAGTAAAATAAAAAAAGTACGGAAGACTCCATCTATCCCGTACTTGCTTGCATATGTTTTATCCTTCTTAGATGCCCTCGTCCCTGAAATCCAATCCATGACAACAAAAAAGAGAAGGGCTGTCATTAAATACTTCACTACATCACCTTCTCCATATAGATATTCAAATGTCGGAACTAAAAATGCTCCGCTTATAGCTGCAAAAAACTTGTCTGCAGATGTGATCAATTTCTCCATAATAAACCTCCTAATATTGGTCATAAAAAATACGCTTACTCTGTAGCGTTTTCTACCTTTTCCTTATTCTCATACGCATCTACAAGGTCTTTGTACTTTCTGTTTTTCTCTTGCATCCCCCTTAGTTGCACGGCCAACATAGCATTTTCTTTTTCAAGTAAGGCCATACGGTGCGTTAATTCATCTATGACCTCGCTCGCTTCTAATTTTGGTGCATTCATGAAGTTACCCCCAAACTATCCCTTAGTTTTTCTTCAGCAATGGCTGTTAAGCTTTCATTACTTTTATTTCCTTCATACTCTTCAGCAGTTAATGTGTATCCACCTGAAAGGTTATCGAAATGCTCGTCTACGCAATTGAAAGGTACAATGACATCTTTTAAATTATTTTCTCGGTCGTATCTAAAGTTAACGGATATAATATTAATCTTCACGATTTTCCACCATCCTCAAGCGTTCATTTAGTTCTTGTATTGCTTTCCATGCAAGAGCAGCCATTTTATACGGCTCTACGCCCTCACCAGTTAAACCGACAACCCAAGCAGGTGCATCCTCAACTATAATACCTACATGTGGGAATTCCTCATCTAGCTCATTATTATATTGATACTGCTTCATTGGAGTTGAGGCAATCATATCAGTAGCGTTTTCTTCCCACATTTGTATATTCTTTTTAAACTGACTGCTTGATAATTGTTCGATTATGTTAGCTGCCACTCTATTTTGTGAAATGGTTACACTTCCGTTTGGAGCGTCAAAATATCCTCCACTATACCGGAATGCTCCACCTAACGATAAGTAGGTTGTGGATGTATCATAGAAACTAGGAGAGTCCCCACTATGATAATATTGGTTATCCTCTAAATAACCTCGTGTAACAATTCGATTATTGAAGTGATCGCTTCCGATATAAGCATAAACCGTATCTAATACAACGTCCCCTGATCCTCCTGCTGATACGTATACATTGCTATCTCCTGGTTCAACAAACACTCCTCCATTTGCGGTAGTGGTTCCAAAAAACAACCCTCTTTGTCTTGAAGTACCCTCTTGACCTACGTGTATTTGATCACCAACTCGCAAATCCGTTGTTACATCGATTGTGCTATTAGAAGTAATTCGTGCCCCAACTAAGTCCCCAACGAACGTACCGTCAACACTGTTTAGCGTTCCAGTAATAGTTACGTCCTGAAAAGAACCTCCTATTGCCGTAATATCCTCTACAGTCAAATTAACAAAGGTTGCATTAGCGCCGAGTAACGTACCGGTAATTGTTGCATTTTGGGCTGTTAACGTACCTCGTAGTACTGCGCTATCCATTGCGACAACGCCCTCAAAATTACCACTATAATCCTGTGGGTTGTCGATTGTATCTTGGATGAGATTTTCAGCATCTTCTAGATCTATCTTACTTTGTTCTAATTCTTCCTTTGCTGCGTCGATACGCTCTTGTGCTTCGTCAATAGCCTTTTGCGCTTCACTTAATAGATCTTGCTTGGTTGGTTTCTTATCCCAGTTCCCCTGTCGATCATTCACGATCTGCTCAACATTATCAAATCGCTGAGATAAATCATACCTTGCACGGAATTTACCAAGTGTTGCTTCAGAAAGTTTACGATCATTTAGATTATGTCTATACTCTATAACGGAAGTTTCTGCCTCTACAGCTGGATAAATCCGCCGATTGACTGCATAGGTTGTATCTCCTAGGCGAACTGTTTCATGAGGTAAATCTAATATCTCCGCCAGTTGAAGCACGTTAATATCATAAGTATCATTGGACTTAGTAATCTCCTGGAGTCTGTTCCAAGTATTTAAGAGCAATTCGGCAGGGTCTTCTTCTTGGCCGTCATAGAATCCAAACTTATGACGTGTACCTTGTTGATACCCCCATTTAACTAAAGCATCAGGATCACCTACCCATGTTTGACCTAGAGGTTTATCAACTGGATCACCGTTAGCTTTAGACCATTCAACATCTGCAAATGTTAATCTTGGGCTGTCATTTTCACCACTTGCCCCACGACCATATAAAGCAGTTTTAACAGTAGTAGAGTCAATAATGCGATTCGTTGAGATGATGTCCTTGCCATCTTCCCAACGCTTACCTGTATTAACACCTCGTTTTCTAACAGCATCTAAATAACGTCTTGTAACACGATTACCCTTTACATCAACTCTAAACCTACGTTCTGCCCCAAAGATGTTAAGTAATTCATACACCGCCTGCTTTACAGACATGTTTTTCAGTGATACGGGCTTTTCACCCATATATTCTACTTCGCCGACTTCAATACGTGTTCCCTGTAATACTGCAGAAAGAGCTGTTGACAGATCAACGCTTGCTTGAACATACTCAGTTAGAAATTCGTCAATGAGTTCATACTCTCCACCTTCAGCTTCAATAATCTTGAATGTGCCGTTGATGTCGTCCATATCCTCAATAATTCGAATGATAAACTCCATAAAGTTACCGTCAGCATCCTTGGTTATAACGCGGCCATCGTTTTCGATTAA
>NZ_FOHE01000034.1 GCF_900111445.1 Oceanobacillus limi | reverse complement strand
TCTTCGGACTCGTGCTGTTCCCGCAGGAGTCTACGCATTCTGCCTCCGCTGTTGAAGTGGTTCTTATTTTGCGAGAATATACAAAACTATGATTATTGATTGAATAATAATCAAAAAATATCAGCGGAGGAAATACATGGAGACTCCTGCGGGAACAGCGAAGATGTTGAGACCCCACAGAGAGCGGTCTTTGCGATCGAGGAGGCTCAGCACGAGCCCGCGGAAAGCGTAATGTATTTCCGTAGCGGTTGTCGAAGCGCTAAACAATCGTCGTTAAAATTTTTAACTAAAGCTACAAGAAGTATGACGCATCATACATCAACTACGAATTAGAAAGATTCGACATTGAAAAGGAATATTTGATACTTCCTATCTGGAGTTGTTCGTCTTTAGTATCGTTATTTCCTATCCATTATCTATCTTTTTACAGTGGGAATCTTCGGCTTATATCATATCTTTAAAATTCCTTTCATACACTTGTACAAAAGAAGAAGAAGGAATGATAGGGATATGAATAACGGGGTTAAACAAGTACGAAAATCAATTAGTGAACGAAAAAAGAAACGCGGTATTACTTCAAATTCAAAAGACATCTCGACCAAACAAATAATGCCTCTTCCCCAAGATGAGGAGAAACATGGATATTATCCAAGCTTTTTTGAATCTGAAGGAGGAACCAAACAAAGAAGTAACTTTATATCTGGATTTGTACTAAAAGGAATCTTATCGGCGATGTTATTTTTTGGTGTAGCCTTATTATGGGAATCAGACGCTGATGTACTCGTTAAGCCTAAAGATTGGACAAGCAATGCATTAACAGAAGAATTTCCGTTTGCGAATGTGTACAAATGGTACCAAGACTCGTTTGGAACACCGCTAGCGTTTTCACCCTCTCAACAGGTATCCAATGATAACAATCAAGCATTAGCATATCCTGTTAGTGGAAGTGTAACTGAGACCTTTCAAGCAAATGGAAAAGGAATTATGATTTCACCAGATGGAACTTCTAATGTATCGGCACTCAGAGAAGGGATCGTCATTTTCTCAGGAAATGATCGTGTTACAGATAAAACGGTAGTCATTCAACACGTGGATGGAAGTAAGTCCACATATGGTTTTTTAAGTGACATTGATGTACATTTATATCAGTACATTGCAGCAAATCAAAGAATTGGACAATTCTCTCCAACAAATGAAGGTGAGACCGTATACTTCTCAATTGAAAAAGACAACGAATACATTGATCCAGTTCAGGTGATAAAAGTTGACGACAATCCTTAAGAATCTACCTCCAGTTCACATACATCCAATTCTTTTAATATTTATCGTGATTGCATTTTTAACAGGTACGTTTGTGGAATTAATGATTATTTTATCCATTGTATTATTGCATGAATTAGGTCATTATTCAGTAGCTAAATTTTTTGGGTGGCGGATTCGGCATATTGTACTTTGGATTTTCGGTGGAACGATGAAAACGGATGAACATGGAAATAGACCGACATATGAAGAAATGCTTGTAACAATTGCTGGACCATTTCAACATATTCTTATTTATTTGACGGTGGTATTATTATCGAACTTTCAAATCATTCCGGCATCCCTCAGTGAGCTAATTTTGTTTTATAATTTCGTTATCCTATTGTTTAATCTATTACCAATTTGGCCGCTAGACGGTGGAAAACTACTATTCCTCTTATTATCATTATATCTGCCATACCGAAAAGCTTATGATGCTATGATTATTTTATCTATGATCCTAAGTGTTGTCATTGTCATCGGCCAGCTAGTTGTGTACTCATTTACCTTAAGTATGTTTTTAATAATGATATTTTTATTTTTGGAAAATAGAAAGGAATGGAAGCACCGATACTATGTTTTCATGCGCTTCTTGTTACAACGATATGAGGGGGATTCAACACTAAATGGTGTTCGTGCGATTGTTGTACCACACCACTTGCCTTTAAAGGAAGTGTTTACCCAATTTAAGCGTGATAAAAAACATGCGATCTACATTATGCTACCGGGAGAAAAACGAGTAAGCATTGATGAAAGCGATTGTTTACATTATTATTTCCACGAGAAACAATACGCTTCTACAATTGGTGACTTAGCGATAAGAATATAAGTGTTTTGTTGTGTGCTTGACAATTTGATAGAAGACATGATAACATCAATATGTTATTCATCGTAGCACCCGTGCTACAACCGCACAGATCAGGTTATTAAACTCATTTAGTGAGTACCTGCATGGCGAGTCTGAGTTAATTAAGGAGGTGCAAGTTATGTACGCAATTATCGAAACAGGTGGCAAACAAGTTAAGGTAGAAGAAGGCCAAGAAATCTACGTAGAAAAAGTGACTGCAGATGCGGACGAAACGGTTACATTTGATAAAGTTCTTTTTGTGGGTGGAGATGATGTGAAAGTTGGTTCTCCATATGTTGAAGGAGCAACTGTTACTGCTAAAGTAGAAAAGCATGGTCGTCAGAAAAAGGTAACTGTATTCAAATACAAACCTAAAAAGAACTACCATCGTAAACAAGGTCATCGTCAACCTTATACAAAATTAGTAATTGAAAAAATTAATCAATAAGGAATTTATCACATGATCAATGTAACTGTATCAAGAAAGAATAATCAAATAACAGAATTTGAACTCTCTGGACATGCAGATAGTGGTCCGTATGGCTATGATTTAGTCTGTGCAGGTGTTTCCGCTGTTTCATTTGGTGCAGTGAATGCAGTTATTGCATTATGTGATATTCATCCTGAAATCGAGCAAGGCGAAGAAGGTGGATACCTACGTGTTCAATTTCCACACTCTTTAAGTCAAGAGATAATGGAAAAAACACAGACTTTGCTTGAGGGAATGATTATATCATTGGAAACAATCGAACGTGAATATAGTCAGTTCATCAAAATTCATTCAAAATAAGGAGGTGCAGCCAAGATGCTACGTCTAGATTTACAATTTTTCGCAACGAAAAAAGGTCAAGGTAGTACAAAAAACGGTCGTGATTCTGAGTCCAAACGCTTAGGTGCTAAGCGTGCTGACGGGCAAATGGTTTCTGGTGGGTCAATTCTTTATCGTCAACGCGGTACAAAAATCTACCCAGGAGAAAACGTAGGCCGTGGAGGAGATGACACTCTTTTTGCTAAAATCGATGGTGTTGTAAAATTTGAACGCTATGGTCGTGACCGCAAAAAAGTTAGTGTTTATCCAGTTGCACAAGAAGCATAATTTGTATAACTCATAATTACAAACTCCAACCATTATTACGGTTGGAGTTTTTTAAACAGAAAAATTTACTTCATTTACATATTTGAATAGGATTATAGTGAAGGTAAAAGCTATATTTGCTATAATTTTGATCATAATAGGGGGAGAAAATGTGGAGACTAAGGATGTTGTCGAATTGCTCCGTCATCAAAGACATGATCTGATGAATCATATGCAAATCATTCAAGGGTATCTTAGTATGGGGAAGACCGATATGGTACATGAGAAATTGGATTCACTCCTGAATGACTTCCAAAATGAGCGCAAATTAATGAATTTAAATGTGCCTTATTTTACAGTCTGGCTTATTCAATTTAATTCCGTAAATAGCAATATTCGTTTAGCTTACGATATACATACTGATAATTTAGATATTCATTCTCAAGATCAAAAACTTGTAACTGTTAGTGAATCTATAGCTGAAGCAATTTGTGATTTAGGGGATGAACTGGAGTTATACGAGCTGACACTTAAAGTCTTAACTGGACAACAAAGTAATGAATTTGAGGTAGTCTATACGATTCAGGGTAATGGTATAGATGTAGACAAGTTTCGTTCCAAATTACAAAATATGATAGAAGTGAAAATAGAAGTAGTGGAATCAACACGAAGCGAAATAAACTGTAGAGTTTCGTTTCTATAATGATGAGGTGAAAGTTATGTTTGTAGATCAAGTCAGTGTATATGTTAAAGCCGGCGATGGTGGTAATGGATTAGTCGCTTATCGACGTGAAAAGTATGTTCCAAAAGGTGGTCCAGCTGGTGGGGATGGAGGTAACGGTGGAGATGTTATCTTTAAAGTTGATGAAGGATTAAATACACTAATGGATTTTCGTTATAATCGCCATTTTAAGGCAAAACGCGGTGAGAATGGAATGAGTAAAACGCAGCATGGAAGAAATGCTGATCCGTTAGTTGTACCTGTACCACCTGGGACAACCGTAATCGATGAAGACACAAGCCAAGTAATCGCAGATTTAACAACTCATGAACAAGAAGCTATTATCGTAAAAGGTGGAAGAGGGGGGCGTGGAAACACGCGGTTTGCTAGTCCGCGAAATCCTGCTCCAGACTTTGCAGAAAATGGTGAGCCTGGTCAAGAGCGAAATATTAAAGTTGAATTAAAATTAATTGCAGATGTAGGACTTGTTGGCTTTCCGAGTGTTGGAAAATCAACATTTTTATCCGTAGTTAGCGCTGCAAAACCGAAAATTGCAGATTATCACTTTACTACTTTGGCCCCTAACTTAGGTGTGGTAGAAACTAGTGACCAACGTAGTTTTGTATTAGCTGACCTGCCAGGTCTAATTGAAGGAGCGCACGAAGGTGTAGGACTTGGCCATCAGTTCTTGCGGCATGTAGAACGTACACGTGTTATTATTCATGTTATTGATATGGCTGGAACAGAAGGTAGAGACCCCTTCGAAGATTATAAAAAGATAAATCAGGAATTACAGGAATACGATGCGAAACTCATTACTCGCCCACAGATTATTGCAGCTAATAAAATGGATATGCCAGATGCGGAAGAAAACTTGGAAAAATTTAAAAGTCAACTTGATAAAGATACACCTGTCTATCCAATATCTGCACTGACAAAAGATGGTCTAAGAGATATATTATTTGCTGTAGCCGACCTATTAGACACGATACCAAAGGTAGCTCCTAAATTGGAAGAAACGGAAGAGAAAGTAGTTTATAAGTATGAAAAAGAAGATAAAGGATTTGAAATCACTCGTGATGATGATGGGGCATATGTACTCTCAGGTGTAAAAATAGAAAAGTTATTTAAAATGACAGACTTTGCTAGAGATGAAGCAATTCAACGTTTTGCAAGGCAATTACGTACAATGGGCGTAGACGATGCCTTGAGAAAAAGAGGGGCAGAGGATGGAGATACAATTCGTTTGATGGATTTCGAATTTGAGTTTGTTGAGTAGCAATATGACGATTGGGGATGCAAAGCATGAAAGAGGACGAACAGTTTTATTTGGTTCGAAGTGATGTCTTACCTGAATCGATTAAAAAGACAATGGAAGTGAAGCAGTTAATAGAACGGGGCAAGGTAAAAACGATTCATGAAGCAACGCAAAAAGTAAATCTTTCTCGCAGTGCTTATTACAAATACAAGGATGCTGTTTTTCCTTTTCAAGCGATGGTTAAAGAAAAGATCATTACTTTATTCTTTCATTTGGAAGATCGAACAGGTACCTTATCCAAATTGTTACGGATTGTAGCTGCAGCTGGATGTAACATATTAACGATTCATCAAACCATTCCTGTACAAGGAAAAGCGAATGTAACTTTGTCCTTAGATATATCACAAATAGATGAAAAAGTAGACCAGCTAATTCATCAATTAAAACAGTTGGAGTTTGTGGAACAAGTTACTTTATTAAGTTCAGGAGTTTAGTAATAGAGAATAATGTGGACCTGTATAAAAATCTGAGCGACGTTGCAGAATTTATTTTTTAATTCGCATTCGTTCGGATTTTTCTTTTTCCAGCATCTAACTGGCAGATAGAAATAAGTGACGTCCTGTCGCATTATCGGTACTAGCACGTTCTGTACGTCGTTAGCCCCCAATTCAAACATTGAGGTAAACCCAAGAGGTTAAGTGGAGGATGGACGGAAAGTAAATGTCTGATTTGTGCAACTAATAATCAGTGGGGAGTGGAAAAACACCACTGATGGAAGATTCGCTTTATATCTTTTTATTGTTCAACTTTTTTCGTTTTCTTGCATATGTTGGTATAGAGTAATTAGCCCAGTTATAGAAACGAAAGGAGTTCGAATTAACTTGAAGATTCACATTGTACAAAAAGGAGATACACTGTGGGAAATAGCAAAGCAATATGGGGTGGATTTTGAAGAGGTTAAACAGCTTAATTCACAATTATCAAGTCCAGATATGATTATGCCGGGTATGAAAGTAAAGATACCTACAAGTGCCAAAACGGTAAAGAAAGAAGCGCCAGTGAAAGAACAACAAATAAAAGAAAAACAAAAACCAGTAACAGAAAAGCCATATAAAGATATTTCACCAAAACCATTTCCAGTAATTAAAGAAGATGATGAGAAACCAGCTAAAGAAGTAAAGCCTGAAATGCCTATGCCGCAAATGCCGCAAATGCCGTTGCAACCAATGATGCAAATGCCGATTATGCAGCAAGAAATACAACAGGATATTCATTTACCTAAAATGCCAGAGCAACCAAAAGAGAAACCTGTAAAAAAAGAACAGCCAAAAGAGCAGCCAATACAGCAACCAGTACAACAACCAGTACAACAACCAATGGTCCAGCAACCAATTCATATGGTACCATGTTATCCAGTTCCACACCCTTGTTATCCCGTACCGATCATGCATCCATGCGATCAACCAATGTATCATCACCAGCCGGCTGTGCTAGGCCCGCAATTTCAAGATTTTGAATCCTCATCTAGCCCGGAATTTCCAATCCAACAAAGTATGCCGTTGCAACAAGAAATGATGCCGAAGTCGATGCATAAAAATGATTGCGGTTGTAAAGGGAGTAATCCTATGCCAGCTCAAGCGATGGGTTCGATGCAAGCACCATATGGTTTTGATCAAATGCAACCACCTTTCCAAGCGCAACCAATGTCACCGTATCCAACACAGCAATATCCACAGATTCCTGATTTTAATCAACCAGCATACCCAACCCCTCCAGGATACCCTTCATTTAGGCAAGAAGAGGACGAATCAGCAAGTGAGTAACTTTTATCGAAGAGACGATAATAAACTTGATCGTCTCTCTTCTTTTTTTTATTGGGAAGGTGGCTTGGATCTTAAGTTAATATCCCCGATTAAAGCCAATGTGTTTCTTGTTAAAACGATAGCAAACGAAAAGTTTATCGTAAAGAGTCATCACAATAAAAATAATGTATATCAACAGTGGTCGTTTTTTAAGAGAAATAACGGAAACATGATTGCGCCTTTTGTTCGATTTCCGAATTCATCCAAGTTCTTAATTGATGAGAATTCTTATTGGACGATTACTCCTTATATTCCGGGTAGAAAGCTCAATTATAAGAACCCAGAAGACCGAATAGAAGCAGTTAATACATTGCATGCTTTTCATGAAACAGCAACAGCTATTTATATAAATCGTCATGTAAAGAAACAACTTTTTTATTTACGTTGGTATAATCGCTTGCAAATGTTTAAAAAAACAGAGTATATATTTGCTAAGTTTGGTTATGTAGGGCTCTACAAGGATATTATTCAAACAACGGAACGACAAATCCAGCTAGTATCTCATTTTCCGTGGAAAAGGATACAACGAAAGGCAGAGGAGAAAGGAGTATGGGTGCATGGCGATGTCGCTGCGCATAATTTCATAAAGAATGACAAAACATACTTAATTGATTTCGATCTTCTGTATTGTACAACGCAATTATATGATTTTATTCAATTAGGTCAACGTTTTTTACCTTATATCAACTGGGATATAGATAAATTATTGGCCTATAGGATGGTAAGGGAAAAAGAGTTATCACCATGGATTTTATCCCTTTCAATTCCTAGTGATGTTCTGCGGGAATGGATCCATTTTCTCCGACGTCACCGTTCCGAATCTTCTATTTCAGCCTATCTAGAGGAACTGAGTGAAAGTTGGAGTAAGAGAACAAATTTTTTGAAAACAGCAGTAAAAATGGTAAAATAGTCTATTATAGCTTTTTGGAAGAGATAAAGGAGCGATTTTGTTGGAAAATGTAGTAACAGACATCGTCAATTGGTTAAAAAAGCAAGTAGAGGAAACGGGAGTAGATGGGTTATTAGTTGGTGTAAGTGGTGGAATTGATTCTGCTGTTGTTGCTAATTTAATTCAACGAGCATGTCCAGATAACTCACTCGGTGTAATTATGCCGTTAAACAGTGACCCAGAAGGAATGGAACATGCTAGAAAGGTTATTGATAATTGTGGGATAAAAGGGATGACAATTGATTTAACGGAAACACATGATGTCATGTTTTCACAAATTAAAAAGAATTTGAGTAATGAGTTCAATGATGAAAAAGGCCAATTAGCAGACGCAAATTTACGAGCAAGGCTACGAATGAGTACACTATATACAATAGCAACGAATTATAATTACTTAGTTGTTGGTACAGATAATGCAGCAGAATGGTATACGGGTTATTTCACGAAGTATGGAGATGGCGGTGTAGACATTTTGCCACTAGTTGACTTTACAAAAGGAGAGGTACGAGAATTAGCGAAAATATTAGGAGTTCCACAAGAAGTTATTCATAAAAAGCCGAGTGCTGATCTTTGGAAAGGTCAAACTGATGAGGCTGAAATGGGCACAACCTATAACAAGATCGATGCCTATTTAAAAGGGGAAGCAATTCCAGAGGAGGATAAAGCGATTATTGAGCGAATGCACAGAAATTCTGCACATAAAAGAGATCCACATCCTCAGTTTAGAAGATCATAAAATTACCAGTGTAATTAAACCTCTCTTATACAAAATAAGTATAAGGGAGGTTTTACTATGAAAAAGTTTATCATATATACTGCCAGTGCCCTTGTGTTAGCAGGGTGTGGAACTCAAGAAGAGGGTAGGCATGCAAATAATCAACAAAATAATTTACAACCTATTCATTATGAAACACCCGACCAACAAGGGGATCGACTTGGAGAGGACCGATCTATCGGTCAACGTGGGGGATACCCTCAAAGTGAGTTAGAGGGATTAAATGCAGGAGAAACGAATGATCGAACCCAAGACAGATATACGAATGATCAAACTACCGAGATTTCCGAGCATTTGTCACAATTGAATTTTGTAAAACAGGCACAGGTAACGTCAACAGACGACCGTATAGTTGTGGCAGTAATGCTTAACAATCACACAGAACAAACATCTCTAGATGGTACTGATGCAGAAGTTGAACAAATAAAACACGAGGTTAGACGATTTGTACAAGATAAAACCGTTGTTGTTTATACGGACAATATTTACTGGAATAGAATGAGAAACATTAATGCAAATCAGATAAGTAATGAAAATGTTAATCAATTCTTAGAAGATTTTTTCAATACAGATCAGTAATGTCCTTGAAGTGTATATACACTTCATAAGCCAAGGTATCTTTGTTATGATATAAAGAGACTGCTTGAGAGGAGATCTTTTTATATGGCTGGACATTCCAAATGGAAAAACATTCAAAAACGAAAGAATGCACAAGACGCAAAAAAAGGGAAAGTTTTCATGCGTCATGCTAAGGATATATATATAGCAGCAAAGCAAGGTGGGGGAGATCCGACAACAAATGCTACATTACGTAGTGCTGTTGATAAAGCAAAAGCAGATAACATGCCTAATGAGAATATTGATCGAGCAATCAAGAAGGCCACAGGTACATTAGATGGAGCGACCTATGAGGAAATTACCTATGAAGGGTATGGACCTGGAGGAGTTGCTATCATTATTAATGTATTAACGGATAACCGAAACCGTACTGCTGCTGATATCCGGCATGCATTTAAGAAAAATGGTGGTAATTTAGGGGAGAATGGCAGTGTATCCTTCATGTTTGATCGGAAAGGTTATATCCTTATATTAGACGAAGAAGGACAACTTTCCGAAGATGACCTAGCGTTAGATGCTTTAGAAGCTGGAGCGGAAGATATCCTCAATGAGGATGGAGCTTATGAAATCTTCACCTCACCAGATGATTTTGCAGCCGTTAGTGAGCAATTACGAGCTAGTGGGTATGAATTAGAAGACCAAGAAGTGACATTAATCCCTCAAAATTACCAGCAAGTCACTCCAGAGGAAGAATATAAACTAAACAAGTTGATTGATACACTTGAAGACAGTGAAGATGTTCAAGATATCCATCATAATTTAAAGGGGAATGAATAACTCTAACTTCCATTCGAGCTGGATGGAAGTTTTTTTATTGCTTATGTACAAAAGCGTCCAGCCGCTCGTATGTCTCTACCCAAGGCGCTTGCGCTTTTGTTTTCAACCTTCTTGTTATATTATGTTAGAATAGATAATGGTTAGTGGGGGGATAAAAATGATTGCTTACATAAAAGGAATAGTATCTAATATAAATGAGGAAGCGGTAATAATAGATGTACAAGGGATTGGCTATGAAATCGTATGTCCAAATCCTTTTTATTTTCAACCGAAACTTCACAAGGAGCTTCAAATCTTTACATATCATTATGTTCGCGAAGATGCACAAGTTTTATATGGTTTTAAAAATGAGGATGAAAAGTACTTGTTTACAAAGCTAATTTCTGTATCTGGAATTGGACCAAAAGGTGCCTTGGCTATCTTAGGAAGTGTTGATATTCAAGGATTTATTGGAGCGATTGAGCAAGAGGATGATAAGTTCTTAACGAGTTTTCCTGGAGTAGGTAAAAAAACAGCTAGACAAATTATTCTGGATTTAAAGGGCAAACTTACTTCAATGGTTGCGCTAGGTTCTGAATTAGAACAGGATCATCGAGATGTCGGAACAATAAGCAAAGAATTAACAGAAGCACACGAAGCGTTGAAGGCATTAGGTTACACAGATAAAGAAATCAAACCGATACTACCTGTACTTCAAAAAGAAGAGCAAACTTCTACAGATGAAGTGATTCGAAAAGCTTTGGCATTATTAATGAAAAAATAACAGGGGGAAAAGATAATGGATGAACGTATGGTAACAGGCGAATTACAATCCGAAGATTCGACTGTTGAACTAAGTCTTCGCCCCATCACCTTAAACCAATATATCGGGCAACCCAAAGTAAAGGAAAATCTAAGCATATTTATCCAGGCAGCTAAAATGAGAGAAGAGCCATTAGATCATGTTCTGTTATATGGACCTCCTGGGTTAGGGAAAACGACTTTAGCAGCTATTATAGCTAATGAGATGGGCGTACAATTTCGCTCTACTTCCGGACCTGCAATTGATCGAGCTGGAGATTTGGCAGCAATACTTTCTTCCTTAGAGCCTGGCGATGTATTATTTATCGATGAGGTGCATCGCTTACCACGTTCCGTTGAAGAAGTGTTGTACTCAGCAATGGAGGACTTTTTTATTGACATCGTCATTGGAACTGGACCAAGCGCTCGCTCCGTTCGAATAGATTTACCTCCGTTTACATTAGTTGGTGCAACAACAAGAGCAGGCTTGTTATCTGCACCATTACGTGACCGATTTGGTGTTTTAAGTAGATTGGAGTACTATGAGACAAAAGATTTATGTTCAATCGTAGAGCGTACAGCTGATATTTTCGAAACTTCCATTTCTCAAGAAGCAGCTTTAGAAGTAGCGAGACGCTCTAGAGGTACACCACGTATTGCTAATCGCCTCTTAAAAAGAATACGTGATATTTCCCAGGTGAAAGGCGAATCAGAAATTAGTCTGGAAACAACAGAATCTGCATTGAAAATGCTTCAAGTAGATGATGTTGGCTTGGATCATATCGACCATAAATTATTAAAAGGGATTATCGAGGGATTTCAAGGTGGACCAGTAGGATTAGAAACGATTGCTGCGACAATTGGCGAAGAATCACAAACAATTGAAGATGTTTATGAACCATATTTGTTGCAAATTGGGTTTATTCAGCGCACTCCTCGGGGAAGATTAGTAACAACGAAGGCATACGAACACTTTGGATTGAAAGTGGATGGTAAGAATTGAATTTAGGTAAGGTATTCATTGTGATTGGGATTATCTTTTTAATAATTGGTCTTTTGTGGACATTTATTGGAAGGCTACCAGGTGATATTAGTTTTAAAAAAGGAAATTTTACCTTTCATTTTCCGATTATGACATCGATTGTCGTTAGTATTATACTATCATTAATCTTTTTCATTATTGGACGATTTAGATAGGGAATAGGGGTTACAACATGAATATAGAGGACTTTGATTTTAATTTACCAGAAGAATTAATCGCACAAACACCGCTGAAGGATCGTACCGCATCTAGGTTACTTGTGTTAAATAAGGATACGAAAGATGTAGCGCATGATTCCTTTAAAAATATAAAGCAGTATTTACAAAAAGGAGATTGCCTCGTATTAAACGATACAAGGGTATTACCAGCAAGATTATATGGTGTGAAGGAAGACACGGGGGCAAACATAGAATTATTGCTCTTGCATCAACAAGAAAGGGATACATGGGAGGTGCTCACGAAGCCTGCTAAAAAGGTGAAAGAAGGTACAACCATTGTATTTGGAGATGGGAAATTAAGAGCAACTTGTGTCGGATTAAAAGACCATGGTGGACGCATTTTTGAATTTTCCTATGAAGGAATATTCTATGAAGTGCTGGATCAACTTGGTGAAATGCCTCTTCCGCCATATATTAAAGAACAATTACCAGAACGCGAACGATATCAAACCGTTTATGCGAAGGAAGAAGGATCTGCAGCAGCACCAACAGCTGGTTTGCATTTTACAGAGGAACTGCTAGATGAGATTAAGGAAATGGGTGTAACCATCACATTTATTACTTTGCATGTAGGATTAGGTACCTTCCGACCGGTCAGCGTTGATGATATTGACAACCATGAAATGCATGCGGAATTTTACCATATGTCCGAAGAGACGGCTAAAACATTAACTAATGTAAAAGAAGCAGGTGGAAGAATTATCTCGGTTGGGACAACATCAACACGTACATTAGAGACTATTGCAAGGGATAATGACGGGAAGTTTGTCGCGTCTAGTGGCTGGACAGATATCTTCATCTATCCACCATACCAGTTTCGGGCAATTGATGGTTTAATAACCAATTTTCACCTGCCGAAATCTACGTTAATCATGCTTGTCAGTGCACTTGTGGATAGAGAAACCGTATTATCGGCTTATAAAGTAGCAGTTCAAGAAAAGTATCGCTTTTTTAGTTTTGGAGATGCGATGCTAATAATTTAAAAAGGAAAGAGATATATGACAACACCAATTAGATATGAATTTATTAAAACGTGTAAACAAACTGGTGCGAGATTGGGGCGTGTTCATACACCTCACGGTAGTTTTGATACGCCTACCTTTATGCCAGTTGGAACACTTGCAACGGTTAAAACGATGAGTCCGGAAGAATTACAAGAAATGAACGCTAATATCATTTTATCGAATACGTATCATTTATGGTTACGTCCTGGGGAAGATATCATACGTGAAGCGGGCGGATTACATAAATTTATGAATTGGGACGGTGCAATTTTAACTGATTCCGGTGGTTTCCAAGTATTTAGCTTAAGTGATATGCGTGAAATAAAAGAAGAAGGCGTGCACTTTCGTAATCATTTAAATGGAGAAAAGCTATTTTTATCACCGGAAAAAGCAATGCAAATCCAAAATGCGCTTGGATCTGATATCATGATGGCATTTGATGAATGTCCGCCATATCCAGCCACAAAGGAATATATGAAAGCATCTGTTGAAAGAACATCGCGTTGGGCGGAAAGATGTCTAGCTGCCCATGAACGAAAAGATGTACAAGGGCTATTCGGTATTATTCAAGGTGGAGAATATGAAGATCTACGTAAGCAAAGTGCACAAGACTTAGTCTCCTTAGACTTTCCTGGATATGCGGTTGGTGGACTCTCTGTTGGGGAACCAAAGGATGTTATGAACAGAGTCTTGGATTTCACAACCCCACTAATGCCAACAGATAAGCCTCGTTATTTAATGGGTGTCGGCTCTCCTGATTCCCTTATTGATGGAGCAATTCGTGGAATTGATATGTTTGATTGTGTATTGCCAACAAGAATAGCCCGAAATGGGACATGTATGACATCTAATGGTCGTTTAGTTGTTCGTAATGCTAAATATGCGAGAGATTTTAGTCCTATCGATGAGAATTGTGACTGTCATGTTTGTAAAAATTATACACGTGCATACATTCGTCATCTAATAAAATGTAATGAAACGTTTGGTTTTAGACTTACTACTTATCATAATTTATATTTTCTGTTAAAATTAATGGAGCAAGTCCGAAATGCGATTCGTGAAGATCGACTTGGGGACTTTCGAGAAGCATTCTTTGAACAGTATGGATTAAATCAACCGAATGCAAAAAACTTTTAAGAGAGAGGTGAAAATAGATGGATGCTTTTAGCCCGATTATTATGCTAGTGTTAATGTTTGTTATATTCTATTTCTTGCTTATCCGTCCACAGCAAAAACGTCAAAAGCAAGTTAGTCAAATGCAAGCAAATCTTCAAAAAGGTGATTCTGTAATAACGATTGGTGGATTTCATGGTGTGATTCATGCCCTAGATGAAAACACGATCGTACTACAAGCAGGTGACGGTACGAAACTTACATACGACCGTTCGGCAGTTAGAGAAGTAAAATCAGATTCATAAAATGTAGAGGCTTACCTATATGTGGTAAGCCTCTTTGTACGTTATGCGTTGCTATTTTCATCTGATACACTGTTAACTCCAATGATACCACCGAATAGAGCAGCTGCTGTGTAAAATAAATGATGTATGGATTGTTCCACTGAAAATGATTGTTGGTATCCTAAGTATTGAACGAGAAAGGTGAAAATAGTAAATCCTAATCCAACGATTAAGCCGATGAGCCATCCTTTTGCTTTTCCTTTCATTCCTGCAATGAGTCCACCTAGAAATAATGAAATTAATCCGATTACTAACGTGACCCAGGATAACGCTGGTTCATTAAAAGATGAAAATCGAAGTAATAATGCTAATGAGAAGCTAGAAATTAATATTAAACCAAGTATTACTATCCATCCATACATTAAGGCAACAAATTGTTTACTTTGCATCGCTTCATAATCCCCCTTGATTGTCCATTTACTGTCATTCTATTCATGTCCCAAAAAAATAGACGAGTTTTTTAAAAATTAATTCAATTTGTTTTCTAAAATTGGAATTAGGTTTCTTAATGAACATTTGATGCATGATGCGTCATACTTCTTGTAGCTTTAGTTAAAAATTTTAACGACGATTGTTTAGCTCTTCGACAACCGCTACGGAAATACATTACGCTTTCCGCGGGCTCGTGCTGAGCCTCCTCGATCGCAAAGACCGCTCTCTGTGGGGTCTCATCATCTTCGCTGTTCCCGCAGGAGTCTCCATGTATTTCCTCCGCTGATATTTTTTGATTATTATTCAATCAATAATCATAGTTTTGTATATTCTCGCAAAATAAGAACCACTTCAACAGCGGAGACAGAATGCGTAGACTCCTGCGGGAACAGCACGAGTCCGAAGATCCCGGAAGAAGCGGTTTTTGCTTCTGAGGAAGCTGAGGCCGTGCCCGAGG
>NZ_FOHE01000032.1 GCF_900111445.1 Oceanobacillus limi | reverse complement strand
GTATTTTTGTGATTTAGCGGAACCACGATCCTCATCAATAACGAAGTGGTTCCTTTATTCACCTATATTTAGTAAAATTTACACTGATTTATGGCTGATAGAGGAATGAGGATCCTCATACACCTAGTTTGGGCGGTATTTTTGTGATTTAGCGGAACCTCGATCCTCATCAATAACGAAGTGGTTCCTCATTCCGCTAAATGGCGATATCATTCATTTGGAGCATAGTTTTGGATCCTCATTCCTTTATTCACCTATATTTAGTATAATTTACACTGATTTATGGCTAATAGAGGAACGAGGATCCTCATACACCTAGTTTGGGCGGTATTTTTGTGATTTAGCGGAACCACGATCCACATCAATAACGAAGTGGTTCCTCATTCCTTTATATATAGGCTTAGGCAATCCACGGAAAGCGAAGCGTTCTGCCGTAGCGGGTATTCTAAAACTACATCCATAAGTATGGAAATTCGAAACAAAATGTTACGTCGCATTATATCCATCATGCGCAGCAACGCTTCAAAAGAAAAATCCAAACAAATTCCGCTAAGAGATATTCCCCTTAGATTAAAACTTTTTTTGTTATTCCAGACTCTCTATCTTAAATTAAAATAAGTGAGTAAAGTCATCCGCGATGACCTTACCCACTTAAAATCTCCCCGATCGGAATATGGCAAACAATATCCATAAAAACATTAAAATGGCAATGATAAAGCCAATTTCGATTACAGGTATGTCCCATAAAGGAGTCGATTGGCTAACTAGTGCAGAGCCGATAATCAGCCCTGTCATAATAATGCTAAAGGATAGTAATACAATACTAAACGATAACCGATTACTAATTCGATCAAGTTTCTTTAAGGACTCATCTAATTTAGGAATAGAGATTTCTAGTCGCACTTTCCCTTTTTTTATTACTGATTTTAAATCTTGTACGGTGTCAGGTAATCCAGAGAGCATATCTCCAAACTCGGTTATATCGTTGATAACATGCCTAGCAACATTCTTCGGATGATACCTTGCTTTTAAGAGTTGACGTCCATATGGCTCCGCTAGCTTTATAATACTTAATTCTGGATCGAGCTTTTCTACCATGCCTTCAATAGAGAGTAATGTTTTCCCAAGTAGTGTCAAATCAGAAGGAATTTGAATCTGATGATGATAGGCTACAGAAAATAAATCGTGAACGGATTCCCCCAGGCTAACTTCGCTCAGCGGAACATCATAGTATTTGTCACGTAACCGATCAACATCCCGTCTCAACTCTTGCATGTTTACATCTTCAGGTACCATGCCCATTCGATGGATCGCCTTAATCATTCCGTCCGTATTTTCCTGCATAAGAGCAATCACAAACAAAGACAAGTCATTCTTCATGGTAGAAGAAACTCTTCCGGTTAGTCCAAAATCTATAAAGACAATCCTTTCATCTGGTAGTGCCAATAAATTTCCTGGATGTGGATCACCATGGAAAAATCCATCAATAAAAATTTGTTGAAACATTGAATTAACAACACGTTTTGCCAGTAAGGTTGGGTTTAAGCCTTTATGTTTGAGCTGTTCTTTATCATGGAGCTTCGTCCCATTTATAAACTCCATTGTTAAGACTTTTTGAGTTGAATACTCCCAATACACTTTCGGGATATAAATTGTTTCATCATGATTAAATTTGGTATCTATTCTCTCGATACTACGTCCTTCAATTGTGTAATTCAACTCCGCTACTAGTGAGTTCGAAAACTCCTCAATCATATCTAAGATTTGGTACCTCGAAGCCCATTCCAAGCGCTTCTCAGCTAGTAATGCCAAATCCTTTAATATTTCCAAATCTGTCTTAATTTTCGCAACTATGTTCGGGCGTTGAATTTTAATAGCTACTGGATCACCAGATTTTAATACAGCATAATGTACTTGTCCAATAGACGCTGCTGCTAAGGGGGTTTCGTGAAAGTCAGAAAAAACTTCTTCAATCGAATGACCCAACTCTTTCTGAAGAATATCTCTAGCTTCTTGGGAGGGAAATGGCGGAACATGATCTTGTAATTTTTCCAACTCAATTATAATATCCTTGGACAATACATCCGACCGTGTACTTGCAAATTGACCTAACTTGATAAACGTAGGTCCGAGCTCTTCCATAAACAAACGTAGCCTTTCCCCGGTTGTTTTGACCCGACTTTCCTTTTGTCCTTTCATAAATATACGTTTTGGTAGTGATAATAGATCTGGTAGTCCTAATTCCATGGCTATATAGCCAAAACCATTACGAGAGAATGCGATAACGATATCACGATAACGTTGTAAATGGCGAATTTGTTTCTCAAAGATCCAAATCCCCTCCCTTCATGATAGGGCCTTTTTCTTGTACATACGTATTAGTCTTCTTTTTTGAGCTGACTCTCTAATTCCGCAATCCTTTCCTTTAATTCCTGTACTTCTTCCTTTGTAGGTAAATCCAGTTCATTTAATAAATGATTTAATTTTTCATTCATTTTTTGATCCAATTCCTTCTGTGTCTCTTTTCCCTTTTCAAGCAATTCATTAAAGAACTCTTTTGACTCTTGTTTACTTAATTCCCCTTTTTCGACTAATTCATCAACTACTTTACTAGCCTGTTCCTTTGTAGTAAGTGCTAATCCTAAGCCTAAAGCTAATCCTTTTTTGAATGTACTTTTCATTTGGGTCCTCTCCTTTTCATTCTTAATAACTATCCCCACCAATTTTGTTGCGTTCTTTGCGAGCAAGAAGGCTCCACATGAGAACTCGGTAAGCGTGATGACTTCCCCTTTCTTACTTGTAAAACAACACGATTTCTTATAAGATTCTTTACTTATTATTATAACACCTTCAACTATTCTATTCCGAATGCAATGCTGTTATCCCTCAAAATTTCAGCATAAGATCATCGCTAAAACAAATCCTATAATTGAGGTGAGAAAATGAAAAAGCAAAGCAAAAAAGAATCGTTTACGATGCCTACACAAGCTAACCAAGATGGGGAATTCCAAGTACATGGTGGCATAAAAGAAAACTACCCATTAGATTCAATGAATAAAATGACAGGTGAATCGGTAAATGAACACAAAGAATTAGAGGCAGCCAATGAAGTAATTGCAGAAAAAGAAATCTCCCAAACGTATAACAATTCCTAAAAAGAAAAACTCTGATGTAAATTAAGTACACATCAGAGTTTTTTCCTTTATTAGTCTACACGTACGATATTTAATTCCCACCCTGATTCATTATCTGTAGAGGTCTGAACAAATCCTTCAAATGTATAAGACTCTCCTTTCTCTAAATCAATGGAGGTTTCGTTACGAATAACCGCTTCTAAATAGCCGTCTCCATCCGTTAATACTAAATATGTATTACCTGACACTGAATCAAATTCAATTTGTTCAATGGTTGCTGGTAAAATAACACGTTCATCGCTATGTTTTTCACTTACTTCCAAACTACTTACGGTTTCGGCTTTACTCGTTTGTCCAAAGTGCATATTCCCTGAAAACTTAGTTATAGCAAAAACGATACTAATAAGTATTGCTGCAAGTAAAAATACAATTAGCCCTTTTTTATCCATATCGTTTTTTAGCCAACTCAACATGCTACGATTAGATTTTCCCTGCGTATTATTTGTTTCGGTTACTTGATTATCCTCTTCAGCATCATCTGCTTTCGCTTCTACAACTCTATTTGAAGTTACGTTGTCGGACATTAAATGATCAAGTATAGCTTTTATTTGAAATTCCTTTAATGGATAACTCTTAAACCTTGTTGATCTTGCTAGAATTTTATCAAAACCTTTATCTATTTCATCAATACAATAATGGTACTTATAATAGCTATCCAAATCTCCTGGAATCCAGTTACTGAGCTTTTTTCCAAATTCATATTCAAACTCTAGCTTTGTAAAACCTTTATGAACTACTGCATAACCTATATATCGAATAGGGTCACCCAATCCAATATCGCGATGATGGGTTAGAAGGTAATTTTTCCATGCAACCGCATGTGACTTTACCTTTCCAAATGGATTTATCAATTCTTCTTTCACCTTGATCATCCCGTTTGGGTGTATGTACTCAATATTATTAATATGTATATCTTTCACTTCAATTATCCGAAATCCGAAAGCTGGAGAAAGAATGATATAATCAGGTATCGTCTCACCAAGGTTCGGTTTTCCAATAATATACGTATCATCTGGTAAACAGTCACAAAGCACATCTCCAACCACCAAAAACGATCCCTGCACGCTACCAACCAACCGATTCCTTCCTATAAATATACCCATTTGGTGCCTGTCACCCCCAAAAATTTGTCGAACATTTATTGTTACGAACTTTGTTGTTTATTTTTATTCCTTTTATGCAGTGTATGTTTTTTACCCCATTCATGCATTGCCTCTAAAATAGGCTGCAAGCTTTTACCATAGTCGGTAATAGAGTATTCTACTTTTGGGGGTACCTGTGGATATACAACTCGCTCAATTATATCCTCATCTTCTAATTCTCTTAATTGTTTCGTAAGCATCTTTTGTGTGATTCCAGGCAAGCTTCTTTTGAGTTCACTAAACCGCTGCGTGCCTTCTTTTAATAAATGCAATAAAATAATCGGCTTCCATTTTCCTACTAATATCCCTAGTGCATCTTCTACACGACATAATTCAGGTTCTATTTTCATGTTAACCTCCCAATAGTATCATTTTGTATACTATAACACTTTAAAGTGCGTACTTATAATTGATATTGATATCATCTATAATAACATGGAGAGTAGTTCTTTAGAAGCAAGTAAATATAATGAAGATAATGATAAAGAAAGGTTGAGTATATAGATGGAAAATTACCGTATCGACCCTAAAAAAGGATTAGAATTTGGCCTTTATACTTTAGGTGACCATTTACCCGATCCAACCACAGGTGACCGTATTTCAGCTGAGCAACGCATCAATGAGATCATTGAACTAGCCAAACTTGCTGATCAAGCAGGGATTGATTTTTTTAGTGTTGGAGAAAGCCATCAAGAATTCTTTGCAACGCAAGCACATGCTGTTGTTCTCTCCGCAATTGCACAAGCTACCAAAAATATTAAAATTGCTAGTTCATCAACAATTATTAGTACCTCGGACCCCGTACGTGTATATGAGAACTTCGCTACCATTGATTTAATTTCGAATGGTCGTGCGGAAATTGTTGCTGGACGCGCATCTAGAGTTGGTCTGTTCGATTTATTAGGGTATGATATTCGTGACTATGAAGAGCTTTTCGAGGAAAAATTTGACCTCCTCCGCAAAATAAATGAAGAAGAAGTGGTTAATTGGAGTGGCCATTACCGTGCTCCCTTAAAAGATGCAAAAGTATTACCACGCCCGAAAAATGGATTCTTACCAATTTGGCGCGCAGTCGGTGGAACACCCGCAAGCGCAATAAAAGCTGGTTATGCGGGCGTTCCAATGTTCATGGCCCATTTAGGTGGACCTGTTTCTGTTTTTAAACGAACAATTGATGCATACCGCGAGGCAGCACAACAAGGTGGGCATAATCCGGATGAATTACCTGTAGCAACTGCAGGATTTTTCTATGCTGCTGAATCATCTCAACAAGCATTAAGAGACATGTACCCTCATATTAATGAAGGGATGAAACGAACGAATGGACGCGGCTTTCCTAAACAGCACTTTGCTCAAGGCGTCGATCCTCACAATGTCATGAATATAGGGACTCCACAAGAAATCATTGAGAAGATCCTTTATCAGCATGAGCAATACGGACACCAACGTTATATTGCACAGATTGATTTTGGTGGAATGCCGTTTGAAAAAGTAGCAAAAAATATTGAAATTATCGGCACAGAAATTTTACCAGCCATTAAAAAATATACGGCAAAAAAATAGGGGGAAATCAACATGAAAATCGTTGCACTATCTGGTTCCATTGTTGGCTCCAAAACGAAAACGGCAATGGATTATACCGTAAAAACCTTTTCTGATAATTATCCAGATGCTGAGGTTACTTTAATTGACCTAGCAGAATATGAAGTGCAGTTTAGTGATGGTCGTAATTATTTGGATTACGAGGGAGACACCAAATATGTAACACAAACACTTATGGAAGCAGATGCTATTGTAATTGGTACTCCTATATTCCAAGCTTCTATTCCTGCTACATTAAAAAACATATTTGACTTACTTCCAGAAAAAGCTTTTTTAGATAAAGTTGTTAGCATCATTGTTACGGCTGGCTCTGCAAAACATTACTTGATTGCCGAACAACAACTAAAGCCTATCTTAGCTTATATGAAAGCACAAATTGTTCAAACATACGTATTTATCGAAGAAAGAGATTTCTATCGCAAGGAAATTACAAATGATGATGTGAAGTTACGAATTGACCGCTTAGTCGAAGACACCGCGGTACTCACCGAGACTTACGCAAAAATTCGTGAGGCTAAAGAAGAAGAGTATGGATTTTAGTGCACTCAGGAAATAATGTCATTTATATTTAGACAAGAAGCTTGAATTCTATATCAATATAAAACTCCCCGTACAGCAATGATTGCCATACGAGGAGTTTTATATTTAAACTTCTATTATCAATATTATTCTACCGTTACACTCTTCGCTAAGTTCCTTGGTTTATCCACATCACAGTCTCGATGTAATGCAGCGTAATAAGCTAATAACTGTAAAGGAACAACACTTACAAGTGGTGTTAGTAATTCATGCACTTGCGGTAATACAAATGCATCATCATCTTGTTCAAGGCCTTTCATACTAATTACCATTGCATTTGCCCCACGAGCAACTACTTCCTGCACATTACCTCGAATGGAATAGTTCACATTTTCCTGTGTTGCTAAAGCGATAACTGGTGTACCTTTTTCAATCAAGGCAATCGTACCGTGCTTCAATTCCCCTCCGGCAAATCCTTCCGCCTGGATATAGGAAATTTCTTTTAATTTTAATGCACCTTCTAATGATACATTGAAATCTGTACTACGTCCGATAAAGAATGCATTACGTGTTGTTGCTAGATAATTTCTAGTTATTTGTTCGATGGTTTCTTTCTGTGCTGTTAATACTTCCATTGCATTCGCAACAATAGCCAACTCTTGCATTGGATCAAAATCTAGTTCAATCCCTTTAGCTCGAGCGGTATCAACTGCTAATATAGCTAAAACAGCTATTTGCGCTGTATATGCTTTTGTCGATGCTACTGCAATTTCAGGACCTGCATGTAAATGCAGTGTATAATCTGCTTCACGAGAAAGAGTAGATCCTGGCACATTTGTAATCGTTAGTGCCGGATGTCCCATTTCCTTTATTTTAACTAAAACTGCGCGGCTATCTGCGGTTTCTCCACTTTGAGAAATAAACACAAATAGTGGTTTTTCAGATAGTAATGGCATATTATAAGAAAATTCACTTGCAACATGAACTTCAACTGGGATTTTTGCTAGTTTTTCAATAAACTCTTTACCTACTAAGCCAGCGTGATAACTCGTTCCAGCTGCAATTATATAAATACGGTCAGCAGCTTTCATCGCTTGACGAATCGTAGCATCAAGCTTTAAATCATTGTTATCATTTTGATATTCCTTCATAATTTTACGCATCACAATTGGCTGCTCATCAATTTCTTTCAACATAAAGTGTGGGTACGTACCCTTTTCAATATCACTCGCATCAATTTGAGCAGTATATGGTTTCCGTTCCACAACAGCTCCGTCTAACTTCTGAACCTCTACAAAGTTACGACTGACTAATACGATTTCCTGATCATAAATTTCCAGATATTGATCGGTAACCTTTAGCGTAGCCATGGCATCACTAGCAACTACATTAAATCCATCACCTAATCCAACTAGTAACGGACTTTTATTTTTTGCTACATATAATGTGTCTTGGTCTTCCTGATCAATCAAAGCAATTGCATAAGATCCTTTTAAAAGACCCATCACCTGACGAAAAGCTTCAGCTGTATCTTGATGCTTATCATAGAACTTCTCAATAAGCTGAACAATTACCTCCGTGTCTGTCTCACTTACAAAGTTAATACCTTCTAAATACTCTCTCTTTAAGTCTTGGTAATTTTCAATAACTCCATTATGAACTAGCGTAAATCTTTCAGATGTACTTTTGTGAGGGTGGGCATTACTTTCACTTGGTTCTCCATGTGTTGCCCAACGAGTATGACCAATCCCCATTGTTGCATGAACATCTTGATCAACATTTTCCTTTAGTGTTGCAATACGTCCTTTGACCTTAAAAAGATTTAAGCCATGTTCATTTAACATTGCTATCCCAGCTGAATCATATCCACGATATTCTAATTTTTCTAATCCATTTAATAAAATTTCTTTTGTATCATTTTGACCGATATAGCCTACAATTCCGCACATATCGCTGTTCCTCCTCTATAGAAGGGGGCAACGAACGACCTTCATATTCATGGTAGAATAGGGGCTCAGAATGTTGCCCCTTTCTCGTGATTGTATGATACATCTTGCTTTTTCCCTTTGTGCAACGAGTTACCTCATTGTTTTAGTGAAAAAAGCCAACGATTGAGATGTACAATCGGAAGGCACCCGCCGATAACTTCGATAACCTTCTTCCTCGTCAACTATTTTCTCTTCCGAACGGAAAATAGTCCTGGCGCTTTTAAACAAAAAACACACGATGCTCCTTTCTATCCTTAACTAAAATTTCACCCTTTACAATGGTAAATTCTGTTTAGGGTTCACCATATTTTAACCGATCTACAATGTATCGGTCAATCTTTTTTTGTGGGTGATGTTTTTATTGTATGCTCAAAACAAAATAATGTTCTCACGGTTATTTTATGATGTAAGAGGCACATGGAATGCTCCATGCGCCTCTATTGAAATTGTTACCCTTGATGCTTCTCCAAAAACTCTAACATACGGTTATAAACATTAATTTCATTTTCTTTTTTAGAGAACCCATGACCCTCATCCTCTAATAGTAAATACTCTACGTCACGGCCCTCATTTTTTAGTTTTTCAACAATCTGATCAGACTCTTCTTTAACAACACGTGGATCCTTTGCCCCTTGGATAACGAGCATCGGCTTCACCATACCATCTAAGTAAGTAACAGGTGAATCCTTTACAAAACGTTCCTTATCACGCTCTGGGTCCCCTAACCAGCGATCCATAATAGGCTTCCAATGATCTGGAACAGAATTTACAAATGTAAATAAGTCAGATGGGCCAAATATATCGACTACTGCTTTAAAATATTCCGCATGTCTACCATGCAATAGTAAAGCCATATAACCACCATAACTTCCACCAACAAGGAATAACTTCTCACGATCGGTGATATTATTTTCAAATAGCCACTCTATCGCAGCAACACAATCAAGACGAGGTCCCTCTCCCCAATCTTGCTCTACAAGCTTCACAAAGGATGAACCATAACCTGTAGACCCACGGAAGTTAGGTGCGAATATCGTATATCCACGATTTAAAAAGCACTGGAACATCGAGCGGAAAAATTTACGCTCTGAGGCCTGTGGACCACCATGTGGCCAAAAAATTGTATGTCCATTATCATTCTCTGGTTTAGCTTTAAACAATAATGCCTCGATCTCCATCCCATCAAAAGATTTATACGATACAACTTCTGGCTCCACCATATCCTCTTGGCTTATACCAAGCACACGATTATTGGTTAACTGATTCCATTCCTTACCGTCACTCGTTTTGAAAATATTGTGTGGAATTGTTGCGCTTCTACCTAAAAGATAAACATTACCTGATTTCGTAACTTGAAGCTTTTCAATCACATCAACTGGTTTCGTTAACTTTTCTAATTTGTTCGCTTCTAGATCATAACGATACAGATCATCTTGTACACCATTTTCAGTTGTTAAATAGAATAATTTATTGGCTTTATCCCATTTCAGCGATTCCACGCTTTCATTCTCGATTTCTAAAACAGGAGTGAATTTCTTTGTTTCTAGTTCATATTTTGCAACATAACTATATTCACTTTCATAATCCGTTACAAAATAAATCGTTTTTTCATCAACAAATACCGGTTCGAATGTTACATGAACTTTCTCTGGGTCAGGTGTTAAACTAAACGTATCATCACCTATTTTTACAAATCCAGTGACATATGTATTAGCAAAGGATCGTAAAAATACAAATGCATCCTCTTTATCGGAAACCGCTGCTAAGTTTGTTGGAGAAATCTCACCGACATTCAATAAAGTATCTGTGTTATCCTCTAAGTTACGTACGCGCGCATTTAAAAAGCTCGGATTGTCCTTGGAAGTCATATAATAAATACGCTTTCCATCTTCACTCAAATGACTCAAGAAATATTTCTCTTGTGGCTCCCCAGTGATCAATGGCTGTGGAAGTCCACCTTCACTTGGAATCGCATAAATTTGGTGATTTTCATCCCCATCTTTATCAAATCCCGCTATTACATAACGATTGTCAGGATCGAATTTAATAAAACTATTTGACTCATCGTGATGAGCAAACAAATACGGAAATGTATCTGGTAAATCCAATGCCCATAAATTCATCTTACCATTCAGATTGGAGCTGAATACAAGTCTATTTTCATCACTACTTACGGAAAAATTCGTTATTGCATACGTACGGAAAAACTGCTCAACAGTCGGTTTTGGAAACTTAATCATTTTTGGCCTCCTATTATTTTTTTGATTTTAGTAAAATTTAAATAATTCAACATATAATAATAGTATATCTTAAAATCATATATACTAATAGTAAGAAAGTTTAAATTACTAAAATCTATACGGTATATACTAATTATATTCTGCAACTTAATATACCATAATAGGCTTAGGTCTGGTTTTATTTCCAACTTAAGAATGAGGATACTGAATGCCTAAAAGTTCTTCTCACATTATTTGTTGCGTTCCATGTATATAATATGACTTAACTTTATTTTGGAGATTGGTTCCATTCATTTTAGATGAGGATCGTCGTTCCGTTATATGATAAAATATCGCCAAAACAAAGGAGTATTAGGATCCTCTTTCCGTTATTAGACATAAATCAGTGAAATTCGCGCTGGAAATAGGTGAATAAAGGAATGAGTGACCAAAACCAAGCTCCAGACATATCATTTCGACCAAATAGCGGAATGAGAAACCACTTCGATTTTGATGAGGATCGTCGTTCCGTTATATGACAAAATACCGCCTAAGGATTCTCATTCCACTATTTGAACCCATCGTGGCTAAACGTATCTTGTTTTATTCCACTGAAAGATTAAGGATTCCTCCATCAGCCGGATACTAGAGTACCAATTGTTTAATTGTCGCACAATACATCTCCCCCGCTTCAACAATAATAAAATAACCGAAAAAAAGATGCCCTCTTTCAATCAGAGAGCATCTCATTTCCATTTACTATTCTTTTAATCCTAATAAATCATCAATCAACTGTACTACTTGATCAACGTACTTTTCACATTCTTCTTTTGTTGGTGCTTCAACCATAACACGAACCAAAGGCTCTGTTCCTGATGGACGTACAAGGACACGACCTTCATCACCTAACTGTTGCTCAACTGCATCTATTTCATTTAGAATTCGTGAGTCAGTTAACGCTTTTTGCTTATCTACCACTTTAACATTTTTCAGTACTTGTGGGAAAATAGTCATTTCACTAGCAAGCTCAGATAATGGCTTTCCTGTTTCTTTCATAACATTAACAAGCTGAAGCGCGGACAGCATTCCATCACCAGTTGTACTATAGTCTAGGAAAATAATATGCCCTGATTGCTCTCCCCCTAAATTATAGCCACCTTTTCGCATCTCTTCCATTACATAGCGATCACCAACTGCTGTTTTATCACTACGCATTCCATTTTGCTCTAGTGCCTTATAGAATCCGATATTACTCATCACAGTTGAAACAACGGTATTATGGCGCAAGAATCCTTTTTCATTCATATATTTGGCACAGATAAACATGATTTGATCCCCATCAACAATATTACCTTTTTCGTCAACAGCGATTAAACGATCACCATCTCCATCAAAAGCAAGACCTATATCTGCTTCCTTCTCAAGTACTAACTGTTGTAGCCCTTCTGGATGAGTTGATCCAACTCCATCATTTATATTCAAACCATCTGGTGAAGATCCAATCGTGAATAAATCCGCTTCTAGGTCTGCAAATAAATGAGTTGCTAAGCTAGAGGTTGCTCCATGTGCACAATCCAAAGCAATTTGTAAGCCTTCAAAATCATTATCAATCGATCCTTTTAGGAAGGAAAGGTATTTCTGTCCTGCTTCAAAGAAGTCATTTACTACCCCTACATCTCCACCTACAGGGCGCGGTAAGTTATCTTCACCATCCATTAATTCTTCAATTTCTTTTTCTTGCTCGTCTAATAATTTGAACCCATCTGGTCCAAAAAACTTTATTCCATTATCTTCTACAGGATTATGTGAAGCAGAGATCATTACACCCGCTTGTGAACTGGTTGCTTTTGTTAAATAAGCTACTCCTGGAGTAGAAATAACACCAAGTTGCATTACTTCTGCTCCAATGGATAACAATCCAGCAACTAATGCACCTTCCAACATATTACCTGAGATTCTTGTATCACGGCCAACTAATATCCTTGGTCTAGTAGTCTCTTTCGTTAAAACATAACCTCCAAACCGGCCAAGTTTAAAAGCTAATTCGGGAGTAAGGTCTTTATTCGCTACACCCCTAACTCCGTCTGTTCCGAAATATTTACCCATAAGTACCTCTCCTTCGTATCCATTTAACCATTATGAGAGCTTTTTTTGTTGTTATTCTTCAACTATTTCTATCAAAACTTCCTCAATTTCACTTTCTATGGTTATACCTTCGGGACCATCAATGGTGATTGGAACACGATGTTCCCCTTCGGAAAGTCCCGCCAAATCAACTGAAACCCGAAAATCTTCTGCACTCAATTCTCTAACATCTTGTTCATTTCCCGTTATCGTTATACTTGTGTCCTGGCTCTCAGGATCCAAAAATGAAACGGCTTGTCCATCACCAAGATTATCCGTTTCTATCGAGATGGCTTCTATTGATCTCGTTTGTTCTAATTGGACATCAATCTCAACCTGTTGCCTATTTGGAATGTGCACTCCTTCTGGTAGGTCAAAGGCAACATTTACCACACCAGACTCTGTCAGTTCAGATAGATCAATAGCTTCTGTTTCAACCTCTTCTATATCAGCCAATCTTTCACTTGTTGCAAACACAGTAACTTCCTCAACATTTGGCTCCATTGATACTAATGAATATCCTTCCGGTAGTGTTCCAGTTGTGGGAACACTAACCGAAACCGATTTACTTGGATTATCGATCTCAGCTGATACAGAGACTTGCTCCGGTTCTACTCGAACGCGTAATTCATTACCCTGACTATCATATACATTTACTGGTAATTCCAGTTCCTCAACGGGTTCCGTTAAGCCAGCAACATCAATATATACTTTAACAATACGAATTTCCTCAATTACGCTTTTAGAACTAGTTATCGTTACAGTTCCAGGGTTTACTTCTATTTCACCAAGTTCATACCCCTCTGGAAGCTGGTCTTCATTAACAAAATCAACCTGTACATTGAACTCTTCCGTACTACGCTCTTCAATTATTACTTCGATACTACTTGGATCAATCGATGCTTCTAATTCAGTCGGTATATCTTCATGCCTCAGATCTACAGTATGTTCACCTTCACCAAACCCTTGTAAATCGACATACACTTTGAAATCACGTTGTCTAATCGTAGTCTCTAATACACTCGTACTAGTCCCTTCCAAAGTCACATCCACAAACTCTGGAACACCACTTACAACAAATTTTTCACTATTAATCCTTATTTCAACAGGAATATTTTCTACAACTTCAGACTTTGAACTAATTGGCCAGAAAGTTAAATCATTATCGGGGTCATCTGCTTCTTCCATCGCCACAAATACATATAACATGATTGCAAAAACTAACGAGATTCCTCGGACAAACCATTTACTCTTAAACCATTTATCCATTTGTCTTCCCCCTTCGCTTGAAAGGTTTTCTTTCAGGGGTTCTTAAATTAGGTGATAAATTCTCGCGTAAATAATTTCGTAAGTCATCCAAGGTTAATTCTCTTCTTAACTCACCATTTTTTGTGCACGATACACTACCAGTTTCTTCAGATACGACAATGGTTAATGCATCGGTTACTTCACTAATCCCCATTGCAGCACGGTGCCTCGTACCTAGTTCTTTAGAGATAAAAGGACTTTCTGATAATGGCAAGTAACAAGCAGCTGCAGTAATTTCATTTCCCTTAATTATTACCGCCCCATCGTGCAACGGAGTATTTGGAGTAAAAATGTTAGTAAGCAACTGATGCGTCAATTTACCATTAATAGAAATTCCTGTTTCAGCATAATCCGCTATTCCAGTATCACGTTCAATCGTAATCAAAGCTCCAATTCTACGCTTTCCCATATAATTACAAGATTGAACGATATCTGTGATCATTTTTTCTAGCTCTTCTTCTTCCGATTTAGTACTTCGAGAGAATAGATTTCCTCTTCCTAATGTTTCAAGTGCTCTCCTAAGCTCTGGTTGAAATAAGATTACAATTACTAGGAATCCCCATGTAATAGCTTCTCTAGTAATGTATTCAATTGTTTGTAATCCCAGTGCCATGCTAATAATTCTTACGATGAGAATCACGATTATGCCTTTAAGCAATTGAATCGCTTTAGTACCTCTTATTAGCATAATTAGTTTATATAATACATACCAGATGAGAGCGATATCCACACCTATTTTTAACAGGTCTAATATACTCAATCCCCCATCAAGCATGTTCACACATCCTTTTATTCATGTATTTATTCTTCCCGTCTCTAAGTAATAACCCTATATATTATATCATATTATCCATTGTAACATGATAATCCGTAATTGAATAATTACCTTGATATTTTTAACTTGAACAAAAAACCTGGCAATTAACCAGGTTTTTTATTCGCTCCATGAAAAGATGCTTTTAAAGAAATTATTCAGATGATATAAAATCCAGTCAAATAGTTGATCAACTTCCTTAAACTCCCCATTAATATCTCCAGCTGAAGCTAGCAAAACTTCTCCATCTATGGTTGTTTCTTTCTCATCAATAATTTCTCCATTAATTAACGTTACGTCCCCTTCAACAGTACCATCAATCTTTAGATTTCCGTTTTTAACAACTAGATCGTCTTTGACGGTAACACCTTCTGGTACAATTACCGTGTCTCCTTCGATAATTAGTCCTTCCTGCTTGGAGACAGTTAATTGTGAATCTTGCTCCCACGCAGTAAAAAGACCGCTAAACATTAGGATAAAAAAGATTGCCGCTGCAGAAATTATAGGATGCATTTTAAACCATCTCATATATTTAACTTGCTTCTTTTCAGTCGGAAGTTTTTGCATAATATCTTTCGTGAAATTTTCTGGTGCCTTCACTTGTTCGACACTTTTTAGTAATGTGATGGATCGCTTCAATTCATGAAAATGCTTTTGACAGGAATCGCAGCCTTCTAAATGAATTTTCAACTGCATTTCTTCTTCTTTTGTTAAGTCTCCATCTAAATGTTGGTGCATTAATTTTACCGCTTCTTTATCACAATTCAAGTGAATCACCCCTTTACACGTGGCGAAGCTTTTTACGTAAAGCTTCCCTTCCTCGATGGATTCTAGTTTTAACGGTACCAAGTGGAATATCTAAGATGTCACTAATTTCCTGAAGGGAAAACTCCTCCAAATAACGTAACATAATTATACTACGGTATTTAGGTGGAAGACTTAAAATCTCGCTTTCGATTTGATTTTGCAATTCCATTCCTTGAACTTCTTCCTCCGGGAGCCTGTCATTCGTTGCTAATTGGGAATACATATCTAATCCATCCGTACCTTTCACTTCCGCATCAAGATAGTAATCTGGTTTTCGTTTTCGAATACGATCAATCGTTAAATTTGTAGCTATTCGATATAACCATGTTGAAAACTTTCGATTCTCATCATAAGAATGGATATTTACATACGCTCGAATAAATGCCTCCTGTGCAATATCTTCCGCCTCATGCTTATTCCCAAGCATTCGATAACAATGTTGAAAGATTTTATCCTGAAAGAACATTACTACATCCTCATAGGCGGTTTGGTCCCCTTTTTTTACCTGTTTAATTTTATCTCTTATTATTAGATCCATTTTCTCGTACCTCCGCTATGATGCGGTATTTATATTACGAATCTATACTACAATAGGTTTCATTACAATGGAAGTTTTTTTATTTCAAAATGGGTAAATGTTACTATTTTATGGATTTGTTAGAAAATTTATATTTTAACCTTGCAAAAATGGGTATTTTTACATATTATTAGATAATGGATACAATAAAGATGGAGGATATGGGAAGTGGAGAATGTCTTACTAAAGAAAATTGAGAAATGTCGTAGAGAGATGATTGCACTTAGTATCTCACATGGCTTAACCTCTGAAGCAGTTGTCCAGTCTAGTAAAAGATTAGATGATCTACTGAATGAGTACCAAAAAAAAGTAGGATAACTGTATCTAACTTCAATGAAATTACATATTAATAGGGTAAAAAAGACAGTATCTTAATTCTTAGGATACTGTCTTTTTTATTTCCCTAATATGTCGAAAGTTAAACCTTTATTTTAACTTTTCTCCAAACAATGACCCCATTAAACCTACTGCCATATTTGCTGTCTTATTCTTCTCATCTAAAATTGGATTCACTTCCACAAACTCGGCAGAAGTTAAGATATCAGAATCAGCTAGCATTTCCATTGCTAAGTGGCTTTCGCGATATGTCATTCCACCTAATACCGGCGTACCTACTCCAGGGGCTTCTGTTGGATCCAGTCCATCTAAATCTAGACTAAGATGTACACCATCTGTACGATTCTGCAAATAATTTATTGCCTGTTCCATTACATATGACATGCCATTTCGGTCTATCTCATGCATCGTAAATACCTTGATTCCCTTTTCTCGGATAAGCTCCCGTTCACCTGGGTCAAGTGAACGCGCACCTATAATCACAATATTTTCTGGTTTCACTTTTTGACCATAACCAAATGTATTCGTTAATTTCTCATGTCCTATTCCTAGACTAACCGCTAACGGCATACCATGTATATTACCAGAAGGGGATGTTTCACCTGTGTTGAGATCTCCATGGGCATCATACCAAATTACACCAAGGTTTTCATAATGCTTGGAAATACCAGCTAGACTACCTATAGCAATACTGTGGTCTCCACCCAATATTAATGGAAAACGACTCTTATTTATTTCTTCGTCTACCATTTTAGCAAGTTCTTCATTTGCCTCGATTACTTGTTGAAGATTTTTCAAATTCGTTCCATCGTTATAGTTTATTTTTTGATCTGGTCGATTAATGGAAATATCGCCCAAGTCATGGATGTCGTAATTAAGCTCCTGTAACCTCTCAATGGCTCCTGCGTAACGTATCGCGCTAGGACCCATATCAACACCACGACGGTTTTGTCCTAAATCCATCGGTACTCCAATCATTGAAATCTTTTTATTCATTCCATTACACCTCCAAATATAATTCCGAATACGCTATTAAATCGCCCTATGTATACGGTACCAATCTACTTTATTCTAGCTAAAATATAGGAACGACTCAACCGCACAAAATAATGCATATATATACAAAGCATAGAAAACTGCAAAAAAAATCAGATGACCATCTCGGATGATCATCTGACTGAACTATTATATAGATATTGCACCTTTAGAAGGAACATTTAATTCCAAAACTTTAATTCCGGCTTTTTGCCAAGCCTTCTTCACCCGATCTGCTGATTCCTCTGAGGGCATAATTGCAATTCCACAATCCCCGCCACCAGCACCTGAGGGCTTCCCTGCCCCATTATAATACTCGGCTATATCACATAGCTTTGTTAGTAACGGGGTCTCAATCTCAACATCAGCTTCCTTACCGACTTTTGCTAGAGCTCGACGATTTCTCCTTATTCCTTCTATTATTAGAGAAGTGTCAGTCTCTTTCATCCCATTTAAAAATAGGTTAACAGCTTCTTCACTACGCTTCAAAAAAAGCTCATATTCAATCGCATTTACCACTTTCAATTTTAGCAATTCATTTACGAGTTTTTTTGTAGAAGCAGGCTTCCCTGTCCACCCTACACAAATATGCACTTGTTCAGGGATTAACAATGGTTGAACAGATAAGTATTTCCACTCTCTTCCTATTAAATTCTTAAGCGATACTCTATTACGAAATTCACGGTTTAGCCATTCAGCCTGAAACGAGGAATACGCTAATACTCCTCCATAACTAGAGGCAGCAACATCAGCTCCCGAACCATTCCCTTGCGTTGTTGCGTGTGTAATAGCTGCTAATTTAAAAATAAGCTCTTCGGAAACATTCTCAGGCATATATTTGTTTAAAATAGCAGCGATAGCAGAAGTGACAACAGCGGCACTCGAACCAAGACCATATTTAACTCCTGCTTCATCCAACTCACTATTTATCGTTAATGAAAAGTTCGATGGAGAGATCCCACATTCTTTCAAATATGTTAAAGCAATAGACATCGCATTAGCCACAAAGTCAACTCGTTTATCGTCTGTATCTATAAAGACATTTTCCCTTATACTATCATATCGCCAGTTTAATTTGTCCATTTGAAAGTTCATTAATGATAAATAGTTCTGTTCACTATTTTGAATGGTTGTAAAAACAAATCGATCCACAGCCATTACAGCTAGCTTTTGATAGGGTTCTAGAACTGCAAATTCTCCTGCAATCATCAATTTCCCTGGAACTTTTATCGTCAACTTTGTGTTTGGCAAATTGCTCCCCCCTTATAGGTAGGTCACTCCTTGCCCAGCTCGACTAAGAATGACATCAGTTACACCTGGTATTTCACGGAGTGCTTTTTTTATTTTTTCTTCGTTTTCAGGCAAATAAAGAACCTTCACATTCGGACCCGCATCAATCGTAAAATACGCAGGAACACCATGCTCCCTCAACTGTTTTACAGTTTGCATTACGGACACCGTAGTATCATGCCAATATGTAAAAGGCGGGGTAGCCCCCAATGTTGTTGCGTGCATTTTTAAGCAATTTGCCTCTGCAATCTTACCAACCATCTCAAAATTGCGGTCATTAATTCCCTGTTTTATGGCATCTAAGTCACTTGGAATACTATCCACCCAGCTTTTGAAAAACGGCGATGTATCCACGGTTCGTTTCATTCCTTCACGACTAGATACCTTCTTCATTTTTGAAGATAACACAACCGCTGCAACTCGAATATCCCAATGATCTTTCGGAGCAATAGGTATTGCATAGGAATCTGAACCATCTTCCTTTATGCCCTTTTCCCATTCAGCAAACCCCCCATATATAGACCGGCATGCAGAACCAGAACCTTGCCTTGTTATTCGAGACAATTCATGCTCCGATAACTTCAGGTCAAGTGCTTTTGTAGCAGCAGCTGCTAGTGCGGCGAATCCTGATGCGGATGACGCAAACCCAGCAGCTGTTGGTACCTTATTTATCGAATGGATTTCAGCAAACAATGTGTGTTTTTGAGCATACCCTCGTATAAGGTCAAGAAACTTTGTCACCCGATTATATTGTCCGTCCGTAACGATCGTGTTATCCAGGTAGAATACATCCTCTTTTAGCTCGGCTTTAAATTCCACTGTCGTTTGGGTATAAAATCCATCTAACGTTAATGAAAGACTGTTGTTGGTAGGTAGTATAATGCTCTCATCTCGTTTTCCCCAATATTTAATTAAAGCAATATTTGTATGTGCTTTTGCAGTAGCTTTCATTTGAATCTCCTCTTCTAATCCTGCTTCCTTAATACGAATGGCCAAACAGCATGTGCCCCGAATTTCTTTAGCTTCTCAGCTAGCTGTCTTGAGTGAACTTCATTTTTGGCTAGTGCAATGATACAACCACCATTGCCACCACCTGTTAACTTAGCACCTATTGCCCCTTCTTCGCGAGCAAATTTTATCATTTTATTTAGTCCGGCATCGCTCACTCCAAGCGATTCCAGCTCTTTTTGTGCTTCATTTAATACCTGACCTAAGAAGTTCCTTCCAGCCTTTTCTAAAGCATATTTAGCATGGTGAGTAAGTTCACCAATACGTTCTATCTTCGCATGAATTTTCCTTGGAGCGGTTTTCAACAAATGCGCAACCGACTCTACGGCTGATCGTGTGTCACCTATTCTTCCAGTATCAGCCACAATAAAATGAAAATCGGAGGACGGTTTGATATAAGAAATTGGATTTTCTTTTTCAAACCATACTGGAGACTCTGAAGTAATGGTCAATGTATCGATTCCACTTGGTGATCCGTGCGCGAATGTTTCTGCGATATCCGCAAAATATAAAAGTTCCTTCTCGGTATAACTAACTTCCGCATAAGCAAATAAGGAGCGAATAATCGCAATTGCCACAGAAGCACTCGAACCAAGTCCTTTGCCTGGAGGAATCGATGATTTCACACGTATCAATAAATTGCGTTTGGGTAATTGAAGGTGGTCTAAAGTAGCTTCAATACTATTTATAATTCCATCCAATGTAATTGGAGCAGCATCCATTGGCCCTTGGTAAAACGTACTATCAAAGGTAATTGGACCTGATATTCGTTCAATAACTGATTCCACCCCAACTAGTGGGAAAGGGATAGCGATAGCAGGTTGCCCGTGTACAACTGCATGTTCCCCAATTAGAATTAACTTACTATGAGCTATTCCTATAGCTGTTTTTTCTGTAGTCGATACTTTTTCTATACTCATTTTGAATATTGTTCCACCAATTCTTTTGCTTTCCCAACACGGATTTCTTTTTCTTGTACTAATTTTTCAGCAATAATATCGATCATCTCCCCAGTAGCTCCAGCTGCTATTGCAACAGAGCGTGAATGTAAGGCCATATGCCCTTTTTGGATGCCATCTGTCACTAATGCCTTTAAAGCACCTAAGTTTTGTGCCAATCCTACAGCAACAACAACCTGGGCTAATTCTTGCGCTGAATCAACATTTATGATTCGATGTGCCACTTTTGACATCGGATGTACTCCGATAGATCCCCCAACAGTTCCTACTGACATTGGGAGTTCTAACTCTCCTACAAGATTCCCATCATCGTCAACAGCCCAAGTTGTCATCGAACCATAATGGCCAAAGCGAGATGCATAAGCATGTGCCCCCGCCTCAACAGCCCGCCAATCATTTCCGGTAGCAATTACAATTGGATCAATTCCATTCATTATTCCTTTATTATGCGTAACGGCTCGATATGGATCAGATGCAGCAAATTCATAAGCATGCACAACTCCATCTCGAACCTCTTCACCAGTAAACCCGTCACTTTCAAGTAACTCTGGTGGAATGACACAGGTTGCTTTCGCTAAGCAACGATCTGCATAGTTGGATAATATTCGTAAATACACTTTTCCATTCGTAAGTTCTTCAACAGTTGGTGCTAGTGCTTCTACCATTGTATTAATAACATTAGCACCCATTGCATCACATGTATTAATATATACATGTAAAACAAGCATCTTCCCATATGTTGAAGCTGCTTCTTCATTTAGTATACGTACTTCTATATCTTCCGCTCCTCCCCCTCTTGCTTTCATGCTTGGGTGAGCAGCATTTGCTATATCAACTAACTTTTTCTTTTCTTTTATTAATACTTCTTTTGCGGCTTGAAAATCTGAGCAACCAACCACTTGGATTTGACCGATCATAACGCGATCTGTAGATTCTGTTGAGAAGCCACCTGCCTCTCGGACTATTTTTGCAATATAGCTCGCAGATGCGACTACTGACGGTTCCTCGATCGCCATCGGTACTACATACTCTTTCCCATTTATTAAGAAATTTAATCCTAATCCTAAAGGAAGAGGAAAAGTCCCAATTACATTTTCAATCATTTTATCTGCTGTTCCAATTGGTAAAGCTTCTTTTGTATTTAATATATTTAATTCTTCATCAGAGATCTTGTGCTGTTTTGCTAATAACTCTCTCCGCTCTTCCACATTTTTATTATAAAAGCCAGGTATTCTTGAAGAACTCATACTATACCATCCTTTATATCTCTATTAAAAAAATTTAAAGTTAACTTAATTATATCGTATCAAGACCATTATAGTATACTTAATTTACTCTATCTATTATGTTAAAAAAATGCCCAAAATGCAAATAAAACAAGGTTGTCAGTAGTTGACAAACCTTGTTTTATTTCGACGTTCTATATTTTAATATTTTATTATTATATATGGTGAGCCATGGAGGATTCGAACCTCCGACCCTCTGATTAAAAGTCAGATGCTCTACCAGCTGAGCTAATGGCTCATTTTTATGTATTCTTACTATGCATAGTGCTTATTAGTTAGTGACCCCTACATCTGCTAGCTTATTCATGGGTGTATTGTGCTTCGGGGTTACTCGTTGATTACTCAACCGCCCAATAATTCAGCTGTTAATATTTAACAACTATTTTTAGGCAAAAAAAAATGGCTGGGCTACCAGGATTCGAACCTGGGAATCACGGGATCAAAACCCGATGCCTTACCGCTTGGCTATAGCCCAACAAAATGGTGGAGGGGGGCAGATTCGAACTGCCGAACCCTGAGGGAGCGGATTTACAGTCCGCCGCGTTTAGCCACTTCGCTACCCCTCCGTATTAAGTATGAACTAATGTTTTACTCTTTATACATACATTTTTAAAAAATGGTGCCGGCCAGAGGACTTGAACCCCCAACCTACTGATTACAAGTCAGTTGCTCTACCAATTGAGCTAGGCCGGCATTTATTAACAGTTATTGCTATACTGAATTCCACTATCCCCAGACCCCTACATCTACAAGCAAATTCAATGAAGCATGGTGCTTCGGGGTTACTCGTAGTTTACTCGGCGGAAGCAACGCTCGTTGCTCTACCAATTGAGCTAGGCCGGCAAAAATGGTGGAGGATGCAGGGCTCGAACCTGCGACCCCCTGCTTGTAAGGCAGGTGCTCTCCCAGCTGAGCTAATCCTCCATGTTGGTGACCCGTACGGGATTCGAACCCGTGTTACCGCCGTGAAAGGGCGGTGTCTTAACCACTTGACCAACGGGCCA
>NZ_FOHE01000002.1 GCF_900111445.1 Oceanobacillus limi | reverse complement strand
AGGGGTCAGAACAAGAATTAGAAAGTTTAAATACTAATTAAATTATTCATACAATGAGGCTCGGTAGCTCAGTCGGTAGAGCAAAGGACTGAAAATCCTTGTGTCGGCGGTTCGATTCCGTCCCGAGCCACCATTAATTTAGACAAGCGAATGCTTGTTTTTTTGTATTACAATTACTTTAGATGATTTTAACGTATTATATTATGCATATAATTTGCAACAACTGGAAACCTCTGATAATCTTTCAATTAAAGGATGAATATTCATCCCTTTCATATTATTTCTATAGAAGGAGGAGTTTTAACATGGCTAAATTCGAATTACCTGAATTACCTTATGCATATGATGCATTAGAGCCTACAATTGACAAAGAAACAATGAACATCCACCATACAAAGCATCATAATACGTATGTAACGAAATTAAATGGTGCACTTGAAGGAAATGCTGATCTTCAAGGGAAGTCTATTGAAGAACTAGTTAGCAACCTTGATGCAGTACCTGAAAACATTCGTACTGCAGTACGTAATAATGGTGGTGGACATGCAAACCATAGCCTATTCTGGAAAATTTTATCCCCAAATGGTGGTGGAGAGCCAACTGGTGAACTTGCAGATAAAATAAATGAAAAATTTGGTAGTCTTGATAAATTTAAAGAAGAATTTGAAGCTGCTGCAGCTACTCGCTTTGGTTCCGGTTGGGCTTGGCTAGTTCTTAACAATGGTGAACTAGAAGTTACAAGCACACCTAACCAAGACTCTCCATTAATGGAAGGGAAGACTCCGTTATTAGGTCTTGATGTTTGGGAGCATGCGTATTACTTAAAATATCAAAACAAACGTCCTGATTATGCAAAAGCATTCTGGAATGTGGTAAATTGGGATGAAGTAGCTAAAAATTATAACGAAGCTAAATAAGTTGTAAATCGTTCAGAAAAACACGGGATTAGAGATCTCGTGTTTTTTTTATGCTTCTAAAAAGGGAATATCGGAGAGTTTATTGCTCAAACTAAGGATAGAGAGATAAAGGAGCAATTAAATATGCATAAAACTCTTCAACATATAATTGGTAAAACTGAAATCAATAGAGACCTGATCCTACTTTTGGTTATTGGTGGTTTATATTCATTGGGAATATTTTTATCAAATACCTTTGTAAATATTTATTTGTGGAAACAAGCTGGTGATTATATAACAATTGCTGTTTATAACCTAGCTATTTTTATATTCCAACCATTGTCGTTTATTTTAGCTGGTAGAATTGCAAAAAAAATCGATCGGGTTGTGGTCTTACGACTAGGTGTAATATTTTTATCCCTATTTTTTTTATGTGTACTATATATTGGGGAAAATGCATCTACTTTTAATTTTGTATTGGGAGGTCTCCTGGGCATAGGTTATGGTTTTTATTGGCTAGCGTTTAATGTATTAACTTTTGAAATCACAGAACCGGAAACACGTGATTTCTTCAATGGCTTTTTGGGTGTTTTGCAGTCATTCGGTGGTATGATTGCGCCAATCTCTGCTGGTATAATCATATCAAATATGACCGAAAATGTAGGGTATACGGTAATCTTTACAATATCCTTTATTTTATTTATTTGTGCCGTAATTGGTAGTTTTTTCTTAAAAAGGAGATCAGCAGAAGGAAATTTCTATTTTAAGAAGATTGTTCAAGAAAGAAAACATAATAACAACTGGAATCGGATTTTAAATGCGCATGTATTCCAAGGATTGCGTGAAGGGATTTTCATGTTTGTTATTTCGATATGGATCTATATTGTCACTCAAAGCGAGTTATCTTTGGGGATGTTTAATTTATTCTTTTCTGGTTTTTCGTTTGTGTTTTATTTTTTGACTTCAAAATTTGTGAAACAGTCAAAACGTAAACAAGCTATTTTATTTGGAAGTATCTTGTTGTACATGTCACTCTTTCTGATCCTCATTCACGCTAGTTATTTAACGCTAATTATTTACGGAATTTTAATTGGTATTGCCTATCCGATTATTAATGTTCCTTACATGTCCATGACCTATGATGTGATTGGGAAAGCACGGAAGGCAAAAGAATTACGCATAGAATATATTGTCGTACGTGAATTCTTCCTTAATATTGGACGTGTCACTTCAATCATTATATTTTTAATAGCTGTAAACCTTGTTGAGGCAGAAACTATTATTCCAATACTTTTAGTTGTATTTGGTGCATTACACTTATTTATCTATCTTTCCATTAGAAATATTTTTCTTACCAACCCCAAAAAAGAAGTGTTAGTCAAAGATCAGTTATCGGATGAAAACAATCGATAAATCAATTAGGATATAGTAAAATAAATGGTATAATGAAACGGTAAGATTGAAGTATTTAGCTAGTAATGGGGGAGAGTAATGAAGAAAAATAAAAAGAAAAGAGCCCAGTTGCCTTTTCGTTTAAATATCATATTTTTTGTAGTTTTTTTACTGTTTTCTGTGTTAATTTTACAGTTAGGTGTTGTACAAATACTTAATGGTGAAAGTTTCCAAGAGGAGATTGATCAAACCATTCAAGATACAACAAACGTACCTGTGCCACGAGGGAAGATGTATGATCGTTATCAGAATGTAATTGCAGATAATGAAGCATCCTATGCCATTACGTACACACCTGCAAAGGGTGTTCAAGCAGAGGATCGATTAGAATTAGCCGAAGATTTATCGAAGTATATTTCTATGCTGGAAAGCTGTGAAGGAATACAGGAAAGTGATGAATTAGAAGATTGTAAAGATGTTCGCGAAAAACAAATTAATTCAATAACAGAAAGAAATAAGAAGGAATACTGGTACTTAAAGAACCGTGAGGAAGCCGATAGTCGTCTTTCTATAGAAGAAGCTGCAGATATGAGTAATGCGGAAGCCTACAATGAAATATTGGACCGCATCACAGAAGAGGAAATCAGTGGATTTACCGAGGAACAACAAGAAGTAATTCTCATTAAAAAAGAATTGGATAAAGCGTATTCTCTTACTCCGCAGATAGTAAAAAATGAAAATGTTACTCCTGAAGAATATGCCAGGGTTGCCGAACATTTACATGAACTTCCAGGAATAAATGCAAGTGTTGATTGGAATCGAGAGTACCCTTATGGTGAAACATTCCAAAATCTAATTGGAAGAATCACAACACAAGATCAAGGCATACCAGCGGAGAATGCGACGTACTATTTAACAAGGAATTATAATCGAAATGATCGTGTCGGCAAAAGCGGTCTAGAGGAACAGTATGAAGAACTTTTACGCGGTCGAAAAGAGCAAATACAATACACAACGAATAAAAAAGGAGAAGTAATAGATGTTGACACGGTTGTCGAAGGTGAGAGAGGGAAAGATTTAGTTCTCACCATCGACATGGAGTTGCAAAAAGAAGTTGATATCATATTACAGGAAGAAATTGCAGCTGCTCGTAAGGAAAACCCTTATCAAAATCAGTATATGACTGATGCGATAGCAGTAGTAATTAATCCGAAAACCGGTGAGCTTTTAGCTGTTGCTGGTCAAGAGTACGATAAACAAGACAATGAATTCATAAATGCACCTTATAAAGCTTTATATGATGCACACCGACCAGGATCTGTTGTAAAAGGTGCTACGATATTATCTGGATTTGAATCTGGTGTCATAAATCCAGGACAGTATTTTCATGACAGTCCAATAAAAATTGCTGGCGACGAGCCTAAAGGGTCTTGGACGAATGGGCTAGGAACACTTGATGATCGTGGTGCGTTAAGACGTTCATCAAATGTATATATGTTCTATATTGCGCTCCGAATGGGTGGGGAGTATCGATATCCTTTTCCGAACGGGCAAAGGGCTTCCTTTGATACAGATGCATGGCAGGAAATGCGTGGTTATTTTAGTCAATTTGGGTTGGGTGCAGAAACCGGTGTCGATTACACCTATGAAAACACTGGCTATAAAGGGGATAGCGCTTTAAATGCAGGGTTGTTTATGAACTATGCAATCGGCCAGTATGATACGTATACTGTAATGCAGTTAGCACAGTATGTTTCCACTATCGCAAATGATGGATATCGAGTGAGGCCTCACTTTTTAAAAGAAGTCCGCATGCCAAGTGCTGAAGAAGGTCAGCTTGGTTCCGTTCACAAGGTTGTGAATACAGAAATATTAAATCGAGTGGACATGGAGCAAAATCAAATTGAACGGGTTCAAGAAGGATTCCGTCAAGTAATGCAAGAATCTGGTGGTACAGGATATAGTTACTTTGGAGATAAAAAATATAAACCAGCAGGGAAGACGGGTACTGCAGAGAATGAAGTTTATGAGCAAAATGAGGATGGTAGTTGGGAAAAAGTTGCAGATACAGTTAACTTATCGTTAATAGGTTATGCACCTCATGATGAACCAGAAGTTGCTTTCGCGCTAATTGTCCCCGACACTAGAGAGGGGAATGGAATTAACCATAAAATAGGTACAAGAATTTTGGATACGTATTTTGAGTTAAAGGAAAAGCGTGAGCGAGGAAATATGGATACGGATAATGAGGAAGAAGTAGATAATGAAGAAGAGTAATAATAAACCTAAGGCTCCATATTACGGATCCTTAGGTTTATTAATTATTTTTTTACATTAAATTCATAGTAGCTTCAAAAATATAATTTATAATTGGTTCAAAGGAAATCAAGGGGGCTATTATGGTTATACGTGAGCAATTTCAAATGCAATTAGAGGCGGTAAAGAAGGATATTATTCAATTATCTCAATTGACAGAAGATGCATTAAGAAAAGCGATTGACTCTTTATATAATCAAGATTTAGAACTAGCTGATCATATTATTCAATCTGACAAAATGATTGATAAGGCTGAAATGAAGATAAACGATGCAACCATCCTACTTATTGCAAAACAGCAACCAGTTGCAACGGATTTACGACATTTAATCATAAATTTGCGAATTGTAACGGATTTAGAAAGAATGGGTGATAATGCTAAAAATATTGCGAAAGCTACTAAACATCTCGGTTTTGAAATGAAATCTGATATTCCAAATGAACTAAAAACAATGAGGGATACTACGTTAGAGATGCTGGATATTGCTTTACGCGCTTACCAGTATGAAGATATTTCTATCGCACAGAAGCTTTCAGAATTGGATGATCGTGTAGATAGAATTTATAAAACGGTGATTACAGACCTTCTAGGCAAAACAGCTATGAATCCTGAACAAATCCAGTACATTATGCAAATTGCTTTTTGTGCAAGGTATATCGAACGGTTCGCCGATCACATTACCAATATTGGAGAAAGTATACTGTTTTTAGTAAAGGGTGAAAATTATAATTTAAATTATTAAAAAGCAAAAAGGAAGCAACTCAGTTTTAAAACTAATTTGCTTCCTTTTCTTATTTTGTAATAACTTCAGCTATTTCATTAAAGCTCATATCACTTTGTACCTCAAATTCTCCTAATTGAACTTTGACATCATAACCTTCGTCACTTAAATATTGATTAAATTCACTTGCGTTATCAATAATACCGTTCTCTGCTAGTTTATCTCCTACAGAAGACGCACTACCGGCTTCAATTGTTAGTGTGTAGGAAGTGATCGTTTCCTCTTCTTCGTTCTTCTCTTCATGATCCTCTTCTTCACTTTTTTCATTCTCATCTTTGTCTGTTTCTTCTTCTTCGTTAGCTTTAGCAGAACTAGTATCTTCAGATTCTTTGTTTGCTTCTTCCTTTGATTCGGAATCGTTTGCCTCTTGATTTACTGTTAAGGAAATAAATTCAGATTCAGTTAAGACACGATAGCCATACTCCTCTTTCATGTAGGCTATTACATCATCGACGGGCATTTCCGTAATGTCTTGTGTAGATCCATTGTCGAAATAGTAGACAGCTAGAAGAACTAATCCTGCTGAAAATAACCCGATAGAGAAAGCTCGAATGGATTGTTTCATTTTCTTCACCTAACTTATTTTAGAATTTAGTAATCTTGTGGTTCTTCCGTTGCTGCTATATCAACTGACATATCCTCAGCTAATAATTCCTCTTCAAGTATTTTAACTTTTTTCTTAAGTTGATAGGTTTCTTGCATTGTAGATATGGATAATTGTTCTAGTTCATTTTCTAGTTTTTCGAATTTATCAGTTAGGAAAAACGATAGAATAAATAAAGCAACTGATATCACAACGATTGTTATTCCTGCAAAAATCATTTTTCTACCTCCATTTCATATACAATACTAGTTATACCATAGAAATTGGAAAGAGAAAACAATTAATTTTTTCCATTAGCACCTTGATTGATTTACTAACTTCTGCTATTATAAATAGGTCTGAGATGAATCAAAGAATGCCTATAAAGCAAGTTGTTATAGTTTGGAGGGAAAAACATGCGCGTAAATATCACATTAGCTTGTACTGAAACAGGAGATCGTAATTATATTACTACAAAGAATAAACGTACGAACCCTGAGCGTATTGAGCTTAAAAAATATTGTCCACGTCTTAAAAAACACACGTTACATCGTGAAACTAAATAATACGTTTTGATAAGAATTTAAATCCTTTAGATTGGCAAGTGTGTCTTTCTAGAGGATTTTTACTTATATTTGGTTTGGTGTAAAACGTGAATGATTATAACCTTTATAAAAAAGGGGGTGAGAGATTTGAATAAGAAAAAATTGCGTCAAGGTATGATTTCTTCCCTAAAGGATCTAAGTAATGAGGAAAAGCGAGGAATTGAAAAAAAACTGTTACATAATCTACTGCATTCAGACCTTTGGAGGGATTCAGGCACAATCGGAGTTACAATATCCCAAGGATTCGAATGGGATACGCAAGAGATAGTTAAACTAGGTTGGAAAGCTAATAAGCAAATAGTTGTCCCAAAATGTTTCCCAACCGATAAAAAATTAAAATTTTACGAGTTAACCGATTTCGATCAGCTTGAAGTAGTTTACTATAACTTGTTAGAACCAAATCCTCAAAAAACAACGGAAGTAAATCTCTCCAATATTGATTTGTTAGTCGTTCCAGGTTTACTTTTTGATAGGAACGGATATCGTATTGGGTTTGGTGGAGGATATTATGATCGCCTCTTGTCGGATTATGCAGGTACTACGATTTCAATGGTTAGTAAAATACAACTCATGGAAGAACTACCTGTTGAAGCGTTTGATATACCTGTGCAACATTTTGTAACAGAATCAGGTGTTCATCATATTTCGTAATTCCAATCATTTTTCATTTTAGAGCCTGTATGCATAAAAAAGGAGCAGTTGAAAATAACTAATAACACCACTACACGAAAAGGGTGTTAATATGAGAATTGTTGTATTTCTTACTTGTGTTGTGACAGCATTTTCTATTTTATACAAATGGCGGTATCGTGTGATGAATACGATTCTTGCTGTTAGTTTTCTGAGGAAAATAGCTGTGACGCTTTCCATGAACATGCCAAATTTGCGTTCGAAAATTATTCCGAATCTATTTAATCAATCAACCAATAATACGTAATACAAAAAAGAAGTTGTCATGAACGAGGCCACTGAAAAACTTATGTTTTTTCAGTGGCCTCCTCTGATTGAAGGATCAATTATTGTATGTACCTAATAGTTGATAAAAGAAAAAATGACCTTGTTTTGATATGATGTAGCTTAGGGGAGGACATGGAATGGAAGTTAAAGAACTCTATACATTGTATGGTTTGGCTGAGATGTTGGAAAATAACCACTTCGAAATAATTCATATCAATACAGAGATTGACGAAATATGGTTGGCTAAATATGAAAAAAAGAAAACAACAGTTGTTAGGTTAATACATAAAGAATTTGCTTGGAAAAATCATTTCAAAAATGATATTGCAATGGTATTTCAACGAATAAAATCGATAGAAAAGACATTAAGAGGTTCTGTAGAGATTCACAATGTTTATATAGCTACAAACACGCCGGTTGATGATTGGGAAATTTTAAAGAAGCCAATGAAATTAAAGGACAAGAAAGAAGTACTAATGAAGGTTTTCTATTTTTCTACTACTACTTTTACAAATGAACTGGACCGTTTGCAATCAGCATTGCACCTAAGAGAAGGGTGGAATCTAACTTATATTCCAGAACGGGAAATGGAGGAATACGTTTATTCATATAAAAAGCAAGTAAGTGAAGCTTTAAAAAATCAACAAACAGAATGGAAAAATGTCTACAATTATGGTAAACCATTTTTTCTCTATTTATTATTAGCTATAAATGTGGTTCTGTTTGGCTTGTTAGAAATGAATGGTGGCAGTACCAATACAAACACCTTAATTAACTATGGTGCAAAATATAATCCTGCTATTTTGAACGGGGAATGGTGGCGAGTTTTTACGTCAATGTTTTTGCATATCGGTTTTATTCATTTAGGTATGAATATGCTTGCCATCTTTTATTTAGGTAGTTTAGTCGAAAGAATATATGGGTCCTGGAGGTTTTTGCTCATATACATTTTGGCTGGCATTGGTGGAGGAGTGACAAGTTTTGCTTTTACGACGAATGTATCTGCTGGTGCCTCGGGTGCTCTTTATGGATTAGTTGGTGCGCTATTATTTTTCGGACTTAACTATAAGAAGTTATTCTTTCGAACATTTGGTAATGGTTTAATCATTCTTATTGTAATTAATATTGTCTTTAGTTTTCTAGTTCCACAAATTGATGCAAGTGCTCATATTGGCGGATTAATTACAGGGTTTGTTAGTGCAGCATTTGTTCAACTCCCTAAATTGAAGAGGAGATTTGTATCTTTCAGTTCAATCATACTATATATTTTATTGCTACTTGGATTTGGTGTGTATGGGTATAGTATTCATATAAATAGTTCTGAATATCAATTAACGATTATTGAGGAATTATTAGAGAAGCAAGATTATGAAGCGGTGATTGAGCAAGCTTCGATAGGATTGGAAAACAATGATAACTACCAACCTCTATTTTTATTTCAACGTTCTTATGCGTATATAGCCCTAAAAGAGAATGAACAAGCAATAACAGATTTAGAAAATAGTATACAGCATCAACAAAAATCGAGTGAAAAAATACCAGAGGCTTATTATAATTTAGCTTTACTGTACCATGAGACGAAGGATAGTCGGGCCAAACAAATGGTTAAAGAGGCGTATGAACTAAAACCAAGTGATCCAGGTTTTAAAGATTTATATGAGGAAATAATTGGAATAACCCCAGATTAAGTTCTTACTCTGGGGTTATTTTTTGTATTAACCGTTCTTTTTTGCCGTTAAGTTCAAATAGTACATATAAATGGGTATTCTGTTTATCCAGTAATATAATTGGCATATAGCTACTAGACTTCATCTCTTTGGAATCAGTAATTGGAATGATATAGTTTTTATATAATCCTTCCCATAATTGTCCAATAATCTTATCTGTTCTTGCCCTTGACAATTTAGGGAAATTTTTTGACTGGTACTGATAAAGCTCAGTCAGTGGAATGAGATGATAGTTATCACTTTCAATCGAAAAATGATGCATTAGTGACTGCCAGTATTTTAATGTGTTTTGATTCCTTTGGTTATGAAGCATTTTCATTTCCAGTTGTTCAGATTGATTGGAAGGCTTGTGAAATGCATGTAAACCGTCTATATTGGAATCGTAAACATATAACTGATCATAAGTCATTTTTTGAATACTTTTAATTAAATCCTCTGGTCCATGGACCTCCCCATGGTGAAAGGATATGGATTGCCATAGTGTATCCCCTTTGTTTTTCATTTTTTGTTCTAGTTTAATATCAGTTTCGTTTTGTAGCCACTTAGTGCGGATACCTTTTAACATCCCATTGGCAAATAATAATGAAACGTCTTGGCGTAAGTATAATTTTGGATCACTTTTGGATAAACTTGTCCAGTCAATTGTACTTGTTGAGTTATCTTGTTTTATAAAATCTAATTTTGTAACTGCTTCTTCAAAGGATGCGTTCTCATCAAGCGGAAAGTACGTAATAACTTGTTGAGCGTTATTATTTACAACATAATAAATGCCAAATGAGGTAACAAGCGCAAATAAAATTAAAATAATGAAAGGTTGTTTCATCTTTTTCATCCTCTACGATTCCTTTTTACAACAATATGTGCGAGGACATGCATATATGATTGTTTATATTTGAAATGAATCGAATAGAATTATCATTTACGCTCAAACTATAATTACGAATATGAATGATTGTTTGGTGATAATATGGAAAAAGAAAAACAGCAAATGTTCCCAACCTATTCTAAAAATGTTTCTTATATACATGATAGATTAGGGATCGATGATAATTTTGACCTGATACATCTAGATGTGGAATATGCTGGGAAGAATATGGCGATGTTTTTCGTTGATGGTTTTGTTAAAGATGACATCATGCATCTATTAATGAAATTACTAGCGAAGTTAGAACCGAAAGATTTAGAGCCAGACCCACTAACAAAATTAATCAAACGGTATCTTCCATATGTTGAATTAGACATGGTGGATGATTTAAACCAAGTAACGGATTTAGTGTTAAGTGGCCCTACCGCATTACTTGTTGAGGGTATTGATAAAGTCATCATTATTGATGCAAGGACGTATCCCGTACGCTCACCGGGAGAGCCTGACTTGGAGCGAGTTGTTCGAGGCTCAAGGGATGGTTACGTAGAAACAATTGTGTTTAATACAGCCTTGACTAGAAGACGGGTTCGTGATCGTTCTTTACGAATGGAGTATATGCAAATAGGCAGGAGGTCCAAAACAGATATTTGTGTCTGTTATATGAAAGACATTGCAGAAGAAGAGCGGATCAAAGAGTTAAAAGAAAGCTTGAAAATGATAGATACGGATGGCCTACCAATGGCCGAGAAGACGATTGAGGAATTTATATCTGGACGTCATTGGAACCCGTTTCCTACTGTGCGGTATACCGAAAGGCCAGATACTGCTGCTACCCATTTATATGAAGGACATGCACTGATTATCATTGATGGATCACCAAGTGTTATGATTACTCCTTCAACATACTGGCATCATCTACAACATGCAGAGGAATATCGCCAGAAACCATTAGTAGGTGCCTATTTACGCATGGTTCGTTTTTTTGCGGTATTAGCATCAATTTTTATTTTACCGTTATACTATTTATTTTCGATAAATCCAGACCTTTTACCTCAAGGATTAGAGTACATTGGGCCAAATGACTACGGTATGGTCCCATTACTTTTACAGTTTATTCTTGCTGAATTAGGAATAGATATGTTACGTATGGCCGCCATACACACGCCGACTTCATTAGCCACTGCAATCGGATTAGTGGCAGCAATTTTAATAGGTCAGGTTGCCATTGAAGTAGGGTTATTCTCATATGAGGTTATTTTATATTTAGCGATTGCAGCTATTGGAACATATGCAACACCTAGTTACGAATTAAGTCTAGCCAATCGGTTAGTTCGTATCTATTTATTATTAACTACTGCTATGTTTGGGATTATCGGGTATATAGCTGGTATTACCATTTGGGTAATTTACCTTACGAGAATGAGTTCATTCCAATCCCCATACTTATGGCCGTTTATTCCATTTTCGTATCGAGCGTTTCGAGATGTTCTGTTACGATCCCCAATACCGTTAAAAAGCAAACGGCCAAAATTATTACACCCACAAGATCCAGATCGGTAAGAAGATCTGGATTTTTTTTTAGGGTTAAATTTGGTATAATTATTTTGGTGAGAATTAATGAATTCATTTTATGATGTACAACAATTATTAAAACGATTTGGGATTTTTATTTATCTAGGAGACCGAATGTCTGATCTAGAACTCATGGAAATGGAATTAAAAGAGTTATATTCATCTAAGTTAATTTACGTTGAAGATTATCAAAAAGCATTACTTGTCTTAAGAAGGGAAAAAAGACTACTTAACAAGTGAAGGAAGGGCAACAGATGAAAGAATATATGATAGGCGTCGACATTGGTGGCACCACGGTGAAAATAGGTGTTATTCATAAGGACGGAGAGATATTAGATAAATGGGAGATAAAGACAAATACAGACAATCAAGGAGCATCCATTGTTCCTGATATCTGGAATTCAATTGATCATCGGTTACTACGTCACTCTGAAATTGAACGCAATAATTTGTTAGGGATTGGTGTAGGTGCACCAGGGTTTATTGATAGTGATGCAGGTATTGTACATGAAGCTGTTAACATTGGTTGGAAAGACTTTAATTTAGCTAAAATGTTAACAGATAAGTCACAACTTCCAGTGTTTTTAGAAAATGATGCCAATATTGCTGTTATAGGAGAAAATTGGAAAGGAGCAGGAAATCAATCCAAAAATGTGATCGCAATTACACTTGGAACTGGAGTTGGAGGTGGCATAATTGCGAATGGTTCCATATTAAATGGAGCGAACGGTACTGCGGGTGAAATTGGACATATAACAGTTGAGAAAGATGGATATTTATGTAATTGTGGACGTAATGGGTGTTTAGAAACAGTTACGTCTGCTACAGGTATTGTTCGTCAAGGAATGAAGGCAATAGAGAAAGACCAATCTAATTTATTGAGTCAACGATATGAGCAAAATGGGAAGATTAGTTCAAAAGATATCTTTGAGCTTGCCTTAGAAGGAGAGCAGGTATGTATCGACATTGTAGATAATACGACAGATATATTGGGCTTTACAATTGCCAATATGTCTACAATTGTTAATCCGTCAAAAATATTAGTAGGTGGCGGAGTATCAAAAGCAGGTGAACAACTAATTCAAGGAATAAATAAAGCTTTTCATAAATATGCTTTACCTAGAATAAGTAATGTTTGTGAAGTAAAAATTGCACAGCTTGGGAATGATGCAGGAATTATTGGTGCAGCATTTCTTGTACAACAAAAGGTAAATAATGTAACGTTCTAGCCTGTATTTTCTTTCAATATATATATTTCATAGAAAAAGTGAAACTTTTTCGTATGAGTATACGTCTAATTAATTATAGACGTGTTTTTTGCCGTAACGGATTTAAAACAATAGCATAATAATTATTATGTAATGGGAGTATTGTGGGAGGATATAATATGAATACGAAATGGGGAAGAATTCCACTTTATGTCATTGCAACATTATTATTTGGGTTGAAAACATATATCGTTTATCGATTTATGTTTTCAATAGAGCTTGATAATGTATTGCAGGAGTTCATCTTATTAATTAATCCATTTGTTTCAGCATTTATTATTTTTGCGATCAGTGTCTGGTTTAAAAAGCAATCTCGCCAAATGAAATTTCTCCGCTATATGGCTTTTATAGGTTCATTTGTTGTATTTGCAAACCTAGTATTCTATCGGTCTTATACAGATTTTATTACGTTACCTCAGTTATTTCAGGGGAGTAACGCAGCTGATTTAGGTACTAGTGTCATATCTTTAATTAAACCCTATGATATTGTTTGGTTTTTTGATGTTATCATTATTTGGTACTTGGCATCTAAACAACAAACAACTGCAATTGAGCCATTTAAAAGAAGTGGAAAAGTATTTGCTGTAACCATGTCTATGGTCTTGCTAGCAGGTAATTTCTTTCTAGCTGAGCTTGAACGGCCTCAATTATTCACTCGTGCATTTGACCGAGAATATCTAGTGAAAAATATTGGACTATTTAATTACCATATTTACGATGTCATACTTCACTCAAAAGTTAAATCACAACGAGTGTTCGCGGATGAAAACGAAATTAAAGAAATTAAAGATTATATTGAAAAAGAGATTAGAAGTAATGAAAAATCGGATTTGTTTGGTGTAGCAGAAGGGAAAAACGTCATCACAATCTGGGCAGAATCTGTCCAAAGCTTTGTAATTAATAATAAAGTAAATGGACAAGAAATCACACCATTTATGAATAGCCTTACAGAAGATGAAGATACGTATTACTTTGAAAATTTCTACCACCAAACGGAACAAGGGAAAACGTCTGACTCAGAGTTTTTAGGAGATAATTCGCTATATCCACTTTCCAGAGGTGCAGTCTTTTTCACCCATGGTCAGAATGAATATCATGGCTTTCCTGAAATGATAAAAGAGCACGGCTATTATTCAACTGTTTTTCATGCTAACAACAAAAGTTTTTGGAATCGTGATCAAATGTATGAGAGCCTAAATTATGACCATTTCTATGATATTGATTCCTATGAAGTTAATGAAGAAAACTCGGTAGGTTGGGGGTTGAAGGATAAGTCCTTTTTCGAACAGTCGATAAAGTATTTACAAACCTTAGAAGAACCCTTCTATTCTAGATTTATAACATTAACAAATCATTTCCCCTTTGATTTAGACGATGAAGATCGATCAATTGAACCGTATGACTCGAACTCGAATACGCTTAATAATTATTTACCGACCGTAAGATATACGGATGAATCAATCGAGGCGTTTTTTGACCAATTAAAGGTTTCGGATTTATATGAGGATTCCATCATTATTATTATGGGGGACCATAATGGAATTAGTGCAAATCATAATAAAGCAATGAGTCAGTTGTTAGAAAAAGAGGAAATTACCCCTTATGATTACTTGCAGTTACAACGAGTTCCGCTTTTTATTCATATACCAGGTCATGGAGAAGGGGAAGTTAAGTCTGAAATAGCTGGCCAAATTGATATTAAACCAACATTGTTGCATATGTTAGGAATTGAAACGGATAATGATATTTATTTTGGCAATGATTTGTTCCATGATGATCGGAAAGGATTTATTGCACTTCGAAATGGTGACTTTGTGAGTGAAGATTATGTGTATACAGGTGAAGTTTGTTATGAACGTTTAACTGGAGAAGCAATTGCTACGGAAAATAACCATTCGAACAAGGAACAACAAAATAATGCCTGCCAGCCAATTAAAGAAAAAGTAGAAAAAGAATTAAGTCTGTCTGACAATTTAATTTATGGTGATTTATTCCGTTTCATTGACTTCGACGAATAAAAAAAGCTGCCAAATTGGCAGCTTTTATAAAGGAGCTACCCATTTAGGTAGCTCCTTTATGTTACATTGCATTTTTTAAAACTTGAATGATAGTTGCGATTGAGAAAAATCCAAAAGATAGTGCTGAAATTGCTGAGAATCCTAAAGCGAAGAAGTTTTTAAATTTTAATTGACGAACGACAGATACTACAGAGACTAAAGCCACTACTAATAACATAATTGCTAAAACGATGTGTTGTGACATGATTACATCCTCCTTATGTACTTTCCTAAAAGATTGCTATTGGAATTATATTTGTATTATTATGTATCTAAACAACACTTATACTTTATTTTATTATAAAATCGATTATTTGTCGAGTTAATATGGAGATTTTTAGCAGAACCAAGATACTTAAAAAGTAGTTATTCTGTTGGAGCAATTAGGAGGGATAAAATGAAAGTGAAAAGTATGTCTTTGGGCCCACTTGGGACAAATTGTTATATTGTTTACAGAGAAGGAGAAGCATTAATCATTGATCCAGGAGGAGATGAACAAAAAGTCATCGACTTCTTAGAACGGGAAAAATTATCTCCCAAAGCAATACTATTAACTCATGCGCACTTTGATCATATCGGTGGAGTTGATAAGCTACGTTCTTTTTATCATATTGAGGTATATTTACATGAGGTAGAGAAGTGTTGGCTATCTGATCCAGCTCTAAATGGGTCATCGTTATTTATTGGAGAAGAAATAACTACTTATAATCCAGACAAGTATCTAATTCCGGGTAAGTGTTCCATTTCAAGTTTTAATTTTGAGATCATTCATACACCGGGTCATTCTCCAGGAAGTGTTAGCTTTATCTTTAAGGACGACTCTTTCGTAATTAGTGGTGATATTTTATTTAATAAAGGAATTGGGCGCACCGATCTACCTGGTGGAAATTATAACCAATTAGAAACAAACATAAAAGAAAAGCTATATCGTCTACCTGATCATTTTATAGTATATCCTGGACATGGTTCAGAAACTAAAATTATGGAAGAAAAAAGAAGTAATCCATTTATTACTATATAAATCGGCTCGGGGGAGTACGTTAACAAGTTATTTAATAACAATAACACAATAAGACCCTTCTATTCAGAAGGGTCTTAGGGGGGATGTGCTCTGCTCTTGTTGGTTAGGGATAAAAGTTAAGCTACAATAAATACTATAAATGTATATTAAAAACATGTCAACAGTGGTAACTATAGAACAAAAGCGAAAAACACCCTTGGTAGAGGCGTACGGACTGGGAATGTAATTATTTGCCCCTCCGAAAACCTATTGTGCCTGGTCATGCCAAGTGGCTACATGTAGCATGCAAAGTAGCTATTTTAATGGAGCATTCTATCATAGGACGAGAAATGCTACGTAGGCGTCACATCGTATTGCGTTGTTTCGCTTGGAAGTTTTCCTTATCCTGTGGCGTCATAGACAGTAGGACAACCTGTCCCTCGAAGCGGGGCTGTTCCTGCCAATAATTTATCCATAGGGGTTTCATTTTGTAATTTCCTAAGCAAAACAAAAACCCTGCGCGAACAATATGTAAGCAGGGTTTTTGTTTTGTTCTTAGTGACCAAATCCAGGAACTAGAATAAATTCTGAATACCATGTAAAACCAATCATAAATACAGTGCAATAAGCACCAAATAAATACATGTACATGCGTTCAGATAACTTTAAATAACTTACTGTTAGGAAAAAAGCCGTTTGAACTAGGAAAAGTAGTGCTGTTTTCTGCATGTCTCCTACATAAAACATAACTGTAAAAATACCCGTCCAAAAGGCAAGCACTCGAAACATTCGATCCATGCTTTCCCCTCCTTTTAGGTGTCATCATCATTGTTATTATAAACGAGGAATTAAATATTGTAAATCAATCCTATCAAATATTTGTAAGTTTAGCTACATATGAGCAATGGTTACAGCCTAGAAACATGTTTTCTGTTTCAATTAATTCAATATCTTGAAATAGAGCTTCAAACATTCCTTTTAAAAATGATTGATGCATTTTGCAAACCATCGGTTGATCCTTGGATACAACTTCCTTAAATGGACAATTATTAACTTCAAATGATATTGAATTATTTTTGGTATTGTGACTAAACTTTGGATACATTCCCGAAACTACCCCTGCACCCTCTAAAATTTGTATTTTTTGTTCAACGGTAAGTGTGTGACTAGAGTTTGCAGGATAGTTTTCTATAACCTTCGTACCATATTTTTTTCCAGTTTGAAATAATGCCTGTTTACCTGGCTCCCCTAATTCAATAAATGCTTCTAATGCAATTGATGAAAGCATTCTATAATCACGATGTGGAAAGTTCAATTCAATCACTTCATCAGAAAGGCGATACAATCTACTTGGTCGCCCACCTTTGCCTGTTTTTTGAGGGTAAGAAATAAGCAAATTAATGTCCTCTAGTTTGGTTAGATGTAGCCTTGCAACGTTAGGGTGAATTTCAAATTGATTAGAAATTTCACTAACGGTAAATTCTTTTTGTTGTTCAATTATATGTTCATAAATTTTAAATCGGGTTGGATCACTTAATACGTTTGTGACTTTCAATGTCTTATCCACTAAGCCCACCTCACTAGAATTTATTACTCTAATTATATTAGATATATTACTTAATTTGGTGTATGTAGTGGATTTGTTGAAAAATGTACACAACTAATCATGACTAATTTTTATCTGTTTAGTTATAGAATAGTGTGCTTGATTTTTACTTGTGATATTCATCATAAGGTGAATTGAATCCATTTCCTGAAAGAAATATTTTATTTCCACTGTACCATCTGGAAATTCATAATGGATCGTTTGTTCTTGTTCTGTATAAGTAAAGGACTTTACATCTTCTTGGAATTTTGTATAACTCATTTGGAAAAGACTTTCGAGTTTAATGTTTTCTACGATTTTATCGGTCATATGCAAACTATTAGAGTAAATTTGAATATGTGCTGTTAAAACAATGAAAACAATCATACAAATAAACATAACAGAAGGTAAGAAATACCCCTTTTGATTACTCATAAAAAATCAATTCCTTCTCGTAGTGTTCTCCGGTTGTGGTTTTAAGGATAACCCTGACTCCATATGGCAGTGTGTGGAAGGAGATCGCTTCAACTCCTCTGTGGTATATCTCATGGCCTTGATTATTTACTTGACGTCGGAGAACATTTTTATATTGTTCTATGTTAGCAATATCCCCATTTGGTAAATAAATTGCAAGAGAATCTTGGTTGATATCAATGTGTGACGTTTTTATGATGTCATTTTGCAACATATGAAAAAATTGTTGAACGGAGATTTCCTCGTAGTTGGACTCATAGTCAATTGTTTTTATGAGAATAGATAAAAGAGGAATAGTCATGGAAATAATCGTTAACATCAAAAGCATAGAGAGGAAGGAAAAACCTATTTCATTTTTTAGGGTAACCATATAAACAGATTTTTTCATTTTCGAGGTTCGCATTTTGCCATTCTCCACACCCTTTTATAAAAGACTCTTCTTGAATAAATTCCAAGTGAAATATTTTATGATTTATTGTTTTTGTTGTGCGATAGGGTAATTTCGTTTTTTGTTCCCATAATAATGGTTGTAGTTCATCATGAAGTTCTAAGACAATCAGCCTTGTATCATTTAATTTAGATTGTTCATCATTAATTATTCGAATGATCGGAATCACTGAACTTATCATGATGAACACTATGCTAGTAGCAACTAAAACTTCTATTAGACTAAATCCTTCATTCTTTATCAATATTAATATAACCTCTTCCTTTTCCTAAGGGGAAAACAACATTATAGGATGATTGCTCAGTTGTGATTTTTATAGTGCCTGCTCGCCGAATGGAACCATCTCGATTAAAGGAAATTGTGTCAAGGTTTTGTTTTGTTATGTACCATTTTTTGGGAAGGTTCCTTATTGCTATAGGTTTACTTCTTGCACCATTAATTAATTCGTAGCTTTTATCATTCAGTTTGATTCGAATATAATTATTGTTGTTAATTGACAAATTCTGTACGAGCATGACGTCGAATTGTAAGGTTTGAAAAAATTGTTTTTCCTGATGTTTGGCTAAGGAGGAAATTGTTAATGGTGCACTTAACGTGATTAGGATGGATAAGATGGCAAGTGTGAAAAGTACTTCTAATAGTGTAAATCCCTTCATGTTTTTCATTTTATTCACCTATTTTGGAACGGAAACAACGCCATCTTCATAATGAATATTTTTACCGTTTTGGCAAGTCATTTGATCTGCGGTAATGTATTTGTCTGTCTTTAATGTGTTTAGGTTAGCAGGGTATTCACCATTTTCTAAGTGGTAAGCATCAACTTGTGTTTGTACAACGGATACTAAGGCATTACAGCCTTTATCTGATACTTGCTGACTCTTTTCTGCTAGATTAGGAATAATCAGGATAATTAAGACAGAAATGATCATTAGTACAATCAGCATTTCGATTAGTGTGAAACCTTTGTTGTTTGTTAACATATTTAACACTCCCTATACAGTATTTAATAACTGAAACATTGGCCACATTAATGACATATAGATATATACAATTAATGAACCGATTACAATTAAAATAATTGGCTGGACATAAGTGAATAGCTTAACCACTTTTTGATGAAGGTCATCGGTTAATAAGTCAGCATAATGGTATAAGTCTTTTTCTAAAGCATCCATATCTGTGTTTCTTTGGAAAATGTTTGTAAGATTATGTTCAAAAAGGGTAAACTTTTCCAAGGCTTTGACTATGTGGATTCCTTTCGTTAACTCTTTGACCAACTGAGATGCATAATAAGATAAAATCGGTAATTTGTGTTGTTGAGAAAGAAGATAGAAAATCTCTTTTAATGGTAATCCCGTTTTTAACAGCGAACTTAAGTGTGTGGCGAAAAGGTATGAAGTTTGCATTCTTAGTAATCGATTGTAAATCGGAATGGCATTATATAACTTTATTTGTGTTTCTATCGAGACCATTTTTCTTCCATATCTCCAAAATAATAGCATCACAAAGGTTAAGAGGATAGTTAGGATAAATAAGCTGCTTAGATAATTGATTATTATCATTGTAACTTCTATACTTTTTAAGGCTTCGGGGTTAGATTGAAAAAGATAGAAAAACTGTGGCAGAATATAGCTTCGAATAAAAAACAAAAGCGTAATGAAAATGACGATTAAGATTAGTGGATAGCGGATGGTCTGCTGGAATTTTTTCAGATATCCAATTCGTTTTGCAAACATCTCTTTACATTTCGTTAAATTTAATTGTAAATTCCCATTGGTTCGTGAAAAATACAAGTAGGCAGAAATAGTAGGGTGGAACCCTGCATTACTAAAGGTTTGATCAAGATTTACACCTTCCTTTAATTCGTGCATCATTTGGTCTGCAATGTCGTGAAGTGTATGATCCCATTTAATCGTTTCTAAAGCCTCGAGTAAGGGATATCCATTATTCAATGATCGAGTTAAACGGTGAAGAAAACGGAGTTGTAATTCACTTGGGATAGTATTTCTATAAAAACTCCTTGTAAGCAGTTTCTGTAATATACCCATATGCAAATGCCTTCTTTCGTAAATGACTAAATGAATGGTGATTTGTACGCATGTCTATTGGTTGTCCGTCAATAGCAGTGCTTAAATTTTGACCGTATAAAAACTCGACAATGGCTGCGCGTCTTACCATATCTGGTATTAAATCAATTGGTAACAGTTGAATAGAGGCAACCCCAACTAATGATTGAGAAAGTTCTGTTTTCGTTAAACCCATTTCCAGTAATCGATGGATGGTACCTGTTGTGTTTTTTGCGTGTAATGTACTCAAAACAAGATGTCCGGTTAACGAAGCATCTATGGCGAATTTTGCTGTATAGTGATCACGAATCTCTCCAACCATAATGATGTCAGGGTCATGTCTTAATGCGGCTTTTAATCCTGATTGATACGTTATGCCTGCTTTTTCATTTACTTGGACTTGTAAAATATCATGAAGTTTTTTTTCGATGGGATCCTCTAATGTAATTGTTTGAAAGGACTTTTCTTCCAAAAGGGATTGAAGTAGGGCATATAGTGTGGTTGTTTTTCCACTACCCGTGGGGCCGGTCAGTAGGATGAGTCCTGCTGGATTATTCATCCATTTTTTAAGCACGTTAAGCTGTGAAGGAAAAAGAAAAAGTTTGTCAATTGGTAGGTTCTCTTCCTGAGGTAATATTCTTACGGCTAAACTTTCCATTTGATTAACTGGTAATGTTGATAATCGAAGTGCATAATTATTGGGCCCTAACTTGTGCGTAATGGAGCCATCTTGTGGTTTTCTTATTTCCCCTATATCCATTCCTGATGTAAACTTATAATACGTTAATAATAACTCATATTGGGAAGTCTTTATCGTGTCATATAAGATCCGTTTACCTAGAATTCGGAAATATATATTTGTTTTGGTGGGAAAGGGATAGAAGTGTATGTCAGATGCCTGTCTATTGATTGCCTCAGCAAGTAGCTTTCTAGAAATGGTTGCGGTAGAATTCAAATCGTTCTCACCTCCTTCAAAAATTGCAACAGTTACATATTTCGACGCGAATGACTAAATTCCTTCTTTTTTTTGAAAAAAACTTTAAGGCGTGATAAAAATTGGGTATTGTCTATTTGATTGGTTTTATGGGTAGTGGAAAATCCACAGTTGGGAAAAAGTTGGGCAACGTATTACAATTGCCACATGTTGATATGGATTCTTTTATTGAGGAGCAGACACTACGTTCGATTTCAACAATTTTTAGTGAAATGGGAGAGAATACGTTTCGGAATTATGAATCGGATGTACTAAAAAAAATTGAGCACGGGGTGGTTTCGACTGGGGGAGGGATTGTTGAGAGGCGTGAGAATATTGAATGGATGAAAGCAAAAGGTACTGTTATTTACTTACGGACTACGTTTTCTGAAATTACTAATCGCTTACATAATGATAGCTTGCGTCCACTATGGAAAAAGAGTGTCTCGGAACGGAGACAACTTTTTGAACATAGGTGCGATTTATACGAATCTTTTGCAGACTATGTTGTGGATACTGATAATAAAGGAACAAAAGAAATTGCTGAGGAAATTGATCGGCTATTGAATAATTACATATAATATTGTGAAATATATATGTAAGAAATTCTAAAGGGATGATGTAAATGTCCAATGATTATATAAGACAGATGACGGAAAGAGTAGTGTCATATATGGACTTACCCGCTGATGAAAGAAGGAAAAAGCGTAAGGAACACAAAACTAAAAAACAACAAACTGGAGTTAACCGCTGGTTTGGCGTTTTACCACAAGCGATTAGAATTTCTTTTAAAAAAGACCAATGAGGCTGATAAAAGTGTTTTAATCATAGTAAAATCCGAACCTTTCAATTTTGGTTCGGATTTTACTATTAGGTAGTTAAACGCAGCTATTGTAAACTTAGCAATAAATTGAAATGATTATTGGATGCATACATCCCGCTACGGAAATACATTTCGCATTTCCGCGGGCGGCTTGTGAGCCTCCTCGTGAAAACATGTGCGTCTGCTAGTAATGCTCGAAGCAATTTTCCTCGACGCAAGGGAGCAATGAAGATAATTCAAGTAGTACCCTCACTGTAGGGTCTCACCGATTGCTTTCCTCCGCTAGTTCTAACGTAACCTTCACTTTAACCTGATCCAATAACAGCGTAGGCAGAATGCGAAGACTCCAGCCGGAAGAGCACGTGTCCGAAGACCCCGAAAAGATGCGCCTACGTCTACTAGTCACTCTTAGATGCCAATTCCTCGCCGTAAGGGAACAAAGAAGCCTATTCAAGTAGTTCCCTGGCTGAGGCCGGGCCCGCGGAAAGCGAAGTATTCTACCGAAGCGGTATTTCAGTACTTTATTATGTTGGAAAAAACCACTACTACACTAGTGGTCAATTATACCAACTAGATTCAATCGATAATCCCGGCTTCATTTTGATGGAAAAAATCACAAAATGAACTGTTTTGGAAAAATTACGTACAGATCATACAAACTGAACCTATGAAGTGGTTGTGAAGCTTGGATTTAGATAAAATAAACCACCATTAATAACAGATAGATCAATCTTCGGGCTATATCTTTGTGTGATTTCATCGATTTCTTTTTGAACCCTTTCCTCATCTTGCTCATCATTTCCTTGGTAAAAATGCTTTAATAATTCCACCTCATTTTCTAATGCCTTTAAGGAGTCCTGCGCCCACTTGTGTTCTTGGTTGGAAAGGTAGTCATCTAATACTGCCTTAATACGATTAAAGCCACTATTTATTTTTATCAACGGAGAAATCGTATAGCAATAATCTGAAATCGCGTTTTGTAAATCTATTTGTCTTAACTTTTCCATCATTTCGGTTTTCATTGCACCATTGACTAAATTCAGCCCGAGTGAGAATAGTTCATCTTTTTTCTGTTTCCCAATATAACTTATCTTGATATTGACTACTAACCATGGATGTAAGGCGGTATTTGTAGTTGTCTCAATGGTCTGGAACAGCTTAGTGAACCTCTCATTATTTTTAAGGTGATTAATAATTTGGTGCAAACGAGGACTACCAAAGTGGATCCATTCTCCATTTTGTTCCCGTTGTTCTGGATTAGTAATTAATGTTAACTTCATTGGGTCCCCTGGATGCCCCATCTTTTTAATGTAATGCCAATAAAATGGCCGATTCATTAATGCTCTATCCATTTCCTCGTTTAATTGGATTTGCATGATGCCATTATCATTTTGAAGTATTTCACAATGGTGTGCACGAAAATAATCTTTTAAAAATGTATTTAAATTAGATATTGCCATATTGTTGTTGCTCCTCTTGTAGGTTGTTTTGCGTGTTATGAATTATAGATGATAAATTGTCTAATTTAATCTTTGCTTCTCCTGAAGAAGAAGATTCATTATAAATGGATTGTATCTCAGATTCTAAGTCATTTATTTGCAATTCGCTTAAAATATCATCTAAGTGTCCGATCACTTGCTCAAATAAATTAATCTTTTCATATAGAAGCTTCATGATATGCTCTTCCACGGTATCTTGAATAGCGAAGTTGTAAATATGGACATCCTTTTCTTGGCCATAACGATGGATTCGGCCAATTCGTTGTTCCAACCGCATAGGATTCCAAGGTAGATCATAATTAATCATATAGTTACAAAATTGTAGATTTATCCCTTCTCCTCCAGCTTCGGTTGCAATGAGTACCTGGGCCCGGTCTTTAAACAATTGACGCATCCAATCTTTTTTGCCACGCTTAAATCCACCTCGGAAGGGTACAGATGTAATACCATGCTGTTGCAAATACCATTGAAGATAGAGTTGTGTTGCTCGGTATTCGGTAAATATAATTACTTTTTGATCTCCAATATCTTTTAATAATTCTACGACTTTCTCGGCTTTGGCATGATGTGGTAACTGACCAATTTCTTCAATGATAGGCTCTAGTAATTCTTGATTTTCTTTATTCAATAACTTCTGTAAAGATAAATAACACGCTTCCCGTGATGAACAAAGTTCACGAAGAAACGTAATTTTAGAAAAGGTTGAAAAAGGCTGTACAGATGTATCTAGTTGGTTGTATACTTCTTTTTCTGGTTCAGTAAAATTCACCCAGATTGTTTCAATATGTCGTTTGGCGTTATTTAGCGAAGTATCTTTTCTTGTATTTCTTACCATAACTTTTTGTACTAATTGTTTAAGGTAAATATCTTGATTAATTTTCTTCCGATCTTTTCCATATTGCTTAACAAAGGAATCATAGTTTCCAAGATGGCCAGGCTTTAATATCGATACGAGATTAAAGATTTCAATCAGTTTGTTTTGTACCGGAGTTGCAGTTAATAGTAAACAATATTTCTTTTTCAAGGAGCGGACAAATTCATAGTTTTTTGTTTTGTGATTTTTTAATTTATGTGCCTCATCAATTAATAAAAAGTCGTAATCGATATTTTCAATTACTTCTCGATGATTATTTCGCTTGGCCGTATCCATTGAAGTTACTACAACCTCATATTGTTCCCAATTATAATTTTTTCGATGTGCCACTGCAGGGATATAAAATTTTTCATTTAATTCTTTCACCCACTGGTTAACTAGCGATGCGGGTACAAGGATTAGAGCTTTTTTTACAAGACCGCGCAGCATATACTCTTTTAAAATAAGTCCTGCTTCAATTGTTTTACCGAGGCCGACTTCATCAGCTAAGATTGCACGACCATTCATATGTTCAATCGCTTGTTTTGCTGTATCAATTTGATGTGGTAAAAATTCCATATGTGGTAAGAATTCTAGTGCACGTAATCCATAAAATTCCTTTGTCATCGTCGTTTGTTCTGCCTGATAAGCCATTTCAAAAAGCTCCCAAGATGAAAAGGGTCCTTCCTTATTAAGGGTATCCTGTAGGCCAGAAATAAATTCTGAGTCATGGTTAATCGTAATATTGTTCATCCTACACTTCCTTTTTGCGAATTGATTAAAATATAGAAAATATTAAATAGAAAAGACACAACGTCACATTTATATGATATAATGAACGCGTAAAAATAGAGTTTTTACAGCTATACATAAGTTAGTATAACCAAAATGTCTCATTTTCATAAAAAGCGAATGATTACAAGGGGAGAGATTATTTATAAGGGAATCTTTATAAATAACGCCGAAGGAGCAAACTCATGTGAATCTCTCAGGCAAAAAGACTCTTGTAGGACGCAACTCTGGAGAGTGTTTACGTTTCGATGTAAACCACCCACGAAGCAAGCATCTATCATTGTAATGGCAACGTTTTCAATTGGATGCGCAACTTTCTGGTAGAAGGACAGAGATTTTCTGAATAACAGTAAAATCTCTATTTTTTTGTGCCTTAAACGGTTATTTTCCAAATTACTGGCAAATACCCGTACCTGATCTTAAAGATAGTAAACTTCCAAAAGGAGTGATCGCGTGAGTGAGTTGAAACGAACACCTTTGTACCCAGAATATGAGAAATATGGTGCGAAGACGATTGATTTTGGTGGCTGGGATTTACCAGTGCAATTTTCGAGTATTAAACATGAGCATGAGGTAACGCGAACAAAAGCAGGCTTATTTGATGTATCGCATATGGGAGAAATTCTTGTAACTGGGCCAAAAAGCTTAGAATTTCTGCAAAAAATGGTAACAAATGATGTATCGAAATTAGTCCCAAACAAAGCACAATATACGCTCATGTGCTATGAGAATGGCGGTACTGTGGATGATTTCTTAATTTACATGTTAGCTGAAAATGAGTATTTATTAGTCGTTAATGCAGCAAATACAGAAAAAGATTATCAATGGTTAGTCGATAATGATGATTATTCCGATGAAAATGTAAAAATTAAAAATGTTTCTTCAGATTATGTTCAATTAGCACTTCAAGGACCACTTGCTGAAGAGGTTCTTCAATCCTTAACGGAAGTGAATTTAAGTGAAATTAAGTTTTTCCGATTTGAACAAAACGTCCGTTTTCATACGTTAGATTCTGGGGCCATTGTTTCTCGCACTGGTTACACAGGTGAAGATGGTTTTGAAATATATATTGATCCTGCAAGCGGCAGTAAACTATGGAATGTCATTTTAAAGGCTGGAAAAGAGAAAGGTCTAGAGCCGATTGGTCTTGGCGCACGAGATACATTGCGGTTTGAAGCTACTTTGCCTCTATATGGTCAAGAACTTTCCGAGGATATTACACCAATTGAGGCAGGGCTTAAATTTGCGGTTAAGGTTGATAAAGGTGTGGATTTCATTGGGATTGATGTTTTAAAAAAACAAGTGGAGAATGGTCCATCAAGGAAAATTGTTGGGATTGAAATGATAGATAAAGGAATTCCTCGACATGGCTATGACGTGTTATATGGGGAAGATAAGGTAGGAACTGTTACTTCTGGAACGCAATCTCCAACATTACAAAAAAATATTGGCCTAGCACTGATAGATGAGAAGTATTCAGCGGTTGGCACAGAACTTACGATTCAGGTTCGTAAACGCAAATTAAAAGCTATAGTTGTATCCAAAGCATTTCTAAAACAAAGATAATTGGGGAGGGAAATTACTATGGAATTTCGCTATTTACCGATGACAGATCAGGATAAGAAAGATATGTTAACCACTATTGGTGTTGAATCAACCGATGAGCTCTTTTCTGATATTCCATCAAAGGTACGTTTTAATCGGGAGTTAAATCTGAAGAGGCCTGCAAATGAAGCACAGTTAAAAAAAGAATTAACAGATATGGCCAACAAAAATGCTAATTTGAAGAATAATAGTTCATTTTTAGGTGCAGGAGTGTATGATCATTTTATTCCTTCGGTAGTTGATCACGTTATCTCTAGATCGGAGTTTTATACGGCGTATACCCCTTATCAGCCTGAAATTTCCCAGGGTGAGTTGCAGGCGATTTTTGAATTCCAAACGATGATTTCAGAATTAACGGGGATGCCAATAGCAAACTCTTCCATGTACGACGGAGGTACGTCACTTGCAGAAGCGGTCAATTTAAGTGCTGCTCAAACGAAGAGAAAGAAGATACTTGTGTCAAAAACAGTACATCCAGAATCACGAGCTGTTATTAAATCTTATGCCAAGGGGCCGAATCTAGATATCGTAGAAATTGATCATAAAAACGGGGTCACTGATTTAGAACACCTTGAAAGTCAACTAGATGAAAATACGGCTAGTGTTGTTATTCAATATCCTAACTTCTTTGGCCAAGTTGAAAAGCTAGATAGAGTAAGAGATCTTATCAGCGCACAAAAGAAGACGATGTTTATCGTATCAAGTAACCCATTGGCGTTAGGTTATCTAACACCGCCTGGTGAATTCGACGCAGATATAGTAGTTGGAGATACTCAAGTTTTCGGTATTCCAGCCCAATTTGGTGGCCCACACTGTGGTTACTTTGCCACTACCAAAAAATTAATGCGTAAAGTACCTGGACGATTAGTCGGTCAAACAACTGATGAAGATGGTGTTCGTGGTTTTGTATTGACTTTACAAGCTCGAGAACAGCATATCCGTAGAGACAAGGCAACCTCAAATATTTGTTCCAACCAAGCGTTAAATGCACTTGCTAGCTCTGTAGCAATGAGTTCTATTGGTAAACATGGATTGAAAAAAATGGCAACATTAAATATGCAAAAGGCTCGTTATGCAAAGCAAAAGTTTCTTGATGCAGGATTTGAAGTCTTGTCCGATGCTCCGTTCTTTAATGAATTTGCTATTAAACTTACAAAGTCAGTAAAAGAGGTAAATGCTAGATTATTAGAAAAAGGTATTATCGGTGGATACGACTTATCTGACGCTTATCCTGAATTGAATCATCATATGTTGGTTGCTGTTACAGAAATCCGAACAAAAGAAGAAATTGATGCTTTTGTTAAAGAATTGGGGGATATTCATGGCTAATAAAGATTTTCCACTTATATTTGAACGTAGCAAAGAGGGAAGAACGAGTTATAGCTTACCTGAATTAGATGTCCCAGAGGTTAATTTGGATGATGAATTTGAAGCCTCTTACGTAAGGAAAACAGCTCCTAATTTACCTGAAGTGAGTGAATTAGAGGTTATGCGACACTATACCGGGCTTTCAAATCGGAATTTTGGGGTAGATTCAGGTTTTTACCCACTTGGCTCTTGTACAATGAAATATAATCCAAAAATTAATGAGGATGTCGCTCGTTTAGACGGTTTTAGTCACATTCATCCGTATCAGGATTCTAGTACCGTGCAAGGAGCTATGGAGATGTTGTATGATCTACAAACATCCTTAAGTGAAATTACAGGAATGCATGAAGTGTCATTGCAACCAGCTGCTGGTGCACAAGGTGAGTGGACTGGACTAATGATGATACGTGCATATCATGAAGCCAATGGTGATTTTAACCGTACGAAAGTAATTGTTCCTGATTCTGCACATGGAACAAACCCTGCATCAGCAACTGTAGCTGGCTTTGAAGCGGTTACCGTGAAATCAAATGAAAAGGGATTAGTTGACCTTGAAGATCTAAAACAAGTCGTTGGAGAGGATACAGCAGCCTTAATGTTAACAAATCCAAACACATTAGGATTATTCGAAACAGAAATTGTGGAGATGGCCGAGATCGTCCATGAGGCTGGTGGAAAACTCTATTATGATGGAGCAAATCTAAATGCAATTATGGGTTATGCCCGACCGGGTGATATGGGATTTGATGTGGTTCACCTAAATTTGCATAAAACATTCACTGGTCCGCATGGTGGTGGAGGCCCAGGCTCGGGACCTGTTGGAGTTTCCGAGGAATTAGAGGCATTTCTGCCAAAGCCAATATTGATGAAAAAGGATGATAAGCTTGTCTTTGAATATGATCGTCCGCAATCGATTGGTCGCGTGAAACCATATTATGGTAACTTTGGAATTAACCTACGTGCTTACACGTATATACGAACGATGGGAGCCGAGGGATTAAAGAAAGTTAGTGAATATGCTGTTTTAAATGCCAACTATATGATGCGTCAATTAGAAAAGGAATATGACTTACCATATCCCCAACATTGTAAGCATGAATTTGTCTTATCAGGTAGAAGACAGAAGAAGTTAGGTGTTCGGACGTTAGATATTGCAAAACGTCTATTGGATTATGGTTATCATCCACCAACAATCTATTTTCCATTAAACGTTGAAGAGGCGTTGATGGTTGAGCCAACAGAAACAGAGTCAAAAGAAACACTTGATGGTTTTATCGATATAATGCTTTCCATCTCGGAGGAAGCAAAAAACGATCCAGAGCTAGTTCAAGAGGCTCCACATAATACAATTGTAAAACGCATGGATGAAACAACAGCTGCAAGAAAACCGATCTTAAGATATGAAGATTAAAGGAAAAGCCTAAGGTGAAAACACCTTAGGCTTTTCCTTATATTGAGAGATAAGAAAGTATAAACCCTTTGCACTTGGCCATGCCAGGTGCAAAGGGTTTTCGGTGGGGTGAGTAATTGCAATCCTAGTCCGTATGTCTGTAACTAGGGCGTTTACACCTTTGTGTATTTATTTGGTCTTAATTTTACCTGACCATTTCTTGAAGCCACCTTTAAGTTGGCTGATGTCTTCATATCCTTTTTTATGCAATAACTGTGCAGCTCTTGCTGAACGAGATCCACCTTGACAATACAAGTATATTGGTTTGTCTTTACGCAATTCTATTAATCGTTGACGTAATTGCGTGACGGGAATGTTTCTTGCACCTAATATATGACCTCTTTCAAATTCTTGTGGCTCTCTAACATCAATCAATTGTGCTTTTCGATATCCTTCTCGAAATTGTTCTTCGGTTAATGTCTTTAAATACATACGCTGTCTAAAAAAGCGAAAAACACTAATAGCTATAAGGATTACTAGTGCAATAACTAAAAATTCCATGGATTATGTCCCCCGTTTTTCACATTAATACATATTCTATTATATGTTGATTCCATTATTTTTTCAAAGTTTTTTATTTGCTCCTTGTAAAAAGTAAGACTATACTTTTAAAGTATTCGATTTTTTTGTCGGATGCTTAGCGAAGAAATTAATAGAAATACCTCGTTTTTAATTTAAAAATAGCAAATTCCAAAAGATTCATTTTTCCTAACCTTTTGGATTTCTAGCTTATTTTTCCTTTCATTTTCTACATTATTTAAACGATTTCTATTCTTGACAAATCCTGTTTAACTTGTTCTAAATACAATATATAGTCATTTGTTTATAATTGAATACAATATATTGTGCAATTTTCATATAGGTGATATGGTATATCTATAAAACTATTATTTATCTAAAGAACGAAGGAGTGATTCGGTGTCGATGACTATTGGGCAAATGAATGCGATTAATGTCGAAATGCTGAATGAAGACATCAAGCTATTTCCACAAGTTCATCCGATTACAAAAGAGATGAACTTAACACATAAGGGTGTATCACGTCTTGTCATGTTAGACCGTTATGCTTTTAAAGATACAGAAAAGAAAACATTGAAAAAGGGCGATTTTGTTGTTCTTACCGTTAAGGCGGATCCTAAATTCCCTGCCCGTGGTTACGGATTTATTCAATCAATTGATTGGGAGAAACAAGAAGCAATTATTCAAGTTGATCGTGAGTTCTTGTCGGTATTAGATGGTGAAGAAGCTAATAGTGGCGAAGTAAGGCGTGGTTTGGATGTCATTGATAAACCACTTGAAGTGTATTACGAACAAATTGCAAAAAGAAATGCTACTGGGCTTGCTAGTGTGGAGAAAACAGTTGAGCAGAGAAAAGAGTGGGCTGAAAAATTCAACCATGAACTAGCTAGTTTGAATTTTATTCCAGCTGGTAGGGTACTGTATGGTGCAGGTGCAAATACAGATGTTACTTATTTTAATTGTTATGTAATGCCTTATATAAAGGACTCTCGTGAAGGTATATCAGACCACCGTAAACAAGTGATGGAAATTATGTCAAGAGGTGGTGGGGTTGGAACGAATGGTTCTACATTACGTCCACGAAATACATTAGCAAAAGGTGTTAATGGGAAATCCTCTGGCTCGGTATCTTGGTTAGATGATATTGCAAAATTAACGCATTTAGTAGAACAGGGTGGATCACGAAGAGGCGCACAAATGATCATGCTCGTTGATTCTCATCCGGATATCATTGAATTCATTATTTCTAAAATGCAAAATCCGAGAATATTACGATACCTTATTGAAAATACTGCTGATGATCAAATCAAACGTATTGCTCAGGAAAAATTGAAATTTACTCCATTGACTGAAACCGAAACAGATTTATATCAAGGTATTCTTAATTACAAAAACATACCTGGACAAGGTGGATTCACAAATTCTGCTATAAAAGAGGCGGAAGATAAGTTGCGAACAGGTGGTACGTATTCGGTTCAAAATCCTGAATTTTTAACAGGTGCCAATATTTCTGTCTGTATTACCAAAGAATTTATGGAAGCTGTTGAGAAGGATGAAATGTATGAATTACGCTTTCCAGATGTAGAAAGCTATTCGACTGAGGAAATGAAAGCATACAATGAAGAGTGGCACAATATTGGAGATGTCCGTAAATGGGAAGAAATGGGATACGCTGTCCGTGTATACCGAAAAATTAAAGCGAAAGAGCTTTGGAATCTCATCAATATTTGTGCAACTTATTCAGCAGAGCCTGGGATCTTCTTTATCGATAATGCGAACGATATGACAAATGCAAAAGCCTATGGTGATCAAGTTGTTGCTACAAATCCTTGTGGAGAGCAACCTCTGGCACCGTATTCTGTTTGTAATTTAGCTGCTGTCAACTTAGCAGAAATGGCAGATAAGGATACAAAAAGGGTTAACTTTGACAAGTTAAAAGAAACGGTCCGAATTGGTGTGAGATTACAAGATAATGTAATTGATGCTACACCTTATTTTCTTGAAGAAAATAAAAAGCAAGCTCTAGGTGAGCGTAGAATCGGACTAGGTGTAATGGGACTTCACGATCTTTTGATTTACTGTGAAACGGAATACGGGTCTGATGAAGGAAATAATCTAGTTGATGCTATTTTCGAAACGATTGCAACAACTGCATATCGAGAATCGATCGAGCTAGCAAAAGAAAAAGGTAGTTTTCCATTTCTTGTTGGAAATACAGTGGAAGAAACGAAGGAATTGCGCGAAGCATTTATCAACACTGGATATATGAAGAAGATGCCAGAGGATATAAGAGAGAATATCGTAAAATATGGTATTCGCAATTCTCATCTTCTAACGGTTGCGCCTACCGGAAGTACCGGTACTATGGTTGGAGTATCAACCGGTCTAGAACCATACTTCTCTTTCTCTTATTTCAGGAGTGGTCGACTTGGTAAATTTATAGAAGTAAAAGCTGATATTGTCCAAGAGTACTTAGATCGATATCCAGAAGCAGATCCGGAAAACTTACCGAAATGGTTCGTTACAGCAATGGATCTGGCACCTGAAGCACATGCGGATACGCAATGTGTCATTCAAAAATGGGTGGATAGTTCGATCTCTAAAACGGTAAACGCACCAAAAGGATATACTGTAAATCAAGTAGAACAAGTATACCAAAGGCTATATAATGGTGGAGCCAAAGGTGGAACGGTTTACGTAGATGGCAGTCGTGATTCACAAGTATTAACCCTTAAAGCAGAGGAAAATACAATAGGTGAACAAACAGAATTATTTGGTGATGAGAATGATAAACCGAAAGTAGTCTTAATGGAAACGATACAGGAGCTAGATAAAACAAACGTAACAATTGGATCTGAAGTCGGAGATACCTGTCCTGTATGTCGAGAAGGAAGTGTAAAAGACATTGGTGGATGTAACACATGTACAAGCTGTGGTGCACAACTTAAATGTGGATTATAATCTTAAAGTTAGAAGAGTGGAGAAATCCGCTCTTCTTTTTTTAGGAAATAACTTGTTTCTTACTAGTATTTAAGTTATGCTCGAAAGAAAGAAACAGTTTTGCCCTAGATAAAAAATTATTCTGAAATGGGGAGATTCGATGCCAACACCTAGTATGGAAGACTACATAGAACAAATTTATAACTTAATTCAAGCCAAAGGATATGCCCGTGTATCGGATATTGCGGAGGCATTAATGGTGCACCCATCTTCCGTGACTAAAATGGTCCAAAAGTTAGATAAAGACGATTATCTAAACTATGAAAAATATAGAGGATTCGTATTAACGGATAAAGGAAATAAGATCGGCAAACGACTTGTCTTTCGTCATGAGCTGTTAGAAGATTTCCTGGAGATTATTGGAGTTGATAAAGAAAATATTTACAATGACGTAGAAGGTATAGAACATCATTTAAGCTGGAACTCGATTGATCGTATTGGAGATCTAGTTAATTATTTCAAAGCAGATGAATCACGGATAACAACATTAAAACAAATCCAGGAGGAAACAGAATAGTTTTCTTAATTTATTTTTTCAGTTCTATTTCTCTTTCTGTTAGCTTAAAGATAGAATAAAATGTCAATCGAAGAATTGTGATAATTTGGATTGGCAATAACAGCTAATAAGGGGATAATTTATGAAAATTGATGCTGTTTTTTCTGGTGGTGGTGTAAAGGCATTTGCTTTTATTGGTGCTTTAGAAAGTATGGAGGAAAAAAATCTCGAATTGGAAAGGGTAGCAGGTACTTCAGCAGGTGCTATACTAGCAGCCCTTTTGGCTGCTGGTTACCACTATAAAGAAATAAATGCCATGCTAGAGGAGTTAGACCTTAAGACGTTTTTTGATCCACCTACCTTCACCAAACTAATTCCTGGTAGTAAATGGTTATTATTATATTTTCAAAATGGAATTTACAAAGGGGATAAGTTTGAAAAATGGTTACAGCAACAACTTGCTAAAAAGGGGATATACACCTTTCGTGATATAAAAGAATCGTATTTAAAGGTGGTAGTAAGTGATCTAACACTAGGTAAGCTAGTTGTTATTCCAGATGATTTAGAACGGATTTATGGAATCGACCCAAACCATTTCCCGGTTTCAATGGCCGTCCGAATGAGTGCAGGTTTCCCGTACTTTTTTATGCCTAAAAAACTATCCGGAAAAACAAAGGATAAAAGTGTTATTGTAGATGGAGGATTGTTGAGTAATTTTCCCTTATGGGTATTTGACCAGGAGCATCATAGGCGAAAACGACCGGTTTTGGGGGTTAAATTGAGTGATTCTACAGAAGTGGTTCGACCACGTCGTATTAAAAATGCTCTTGAAATGTTACATGCTTTGTTTTCGACAATGAAACAAGCACACGATGCAAGATATGTTTCAACATCAAAGCGTGTTAATATTATCTTTATTCCAGTGAAAAATGTTGACACTACGGATTTTACAATTAGCCAAGATGTCAAACAAAGATTGGTTGAAGAAGGAAAAGTAAACGCTAAACAATTCTTAAACTATTGGTCACCCTAAGAAAAGCGAGCTCTCTTAATTAGAAGCTCGCTTTTTTCGTTTGTTTTTTTGACCATCTATGACACGAAGGTGGCTTGGACGTTTTTTGCCTTTATTCTTTATTGGTGTTTGTTGTGTACGGTGATGAGATGTTGATTTAGCCTGCATGGAAGGTTGTTTGTACTTTTCCTTTGATTGCTTTACTGCTTGTTTATACTTTTTCATATCACTGGATGGGGGTGTCCGCTTTCTGAGAAATAAGAAGTAGACAACTGCAAATATTGCACCACCAATTGCTACCATTACAAAAATATTCAACAAGAAATCAATTGTATTTGTAAACAATTGAGAAATTAATCCTATTAGGGCTAATCCTATAATTACATAGATTATCGTTGGTAACTTATTTCGAGTCATGATTTTTCTCCTTTCAGAAGCCGTTTTTCATTATGTATCTGAGAAAACAAGTAAGTCTGCAATTTGCATTTCGTGAAATCTATTAAGAATAGTCTTGCCTTTTTTATCCAAAATATTCATTTCTATTGTTTATATTTTACTAAAAAATTACGAATATAACTAGCAAAAAAGTTTTAAATGACGCACACAGATGAAGGCTAGGGGGAAGAAGGTTTTGGGTTAATGAAAAATGTATCTTCAATCAATGGGGTCGTACTGCTAATTATATGCGAGATAAAGTTTTTATTTGTAAAAATAATTCGGAGTTTTCTGTACTTACGTAGTGTAGTATGGAATTTGTTGCAAATAATGTATTTATATGACAAAAACAGCAACCTAATTTCCGTTGCTGATAATCACTTCTCTAGGATATTGCTTCAGCCAAGATCATAAAGGAATGAGGTTCTTCTTCGTAATTGATGAGGATCTTCATACCGCTATTTGTGACCTAATGTTGGTTAGGTGAATCTTGTCTTTTCCTACTGACAGATTAAGTTCCACCATCTGTCGAATACTAGAATTTTCCCGTAATGTTACATAATACATCTACCTTAAATTAACCAACCATGATAAATGAACATCCATCATCTTTTTAGTAACGTAAAACATCTAAATTAATGGCCAAGTTTATGCAACATATGATTTGTTTCATCATGATTGGTCATACTAATGGTTGGAGGTTGATATAATGAGTGAGAACAAAAAACTAGAACAAAATAAACCAGAGCAATCAAGTACATTATTTGGAAGAGCACTAATTACAGGTTTTGTCGGTGGGTTACTATGGAGCTTTTTTGGTGTGATTAATTACTATTTTAATTTCTCCGAGGTTGCGCCTAGGTCCTTTTTGCTTCGCTCCTGGCTGCGTGCAGGATGGACGGATACCTGGTTAGGAGACCTTGTCTCTGTAATATTAGTTGGTATCCTTTCTATAGGAGTAGCGTTGATTTATTATATGATTTTTAGAAAAATCAATTCCATTTGGATAGGAGTTGGTTTTGGGTTGGTGTTGTGGGGGCTTGTATATTACTTGTTTCAACCGATATTCCCGAATATACCTAACCTTACTAACTTAGAATCAAATACAATTGTTTCGAGTATTTGTCTTTTTATTCTATACGGAATTTTTGTTGGATTTTCTATTTCATACGATTATCATGACACTGTCATGAAAGATACTGTACAATCAGACGATCAGTCGGATAAACAATTGTCGACATAAAAAGATGAATGAAGTCGAAATGGTTATTCAAATGTATTCGTTTATGATAAACTAATTACGTCCAACTAAAAATCATAAAGGAATGAATTGTACTTGAAGCGGCTCTTAATGTTAAACGGACCTAATCTTAATTTGTTAGGAAAACGTGAAAATGAAGTCTATGGCGAGTTTACACTACAGGATATTGAAAACGAAATTACAAAGCTGGTTGAGGATTATGGGTATCGCCTTGATAGTAAACAGTCCAATCATGAAGGGGAATTAGTAGATATTCTACAGGCGGCTGATGGCGAATATGATGGCGTTATTTTTAACCCTGCTGCATATACACATACAAGTGTAGCGCTTCATGATGTTATTAAGGCGATCTCCTTACCTGTTATAGAAGTACATATCTCCAATATCCATAGTCGTGAAGAATTTCGTCACAAATCACTTCTAGCTTCGGTTTGTTACGGTCAAATTATAGGATTCGGCAAGCAAGGTTATCGTCTTGCAGCACTTGCTCTTTTGCCTGAACAAAAATAGTAACCGGTACAATTCGAACGGATGCACTACCAAACAAGGGAGAGGGATGAAATAATGGAGAAACTTAAAAAATTAAGAAATGCATTACAGGAAAAAGAACTAGATGCTTTATTAATTACAAGTCCAATTAATAGAAGGTATGTGACTGGTTTCACAGGTACGGCAGGGGTTGCTATTATTACGCCAAACGAAGCTTTGTTTGTAACTGATTTCAGGTACACAGAACAAGCTTCTGAGCAAGCGAAGAATTTTACTATTGTAGAGCATAAACAACTGATTGAACTTGAGATCGCTGATCAATTAAAACGGCTAAATATAAAGCGGGTTGGATTTGAACAAACGCAAATGACTTATGCCACATATCAAAATTATTCAAAAGTATTAGAGGCAGAACTGGTACCAACTAGCGATATTGTTGAAAAGATTCGTTTAATTAAATCAGATGAAGAGTTAACCATTATGCAAAAAGCAGCAGAAATTGCTGACAAGGCCTTTGAACATATTCAAAGCTATATTAAACCCGGTGTTAAGGAAATTGACGTGTCGAATGAACTCGAATTCTTTATGCGCAGAGAAGGGGCTACTTCTTCTAGCTTTGATATCATTGTTGCATCTGGTTTGCGTTCAGCAATGCCACACGGTGTAGCTTCCAATAAAGAAATTCAATCAGGTGAGTTAGTTACCTTAGATTATGGTGCATTATACCAAGGCTACTGTTCAGACATTACCCGGACCTTTGCAGTTGGGGAAATAAATGATGAATTAAAGAAAATCTACAATACGGTCTTGGAAGCGCAACTACTCGGAGTTGAAGGCATTAAGCCTGGTATGACAGGTAAAGAAGCTGATGCGCTAACAAGAGATTATATAAAAGAAAAAGGCTTCGGAGACTATTTTGGACACTCTACCGGACATGGTCTAGGGATGGAAGTACATGAGGGACCAGGTCTTTCCTACCGTAATGAAGGAAAGTTAGAAGCTGGAATGGTGGTTACAGTTGAACCTGGTATATACGTTCCTAACGTCGGTGGATGTAGAATAGAAGATGATATTGTTTTAACGGAAACTGGCAATGAGCGATTAACGAAATCATCTAAGGATCTTATTCAATTATAACGATTAGACAAGTTAGTGTTTTTAAGGAGGAAAAATAAATGATATCAGTAAATGATTTTAAAACAGGATTAACAATTGAAGTGGATAATGATGTATGGCAGGTTATTGAGTTCCAACATGTTAAACCTGGAAAAGGAGCAGCGTTTGTTCGCTCTAAATTACGCAATTTGAGAAACGGAAATATTGCTGAAAAAACTTTCCGTGGTGGGGAAAAAGTAAGCAAAGCACACGTAGAAAATAAGAAAATGCAATACTTATATGCTTCAGGTAATTCCCATGCTTTCATGGATACAAATACGTATGAACAAATAGAATTACAGTCAAATCAAATTGAACGAGAGCTGCAATATATTAAAGAAAATATGGAAGTCTCCATCATTACGTATGAAGGCGAAATTCTTGGAGTAGAATTGCCAAATAATGTTGAATTAGAAGTTGTTGAAACAGAACCAGGTATTAAAGGTGATACAGCTAGTGGTGGCTCTAAGCCTGCTACACTTGAAACGGGATTAACCATCCAAGTTCCTTTCTTTATTAATAAGGGAGACGTACTCGTAGTTAGCACAGCAGATGGAAAATATGTATCACGTGCTTAATTTAATAGAAAGTTGAAAAAACAGTCCAAACGGGCTGTTTTTTTTAGTAGAAAGGAAAAATATATTTCTTTTGAAAATGAGCTCTTGTTCGATGTATCCGATTGTCATAAATTCGATTCATAGACATACATTTTACTATAAAGCCTTAATTAATAAAGTGGGGACATGCTATGAGAGAGATATTACGTTTATTTCCAGAAGAAATACAGCAAGCCGTACAGGTAAAACTATTAAATCGTTGGGATAAGCTACAGGAAATTCGATTACGCTTGAATCAACCAATAGAATTAATATTTGATGATGGCATCGAATGGTTACTAACATCTAAGCCAACCAGAAAAGATGGCATGTACTTAATTAACCAATTAAGTGAGTTCTCATTATATCGTTTAGAGGATGAACTTCGTGAAGGGTATATTACAATTGAAGGTGGGCATCGAGTTGGTTTGTCGGGTAAGGTGAACACTTTAAACGGGTCTGTTAAAGCGATTCAGCACATTTCCTTCATGAATATTCGAATTGCAAAAGAAAAAATAGGTGTAGCCAAATCGATCATACCGTACCTATATGATAACGGATACTTGAATACATTATTTGTCGGTGCTCCTCAAACGGGTAAAACAACACTAATACGAGATGTGACACGTATCATGTCAACTGGCTGGGGGGAAGTCGCTGCCCAAAAAGTTGGAGTAATAGATGAACGTTCAGAAATTGCAGCATCAATTAAAGGTATCCCGCAACACAATTTAGGTCTACGAACTGATGTGATGGATGCTTGTCCAAAAGCGGAGGGCATGATGATGATGATTCGCTCGATGTCGCCTGAAATTCTAGTTGTAGATGAAATAGGAAATGAAAAAGATGTTGATGCGTTATTAGAGGCTATAAATGCGGGAGTAGTCGTTGTCTGTACGATTCATGGACAGACCTTGGACGAGTTAAAAAAGCGTCCTTCTTTACAACCTTTATTGCACCAAAGTGTATTCCAGCGGGTAATTTTATTAGAATCTAACCGTCCAGGAACAATTCACAGAATATATAACGAAAAGGAAGAGAATATAATACGACAACCTGGGGTGCTAACCAGATGAAGTGGATAGGAGCTCTTCTTTTTATAGGTACGACAACCTGGCTTGGTTTTGAGTGGAGTCAAAATTTAACAAAACGCCCAAAACAGATTAGACAAATGAAAAATGCACTTCAAATATTAGAGGCGGAAATCTTATATAGTCAATTACCATTGCAAGAAGCTTTCGAGACGATTGCTAAACAAATTCCAGAACCGAGTAAGACACTTTTTAAATCCATGTCTGTATCAATGGAACAAAGGAATATCGAGTTCGTTACAACATGGGAAAAAGCGGTAGAGGAATTAATAAATATCTCTTCTTTAGGGAGTAATGAGCAAGAAATCTTAAATCAGTTTGGTCGAACGTTAGGACAACATGATTTTACACAACAGCAAAAACACATCCAACTTACGATTAGTCATCTAGAAAGAGAGCTACAGGATGCTATAGATGATCAAAACAGGTACAGTAAAATGGCGAAAAGTCTTGGATTTTTATGTGGTCTATTTATCGTATTATTGCTTATTTAAAAAGGAAGGGGCATTTTTATGCAAATGGATGCATCCATTTTATTTCAAATTGCAGGGATAGGAATTATTGTGGCATTAATTCACACCATACTGAAACAAATGGGGAAGGAAGAAATAGCCCAATTTGCCACTTTAGTCGGGTTCATTATTGTATTAGTTATCGTCATTAATGGTCTCTCTGATTTATTTCAACAGATAAGATCCGTATTTCTCCTCCAAGGGTAGTTCAATATGGATATTATTCAAATTGTTACCCTTGGAATTATTGCGAGCATCCTATATATCGTACTTAAGGATCTGCATGGCCCCTTTGCTTTTGTCATTATACTAGTTACAGGTTTAATCATCCTATTAGTTGTTATGAAACAACTCGGATCGATCATACAGCTTATAGAATCTCTTGGAGAAAAGGCTGCAATCGATGGGATGTATATTAATACGATTCTAAAAATCATTGGCATCGCCTATCTTACAGAATTAGGTGCAAACATAACCAAGGACGCTGGTTTAGGCGCAGTTGCAGCAAAGATAGAATTAGCTGGGAAAATCTTCATTTTATTGTTAGCGATCCCGATTATCACAGCAGTAATCGAATCCATATTGAATTTTTTACCATCAACATAGTGACTACTTGAAAGCTTGTAAAGAAGAAGGGAGTAAAGGGTGTGAATGAAACGATTTAGTAGAATAAGCCTTTTGGTTATCCTATTTTTCTTTATTGTACAAGCTGATGTATCTGCAGATGAACTAGAAGATGGGGAGCCGATAGAAGATCAAATATTAGAGGAAGTATCCTTTGAGGGTATGCAAAACCATTGGAATACTCTAGTAAATGATTATGGTGGTTACTTACCAGAGTTACAGAAGACAAATGTCTATGAATTTATCAAAAATAAGGATTCGTTTTCCATCAAAAATACGATAAAAGGAGCCCTAGAATATCTTTTTCATGAAATTCTTCTAAATGGGAAGTTACTTGGCACTTTATTACTATTAACCCTTTTTTCGGTTTTCTTACAGACAATGCACGGAGCATTTGATCAAGGAGCTGTCAGTAAAATTGCCTATTTTGTAGTTTATATTGTATTGATTTTTATTGCGCTAAATAGTTTCTATTTAGTTGTTTCTTATACAACCGAAACAATAGAAGCCATGAGTGGGTTTATGATCGCGCTCATCCCTTTGGTGTTAGGATTGATGGCAACCTTTGGAAATGTTATTTCCGTGGCCTTTTTTAAACCAATCATTATATTTTTAATTAATTTAAGTGGTGTAATCGTCTCAAAATTTATACTTCCTTTATTACTTCTTTCTGCAATGCTTCTAATTGTTAGTAGTTTAAATGAGAATTATAAAGTTACCCAGTTAGCAGATTTATTTAAAAAAGTTAGTTTGGGAGTGCTTGGAGCCTTTCTTTCTATATTTTTAGGGGTTATGTCTGTTCAGGGAGCTGCGAGTGCAATTCAAGATGGTGTTGCGATGAAAACGACGAAATTTATTACAGGCAATTTCATTCCTGTTGTAGGAAGGACAATTACAGATGCAGCAGATACCGTTTTAAGTGCTTCGTTACTACTAAAAAATGCTGTTGGTATTGTTGGTGTTGCGATTGTTATTTTCATATCTTTATTTCCTGCAATAAAGATATTTGTCATTGCTCTAATTTACAAAATAGCAGCTGCAGCAATGCAACCAATTGGTGACGGACCATTAATTACATGCTTGGACACAATTAGCAAATACATTATTTATATGCTGGCTTGTCTATTGGTTGTTTCCTTAATGTTTTTTTTAGCTATCGCGATAATAGTAATCTCAAGTAATATAACGCTGCTTCTTCGATAGGATGATGCAATATGGATCTACTTATTCAATGGGTTACCCAAATTATAATCTTTATTATTCTGGCTACAATTATTGACTTATTAATCCCTGCTACTTCGATGAAGAAATATATTAAATTTGTAGTTGGATTGATCCTTATTCTAATTTTTTTAAAACCTTTCTTTAGTTTATTTAATATAGATCTACAACACGCATTTGATACGCCTATAGAAAGTATTTTCGAAAGTGATTATGAAGAATCAGATATAGAAAATTTAATTGATTTGCAAAAAAGTGAAATAGAATCATCACAAAATGCATATATATCTGAACAGATGGCTGTCCAATTCATAGATTTAGCGAATCCCCCTCTTAAAGAGGAATATCAACTAGAGATTTCAACCATGGATTTCACTTTTCAAGCTGAATCAAACTACTCATTTGAAAATCTGGAAGAGGTCATTGTCTATATCCAAGAATCTGAAGCAGGGGAGGGAACAGTAAATGCAGTCGATGACGTAGTAATCAACACAGAAGATCCAGTAGTTAACGAAAATAATGCAGACCTAGAAGGAGTAAAACAATTTTTAACTGAGGTTTGGGAACTAGATGACAAGAAATTAAGCTTAAATTGGGAGGGAGGGTCATCTTGATTAATAAACTACAAGAGTTCTTTCAATCAAGGATTAGTTCATCAAAAAAGACTTCGTATTTAATAATTATTGGTCTAGTTAGTTTACTACTACTTCTTGTTGGAAATATATTCAGCACCTCATCCCAGGAAGATACACCAAAACAAAATATAGAGATGCAATTAGAACAGCAGTCAAAGAGTACCGAATCGGAAGTAGAAACCTCTACTACATCTGATATCGATGAGTTAGAGCAAAGCTATAAAAGTGATCTAGAACCATTGTTAGAACAAATTAGTGGGGTATCTGACGTAGAAGTGATGGTAAATCTTGACTCTACAAATGTTAAAGTCTATGAAAAGAATCTAATTATTGGACAGCAACATACTGATGAAAATGACCAAAATGGTGGAACAAGACAGATTGAAGAAAATACGGAAGAGGCACAAGTAGTGTCAATTAGGCAAGGAGACCGAGAGGAACCGTTACTCGTTCAAACGAAACGGCCAGAAGTAAGAGGAGTATTAGTAGTTGCTAATGGGGTAGACCATGCATCTGTCAAGCAATGGGTAGTAGAAGCTGTTTCTAGAGTGTTAGATGTTCCTACACACCGCGTTTCCGTAATGCCTAAAAATTAAGGAGGATGAAAAAATGTTAAAAAAACAAACTGTTTGGCTTTTGACTATGCTTAGTTTAATGATTGTGTTAAGTGTTTATTATATGACGTCACCGGATAATGATGATTTAGCTTATATCGATACTGGACAAGAAGCAACAGAAAATGAGACAGAAGAGGCGACATCTGATTCTGCTGATACTACTACAGAGGAAACAGAAGTTGGAGATATTACGAATATGGGTAAAGATGAATTATTTACAACAATTCGTATGGATTTACAAGATGAACGCAGTGCACGTATGAGCCGATTAGAAGAAATTGTTGCCTCAAGCAGTGCTTCAACTGAAGAGAAAAATAAAGCGTTAGAAGACATCGATGTAATTGAACAAATTAGTACAAAAGAAACAATTATTGAGGAATCTATCCTTGCAAATGCGGAATACCAAGATGTTTTAGTTCGCAATGACGGTGATGTTGTACATGTACATGTACGTGCAGACGAACTATCAGAAACTGAAACTGTAAATATTATGCGTATGGTGCATGATGAGTTTGGAGACATCAGAGTAGACGTTAATTTTCAACCAACAACTGAAAGCTAATCGATCTTTTCATAATAAGCTGGCCCAAATTGGCGCGACTCATTAGATGGTCTTTCCAATGGTGGGGCAGCTTTTTATAGTTTATTCGGATACCAAATGTTAATTGAAGCAATGTTAAAAGGCTATTTATCATGATAGTTTTTTATCTGTTATAATAAATGTAACCGTTTTAAATGATAACGGTTGATGTTTACCCTGTATTTATCGTAAAATGTTAAGAGGAGTTATTAAGACCTAATAATAAATGTTTTATGTAAAGGGGTGCTAGCTATATGTTAAAAGTACAAGAAATTCGCGAACTTATTAAATTAATAGATCAATCTACTATTAATGAATTTACCTATGAAACAAACGGAACAACCGTAAGTATGAAAAAATCTACGGAAATGGACACTGTACAAGTAACGCCTGTTCAACCCGTACAAGAAGTTAAGGAAGTAAAACAATCTGTTGAAAAGCAAGAAGCTCCTATTCAAAATAAAACAGAATCCAAGCAAGAATCCTCTGAAGATACTACTTCGAAACAAGTAGAATTTGATTACGAAATAACATCGCCAATGGTTGGAACACTTTATCGCGCACCAAACCCTGAAAGTGATCCTTTTGTTAACATTGGAAGTAACGTAAATAAAGATACCGTTGTTTGCATCGTTGAAGCAATGAAACTATTTAATGAAATTGAAGCCGAGGTTTCTGGTGAAATTGTTGAGGTTTTAGTGGAAAATGGTGAACTTGTTGAATATGGACAGCCACTATTTAGAGTAAAGAGTAAATAAGGGGACGGTATCATGATAAAAAAACTGTTAGTTGCAAATCGAGGAGAGATTGCTGTTCGGATTATACGAGCGTGTAAAGAACTGGATATTGAAACAGTAGCTGTATATTCTGAAGCTGATAAAGAATCATTGCATGTTCAATTGGCAGACGAAGCTTATTGTATCGGTCCTACATTAAGTAAAGATAGCTATCTCAACTTTACGAATATTATGAGTGTCGCTACTTTAACAGATGTTGATGCAATTCATCCAGGGTATGGTTTTCTAGCGGAAAATGCTGATTTTGCAGAGATTTGTAAGGCGTGTAATGTTACTTTTGTTGGGCCAAGCCCACAATCTATTCAAAAAATGGGCATTAAAGACGTTGCAAGAGAAACAATGAAACAAGCAAATGTTCCAATTGTCCCGGGATCAGAGGGGATTATTGAAAGTGAAGAGCAAGCAATTGAAATAGCAGAAGAAATCGGATACCCGGTGATTATTAAAGCTACTGCTGGTGGTGGAGGTAAAGGAATACGTGTCGCTCGTTCGGAAGAGGATTTAATCAAAGGGATTCGTGTTACACAAAAAGAAGCCGAAACAGCTTTTGGTAACGCAGGGGTATATATTGAGAAGTTTATTGAGGACTTTCGCCATGTTGAGATTCAAGTTCTTGCTGATAATCACGGAAATGTTGTGCATCTTGGAGAGAGAGATTGTACAATACAACGTCGATTACAAAAATTAATTGAAGAAACTCCTTCACCTGCTTTAAATGAAGACATTAGAGCGAAAATGGGTGAAGCAGCAGTAAAAGCTGCTAAAGCTGTTGACTATCGAGGTGCAGGTACCATTGAGTTTATTTTTGATCGTAAGTCAAAAGACTTTTATTTCATGGAAATGAATACGCGTATTCAAGTGGAGCATCCTGTAACGGAAATGGTAACAGGAATAGATTTAATTAAAGAACAGATTAAAGTTGCGAACAACGAAAAATTATCCTTCACTCAGGAAGAAGTTACATTTGAGGGATGGGCGATCGAGTGTAGAATAAATGCCGAAGACCCATTTAAAAACTTTATGCCTTCCCCAGGGGAGATTGAAATGTATTTACCACCTGGTGGTTATGGTGTTCGAGTGGATTCTGCTGCATATCCCAAATATCGGATTCCGCCGTACTACGATTCCATGATTGCCAAATTGATTACGTATGCTCCTACTCGTGAGGAAGCAATTAGTCGGATGAAACGGGCACTAAGTGAGTTTGTCGTAGACGGAGTGCATACAACCATCCCATTCCATGAGAAGATTATGAAGCATGATGTATTTGTACAAGGAGATTTTAATACAAATTTCTTAGAAGAGCATCCGATTGTGGAGAATGAATAAAAAAGCTTATAATCTTAACTGTACGATCTTTTAATTTTGATAAGGAGTGAGGAAATGGCTGATCAACCTTTAGTTAATGTGAGTGAAAATACTGGGTTAGGTACTGTAGAAATAGCTCCAGAGGTAATTGAGGTAATTACCGGTATTGCAGCTTCGGAAGTAGATGGACTGTATACAATGCGAGGAAATTTTGCTAGCGGAGTTGTTGAACGTTTAGGAAAAAAAACGCATAGCAAAGGTGTTAAGGTTGAATTAACAGAAAATGGCATCGTAATCGATTTATTTGTTGTACTAAACTTCGGAGTTTCTATACCAAAAGTAGCACAAAAGCTTCAAGAAAATATCAGACAAACATTAAAAACCATGACAGCTTTAGAAATAGCTGAAATCAATGTTCATGTCGTCGGTGTTCAAATGGATAAAGAAGACACGGAAGAGACGAACGAATAGAAAACAAGTCAGAACATAATGTTCTAGTCATAGAAAAATCTGAACCTTTTTGGTTCGGATTTTTCTTTTAGGTAGATATTGAAGTTTTCGAGAGCCTAATAGTCATTATCATGTTGTTGGAGGGAAATAATGCATTCGTACATAATAATAACGAAAAATTAGAGTAAATCGGTAAAAGCAAAATATGATAAGCACCTATGATTAAATCGTTCGTTTATAGAGTTAGACATCCCATTTTGTTTTTTTTTAAAGTTAGAATAGAAAGACTTTATTTAAGATGTCCGAATGCAGGATTAGACATTACTTTTTTGAACAAGTTACATAGCATTAGTTACTGACGATAAATAGTAAAGTTGTTTGTAGCTTTTGCCTGTATAATCATGTTATTATTTGGTGTAGATAAGATAAAAGGAGTAGTTATATGAAACGTCATGCAGCAAGAGAAAAAGCTTTCCAACTATTATTTCAACTTGATATGAATCCATCAACTTCAAATGAGTCCATTAGTGAGCAATTGCTAGGAGAAGAAAAAGATGAATTTCTTCGTTCGTTGGTTGAAGGAGTTGTAACGAACCAAAAGGAGGTTGATCATACGATAGCTACACATTTAGAAAAATGGACTATCCAAAGACTGGCCTCAGTAGAAAGAACGATATTACGAATTGCAACCTTTGAGATTACGTATTTAGAGGATGTTCCTACTAATGTTTCCATCAATGAAGCAATAGAACTTGCACATATGTACGGTGATGAAAAATCGGGGAAATTTATTAATGGGGTTCTATCCAAAATTATTTCCAAATAATTTAATTTAGCATAGGGATGGTAAAGGGAGGAATCGGAGTATGTCTGCTAACATTATTAATGGGAAGGAATTGGCTCAAGAATTAAGGCTAAACATGAAGGAAGAAGTATATCAGTTAAATGATCAGGAGATTTCGCCTAATCTAACGGTAATACTTGTTGGTGATAATCCAGCATCCAAATCATATGTTAAGGGGAAACAAAAAGCGTCTGCTGAAGTAGGAATTAAATCAAATGTGATCGAATTACCGGATACGACAACAGAAGAAAAACTGCTGAACGTTATTCGGGAACTAAATAAGAATGATGAGGTGCATGGTATCTTAGTACAACTCCCACTTCCAGCTCACATTAATGAACAACTTGTAATCGAAACAATTACCCCATCCAAAGATGTCGATGGCTTTCATCCGATAAATATTGGTCGGATGATGACAGGACAGGACACATTTCTTCCTTGTACACCTTTTGGTATCTTAACAATGCTTAAGTCTAAAAATATTCCATTAGAAGGAAAACATGCAGTGATAATTGGTCGTAGTAATATCGTTGGGAAACCAATTGGACAGTTATTGCTAAACGAAAATGCTACGGTTACATATTGTCATTCTAGAACGATAGACCTTAAGACATATACAAAGGATGCTGATATTTTAGTTGTTGCAGTTGGTAGAGCACACGTAATTGACGATACCTATATAAAAGATGGTGCCATTGTGATAGATGTGGGTATCAACCGATTAGAAGATGGTTCTCTAACTGGAGACGTAGACTTTAATAAAGCGGTTGAAAAAGCTGCTTATATAACACCCGTGCCAAGAGGTGTTGGTCCGATGACAATTGCCATGCTATTACATAATACAATTAAAGCAGCTAAAGGACTGACTTAAGTGAGCGAAAAGTACCTAACCGTTACAGCCTTAACAAAGTATATCAAGCGAAAAATTGATACAGATCCACACTTAAGAGATGTTTGGCTAAAAGGCGAGATATCGAATTTCAAACATCATAGTCGTGGCCATATGTATCTTACAATTAAAGATGACCAAACAAGGATACAATCCGTAATGTTTGCAGGTAATAATCGATATTTGAAGTTTACACCAGAAAATGGAATGAAGGTTCTGATTAAAGGTGAAATAAGCGTTTTCGAAATGAACGGCCAGTATCAATTATATATAAAGCAAATGGAACCAGATGGAATTGGGTCACTTTATTTAGCAATTGAGCAATTAAAAGATAAGTTACGTAAACAGGGATATTTTGAAGAAGTATATAAAAAAGAAATTCCTGCATATCCAACTTCTATCGGTGTTATTACATCTCCAACTGGTGCAGCGGTAAGGGATATTATTACGACGATTAAACGTAGATATCCAATTGTCCAAACAACGGTTATTCCTGTCCTAGTTCAAGGAAAAAATGCAAGTAAATCGATTCGAAAAGCGATTGAATTTGCAAATGAAAAAAATATATTTGATGTATTAATTGTTGGTCGTGGTGGAGGTTCTATTGAGGAATTGTGGAGTTTCAATGAAGAAGAGGTTGCGAACGCTATTTTTCAATCTCAAACACCTATAATTTCGGCTGTTGGTCATGAAACCGATACTACAATTAGTGATTATGTAGCTGATTTACGAGCTCCTACTCCAACTGGTGCTGCTGAGCTTGCTGTGCCCTCCATTTACGAACTAAGAGATAAACTTTTAATTAAAAAGCGTGCACTATCTAGAGCAGTTCATAATCAGATGGAACATCAGCAGAAAATGTTAAACCGGATTACACAGTCTTATGCTTTTCGATACCCTAAGCAATTGCTTCAGCAACGGGAGCAGGAATTGGATCGATTGCAAGAAAGCCTTTATAAGTTTAGCCGTAGTAATCTACAACAAAATTTTCATTTTTATAAACAAATTAATGTGCGTTTAATGAATCAACATCCTCAAAAACAATTAGAGCAATCTAAAAAAGAATTGAAGCAATTACAGAAACAAACTGTTCGTATCATTACAGAATACGCGGAACGAAGTAATTTACAATTGAATCAGATGATAGAAAAGCTGTCATTACTTAATCCGCTAGAGATTATGAAACGAGGTTTTGCAATTCCATATACTTCTGATGGAAAAATAATTAAATCGTCTAAGCAAGTTGCTGTAAATGATAACATTTCTATTGACGTGGAAGATGGCAAGCTAAATTGTCGCGTACTCAGTATAGAGGAGGGGGAAAAGTAAATGTCTGAAGAGAAGAAGGAAGTAAGTTTTGAAGAGGCCATGCAACAATTAGAAGAGATCGTTGAAAAATTAGAACAAGGGGACGTGCCTCTTGAAAAAGCTATTTCTTATTACCAAGAAGGTATGAATCTTTCTAAAATTTGTAGTGATAAATTAAGTGACGTACAAGAGAAAATGGTACAAATTATGAATGACGAGGGAGAACTCGAGCCTTTCGAGTTACAGGAGGATAAATAACGTGAAAGAAAGTTTACGTGATTATTTAGTATCAAAGCAAAAGTTGATTGAAAAAGAAATAAATAAATCCGTGCAATCACTGAGAGTTCCACCAAAACTAAAAGAGTCCATGCTGTATTCATTAGAGGCAGGTGGCAAAAGATTACGTCCTATATTGTTAATGGCTAGTTATGAAACGTATGGGAAGGAGAGTGCAAAAGTAATTTCTTCTGCAATCGCGTTGGAATTGATTCATACATATTCATTAATTCATGATGATTTACCAGCCATGGATGATGATTCCTATCGGAGAGGAAAGTTAACCAACCATAAAATGTTTGATGAGGCAACAGCTATATTAGCAGGTGATGCCTTATTGACTTACAGCTTTGAGATCGTATCGAATGATCCTTTGTTAAGTGATAAAGAAAAGGTTGATATCATAAAAAAATTATCAGAATGTAGCGGCCCAAATGGCATGGTTGGAGGGCAGATTCTTGACATGGAAGCGGAAAATCGTAATGTTTCCTTGGAAGAATTGGAAAAAATTCATGAACTTAAAACAGGTGAGTTATTAAAGTTTGCCATTACATCAGGGGCTTTATTAGGTAATGCATCACCGAAGCAATTAGAAGCATTAGAAGAGTTTTCGTATTATTTAGGCTTAATTTTCCAGGTGCAGGATGATATTTTAGATGTTATTGGCGACCAAGAGAAGATTGGAAAAACAGTGGGTAGCGACGAGTCCAATCAAAAAAGTACCTATCCAAAATTATTGGGGTTAAAGGGAGCACAAGACAGAAAAATGGACTATGTAAACAAGGCTAAACATGCTTTAAAGAAAGCAGATGCGGATGTATCCATGTTAAGTGCATTGACGGATTACTTTAGTGAGAGAGATTATTAGATTGTATATAAATTATTCTATAAATGTGTTATAATAGTTTCAAAAGGAATGGTGCAGTATTCTAGTCAATCCTCCGTTCCTGAAGGCGGGCCTAAAAATCCGCCAAAGGGCACATCGATGAAGTTCCTTGTGTTGGCTTGAGGCGCCCAGCCTTGGGTCGATGCTGGGAGTTAAGGTTTTCGGGCGATCCACAAAGGCATGTGGGCGTTGACCCGATTACCGCGGAGGCCCATCTCTGTAGTGGTAACTAAGCCTAGGAGCCATTATGGAATGGGGTATGAACCTGCATGAAGTGGTTAGGGGAACCTAACGTGCAGCGTAGCCTGCCTTGAGTGGTATCCGAGGGGATTAGAGGCTCAAATAGCTACTATAGATGGCCACTATTGTAGACTATTTTTTCTCTATGAAATCGATACTGCAAAAGAGGCTAGGGAACGGCTAAAGATTGCTGAGGAAATCTCCTAGACTGTTCTATGGACATTTAAATGGGATTATAGTGTGGACTAAGTGGTAATCCAGTCTAGCATACGGTGACGTAGCTAAGATGGGTTTAAAGGGGAACCGCCTATCGTGGTAACACGGGGTACCTATCTGGGAAAACCTACTGGACCTAAGCCACAGTTTTTACCATTTAAATGACCATTCCTTCATACATATTATTTACGAACATGATAAAGCTTATAATATATAAAATCATTATGAGGTAAAGAATGAATCCACAAATAAAACGTTCAATTAAATTTAGTATAACTATTGCCGTTATCACTTTTGTGTTAGCGGCTATTTTTTCAATTATAAGTTCATCTGTGTTGAATCAAGTAACATGGATAACAGGAATTGTTGTCGTATTAATCATTGTATTATTGGGAGTTGTCTTTGATACACTAGGTATCGCAGCAACAGCAGCAGATGAAGTACCTTTCCATGCGATGGCTGCTGAAAAAGTCCCGGGAGCAAAACAAGCAGTAATAATTACCAGAAATGCTGATCGGTTTGCTAGCTTCTGTAATGATGTTATTGGAGATATTTCAGGTATTGTTAGTGGTACTGCATCTGCAATCGTTATTCTTAATATAGCGAATTTAATGGGACAAAGCGATGGATCGACATTTGAAATTACATTAAATGTTTTGTTCACTAGTCTAGTTGCTGCTTTGACAGTTGGAGGAAAAGCTGTTGGGAAATTTTTAGCTATTAATTTTTCTACGCAAATTATTATTTTTGTAGCCAAAATTATTGCATTTACAGAAAATACGTTTAAAATTAAGTTGCTTCCATATAACAATGGAGATAAAAAGAAAAATAATAAAAAATAAAGGATTCATGCAAATGAGCAAAAAACGATTAGATGTATTACTGGTGGAAAGGGATTTGATTGAAACCAGAGAAAAGGCGAAACGTGTTGTTATGGCTGGATTGGTTTTTTCTGAGCAAACCCGTCTAGACAAGCCAGGTATGAAAGTTGATGATGATATACCTATAACGGTTAAAGGAAACGTCATTCCTTATGTCGGTAGAGGTGGGTTAAAACTTGAAAAGGCCTTAAATTACTTTCCGATTGAAGTACGTGACAAAACAATGGTTGATGTTGGGTCTTCTACTGGGGGCTTTACGGATTGCGCCTTGCAAAATGGAGCAAAGAAATGCTATGCAATCGATGTTGGATATAATCAATTAGATTGGAAATTGCGTAATGATCACCGAGTTATTGTTATGGAACGGACAAACTTTCGCTATGTAACCAGGGAAATGTTAACAGAAGGTTTGCCTAATTTTGCTACGATTGATGTTTCGTTTATTTCGTTAAAATTAATTTTACCAGTACTGAAGGAATTATTGATGGACCAAAGCGAAGTGATTGCGCTAATCAAACCACAGTTTGAAGCTGGCCGCGAGCAAGTGGGAAAAAAAGGTATTGTTAGGGATAAAAAAGTGCATCGAGAGGTACTAAAAAAGATAATCACCTTTGCTATCGATGAAGGTTATGAATTTTATGGGCTAACTTTTTCTCCCATCACTGGTGGTGAGGGAAACGTAGAATTCTTAGCTAATTTTGGTTGGAAAAAAGAAAAAGCAGGAATATCTATATCTGATGTCGAAATAGAACAAGTAGTCGAAGAAGCTCATCAAAAATTAAAGGCATCAAATGGTAAGTAAGAGTGGGCTGCAATTTATTGTAGTCCATTTTTTCTGTTAACCATGTCGGGAAAAGGAGGTATATTATGAGTAAAATTCAACGGCATATAAAGATTAGGGAGCTAATTACCGAGAATGAAATCGAAACACAAGATGATTTAGTAGATGAATTAAAGCGATTAGGTTATAACGTAACACAAGCTACGGTTTCTCGTGATATTAAAGAATTGCATTTAGTGAAAGTTCCAACAAATAGTGGTAAGTACAAATATAGTCTTCCAGCCGATCAACGTTTTAACCCATTAGATAAGCTGAAACGATTGATAATGGATGCATTTGTGAAAATTGAGCATACAAGTCATTTTATTGTATTAAAGACGCTGCCAGGAAATGCTCATGCGATTGGGGTTCTTATTGATAACTTAGATTGGGATGAAATTATGGGGACAATTTGTGGAGACGATACATGTCTTATTATTTGTCGGACGGAACAGGATTCTACAAATATTAAAGACCGGTTTTTAGGGATGCTTTAATTACAATGTAATGGGGTGTGAAATCACATGCTAACCGAATTATCTATTCGCAATTTTGCAATTATCGATGAAATCAGATTAACGTTTCATGACGGTTTAACTGTATTATCAGGTGAAACTGGTGCAGGGAAATCAATCATCATTGATGCTGTCCAATTACTAGCTGGCGGACGTGCTTCGGTTGAGTTTGTCAGACATGGTCAAGAGAAAGCCGAGATAGAAGGGTTATTTATTATCGATTATCATAACCACCCGATCTATGCGGTAGGAAAGCAATTTGGGGTTGAAATACAAGATGGACAAATCGTGCTACAACGTATTATAACCTCTAGTGGTAAAAGTATATGCAGGGTAAACGGTAAATTAGTTACATTAGCGATTCTTAAGGAATTTGGGAAAACCTTAATTGACATTCATAGTCAGCACGAGACACAATCATTAATGGTACCGGATAACCATATCGATTTATTGGATTTATACAATCAAGATAAAATAAATCAAGTAAAGGAAGAGTATTCCTATTTATTTAACAAATACCAAAACTTGAAAAAGCGATATAAGGAGTTAAGTGAGAATGAACAGGAGATGGCGCATCGCTTAGATTTATTAGAATTTCAATTTAAGGAAATAGAGCAGGCAAATTTATTACCTGATGAAGATGAGAAGTTAGAAAAAGAGCGTCATCAATTAGCAAACTTTGAACGGTTATATAAAGGAGTCCAAGATGCTTATTTTGCATTAAATGGGGAACGAAAAGGTATCGAATGGCTTAATATCGCACAGCAATCGTTGCAAGACATTACTTCTTACGATGACTCCATCCAAGAAAAAGCAGAGGAATTATCTAATTATTATTTTTTAATAGAAGAAATCAGTATGGAATTACGTAATTTCAATGAATCCATGGAGTATGATCCAAATCGGTTAAATGATGTAGAAGCAAGGCTGAACGAAATCAGCCGACTTAAGAAAAAATATGGATCAACTGTGAATGAAATACTGCAGTATATGGGCAGTATAGAAGAAGAGATTGAACAAATAAAAAATAAAGATTCGCATTTAATAAAACTGGCCGATCAAATAAAAGAACTCGAACAAGATGTATATTTAGAAGCGAAACAATTGCATGATTTGAGGAAAAAAGCTGCAAAATCTTTAATCGGTGAAGTACATAAAGAGTTAACTGGTTTATACTTAGAAAAAACGACCTTTTCCATATCGTTTGAACCAGAAATTCATCATTTAAGTGAATTAGAAAATGATAAAACAGTAAACCTCCATAAAAACGGATTCGATCACGTTAAATTCTTAATTTCTACAAATTTGGGTGAACCATTAAAGGAACTGAATAAAGTTGCATCTGGTGGAGAGTTATCGCGAATAATGCTCGTTCTTAAAAAGATTTTTGCCAAACATCAAGGTGTCACAAGTGTTATTTTTGACGAAGTGGATACAGGAGTGAGCGGTAGAGTCGCGCAAGCTATCGCAGAAAAAATATACCAGATCTCAAAAGAATCCCAAGTTTTGTGTATCACGCATTTACCACAAGTTGCAGCGATGGCAGATACACATAATTTAATTGTTAAAGAAGAACACAATAACCGTACAAAAACCACTGTTAGTGAATTGTCTCTTGATGATCAAATTAATGAAATAAGTAGAATGATGACAGGGACAAAATTAACAAATACTGCAAAGGAACACGGAAAAGAATTACTTGATTTAGCCTCAGAATTTAAAAAACAAATGCTTTAAGAATTTTAACTAGAGCCAGTAAGTCTGGCTTTTATTTTATCAGCGAGATCAGGGTATTGCGATTCATTATACATTTGTACTCAAATTTTAATCAGGAATTCTTACCATCTTTTCTAATCTCTCACCAGTTTAAAAAATGCCCAAAAGGTAAAATTAGAAGTACGGAAATAAAAATGGTATGGGTTAGGAACGAGGAGAGTGAATTGCGTGAAAAAGACAAATAATATACGAACAATATTGGGCATATTGCTCCTTATTGCATTGTTTTCAGTTCCTTTTATGCCCCCAATTCAAAATTATATATCGATCCCCAATGAAATAGTTACTGTAAATAGTGATTCCCCTATTGATGTACCTGCGCTAGGCGGTTCTGTAGATGTTGGTTCATCAGATCACATGCAAGCAATTGATTCTACAATGTTTCATGCACAAGGCCCAGGCAATAGTGAGTTAACTTATTCTGTGGCTGGTATGCCAATTAAAAAAGTAGATGTTTCGGTTTTAGAGGATATTAAAGTAATTCCAGGTGGGCAATCGATTGGTGTACAACTTCATACTCGAGGCGTATTGGTTGTAGGTCATCACTTAGTAAATGGAGAGAGTGAATCTCAATCACCTGGTGAGGATGCAGAGATTGAAGTTGGAGACGTAATTTTAGAAATTAATGGAACAAAAATCAAAGAAATGAAGGAAGTAAAGCCTTTGGTGGAAAAAGCTGGAGAGAATGGTGAGGAATTAAACGTAAAAGTTAAACGTGGAGAAGAAACGTTGGATACCAAACTAAAACCATTATATGATCCAAAAGAAAAAGAATATCGAATTGGCTTATATATACGTGATTCAGCGGCGGGAATTGGTACAATGACTTTCTATGAACCGGAATCGAAGAAATATGGTGCATTAGGTCATGTTATTTCGGATATGGATACAAAAAAACCGATTGAAATCCATGATGGTACGATTGTTAGGTCTTCTGTTACTTCCATTGAAAAAGGGAATAACGGAACACCAGGTGAGAAACAGGCCAAGTTTTCTATGAAAGACAATAAAATTGGTTCCATAACAAAAAACAGCCCTTTTGGAATCTTTGGAGAGTTAGATGACAATATTAAAAATGGTAATTATGACGAACCGATGTCTATAGCACTTTCCCATGAAGTAAAGGAAGGTCCCGCAAAAATATTGACCGTAATCGATGGGGAAAAAGTGGAAGAATTCGATGTTGAAGTTGTGAGTAGTGTTCCACAAAAATCTCCAGCTACGAAAGGAATGGTTATACAAATAACGGATCCTGAATTATTGGAAGCGACTGGTGGAATTGTTCAAGGAATGAGTGGCAGTCCGATCATTCAAGATGACAAAATTATTGGCGCTGTGACCCACGTCTTTGTAAATGATCCAACTTCCGGCTACGGTGTTCATATCGAATGGATGTTACAGGATGCGGGTGTAGATATTTATAAAGGCGAAAAAGAAAAAGCTAGCTAAAAAATTACTTGTAGTGGAGACACTACAAGTAATTTTTTTACCTAAGTTTAAAAAGTATTATTTCAATGAACGTGTTATACTAAGAAGTACTAAATGAAATATTTTTCGACAAATCCAAGGTTGTTTTGTCATATAAAATCGAATGCTATCGAAAATTATAGTAAATCGAAGGAAATAGAAGAATTTATAAAAAAAACCAAAGTTTTTTTAAAAAAAGAAGGATATTTCGAAGTTATGTCGAATACATAGTATGGACAAAGACAAAGCTCGAATCATTAAAGGAGGAACTTTTTGTGGAAAAGATATCAGTATGTTTAGTTGACGATAATAAGGAACTCGTTCAACTAATGGAAGAATACTTTGACGAAAAAGAAGACATTGAAGTGATAGGTACTGCTTACAATGGCAAAGACTGTTTGGCGATGTTAAATGAGTTAAAACCAGATGTTTTAATTTTAGATATAATTATGCCTCACATCGACGGATTAGCAGTTTTAAATAAACTAAGAGACATGGGGCGCGATACGAATGACCCTAATGTCATTATGTTAACTGCTTTTGGTCAAGAAGAAGTGATGAAAAAAGCAGTAGATTTAGGTGCATCTTATTTCGTACTCAAGCCATTCGACTTAGACAACTTAGCAGATCAAGTGCGTCAGGTTAAGGGGAGTCCGGTGCTATCGAATAAATCAAGTGGCGCAAATAAAAAAGAAAGAAAGAAAAAAGATTTAGAAGCAAGTATAACAAATATTATCCATGAAATTGGTGTTCCAGCGCATATTAAAGGCTATATGTATTTAAGGGAAGCAATTACAATGGTGTATAATGATATTGAATTATTAGGGTCAATAACGAAAGTACTTTACCCTGATATTGCTAAGAAATATAATACAACTTCGTCTCGTGTGGAACGTGCCATTCGTCATGCGATTGAGGTAGCATGGAGTAGAGGAAATATTGATTCCATTTCGGCATTATTTGGCTATACCGTAAGTATATCGAAAGCAAAACCTACAAATTCAGAGTTTATTGCAATGGTGGCAGACCGTTTGCGATTGGATCATAAAGCGAGCTAGCATAAAAAAGATTACTGTAACCGTTACAGTAATCTTTTTTGATACACAAAACTATTGTTATTTATTGTTGCTGCGTAGTAGATGGATTATGTGACGTAACTAAAAATGTACTCAAAAATGAAGCGGATGGTGGAATACGTAATCCGCCAATGGGGGAAATAGGATCCATCTAACCGTCATTGGATCCAAATAGCGGAAGAACGATCCTCAGCGATGGCGAGATGGATCCTCATTCCGCTAAATGGCCGAAATAAGTCGTTTGGAGCATGGTTTTGGTTCCTCATTCCTTTATTCACCTATTTTTAGTAAAATTCACACTGATTGATGGATAATAGAGGAACGAGGATCCTCATACACCTTGTTTTGGCAGTGTTTTTGTCATTTAGCGGAACTACGATCCTCATCAAAACGAGGTGGATCCTCATTCCTTTATATATTGGATCAAGCAATCCGCGGAAAGCGTAGCATTCTGCCGTAGCGGTATTCTAAAACTACATCCATTCGTAATGGAAAGTCGAAACAAAATGTTACGTCGCATTAAATACATTACACGTAATACAATTTTTTCTTAGTCCTCAAAAAACACCTTATATAATGATTGAATGGCTGGTTTTATATCTGCTGCTTGAATACCAAACATCATGGAAACGTCTGAAGCGCCTTGGTTAATCATTTTGATGTTCACGTTCGCTTCGGTTAGTGCTGTTGTTGCTTTTTGTGCAATTCCGATCGTTTTCATCATACCTTCTCCAACAATCATGATCATTGCTAAATCGTGATGAATCTTTACAGTGTCTGGATTTAATTCCGCTTTTATTCGATTCATGATGATGGACTCTTTTTCCGGTGTTAATTGGTTATCACGGATAATAACCGATAAATCATCAATTCCAGAAGGAGAATGTTCAAAAGAAACCGATTCACTTTCAAGAATTTCAAATAATTTGCGACCGAATCCTAACTCTCTATTCATTAAGTACTTGCTTACAAATAAAGTAGAGAAACCTATATCACTCGCTATTCCTACTACACAGTTTTCTTGAGACTCTTTTTCTGCTACAATTAGCGTTCCGGGTTTATCTGGATTATTCGTATTTTTAATAGTGACAGGAATACTTTCCTTAAACGATGGAATTAGTGCCTCATCATGGAAAACAGAAAATCCAGCATATGATAATTCACGCATTTCTTTATAGGTTAAAGATGTAATTTCTTTAGGATTTGCTACAATATTTGGGTTCACGGTAAATACGGAATCTACATCCGTGAAATTTTCATATAAGCTTGCTTTAATTCCAGCTGCGATAATGGAGCCGGTAATATCCGACCCACCTCTTGAAAAGGTCATTAGTTTTCCATCGATTGTATAACCAAAGAACCCGGGGATGACTAAAATTTCTTCTCTATCCCTTAGAGTGTGTATTTTGGGATAACTATCTGGAAGAATTTGTGCATTACCTGGCTCATCACTTACAATGATTCCTGCTTCTTTAGGATTTAAGTAGCTAGCTGCTAATCCTAAAGAATTAAGATAGGAGCTTAGAATCTTTGCACTACTATCTTCTCCAATCGCTTTAATTGCATCTAATTTTTGGTTTATTGGTACCTCGCGCTGAAGCACTTCAACAATCGTTTCTTGGATGTTCGATAAGATATCAGTAGAAATTTCTAAGTCGATAATTATTTCACGGAATCGATCCAAGACGGTCGCAATTTGTTCTTCGTAATTTTCATTTTGTGCATAGGCATTTCCCATTTTGATTAATAGATCGGTTACTTTATCGTCATCGCCACTTCTTTTTCCTGGGGCTGAGACGACAATAAATTTTCTGCTAGGATCTTTTCTAATGATTTCTGCTACTTTTCTAAGCTGAGTTGCATTTGCTACAGAACTTCCTCCAAATTTTGCTACTTTCATGACTAACTCCAATCTCCCTATTGTTCATTTGTTGATTTTTTAGATCGTTGACGCTTGCGGTCCCTGTGGACGATAAAACCAGTTATGAAAACCAATCCAGCTAAAAACAAGATTAATCCAACTGTGAATTGAATTCCTGTATAAATAAAAATTGGATGGAATTCATTAAATAATGTATCCCTCATTAGTTTTATACCCATTGCAGAAATGATTCCTGGTATAAGTAAAAACAAAAAAGCGATTGCTCTAACCATTGCATTCTCCCCTAAATCTATACATCTATACTTTCCATAGTATATCAAACAATAAAGAAAATAGGTATTATAATAATTTGCTAATTTGTGCATGTTAGCGTATGATGAATACATGCATAATATTGCAAGGTGGGATAATGTGAAGCGTGTTTTAATTGTAGGGGCAGGTAAAGGTGGGACTGCATTATTTAAAATATTAAACCCTATCGACCGTATGAAGGTAGTTGCAGTAATTGACCGAAATAAGGAAGCTTTAGGGTTACAGTTAGCGAAACAACACGGTATTCCCATTGGTCATAAGTGGGAAGAATGGGTTCATGAAAATATAGATATTATAATTGAAGCTACTGGGAATGAAAGTGTATTGCAGGAAATACTAAAAACCCGAAGGCAGGAAACAGTAGTTATACCTGGTACAGTAGCCTACGTGATTTCTGAGTTATTAGATGAAAAAGAAACACTATTGGATAAGTTAACTGAACAAACCAATAATCAAGAGTTGATTTTAAACAACATAAGAGATGGAATGATCGTTATCAATGATCAAGAATCCATTCAATTTGTAAATAAAAGTGCCGAGCACATTTTGGGATATAAGAAGGATAACATAGTAGGTAAAAATATACATAAATTGATTCCGAATACACGACTCCCACAGGTTTTAAGGAATAGACGTAAAGAAGTAAACCAAAAATTACTTTTGAATAATGGAAAAATGGTAATTACAACTCGTTTACCGATAATTAATGCCAATAATGAATTGATAGGTGCTTTTGCAGTTTTTAAAGATATTACGGAAGTGCTTAATTTGGCGGAAGAAAATACCGATCTAAAAGAAATAAAAACGATGCTCGAAGCCATTATTCAATCCTCGGATGAGGCGATTAGTGTAGTCGATGAGAACGGGAATGGATTGATGATTAATCCAGCCTATACACGAATTACAGGTTTACAAGAAACTGATGTAATAGGTGAACCTGCAACAGTTGACATATCAGAAGGCGAAAGTATGCATATGAAAGTGCTGCAAACTAGACGACCAGTTCGCGGTGTTCGAATGAAAGTAGGTCCTAGTAATCGAGATGTGTTAGTAAATGTAGCACCTGTCATCGTTGATGGGAAGATAAAGGGTAGTGTAGGTGTATTACATGACGTTTCTGAAATTAAAACACTAACAAGTGAATTAAGGCGTGCACGACAAATAATTCGTAATTTAGAGGCTAAGTATACGTTTGACGATATAATTGGTTCTTCTTCTGAGATGCAGCTCGCATTGGAGCAAGCTAAAGTTGGTGCTAGAACACCTGCCACTGTACTTCTACGTGGAGAATCAGGAACAGGGAAGGAGCTTTTTGCTCATGCAATCCATAATGAGAGTGGTCGAAAACATAATAAATTTATTCGAGTAAATTGCGCTGCTATAGCTGAATCAATTTTAGAAAGTGAATTGTTTGGCTATGAAGAAGGTGCGTTTTCTGGAGCCAAACGAGGTGGAAAGAAAGGACTGTTTGAGGAAGCGAATATGGGAAGCATCTTTCTAGACGAAATTGGTGAGCTATCCTTACATATGCAGGCGAAATTATTACGTGTTCTTCAGGAAAGCGAGATTGTTCGTGTTGGCGGAACTGATCCTATTATGATCGATGTTCGAATTATTGCTGCAACAAATGTAAACCTTGAAAAAGCAATAATGAATAAGACCTTTCGAGAGGATTTGTATTACCGGTTAAATAAACTACCAATATTCATACCATCACTAAAGGAAAGAATCACGGATTTACACGACCTTATCGATCATATTATTCAGAAAATGAATCAAGATTATGGGAGAAATGTTCGAACGATTTCACCAGGTGCGATATCTATTTTACAATCCTATCACTGGCCAGGAAATGTTCGAGAATTAGAGAATGTAATAGGACGAGCTATGATTTATATGGAAATGAACGAAGAAGTCATAAAAAAGGAGCATATTCCCAGTTTGCAACCAGCAGCCAAGACTCCTGTTCAACACAGTGGAATTCAAGAGGATTTACCATTACAAGCTGCTCTTGAGCAATATGAGAAAGAATTAATTTCTAGTGTATATAAAGAAAGTAATTTTAACAAAACTAAAACTGCAAAAAAACTAGATATTTCAATAAGGAATTTATATTATAAGCTTGAAAAATACAAAATTGAAAAAAACGACCTGCAATAAATTGCATGCTTGCATATGTGTGCAGTATCTTAAACGGATAGATAAAGCGCTTTCAGCGAAATGAGTCGTTGGCACGATTTTTGCAAGTGAATAGATGAGAGGTGTTTTACATGAAGTCAATAGCAGCTTTGAAAAAGCAGGTGCTCCAGGAAGAAAAACAAACCGTATCGTTAGCAAATGCTGCAGATAAGGAGGTTCTATTAGCGGTAAGAACAGCGATAGCAGAGGATCTCTGTCGGTTTATATTGATTGGAGACGAGAATGACATTATGCAAATGTCGGACCAAGTTGGTTTGAATCTTGATTCTCCATTATTATCAATACAACATGAAACGGTTGATCCGAGCTTGGCTGCTGTTAAAGCGATTCACGATAAACGGGCACAAATACTAATGAAGGGGAATGTAGCTACAAAATCTTTACTTAGTGCAGTTTTAAATAAAGAGTTTGGTTTACGCACTGGAAATATATTATCTCATGTCGCGTTATTTGAAATCCCAAATCAAGATAGGCTGATATTTTTAACAGATGCTGCAATGAATATAGAGCCATCTCGTAAAGAAAAAGTGGAAATCCTTTCGAATGCGGTACGTGTAGCTCATGGAATTGGAATGGAACTGCCTAGAGTAGCTCCGATTGCCCCAGTGGAAGTTGTGAATGAAGCAATGCCATCTACAGTTGATGCAGCTATATTATCTAAAATGCAGCAACGGGGACAAATTAAAGGGTGTGTCGTTGATGGACCGTTGGCTTTTGATAACGCTGTGTCGCCAGAGGCTGCTCAACAGAAAGGCATTACTTCCGATGTTGCTGGTAGGGCTGATGTTCTACTGGTTCCTACAATTGATGTTGGGAACGCTTTATACAAATCCTTTATTTATTTTGCAGATGCTAAGGTAGCTGCGATTATCAGTGGAGCAAAGGCCCCAATTGTGTTAACTTCTCGCGCTGATTCGGCCGAGAGTAAATTATATTCATTGTCACTTGCATTGGTGTCATCAAAAACTTTTTAGGAGGAATACGATATGGAAATTTTCACTTATATGGAGAAGTATGATTATGAGCAACTTGTTTTCTGTCAAGATAAAAATTCAGGGCTAAAAGCAATTATAGCCATCCATGACACGACACTTGGTCCGGCACTTGGCGGTACAAGAATGTGGACATATAACTCAGAGGAAGAAGCTATCGAAGATGCACTTCGCCTAGCAAAAGGGATGACATATAAAAATGCGGCTGCCGGTTTAAACCTAGGTGGCGGTAAAACTGTAATTATTGGTGATCCAAGAAAGGATAAGAATACAGAAATGTTCCGCGCATTTGGACGTTATATCCAAGGCTTAAATGGTCGTTATATTACTGCAGAAGACGTAGGTACAACCGTGGAGGATATGGACATTATCCATATGGAAACTGATTTTGTAACAGGGATATCTCCAGAATCTGGCTCATCAGGTAACCCATCTCCTGTTACTGCCTATGGAGTCTACAAAGGAATGAAAGCATCTGCTTTAGAAGCTTTTGGGGATGATTCCTTAGAAGGTAAAACGATAGCTGTACAAGGAGTTGGGAATGTAGCTTATTCACTTTGTGAGTACCTACATAAAGAGGGAGCAAAGTTAATAGTTACAGATATCAATAAAGCGGCAGTTGATCGTGCAGTGAAAGCATTTGATGCAAGAGCAGTAGATCCAGATGATATTTATGATGTGGACTGTGATATTTACGCACCTTGTGCATTAGGCGCAACAGTAAATGATAATACAATCCCGCGCTTAAAAGCAAAAGTAGTTGCAGGTTCTGCAAATAATCAATTAGCGTCTACTATTCATGGTGATATTCTTCATGAAAAAGGGATTATTTATGCACCTGACTATCTTATTAATGCAGGTGGCGTTATTAATGTAGCGGATGAATTAAATGGATATAATGAGACGAGAGCTATGAAGAAAGTAGATACAATCTATGATAGTATCTTGAAAGTTTTTGAAATTGCGAAACGTGATAATATCCCTACTTATCTTGCGGCTGATCGTATGGCAGAAGAAAGAATCGAGTCCGTACGTAACTCAAGAAGTCAATTCTTATTAAATGGGCATCATACCTTAAGCAGAAGATAGAAACAACTTCTGTATTAATAAGGAAGTAAACATAATCGTATTGGCTATTATCTACCTAAGTATTAGGTCGTATTAGATGTATTATGCGTCATAATGATTTAGTTAAATTCCTATCATCTCGATCTTCCGATAGTGCTAAAATGTCGCTACGACAGAATACTTCGCTTTCCGTGGGCACGGCCTCAGCCAGGGAACTACTTGAATATGCTTCTTTGTTCCCTTGCGCCGAGGAATTGGCATCTAAGAGTGACTAGTAGACGTAGGCGCATCTTTGCGGGGTCTTCGGACTCGCGCTGTTCCCACAGGAGTCTACGCTGTCTCCGCTGATGGTTATTCCCTAGTTAAAGGGATGTGTTACTCTTGCACCAGCGGAGGAAATACATGAAGACTCCAGCGGGAGGAAAGGCATCGGTGAGACCCCACAGTGAGGGTACTACTTGAATAATCTTCTTTGCTCCCTTGCGTCGAGGAAAATTGCTTCGAAGCATTACTTGAATTCGCAGACGCACATGTTTTGCACGAGGAGGCTCACCAGCCGCCCGCGGAAAGCGAAATGTATTTCCGTAGCGAGTAATATGCACCCAACATTAATTTTTAGTTACGTCGCATTATATACATGATACGTTAGTCAATACGAAATGAATCTAATTAACACCTGTCGACATCTTGTTCAGCGCAAGTTTAGCGCTGGAATGATAGCTTTACTTTACTAACGGAGGTCAACTATTGTGCAACTACAGTATCGCATTTTAGTCATAAACCCAGGATCTACTTCAACGAAAATCGGTGTGTTTGATGACAATATATGTATTTTTGAGAAAACAATTAGACATGAAACAAAGGAAATAGCAAGATTTGATCATATAATTGATCAATATGATTTTAGGAAACAAGTTATTCTAGAGCAACTTGACCATGAGGGAATTAACGTCTCTAAGTTTCATGCAATCTGTGCCCGCGGTGGTTTACTTCGCCCAATTGAAGGTGGAACGTACAAAGTAAATGATACAATGCTTCATGATTTGCGTATCGGGTATAATGGTGAGCATGCTTCGAATTTAGGTGGAATTATTGCTCATGAGATTGCAAGTGGATTGAACATTCCAGCATATATTGTTGATCCAGTTGTTGTCGATGAATTAGACGAAATAGCCCGGTTTTCTGGAGTTCCTGAAATACCTAGAAAAAGCATTTTTCATGCATTAAATCAAAAGGCGGTTGCTAGGAAGGCTGCAAAGGATATGGGTAGATCATATGAGGATATGAGACTAATTGTTACTCATATGGGCGGGGGGATTACAGTTGGAGCACATCAAAACGGTAGAGTAGTTGATGTGAACAACGGATTGCATGGTGATGGTCCTTTCTCTCCTGAACGTGCCGGAACAGTTCCAGCAGGTGATTTAGTAGCGCTTTGTTTTTCTGGGCAATACTATCGAGATGAAGTCATGAAAAAATTAGTCGGTAATGGTGGATTAATGGCATATTTACAAACAAATGATGCTAGGGATGTAGAAGAAAAAATTGCAAGTGGTGACCAAGAGGCAAGGCTTGTTTATGAAGCTATGGCTTATCAAATTGCAAAAGAAATAGGTTCCATGAGTGCCGTATTATCTGGCAAGGTAGATGCTATTGTCCTTACTGGCGGTTTGGCCTATGGGAAGACTTTTATTGATATGATCTCAACTCACATCGATTGGATCGCTGATATATTAGTATATCCCGGAGAGGATGAATTACAAGCTCTTGCAGAAGGGGCATTAAGGGTATTGAGAGATGAGGAAATTCCTAAGGTTTATCCAAGAACAGATGGAAAGGAGCTGACGATATGACAAAGGAATATGATTTAGTGGTACTAGGTGGAGGTACAGGAGGCTATGTAGCAGCAATACGTGCTTCTCAACTAGGAATGAATGTAGCTGTAGTAGAAAAAGGTAAGCTTGGTGGTACATGCTTACACAAAGGATGTATTCCATCGAAAGCATTACTACGTAGTGCTGAGGTTTTTAAGCAGTCGAAAGAAGCAGATCAATTTGGTGTTGAGTTAGAAGGCGTGTCATTGAATTTTTCAAAGGTACAGGAACGAAAAAGCTCTGTGATCAATACGTTACACCAGGGAGTACAAGGTCTGATGAAAAAAGGGAAAATTGATGTATTTGAGGGCTATGGAAGAATTCTTGGTCCTAGTATATTCTCTCCAATGCCAGGGACGATTTCCATTGAATATGAGAATGGAGAGGAAAATACAATGATTGTTCCTAAAAATGTTTTAATTGCAACAGGTTCCAGACCAAAATCATTACCTGGATTAGAGATTGATGGTACCTATGTAATGAGTTCCGACGAAGCATTAGAAATGGAACAATTACCTGCTTCCATTGTAATTGTGGGGGGCGGAGTCATAGGAATTGAATGGGCTTCTATGTTAGCCGATTTTGGTGTAGAAGTAACGGTAGTAGAGTTCTTGGAGCAAATTCTTCCTACTGAAGATGAAATGGTAGCGAAAGAAGTTGAGAAGCTGTTAAAAAAGAAAGGAATTACTTTTGTGAAGGGTGCAAAGGTGCTTCCTGAAACGTTGGAAATCGATAATGGCATTTCAATTGAAGCAGATATAAATGGTAATTCCAAAACATTCCAAGCTGAGAAAATGCTTGTTTCCGTTGGAAGGGAAGCCAATACCAATAATATTGGGATTGAAAACACCGATATAGAGATTGAAAAAGGGTTTATTCAAACCAATTCATTTTATCAAACGAAAGAATCTCATATCTATGCAATTGGCGATGTAATAGGTGGAATGCAATTAGCTCATGTCGCATCACATGAAGGAATAATTGCTGTTGAGCATATGGCAAACCATAATCCTGAACCAATTAATTATGATAACATTCCTAGCTGTATCTATTCCAATCCAGAAGTTGCAAGTGTAGGGTTGACAGAAAAGCAAGCGAAAGAAAAAGGATTTGATATTGTTGTTGGTACGTTTCCTTTTAAAGCGATTGGAAAAGCGTTAGTACATGGTGAGTCAGATGGATTTGTGAAAATCATTTCGGATAAAAAGACAGAGGATTTGCTAGGGGTACATATGGTAGGACCACATGTTACTGATATGATTTCAGAGGCTGGTCTTGCAAAGGTTCTTGACGCAACTCCGTGGGAAATTTCTCAAAGTGTTCACCCACATCCAACTCTTTCCGAGATAATGGGAGAAGCAGCATTGGCTGTGGATGGTCTGCAAATTCATGGTTAGGAGTAAAAATTTCTAAATGATTAAGGGAGGGACTTATTTATGTCTACAAAACGTCATGAGTCATTAGGTTTATCGAATGAACAGGTTATTGAAATGTATAAGACGATGTTATTAGCTAGAAAAATTGATGAAAGAATGTGGCTATTAAACAGGGCAGGTAAAATTCCGTTTGTTATATCCTGTCAGGGACAAGAAGCTGCACAGGTCGGAGCATCTTTCGCTTTAAACAGATCAGAGGATTATGTAGCTCCATATTATCGTGATATGGGGGTTGTTCTTGCTTTTGGAATGACTGCTAAAGATTTAATGCTTTCTGCTTTTGCTAAAGCAGAGGATCCGAACTCCGGAGGACGACAAATGCCAAGTCATTTTGGTCAAAAGAAAAACCGCATTCTATCTGGTTCTTCGCCAGTTACAACACAAGTTCCACATGCTGTTGGAGTTGCTTTAGCAGCTAGGATGGAGAAGAAAGATTTCGTTTCGTTCGTAACATTGGGTGAAGGATCGTCAAACCAAGGGGATTTTCATGAAGGGCTAAACTTTGCGGGTGTTCATAAATTACCAGTTATTACAATGGTGGAGAATAACAAATATGCAATCTCCGTTCCTATTGAAAAGCAAATAGCAGCTGAAAAGGTTTCCGATCGTGCCATTGGATATGGTATGCCTGGCTTTACGGTGGATGGAAATGATCCATTAGCAGTATATGAAGCAGTAAAAGAAGCTCGTGATCGTGCGGTAAATGGTGAAGGGCCGACTTTAATAGAGGCTGTTTCCTACCGACTAACAGCTCACTCTAGCGATGATGATGATCGTACGTATCGAAATAAAGAGGAAGTTGATGAAGCGAAGAAAAAAGACTCGATCTTTACTTTTGCTACTTATTTACAAGAAGCGGGTATTCTTAATGATGAATTAGAAACTGAGATTAATGATGAAATAAATCGTATTGTTAACGAAGCAACGGATTATGCTGAAAATGCGCCATATGCAGAAGCAGAATCTGCGTTAAAATACGTTTATGAAGAGTAGGGAGGGGATTAGTTATGCCAGTAATGTCATATATCCAAGCTGTAACAGCGGCATTGAAAGAGGAAATGCAACGTGATGAAAAAGTATTTGTTCTAGGTGAAGATGTTGGAAAAAAAGGTGGAGTTTTCCGAGCAACTGACGGCTTATACGACGAGTTTGGAGAGTATCGTGTTCTTGATACACCATTAGCTGAGTCTGCTATTGCAGGTGTAGGTATTGGTGCAGCAATGTATGGAATGAGACCAGTTGCTGAAATGCAATTTGCAGATTTTATCATGCCTGCTGTAAACCAAATTATTTCCGAAGCAGCGAAGCTCCGTTATCGTTCGAATAACGATTGGAATGCTCCTATTACGATTCGTGCTCCATATGGTGGTGGGGTTCATGGTGCGTTATATCATTCTCAATCTGTTGAGGCAGTTTTTGCAAATCAACCGGGACTAAAAATTGTCATGCCTTCTACACCGTATGACGTAAAAGGCTTACTAAAAGCAGCGATTCGTGACAATGATCCTGTACTATTTTTCGAACATAAACGAGCCTACCGACTGTTAAAAGGCGAGGTTCCTGAGGAAGATTACGTACTACCAATTGGAAAAGCAGATGTGAAACGTGAAGGCTCTGATGTAACCATTATCACTTACGGTCTTTGTGTACACTTTGCCTTACAAGCAGCGGAAAAGTTGGCTGAAGAAGGTATTGATGCGCATATTCTTGATTTAAGAACGGTGTATCCACTTGATCAGGAAGCGATCATTGAAGCGGCTAAAAAGACCGGAAAAGTACTACTAATTACGGAAGATAATAAGGAAGGAAGCATTATTGGTGAAGTGGCAGCGATCATTTCCGAAAATTGCTTGTTCGATCTAGATGCGCCCATTCAACGTCTTGCTGGGCCTGATGTACCAGCAATGCCATATGCTCCGACGATGGAGAAGTACTTTATGATCAATCCAGATAAAGTAGAAAAGGCTATACGTGATTTAGCGGAATTCTAAGTAAGGAGGGATAATGATGGCTACTGAAAAAATAAACATGCCCCAACTTGGTGAGAGTGTTACCGAGGGCACGATTAGTTCTTGGTTAGTAAAAGTTGGAGACCATGTAAATAAATACGACCCAATCGCAGAGGTAATGACAGATAAAGTAAATGCGGAAGTACCTTCATCATTTACGGGAACGATCAAAGAGTTAGTGGCTCAAGAAGGAGATACGATTGCAGTCGGCGAACTGATGTGTTATGTCGATACAGAAGGTGGTTCGAGCAGTGAGGAAACGGCTGAGTCGCCAAAACAATCTACCGATACAACTGACACTAATGAGGAAACTACAAAAGATCAAACAATGAAAAAACGATATTCCCCGGCTGTTTTACGAATGGCTCAAGAAAACAATATTGACTTAGAACAAGTCGATGGTACGGGGCGAGGTGGCAGAATCACCAGAAAAGATATGGAGAAAATTATCGCTAATGGTGGTGTGCCGTCACCGAAACCAGCTGACAAAACGGTTGAAAAAGAAACGAAATCAACATCTGTTGAGGTGGAAGCAAAACCAAAGACTCCTACTAAGGAAGTACAAACACCACCAGTTGCTACGCAAGCTGGTGATGTTGAGATACCAGTCACAGGTGTTCGAAAAGCAATTGCTCAAAATATGGTTCGTTCCAAAACGGAAATCCCACATGCGTGGATGACCGTAGAAGTAGATGTAACGGATTTGGTAACCTATCGAAATTCAATTAAAAATGACTTTAAACAAAAAGAAGGGTTTAGTCTTACTTTCTTTGCTTTCTTTGTAAAAGCAGTTGCCCAAGCTTTGAAAGAATTTCCGCAATTAAACAGCATGTGGGCTGGCGATAAAATTGTACAAAAGAAAGATATCAATCTTTCTATAGCTGTAGCAAAGGATCAAGAATTATTTGTTCCAGTAATAAAACATGCAGATGATAAAACGATTAAAGGGATTGCTAGAGATATTTCTGAATTAGCGAATAAAGCACGTACAGGAAAGTTAACTTCCGAGGATATGCAAGGTGGAACATTTACCGTTAATAATACTGGTTCATTTGGTTCTATTCATTCCATGGGGGTTATTAATTACCCGCAGGCAGCAATCTTACAAGTAGAATCGATCGTGAAACGTCCAGTCATTATTAAGGATATGTTTGCTGCTAGAGATATGGTTAATTTATCTCTATCCCTAGACCATCGTATTTTAGATGGGTTGGTATGTGGTCAATTCTTAGCTCGTGTGAAAGAGATATTAGAAAATATGAATGAAGGTACAACATCTGTTTACTAGAAGTAATATAGATTGAATTTTATACTTGAAATTGATAAGCTTGATAGTAAGTAATGCTTATTAATAGGATTGTAAGGAGATGAGTATCGCATGGATTTTAACATGTTTATGAATGATGTTGTAGATGCAGCTCGTAAAGATATAACAGAAGCTGGGTATCAAGAGCTGAGAGAACCAGAAGAGGTAGATGCAGCGCTACAACGTGAAGGAACAACATTAGTAATGGTTAATTCTACTTGTGGATGTGCTGGAGGGGTTGCTCGTCCTGCTGCAGCAAATTCCATCCATTATGATAAACGTCCTGACCATTTAGTTACGGTATTTGCAGGTCAAGATCGGGAAGCAACGGAAAAAGCACGTGAATATTTTGAAGGATTTCCGCCTTCATCTCCATCTTTTGCGTTGTTAAAGGATGGTAAAATTGTGACAATGCTTGAACGCCATGATATTGAAGGACATAGTGCCATGGATGTTATGGAGAAGCTCCAACAAATGTTTGATAAACATTGTCAGGAAGTATAATAATACACATAGATGAGGCTGCCTCTTTTGGGTCAGCCTTATTTTTTCGCAGCGCGGAAAACTTTATAGGCTTGGTAAGTGCCAAGTTTTCTAAGAAATATAAGGAGTATGTTATTCGTGAAAATAGGCTACCGTACAATCAAGACAGCAATTGGAACTCCTATCGCGGTCTTACTTGCTCAATTTTTTGGTATTAGTAACTTTATTTCTGCGGGGATCTTAACAATATTAAGCATACAGCCTTCAAGGAAACGTTCTGTTTTAAGTGCATGGCATCGGTTTTTAGCGTGTGTTGTTGCAAGTATTTATTCTTTTTTCTTTTTTGAGTTTATTGGGTATAACCCAATCGTCCTAGGTGTCATGCTCATTTTATTTATACCTACAACTGTTTGGTTAAACGTGACACCAGGGATTGCCACAAGCTCGGTTATTACGCTCAATCTGTATAGTACTGGATCCATCACAATGTCATTTTTACTTGAACAATATTTAGTTATTGTTATTGGTTTAGGAGTTGGGTTATTAGTTAACCTATACATGCCGAGCTTCGATAAGGAATTAAAAGAAAAACAAGAAAAACTAGAACATTGCTTTCAAGTTATTTTGCAGGAAATTGCGCTATACATAAAAGATCAGAATACAGATTGGGATGGAAAAGAAATTGCAAAGTCTGAGGAATTATTAGATAAAGCCAGCAATTTAGTTGTATTAGATAGGGAAAATCATATGTTACGATCAAAACATCCGTATTATGATTATTTTATCATGCGTTCCAAACAGCTAGAATTACTGAGGAAAATGTTGCCACTCGTGTCAAAATTACCGAAAACTGATAAAATATCATTGCAAATTGCTACTTTTTTTGAAAAGTTAGCGGATGTTGTTCATCCCGGGAATACAGCAGCACTTTATCTAGAGGAATTGGATGAACTGAAAAAAGAGTTTAATCAATTTGAATTACCAAAAACCAGAGATGAATTTGAAACAAGAGCAAATATGTTTCGGCTCCTTATCGAGATCGAAAATTATTTACTAATTAAAAAGCGATATAAAAAGAGTGACATTGTAAAAAAGAATACGAAAAAGACTGGGACTACATAAAAGCCCAGTCTTTGATTATACGTGCTATTTTTTGACTATTATAAAAACATCACTAATCCTGCAGTGAGTGAGGAAAGAAGCATGGATATTATCATGATCCAAACGATAATTTTCACTCTACGCTCTCGTTTTGATTTCTTTCGTGGTGCTGGTGTACTAGATTGTTTTGTAGCCATTTTACGTCCTCCTTATTATCCCATTGCTATTTGTATTTTAACGTTAAAATTAATATTGGACAAGTATAAAAAAATATTTAAAAATAGAGATAGAGTAAATTCATAATTTTACACCAATTATAATGCGAAGTGGAGATGAGAATATGGATGAAAAATATACGAGGCCAAAACAAAAATGGCTAGACTCTGTAGAATCGACAATAAAGCGCTTTCCTGAGCGGAAGAATACATTTACTACCTCTTCTCATATAGAAGTGGAGAGAATATATGATTCTCGTGATTTAGATTATGAGAAAAAACTAGGATACCCTGGGGAATATCCATATACTCGTGGTATACAGCCGACCATGTATCGGAGTCGTTTTTGGACAATGCGTCAGTATGCTGGTTTTGGTTCAGCACAGGAGACGAATAAACGATTTAGATATTTGCTAGAACAAGGACAAACTGGTTTATCCGTAGCATTTGATCTTCCGACACAGATTGGTTATGACTCTGATGATCCAATGTCTGAAGGTGAAGTTGGAAAAGTAGGGGTAGCTATTGATTCATTACATGATATGGAAAAATTATTTGACCAAATTCCTTTAGATGAGGTTAGTACTTCGATGACAATTAATGCACCAGCTTCAGTCCTTCTATGCATGTATATCGCAGTCGGAGAAAAGCAAGGGGTTCCTATTGAGAAATTAACTGGTACGATTCAAAATGACATTCTAAAGGAATATATTGCTAGAGGTACGTATATTTATCCACCAAAAGCTTCGATGCGACTGATTACAGATATTTTTGCTTATTGTCAGCAAAACGTTCCTAAATTTAACACGATTAGTATTTCGGGATACCATATCCGAGAAGCTGGTTCAACCGCTGTGCAGGAGGCTGCGTTTACGATAGCGAACGGAATGGCCTATGTGGATGCAGCAATTGAATCGGGGCTTGAGGTTGATGATTTTGCTCCTAGATTAGCTTTTTTCTTTAATGCTCACAATAATTTCTTTGAAGAGGTGGCGAAATTTAGGGCCGCAAGAAGGGTATGGGCCAAGATAATGAAAGAACATTATAAGGCTAAAAATCCAAAAAGTTGGAAGTTGAGATTTCACACCCAAACAGGTGGTTCTACATTAACCGCGCAACAACCAGATAATAATATTGTGCGTGTAACTTTGCAAGCGCTCGCTTCCGTAATGGGAGGGACTCAGAGCCTCCATACGAACTCTCGTGATGAGGCATTATCTTTACCAACAGAGGATTCTGCTCGAATAGCATTACGAACACAACAAATTATTGCGAATGAAAGTGGAGTAGCAGATACGATTGATCCATTAGGGGGATCGTATTTCGTGGAAGAGCTTACGGACCAAATGGAGGAAGAGGTAAATAAATATCTCGATCGTATTAAAGAAATCGGTGGTGCCGTTCAAGCTGTAGAAGAAGGGTATATGCAACGTGAGATTCAACATAATGCATATGAAACACAGAAACGAATTGAAAATGAAGAAGAAATTATCGTTGGGTTAAATAAATATACATTGGATGAAGAAGTCAATCCAGATTTATTAAAAGTGGATGAAGCACTGGAAAGGGAACAAATAAACTTCATTCAGCAGATACGTAATGACAGAAATGAAAATGCCGTAAATCAATCATTAGAAGCACTCAGATCTGCAGCCAAAACAGATGAACAGAATCTGATCCCTTTTATTTTAGAATCAGTGAAAGCGTATGCAACTATTGGTGAAATTTGTAATGTCTTGCGGGATGAGTTCGGGGAATATATTGGCTAACACTTTAATAGATAAGGAGAGAGAGAGATGGGGAAAATACGCGTATTAATTGCAAAGCCAGGTCTAGACGGGCATGATCGAGGGGCATTAGTTATTGCGCAAGCCTTAAGAGACCATGGAATGGAGGTCATTTATACGGGGCTTCGTCAATCACCAGTACAAATTGCTCAAGCAGCTATACAAGAAGATGTAGATGTTATTGGACTTTCTTCACTATCCGGTGCTCATAATACACTATTTCCTAAAGTAATTGAGGCACTGGAAAAAAGGAATGCGGGGGATATACCGGTAGTGGCTGGTGGGGTCATACCGAGCGAAGATATCCCGTTTTTACTAGAGAAAGGAATAAAAAAGATTTTTACTAGTGGATCATCAACAGAGGATTTAGCAGTCTATATTAAACAACTTGTTGGACCCAAAGACGTAGAATTAAGTCCTCCAAATAAAATTGCACATATTGGGATCGCTGTTCATTCCATAGATAATGTTCTTTCTTTTTATACCGATTCTCTCGGTCTGACACTCGAAACTATAGCTGAAGTAAAAGCAGAGCGAGTAAAAATAGCCTTTTTAAAAATTGGTGAGAGCCGCTTAGAATTGCTAGAACCTACAGATGAATCATCTCCAATTCAAAAGTTTTTGTCCACTAAGGGAGAAGGGGTTCACCATATTGCTTTAGAGGTTGAAGACATTCAACTTCGAATGGAACAACTAAAAGAATTCGGTATTCCTTTACTTAACGACGAACCGAAGCAAGGAGCTCATAATAGTCAAATAGCATTTCTACATCCAAAGGCTGCTCATGGGGTTTTATTTGAGCTGTGCCAGCCTAGAAAAGGAAGTGATTCCTAATGGATATTTTTGATAAAATTAATGAGCTATATGACAAACGGAGGCAAGCCGAACTAGGTGGTGGAGACGAACGTATTGAAAAACAACATGCCAAAGGAAAGTTAACAGCGAGGGAGCGGATTGACTATCTATTAGACGACCAGTCATTTGTTGAATTAAACACTTTTATTGAACATCGAGGTACAGATTTCGGGATGAACCATGCAGATGCAAAAGGAGAAGGTGTTGTTACCGGGTATGGTAAGATTAATGGGAAGCCAGTTTATTTGTTTGCACAGGATTTTACGGTATACGGTGGAGCCCTTGGAGAAATGCACGGAAAAAAAATTGCTGCTGTAATGGATTTGGCTGCGAAAAATGGCGTTCCATTTATCGGGTTGAATGATTCTGGAGGGGCGAGAATTCAAGAAGGTGTATCATCTCTAGATGGATATGGTCATGTCTTTTACAGAAATTCGATTTATTCTGGAGTGATCCCCCAAATTTCTGTTATTATGGGACCAAGTGCGGGAGGAGCGGTTTATTCACCAGCAATTACTGATTTTGTGATTATGGTAGAAAAAACTTCTCAGATGTTCATTACTGGCCCTAAAGTGATAGAAACTGTAACTGGTGAAAAGATTTCTTCGGAAGATTTAGGTGGAGCACATATTCATAATTCAAAAAGCGGAAATGCGCACATCAAGGCTAAATCAGAATACGAAGCCTTAGATGCTGTTAAAAAGTTATTAACTTATTTACCAAAAAATAATATGGAGAAACCAGCTATTTTGGGAAATGTTGAAGGGGACCATTTACGTTCGTATTTAACGGATATTGTTCCATTTGATTCAACAAGACCCTATGACGTTACAGATGTTATCACGGAAGTTGTTGATGAAGACAGCTTTTTTGAAATCCACTCGGAATTTGCAAAGAATATAGTAGTGGGATTTGCTAGAATTGATGGACGCGCTGTTGGACTAGTATGTAATCAACCTAAATATTTAGCTGGAGGATTGGACATTGACTCTAGTGATAAAGCAGCAAGGTTTATTCGCTTTTGTGATTCGTTTAATATCCCATTAGTAACCTTTGAGGATGTAACAGGATTTTTCCCTGGAATTAAACAAGAGCATGGTGGTATCATACGACATGGAGCGAAAATCCTATATGCATATTCCGAGGCTACGGTTCCGAAAATAACTGTAATTACTAGAAAAGCATATGGTGGTGCATATGTAGCATTGAATAGTAAGTCAATCGGTGCAGATTTAGTATATGCTTGGCCAAATGCTGAAATAGCTGTTATGGGTCCTGAAGGGGCTGCCAATATTATTTTTGCTAAAGATATTGCCGAAAGTGAAGACCCAGATAAAACAAGGCAGGAAAAAATTGATACCTATCGTGAAAAGTTCGCGAACCCATATATCGCAGCTGGGTTAGGGATGGTGGATGATGTGATCGATCCACGGGAAACGAGAATGAAACTCATCCAAGCACTGGAAATGCTTGAACAAAAACGGGAACAACGCCCAAGTAAAAAACATGGTAATATACCATTATAATTACATAGGAGGAGCAACAGCAATGACAAGTATTAATAAAGAAAGATTAATTAACGAATTTATGGAACTAGTACAAATTGACTCGGAAACAAAATATGAAACAGAAATTGCTGCCGTGTTAAAAGAAAAGTTTACATCATTAGGCCTTGAAGTAATTGAAGACAATAGTAAAGAGCAAACTGGTCATGGTGCAGGGAACTTAATTTGTACATTAAAAGGTTCAAAAGAAGGAGTTTCTTCCATATATTTTACCTCTCATATGGATACGGTAGTACCTGGTAAAGGTGTCAAGCCATCCATAGAAGGTGACTATATTGTATCTGATGGAACAACGATACTAGGTGCAGATGATAAGGCTGGTTTAGCTGCAATACTAGAGGCGATCCGTTCATTGAAAGAAAATAATGTCGAGCATGGTGATGTTCAATTTGTTATTACTGTAGGTGAAGAATCGGGATTAGTTGGTGCAAAAGCATTAGATAGCTCTCTAGTTAATGCTGATTTTGGATATGCAATTGATAGTAATGGTGAGGTGGGCGATATTATAGTGGCTGCCCCAACACAGGCAAAGGTTTTTGCAGTTATCAAAGGGAAAACAGCTCATGCAGGTGTGGCTCCAGAAAAGGGCGTTTCTGCTATTACGCTAGCTGCAAAAGCAATTTCTAAAATGCCATTAGGCCGGATTGATGAAGAAACTACAGCAAATATTGGCAGATTCGAAGGTGGCAAGCAAACCAATATTGTTGTTGATCATGTAGAAATATTAGCAGAAGCTAGGTCATTGGTTCCAGAAAAAATGGAGGAACAGGTAAATAAAATGAAAGAGGCCTTTGAATCAACTGCTAAAGAATTCGGTGGGGAAGCGGAAGTTGAGATTAAAATTATGTATCCTGGTTTCAAGCAACAGGCTGGAGATCAAGTCGTAGAAGTTGCAAGGAATGCGGCTAAATCCATCGGGCGTGAAAGCAAACTTCTAAAAAGTGGTGGTGGAAGTGATGCAAATGTAATTGCTGGCTTTGGAATTCCGACCGTCAATTTAGCCGTTGGCTATGAAGAAATTCATACCACTAACGAGCGAATCCCAGTTGATGAACTTGTTAAAATCACAGAATTAGTTGAGGCTATTATTCAAGAAGTAGCAAATAATTAAGGATAAGAGCTCGTAGCCTAAGGGCTTATGAAAACGAACCTGATTCAAACGCTTTTTTGAACTGGTTCGTTTTTTTTGTCAACAGAAGAAGATGTATTGCAGGCATAGACTTATGCACCCTTTCTAATGGATATGGTATAATATAAGGTAACCATTGTTCGAAGGATGTAGTAACATGGCACCAGAAACAAAAAAACGAAGAATTATTTTTCATATCGATATGAATTGCTTTTATGCTTCCGTTGAAATGGCATATAATCCTAAATTAAAAGGTAAGCCAGTTGCCATTGCTGGGAATCCAGAAGAGCGGAAAGGAATCATTGTAACGAGCAGTTACGAAGCAAGAGCCAAAGGTGTTAAGACAACGATGCCATTATGGCAAGCAAAGAAATTATGTCCGCAACTAATTGTGATGAAACCTAATTTCGAACGATACCGCAGTGCTTCGAGAGAAATTTTTAAAAAGATGGCTGATATTACCCCATATATACAACCTGTATCTATTGATGAAGGGTATATGGACATAACCAATGTTACGAATCTAGGTAGCGCTGTAGAAATTGCAGAAAGCTTACAGAAGCAAATATTAGATGATCTTGACCTTCCCTGTAGCATTGGAATTGCCCCAAATAAATTTCTGGCAAAAATGGCATCCGATATGAAAAAACCCCTTGGTATTACGATATTAAGGAAAAGAGAAATAGCTACAAAGCTTTGGCCACTTCCTGTTAGTGAGATGTATGGAGTAGGGGAGAAAACGGCGAAAAAATTGAAGGCTTTAGATATCCATACGATTGAAGATTTAGCCAATAAAGATGTATACCAGCTAAAGCAGGTCTTAGGTATTAATGGAGAAAGATTAAAAAACAGAGCGAATGGAATTGATTTAAGCCCAGTAGATCCGGAAGCAGTAAATGAATTTAAAAGTATAGGAAGCTCACAAACCTTACCCCAGGATACAACAAATGAAAATGAAATTAGTCGATTAATACAAGTGTTAGCAGATAATGTCGAGCGCCGGTTAAAGAGAAAACAGGCAGTTGGTAGAAGTGTTCAATTAACGATTCGCTATCATGATCGAACAACTATTACAAGAAGTAAAAAACTTCAATTTTATATTGATCAGAAGAAGGATATTGTTGATATTGCCGAGGATCTTTGGAATACGCATTGGAACCAGGATCCTATCCGCTTGTTAGGTATTACCGTTCAAGATATTCATGATAAACAAGGAATAGCGGAACAGTTGGATTTATTTACGTATGAAAAAGAAGCAAGTAAAGAAAAATTATATTCCGCAATCGATGATTTAACTAGCAAGTATGGAAAGAATCCATTTAAACAATGGAAACAACAAGAAGTAAAAGACCATCAGCCAAGAACTAGTTTCCAAAAGGACTTTTTAGATGATTATAAAAAATAAGAGCCTCTCATACGAAGGCTCTTATTTTAATGTTATTTCATTAATTTCTTTACGAAGGAATGGGCGACTTTACTTCTGGGATAACGGATTGGGATATCGAATGTTGTAGTTTGTTTTAGAATGCTTTTCTTATGTGAAAAAGTATCAAAGCTATATTTTCCGTGATACGCTCCAATACCGCTAGTTCCAACTCCTCCAAATGGTAAATGGGGATTCGCTAAATGATACAATGTATCATTTATACAGCCACCTCCAAAGGATAACTGATGAAATACGAGTTGTTGGTACTTTTCTTTTTCCCCGAAATAATACAATGCGAGAGGTTTGTCTTTCTTTTTAAGTGTCTCTACTACTTGTGTTAGGTCCGTAAAGGTAATAATAGGAAGTAGCGGACCGAATATCTCTTCCTGCATTATTGGATCTTTCCATGTAACATCATCTAATATCGTTGGTTCGATCGAAAGTTTTTCTATATCAGTTTGTCCTCCACAATATACCGTCCCATTTGTCAAAAATGCTTGTAATCGATTGAAATGTTTCCTCGTAACAATTCGCACATAGTCCGTGTTATGTAACGGCTTTTTACCATAGAACATTTTAATATATTTTTTCATATATTTAAGAAGTTTTGGTTTTACATTTTTATGTACGTAAACATAATCAGGGGCTACACAGGTCTGTCCAGCATTGGTGAATTTTCCCCAAACGATCCGTTTAGCAGCTAATTCAATCTTAGCATCTTTATTCACAATGACGGGGCTTTTGCCACCTAGCTCTAATGTGACAGGGGTGAGATGCTCACTAGCTTGTTTCATGATCTTTTTGCCGACTGCAGTACTTCCAGTGAAAAATATATAATCAAAACGTTGCTCTAACAATTTCTTACTAATCTCTGCATTTCCTTCCACTACGGTAACAAAATCAGAATCAAACGTCTTCCTCACCATTGTTGCGAGTAGAGAGGAGGTCTCATTTGTAAATTCCGATGGTTTAATGATCACCGTATTTCCGGCTGCGATTGCACCAATAGCAGGGGCAATCGCTAAGTGTAATGGATAATTCCAAGGAGCAATTACAAGTGTCACACCAAACGGCTCCTTATGGATATAGCTTTTTGATCCTTTATGGGTGATTGGTGTGTCTACTTTTACTGGTGCCATCCACTCTTTTAAATGTTTAATTGTAAAATCAATTTCCATAAAAAGAAATCCAATCTCGGTAGTTAATGCCTCATAACTAGATTTATTTAAGTCGTTTTTTATAGCTTTGTAAATTTCTTTTTCGTAGTTTTTAAGCATTTTCTTCAAGGCTTTTAATTGCTTGATACGGAATTGGTACGCCATTGTATTTCCGGATAAAAAGTAGCTACGCTGTTCTTGAACCAATTGTTCTACATTATGCATCTATATTCACTCCTTTTGTGGAAGGCTTTTCTGATAAAAGTCATGAGCGATCTCCGTATTCGGAAATATTTCTTGTGCTTCTTGTAATAGCCGAGGTATATCATCATCCTGAAATCGTGATGATAGATGGGTAAGAATTAGTTCTTTGGCAAAACTATTTTTCGCTAATAGTGCAGCTTGAGTAGTTGTGGAATGATAGTATTCTCTTGCTAGATTTTCCTTTTCATTGTCAAATGTAGCTTCATGAATAAGAACATCAGAATTCTCTACAAAGGATTTATTTCTTTCTGTTGCCCGTGTATCACCTAGAATAGAGATTACTCTTCCCCTTTTTTTAGGACCAATGTAATTCTTTTGAAAAATTTCCAATCCATCTTTGGTAACTACCAGATCATTTTCCTTTATTTGTTGATAAATTGGTCCCGGTTGGATTCCATCTGCTTTCAGTTTATCTACTAGTAATTGGCCGGCACGATCATGTTCAACAATACGAAATCCGTAGCTAGGAAGGCCGTGTTCCAATAGTTTGCAGTATACCGTAAAGTTGTCATCACTAAAAAGTTTCCCTTCCTGTAATTCTACGATGGAAATAGGGTAGGTAAGATGCGTTCCACTTACATGTAAGCAGGTTTCAATGTATGATTTAATACCCTTTGGACCATAGATTGTTAATAAATCAGAGCCACCTTGAAAGGAGCGACTACTTAATAGTCCTGGTAAACCAAAAATATGATCTCCATGTAAATGTGTAATAAATATTTTATTAATTTTTCTTGGTTTAATGGAAGTATGTAATATTTGGTGTTGTGTGGCTTCCCCACAATCAAAAAGCCATATACTATTTATTTCCTGCAATAGCTTTAAAGCTATTGCAGAAACATTCCGTTCTTTGGAAGGAACGCCAGAACCAGTTCCTAAAAATTGTAATTCCATGTTTTTCCTCCCTTTTACTTCCAACCACGGACATATTGTTTTGGAGCTTTTAATTCATGCTTTAATTCATCAGCAGCTTGCTTTGCCCAATATGGATTTCGTAGCAATGCCCGAGCAATAAAGATTAGATCTGCTCGATCATTTTGTAAAATCTCTTCGGCCTGAATTCCTGTTGTTATAAGTCCAACTGCTCCTGTTGCGATGTTTGCCTGTTGCTTAATGGCCTCAGCACGTCTAACTTGGTAGCCAGGGTACGTGTTAATTGAAGCTGGCACGACACCACCTGAGCTACAATCGATTAAGGTGATCCCTTGTTTTTTCATTTCGTGTGTGAAGTAAAAGAAGTCTTCTAGGCTATTTCCTTCTTCGTGATATTCATCGGTTGAAATACGTACAAAAATCGGTCCATCCCATTCGAGTTTTACAGCATCAATGATGTCGCGTAAAAATTGATAACGATTAGTTCTACCTCCACCATACTTATCTGTTCGTTTATTTGTCAGTGGTGAAAGGAATTGATTGATTAAGTAACCATGTGCAGCATGCAATTCAATAATGTCAAAACCTGCTACTTTTGATCGTCTTGCAGCATCTTTAAATGCCGTAATTGAGCTTTCAATATCCTCAGAAGTCATTTCCGCAGGGGATTGAAAAGCATCATTGAACGGTATGGAAGAAGGGGCGTATATGGTAGAATCGAGTTGAGCTTTTCTTCCAGCATGAGCTAATTGAATAGCAGATTTTGCTCCATAACTATGTAGTTGATCATTAAGTTCTTGAAAGCCTGTAACATGATCATCGCTCCAAATCCCAAGATCTTGAGGTGAAATTCGCCCCTCTGGTTGTACTGCTGTAGCTTCGACCATTATTAATCCTACTTGGCCTGCAGCACGCGAGACGTAATGTGTCATATGAAACGGTGTGAGCATCCCATCTTCGTTCATCGAGGAGTACATACACATTGGTGACATTACAATCCGATTTTTAAGAGTGACTCCTTGAAAGTCAATAGATGAAAATAGTTTTGCCATGTTTAACATCCTCCTAGTTTGACGCTAATTTTCGAACCTGTTTTGCAATATTTGGAACATCTGTGATTATTCCATCACATCCTTGTTTTATACAGTTAATCATTCGAGGTGCTTTGTTTATCGTGTAGACTCGAATAGCCATATTTTCCTGGTGACATTTTTCAACTAATCGTTGTTGAAGTAAACGGTATTTCACATGTAAGGCATTTCCTCCAATTTCCTTCGTGAGTTGGACGACGTTTTTGTATCTTCTTGATGTTAGAAATGCAATTTCCACCTCACTTCGAAACTTTTTCATGCGTTTAATACTATTAGGATTAAATGTGGATATGGTGCTTCGGTTTACGAGTTGAAAATGCTGTAACATTTCAAAAACAATGGATTCAATGTTCTTATATTCTATTTTATTATTTTTAAGCTCAATATTTAAATATAAAGGCTTGTAAACGGCCCATTGTAAAAATTCTTCGAGAGATAAAATGGAAACACCAGAATAAGTCTGGCTATACCATGAGCCAGCGTCTAATTGTTTTAGTTGATGAAATGTATAATCTTTAACAAGTCCCGTTCCATTGGTCGTTCGTTTAACATTCTCATCATGGATTAGAACGGGAACGTTATCTTTTGTCAGTTGGATATCAGTTTCAATTCCTTCAGCTCCCATGTCTTCGGCAAGTTTAAAAGCTGGGAGTGTATTTTCTGGTGCGTACTTACTAGCACCTCGATGTGCGATTACCTTTGTCATCATGTAATTCACCTCTATACTAGATTTTGTTGCAACCTCTAACAAAAGTCAATGAAAGGTTAGGATATGTACTAATTATATATATTCTTTAGTTGCAGCAAGTGACTCCAAGCAGTTAAAATAGAAACCTTAAGTTTCATTAAGATGGGGAAGATGTGTGACAATTAGGATGTTAAGGTGTAGAATAGAAAGAAATAATGAATCGCCATTCATTTTTAGGGGATGAAAACGTTGAAAATATTAGATCAAAAAATTAGCCAACTTACAATTCCGACTCCGTTTGCTGTTGGGGATACGCATGTATATTTACTAAAAGGTGATATGTTATCACTCGTTGATGCAGGTGTGAAGACAAAGGAAGCTCGAGAAGCTTTTATGATTCAACTAAAGGAGTTAGGATATAAACCAACTGATATTGAACAAATTATATTGACTCATCATCACCCAGATCATATTGGTCTAATCGAAGAATTTCCACGTGCACGTAGCATTGTTGCACATGAAAATGTTGATTTATGGTTAACCCGGAATGAATCCTTTTTTCAGCACTACGAGTGTTTTTTTAGGGAACTATTTGTGACTTCAGGCGTTCCAGAACAATTTATGGGGTTTCTTGATAAGCTTCGTGTACCATTACGCTATGCGGGAAAAGGTCATGTAACGAATGTTATTTCTGAGGGGGATGTGTTACCAGGTCACCAAGAATGGAAAGTGATAGAAACGAAAGGTCATGCTCAGAGTCATTTATCATTCATAAACAAGAATGATGGTTCCTTTATTGGCGGGGATCATATTCTTTCCCATATATCCTCAAATCCATTAATCGAACCACCAATAAACGAGGAAGAAGCACGACCAAAGCCAATGCTCCAATACCGAAGTAATTTGCAAAAGTGTTTAGATTTAGGAATATCAAAAGTATATCCTGGGCATGGAGACATCTTTTCTAATGTGGAAACATTAGTACCTTTACGACTGGAAAAACAAGAACAACGCGCAGGTAAGGTGTTAACGTTGCTCAAAGAGTATCCACAAACAGCTTTTCAATTATGCCAACAAATTTTTCCAAGGCAATATAAGAAGCAGTTGGATTTAACAATGTCAGAAACAATAGGGCAGCTTGATTATTTGGAGGATTCGAATTTGATATCGAAAACGTACGAAGGCGGATTGTTATATTATCATGCAGGATAAATTAAAAAACAAAAAAATTATTGTAACAGGTGCATCAGGGGGGATAGGTGCAAGAATCGCTTGGCACATTGCGCTTAATGGTGGAATTCCGATTCTGTTGGCACGGTCCATGGAGAAATTAACTGAAATTCAATCAAAAATATCCCGCGAATTACAGCAAGAATGTTTTGTAGTTCAAGTCGATTTAACCGAAGCGAATTCGGTCATAAAAACATTTGATCGAATTCTTTTGGAACACGGAAAGGTGCATGGATTGATTAATAATGCGGGCATTGGGATTTTTAAAGAAGTAAGTGAACTTTCTTGGGAACAGATAGAAAAGATGTTCCAGGTAAATGTGTTTGCTTTAGTTAAGGGAACAAAGGTATTATTGCCCCATTTTCTCTCACAGGAAGAAGATCATAATCACATTGTCAATATTGCTTCACAAGCAGGTAAAATGGCTACCCCGAAATCCTCTGCTTACGCTGCAACCAAACATGCAATTCTTGGATTTACGAATGCCTTACGTATGGAAGTTAAAAACAGTAAAATATTTGTTACTTCTGTTAATTTAGGGCCGGTACGCACTGGTTTTTTCGATGTTGCAGATCCAGACGGAACGTACCAAAGGAATATAGAAAAATATATGCTGGATCCTGATATTGTTGCACAGAGAGTTGTTCATCATTTATTTAGACAAAAACGTGAAATTAATCTACCATGGTGGATGGAAGTGGGAAGTAAGATTTACAATTTATTTCCCAAATTCATGGAGAGTGTACTGAAAAATCAGTTTCACAAAAAGTGACTTTTGTAAGGGGTATTAGGAGGTGGATAAAATGGAACTAACTGTTACAAATAACGCAATTGAAAAAATGAAGGAGATAGATCCGTCTCAATCTTACAATTTACTACTTTGGTATGATACGGATGAATGTGGTTGTGGTGTAAATGGGATGCCTACATTTCGGTTAACAAAAGATCCGAAGAACAATAATAAAAAGGTAAATAGTAATTATACGATGCCAACATATATATCCGAGCAACAAGCCGTATTCTTCTCGAAGGACATGAAGCTGGATTATCAAGGTTCAACATTTCGTTTGATAAGTAAAGAAGGGATACTAAATCCGTTTATTTCTACTACTAGTATTGTTGTTGAAGGATAAATGTAATAAACCTAGCTATTGCAAGTTAATTAATGAAAATATATTGAAAGGGTGGTCTATATGTTCATAGGCCACCTTTTACATGATGATTTGTAAAATCACAGAATTCTGTATATCGTCATATTAAACGTGCTGTTGATAATTCATTTCCTTCGTTAGTTGCTTTAACCAATTATACAGGTTTTCATTTAGCTTCTCATCAGAACCTAATTCAACATTTTCGCGAACTTGTTCAACAGAACTTGCACCAAATACAGCTGTTGCCACTGCTGGATGTTGTAATACAAATTTTAATGCGAGTGCATTGAGTGTTGGTACCTGTTCCAAATTATTGGAAGCATCTCGAATGATATCCGTAAGCTCTTCCTGTGAATAGTCAAGGAATCCTTCTTTTGCTTTCTTGTCAATTTGTTCTAATGCACGATTGCTTAACATTCCTTTGGCAAGCGGACCACGAGCAAGAAGGCTAATTTGGTTTTCCTGCAATAGATTCAATATTTCTGCTTCAGGTCGGCGGTCGAAGAGGTTGTATTGCATCATAATACCGTCTATATTAGAACGCTTTACATATTCACGTATTACATTTGGACGGATGGAAGAAATTCCGTATGCACGTATATATCCTTCCTTTTTTAATTGTTCAAATGCTTCAATTGACTCATCAACTGGGTCATCTATCGTTCCACCATGTAGCATATAAAAATCAATATAATCAGTTTGGAGACGACGCAAGCTATCTTTTAAGCCGTTCATGATGTGTTCCTTAGATGGGTCCCAATACCAATCCTTTTTATCTTTGGAAAAATGATTTCCAACTTTGGTGGTTAGTATGATATCCTTCCTTTTTCCTTTTATTGCGTTACCGACAATCTCTTCATTTAACCCAAAATCGTATAAATCAGCAGTGTCGAGGTGGTTAATGCCATAATCTAATGCGTGATCAATAATGTTTGCAGCCTCTTCTTTATTGGTACCAAGCGACATACACCCCAGTGTTAATTCAGATATTTGGATTCCAGACGTACCTAATTGATTTTTTTTCATGGTTCTACCCCCAAAAATATATTGTGTTATTCCCATTTTAAGAATACAAGTTATGAAATACAACTAATTAAATTCCAAGGCGACATCTGTTGTACATATGTTAAATTATAGTATAGTTAAGATAATTAATTTAAGATTTTTCTAAGTAGCAGTTTTTACTAAATTCTTATAGATGGTTGATCGTATTCCTTTTTATGATACGAGAAGAGCTTTAATAGAAGGGTGATTTTAATGAAGAAGTTTGAAGAGAAAACAATCCATACAGAAAAGATATATGAAGGAAAGGTTGTTCATGTACAAGTAGATCAAGTGAAGCTACCTAATGGGAAAGAATCGACTCGAGAATTAATTAAGCATCCTGGTGCTGTTTCCATTATTCCAATCACGAAGGAAAATAAAATCATATTTGTGGAACAATACCGAAAGCCGCTTGAAAAATCACTTGTTGAAATTCCAGCTGGAAAACTGGAACCTGGGGAAAATCCAGAGGTTACAGCAATTAGAGAATTAGAGGAAGAGACTGGTTATACAACAAAAGAGCTTTCTTTTGTATCTTCCTTTTATACCTCCCCAGGATTTGCAGATGAGCTAATGCATATTTATATGGCAAAGAATTTAGAGATAGTTGATCAGCCATTACTTCCAGATGAGGATGAATTTGTAGAGGTTGTGGAATTGTCCTTAGAGGAAGCGAAAGCCTATGTTCGAGAGGAACGAATCCATGATGCAAAAACGAATTATGCTATTTTATATTTAGAAATGCTAGAGAGGATGTAATCATGCTAAACCCCTATTTTGCAGATATGCATATCCATATTGGTAGAGATATGTATGGAAAAGCTGTCAAAATCACAGGCTCGAAATCATTAACATTAACCAACATTCTAAAAGAGTCAAGTCGAAATAAAGGAATCCATATGGTAGGAGTCATTGATAGTCAATCACCTGCCGTACAGGAGGAATTGAAAAAACTAATAATCAAAGGTGATGCTTATCAACTAGAGGATGGAGGCGTTCGTTTTGAAGAGGTAACGTTAATTTTAGGGACAGAAATTGAAATCTATGATGAAAATTGTAAAGGTCCAATTCATGTTCTTTGTTATTTTCCTACATTGGAAAAGATAGAAGCTTTCTCAGAGTGGCTAATAACAAGAATGAAGAATATCACGTTAAGCTCACAACGTTATTATGGAACTGCTAGGGAGCTACAATATAAAGTAAAAGAGTTAAATGGCTTATTCATCCCTGCTCATGTTTTCACTCCATTTAAAAGTTTGTATGGAAAAGGGGTACAGCGTTCTTTACGAGAAGTTTTTGATCCTGATCTTATTGATGGAGTAGAACTAGGACTAAGCTCTGATACCGAGATGGCAGATCAGATCGAAGAACTTCATGATTATACGTTTGTTACCAATTCAGATGCGCATTCCTTGGCAAAGATAGGACGAGAATACCAAGAGATAATGATGAGGGAACCTTCGTTTAAAGAGTTTGAATGGGCATTACATAATGTTAACGACAGAAAAATTAGTAGAAATTTTGGTATGAATCCTAAACTAGGTAAATATCATACGACTGTATGTGATACATGTTTAAATCAATTATCACCAGATGTACGAAAATGTACAAATTGTGGTTCCACCAAGGTGATAAAGGGGGTATTTGATCGTATCAAAGAATTAGCAGACGCATCGAAAGATAATACAAACCGTCCTCCATACTTATATCAAGTACCTTTAGAATACTTACCTAAACTGGGACCGAAAACATATGAAAATTTACTACAACATTTCCAAACAGAAATGAATATTATTCACCTAGTACCATTAGAAGATTTAATGAAAGTAATTCCAGAAAAACTAGCATTGTCTATTATTCAAATGCGAGAAGGAAAGTTAATGATAAAAGCTGGTGGTGGTGGAAGATATGGTAGGATAAGCTCGAGTTAGACACTGAAATTTCGGATAAAGATAGAATAGTTGGTATTATTCTTTGGTATTCTTCATAGATTTTAAATATAAAGCAACTCGTGAATGGAGGATTCCAATGAATAATAATGGCTTTAAAATGGTAGATCATATAAAAGAACATGCCACAATCTATACGTTTATGACGATCTTATTTTTAACCGGAATAATCTTTGGAGCGGTCATTGTTAATAGTATGAATGTGGGACAAAAAACTGATTTGTTTTTCTATTTAGAACGGTTCTTCGGTCAAATTACAGATGGGCAAGCAATTGAAACGAAAGAAATACTAAAAGAAAGCTTTTTCTATCACGTAAAGTACTTGTTATTATTATTTATCCTAGGTCTCTCGGTGATTGGCCTTCCTATTATATGGATTTTACTCTTCATCAAAGGCTTAGTAGTTGGTTTTTCGGTAGGATTTATTGTAAATCAACTAGGTATGGACGGATTTTTATTAGCTTCCCTTTCTATTGCGCCGCAAAATATAGTGATTATCCCGATCTATATAATAGCTGGGAGTTTATCAATGGTTTTCTCACTAACACTCTTGAGTAAGTTATTCTCGCAAAGAATGTCTCAGTCTGCATTCCAACCTTTAGCAAGATATGTTACAGTATTCGTTGGATTGATTGTATTATCTTTTGTAGCAGCTTGTTTAGAAGCCTATGTTGCAAATGAGGCGATGGTATCCCTAATCCAATCATTTTAAAAAAAGACGAAATTATGTTATTAATAATAATTATAAACTAATAACAATAATAGGATGCAAATAATACTCGTTTTATTTTGACACTGCTTTTAACAGTGCCTATAATAAAGGTGGGATATGAGGGAGGGGATCTTCTGTGGAACATCGAATTGATCGTATAAAAAAACAGCTCCATTCACAAAGCTATAAATTAACCCCGCAGCGAGAAGCAACAGTTCGGGTGTTATTAGAACGTGAAGAAGACCATTTAAGTGCTGAAGATATTTATCTCTTAGTGAAAGAGAAGGCACCTGAAATTGGCCTGGCAACCGTTTATCGTACATTGGAATTATTATCAGAACTTAAAATTGTCGATAAAATAAATTTTGGAGATGGTGTCTCAAGATATGATCTTCGAAAAGAAGGTGCAGAACATTTTCATCACCATTTAGTTTGTATAGAATGTGGCTCAGTAGAAGAAATAATGGATGATTTACTTGGTGATGTAGAAAAGCTTGTAGAAAAAGGTTGGGGATTCAAGGTTAAAGACCACCGATTAACATTCCATGGACTTTGTAAGCAATGCCAGAAGACAGTTCCAGTGGATACCAAGTAAGAACTTAGAGTGAATGTCTTTTTTCAATGTAGAGAAAAGGCATTTTTGTGTTGAAGAAGATTAATTCACTGGATAATATTTTACAAAGATAGATAAATAAGTTATTTTGTAAATAGAGAGTGGAGTAGTTATCTTTACTATTTTCATGGCTAGAATTATAGTTATATGTATAAACCCTACCTTTTTTGGCATATCTTTTAGTATAATCATTTTTATGAAAAGAGGAGCAATGCCAAATGAAGCGAGTGGTGTGGGATACTATAAAGGTTTTTGTTATATTCATAGCATGTACTTTCTTATTTTATTTTGGCCTACAAATGATGCATGCAGAATATGAACAATTCCATCGCTATGACCCTCCAGAAGGACCATCTGTTAAAGTATTTAATAATGATGAAAGCATTATAGATCGATTAAACATATTTTTTCGATTGGGAGAGTAACGCTATGTTGAACCATGCATTTGGGGATTTTTTTCATTACTTAAAAATAGAGAGAGGTTTGTCTGATAACACAATATATTCCTATAAGAGAGACTTGAATAATTATTTGAAGTATATACAAAAGGTAACGGAAAAAGATTCTTGGGATCTTGTAACGAGAGCCGATATTATTCGGTTTTTGCATAGCTTAAAGGATGATGGGAAATCCTCTTCTACTATCGCTCGAACGATATCATCAATTCGTCTTTTTCATCAATTTCTAATACGGGAAGATGTCGTTCACCAAGATGCTAGTTTACATATTGAAACACCTAAGATCAAACGAAAGCTCCCAGATATATTGTCAATGGGCGATGTTGATAATCTATTAAATATAGATGCTAGTAGCCCGTTGAAAGTTCGGAATAAGGCGATGTTAGAATTACTTTATGCGACGGGGTTACGAGTAAGTGAGTTAATTAATTTGAAAACAAGCGACTTACATTTAACGATGGGGTTTGTTCGATGCTTTGGAAAAGGTAGTAAAGAAAGAATCGTACCACTTGGGAATGCGGCACATCAAGCTGTTGAAACATACATAAATAGCGGTAGGAGAACATTACTAAAAAATAAAAAAGATGAACATTTTTTATTTCTAAATCAACATGGGAAGCCGTTGACAAGACAAGGTTTTTGGAAAATACTTAAAGCGATTGCAAAAGACGCAAATATAAAGAAAGAGATTACACCCCACACACTTAGACATTCGTTTGCAACACATTTATTGGAGAATGGTGCTGACTTACGTGCTGTTCAAGAGATGTTAGGACATGCAGACATTTCTACAACGCAAATATACACACATGTTACGAAAGCTAGATTAAAAGATATGTATAAAACGTATCATCCTAGAGCATAGGAGATACTTTTCTTTACAGTTGTCTGACATCATACAACCTTACTCTAATCGTGTAGTACTTCTAGATAGAGGTTTGGTGAAGGAAAGAATTAGTTGGAAAATTTGCAGTTACGGCATGAGTAGTAGAAGTCAGAATATTTTTCGAATCAAGGATTCGTACAACCATAACTTATAACGATTGCTAGTGTATTCTTTTGGTAAACGTAATACTTTTTGCGCATATTAGGAAATATAAAATACAGGAGGTATGAAAACATGAAGAATTTTAAGCGTATTTTTTTGATTGTAATGGATTCTGTAGGAATTGGTGAAGCTCCAGATGCAGAGAAATTTAATGATAAAGGAGCAGATACCTTAGGTCATATTGCAGAGCGTATGAATGGTCTGCAAATGCCGACGATGGGGAAATTGGGATTAAGTAATATTAGAGAGATTAAAGGCATTGAAAAAGCAGAAAAGCCAATGGCATATTATACAAAAATGCAGGAAGCTTCTAATGGGAAGGATACAATGACTGGCCATTGGGAGATTATGGGCTTACATATCGAGCAGCCATTTAGAACGTTTCCAGACGGATTTCCTCCGGAGTTAATTCAGGATCTTGAAGAAAAAACAGGTCGTAAAGTAATCGGTAATAAACCCGCTTCAGGTACTGCCATTCTAGATGAACTGGGCGAGGAACATATGAGTACAGGAGCTCTCATAGTGTATACTTCTGCAGACTCTGTATTACAAATTGCAGCACACGAAGAAATTATTTCGATTGAAGAGCAATACCGCATTTGTGAAATTGCTAGAGAGCTAACCTTAGATGAAAAATATATGGTTGGACGAGTGATTGCAAGGCCATTCGTTGGAAAACCAGGTTCGTTTGAACGCACATCTAACCGTCATGATTATGCACTAAAACCATTTGGGCGTACCGTTATGAATACCTTAGAAGATGAAAACTTCGATGTGATTGCTATCGGAAAGATATCCGATATTTATGATGGTGAAGGTGTTACAGAAGCCATTAGAACCGCAGATAATGATGATGGCATGACTAAAATAGTCGAATCCATGGACAAGGATTTTCATGGGTTGAGCTTTTTAAACCTAGTAGATTTTGATGCAAAGTATGGACATCGACGTGATCCTGAAGGCTATGGAAAAGCATTAGAGGACTTTGATGAAAGATTACCAGAAGTGTTAAACAAACTTCAGGAGGATGATTTATTAATAATTACAGCAGATCATGGAAATGACCCGGTTCATCATGGAACAGACCATACTAGGGAATACGTGCCATTGATTATGTACCATAAAGGTATAAATGAAGGGAAAGAAATCACCTTAAGAAAAACGTTTGCCGACATTGGTGCAACAGTAGCTGAAAACTTTAAAGTAGATTTACCTAAACACGGGATAAGCTTTTTGAAAGATATTTCTAAATAAAGGAATGGTGACACGACATGGATCAAAAATTAATCAAAGAAGCGAGTAATTTCATTCAAGAAAAATTATCAGTGAAACCAACATTAGGATTAATTCTAGGGTCTGGATTAGGGGTTTTAGGAGAAGAAATTGAAAATCCTACAAAGATATCCTACAAAGATATTCCTCATTTTCCTGAATCTACAGTGTCTGGGCATAAAGGGCAATTAGTGATCGGTACTCTAGAAGGAAAGCAAGTCATTGCCATGCAAGGACGTTTTCATTATTACGAAGGATATACCATGCAACAGGTGACATTTCCTGTTCGAGTAATGAAAGAGTTAGGAATTGATTCTATCATCGTAACGAATGCTGCAGGCGGCATTAATGAAACGTTTGAGCCAGGTAATTTAATGGTAATAGCAGATCATATAAATAATATGGGGAGCAATCCACTTATTGGACCAAACGATGATCAATTAGGGGCTCGTTTCCCTGATATGTCAAAAGTATATGATAGGGAATATATAGAGTTAGCAGTTAATAGTGCAAAAGAACTCGGTTTGGAGATACAACAAGGCGTTTATGTTGGGAATACTGGTCCTGTGTATGAAACCCCTGCTGAAGTTCGGATGTTACGGACATTGGGAGGAGACGCGGTAGGAATGTCAACTGTTCCCGAGGTCATTGTTGCAGGTCATGCTGGAATTAGGGTATTAGGTATTTCTTGTATTTCTAATATGGCTGCCGGAATCTTAGATCAGCCTCTAACCCACCAAGAAGTAATCGAAACAACAGAGCAAGTTAGGGAAGATTTCCTAAGGTTTGTTAAAAAGATTATAGCCAATATTCCAAATTAATGATAGAGGATGATTTGAATGAGGATGTATGACATCATTGAAAAAAAGCGTGATGGGCAAGAACTAACGGAACAAGAGATTGAATTTTTTATTGATAAGTATACTAGTGGAGAAATTCCAGATTATCAAGTAAGCGCATTGATGATGGCTATTTATTTCCAAGACATGACGGAAAAAGAAAGAGCTACATTAACTACAGCAATTGTTCAATCCGGCGACCAAATTGATTTATCCCAAATAGAAGGGATAAAAGTTGATAAACATTCAACTGGTGGTGTTGGTGATACAACAACGCTAATTTTAGCCCCTCTCGTCGCATCAGTAGGGGTACCAGTAGCAAAAATGAGTGGTAGAGGACTTGGACATACGGGTGGAACAATTGATAAATTAGAATCTGTTCCAGGGTTTCATGTGGAAATTTCAAGTGACGAGTTTATTGATCTGGTAAATAAAAATAAAGTCGCTGTTATTGGACAATCCGGCAATTTAACACCTGCTGATAAAAAGCTATATAGTTTACGTGATGTTACAGCAACCGTAAATTCAATTCCATTAATAGCTAGTTCAATTATGAGTAAAAAAATCGCTGCAGGAGCAGACGCAATTGTTCTAGACGTAAAAACAGGTGCTGGAGCATTTATGAAGGACTTAAATGAGGCAAAGGAACTTGCAAATGCAATGGTTTCTATTGGTAGTCTTGTAGGAAGAAAAACAATGGCTGTTATATCTGATATGAGCCAGCCTCTAGGTAATGCAATTGGTAATGCTCTAGAAGTTAAAGAAGCAATCGATACTTTACAAGGAAATGGTCCAAAAGATCTGACAGAACTATGTCTAACATTAGGAAGTCAAATGGTTGTTTTAGCAAATAAGGCTAATGATTTAGAAGCAGCAAGAGTTAAACTAGAGGAAAGCTTACAAAACGGAAAGGCGTTTGAGCAATTTAAGATCTTCCTACGTTCACAAGGGGGAGATGATAAGGTTGCTGATGACCCTAGTCTTTTACCAAAAGCTTCGATTCAAAAAGAATTACCTGCTAAAACTAGTGGTACCGTATCGTCTATTATTGCCGATCAAATTGGGACCGCAGCAATGATGCTTGGAGCAGGGAGAGCAACGAAAGAATCTCAAATTGATCTATCAGTTGGTGTTGTTCTACACAAAAAGGTTGGTGATGTAGTTGAACAAGGCGAGTCTTTATTAACTATACATGCCAATCAAGAAGATCTCGAGGCAGTTTCAGAAAAACTATATGACAGTATTGAAATTGTAGATGGAAATGTTGAAGCACCAGTCCTAATAAATGATATTATTACAGAGTAATTTGCTTCCAATTTTTATAAGGTTAACTATTATATGAAAAGATTTTAAGATAAATAATCTCTAAGTCCAACTGAAACTCCGAACTGATTCAATTCTCACATGTGGATTCGAACCAGTTCGGAGTTTTTTGCAATGCAGCACTTTGTAAACTTATTGAAGATAATTTATATAATGCGACGTAACTTTATGTTGGTAATTATTAATTTTTCACTTATTAGCGGTACCGTTACGGAAGAATAATATATCGGCCATTTAGCGGAATGATGTTCCACCTCGTTATATAGGAGGATCGTAGTTCCGCTAAATCACAAAAATACCGCCAAACTAGGTGTATGAGGATCCTCGTTCCTCTATCAGTCATAAATCAGTGTGAATTTTACTAAATATAGGTGGATAAAGGAATGAGGAACCATAACCATGCTCCGAATGAATGATATCCGCCATTTAGCGGAATGAGGAACCACTTCGTTATTGATGTGGATCGTGGTTCCGCTAAATCAAAAAATACCGCCCAAACTAGGTGTATGAGGATCCTCATTCCTCTATCAGCCATGAATCAGTGTAAATTTTACTTAATATAGGTGAATAAAGGAATGAGGAACCAAAACCATGTTCCAAATGAATGATATCGGCCATTTAGCGGAATGAGGTTCCACCTCGTGATTTAGGAGGATCGTAGTTCCGCTATTTGGATCCAGTGACGGTTAGATGAATCCTACTTCCCCTATTTGGATCCAGTGACGGTTAGATGAATCCTACTTCCCCCATTGGCGGATTAAGTATTCCACCATCAACTTCATTTTTGAATACATTTTTTACGTCGCATAATATACCATGTACGAAAGAGCCAATTTAATAAATTTATAATATGTTAAAGTGAAAAATGTTTGTTGAAATCCAAGCTTTTCCTTCCATCTCTGAGCTAAGAATAGGCCTTATGTAATTATTCACCACTTTATTAAATTTGGTTATAAAAATGTCTATACTTGGCAATCCTAGAATTATATTGATTGCTGGAGGTATAAAGAATGAAAAAATATGTTCTAATGATTATGGTAATATTATTGGCGATGTCAGGAATGAATGTAACTGTATTTGCCGAGGAGAACAACTCTGAAGAAACAGAAGACTCGTTAGATCTTGCCTCAGATGCGAAATCGGCTATATTGATTGAACGGGATACTGGAAAGGTACTTTATGATAAGAACGCATCTGAACAATTACCACCTGCAAGTATGACAAAAATAATGACTCTTTTATTAATTATGGAAGAAATAGAAAAAGGGAATTTGAAAAAAGATGAAATGGTACGTATAAGTGAAAATGCTGCATCCATGGGTGGCTCTCAAATATTTTTAGAAGCTGGAGAGGAGATGTCAGTAAATGACCTTCTTAAAGGAATTGCCATTGCATCTGGTAATGATGCTAGCGTTGCATTAGCAGAGCGAATTGCTGGTAGTGAAGAAGCGTTTGTTGATCGTATGAATGACAAGGTCAAAGAATTGCAGTTAAAAGATACACAGTTTAGAAATGTATCTGGATTACCTGCAGATGATCATTATAGCACAGCGCACGATATGGCAGTTATAGCTAAAGAGTTACTAAAATTTGAGTCCATTACACAATATACTTCTATTTATGAAGATTATTTGCGCAAAGGGAAAGAAAACGAATTTTGGCTAGTAAATACGAATAAGTTAGTTCGTTTCTATCCTGGAGTAGATGGATTGAAAACTGGTTTTACAAATGAGGCAAAATATTGCCTAACTGCAACTGCAAAGAAAAACGATATGCGTGTCATTGCTGTTGCTATGGGTGTAGACTCACCTAAAAAACGCAATGCTACCATCTCAAATATGTTGGATTATGCATTTAACCATTATGAGACGAAAAAACTATTTGAAAAAGGGGAAGTAATATCCACAAAGGATTTGTTAAAATCGGAACAAAAGACCATTGATATTGTTGCTTCTCAATCCATTAGTACAATCTTTCAAAAGGGAGAATCGGTAGATAATATAACCACCTCTGTTGATTTACAAGACGAAATAGAAGCACCTTTACAAAAAGGGGAGCAGGTAGGAAAGCTTATCGTCAAAAACGATGGAAAAACATTATCTGAAACCCCTCTAATCGTAGGTGATGATGTTGACAAAGCATCTTTCATGACCTTATTTAAGCGGTCTTTGCAGCATTTGTCGAAATTTGAGTAAGTTTAACTATTGCGATCGAATTCCTTCTACTTTTGTCTAGAGGCAGGAATTTGCCCAGTCAATCAAGAAACTTTACTTACAGTGAATTGTAAGGAGGAAATGATATGGGCTTAAATTATACGTTTAGCGTTAAAGAAGATGTGCTAATTGTACGTTTAGCTGGTGAAATAGATCACCATGAATCAGAAAACTTACGAGATGTTTGGAAAGAAACGATGTATGCGAATTCCGTTAAGCATGTCATATTAAATATGGAATCTGTATCCTTTATGGATAGCTCTGGATTAGGGGTTGTTCTTGGAAGATATAAGGAAGTATTACAGCTAGGGGGCGAAATGGTCGTATGTTCGGTTTCTCCTTCCATTAAACGATTGTTTGAAATGTCCGGATTATTTAAAATCGTCCGATTAGAGGAGAGCGAGGAGTATGCTTTAGAAACGTTGGGGGTGGCTTCATGAAAAATGAAATGTTTATCGAGTTCTCAAGTGTAAGTGAAAATGAATCTTTTGCTAGGGTTACAGTTGCAGCGTTTGTCGCACAATTGGATCCAACAATGGATGAACTAACGGAGATTAAAACGGTAGTATCTGAAGCAGTTACAAATGCAATTATTCACGGGTACAATAACGAGCCCAACCATAAGATTGAGATATCTTGTGTTCTAAACGATGGTGAAATTGATTTAGTTATTAAGGATTTTGGGATAGGAATTGAAGATGTAAATGAAGCTAGACAGCCATTATACACATCCAAACCAGATTTAGAAAGATCTGGGATGGGTTTTACGATCATCGAAAATTTTATGGATTCCGTCGAGGTAATCTCAAAGCCAGAAGTTGGTACAACAGTCCATATGAAGAAGCAGCTAACCAACAGTAAAACGGTTTATAATTAGGAGCTGCTGCCTATGGATGTTAATGTAAAGCAAGAAAAACAAAAAGAGTCCTTAACCGATGATCAGGTGAAAGAATATATTGCTAGAAGCCAACAAGGAGACAAGCATGCAAGAGACATTCTAGTAGAAAAAAACATTCGTTTAGTATGGTCTGTTGTTCAACGCTTTATGAATAGAGGATATGATCCAGATGATCTGTTTCAAATTGGTAGCATTGGCTTGATAAAATCGATTGATAAGTTTGATTTATCCTATGATGTACGGTTTTCTACGTATGCTGTACCGATGATCATTGGAGAGATTCAACGATTTTTACGGGACGATGGTAGTGTGAAAGTTAGTCGATCCTTAAAAGAAGTCGGTAATAAGATTCGCAAAAAGAAAGATGAGTTAACCAAGCAATACGGTCGCTCACCAACGGTTAATGAAATAGCAGAAGCATTAGAAATTTCACCTGAAGAAGTAGTACATGCCCAAGAGGCATCCAAAGCACCGCACTCAATTCATGAAACTGTTTTTGAAAATGATGGAGATCCGATCACATTGTTAGATCAAATTGCGGATCAGGACTCTAGTTGGTTTGATAAATTATCACTTCAAGAAGCGATAAGAGGCTTGAATGAACGTGAGCGTTTAATTTTATTTCTGAGGTATTATAAGGATAAAACTCAGTCAGAAGTTGCGGAAAGGTTAGGCATATCACAAGTACAAGTCTCGCGATTAGAAAAGAAAATATTATTTGATATGAAAGATAAAATGGATCTTTAAAAAATCATCACTTCGGTGATGATTTTTTTATTATAATAATAAGCTTTTCTACTCATACTAAATAGTATCGAATAGATAAAGGTGGAATAAGCTGTGGCTGAAATTGTTTACTTAAGAATGAAAAAAAATCTTGAATTAGATCGTATGCAAGAGCTTCAGTTAAAGGATATCGCCTTCTTAACAACACAATATAACGCAAAAAAAAATCTAGAAAGTATGAGGATTTATCGGATTACTGAAAAAGATCAAGACCTAGTCGTAATTGACAGTTTTTTAATCATTGAACATTTAAACAAAGTGTATCCAAATTTAGAAATACAAGTTATCGGACCGACACATACAATTGTTCGAATACACAAACGAAGAAAATTGCCTTCGACGATTATGAGTAGCTTCGTATGGATTCTTTTGTTCATCGGAACTGCGATGACTATTATGAACTTCCACTATGATGTAAGCATGCAGGAGGTTCAGCAGAAGCTACATTACTTACTAACTGGTGAAGAAAATGACTATCCACTCTGGATTCAAATACCGTATTCAATTGGTTTAGGATTAGGAATGTTACTCTTTTTTAACCATTGGTTTAATAAACGATTTAATGAGGAGCCAAGTCCACTAGAAGTTGAGATTTTCAACTATCAGCAAGCCCTTGATAATTATATTAGCCATCATGAGAATAAATTAAATGATACAGACCATTCTGGTTAATGCTTTGCAAGTTTTGATAGGTTTTTCTGGAGGACTTGCTGTAGGTGGAGGATTTGTTGCCTTTTTAACTGTTTTAGGTATTATTCCTAGGTTAATTCAGCTCACAAAAGGAAATGGCTTAATAAAGGTATTAATTGGTTGTGTGATTGTTGGTTCCATTTTTGGGACATATTTATCCTTTACAGGCGTTGCCTGGGATCAGCCTCTATTTATGTTGCTGATTTGGGGGCTGTTACATGGAGTGTTTAATGGCATGCTTGCCGCAGCATTAACAGAAGTATTAAATGTATTTCCTATTATTACAAAACGAATTCGATTAGAACGGCAATTGTTATGGTTACTTATGGCGGTTGTATTCGGGAAGATTGTTGGTTCACTTTTCCAATGGCTCGTCTTAGTCAGATAGAACGGGATTAGGAACAGGTGTTGAGGAAAGTGTAATTACTGTACCATTGATTGGAGTGTTAACTATGGCTAAGAGTCCCATATCTGCAAAGATAAATGATAATTTAGCATATATGAAGGAACGTGTAGGAGTAGGTACATCCTATGATGTTGGCTTTCGTGAAGTTACCCTTTTAAGGACTAAAATTCAATTGTATTATTTGACAGGGTTAGTGGATAGCCTTATTGTTCAAGAAGTTATAAAGGAATTAGTAAATTTAAATGATCATGAATCAAATAAGCGAAAGGTACCAGAGATTGTAGAGAATCGGCTAATTCATCAACAAGTAGAAAAAGTAAAAACGATGGATGAAGCGGTTGATCAAATTTTATCTGGGCTTATTGTGGTTTTTATTGATGGTGAACGGTATGCACATGTAGTTGATACGAGAAGCTATCCAGGAAGATCGCCGGAGGAACCGGACACTGAGAGGGTTATCAGAGGATCACGAGATGGATTTACGGAAAATATTGTTGAAAATACAGCTTTAACAAGAAGAAGAATTCGTGATACCAGGTTACGGCATGAAATGTTGAAAGTAGGAGAGCGATCCAAAACTGATATTTGCGTTAGTTATGTAAAAGACATCGCTGATCCAGGACTCGTGCAATATATCAAGGATAAGATAAATGAAATAGAAGTTGATGGGATTTCAATGGCTGAGAAAACCGTAGAGGAATTTATTATTAAGCGAAATTGGAATCCCTATCCACTCGTAAGATATACAGAACGACCAGATGTTGCTGCGAGTCATTTGTTAGAGGGTCATGTGCTTATTATGGTGGATACATCACCAAGTGTGATCATTCTTCCTACTACATTTTTTCATCACATCCAGCATGCAGAGGAACATAGACAAGTACCAATGGTAGGAACCTTTATTCGATGGACAAGATTTCTAGCCATTCTTGCTTCGTTATTTTTGTTACCAGTATGGTTATTATTTGTCATGGAACCGTCTTTATTGCCAAAAGCATTATCTTTTATTGGCCCAAATGATGAAGGGAATATACCTATTGTAATCCAAATCATATTAGGTGTAGTCGGTATTGAATTTTTGCGAATGGCTGCGATTCATACACCAACTGCTCTTTCAACTGCAATGGGCTTAATTGCAGCCGTATTAATCGGGCAAATAGCAATTGATGTAGGGATGTTAAGTCCGGAAGTAATACTATATATTTCCATTAGTGCAATAGGCTCATATGTTACGCCGAGTTATGAATTAAGTGTGGCAAATAAAATAGGTAACCTATATATGATACTTGCAACAGCGTTTTTTGGACTGATTGGCTTTTTAATAAGCTTTACGTCATTTATTGTATTTCTTGCAAGTCTTCGCTCGATTCGCACACCGTATCTTTGGCCGTTTATTCCTTTTAATTTGACGGCGATGTTTCATATCTTATTACGGATTCCCGTTCCGTTTACAAAAAGTAGGCCAAGTATTGTCCATCCTAAAAATAACTATCGGCAGCCCATTAACAAGTCTAAATCATAACTATCAAATAACCTCGTTCAACACTGTCTGCGGGGTTATTTCTTTCGTTTTTTAGTACCTTATGATACAGTATGTATGATTTGGACAACACTTGAATAGCAAGATGGAGGAAATAGTAATGAGTGTAAATAATCTACCTTTTCCAGTGAATGGAAAAGGACATTTAGAAATAGGTGGGATGGATACCATCGAACTAGCTGAAAAATATGGAACACCATTATACGTTTATGATGTTTCCATCGTTCGAGAAAACTGTCGGGCATTTATAGATACATTTAAGCAACTTGGGGTAGAGGCACAGGTGGCATACGCTAGTAAGGCGTTTTCTTCAATCGCCATCCTACAAGTGATCAAACAAGAAGGGTTATCTATTGATGTTGTTTCAGAAGGAGAATTGTATACAGCTCTTAAAGCAGGGTTCCCACCGGAGAAGATTCACTTACACGGGAACAATAAGAGCATGGAAGAATTAACCTTGGCTATTGAAAATAATATTGGTTGTATTGTAATTGATAATTTTTATGAAATTGAATTATTAAGCCAATTATTAGAAGAGCAAAAGAAACAAATAGATGTCTTAATCCGAGTAACTCCTGGTATCCAGTCTAAGACGCACCAATATATCATGACAGGAAATGAAGATTCGAAATTTGGATTTAATCTGGCAAATGGACAAGCTGAAAAGGCTTTTGCCCAGTTGCGAAATCATGAATGGATTCGTTTTAAAGGATTGCATTGTCATATTGGATCACAAATTTTTGAAACCGATCGTTTTACAACGGCTGTCGAAATATTATTTAGTGAACTTACAAAATGGCATCAAAAATTTGATTATACTCCAGAAGTATTAAATTTTGGGGGTGGCTTTGGCATTAGATATACGGAAGATGATCGCCCTTTACCATTGAATATATATGTAGAAGAATTAGTTCGATCTATTCGCAGTCATATCAATGAATTGGATTTTCCAATGCCAGAAATATGGATCGAGCCGGGGCGTTCCATTGTCGGTAACGCAGGAATTACGCTGTATACAGTCGGATCGACAAAAGAAATTCCAGGTGTTCGGAATTATATTGCGGTTGACGGTGGGATGACAGATAATTTAAGGCCTGCTCTATACCAAGCGAAATATCATGGTATTATTGCAAACAAAGCAGATAAACCCAATGATACAGAAGTTTCTGTTGCGGGTAAATGTTGTGAATCGGGTGATATGCTGATCTGGGACTTAGCTACCCCAAAAGTAGATAACGGCGATATACTTGCTGTATTTTCAACTGGTGCTTATGGCTATTCGATGGCAAATAATTATAATCGTTTTTCAAGAGCTGCAGTTGTTTTCGTTGAGAACGGACAAGATAAATTGGTCATTAAACGGGAAACGTACGAGGATATTGTGCGAAATGATATATCTTATGAATAACGGAATCGTGTAATGGAGTACAATCTTTTAAATAAGATTTAAACATGATAACATGAATAATGAAGATTAAAGATGATAGGAGATATAAAACAATGACAAAACACGGCTATATTATAATGGAAGATGGAAACAAGATTGAGTTTGAATTATACCCAAACGAAGCACCAAACACGGTTGCAAATTTTGAAAAATTAGCGAATGATCAATTTTATGATGGATTAACTTTTCATCGCGTGATCGATGGATTTGTAAGTCAGGGGGGATGTCCAGTTGGGAATGGAACAGGTTCTGCTGGATATACGATTAAATGTGAAACAGAAGGGAATCCACATAAACATGTAGAAGGTACATTATCCATGGCGCATGCTGGAAAAGATACTGGAAGTTGTCAGTTCTTTATTGTTCACGAACCACAACCACATTTGAACGGTGTACACACTGTATTTGGTCAGGTTACTTCAGGAATGGATCATGTAAAGGCAATGAAAAATGGAGATGTAATGAAGGAAATTAAAGTTCTTTCTGAGTAATAACTACAAGTCTAATGAGGTATACAAATGGATATTTTTATGCTTTTATACCTATTTTTAATAGTAGCTCCGCTTTGCACATTTATACATGAAGTAGGTCATTTGATCGGCGCTAGAATGTTAAAGGCCGATCAAATTTCCATGTCAATAGGTTCTGGTAAAAGCTTGTATACCTTTAAAACCAAAAGAATTCGTATTTCTGTTCAACCTAGTTTATTACTTAGTGGTGCAACAAGTAGTGAGAGGCTACGACCTTATAGTTCATTAGAGATTGCATTTATTACATTGTGTGGTCCATTATGTAATATTCTCTTCTGTATTTTGTTTATGATCTTACATACTTTTTATATGAACGATTATTTGTTTTTGTTCATGTTTTTAAATGGATGGATTGCTATCTTTAATATTATTCCATTTAAAGTCAAAGACAAGCAATCAGACGGTTATATTATAATAAAACAAATTTTCGAAAAATAATCAAAAATGTATGAGAAGCTTCCGTTTGGTTTATACTTGATAAGGATGATTAAAGTGAAACAGCGAAAAAAGAATTTGTTGTTATTTACCATTTTACTCTTAATAAGCATTATATGGGGATTTGTATATTGGTTTGTTATTGTTATGTAAACATTGATTTGACAAATATAGCATAATAAGGCATAAATATATAATATACAATCTCTTACAATTAAGTTGTATCGTAATGAGCTAGTACTACATATTCTATGATAGATAAGTTTATTAATGAGGGATATTTATGCTAACACGCTACAAAAAAAATTTAGAAAAGATTGCAATGGGTTTACTATCTTTTATGCCGGAAGAAAAAGATGTAAAAAAATTGCAGCAAACAATAAAAGAATATGAAACAAACCCAGATTGGCATCTTTATCTTTGGAAGGAAGAAGATGTGCTTGGTGCAATTGGGGTTCGAATAGAGGATGAAATAAATGCTGTTATTCAGCATATTTCAGTAAACCCTTCGCATCGTAACTTAGGCATTGGCAAAAAAATGGTCAACGCAGTTACGAAGTTATACGAAGAGAAATATTCTGTCTGTGCTGATGAAATGACAGAAGGATTTTATAATAAATGTGGAAAAAATACCGATTCAGATGAACAAATATAAATCGAATAATCAGTGGGGAAAGACCACTGATTATTCGATTTTCCGAATTTTAGTATAGATTGTTGCCCCGAAATTACCTTTTAATCAATAACAAGTAATCTCCACTTAAAATGGGATAAATAAAACAGCCCTAAACGGAGAGGGCTGATGCTGTATGCTTTCATTAACATGGGGGGCATTCCCCCCAAGCTAATGAAGATTCACTTTTATGGCCATTTGTAATCGTAGCTACTTATTTATCTATTTATCTTATAACCAAGCAGCACCAACAATGATTAATAGAATGAATAATACTACGATTAACGCAAAGCCTCCACCATAACCATAAGTTGCACCCATGATTGAATTCCTCCTTTTTCTTCTTCCGATAAATGTTTGTGGTAACATTTATCTTACGTTAATAACTTATGTCGATTATCAATTTGTGTATGGGCGTTTATGACAAGTGATATTATTTTTTTAACTTTTTATTTGAACACGGGAAAGGAAGAAGACAATGAATCAAGCATATAAAGTGAAATTAGATACATTTGAAGGGCCGCTTGATTTATTATTACACTTAATTAATCGATATGAAATCGATATTTATGATATTCCAGTAGCTCAGATAACCGAGCAATACATGAATTACATTCATACCATGCAACGATTGGAACTTAATATAGCCAGTGAATATTTAGTCATGGCCGCGACACTTATTGAGATAAAAAGTCAAATGCTATTACCGAAACCAGAGATTACAGATGATACGGAAGAATATATAGAGGATCCAAGAGAAGAATTGATGCAACGCCTCATTGAATATAGAAAATACAAGCATGCAGCAGAGCAATTGAAAGAAAAAGAAGTCGACTCCAGTCAGATATTTACAAGGGCTCCAGTTGCTTTTGATAAGAAGGAATTTGAAAAAGTACCAGTGGTTCAACAAGGGGATATTTCTATCTATGATATGCTGGGTGCATTAGGAAAAATGTTTGAGCGAAAAAAATGGAATGCTCCTTTAGAGACAAGCGTACAACGGACAGGAGTTCCGATTGAGCAGAGAATGGAAGAAATTTTGGATTTAGTAAGAGCATCTTCAGAAGGGGTTTACTTCGATGACATGTTTACTCAAAAAACTCGATCACATATTGTTGTTACATTTATAGCTATTTTAGAATTAATGAAGACAAAAGAAGTGAGTTGTAAACAAGCTAACCATTTTGATTCATTATATGTATATTACATGGGGGATTAATAGTGGAAATGAAAGAACTAAAAGCAGTACTAGAGGGATTGTTATTCGCGTGTGGAGATGAAGGAATTACCATCAAGCAATTATCTAAAGTTATGGATATTAGTGAGGAATCTGTAAAGCATTTACTAGAAGAATTAACTTATGATTATGAGCATGCTACTAGAGGAATGATGATAATGAATTCGCATGAAGTTTATCACTTAACAACAAAACCTGAGCATAGCTCCTATTTTAAAAGGCTTTTAGAGTCCCCACAAACGAGTAGGATGTCTCAAGCAGCACTAGAAACTCTTGCCATTATTGCTTATAAACAGCCAATTACAAGAACGGAAATTGACGAAATCCGGGGTGTGAAAAGCGACCGTCCAATTCAAACGTTAATTGCTAGGTCATTGATCGAAGAAGTAGGTAGGAAAGAAGGGGCAGGTCGGCCAATATTATTTGGTACAAGTAAAGACTTCTTAACTTATTTTGGACTAACTTCTTTGGAGGAACTTCCACCATTAGAGGAAAATGTAGAAACGGATGAAATTGAACAAGAAGCTGACCTGTTTTTTGAACGGTTTAACCAATTAGAAGAAGGTAAATAACTGAAGAAGAATTTCATAATATGATTTCTAATATGATTCCGCATCACTATTGTAGTGGTGCGGGATTTTTCGTTTACTAGTTAGTCTTTCTAATTTCTACGATATCATTTTCTATATTTGATGTATTAACATTTCGTGGGGCTGTTTTACTACGGGTTATTTTATATCAACGATAAACAATCGCTTTTAAAAAATTGCTATTTTTCTGATGAACTATCTGGATTTAATCATATCGCCGTTAGACGAGCATAAACTATATTCAGATACATAAATCTTTGGGAGGAAAATATATGCGGTTCTTTGCAATGCTTTTAATAACTTTACTAATCTTTACACTGTCTTTTCCAGTAATTGGACATGCCAGTCCTAGTGTATCTGCTAATAATGCTATATTAATTGAAAAAGAAACTGGTAGAGTACTATATGAAAAAAAGGCACATGATAAACATCTGATTGCGAGTATTACGAAAATCATGACAGCACTTCTTGCAGTAGAATCAGGGAAGTTAGATGAAATGGTGACTGTAAGTGAGCGTGCGGTGTATACAGAAGGATCTTCGATATATTTAGAGCAAGGGGAAACGATGACATTAGAGGATCTGGTTTATGGGTTAATGCTTCGATCTGGAAACGATGCTGCAGTAGCTATAAGTGAGCATGTGGGGGGGAGTGTAGAGGGGTTTTCCCATCTTATGAATGAGAAGGCTCAGTGGCTAGGGATGACCAACTCAAGTTTTGACAATCCACATGGGCTGGATGCAGAGAACCATTATTCAACTGCCTACGATATGGCATTACTTATGCGCTATGCTATGAAGAACGATAAATTTCAGGAAATAACCAAAGCAAAATCCTACAAGTCAGACAATCGATCGTACAGTTGGAAAAATAAGAATAAGCTTCTAACCATGTTCTATAAATATTGTACAGGTGGTAAAACAGGGTTTACAAGAGAAGCAGGTAGGTCATTAGTCTCTACTGCAAGTAAAGATGGTATGGAATTAATTGCTGTGACGTTAGATGCTCCAGATGATTGGAGAGATCATATGAAACTATTTGATTGGGGGTTTGAAAATTATCAGATGGAATCTATCGCTTCGGCAGGGGAAGTTCAATTAAATTTAGAAGATTCCAATGAGCCAATAAAAGGGTATATTCAATCAGATCAAGTTTATCCATTAACAAGAGAGGAAAAATCAGCTTTAAATAATAAATTATTCTTAATTGAAGACGCCTTAAGTAACAATAAAGAGATCATCGGGAAGTCCGTATACTATTTAGATTCCGAACCAATCACTGAAATACCAATCTTTGCATTAGAACAAACCGAAGAGTCAGAGGATGGAATGTTTACCGAATTTATTACGATTCTTAAAAAGTTTATTAGGTTGAGTTAATATGGTAAATATAATTTGGGCATGTATGGCTATAATTGGTATTTTATATGCCATGATTAACGGGACAATGGATCAGGTTAATGAGGCAATCTTTGAAAGTGCAGATGAGGCAGTTTCATTGACGATTGGACTTATAAGTGTGCTCGTTTTTTGGTTAGGAATTATGAAAATTGCCGAGGAGGCAGGTATTTTACGTGTATTAGCAAAAATATTTAGACCGATCATTATTAAGATATTTCCAGAAATTCCAAAGGATCACCCCGCCATGGGGTATATCCTTTCAAACATTACGGCAAATATATTTGGACTAGGTAACGCAGCAACGCCTATGGGGATCAAAGCAATGGAACAAATGAAGGAATTAAATGGTGGTTCAGACTCGGCATCACGATCAATGATTACCTTCTTAGCCTTAAACACCTCCAGCTTAACACTTATACCTACAACTGTAATTGCAATCCGTATGCAATTTAATTCATTATCTCCTACTGAGATTGTTGGTACGACAATAATTGCAACAACGGTTTCGTCGATTTGTGCCCTTTTGATCGATCGATTCTTTTACTATAAACGCTTGTGGAGGAAATAGCATGAGTATCATAACAGCTGTTAGTACATGGATCATCCCGTGTTTTATATTATTGGTTTTATTAGTAGCAACATGGCGAAAAATACCAGCTTATGAATTATTCGTAGAGGGAGGAAAAGAGGGGGTAAAGATGGCATTTTCTTTACTTCCTTTTTTAGTAGGGATGATTGTCTCTATTTCTATATTAAGAAGCTCTGGAGCTTTAGAGGCATTTATTAACTTAATATCACCATTGTTAACACTCATTGGAATTCCCCCAGATATCGTTCCACTTGCTTTGGTTAGACCAATCTCGGGAAATGCAGCATTGGGAATGACAACGGAATTGATTGAAACTCATGGTCCGGATTCGTTTATTGGGAGGTTAGCGTCTACGATGCAAGGAAGCACGGATACCACACTTTATATCCTCACTGTCTATTTTGGGGCAATAGGGATTAGAAAAATGGGGTATGCACTAAAGGTTGGCCTATTGGCAGACATAGTTGGTATCATCGCATCAATCATTGTTGTTAGCCTAGTATTTGGATGAAAATCACCAAGATTCCTATTTAGTGACAGAACTTATTCTCACTTTTATGGACGCTAGGAAGTAAAGGTTAACACATTCCTTTACACGAATAACTTTAAGCTATCCAATTGGAACGAATTTTCATAAAGATAAAATGAAGCGAATGATATTTTATGGAGAAGGGTTGGTCCCTTCTCTTTATTTTTGTAAATGCCACTGTGAATGGTATAATAACAGACGTCAAGCACGTATGAAGTATAAGTTTATATAAGTGATAAACACAAGGCATATACAAAAGACCTAACATGCTTGATTTATAAGTATTATCGTTAACATTACGTTAAGGCGATTCTATGTAAGGTAATAGTAACAATAAAATTTGAAGATAGTTTGGTGATAGGATGACAAATTCATTAGAAAGATTACAAAAGGTAATTGCACAAAGTGGAGTAACTTCAAGACGGAAAGCAGAACGTTTAATTGAAGAAGGACAAGTTAAAGTTAATGATAAGGTTGTTACAGAGCTAGGTACGAAGGTCTCTCCAAATGATAAAATTGAAGTAAATGGTGTTCAATTAGAAAAGGAGTTACCGGTTTATTACTTGTTATATAAACCGCGAGGAGTGATCTCTAGTGTTAGCGATGATAAAGGTAGAAAAGTTGTTACCGACTTCTTTCCGGAAGTAACAGAACGAATTTTTCCAGTGGGAAGATTAGACTATGATTCTTCAGGCTTGTTATTAATGACGAATGACGGAGAGTTTGCCAATTTATTAATGCATCCAAAACATGGAGTGGAAAAAATTTATGTTGCAAAAATCAAGGGAATACCTAGTAAGGAGGATTTGAAAAAATTACTTAAAGGTGTGAAAGATAAAGGGGATGTCTTGAAGGTAATACGTTATAAAGTCATCTCAACTGATCGACAGAAAAACACCATGATCTTAGAACTGACGTTAAAAGAAGGGAAAAATAGACATGTCAGAAGAATGATGGATCAATTAGGATATCCCGTTACGAAACTGAAAAGGGAACGATATGGGCTGTTAACTTTAGAAGGGATGAATGCTGGAGACGTTCGCCCACTTTCTCCAAAAGAAGTGAAGCAAATGCGTGCCCTTGCAACGAATAATGCTTGAATATAGCATTGGGTGGGATATCTCCCACCCAAATATTATGGATAAATGTAAATTGTTAAATTATAGACATATTTGCAACGTTGTCAAAGTGATATACTGAAGCAAGGAGTGATGTGCATGGGTTTAGAAGAGAGAAAATCTCAAAAAAGAAAGAAAAAGCGAAATCGCCTAATTTTTAGAACGACCATACTTGCAGTATTATTTCTTGCTATTATTTATGCAGTAGTTTCTAATCTAGATAAAGATAATACAATTTATCGTGTAGGTGATCAGGCTCCTGATTTTAAATTAGAACAGATTAATCATAATAACGAAGTGGAAACCATTCGCTTAAGTGATTATGAAGGAAAGGGTATTATGCTTAATTTTTGGGGAACTTGGTGTGGACCATGTGAAGCGGAAATGCCTTATATGCAGGAGTTATATCCTGAGTATAAAGAAAAAGGAATAGAAATAATTGCAGTTGATTTAAATGATACAAGACTTAATGTTGAAAAGTTCGTAGATAAATACGGTTTAACATTTCCAATTCCATATGATAATAAAGGCGTTGTTTCGGATCTGTATAAGATTGGTCCGATGCCAACAACATTCTTTATTAATCCAGAAGGTGAGATTGTTGAAAAAATTGAAGGTGGATTGACACTAGAGAGATTAGAAGGCCATCTAAATGATATCGTTCCGTAGATTGGTTGGTTTTCATATCTTTTACATAGGAAGGATCGTAACTAAACGAATTAACGAAGCAGTGAGGGATTTAAATGAAAAATATAAAATGTGATTGTGGCCACGTTAATCCTGAGGGTACTGTACTTTGTGAATCATGTGGCAAGCCGATTGCAGGAAACCAACACATTGATGGAAATGACCAAAAGAAATTGTTAAATATGCGGTATGATGGTACTGCACGAAGGTCACAAACTTATAATAAAACCATTATTGATAAAATTTGGAGTTTCTTTTCCTCGGTTAAAGTTGGTGTATGGCTTATCGTGATAGCACTTATTGCTTCTGCTGTGGGAACAATATTTCCACAACAACAATACATACCTGCGGATGCCATTTCCCGTGATCCGGCTGTATATTACCCTGAAACGTATGGTATTTTTGGTCGGGTGTACTATCAATTAGGCTTTCATAATCTATTTAGCTCATGGTGGTACTTGATTTTAATAGCGTTAATTGGTGTATCGTTAGTAATATGTAGTCTAGACCGTTTTGTGCCATTATATAGAGCTTTAAAAAGACAAAAAGCAAAACGTCATTATTCATTCCTAAGTCGTCAACGCTTATTTAGTGAAACGGTTGAGGTAACTGCTACTGAAAAGGAAGAAGTTATCAAAAAATTAAAAGCTCAAAGGTATAAGATTACAGAAGAAAACGGCCATGTTTTAGCAGAAAAAGGAAGATTTTCCCGGTGGGGACCTTATGTTAACCATATCGGCTTAATTATTATTCTATTAGCCGCTTTACTTCGAACTACGCCTGTATTCTATACTAATGAGTATGTGTGGGTTAGTGAAGGGGAGCAAACCGTAATTCCAGGGACAAAAAGTGAGTACTATATTGAAAATGAAGCATTTATTTTAGATATATATGATGAAAATGACGAACGGTTTAAGGATGCGATTCAAAAGCAAGGTGTTGTTCCGAGTAATTTCCAAACAAATGCCATTGTTTATAAGGCAAAGGAAGGTGCTTTAGTTGGTTCTGACAGTGAACTAGTTAAAGTTGCTGAAGATGAAATACGGATGAACCACCCATTAGAAGTCGATGGTTATAAGCTGTATCAATCTGGTTATCAGCTAAATGAAGTCAATCAAATGACCTTTACAATACATGAAAAAGATAATTTAGAGGGAGAAGATTTAGGAGAATTCTCCATTGATTTAAATGATCCGAAGTCAGAGTATGAACTAGAGAATGGCTTTACTGTCTCATTGGCGGATTATTTCCCTGATTATTATCTGGATAATACTGGAGAACCTAAAACCGAAACGCAATACCCAAGAAACCCTACCTTTATTTTTAATTTATTCCCTCCTAACATGGAGGAATATGAAACTAGTTTTGTAGGTGACATTAAAGGTGCTGCTGAAGCTATTGGTATTGATACAGAATCTGTTGAGTTGAGTCCAATGTCTAAAGTGATTGGTAAATTTGCAACGAGTCTAGATCCAACAGGGGAAAATGATTATCAAATCGTGATAAAGGACATTGATTTTCAAAGAGTAAGTGGCATTTCCATTCGTAAGGATCACTCACTACCATTCTTTGGAGTTGGAGCACTTATATTTATGATAGGTGTTATTCAAGGCATGTATTGGCAGCATCGTAGAATTTGGATACAACCTACTGAAAATGGTGTTTTACTTGCTGCTCACACAAACAAAAACTGGTTTGCAATTAAAAAAGATATAGAAAAAGCAATTGAAAACACAAATGTTAAAATGGTTAATGATCAGCAAGAGTTGGACGAGTAGTTGATAAAGGAGGATTTAACATGGGAAGTTTATTAAGCCTTAGTAGCACAATGCTATATTCGGCGTTCATACTATATTTAGTTGCAACGTTCTTCTTTGGATTCACAATAAGAGAAAAACATTCAAGTTCGAATAAAAGAAGTATTGCTGCAAACATTGGAATAATTGTAACTATAGTTGGATTTGTTGCACAAGTTGTTTATTTCATAACGAGATGGGTGGCAAGTGGTCATGCGCCAGTAAGTAATTTGTTTGAATTTATGACATTCTTCGGCATGACGATCGTGCTAGCGTTCATTATCATTTATTTTATTTACAGGGTTAGTGTGTTGGGGTTATTTGCATTACCAACGGCATTAATTATTATTGCTTATGCGAGTATGTTCCCGACAGAAATAGCACCCTTAGTTCCATCATTGAAAAGCCACTGGCTATATATTCATGTAACGACTGTTTCGTTAGGACAAGGAATATTAGCTATCAGTTTTGTTACTGGTGTGATCTATTTAATTAAGAAGATCGATCAATCCGTTCCTAGTAAACGGACAACATGGCTAGAAGTTGTTTTATATTCTTTAATTTTATTTGTTGGATTTGTTATTGTGACTACAATATTTAATTTAATGGATTACCAAGCTACATTTGAATATACGGAGAGAAATAAGGCAGTTGAAACAGAGTATCATTTACCTGCGATTGCTGCGCCAAATGGTGGCCAACTAGTTTCGGAAAATGTCATGGAGCCATTGTTTGAAGCGCCAGCTTGGATGCACGGTGCAGATGCTGGAAGAAAGTTCAATACATTACTTTGGTCGTTTATTTCAGGTACGATTCTCTATGGATTACTTCGGTTATTTTTAAGAAAAAGAATTGGTGCAGCACTTCAACCAATATTGAATAATTCCAAATTAGACCTATTAGATGAGATTACGTACCGCTCCGTTGCGATTGGGTTTCCTGTTTTTACATTAGGGGGATTAATTTTTGCAGCGATTTGGGCTCAAGAGGCTTGGGGTAGATTCTGGGGATGGGATCCCAAAGAAGTGTGGGCCTTAATTACATGGTTTTTCTATGCAGCCTTCCTGCATTTGCGACTTTCTCGTGGGTGGCATGGTGAGAAATCAGCTTGGTTAGCTGTAGGAGGATTTGCAATTATCATGTTTAATTTAATTGCAGTAAACTTAATTTTAGCTGGTCTCCATTCATATGCATAATAGAATGAAACATGACATCTTTTTAGTTAATGATGTCGTGTTTTTCTTATACACATGTCGTATTTTGATTTATAATATAGCTAGGATGTCTTAAAGGGGGGATCTTGTATGGATACGAATGCCAAAATTTTGGTTGTAGATGATGAAGAAAGAATTCGTCGATTAATTCGAATGTATTTAGAACGGGAAGACTTTACCATAGAAGAAGCTTCTAATGGTACAGACGCTTTAGAATTAGCACTAAATAATGATTACGATGTCATTTTACTTGATATTATGATGCCTGAGATGGATGGTATTGAAGTATGTCAAGAACTACGAAAAGAAAAAGATACTCCAGTAATTATGCTAACAGCAAAAGGGGAAGAAGCGAACCGAGTACAAGGCTTTGAAGTTGGAACAGATGACTATATTGTAAAGCCTTTTAGCCCAAGGGAAGTTGTTTTACGTGTGAAGGCAATTCTTAGAAGATCTACTGCATCTTCTTATAAGGATACGGATACACAAGCAAGAAATTTGCTCGTATTTCCTCATTTAACCATTGATCACGACGCTCATCGAGTTACAGCTGAAGGGAAAGAGGTAAGTTTAACACCCAAGGAATATGAACTCCTATGTTTCCTGGCCGAAGCACCTGATAAGGTGTTTAATCGAGAGCATTTGTTGAAGGAAGTATGGCAGTATGAATTTTTTGGTGATTTACGCACCGTAGATACTCATGTTAAGCGACTTCGGGAGAAATTAAATAATGTATCAAAAGAAGCTGCAAAAATGATTGTAACTGTATGGGGTGTTGGATATAAATTTGAGGTAGATGATGCCTAATGTTTTGGCGTAGTGTAGTTGGAAAACTAGCAATAACCATACTATTGCTAGTTTCTTTTGTATTATTTATATTAACGATTTTATTACTTGAGTTTTTTGAGAACTTTCATATCCAAGAAGCGGAAGAAGATATGTTACAAACTGCTACCAAGGTTTCCGTAATGGTTGAAAACCATGAAGATAAATCGCTTGTCCATGAGACTACAGAACGGGTTAAGGACCCTGCTAGTAAAGTAGTTATTTTGTTTCCAGATGATACTTTGTGGTTTTCATCTAGTAATGAAACGATATTTAAAAGCCTAAACGAAAATTGGTTACGTGAAGAGGGGTATTTACAACAGGTTGTAACGAATAAGCAAGACATACGAGAATTAATAGATGTACCTAAAAGCGAACAAGGAGCCATTGTTGTTGGGACTCCTATTGAAACGTTAAATGCTGCTGTTTTTGTCTACCAATCCTTAGAAGTAGTAGATCAAACAAAAGCTGAAACGACTAAAATTATTTTTTTGGCTGCAGGAATTGCCATTGTGCTTACAACAATTTTTGCATTTTTCTTATCGACGCGAATTACATCCCCGCTAATAAAAATGCGTGAAGCTGCATTAGATTTAACTCGAGGGGAGTTTAATACGAAGGTTCCAATCTTAACATATGATGAAATTGGAGAGTTGGCGATGTCCTTTAATCGGATGGGTCGACAATTAAAATTTCATATCAATGCCTTGAGGCAAGAGAAGGAACAGTTATCGAGTATTGTTAGTTCGATGGCAGATGGTGTTGTAACACTTAGCAGAAGTGGGGAAATGTTAGTAATAAATCCTCCTGCAGAACGGTTTTTAGAAGATTGGTACTTTGAAAAGAATGTACCAAATGGAAAAGATCGAATGCTTCCTAGTGAATTAAATAATATTTTGCAGGAGGTTATTCAAGGAGAAAGAGAAGTTTTAGAAGAAATTAGTCTTCAAGGAAGAAGTTATGTCATGATTATGACTCCTTTATATGATCAATCCTATGTAAGAGGGGCAGTTGCTGTAATTCGAGATATGACAGAAGAACGTCGCCTTGATAAGCTAAGGAAAGATTTTATTGCCAATGTATCTCATGAATTGAGAACACCCATATCAATGCTTCAAGGCTATAGTGAAGCAATTGTTGATGATATAGCTGAAAGTAAGGAAGAAAAGAATGAATTGGCACAAATCATATATGAAGAATCCTTACGGCTAAGTCGCTTAGTGAATGAATTACTTGACCTCGCTCGTATGGAGGCAGGACATATTCAATTAAATAAAACGACCATTGAAGTAGAACCGTATGTGAATCGGATTATTCGGAAATTTAAAGGAGTTGCAGAAGAAAATAAAGTACAATTAGTACTCCACCAGAGTATCCTTCATCACACATTGTCATGTGATCCTGATCGTGTCGAACAAGTTTTTACTAATCTAATTGATAACGCAATACGTCACACTGAGGAAAGTGGCTATGTGAAAGTAACGGTAGAAAATACGAAAGAAGAATTTAGTGTATCTGTGGAAGATAGTGGGAGTGGAATTCCAGAAGAGGATTTACCTTTTGTATTTGAGAGATTTTATAAGGCAGATAAATCCCGCACTAGAAACAAAAAACAAAAGGGTACGGGACTTGGGTTAGCTATTGCGAAAAATATTATCGATGCCCATCGCGGATCCATAATTGTAAATAGTAAGTTAGGTGTAGGTACAACATTTCTTTTTCGCTTGCCAAATAATGATGAATCGTTTCAATAATTTATATTCATGTTAATTTGTGGTATGATTATATTAGAATTGAATACAATGATAGAATTTGGTGTATTACTTAATAGGGAATCCAGTGAGAATCTGGAGCTGTCCTCGCAACTGTAAGTGATTTACGAAATAAGCGATACCACTATATGGTTATTCATATGGGAAGGGCTTAGAGTAGGATGTAATCACAAGCCAGTAGACCTGCCGATTTCTAGATGTGTCAATGATCCCGAGGATAGGACTATTGAGACAACCGAACAACATAAAATAATAAAAGATTTATGTCTTAGTTTCGTTTGTCTAGCTAACTCTATCGTTGAGTTAGCTTTTTTTGATTAGTGCTTTAATCCTCAAGTTTATAAAGAGGAGGACAACAAATGAAAAGATTTTTTATGCAGTTCTTTACGTTATTATTGGTAGTAGGTATTGTTACGGGGTGTGGCAGTGATACTCCTAAACAGGAGGAATCTTCAAACAATACGAACCAAAATTCAAGTAACTCCGCAGAGGTAGAAGAGGCGATAACTATTGTCATTTCAACGGATGAAGGGGAAGAAGTTATTTCTAATGAATCGATTGCTATTGAAGAAGGCGATATATTGATGGATGTCATGAAAGAAAATTATGATATTGAAGAAGAAGGTGGATTCATTCATTCAATAGATGGTATAGCACCAGAAGAAGGAGAGGAAAAGGCTTGGATGTATTTCGTAAATGACGAGATGGCTTCTGTGGGTGCAGATGAATATGAATTAACACCAGGTGAAGAAATTAATTTTGATTTGCAAGCGTGGTAAGTGGTAGTGAACATTTATAAATTAACCTTATTAGCTTTACTAGCAGCGATTGCAGTTATTGGTCGTTTTGCGTTGTCGTTTATACCAAGCGTTCAACCTGTAACAGCAATGGTTATTATTTGTGGGTTAGTATTAGGTCCATTTGCAGCAATATTACTTGCCCTTGTTAGCACGTTTTTATCAAATATTTTGTTAGGAATGGGGATTTGGACAATTTGGCAAGTAATATCTTGGGCCGTAATTGGTGCGCTTTGTGGAGTAATAGGGAAATGGTTTAACGAAATCCCATTATACTGGATTGTGTTTATGTCAATTGTAAGTGGTTATTTTTATGGCTTTATTATTTCGTTAACACAATACCAGATAACAGGAAAATTTCTCCCTTATTATTTAGCCGGGCTACCGTATGATACGAATCATGCGATTGGCAACGCAATTTTTATTATTTTGTTTTACCCCTTGCTAAATTACTTCTTGAAAAATTATGCAAAAAACAGATTTCAACTACAAAATACCAACTAATGATAGTTGGTATTTTTGTGTTATAATAAAAATAGATTATTCTTCCTCAAATTTAAGTGGATCGCCATTAAATGGGGTATCTGATATTTTGATAGAGTCGCTTGGACAACCTTCAAAAGCATCTAGGACGTCATCTTCAAGGGAGGAGGGAATTATCTGATTTCCTTTATTGTGATCGATGACAACATGAGCAAGGCCTTCGTCATCGTAATCAAATATATCAGGGGCTGTTATGCCACACGCACCACATGCAATACAGGTATCTTTATCGACAATCGTAAACTTTGCTGACAACGAAAAAGCCTCCTATTTAATATTATCCCTCAATTTATTGTATAGCGCTTAACGAAACATTTCAACACATACATGTTAGGAATGTATAGGTTACAATGCCATTTGTTAATGTCAGGAGTTATTAAAAATGTATTTAAACGGTATTATTTTGCAGAGCGTTGCTTCCATAAAAGGACAGCGTACCATATATGGAATATACCACTTGTTAAAAGGAAAAAAATCCATACAAACAATTCATGACAGTAGAATCTATCAAGTAGAAGGATTTTATGGAATTGCGCCAACATTAAATAAGGCGGATTTTGAAAGAGAAATCCGTAAGTTAGAAAGTCAGGAGTTAATCATTGCTAGGAACAAAGGAAGTGAATTTTTCTTTCTGACCCACTCCGGAATGCAATGGATTCATCAGCATGACATTCCATATACCTATTATAAAGGGCTCACTTATAGTGGTGTAGTAGATTTGTTTATGGAGCGTTTAATGCTCTTGATTCAAACATATACAAATAGTAAAAAGAGCAACTTGTCTTTTATTCCAATAGTTGACAATGAGGAAACGTTGAATTGGGTGAAAATGCAGTATCGAAGGACGAAAACGAACGGAATAGAAATTCTACCAATTTTATATGAAGAACTGTATTTTATACTAAGTCAACTTAAAGGGCATGAAGCTGAGATGTTTGTCGATCGTTTAACCGGCTATCATACATACGGCATGAGTACGCATCAACTTGCAGAGAAATATAATATGGTGGAAGCGGATGTGAAAGTATTGATGGTCGGTATCATTCATTTCATTATGAGTAATATAGAGAAATCCCCTGAAAAATTTCAACTTTTACGAGTCTTATTACAAGGGGTAACAAGAAGAAATTTCATAACCAACTCGGCTAAAGTGACAAATGATCTTTTAAAAAAAGGGTATAGCATCGAGAAGGTAGCAAAAGTTCGTAGGTTAAAAGTAAACACCATTCAAGACCACATTGTTGAAATTGCTTTATATAATGTTGACTTTCCGGTTGAAGCATATGTGGATCCTGAAACGGAAAGTGAGATTATTGCAGCGATTCGTAAGACAAACTCCTATAAGTTGAGGGATATTAAGGAAGCTCTTGATAATCAAATAAGCTATTTCCAAATTAGACTTGTTTTATCTCGAAATGATGTTGCAATAAAATAGGTGATAAAAATGATGAAAGATTATAAATTAGAAACCGAATTAAAGAAGCATTTTAACTATCCGTCTTTTCGTACAGGCCAAAAAGAAATCATTCAGGATGTAATGAACAATAAAGATGTATTAGGCGTGTTGCCGACTGGGTCAGGAAAGTCCATCTGTTATCAATTACCGGCAAAACTTCTTCCAGGAGTAACTATTGTTGTATCTCCGCTAATATCGTTAATGGAAGATCAGGTAAAGCAGTTGAAGGCCTCTAACTTTAAGGAGGTAGTTGCGATCAATAGTTTTATTGATCCTATGAAGCGAAATAAAATATACCGTAATTTAAATCAATATAAACTTATATATGTTTCACCAGAAATTCTCCAGCAAGAGAGTTTGGTGAAAGCATTACAAAATATAGCAGTAGATTTATTTGTCATCGATGAGGCCCATTGTATTTCGCAATGGGGACATGAATTTAGACCGGATTATCTAAAATTAAAAGAGATTATTCGGAAATTTAATAATCCAACATTGTTAGCATTAAGTGCTACAGCAACATCAGTAGTTCAAGAAGACATTATCCGTACTTTAGATCGACCGAATTTTACAAAACATATCCATCCAATGGACCGTAATAATATTATGTTAACGGTTAAAGAGGTCAGTGACAATCAAGAAAAGATAGAAGTGATTCTAAATGTTCTTGAAAAGTATCAGGTTCCAACATTAATTTACTTCTCTAGTAGACAAATTACAGAGCAAATTGCAAGTCTATTATCCCAACGATTATCTTCATTACGAGTTTCGTATTACCATGGAGGGATGGATCAAATGGATCGAATTGCCATCCAACAGCAGTTTATGAATGATCAATTAGATGTGATATGTTGCACGAGTGCATTTGGTATGGGGATCAACAAAAATAACATTCGCTTGATTATTCATTACCATTTTCCCCCACAAATTGAAGCATTCATTCAGGAAATCGGTAGAGCTGGTCGTGATGGAGAATCTAGTTTGAGTATGTTGTTATATGCTAAAAGTGATGAATATATCCCATGGAACATGATTCAAAATGAGCTACCTTCTGAACAACAATTACAATCTCTATTCCATATGTTCCACAATGAATACGTGTTTTCGTTGGAGAAAGAGTCAGAGGTAGAACAATTAAAAGAATTACTTGGGTTAGGGGAGACGCAATGGAATTTTATTCACTACCAATTAGAGAAACATGGTATGATTGATGAAAATAATTGCATTAGGCACCGGGTTAATGATGCAAAGGCTGTATTTAATGAAATAAATCAAACGAGGAGAACACGGTCCATTGAGAAAGAAAATAAATTAAGAAAAATGATAACTTGGATGAATACAGATGATTGCCTTCGTGAAGAGTTATATACTAGCTTTCAAAGCTCATTTTCGGAGCCAATAGATCAATGTTGTAGTAATTGCGGTTTTTCTTTTGATGAATGGAAACCTAAACAATTAGGACGATTCGAAAAGGAACATGAAAATTGGCATGAAAAATTAAGAAAACTATTACTAATTGGTGAATAACATGCAACAAAACGAGTTGATGGAACAAATTTCTAATAAGGACTTAAAAAAGTCCTTAATCCTATCTCAAATCTTGTTTATTGGTTTAGCGCTTTTGTTGAGCCTATTTTTATTTTCTTCTTTTACGGATTGGTTTCGGTATGTTGAGTTTGATCTGACAGAAATAATTTATTATGGAATCTTATCTGGATTTTTAGTAGTAATAATCGATCTCATTTTAGTGAAGGCTCTTCCTAGTAAGCATTATGATGATGGAGGAATAAATAAACGAATTTTTTCTAGTCTATCGTATATTGAAATTATTTACGTGACTTTCCTTATAGCAGTTGCAGAAGAACTTCTATTTCGTGGAGTACTTCAAACGGTCTTTGGCTATATGCTTGCAAGTACGATTTTCGCTGTTGTTCATTTCAGATACCTGAATAAACCAGTATTATTCGTTTCTATTGTGGTGTTAAGCTTTTTTATCGGTTATATTTTCGAACTAACAGAGAATTTATTAGTTACAATTACAACTCATTTTCTAATTGATTTTTTATTAGGAGTAGTTATTCGTTATAGGTACGGGGGAGGGAGTTCTCGATGACTGAACAAAGAGATGGTAATTATGATCAAGCTGAACAACTTCGGAATCTCATTTCAGAAGTACAGGGCAAAGAGGATACGATTGTGCAGGAGTTGACTGCTGAAAAGAATGAAAAAGATAGAAAAGATGATCAATATGAAATAGATATTTTGGATTTACCACCTCGAAAAGACATACATAACCATAAGCGGGGCAAAATACAATTTAAAATTAGTAAACCTTTACTTCGGCTTGTTTTCGTAACGCTGTTCATTGTTCTCGTTGTTGCTATATCGATCTGGGGTAGTGAGATCTTTCATCTCATCAACCGATAACAAGAAGAGACCTGAAAGCATAGCCCTCTGTATTACATACAAGTGGGGGTTGGACATTACTAAAACACTCCACTTTTCATAACGTGCGAATAATAGTAAGACTAACTGTCATTCATAAAGATTCGATTTTCATTCGCAGTAGATGTATAATGCGTCATAGCTAAAAATGTATTCAAAAATGAAGCTGATGGTGGAATACGTAATCCGCCAATGGGGGAAGTAGGATTCATCTAACCGTCATTGGATCCAAATAGCGGAACCACGAACCTCAGCGATGGCGAGGTGGAACCTTATTCCGCTAAATGGCCGAAATAAGTTGTTTGGAGCATGGTTATGGTTCCTCATTCCTTTATTCACCTATTTTTAGTGCAATTCACACTGATTGATGCTAATAGAGGAACAAGGATCCTCATACACCAAGTTTTGGCGGTATTTTTGTCATTTAGCGGAACCACGATCCTCATTAATGACGAGTGGAACCTCATTCCTTTATATTTAGGCTCAGGAAATCCGCGGAAAGCGAAGCATTCTGTCGTAGCGGCTATCTAACAATATTTTCATTAGGTGAAACCAAAATTAATGTCGCATTATATACATAACACGCAATATAAGTTTTAGAAGAATCTTATAATAAATCATACTAATTCAAATGGGAAGAAGTTAAATTGTCCTTTTGGTTAGAACTCTTTTGTCCCAAGCGTCAAGTATCTGGTGTATGCAACATGGGGAGATGTATTCAATTTATAAAAAGGGAGACAAACGATGGTATATATCTTCTTAGTGATTCTAAGTTTAATTCTTTTGATAAGTTTTATGGTTTACAAAGCCCATAAAGATTCAATTAATTATCATACTATCAAGGATAAGCGAATTCCACGTGCGTTCCAGAGATTTCGGATATTTTTTATTTCGGACATTCACCGCCGAAGCATAAATGAAGAAACACTCCGCGATATCGATCAAGAAATTGATATCGTAGTAATTGGAGGAGATTTATTAGAAAAAGGTGTTCCTTTCAGTCGAACGAGGGAAAATATACGAAAACTTAAAAGGGTGAGTGAATCCATTTACTTTATATGGGGAAATAATGATTTGGAAGTTAGTATAGATGAGTTAGTGAAGTTATTGGAAGGAGAAGGGGTATGTATTTTGTCGAATTCTTCTATAAATATAATGAAAGAAAATTCTATTCTTAGTTTAGTCGGTCTAGAGTATAATCCTTATGAGGAACCTAATTTCACATTGGCTTCAAACAAGGCTAATGGTGAATATATAATTTTATTAACACACAGACCTGGTGACTTTTATCATCTAGATATAAATTCCAAAGATAAAATACATATGGTTTTGGCAGGTCATACACATGGAGGACAAATTAGGTTTGGACCACTAGGCTTCTATGAAAAAGGTTACCTACAAAAATATCGATCTTCATATGTCCTTGTTAGTGAAGGGTATGGATACACAAAACTTCCTTTTAGACTAGGTACAAAATCGGAGTGCCATGTGATTACAATTGAGAAAGATGTTAAGGTCTAAGAAGAATCTAACTGATAAAAGCGTTTTTTAAAAATAACAAACAACAATTTGCAGATTTGCATATACTATAACAAGATAACAATAAATGAAATCCTTTGTGAAAAAGTACTAGCACGTTGGGAAAGGATAAGCTTTCCTCACATGAATAAATCGAGAATGGCCTATGTTTATAAGTTGCCTAGCCTGCAATGAATATCGTGTCCGTAGCAACCATCAATAGGTCATTTAAAAGGAGGATGCTGTATGCGTATAGAAAGAATGTCGGCAAACCAGTTTACTATTTTTTTAACGTTTGATGATCTTGTGGAACGCGGTTTCACACAAGAGGATTTATGGTATGATGCATCAGGTGTCCGAAATTTATTTAGCGATATGATGTATGAGGCTAGTTCAGAGCTAGGTCTTGAGTTAGAAGGAAGACTTCTTGTAAACGTGCATCTAATGCAAGCACAAGGTCTACATGTTACGGTAACGCAAAAATTTGATAATATAGATTGGGATGAGGACTTCATTGAAATGAAAGTAACGCTTAATGAGAGTAAAGAGTTAATTTTCTCATTTAACGATTTTGAAAATGTCATTCAAGTCTCTGGTGCTTTATTTTCCTTATCCATCCATAACGGGAGATTATTTCATATGAATGATCGATATTATATGTTGTTACAAGAAAGTGAGTTAGGGAGTAATAATAAGGAAGATGTCATAGCTATCTTATCTGAATATGCATCACCTAGTATTATAACAAGTTATCGTTTACTAGAATATGGAAAAGTAATCATGGAGTCGAATGCAGTAAAAAGAGTCACGAATATTTTTAGTAAATAGTAGACATTGACTTGATGAACCCCGACTTTGGGGGTGGATTATGATTGGACAGGGGCTGTTAACGAGTAGGTTTAGTAAACGCTTACATTTTTTAAAAAAATAATACGAAATTAGATTGATTTTTATTGCATATTTATGTTGAACGTGTATACTAATCTCTGAGTACAGCAATAATAAATTATTTATTAGGTATTTTTTAGGAGGTAAATTCATGGTAGCCGATAAAGCAGCAGATTCTACCGAAACCAAGAACAAGAAAATGGATGTATTACATTCAACACAAACTGTTGTAAAAACTGCGTTGGAGAAATTGGGTTACCCTGATGAAGTTTTTGATCTTTTAAAGGAACCAATTCGTATGATGACTGTGAGAATACCAGTTAGAATGGACGATGGTTCGATTAAAATCTTCACTGGATATCGTGCACAGCATAATGATGCGGTTGGGCCCACAAAAGGTGGTGTCCGGTTCCACCCAGATGTCACAGAAACGGAAGTAAAAGCCTTATCTATTTGGATGAGTTTAAAAGCAGGTATTGTTGATCTTCCTTATGGAGGCGGAAAAGGTGGAATCGTTTGTGACCCTAGAGAAATGTCTTTTCGTGAATTGGAGGGACTAAGTAGAGGGTATGTTCGTGCGATTAGTCAAATTGTAGGACCCACAAAGGATATACCTGCGCCTGATGTTTTTACAAACTCACAAATTATGGCTTGGATGATGGATGAATATAGCCGTATTGATGAATTTAATAACCCAGGATTTATCACAGGGAAGCCTTTAGTCCTTGGTGGATCACATGGTAGAGAATCTGCAACTGCAAAAGGTGTCACAATCGCTATTAATGAAGCGGCAAAGAAAAAAGGAATTAATGTAAAAGGGGCAAGAGTAGTTGTACAAGGATTTGGTAATGCTGGAAGCTTCTTATCTAAGTTTTTACATGATGCAGGAGCCAAAGTAGTAGGTATTTCAGATGCCTACGGTGGGTTACATGACCCGGATGGTTTAGATATAGACTACTTATTAGACCGAAGAGATAGTTTTGGTACAGTTACAAAACTCTTTAATAATACGATTAGCAACCAAGAATTATTGGAGTTAGATTGTGATATACTCGTACCGGCTGCAGTAGAAAATCAAATAACCGAACATAATGCAAACAATATAAAAGCTAGTATTGTTGTTGAAGCAGCTAATGGACCTACAACAATGGAAGCAACGAAAATCCTCACCGAAAGAGGAATATTGTTGGTGCCGGATGTTTTAGCATCTGCTGGTGGAGTAACAGTATCTTACTTTGAATGGGTACAAAATAATCAAGGCTTTTACTGGACAGAGGAAGAAATTGAAGAAAAACTACATGCAACCATGACAAAAGCATTTAATACGATTTATCATACTGCTGAAACAAGAAGAATAGATATGCGCCTAGCTGCTTACATCGTTGGTGTAAGAAAAATGGCTGAAGCATCAAGATTCCGTGGTTGGGTGTAAATTTATTTAAAAATTTAAATATATGACGAAAAAACTCTTATCATGTATAGTTTAGATAAGAGTTTTTTTATGTAACAGTTTCGAATAAAGGAAGTGCATGGAATGAATAGAGAGAAAGTAATTATTGTAGGTGGGGGACCATGTGGGATGTCCTGTGCGATCGAACTACAAAATAAAGGAATAGACCCACTTATTATTGAGAAGGAAAATTTAGTAAATACAATTTATAACTTCCCAACCCATCAAACTTTTTTTAGTTCTAGTGAAAAGCTAGAAATAGGAGATATACCTTTTATTACGGAAAAACAAAAACCGGTAAGAAATCAAGCTTTAGCATATTATCGATCAGTAGCTAACAGAAAAAAACTACGGGTACACTCCTATGAAAAAGTAACTGAAGTCAAAAAAGATGGTGAGATATTTAAGTTGTCGACCGAAAGTGAAAAGAACGGAACAACTGGATATATTGCTGAAAATGTTGTTATTGCAACAGGTTATTACGATCAACCAAACAAAATGGGTGTAAAAGGAGAAGAATTACCGAAAGTGATGCACTATTTTAAGGAGGCGCATCCTTACCATAATAAAAATGTAGTAATCATTGGAGGAAAAAACTCAGCAGTCGATGCAGCTTTAGAACTTCATAAAGCTGGTGCAAACATAACTGTGTTATATCGTGGAGAAGAATATTCAAAAAGTATAAAACCATGGATTTTGCCTGATTTTGATTCATTAGTTAAAAAAGATATTGTTCGAATGGAATTTAATGCACATGTTCAAAAAATTACCAATAGCTATGTTACCTATATGATAGAAGGAAAAGAGAAAGAAATTGAGAATGATTTTGTATTTGCAATGACTGGATATAAACCAGATGTTGATTTTTTATTAGATAGTGGCATTGAAGTGGATCCATTAAATGGAAAACCCTATTATAACGAGGATACCTATGAAACAAATGTTGATAATTTGTATATCGCTGGGGTAGTAGCTGCAGGTTATAATAATAATAAAATATTCATTGAAAACGGCAGACTTCATGCACATTCAATTGCTAAGGCCATAATAGAAAAGTAAGCTTCAAGATCGTGTGTGGTAACTGTATCCTCATTGGTTGTCTTCATGAATGAGGATACAGTTTCTATTTAACAATCCTTTTTAGGTCTACCCATAAGAATTTATGGAGATTAGAAAGGGAAAAGGCTCTAGCCAGGGCACTGGCTTTTTGATCAATAGAGCTGAACGATAAACCGGATCATATAAATATTAATTTTTCATTTATTAATATTCCTCTTCAAACATTTCGCGAATAGAATTATTTGTTTTTGTTTCCAGACCGATTAATAACTTCATTCGTGCTTTGGGTCCAGTCAAACCGTTGGTAAAGATAAGCCCCATCTCTTTTAATTGTTTGCCACCACCATCATAGCCGTAGGTTGGTTGAACAATTCCTTGATAACAACGGGAAACGAGAACAATTGGTATATCTGCATCCAGAATGCGTTGTAAGGCTGGTAATGTTTCTTTCGGTAAATTCCCTTGTCCTAACCCCTCCACAACAAGGCCATCTGGTTTACCTTCTCTAATGGCATCTAATATTTTTTCGTCCATACCAGCATATGCTTTCAGAAGGAAAACATTTTTACGAATATTTTCTACTGGATAAGAATTTCGTGTTAACAATGTATGATGAAATATAACCGTTTCTTTTGTAAGGATACCAATAGGTCCATAAGGTGGACTTTGAAATGTTGCAACATTACTAGTTGATGTTTTGGTAACATTTCGTGCTGCATGAATTTCATCATTCATGACAACTAACACACCTTTTGAAGCAGCGTCATCATGAATGGCCACACGAATAGAACTAACTAAATTGTAGAGAGCATCTGAACCAATCTCATTACTTGATCGCATTGCTCCCGTGAGGATAACGGGTATATCAACCTCCAAAACTAAATCAAGGAAATATGCTGTCTCTTCTAATGTATCCGTTCCATGTGTTATGATAATGCCGTCGTATTCGAAACGAACTTCATTAATTTTTTTTGCTAAATCCAACATATGTTCTGGTGTTATTTGAGGAGATGGTATTGAAAATTCGATATGTTCTGTGATGTTAGCATATTGATTAAAATGAAAAGATAAGTCTGTTAATGGGTGTTTGTTAGTAGTATGTATTTCCCCCGTTTCTTTATTTTCTAACATTGAAATTGTACCACCAGTATGTATTATTAAAATGTTTTTCATGTTTCATCACCTTTATGCTTCATGATTTAGTACCTAGAGTAAAAAGTTTTCTAGGATTCATTAACTATAGTATTTTCAATTGTAAAGCTTAATGTTACGATTAATGTAACAAATTGGAAAGAGGCTGGCCACTATTATGTTTACAATATTATCTGCTGGAATAGCACCGGGGTTAGCATTGCTGTCATTTTTTTATTTAAAAGATCATATTACCGAGCCCTTAGCTCTTATTGTTCGTACATTTATTTTTGGATGTTTACTTGTATTTCCAATCATGTTCATTCAATATGCATTTGCAACAGATGGTATTGATAATACGTTTTTGCAATCATTTGTCATTGTTGGGTTTTCGGAAGAGTTTTTTAAATGGTTTATTTTTTTATACGTTATTTATCACCATACACAGTTCGATGCTCACTATGATGGTATTGTGTATGCTGTGTCTATTAGTTTAGGATTTGCAACTGTGGAAAACATATTGTACCTATTGAATAATGGCATTGAATATGCTTTTTCTAGGGCTTTGTTCCCAGTGTCATCACATGCTTTATTTGGAGTAATTATGGGATATCATTTTGGCAAAGCAAAAATAAATACACGGTATGTAAGATGGAATATAATTTTAGCTTTAGTTATACCATTTCTCTTACATGGAACGTATAATTATATTTTAAAAGCAATTCCTAAGAATTCGATCCTGATTATCATCCCATTTATGGTTATACTATGGTTTATCGGATTGCGTAGAGTCCGAACCGCCCATCATTCTCAAGTACGTCCAGTCCAACAATTAGATAGAAAAAACGCTTGAAATACACTTGTAAGTTACATATTACAAGTGTATTTTTTTCATTACATATTCTACTCAATTACCAAATTTCATTTTAACTCATCTCCTGTTGTTAAGAAAGTGATTGAGAATTACTAGTCTTTTTACTTATAGATTGATCCCATTTCTTTAGGGGATTTTAAATGGATTTATAAAACATGTATAAAAAGCCTATTTCATCGAAAAATACATATTACTAGATGAGACCAACAGGAGGATTTACTATGACTAAAAAAATGTTCCTATTTACGATAATTATATGTTTTATGTCCATAGGATTACATGTTACGAATCAACCAAAACAGGTTGAAGCTTTTTCTGAACAAGTTATCCAACGTGGAGCCGTTGGTGATGACGTAATCGAATTACAAGCAAGGTTACAATATATAGGTTTTTATCACGGAGAAATTGATGGTGTATTTGGATGGGGAACCTATTGGGCATTACGAAATTTTCAAAAAGAGTTTGAATTAACGAATGTAGACGGTTTAGCTGGAGAGAAGACGAAAGAAATGCTAGAAAGAGCAACTGAATATGATGATGCGTTTGTAAAGGAACAAATTCGAAAGGGAAATCGCTTCACACATTATGGTGGCATGAGTAAAGAGAAGCAAACGGCACCTAAAAAGAAACAAGAGCAGCCAAATCAACAGCAACAAGAACAGCAACAGCCAAATCAACAGCAACAAGAACAGCAACAGCAAGAGCAACAACAAAATAATAACCAAGATCAAAATGCTTCCCCCAAAGAGCAAGGTCAGAATGCGAACGAAGAAAATCCCGGAAATGAAGCAGATGGTCCTGCGAACGAAGGTGGCGAAGCAGATACTGCTGAGGAAGAAGGACGAACAACAGCTGCAGTTAATGTTCCTCAGGGTTTCTCCCAAAATGATATTAACCTAATGGCTAATGCCGTTTATGGTGAAGCAAGGGGGGAGCCATATGAGGGGCAAGTCGCTGTTGCAGCAGTTATTTTAAACCGTGTGGAAAGTCCTACTTTTCCGAACACTGTTTCTGGAGTGATTTTTGAGCCAAGAGCATTTACAGCAGTATCCGATGGTCAAATATGGCTAACACCAAATGATAAAGCACGAGAGGCGGTTCTAGATGCGATAAATGGATGGGATCCTTCAGGAAATGCTATTTACTACTTTAATCCAGATACAGCAACTTCTGGATGGATATGGGGTAGACCACAAATTAAACGAATTGGTAAACATATTTTCTGTAAGTAGAAAGGTGTGGACGTAATTAATGATACGATGGATAGTAATAACAATTTTATCAGTAGGAATAGTAGGAACTGCTGTTTGGGGATATCAGGAGCACCAAGAAAAGAATGCAATTTTAATACAAGCTGAAAACAATTACCAGCGCTCATTTCATGAGCTTTCTTACCATATTGATCTGTTACATGATAAGATTGGTACAGCAAAAGCAATGAATTCAGAAGAGCGTCTGTCTCCTCAATTTGTAGAGATATGGAGGTTAACTTCGGAGGCTTTATCAGATGTTGGCCAACTACCATTAACATTAATGCCATTTAATAAGACAGAAGAATTTCTATCAAACATAGGAGATTTTACGTATCGTACTGCTGTAAGGGATTTAGAAAACGAACCTTTGTCTGATGAGGAAACAGAAACATTAAACAATCTATACGAACAATCAGCGGATATTAAAGATGAATTAAGAAAAGTTCAACATGAAGTAATTGATAATAACTTGCGTTGGATGGATGTTGAAATGGCCCTTGCTACACAAGATGAACAAGCGGATAATACGATTATTGATGGATTTGAAACCGTAGAAAAGAAAGTAGAAGGATTTGCCGAAAGCAATGCTAATTCAGCATTAATTGGCACTTCATCTAATAATCATAAATATCAAAACTTACAGGGTGATGACTATAGTGAAAATGAAGCGATAGATAAAGGAAAAGAGCTATTTAATGTCCAAGATGAAGATAATATTCGGATCACTGAATCGGGGGACGGTGCAGATATACCACTATATAGTCTGTCTTATCGTGATGGGGAAAAAAATGCCTATATGGATATGTCACAAAAAGGTGGACATCCTTTATCACTATTGGTTGATCGACCAGTTGGTGAGAAACAATTAAGTTTAAATGAAGGGCAACAAATTGCTGAAGATTATGTGCGAAATCATGAATTCGAAAACATGGAAATTTTTGAAACTACCGAGTATAATAATACCGGCTTATATTCTTTCTTATATAGCCAAAACGGAGTAAGGGTTTATTCTGATGCAATTGAGGTTAAAGTTGGTTTGGATAATGGAGATATTTTAGGAGTAACTGCAAGAAATTATTATATGAACCATCAAGATAGAGATATTCCTGAACCTGGTATTTCCTCGGAAGAAGCCAAGGATATGGTAAATACGAATGTTGATATTCAGGAAGAATTTCTTGCTGTAATTGACAATGATCTTGGTGAAGAAGTACTTGTATATGAATTTTTAGGAATTCTAGGTAACGACACGTATCGAATCTTTATCAATGCAATGGATGGAACAGAAGAAAAAGTAGAAAGAATGGATGGTAAAGAAATTAATTTTGCAGCAATGTAAAAGGGAATGGTTTATACCTTTCCCTTTTTTCTATTTTCTGTAATAATAGAAATTAATAAAAGGATTTAGGTTAAATAGGATAAGATATATGGGGGAGCAATATGAAGATAGGTACATTTTTAACACTAGAAGCGTCAAAGAATACCGGTGATAAATATCGGTGTAAAATAATAGAAAAGAAAAAAAATTTACTGATCATTGATTACCCAGTTCAAATTCAATCAAAGAAAACAACATTTTTTCCAAAAGGAACGAGGTTTATTGCTTCGTATGTAGGTGACGATAACTCTGTCTATCGCTTTCCTACAGTTGTAAAGGGAAAACAAAAACTGAATGTCCCAGCTATTTCATTGGAAAAACCTGAAAAAGAAAGAATTGAAAGAATTCAACGTAGACAATATGTTCGAGTTGATGCAGCAGTAGACTTAGCAATACATAGTGTAGACCAGTCGTTTCCATCCTTTACAACTGTAACAGCAGATATAAGTGGAGGTGGATTATCATTCATTCTACCAAAAGGACAAGCTATGAATGAAAATGACAAGGTTAACGCTTGGTTGGTTTTACCAATGAATAATGGAGAATATAAGTATACCTCTGTTGAAGGTGAAGTTATTCGCGTGATAACGAATAAGAATAAGGCCGATATTGCATCGTTGAAATTTATCTCTATTTCCCAAGAAACACAACAATTTATTATTAAATATTGTTTTGAAATTCAACGTGAACTTCGTAAAAAGGAATTATATTAATAATTAGATTAGACCCTAAATTTATGGTTATGTTATTATTAGTGAGTATTTTAGTAGGAACCCTATATGGATGCTGAATCTATACTATGCATAACTGTATTTAAGTAGATGTTAGCAGCCTTACATAGGGAAAAGCTTGGCATAGGAAGCCAAGTTTTTTAAATAAGTAACTGTACATGGAGAGGATTGTGGAATTATTTATGAGCAAGAAAAAGATCGCAATTGCAATAGATGGACCTGCAGCTGCTGGGAAAAGTACGGTAGCTAAAATTGTGGCATACGAATTATCTTACATATATATCGATACGGGTGCGATGTATCGTGCCCTTACCTTAAAGGCAACAAATCAATCTTTAGCACTAGAAGATGAAACATCATTAGCAAAGCTTCTTCAAGATACGAAAATAGAACTAAAACAGAGTAATGAAGGACAACGAGTACTACTTGATGGCGAGGATGTAACATTAGAAATACGATCACAGATTGTTACGAATAACGTTTCTTATGTTGCTAAACATAAGGCGATACGAGAAGAAATGGTTGCTAGACAACAATCCCTAGCAAATTATAGGGGAGTTGTAATGGATGGTAGAGATATTGGAACCCATGTATTACCTGATGCGGAAGTTAAAATCTTTCTAATTGCCTCTGTAGAAGAAAGGGCAAAACGTCGTTATGAAGAAAATGTTCAAAAAGGATTTCCGTCGGATTTGGAGGAATTAAAAAAAGAGATTGAGCAACGAGATTTAATCGATTCCAAAAGAGAAGTAGCACCATTACTAAAAGCAGAAGATGCAATCGAAATTGATACGACATCCTTGACGATCGATCAAGTAGCTCAAAAAATTTTAGAGGCTGTATACGACGTCATCGGTAAATGAAATTTCGAAAACAAATGAATCAAATATACTTGACAAATAATTGTAATTATTAGAAGTTATAAAAAGAAGGTTTTTTAGATTAGTCAATTTTGCACTTATAGTTGTGTTAGGTTAAGGAGGAAACCATAATGAGTGAATCAACGAAAGAATTTCCCGAATTAAAAGTTGGAGAAGTTGTAACAGGAACAGTTGTTAAAGTAGAAGAGGATCAAGTTCTAGTTGATATCGGTTTTAAAACGGAAGGTATTGTGCCTTTGAATGAACTTACTAATCTGCACATTGAATCCTCATCTAAAGTGGTAAAAGAAGGAGAGGAGCTTTCATTAGTTATTAAAAAAGTTGATGATGATGAAGTTATCCTTTCTAAAAAAGACGTAGACACAGAAAAAGCTTGGAAAGATTTAGAAGAAAAGTATCAAAATAATGAGGTATTTGAAACAGAAGTCAAAGAAGTTGTAAAAGGCGGTCTCGTTGCTGATGTTGGGTTGCGCGGATTTATTCCGGCTTCTTTGGTAGAAACTTACTTTGTAGATGATTTCTCAGATTATGTTAATAAACGTCTCGATGTAAAAGTGGTGGATCTGGACAAAGAACAAAACAGAATTATCCTTTCTCACCGGGCGGTTGTTGAAGAAGCGGAAACAGCCAAACGAGACAAAGCGTTAAAATCGATTGAAGTAGGACAAGTATTAGAAGGGAAAGTTCAGCGAATAGCAAACTTTGGTGTGTTTGTTGATCTCGGTGGTATTGACGGATTAGTTCATATATCACAATTAGCCCATGAGCATGTAAAAAAGGCTTCTGACGTCGTATCTGAGGGGGATACGATTAAAGTCGAAGTGTTGGCAGTTGACCGAGATAATGAACGTATTTCACTATCTCGTAAAAAGGTTTTACCAGGTCCTTGGGAGAATATTACAAATCGTATTCAACCAGGACAGGTAGTAGAAGGTACTGTGAAGCGTCTTGTTAATTTCGGAGCGTTTGTTGAAGTGCTTCCAAACGTAGAAGGTCTTGTTCATATATCCCAGATAGCTAATCGCCACATTGGTACACCACAAGAAGTATTAGAAGTTGGGCAGAGTGTATCTGTAAAAGTACTAGATGTGAACGAAGAAGAAGAACGTATGTCCTTAAGTATCCGCGAGATTGAGCAAGAAGAAGAGGAAAAAGAATTTAAGCAGTACGAAAAAGAGGAAGACCAATCTAGCTTTCAATTTGGCGATTTAATTGGAGATAAACTAAATAAATTTAAATCATAGAAGAAGTTTAAGGGCTTGTATTTTTCATCCAATTCATTGGGTGGAAGATACAAGCTTTTTTTTTTCTTACTTGGAAATTATGAATGCATATTCCCTTTGTCTTATATGAATGAATGTTTCATATAAACTGCCATCTTGCTCGAGGGTTAATCGATAGTGCTGCATTAGTACACTTTACAGATAGTGAAGCTGGCCTACCGCGCTTTTGTTCCTTTTTACAGGTTTAAAAACAGTATGGAACAGTAATAATAGAAAGTGGTAGGTGGGAACATGAATGATGGACTGTATTTTTACTGGATAAGTTGGATTATTTGGGTAATGGTGACTTTTTTTATGAAAAAAACAAGTCACAGAGCTTATTACGCTACATGGATATTAATTTCGATTATCCTCTCCAATGTATACATTACCTTTAGTAAATATGATATATCTTTAACATTTCTAAGTGTTATTATAGGTGGATTTTTTCTAGTCCCTCAAATTCCTAAGACAACATATCATCTATTTTGTTCATTTACGTTGATGATCGGATATACTAGTATATTGATCTGGGAAGGACAAGCTCCCGTTTGGCTATTTATGCCGCGGTTTATCCTGATTCCTTTGATCTGTATCGTAATGGTCTGTTTCTTAGTTAAGGGACTTATTTCAAGAATAACTGTAACATTAATTGGCATTTGTGCAGGGGAGCTATTATATAGTTACATGCTATCTAATTATTATATATCCAACATTGTTGGTGAAATGGTTTTCTTTGACAGCTTATTCATTATCTTGTTTATTCTCATCTGTTTAGATTTGATCCAGCTACTAAAACGAAAAATTGTATTATTGACACAAAATTATAAACGAACAATGAGGTGGCAGAATGAATGAATATCTTTATCCGATAGTATTTGGTGTTATTGCAGGGACGATAGGTAGGATGTTAATGTTACGAACTGACTATCGCCAATATCCCACATACTTACATGGGAAGGTAATCCATGTAGCATTGGGATTTATTGCAGCAGCACTTGGAGCTGTGGCGGTACCAGCAATTTTAGAAATGGAATTTACGGCAGTAACTTTTTTAACAGTGGCTGCGACGCAGTTTAGGGAAGTTAGAAATATGGAGAGAAATACACTTACAGAAATTGACGGATTTGAATTAGTTCCAAGAGGTAAAACGTACATCGAGGGTATTGCAATTTCATTTGAAAGTAGAAATTATTTAGTGATTTTCACTGGATTTGTTAGCACGTTATTCTATATATTATGGAATGTATATGCTGCAATTGTTGGGGCAATCATTAGTTTACTGATAGCGAAATTTCTCCAAAGTGGTTCAACCATTAAGGATATTGTTGAAATTGAACATCACCCCGTCCATTTTGATGGAGCTGGTCTATATGTTGATAATATTTATATTATGAACATTGGTCTACAAGAACGACAAGAAGAAATCCGGAAATATGGGATGGGATTTGTATTAAAACCCAAAAATATGAATTCTATAACGACAATTGCGAACTTGGGTCAAAGGCAAGCGATACTTCATGATATCTCAATTTCATTAGGTGTCATTCGAGATTCAGGAACACCTGCTTTGACTCCGTTAATAAAACGAGACCTTGATGATGGTCGTATTGGTATTTTTATACTTCCACAGGTAAGAGATGTAGAAAGAGCAAAAAAGATTATAGGTGCTGTACCAGTACTGGAAAATGCAATTCGTATGCCTTCTCAATCAAAGGTTCATAATAAGGAGGCTAATTAATGGAAATCGAAAAAGCGATATTAGCTGTAATAACATTAAATGAATCAAGGATATCAGGTGGTGCACCGATATTTATCTGTGAAAAAACAGAAGAACTAGAGCAAATGGCCGCTAACTTAGAAGCGATTACAGATGGGATCGCACACAAACTTAGTGATGAAATATTTATTATCGTTAAGCATTAAATCAATTGTTAATATCTTTTACTTTTGCTAGAATAAAGTGAAACTTGCTTCGATGGTGATATTTGCCAATGAAAAGCAGGAATAGGATATAGTTATTAAGGATAATAGCTAAGAAAAGTAATGGAGAAAGGATGTTCCTTTCATGAGGAAATCTGTTGTAGCAATTGTCGGGAGACCGAATGTAGGTAAATCAACGATATTTAATCGGTTGGTTGGGGAAAGAATTTCAATTGTAGAAGATATACCAGGTGTAACGAGGGATAGAATATACTCACAAGCGGAGTGGTTAACCAAAACCTTCAACGTAATTGACACTGGTGGAATAGAGATTGGAGATGAACCCTTATTAATACAAATGCGTCAGCAAGCTGAAGTGGCTATTGATGAAGCTGACGTTATTATTTTTATGTTAAATGGTAAAGAAGGAATTACAGCAGCTGATGAAGAAGTTGCTAAGCTTCTATTTAAATCTAATAAACCAGTTGTTTTAGCTGTTAATAAAATTGATAACCCAGAAATGCGCGATGAGATATATGAATATTATTCTTTAGGTTTTGGTCAACCATTCCCAATCTCGGGTGCACATGGATTAGGACTAGGAGATCTATTAGATGAGGTAGTTAAACATTTTCCACAAGAAGAGTTAGAAGAAATTGATGAGGAAACTATTTACTTTAGTCTTATTGGACGACCAAATGTAGGGAAATCTTCACTAGTCAATGCTCTGTTAAATGAAGAAAGAGTTATTGTAAGTGAAATAGAAGGAACAACAAGGGATGCCATCGACACAAAATTACATAAGGATGATCAGGATTATGTAATTATTGATACGGCAGGAATGCGTAAACGTGGTAAGGTTTACGAGGCAACGGAGAAGTATAGTGTGTTACGAGCTTTAAGAGCTATAGAACGATCTGACGTTGTACTGGTATTAATAGATGCAGAGACAGGTATTCGAGAACAGGATAAGAAGATAGCGGGATATGCCCATGACGCTGGTAGGGCTATCGTTATTGTAGTTAATAAGTGGGACACGGTTGAAGCCAATGAGAAGTCGATGAAGGAATTCGAAGAAAAAGTAAGAGCGCATTTTCAATTTCTAGATTATGCACCAGTAGTCTTTTTGTCTGCTAAAACGAAGAAAAGATTACATACATTGCTGCCTTCTGTAAAAGTGGCCAGTGAAAATCATGCAAAACGAATTCCGACTAATGTATTAAATGATGTTATTATGGATGCAATCGCTATGAATCCAACGCCTACGGTAAAAGGAAGAAGATTAAAAGTACTTTATGCAACGCAAGTAGCTGTAAAACCACCTAGCTTTGTGGTCTTCGTTAATGAGCCCGAGTTAATGCATTTTTCTTATCAGCGTTTTCTTGAAAATAAAATAAGAGATGCATTTGGATTTGTAGGAACACCTATAAAAATATTTGCACGAAAGCGTCAATAAGGGGGAATAATAATGTCTAAAGTTGCTGTATTAGGTGCAGGAAGTTGGGGTACTGCACTAAGTATCGTATTAGCTGATAATGGACATGATGTCCGCTTGTGGACACATTCTAAAGACCAGGCAGAAATCATCAATTCGACACATAAAAACGAAAAGTATTTGGAAATTATGATTCCAGAAAAAATAAAAGCGTACCATGTGTTGGAAGAGGCATTGGAGGATGTATCTGATATTATATTAGTTGTACCGACAAAAGCAATTAGGGAAGTTTGTAATGATTTAAATAAAATTGTCAACCACCCAGTGCGTATTACACATGCTTCCAAAGGGATTGAACCTGGGACACTAAAAAGGGTATCACAGCTTATTGATGAAGAAATGGATTCTTATAAATACGAGGATATTGTCGTTTTATCTGGTCCAAGTCATGCAGAAGAGGTAGCAATGCGACAACCTACTACAGTTACGGTAGCTTCAATTAATGAAGAAAACGCGAAAGGAGCACAAGAATTATTTTTTAATGATGCTTTTCGTGTTTACACGAGTAACGATGTCATCGGTATTGAACTGGGCGGAGCTTTAAAGAACATTATTGCTCTAGGTGCCGGTATTTCAGACGGTCTCGGGTACGGAGATAATGCCAAAGCAGCACTTATTACAAGAGGTTTAGCTGAAATAACAAGACTTGGTACATCCCTTGGTGCAAACCCGCTTAGTTTTTTAGGTTTGCCTGGAGTAGGGGACTTAATTGTAACGTGTACGAGTGTTCACAGTAGAAACTGGCGAGCAGGTAACTTGCTAGGTAAAGGAAGAAACCTGAATGAAGTACTTGATCAAATGGGTATGGTAGTTGAAGGAGTACGAACAGCAAAGGCAGCTTATCAATTTGCATCGGAACAAAAAGTTGAAATGCCTATTACGAATGGTATTTATGAAATCTTATTTAACGACAAGAAGCCTAGAGAGGTTGTTGAACAATTAATGAATCGAAATAAACGTGAAGAAATGGATGATTTAGCAACTTTACTACGTAATCGCTATACACGATAACAACCAACGCTTACCTTGCATATACTATTTTGAATTACTATAGCAAGGAGGCGAGCGTGTGAGCAATAAACACAAAAATGTTTTTGATAAATTACAATCAGATGCAAATATTGATCCAAAGGATATTTATAAAGTTGCAGATTCCGTAAAAAACGCAGACTTTTCAGATGAAAAAACCGTTAGAAAATTGGTGCGCCACCTATCGAAAATGGCGAATAAACCAGTTTCAAAAGAAAAGGAAGATAAAATCGTTAAGTCGATAACTAGCAACAAGGTACCAATGGATATGAACAGCTTAAACCAATTATTTAAAAAATAGACGTTTCTGGGCAAGTGAGGATGCAACCTCGTGTCTACTCGCATAAAATGAAACGCACAAGCATTCATAGATAGGGTTGCTTTGGGTATTATTTAGTCGACCGGGATAAAGACGGCCCCTCTTTATCCCGGATTTTTATATTTAGGGATATCAATAAGTTAACATTTTATCAGTTCCCTTGGTAAAGAAAAGCCCATTATTAACATGTGATAAACACTGGGTAGTATTTCTTATGCTCGTCTTTACTTTGTGCGTTCTGCTGCTTAAACGATGTTACCCTGGACATTTTCTATTCTAAAATTATCCTTTTGAATACGCGTTTGCAGACTTTTGCTAAGGAATCAAACTCATTTTAATATTGTACAAGTTATCTTCTGCGTTTTTTGATGCTTGATGTCGAAGGCTTGTGATATAATACCATGTGCAGTGATATAAAGGTTTTTATTAAGGAGTGGAAATATGTCTCAATCGATGTTAAATATGTGGATTTCTTTTGGTGGCATGGGATTATTAATCTTAGCCATAGGACTCATTTTACTTAGCCGATATAAATTAAAAGGAATTTTAGCTGGCTTTATTGCTTTATTGGCTTATGCGTCTTTATTTTTAGGAGCAATTATTATTCTATTTATAGTATTTAGTGGACCAACTGGGTGATACATAGAGGAGGACTATAATGAAACGCACATATAAACATGTCGGTATTTTGTTACTGTTACTATCGTTACTAAGTGGCTGTTTATATCCGGATGATCAAAGGAAGGAAAATCAGCAACCTAATGAAGTACAGTTAGAATCCGTTCAGAACGCGGTAGAACAGTATCAAGAACGAACAAATGGGTTATTACCTATTAAAACTAAATCAAGTGACACTCCAATATTTGAGAAATACTTAATTGATTTTTCAGCAATGAAAGAAGAGAATGTATTAACCGAATTACCAGGGAATTCATTTGAAAATGGTGGAGTGTATCAATATACACTTATCTACCCAGAAGATGATCCACAAGTCAAGTTAATTGATTTACGAGTAACAGAGGAACTGAGAAAAGCTAATGTGCACTTGGATGGTTACCGAAACAAACATATTTATCCACCTTTTGGAGAAGAGATTGCAGAAGGGTTATTTACGATAGATTATCAAACATTAGGTTTTGATGAACCGTTATCTATTATTAGTCCGTATTCTAACGAGCACCTTCCAATTATTATGGATACGGATGGAAAGCTGTATATAGATTATCGAATTGATTTACAAAAGGCACTTGGTGATTTTGATCATGTGTTTGAAGAAGGAGACGATATAAGGTATCTAATAGCAGAAAATACGCCATTTGTTCCTGTTTATTCCTTACCATATACGATTAAAGATGGAGAACCAGTTTTTATGAATGGCCAATAAAGTGAATCATCAATTAGTAGGTGGTTTCTTCAACCCCACTGATCTTTATATGAGCAAATCGGGTCCGCTGATCCCCCATTTAACCGCACTTGTTACCCCGTAGCATTGAAGAGGAGGGTTACGAGGCCCAGGACGTGCTAGTGCCGACGATGCTCAAGAAGTCGCATGTATATCGGGGCCTGCCAGTTTTATGCGTTATAAATTCGATTATTTTATCATATTATTTCCCTTGTAACATATATTGTTGCAAGGGTTTTTTAGGTGGAAAAATAGTATAAATTATCTTCCGCCTACATAAGCATAACTAGAGCTTACTATCATGAGGGTATGATGATAAGCTAGTTTTTCTTATAACCTGTTCTTGATTTGTGGCAAACACCAAATTACGAATGATAATTTTTTCCCATTAATTAATTTCTTTTACACATATTAAGTCATAATTTGATAGGACAACATCATAGAATTGTAATGTCAATTATTCGTAGTTTGTTTATTAATATTGTAGTGAGATCGGGAGGGGATCGTTTGGAGAAGATTGATATTTTTAAAGATATTTCAAAACGGACGGATGGAGATATTTATTTAGGTATTGTAGGAGCTGTCCGCACAGGTAAATCAACATTCATCAAGAAATTCATGGAGTTGGGTGTCCTGCCAAATATTGAGGAAGAGAGTGAGAGAGCGCGTGCACAGGATGAACTACCTCAAAGTGCAGCTGGTAAAACGATCATGACAACAGAACCTAAGTTCATCCCTAATCAAGCAGTAAGTGTAAATGTGGATGAAGGCTTAGACGTAAATATTAGATTAGTAGATTGTGTAGGGTATGCAGTAGAAGGTGCAAAAGGGTTTGAAGATGAGAATGGCCCAAGAATGATTAATACTCCTTGGTATGAAGACCCGATTCCATTCCATGATGCAGCTGAAATCGGAACACGGAAGGTTATTCAAGAACACTCGACAATTGGTGTTGTCGTAACTACAGATGGCTCTATAGGAGAGATTCCTCGAGATGATTACGTGGAAGCAGAAGCGAGGGTAGTAGAAGAACTAAAAGAAGTAGGTAAGCCATTTATTATGGTTGTTAACTCAACGAAGCCTACAAGTCAAGAAACAGAACTGTTAAGACAAGACCTTTCTGAGGAATATGATATTCCAGTATTATCTATGAGCATTGAATCCATGACAGAGCACGATGTATATAATGTTTTACGTGAAGCATTATATGAATTCCCAGTGCTGGAAGTAAATGTGAATCTACCTAGCTGGGTAATGGTGCTTCGTGAAGATCATTGGTTACGAGAAAATTATCAAGAAGCTATTCAATCCACTGTAAAAGATATTAAGCGGTTAAGAGATGTGGACCTAATCGTTGGTCATTTTGCAGACTATGATTATATTGACAAAGCCAACTTAGCTGGAATGGAGATGGGAGAAGGAGTAGCTGAGATTGATTTACATGCTCCAGACTACTTATACGACCAAATCTTGAAAGAAATTGTTGGGGAAGAGATAAGAGGAAAAGACCATCTATTAGAATTAATGCAAGATTTTGCCCATGCGAAACGTGAATATGATCAAGTTGCTGGTGCCCTTCAAATGGTTAAACAAACTGGGTATGGGATTGCAGCTCCCGTTTTAGAAGACATGGAACTAGATGAACCGGAGATCATTCGACAAGGCTCTAGATTTGGCGTTCGTCTAAAAGCAGTAGCTCCTTCTATTCACATGATCAAAGTGGAAGTTGAGTCTGAATTTGCACCTATCATCGGTACAGAAAAGCAAAGTGAAGAGCTTGTTCGTTACTTAATGCAAGACTTTGAAGAAGACCCATTATCTATTTGGGAATCAGATATCTTTGGCCGTTCGCTAAGCTCAATTGTACGAGAAGGCATTCAAGCAAAAATCTCTTTAATGCCTGAAAACGCTAGATACAAATTGAAAGATACGCTTGAGCGAATTATTAATGAAGGCTCTGGGGGATTAATAGCGATAATTCTATAGAAGAATAGAAGTATAGAAGAATGATAAAATAGCAGCCTAGCGCTGCTATTTTTTTATTCACATCGAACTAGAAGTAAGCCTCTGAATAAAAATTCACATTTTGTTAGCATATACTGATATCGTTTGAGGCAAGGTGGGTAGTGGTTGTGTAATAAAATAAGAGTAATTCCAAAACTGTTTTATAACAATTGGTCCGTTAAAGCTAGATAAATAAATTTATAATAAGTTACCGACCCATCCGTGTTGATTGAAAGAATTATTGTTATTAGAAACTCGCTATTTCCTATTTCTAATGCGTTTTTATTAAACTTCGAACTTTATCCCCTACACGTTTCATCGCCAAACAATATTGTCCGGAATTTTATGCATCAAAAGAAGGAATTACACGTTTGGTTGTCGTATAATATATACAAATCCTTGTATTCTTTATTTCTATGATGATAGAAGAGAATAAGGAATAAATCGCAAAAAATCGCTATTTATTGTTGAATTTTGTAGTGAACTCGGTTAATATTAGCCTTGTCACTACCCAAAATTAGTGGCTCTTGGTATAAAAAATGGTAAATTGGTAAACAAATGATGATAGAATTTGTTCCAATGTGACCTAAAACTAATTGGCAGATAAGAAAATAGAACGTTCTTAATCTGTACAACCGCTTTCGCCGTATAGCGAAAGTGAAGTTATCAAGGGAGGAGGTGAATGTCATGAACAAAACAGACTTAGTTAATGCAGTAGCTGAAAAAAGTGAACTATCCAAAAAAGATGCTACAAATGCTGTTGATGCAGTATTCGAAGCTGTCATGGATTCACTTAAAAATGGTGAAAAAGTACAGCTGATCGGGTTTGGTAATTTCGAAGTACGTGAGCGTTCAGCACGTAAAGGACGTAATCCACAAACTGGAGAAGAAATTGAAATTCCTGCAAGCAAAGTTCCTGCTTTCAAACCAGGAAAAGCCCTTAAAGACAGCGTAAAATAATACGTACATAGGGTTAAAGGGTGCGTTTTTCGCACCCTTTTTTCATTAGAATTCCCTTCTTGGATTTGTTCTTGTGGAGGTATTTAATCAACTTATATTATAGAATAGAGTATCAGTCAAACTATATTGTGAACGTATCAAAGGGGAAGACGCTTTTGTTTGGTGAGATGTTCACCAATACGTCTATTCATCTGCTTTACTAGAAAAAAGGAGGATTATTTAAATGGAAAAATCAGTGTCTAAGTCGGATTATTTTGTCATAAAGGCGCTAGAAGATGGAGTAAATGTAATCGGTCTTACAAGGGGATCGGACACACGATTTCATCACTCAGAGAAGTTGGATAAAGGTGAAATTATGATTGCTCAATTTACGGAACATACTTCAGCGGTGAAAGTGAGAGGAAAAGCTGTTATCCAAACGAGTCATGGAGAAATGGAAAACGAATAGTCCTGCAATTGGCAGCAGTTTTAGCAAACGTGAGGCAAGTAGTGGATTTTTTGGTGTGGATTTCATTCCTAATTTCCAAACCGCAATATATTAATTCAAATGGTGGCACCGTCTACAAGTATTATGTCGACCTGCCCGTTACATAAGAAATAAATTGTGCTATAATTACTAATGCAAGAAGGAATGCTTGAAAGGGCTAAGGTGATTACTTTGCAAACTACTACAAATGAATTGCAGCATCTTAAGAAAATGATAGAAGATAAAATTCATCATACATATCTTAAAAAGTATATTCAAAAGCCCGTAATTGATGAAAACAAATTACTCATTTTATATACAATTTTAATGAATACGTCACTATCTTCTCATAAGAAAGAAAAGTACATTTTAACAACAATGCTCGTTCAAATTGCTTTGGATACGCATGAGTTAGTACCAGACCAAACAAGAGAGAAAAGTGAATTCATCCGTCCAATTCAAGGTCAGCTAAATGTTTTAGCTGGAGACTATTATAGTGGCCTTTATTATTCAATTTTATCTGAGATTAATGATGTTGGGATGATTAAAACACTCGCGACAGCGATAAAGGAAATAAATGAGCGAAAGATGAAACTTCATTATGTAGAAGCTCAATCCGTGGATGATTGGTTCACAAACCTAAAGCTGATCGAATCTCTTCTTGTTACAGAAGTGGCAGAATATATAGAACAGCCTGGTCTGAATGTATTTGCGCAAGAGTGGATGTTAATTAATAGAATCAATCAAGAGTTGGGAAAATTAGAAACTGAAAACTCCCTTTTGAACAAATTGATGGATACGAAAATGAATCATTCTATCGATTTAAGTCAATCGGACTTAGAAAAAGCTCTTAAAATGCAAATAGAAAAAGTGAAAGATCTTTTGGCTAAAATCCCTGAATCATATACGGGGTTAAAAGTTTATATTCGAAATACACTTAAGAGTGACACTTAAAAACATGAACTTGGAAGAAGGATTAAAGATGCCTGAACAATCAAAAGAAGAACGCGTACATCATGTGTTCGAAAAAATTTACGATAAATATGACTCCATGAATTCCATTATTTCGTTTCAAAAACATAAGTCATGGAGAAAAGATGTCATGGAACGAATGAACGTTTTCAAGGATGCATCAGCGTTAGATGTTTGCTGTGGGACTGGAGATTGGTCCATTGCATTGGCTGAGGCAGTGGGAGATAACGGGAAAATAGTAGGCCTTGATTTCAGTGAAAATATGTTATCCGTTGCAAAAGAGAAGAATAAAGAGCTAAAATACGAACAGCTTGAGTTTATTCATGGTAATGCGATGGAGCTTCCTTTTGAAGATAACTCATTTGATTACGTAACGATTGGTTTCGGATTACGTAATGTTCCTGACTATATGACAGTATTAAAAGAGATGTATCGCGTTGTTAAACCTAGTGGAAAAGTAGTTTGCCTGGAAACTTCACAACCTACTTTATTTGGGTTTCGGCAATTATATTATTTTTATTTTCGTTTCATAATGCCGTTATTTGGACGATTGTTTGCAAAAAGTTATAAAGAGTATGCATGGCTACACGAATCAGCAAAAAACTTTCCGGATAAAAGTGAATTGAAGCAAATGTTTTTAGAGGCAGGTTTTTCTCAAGTTGAAGTGAAAAGCTATACTGGTGGGGTAGCTGCCATGCACATGGGCTACAAATAAGAAGTAACAATATATAAAGTATTTTAACTCAAAGGTGAATTTCATGAAATTAGCTAAAACATACAGTTATCTAAAAAAGGATTTAGAATTAATCGAGGAAGCATTGGCTGAGGTTATTCAAGCAGAGCATCCAGTATTAAGAGAAGCTTCAACACAGTTGTTAAAGGCGGGAGGAAAACGAATTCGTCCTGTCTTTGTTTTGCTATCTGGTCAATTCGGGGAGAATTATAATATAGAAGATATTAAAACAGTTGCCATTTCATTAGAACTAATCCATATGGCAACATTGGTTCATGATGATGTCATTGACGATGCGGACCTGCGTAGGGGAAAGCCAACTATAAAAAAACGTTATGGAAATCGAGTAGCAATGTATACCGGTGACTATATACTGGCACGAGCTTTAGAAAACATAACAACATTGAAAAAACCTACAATACACCAATCGTTATCTAAAACATTAGTCGAAGTAAGTCTTGGAGAGATCGAACAAATGAAAGAAAAGTTTGATTGGAATCAAAATCTACGGACTTATTTGCGTCGAATTAAACGAAAAACAGCGCTGTTAATTGCTACGAGTTGTAAACTAGGAGCAATAACATCAGGGTTATCGGATAAAGAAATAAACTACCTTTATCAATATGGGTATAATATAGGTATGTCTTATCAAATTATTGATGATATATTGGATTTCACCTCTTCTCAAGAGGCATTAGGGAAGCCTGCTGGTAATGATCTAATTCAGGGGAATGTTACACTTCCAGTTTTATTTGCAATGAATAATCCAACTTTTGCTCAATTTGTCCAAAAAACATTTAATCAATCGGATTCTACTGTTTCGGACCAGGATATGAAAAATGTTATTAATATGCTTAAAAACTCTGGAGCGATCGAAGCCTCGTATAGGGTTAGCGATATGTATTTAGACAAGGCAATGCAGAACTTAAGTAAGTTACCGAACAATAAAGCGAAAGCAACCTTGGAGAACATTGCTAAAATAATTGGAAAAAGAACTTCCTAAGTTTTATTGTTATTTTCTATAAAATTTGATAGAATTTAAACGGTTACAAAAAGAAATATACATACTAAAAAGAGGTGTAATTGTGGAGAAAACATTTTTAATGGTCAAACCAGACGGCGTACAACGCAATCTAGTAGGGGAAATTGTAAATCGTTTTGAAAAAAAGGGCTTTACATTAGTTGGAGCTAAACTAATGCAAATATCAGATGATCTTGCACAAGAACATTATGGTGAGCATAAAGAGCGTCCTTTCTTTGGTGAATTAGTAGATTTCATTACATCCGGACCAGTGTTTGCAATGGTATGGGAAGGAGAAAATGTAATTAAAACAGCTCGTGAGATGATGGGGAAAACAAATCCTGCTGAAGCTGCTCCGGGTACTGTTCGAGGTGATTATGGAGTAACAGTAGGGAAAAATATTATTCATGGATCCGATTCACCAGAAAGTGCTGAAAGAGAAATTAACTTATTCTTTGATTCGAAAGAACTTTTAACCTATACAAAACAAGAAAGTACTTGGATTTACTAGTAAGAAAGCGCCTCCGTTTAAACGGAGGCATTTTATTAGCGATAAGGAATTATTATTCTATTCGATGCAATTCTCTTACGTTTTAGAGTTGCACCTAAAATTTAACAACTAGATAAAGAGGCAGGAAAAATGACGAAAGATTATTATGAATTTATCAAAAGAATTAAATTAAAACTAGGTATTGATCTCACTTTATATAAAGAAGCTCAAATGAAGCGAAGACTTACTTCACTTCGCGATAAGCGTGGTTATGGAGATTTTCTTTCTTACTATGAAACACTTGATAAGGACGACAAGCTGTTAGCAGAATTTGTAGATCGGATTACAATAAATGTTTCCGAATTCTACCGTAACCCAAAGCGCTGGGATGTGTTAATAGATACAATTTTGCCAATGCTTAGTAAGGATAAATCTACGCTTAAAATTTGGAGTGCAGCCTGTTCAACAGGAGAAGAGCCGTATAGTATTGCGTTGATTATGCGAGAGTATTTTCCACAACTTGACACTACAATTATTGCTACAGATATAGATGATAATGTTTTGAAAAAAGCGAAGCAAGGTATTTATCAGACTTCTGCTCTAAAAGATTTACCGTCTTCGATGAAGGATAAGTATTTTAAATTTGAAAATAGTTTATATCATATTAATGACAGCGTAAAACAAGATATCCAATTTAAGAAACATAATTTACTAGAAGATGCTTATCCGAAAAATGTGGACTTAATCATCTGCCGTAACGTTCTTATATACTTCACCGATCAAGCAAAAGATAAAATTTACGCTGACTTTACAAAAGCATTATCACCAGAAGGAGTTTTATTTGTTGGGAGTACAGAGCAAATATTTTCCCCAAGTGCGTATAATCTACATTTAGTAGATACATTCTTCTATCAAAAAGATTAATTTTACTCACTCTTATCCTATTGGGGTAAGAGTATTTTATTTTCCTCTAGAGTTGTGGTAGACCAATAGATTTACGTTTTTGCTACCATTTACATTTAATAGGACGTTGTGTATGGATTAGTTAATTTCGTTTTTATAATATGCTATAGTAAAATTTAGGTGTAAAGAGGAGGTAGATCATGCGTTATTTAACGGCGGGTGAATCCCACGGAAAACAAGTAACAACAATTATTGAAGGTATCCCAGCTCAGATGCCATTGGTAAAGGATACGATAAATGAATCATTGCTACGAAGACAAAAAGGGCATGGGCGAGGGAAGAGAATGCAAATTGAAAAAGATCTCGTTGAAATTACAAGTGGTATTCGACACGGGTATACATTGGGATCACCTATTTCATTAGTAATACACAATGATGATTATAAACATTGGACAGATATTATGGGAGAAGAACCGATTAAGGAAGATACAAAATTAAGAAGAGTGGTAACAAAACCCCGACCTGGACACGCAGACTTGAATGGAGCTTTGAAATACGGTCATCGAGATATGCGTAATGTATTAGAGCGCTCCTCTGCAAGGGAAACTGCTGCTCGGGTTGCGGCAGGGTCAGTTGCAAAAAACATGCTCTCCCAGCTAGGAATTGACATATGTGGTCATGTTAAAGAAATTGCAGGTATACAAGCGTGCGTTACATCAGATATGAAAGTAAAAAGTAAACAAGAGATCTCAGAAGCTTCTCCTGTTCGGACCCTTGATAAAAAGGTTGAACAACAGATGATGGATGCTATAGATCAAGCAAAAAAAGATGGTGATTCGATAGGTGGTGTGGTCGAGGTAAATGTTGAAGGAGTGCCAGCAGGTGTTGGCTCTTATGTTCATTATGACCGAAAACTAGATAGCAGAATTGCGGGCGCAGTAGTTAGTATAAACGCTTTTAAAGGTGTCGAATTTGGTATCGGTTTTGATGCTGCGAGAAAAAATGGGAGTGAGGTTCATGATGAGATTGCTTGGGATGCTCAACGTGGATATTACCGAAAAACGAACCGTTTGGGTGGTTTTGAAGGCGGAATGACAACTGGGATGCCGCTTGTCATAAAGGGTGTAATGAAACCTATCCCAACACTGTACAAACCGCTTCAAAGTGTCGATATCGAAACAAAGGAACCTTTTCAGGCGAGTATTGAACGATCAGATTCCTGTGCTGTTCCAGCAGCTGCGGTTGTAATGGAACATGTTGTTGCATTCGAAATTGCTAAAGCAATTCTTGAGCAATTTCCACACGACCAATTTCCTAAATTAAAGCAGGCTATAGATGAATACCGTGAAGAATTAAGGTGTTTCTAATGAAAGAAATCATAATTAAGTCTAGTTCCCATACCTACCCTATATATATTGGTGAATCCATTCGATTTCAATTGAATGAAGTTTTAAAAGAAGATTACTCTTCTATATTAGTGGTTACCGATGATCACCTCGAGAAGTTGTATTTAAATTCCTTTCTACAATCGCTGAATCATAATAAGGTACATCATGCCACCATTCCTGCTGGTGAATCTTCCAAAAGCATTGAGCAGTTCTATCAACTCCATTCTGCTGCGATAGAATATGGATTGGATCGCTCTTCGTTATTAATTGCATTTGGTGGAGGTGTTGTAGGAGATTTAGCTGGTTTCGTAGCCGCAACCTACATGCGGGGGATTGACTACATTCAGGTGCCGACGACAATATTAGCACATGATAGTAGCGTTGGCGGGAAAGTAGCTATTAACCATGAAAATGGGAAAAATTTAATCGGAAGTTTTTATCCTCCCAAAATGGTAGTTTATGATATTGAAATGCTGGATACATTACCTTTAAAAGAGATACGTTCTGGTTATGCAGAATTGATAAAAGAGGCCTTGTTATCAGATGAAAGCTTTTATGATGAATTACTGAATACCAATCTACAGTTTCTTCGTAATGAACATTTAATCGAACATTTGGAGAAGGGGATAACAACAAAGGCTACGATTGTGGAGGAAGATGAACGGGAATTAGGGAACAGAAAGTATTTAAATCTTGGACATACTTTCGGGCATGCTTTGGAAGCGGAGTTAGGGTATGGAAATTTGACACATGGCGAATCTGTTGCTATTGGATTGTTATTTGCATTAACCATCAGCGAAAAAGAATTCGATATGGATATGAAAGTAAAGCGCTTCTATCAATGGTTAAAAATGAATGATTATCCTTTTCCTGTTGAGCAATTAAATATAAATAAACTATTCTCAAGAATGAAAGTTGATAAGAAAACCGTTAGCCAATCAATTCAAATGGTGCTGCTAAAGGACATAGGGGTTCCCGTTATGGTTGAATTAGGTAACGAAAAAATTAATGAATATTTATTTTTATTTTTGGAGCAGCTTCGACAACGGGAAAACTGGGAATGAAGAAAAAGGAAAGGTGATGGAATGGGAGAATTATTCTTACCTATTAATGTCCCACTAGATGGAGAAATTGAAGTTCCTGGAGATAAGTCGATCTCACACCGAGCAGTGATTTTTGCATCACTTGCAAAAGGGACTAGTAATATTACACACTTTCTTGATGGAGAAGATTGTATGCGAACAGTAGACGTCTTTCGATCAATGGGAGTGGTTATCGAAAAACAAGATAATCAGTTAATTGTTGAAGGAAAGGGTCTAGGCAGTCTGAAAGAGCCCAATCAACCACTATATTTCGGAAATTCAGGAACAACTGCTCGATTAATGTGTGGATTATTAGCGGGGTTACCGTTCTTTTCTGTCGTCTATGGTGATGTCTCCTTGACACAACGGCCGATGGATCGCATAGTCATCCCACTAAAGCAAATGAATGCTCAGATAGAAGGACGCAACGAAGGGAAAAACTTACCATTGTCAATTAGAGGTAGGAAACTAAAAGGAATGACATATGAATTACCGGTCAAGAGTGCCCAAGTAAAATCTGCACTTCTGTTTGCTGGTTTAAACGCGGATGGACCAACTACAATTATTGAAAAAACTCCAACTAGAAACCATACCGAAAATATGCTACAAGCATTTGGTGCCAATTTAGAAATTGAAGGCGATCGAATGACGATTCAACCAGGAAAAGATTTTACTGCACAGGACATTTTTATTCCTGGCGACATATCATCAGCGGCATTTTTTATGGTTGCTGCAGCTATAATTCCAAACAGTCAAGTTACTTTGAAAAACGTCGGCTTAAATAAAACACGTACAGGTATTCTTGAGGTCCTAACGCAAATGGGCGGGAAACTAATCATTGAAAATGAAACAAGTAATAGCGGTGAGCCTATGGGTGATATTACAGTAATGCAGTCTACTTTAAAAGGGATTATAATTGAGGGAGAAATTATCCCAAGGTTAATTGATGAGATACCAATAATCGCTCTGTTAGCTACTCAGGCAGATGGTAAGACCATTATTCGTAATGCAAAAGAACTTAGGGTTAAAGAAACAGATCGAATTAAAGCGATTGTAGAAGTGTTACAGACAATGGGAGCCTCAATTGAATCTACAGATGATGGGATGATTATACACGGTAAAACGACTTTAACTGGTGGAAAAGTATCTTCATATGGTGACCACCGAATTGCTATGATGTGTGTTGTTGCGTCGTTAATCGTTCGAGGAGAAATAGAACTGGATGAATCACAATCAATAGCCATTTCTTATCCTAATTTTTTCGATGATCTAAAAAAGCTAACTTCATCCGAATAATTTCAGGGAATCTCTGTATGAGGTTCTCTTATTTTACATCAGTAGAGTGAACGTTTAAAATTTACATATTACCGTGTATAAAGGATGATTATTTTATGGATACAATAATGAGAGCGTTAGGCTTAATGGAGAATAATCAGAATGAAGAGGCCATAGAGCTATTAGAGCAATATATACCAACTGCGAATGAAGAAGAAAAATACACAATAGCAGAGTTATTTATTCAATGGGGACTTCTAAACGAAGCAAAGGAAATTTTACAAGATTTACTACAAAACTACCCGGATGAAAGCGACCTTAAAATCATGCTAGCTGACATTTATATTGAACAGGAAAATGATGAGGAAGCTATTAATCTGTTGGGTAATATTGCAGAAGACGATGAGGCCTATACGCAAGCATTAATCCAGTTAGCAGATTTATATCAAGCCCAAGGACTACATGAGGTGGCAGAGCAAAAACTATTGCTAGCTAAGAATAAAAACCCAAATGAAATTATTATTGATTTTGCTCTTGGAGAGCTATATTTCTTTATTGGAGAAAGCAATAAGTCAATTACGCACTACGAGAAAGTGGCACAACAAACAAATGAAGTTGCTTCAATCTCTATATATGAGCGGCTAGCAGAAGCATATGCCAGTGTAGGCGAATATGAAGCTGCACTAAACTACTACCAAAAAGAAGATCATGAGAATGTTGATACATTATTCAAATATGGTATAACTGCTTTTCAAGCAAACCGAAAAGATATTGCAATTCATGTATGGGAAAAAGTGATTGAACAAGATTCCTACTATCATACAGCTTATTTTCAGTTAGCCAAAGCATATGAAGAAGAAGAATTGATTCAAGAAGCATTTGATACCTCCCAAAAGGGTATAAAAGTAGACGAGTTTAATAAAGAGCTTTATTTTTATACAGGGAAACTAGCCCATAAATTAGGGCATGACGTAGAAAGTGAATCGTTTGTACGTCAAGCAATTGCACTTGATGTAGATTATAAAGAAGCTGTGTTATTTCTAATAGAATTACTCAAAGAGAAAGAAAAACATGAAGAAATTGTTGAATTGGTACTCGAAACGAAAAGAACAGGGGCAGATGATCCTATATATGAATGGGAAGTTGCACGAGCATACAATGAAATAGAATCGTTTAAGGATGCATTAAACCACTATAAGGAAGCATATAATAGCTTACAACATGATAGTGACTTCTTAAAAGAATATGGATATTTTCTTGTTGAAGAAGGGAGGAAGAAAGAAGCAACTCAAGTATTTGATGAATACTTAGCTTTACAACCTCTAGATGAAACGATACGTGAATATGTCGAACGATTAAGACAGTTATAATGAATAACAGGTGTTGGTTTTTAGGAATTCCTTCACTTTGGAAAAGGATGATGAAGGAGGTAATCGTCCAAGGTGCAAACTCCTATTTCTGTTAAAGATAAAAAAAGTTTTATCCAATGGTTTCTTAATAACTATCAGCTAAAAAAGAGAGAAAGTGTTTGGATTTTGAACTATTTAATCAATCATCAGGAATTATTATCCAATGTTCATTTTGTACGTGATGCAAAATTTTGCCCTAGAAGCATCATTATTTCCAGTCATTGCTCAAAAGAAGTACCGTTTCGGTTTTACAAAGATCATTTAGTTACGACGGATCCTGAAAAATCATTTCATGATATCCGCCTAAATCAAAAGGATCCTCTTTATATCCAGCTAAACTTCAAAAAAGCGCATCAAAACACGTTATATGCTGCTGTTTTAGAGGATAATCCATTTGTACCAGATGAATACTTTATTACCCGAAAAGATAAGGATCTTGCACAGCGATTATTGGATTACTCATTACGTAGCTTTAAGGAAAAAGATTTATTGAAAAAAATCGATCTCGCCCTTGATGAAAAAAGGGAGGAAGAGTTTCATAAATTAGTAAAAGAACTAAAAAGTCTCGAAAAGAATTCATTTTATCAACCTTAATTGTAATTGCAATAGGTTGATTTTTTTTGTTTAATTGAGATAAAATTTAGAAGAAATATTATAAAATATTGGTGACAGTTAACAATAATAGAAGGGTGAGTTCTCATGAAGTGGAATGAACAAGACATTGAAAAATACCTAAGTGCAAAAGAATATATAGATACGGTAATTTTTCCTTTAATACCATTTGAGTTATCACAAGATTCAACTGCTGGTAAAAATGCTTTTGCATCCGAGGTACTTGCTATTTTTTCGAGTGAAATAGAAAAAGAGCTCACCGGAAGGGTTTTACTAATTCCAGGTTATAATTATTTGAAATCTACTGATAAAGAACAAGAGGTGGAGAGAATTAATAATTGGGTTAATGATATAAAGCAACAACCCTTTCAACATATTTTCTTTCTCTCATTCGATTCAACTTGGAAAAAGCTTGAAAATACTTTAGACGGTAATTTTTTGTGGTTACCAGGATTTCAATCAGGTGATGTTCATTCTGAAGAGATGCAAGTATTAATTCGTGAGCAAGTAAAACAAATTGTTGAATTAATAAGGTCTTATTGGTAATAACTAAACAATACATATATTAATTTCCAGGTGAAATTAAAAACTTTTCGTAACAAATGGCATTATTTATTGACCAAGCTGATAGTTTGCGCTATCATGGTAATGTCCTAGTAATCTGATTAAAATATTGTCCGTGATTAATGTAAAGAGGGGGGAAAATCATGAGTGAAGAAAAGCAACAAGTGTCCCGTCGACAATTTCTAAATTACACCCTAACAGGTGTAGGTGGATTTATGGCAGCAGGACTACTAATTTCACCAATACGTATGGCAATTGATCCTGTATTAAAACCATCAAGTGCTGGTGAATATGCGAATGTTGGATTAGCTGTTGAAGATATTACAACAGAACCACAACGTGTCGATTGGAAAATTGACCAGGTGGACGGCTGGTATGAATCTAAGGTAAGTAAGTCTGCATGGGTTTTTAAAGATGATAATGATGAGATAATGGCACTGTCTCCTACTTGTACACACCTCGGTTGTGTTGTTTCTTGGGAAGGTAATGACGATCATCCAAATCAGTTTTACTGCCCATGTCATGATGGACGCTACTATAAGGATGGTACAAATATTGAAGGTACTCCACCTACAAGGCCATTAGATTTATATGATCATAAAGTTGAAAATGGAATGTTATACCTTGGTAAAGCAAATGTCAGAGGGGAGGCGTAATTATTTATGTTGCAAAAAATTTATGATTGGATCGATGAACGTATAGATATTACGCCGATCTGGCGGGATATCGCAGATCACGAGGTACCGGAGCATGTTAACCCTGCACATCATTTCTCTGCGTTTGTTTATTGTTTCGGTGGTCTAACGTTTTTTGTCGTTGTAATTCAAATTTTGTCTGGAATGTTCTTAACGATGTATTACGTTCCAGATATTGAAAATGCCTGGAAATCTGTTTACTACTTACAGACAGAAGTAGCACATGGACAAATAGTTCGAGGAATGCATCACTGGGGTGCTAGTGTTGTCGTTGTAATGCTATTGTTACATACATTGCGTGTATTTTTCCAAGGTTCTTATAAAAAACCACGTGAATTAAACTGGATGGTTGGAGTATTGCTTTTCTTTGTTATGCTTGGCCTAGGTTTCACGGGATATTTATTACCATGGGATAATAAAGCGTATTTCGCGACTCAAGTTGGTTTGGAAATTGCAGAGCAAGTTCCATTTATTGGTGATCAGCTAAAAACCTTACTTGCTGGGGACTCTGAAATTGTAGGTGCCCAGACGTTAACAAGATTCTTTGCGATTCATGTATTCTTCTTACCAGGTGCATTGTTCGCGTTAATGGCTGTACACTTTATACTAATACGTAGACAAGGTATTTCAGGACCACTATAAAAAGGAGGGGAAAGCTGTGCATAAGGGTAAAGGAATGAAATTTGTCGGTGACTCTCGGGTAACCGCCGAACGTACTTCACAAATACCGAAAGACTATTCTGAGTATCCTGGTAGAACGGAAGCTTTTTGGCCTAACTTTTTATTAAAAGAGTGGTTGGCTGGATCTGTATTTTTAGTTGGATTCTTATGTTTAACATTAGCACATCCATCGCCATTAGAAGGTATTGCTGATCCAACGAATGCAGCTTATATACCTCTACCAGATTGGTACTTCTTATTCTTATATGAACTTTTAAAATATGAATTCGCTAGTGGACCATATGTTATTATGGGTATATTAGTACTGCCTGGCTTAGCATTTGGAGCACTATTATTAGCGCCATTTTTAGATAATGGTCCAGGACGTAGACCACACCAACGTCCGATTGCAGTAATTATGATGCTATTAGGTCTAATTTCTGTTAGTTGGTTAACTTATGCATCTGCGGCTCATGTTGATTGGGAAACGCGTGCTGAGGAAAATAAACCAATCCCACCGAGTTCTGTAGAAATAGATACGGAACATGAAGGCTACGCGTTTTACGAAGAAAACTGTATGTCTTGTCATGGTGGCGAGTTGGAAGGTGGCGGAGCTGCGCCCGGATTAATTGGAATTGATTATTCAGCAGAAGAAATTGCTGATATTGCTAGAAATGGTATTAACACAATGCCAGCTGATCAGTTCACTGGATCTGATGAGGATCTAGAGAAATTAGTTGATTTTATAATAACTACAAATGAACAAGCAGAATAGTTTGTTGTGAAAAAAGCACCTTTGCCATTAATCATGGTAAAGGTGTTTTTTATACATGATGTAGAGAGGGTTTAATATATGAGTTATTTTAAATATCTATTACTCGATCGTCGATTTTTAATCATTTTATTTATTATTAATTTATTCGGTACCATATATGGTTACATGTGGTACGAATCTCAATTGGCAGTAACACCAACGAAGTTTTTATTATTTGTGCCAGATAGCCCTACAGCAAGCCTGTTTTTTACAGTGTTTTTATTATTTTTTATCTTCCGTAAAAATGTTCCTTACATTGAAGCACTTGGAATGATAACGTTATTCAAGTACGGTATTTGGGCAGTCGTCATGAATTTACTGATGTTAATCGTAAATGGTTCTTTAAGTTGGGAAGGTTATATGCTAATAGCCTCACACGGAGCGATGGCGATTCAAGGATTGCTATATGCTCCTTACTACAAAATTAAATTAAAACACATTGTAGTTGCAGCAGTGTGGACGTTACATAATGATGTTATTGACTATGTATTTGAAATGATGCCAAGATATTCATCCTTGAATGATTACATGGATCAAATAGGTTATTTTACATTTTGGTTAAGCATAGTGTCTATTTATATTGCTTATCAATTAACGAAGCGAAATCAACAGACATTATTTTAGAACTGTTATATCTAGACTCTCACTCACATATATATAGAATAAATAGGAGTGAGAGGTGATCTCTATGAGAAATATACATAAATATATGACAAAGTTGTGGGGGATTGCATTCATAGGGATTGTATTATTTATTACATCCGGATTATTGATTCAGAATCCAGTATATGCAAAAGGGGATTCTACCAAAGAAAACACGGAAATGATGCCGTTTTATTGGATGATTTTTATCGTTGGAGGGTGTATTGCGATTACATTAACTTACGTTAGTTGGAGAAAATATAGAGGTGAAAAGAAAAAAGGCAAGAAAAAAGGTAAAATGATTGACTAACGGGGTATTTTTGACTAAAATTGACCTTAGAAAGAACATAATTAATAAATGGAGGAATGACAAGTGTTCAGTAGTTTCGGTGGTTATTTGATTTATCTAGCCCTCATACTCATTATTCCGATTTGGGCTCAGTCTAAGGTGAAAAGTACGTATCGTAAGTATTCAAAAAAACCGATATCTTCTATGATGACGGGCGCTCAAGTGGCAAGGAAAATCTTAGATGATAACGGGTTATACAATGTAAATATAGAAGAAACAAGAGGAACTTTATCCGATCATTATGATCCTAGAAAAAAAGTCGTACGATTATCCTCCGATATTTTTCACGGACACTCAATGGCTTCATCTGCAATTGCTGCGCATGAAGTAGGACATGCTATACAAGATGAGCAAGGTTATGCTTTCCTACGTTTTCGAACTTCTTTGGCGCCAGCAGCTAATTTAGGTTCGAACATGTCGTTCATTTTAATCCTAGCAGGAATTATCATGGGCGCAATGAATTTAGTGTTATTTGGCATTATTTTTATGTCCGTTGCCGTTTTATTTCAACTTGTAACGTTACCTGTAGAATTTGATGCATCTAATCGAGCGATGGGTCAAATGGTATCTGCGGGAATCATACGAAATAATGAAGAACGTGAAACAAAGAAAGTGTTAAACGCTGCAGCAATGACATATGTAGCAGCTGCACTTGTAGCAGTAGCAGAGTTGCTACGATTTATTTTAATGTTTGTTAATAACGATTAATATGATAACGAAGTGGCTGAAAACAAATTGTTTTAGCCTAAACAAAACCGAACCAGTTCAATTCATCAGAATTTGAATCCGTTCGGTTTTTATTTGTGCATTTTTATGCATACAATTACACATAACGTATATAATGCGCATAACTTTTGGTTTCATCTAATGGAAATATTGTTAGTTAGCCGCTACGGCAGAACGCTTCGCTTTCAGCGGGCACGGCCTCAGCCTCCTCACGGACAAACCACCGTTGCGGGGTCTTCGGACACGTGCTGTTCCCGCAGGAGTCTACGCATTCCGCCTCCGCTGTTGAAGTGGTTCTTATTCTGCGAGAATATACACATGAAACGATGATTATTGATTGAATAATAATCAAAAAAATACCAGCGAAGGAAATACATGGAGACTCCTGCGGGAACAGCGAAGACGCTGAGACCCCACAGGGAACCGCCCTTTGCGAGCGAGGAGGCTCAGCGCGAGCCCGCGGAAAGCGTAATGTATTTCCGTAGCGATTGTCGAAGCTCTGAACAATCGTCCATTAACCTAAGCTACAAAAAGTACGTCGCATAATATATCAACTGTGTATTTCGTTTGGAGAGTTTCGTTCTGTTGTAAATGCAAATTTACTTACCGTTCAATCGGGTTTTTATTTTCATCTAATGTAAATCCTTCGCCTAATACATCGTGCACGGAACTTACTGCTACAAATGCATGGGGGTCAATAGAATTAATAATGTTTTTTAACCGAACAATCTCATTCCTACCAATTACACAGTAGAGAACGTCACGTTTTTCCCCTGTAAAGCTTCCTTTTCCGTCTAAGACCGTGACACCGCGGTCCATATCCTTCATTATTTTCTTAGCAATCATATCACTTTGCGATGATATGATTGTCGCGCCACGAGCTGAATAAGCTCCTTCCTGAATAAAGTCTATTACACGAGCTGCAATATAAACTGCAACAAGTGTATACATTCCTTCTACTAACTCTAATATGGTGAAAACGGAAGTCGCAATAACCACGAAATCAAACAAAAACATTGTTCTACCCATGCTCCATCCAACATATTTATGGACAATCCGAGCAATGATATCCACGCCACCAGTTGTACCCCCATAACGAAATACAATACCAAGACCTACACCGATAAAAACACCAGCAAAAAGTGCAGCTAATGTCATATCAGATTGCAAATAAGTTGGGAATGGGTTAATTTGGAAAATGCTTAAAAATAATGATACAGCTAGTGTACCAATTATCGTGTAAATGAATGTGTTTCTACCAAGAAATTTCCACCCAATTAACAAGACAGGTAAATTCAAAACAATGTTCATAATAGCAGGATCCCATTTAAATGCAAAATACAAAAGAAGCGTGATTCCTGTAAACCCACCTTCACCTAGGTTATTTTGCATATTAAAATGAACAATACCGAACGAAAAAATCGCCGATCCAACAAGTATGAATAGAATATTCTTTAATTTCAAACCGAAAATCATGGAAATACCTCCTATTCTTTACAAAGAAACTCGTGCACTTTTCCCATTATAATCAAATACGATGTTTAATGGAATGAAAATTTACTTTTAGGGGTAAAAAATTTGTCAAAATGAATCCTATTAGCTAACATTAAGGTAGAAATTGATGAAAAGGGGATTATTATCATTAACCAACCTAATTATCATACGAAAGAAATACAAGAACGAGTGGACGCATATATCTCCCAATTTAAAGAAGGATATTTTTCACCGTTAAGTTTAATGGCTAGACTAACAGAAGAAACGGGTGAATTGGCCAGGGAAGTAAATCATTATTATGGTGAAAAACCCAAAAAAGCTACAGAGAAAAGTAAATCAATGGAAGAGGAACTTGGTGATATTATTTTTGTCCTAACGTGCTTTGCTAATTCATTGAACATCAACCTTTCGGAGGCTTTTCAAATTGCTATGGAAAAAATAGAAACACGTGATAAAGATCGTTGGACTAGAAACGATTCATCGCTGGAATAGGAGGAAGACAACCATGACAATAAATGTAGTAATAGCTGGACCTAGAGGAAGAATGGGAACGGAAGCTGTTAAAATGGTAACAAATGAACCATCCTTTAATTTAGTAGCTTGTATTGATCGCAAAAATGATGGGGAAAAAATGAGAGAATATCCAAATTTGTCTCAGCAAAATATCCCCGTATTTGAAAGTCCAGAGGAATGCTTTCATACAAAAAAAGCCGACGTATTTATTGATCTGACAGTTCCTGAAGCATGTTTTGATCATGCTACTTTGGCGATTCAAAATAACATTCGCACGGTAATTGGTACTTCTGGATTGACTGCCTCACAGATAGAGGAATTAACCATTCTGTCGAATAACAATCAAACTGGTTGTATAATAGCTCCTAATTTTGCTATCGGAGCTGTCTTAATGATGCAGTTTTCAAAAATGGCCGCAAAATATTTTCCTGATGTTGAAATTATTGAGAAGCATCATGATCAAAAGTTAGATGCACCATCAGGGACAGCGGTAAAAACCGTTGAGTTAATTAAAGAAACAAGAACAGCTAAATCTCAAGGTCGTCCTGATGAAGAAGAAACGATGCCAGGAGCAAGAGGAGCAGAGGAAGAAGGAATTCACGTACATAGTGTGCGTTTGCCAGGACATGTAGCTCACCAGGAAGTGATATTTGGTAGCAGTGGACAAACACTAACCATTAAACATGACTCAATCGATCGCCAGTCATTTATGTCTGGAGTGAAGTTTGCAGTGGAAAAAGTAATGGATATGAATAAATTAGTATATGGACTGGAAAATATTCTTGATATTTAATACTATTTTCCAAAGTATATTGAAATAGGGGGATGAATATGAAAATAGCGCTCATTGCTCATGATCAGAAGAAGCCAGAAATGATTCAATTTACGATTGCATATAAAGATATATTAAAAGACCATGAGCTATTTGCAACTGGAACAACGGGTAAGCGTATTAAAGAAGAATCCGAGCTACCTATACATCGCTTTCAATCAGGTCCTTTAGGTGGGGACCAGCAAATTGGAGCAATGATAGCAAACAATGAAATGGATATCGTTATTTTTTTTCGTGATCCACTCACGGCCCAGCCACATGAGCCTGATGTTAGTGCTTTAATGCGATTATGTGATGTGCATTTTATACCTTTAGCAACGAATTTAGCTGCAGCTGAAATTATTATACACGGATTAGAGCAAAATAATTTAGAATGGCGAAATGTTAGAGCAAAAGCAAAGGATATTAAAAAATGAAGATCGGTATTACATGTTATCCAACGGTTGGTGGTTCAGGAATCATCGCAACCGAATTAGGAAAGTTACTAGCAGAATCTGGGCATGAAATTCACTTTATTACTTCAAGTTTACCCTTTCGCCTGAATCGAGTTTATCCATCGATTTATTATCATGAGGTAGAAGTGAACCACTATCCCGTATTTCAATATCCCCCCTATGATCTGGCGTTAGCAACGAAAATGGCTGAGGTAATTGATCGGGAAGAATTAGATATCCTACATGTCCATTATGCAATGCCCCATGCTATTTGTGCGATATTAGCTAGAGATATAGCTGAGCGTAATGTAAAGATCGTAACAACATTACATGGAACAGATATAACTGTTTTAGGTATTGATGATACATTTAAGAAGATGATTAAGTATGGAATCGAAAACTCAGATATGGTTACAGCAGTTTCCAATAGCCTAGTAGAAGAAACGAAAGAAAGACTAGGTGTAGAAAAAGCGATTCATGTAATTCATAATTTTGTAAATGAGCAGGAGTATTTCAAAAAAGAGTTGGCTCCACTTAAGCAACAATATGGCATTGAGCCTGGAGAAAAAGTCGTTATCCATATTTCTAACTTTCGTAAAGTTAAGCGTGTCAAGGATGTTGTACGTACGTTTGCTAAAGTAAGAAAACAGGTTGATGCGAAGCTTTTGCTTGTTGGTGATGGGCCAGAGTATTCTAGTGTAAGTCAATTCGTATCTAAACTAGAGATGGACGAACATGTGTTGTTTTTAGGTAAACAGAAGAATATTAGTGACTTATTGTCGATTTCTGATTTAAAAATACTCATGTCTGAAAAGGAAAGTTTCGGTTTGGTGTTACTAGAAGCAATGAACTGTGAAGTGCCTTGTATCGGAACAAATATCGGTGGAATTCCCGAGGTTATTAAACATAACGAAACAGGATTTATTGTTGAATTAGGAGACACGGGCGGTGCGGCAGATTATGCGGTGAAACTTTTGCAGGATGAGTTTCTATTAAACCGATTCTCACAAAATGCGGTTGCATTCGCAGAAAAGAATTTTCATTCATCACGCATTGTTAATCAATACGTTAAACTCTATCAAGAGGTATTACAATTACATGAAGAAGGGTGATTATATGCTTAAAGGCCCTTTTCTGAAAGCATCAGAAATTATAAAAAATATTGAAGCGAACGGTCATCAAGCATATTTTGTGGGCGGATGTGTTCGTGATTTATTATTAGGTCATCCAATTGGTGATGTTGATATTACAACATCTGCTCCGCCAACGGTTGTACAGAAAATATTTGACGATGTAATCCCTGTAGGAATAGAGCATGGAACAGTTATTGTTAGACATGAAAACGAGTCTTATGAAATAACTACCTTTCGTGTAGAAGGACAATACTCCGACCATAGGCACCCGGATTCAGTAGAATTTATTGATCAAATTGACAAAGACTTGGAGAGACGAGACTTTACTATTAATGCGTTGGCAATGGATTTAAATGGACAGATAATGGACCTCTTTGCAGGTAAAGCAGATTTACAAGCAAAAGTAATACGGACCGTAGGAGATGGTGATACGCGTTTTGTAGAAGATCCATTACGTATCATCCGAGCTTTGCGTTTTTCAAGTCAATTGGGATTTTCTATTGAGGAAGAAACATTAAAGGCTATTGATCGTGTGAAGCCAAAAATTCAGACAATTGCTATCGAACGAATAACAACAGAATTTAATAAGCTCGTGCAAGGAAACTACGTAAATAATGGCATTCATTATTTGAAACGAATGCGTATTGATCATTACTTACCAGTGTTCTCAGACAATAAAGGTTTAATCGAAAAATTGCCTAATAATTTGAAACCGCTAGAGTCAATAGCTGAGTTATTTGCATTACTTCATTATGTAGATCCCAGTATTGATGTACATACTTGGTTTAAGGCTTGGAAGTGTTCCAATCGTGTAAGGAAAGAAGCAAATGATTTAAGTAACGCGATATTTAATTTTTCTCGAAACGGAATTAATCTATGGCTCGTATACCAGTTACCAGTTGAATACCATGCAAGGTTTATTCGATTGGTGTCGATTCTATTACCAAATAAGTTTATTTCAATGGACCAAATGGAAGCTTATACACATCGTCTTCCTATTCGATCCAAACGAGAATTGGAAATCAATGGGAATGACCTAATAGCTTTACATCCAACACTTCCTAAAGGTCCTTGGATTCAAAAGTTACTGAATCAAATCGAATATTTGGTCGTGATGGGAAAGTTAGAAAATAATCGTACTAAATTAAAGGAATGGATAAAATGGAATCCACCCGAAATAAATTAATACATTTATTAGAACAATACAAAGAAACTTATATTTCAGGACAATTATTATCAGAAAAACTTAATATTTCTCGTAGTGCAGTGTGGAAGCATATGAAAGAACTAGAGAAAGATGGCTACGAAATAGAGGGTGTCTCAAAAAAAGGCTATCGTATACTCAATTCACCAAATCGTATGAGTGAGAACACCCTCCAATGGGGGTTGAAAACCGATTGGTTAGGAAAAACAATTGTACATAAAGAAGTGACAACATCCACTCAGCATATTGCGCATCAGTTGGCACAAGAAGGTGCGAACCATGGAACCATAGTTATAGCTGATGAGCAAACTAATGGAAAAGGTAGGATGAATCGACAATGGCATTCCTCGCGTGGAAAGGGAATATGGTTAAGTTTAATCTTACGGCCATCGATTTTGCCATACCTAGCTCCACAACTAACGCTATTAGCTGCAACAGTACTAACTGAGGTTATAGAGACTACTACAACTACAAATCCTAAAATAAAGTGGCCAAATGATATTCTAATTGATAGAAAAAAGGTTGCTGGAATATTAACAGAGCTACAGGCAGAACAGGATCAAATACAATATGTAGTAATTGGAATGGGGATTAATGTAAATCACGAACTGGAAGATTTACCTGTTGAAATTCAGAATAAAGCATCTTCGCTCCAATTACAAACAAAGCAAAGTTGGGATATAAAGAGACTGGTCCAACAACTATTATTTACTTTTGAAAAAGAGTATGAAGCTTATATCGAAACTGGCTTTATGGGAGTGAAGCGGAAATGGGAAGCACATAGTTTTAAAATTGGAGAACAAATCAGAGTATCAACTTTAAGAGACAAGTGGGTAGCTGAGTTTTCTGGTTTAGCGGATGATGGAGCTTTGATTATAACGAATCCAGACCATACCACCCAGAAATTATATTCTGCTGAAATCGATTGGTTTTATGAGTGATAATTAAATATCGAACCTTTGTAAAAAATAATAGAGAAATTCTAGATGGGAGGTGGGAATGTGATGGATAAATATGTGGTAGTAGATTTGGAAACAACTGGAAATATTACACATAGTGATCAGATCATTGAAGTAGGAATTGTAGTAATTGAAGACAATGAAATTACGGATGAATTCTCTACCTTACTACAGCCAGGTAAATCAATCCCACCATTTGTTTCTAATTTAACAGGAATAACAGACCAGGATGTCGCATTTGCACCCAAATTTGCCGAAATTGCGCCTGACATAGTTGATATTTTTAAAGAAAGCTATTTAATTGCGCATAACGTACCGTTTGATTTAGGGTTTCTTAATTCAGAGTTAGAATCAGTGGAGCTCCAACGTCTCACAAACCCTGTAATCGATACGGTTGAGTTGACTAGGATTATGTATCCGCAGGCTCCGGGTTACAAATTGAGTCAATTAGCAGAGTATTTACATATAAAGCATAAGGATCCTCACCGAGCACTATCTGATGCTTACGTTACTGCAAAGCTCTTTTTAAAGCTTTTAGAAAAGCTCAAATCGTTGCCAGCTAAGACCATTGCACATTTGCTACGGCTAGAGAAAGGGCTTAAATCAGATCTTTACCATTTACTTCATGATCAGCAGGAACGGCTTGAAAAATCAATTTCGAATGAAAGACGATATGCTTCCTACAGAGGTGTTGCATATAAATCCCAAGTTGAAGAGCAGTCCTCAAATCATGTTCCTGGTTTAAAGTTTGGAGAATTTTTGGACAGGATATATGAGGAAAACGGAACAATGAGTCGAGGAATAGTAAACTATGAGGAACGAACTGGTCAGCGTGAGATGTCGGAGTATATCTATGATGCTTTTCGAATGAATAATCATGCATTGATTGAAGCAGAAACTGGAACAGGCAAAACGGTAGCTTATCTTTTACCTGCTGTATATGAAGCAGTTAATCATAATCGTCGTATCGTGGTAAGTACGTATACTACCCAATTACAGAGCCAGATTTTAGAAGAAGAAATTCCGTTAGTTGAAAAGCTCATTCCCTTTTCCATAAATGTTGCTTTAATTAAGGGGAAGAACCATTATCTTGATTTGGAGAAGTTTGCTAAAGAATTAGACGTAAGTCAATCCGATAATTATGATATAACATTGACAAAAGCTATGATCCTTGTGTGGTTGACAGAAACTGATACTGGTGACATTGATGAATTACTTTTGCCATCAAGTGGTTACTTGTTTTATCAAAAAGTAGCTACGGATTCAGAGAGTGATCAGAGATCAGAGTCTAGAAAAGAAAATTCTTTTTACTACCAAGCTCGTAGAAGAGCAGAAGAAGCAGATCTTGTCATTACTAATCACGCGTTACTGTGCACGGATATATTTTCAGGAGAGAATATACTCCCAGAATATGACCGAATCATTGTTGATGAAGCCCATCACCTTGAAGACTCAGCATCACGTTTTTATGGAATGAAGCTAGACTATGTTACCTTCCAACATACATTGAATCATATTGGATCCACTAATAGTGCAAAAGCTTTTGATGTAATTTTAGAAGAAGAAAATGCTCCTAGAAATTCATGGATAGAAAACCTATCCAAAACAAAATATGAAGTAGATGAACTATTTCGTACATTATATCAATTTGTTTGGAAAGAACATCATAATCGATTTGCAAGAAGTGATACGGGTAGGATCCAATTTCCATTGGTAAGAGAAAATCTTCAAGGAGAACAGTGGAAGGTAATTATTGAGATGGCAAAACGGGTGATTTTCTTCTTAGGAGAATTAAATCACTTATTAGTTATGGTTAAAAATAAAAGGACAGTTGCAGATGTAGAAATAAGGAATAGTATCGATAAAGTAAATGATCTGAAAGAAAAGCTTAATCATTTGTTTGTTAATGACAATAAAGATACTTTTGTGAACTGGATCGAAATTGAAGCTTTTGGAGCTAAAAATGCTGTCTACTTATACAGTGAACCAAGAGATATATCCAATACTATGACCGAGCTGTTCTTTCAAAAGAAAAATAGTGTGATTCTAACTAGTGCTACGTTAACAATGAAAAATTCTTTTTCTTTTATCCAAAAAAGACTAGGCGTACCTAATGAAGTAGTAAAAAAACGGATTCAATCTCCTTTTTCCTACCAGAATCAGGTTAGATTGATGGTTCCGAATGATTTTCCTAATATTAAATCAGGAAATATTGATGGTTTTTTATATGCTACTTGTGAAACCATTCTTTCATTGGCAGAAATCACTAGTGGTAGAATGATGATACTATTTACTTCGTATGATATGTTAAAGCGAGCCCATGAACTTATTAAAGAGATGAGGGAAATGGATAATTATATACTGATTGCACAGGGGATAACAAGTGGAAGTAGGACAAGGCTAAAGAAAAATTTTCAGTCCTTTGAAAAAGCTATACTGTTAGGTACTAGTTCATTTTGGGAAGGCGTAGATATTCCAGGTGATGATCTGTCCTGTTTAGTGATTGTGCGCTTGCCTTTCCAACCACCAAACCACCCAATATTTGAAGCAAAATCAACATATTTAAGAGCACAAAATCGAAATCCTTTCTATGAACTCGCACTTCCAAATGCTGTACTTCGTTTTAAGCAAGGTTTTGGAAGATTAATTCGGTCTTCAACAGACCGTGGAATTGTATTTGTTTGTGATGCACGTTTGATAAATTCTAGTTATGGAAAATACTTTACGGATTCCATTCCAAATGTTCCGATATCATTTAATTCAACTGCTGCTTTAATGGACCAAGCCAGAGATTGGTTTTAAACAAAAGCGCAAGCGCCTTAGGTAGAGATGTACGGAGTGGGACTGTGCGAATTTCTCGCCCCACCGAAAATCTTTTGCACCAGGCCGTGTTGCTGTATGTTAGCTTAACAAAGCCAAATTTTTTATACTTACTTACCTATAAAAAAAATACTGATGCAGATCGTGCATCAGTATTGTAAAATGGTATGGTATGGGTTAGAGTATTTGTTGATTTAAAGTTAAGAAGGCCAAATACGAATTTTTTAAAAACATAGCATGTATTTCCTCTTAATTAATTCAACGTACAATTAGTATGAGCGAAGATAATGAATATATGAGTAGCAAAAATTGATAACAAAAACAACATTTTTACTGGAGGGTAAAAAATGGTCCGGATTTTTTATACTTACTATGAAAAGCTCCAACGAAAATCAAAAAAAGATAATACTTGTTTGGTAAGATTATGAGCAGTAGATACGGTTATCAAGAAAATGATCGATCAAGTTGGTTGAAGTGGAGCTTATTATGCGTAATAATAATTATTATTTCTGCAGTTATATTTAGCGTTTTTGTCTATCAAGGTACCTTGAAAAACAAAACAGAGGGCTATGATGAAACGGAAAAAAGGGTGTTAGAGGATACAGACATGGTTGAAATTCATGATGTAACTCGATTTCATGGAGAAGAATATTTTCATGTAGTTACAGGGGTAACCAAGGATAAGGAAGAATTACTAATTTTTGTCCCTGTTTTAGAAGATGCACAACGAAATGAAGAGGAATATGTCATTCTTGATAAAAATGAAGTGATGGATAAAAGTAAAGTAAAATCGGAATTGGAACAAACGTGTCCAGATTGTAAACTAATTAATATAAGTCCAGGCATAATTAACAATAACCCGTTATGGGAGCTAACTTATATGGATCATTCTAATCGTTATGTAATTGATTATGTATCCATTTACGATGGATCCCAATACGAACGACTTCGCTTGAGGGAAATTTACAATTAGAAAGGTAGATAATGATGAATATATCAAACAGAGTGAAAACATTAACACCTTCGACCACATTAGCCATTACTGCAAAAGCAAAAGCATTAAAAGAAGAAGGATTTGACGTTATTGGTTTAGGTGCTGGGGAGCCCGATTTTAATACTCCAGAATACATAATCGGTGCTGCAAAAGATGCAATGGATCAAGGATTAACTAAATATACTGCTGCTGGAGGAATCTTAGAACTTAAACAAGCGATACGTAATAAGTTTTTACAAGATAACCAACTAGAATATGGCGCCAATGAAATTATCGTTACAAGTGGAGCAAAACATGCACTTTATACATTATTTCAGGTTATACTTAATGAAGCTGACGAAGTAATTGTTCCTTCTCCGTATTGGGTAAGTTATCCTGAACAGGTAAAGCTAGCTGGCGGAAAGCCAGTGATTGTTGATGCATTAGAAGAAAATAGCTTTAAACTAACACCAGATCAATTAGAAGCTTCAATAAATAATAAAACAAAAGCGCTAATTATCAATTCTCCAAGTAACCCAACAGGTATGATGTATAATGAAAAAGAACTTAGACAGTTAGGTGAAATTTGTTTAAAGCATGATTTGCTAATTATTTCTGATGAAATATATGAAAAGTTAATCTATACAGATGATCAACATATATCAATTGCACAACTCTCGCCAGAACTTAAGAAGCAGACGATTGTTATAAATGGCGTATCCAAATCACACGCTATGACTGGTTGGCGTATGGGATATGCAGCAGGACCGGAGAAGATTATTAAAGCGATGACTAATTTAGCGTCACATTCTACATCTAACCCAACTTCAATAACACAATATGCTGCACTAGCTGCATATCAAGGGGAAGTAGATCCAACAATTGAAATGAGAAAAGTATTTGCAGAAAGATTAAATACATTATATGATTTATTAGAAGAGATTCCAGGTGTTCAATGTATTAAACCAAAGGGTGCTTTTTATCTATTCCCGAATGTAACGAAAGCTGTGAAGAATAATGGCTTTGAAACGGTGGACGAATGGGTAGCAGCGTTATTAGAAGAAGAAAAAGTGGCAGTAGTTCCAGGATCTGGATTTGGTTCACCAAATAATATCCGCCTATCCTATGCTACTTCGGAAAACCAATTAATAGAAGCGGCACACCGTATTAAACAATTTGTTATAAAACACCAGTCATAAGTATAATCAATTAGGATTTTTGGAGGTAATGTTTTTGAAAACAACGATAGCAAACGTATCAGAATTTGAAGGAAAAACGGTTACAATAGGCGCGTGGCTAGCAAATAAACGCTCTAGTGGTAAAATTGCATTTTTACAACTTCGTGATGGAACAGGTTTTATGCAAGGTGTTGTTGTGAAAAATGATGTTGAAGAGGATGTTTTTAATCTTGCTAAGAATATCACACAGGAATCATCCATGTACATAACTGGTACCATTGTTGAAGATACAAGATCACCTTTAGGATACGAAATGCAAGTTCAAGAGATTGAACTTATCCATGAGGCGGTTGACTATCCCATTACACCAAAGGAGCATGGTACAGAATTCTTAATGGACCATCGTCACTTGTGGCTACGCTCTAAAAAACAACACGCAGTTATGAAGATTCGTAATGAAATCATTCGTGCTACGTATCAATTTTTTAATGATAATGGTTATGTTAAAGTAGATCCGCCAATCTTAACTGGTTCATCTGCAGAAGGAACGACCGAGCTATTCCATACGAAATACTTTGACGAAGAGGCTTATTTATCTCAAAGTGGACAGCTTTATATGGAGGCTGCAGCAATGGCACTTGGAAAAGTATTTTCATTTGGACCAACATTCCGTGCAGAGAAATCTAAAACAAGGCGACATCTTATTGAGTTTTGGATGATCGAGCCTGAAATGGCTTTTGTAGAGCATGAGGAAAGCCTAGAGGTACAAGAACAATATGTAAGTTTTATTGTTCAGTCTGTATTGCAGAACTGTAAATTAGAACTTGAAACATTAGGTAGAGATACAAGTAAATTAGAAAATATCAAAGCACCTTTTCCTAGAATTTCGTATGACGATGCGATAGAGTTACTAAAAGAAAAAGGTTTCACTGATATTGAATGGGGAGAGGACTTTGGAGCCCCACATGAAACGGCTATTGCTGAGAGTTTTGATAAGCCAGTATTTATTACGAACTACCCTGCGGAAATTAAAGCATTTTATATGCAACCACATCCAGAAAGACCAGAGGTTGTACTATGTGCAGATTTAATAGCTCCGGAAGGTTATGGAGAAATTATTGGTGGTTCTGAACGGATTAATGATTTAGAATTGATGAAGAAACGCTATGAACAACATGAGTTAACGGGAGAGGCATATAATTGGTATCTTGAATTGAGAAAATATGGTAGTGTACCACACTCAGGTTTTGGTCTTGGATTGGAAAGAACAGTTGCATGGCTATCAGGTGTTGACCATGTCCGGGAAACAATTCCATTCCCACGCTTATTAAACCGTTTATATCCATAAGTGGATAGAACAAAAGCGAAAGCGTCGTAAGTAGAAACGTACGGACTGGGACTGCGATACTCGTCCAGCAGAAAACCATGCCAGGTGGTTCCATGATGCCACGTCCTTGAAAAAACAAATTTTCTGTGTGCGATGTTTCACTCGGAAGTTTTCCTTATCCTTTGGTGCCATCGACACTAGGACTTCCTGTAAGTCGAAGCTGGACGTGGCCGTTGCTGTGTGTTAGCATAACAAAGCCAATATTTTTATACTTTCTTATCTCACGATAAAATCCCTTGCACCTCATGATGCAAGGGATTTTATGTATGCTATACTATGAAGGAGGTGCTTATTCAATGTCGAAATCTATCCCAATTCAACAAATAATCAAAGACCAATTTCCCATACCAGAAACGTTATTTACCTCTTATACTAAGTTTGGTCTCAATGAAATAGAACTAATGGTAATTGTTCATATTTATCGATTTTTATATCAAAATAATTATTTTCCGACACCAAGTGAATTAGCAGCTAATATGACAATCGAAGAAAAGGATTGTGCTAAAATACTGCGAAAATTATTCCAAAAAAATCTGTTAACTATTGAACAAGAACAGAATGAGAATAAACAATTAAGTGAAGTATATTCACTCGATCCACTGTGGGAAAAACTGTATAATGAAGATCAGATTCATACCAAAGAGGACGAGCAGTTGGAAGGAACACTTTTTATCTTGTTCGAACAAGAGTTTGGTCGTCCATTATCCCCATTTGAAATAGAAACAATCAATACTTGGCTGGATGAGGATGAAATATCACCTTCGCTAATAAAAGCAGGCTTAAGGGAATCTGTATTAATGGGCAAGCTAAACTTTAAGTATATCGATCGGATTCTTAGGGAATGGAAACGTAAAGGAATCCATACGGTTGACCAAGCTCGAGAGGCTAGTAAAAATTTTCACAATCAACAAATGAATAAAGGAAAACAGGAACCAAAAAAAGAAAGAGATACTTCATTTTATTACAATTGGTTAGAGGGGGATGATTAGTGTGCTTACAAAGAAAGACATACGTTTTTGTTTGGATGAAATGGAAAAAATGTTTCCAAATGCAGATTGTGAATTAAATCATTCCAATCCTTTCGAACTCGTAATTGCTGTACTCTTGTCTGCTCAATGTACAGATGTATTGGTAAATAAAGTTACTAAGAGTCTGTTTCAAAAATATAAAACACCAAGTGATTACTTAGCTGTTTCATTAGAAGAACTACAAGAAGATGTACGTTCGATCGGATTATATCGAAACAAAGCAAAGAACATACAAAAACTTTGTCGTGTACTAATTGATGAGTATGACGGAGAAGTACCGAATACGAAAGATGAGTTGGAAAAATTAGCAGGGGTGGGACGAAAAACAGCTAATGTAGTTGCTTCTGTTGCCTTTGGGGAACCTGCTATAGCTGTTGATACCCATGTAGAACGTGTTTCGAAGCGGTTGGGAATTTGCCGATGGAAGGATTCTGTATTAGAAGTAGAAAACACCTTGATGAAGAAAGTTCCTAAAAACGAGTGGAGTGTAACCCACCATAGAATGATATTCTTTGGACGTTATCACTGTAAAGCAAAGAATCCAAATTGCTCTGATTGCCCTTTATTAGCAGTATGTAGAGAAGGTCAAAAACGAATGAAAAAGGTAAAGATTAGTTAGAATGTATAAATAAAGAGCGGATATTCTTTGTGGAATATCCGCTCTTTGTTTATTCTTCATCTACATTTTCATCGTCATCTTCGCCACCATTATCTCCTTCCCCCTCACCAGGGGCTTCTTCTGCTGCGGGAACTTCAACCGTAACACTTGTTGATTCTCCTGAAGTTCCTTGGTTCGCTCCATTTGTACCAATTGGAGTGATGGTGAGGGTATAGGTGGTTCCCGGTTCCACGCCAGTTATCTCGATTCCTGTGTTTTGCACCGTTTGTGATTGATTATTTGGTTCAACATATACTTCAAAATTGGCTGGTGGTCCGTTATAACTCCAAGTAACATCGATCATGTTCGATTCTGTGACATAAGATGCCTGGAGGTTGGCAACCGGAGGAATATTTCCGTCTTCAGGATCTTCTTCCTCTCTCATCACAGAAACGCTTGTTGTTCTTGGCTCACTTACGTTTGAATCGTTGTTGTTGCTTATTGCGATTACTTGGATTGTATATTCCTCTGCATCATCTAACTCTGATAGTTCTATAAATCTTTCTTCTGTCGTAGTAAGGCTCTGCATATCTCCACCATCAGAGCTCATACTAACCTCAAAGGAAACATCATCATCGGATTCATAACCCCATTCAACATGTATTGAATCTGTCTCTTCATTATATTCAGCCTGCAAATCTGTAACAGGATCTGGTTGATCAAATTTCTCGGAAGTTTCCTTTGGCTCTGTACCTTTAACAAATAATTCCTTTACAATTTGAGCGCTAGGTGTGTATTCACTTGGTAAAGCTGCTGGATTTGAGCCTTTTTCAACTGCTACTTCAACAACAGAGTCTGGCTTTTCAAAGTCAGGTGTGTCAATATCTTTGCTAATCTCACTCATTGTGTGTCGGAATAGTTGCTGGGCAAAAGATCGATCACCTTCAATAGGCTTGTTATCTGGGTAACCGGTCCAAACAGTAATAGTATAGTTTGTCGTGTAACCACTAAACCAAGAATCTTTAGCTTTTCCTTCTTGTGTGGTTGAAGTACCAGTTTTACCTGCAACAGGTAACCCTTCTACATTTGCTCTTGTACCTCCGCCCTCGGTTACTACCGATTTAAGCATATCGGTTATCATATATGCTGTGAAATCAGACATAACAACTTCAGGTTCTGATTTGAATTCAACTGTTTGATCATCTGGATATACGATCTTCGTTACTGCATATGGTTCGTTATAAATTCCTTCATTTGCAAACGGACGATATGCTCCTGCTAATTGGAGAGGGGACACCTCGGTACTTGTTCCACCAATTGCTTCGCCAATTTGTCTCGTAGTTAATTCGATTCCTAGTCCTTCAGCAAATGGAGTTGCTACGTCAAATCCAGTTTCTTCTAATGTCTTCAGAGCAGGTATGTTATAAGAATGTGCAATTGCAGTTCTCATCGAAACCCAACCATGGAATTGATTATCATAGTTGTTTACTGCATCATCACCAATTTCGTAAGGTTTATCATCATGGATTTGATGATATGTCGATAGTTTGTTTTGTTCAATGGCTGGACCATAAACAACAATAGGTTTTATCGTTGAACCTGGTTGACGACTACCTTGGATTGCGTAATTAAAACCTTTATTCCCTTCATTGTTACGGCTGCCACCTATTGCTCGAATTGCACCACTCTTCGTATCTAAAACTACTAGTCCTGCTTGAAATTCATCATCAGGGTATTTTATAGGATTTTCTTCACTATCTGTAAGTAAGAAATCAACATATTCTTGTGCCTCTGTATCTAAGGTAGTGTGTATTTCTAATCCATCTGTATAAATATTGACTCCGTCTAGTTTCTCTTCTACTTCTTTTTCAACCTGTTGGATAAAAGCATCGTATGCATTTGTATCAGGGGTTTCCTCCACAAGTAGGGAAGGAATATCAACCTCTAATGCTTCATCGGCTTCTTCTTGGGATATCTTATCATGTCTAACCATCAACTTGAGAACTGTTTCCATTCGGTACTTTGTTAAATCAGGATTTTGGAACGGGTTATACGCTGTTGGTCGTTGAGGTAACCCAGCTAAAATCGCTGCTTCTGGTAAAGTTAATTCATGTAGGTCTGTCTTGCCAAAGTATGTTTTAGCAGCTTGTGCAACACCGAACGACCGGCTACCATAGAATATCCGATTTAAATACATTTCAAGTATCTCTTCTTTGGAATATTCTCGCTCGAGTTGAAGAGACATCCATTGCTCTTGAACTTTTAACTTTATCTTTTTTTCAGGGCTAAGAAAGGATTGTTCGACAACTTGCTGTGTAATGGTACTTGCCCCTTCTGATCCAAAGCCGTTTCGTAAATTCCCAACCACAGCTCCACCAATACGTCTAAGATCAATGCCTGAATGCTCAAAGAAACGAGCATCTTCTGTTGCGGTTACTGCGTCAATAAGAACTTGAGGTAGATCATCATATTTTATTTTCGTTCGTTTTTCTTCACCGGCTAAATCCCCAATTACCTCACCATTTTTATCATAAACAATGGAAGATGATGGAACATCTAATTTGGATGCATCAATTTTTGGTGCAGTGGCAATATAATAGGTGAATAGACCTGCAACACCAATTCCAATAACTAAAAAGAATATAAATACGGATAAAAGGATTTTTTTCCATATTGGTTTTTTCTTTGCTTTTTTCTGTTTTCTACGTGCAGTACGAGTTTGGCTGTTTTGTGCCATCGCTCACTACCTCCATTCTAAAAGTAGAGCGTATCTACTATTGATAAATAGTCGACTCTTACTTGATACTGAAATGGGATTAACTTCCCATCTTGTGTGATTTTTTCGTATGGTATAGATTTTCTACCATCTTCTAGCATTTCATACCAGTAGGGAAATAAGTTTTCTCCTGGAAATAAATAGGTTTCATTATAAGAAGAAAAACGAATGATAAAAAAACTTATGCCACCATGTTTAATAATCGATTGCATATGTTTTATTTGGTGTTCATGGATATTTGATAATGGAAATAACGTTTTATTTTTCGTTTCCTTCGCTTCAAAGTCAATGTAATGATTTCGATAAATGCCATTATAGTCCGTAGTTGAAGCTTGTTTAAAATAAGCTTCTGTAATTACTGCGGCACTTCGTTTTGGATATTTTACATTGACAATTTGGACCGGTGTTGGTTTCTTATGAATTACTGCTTTGTCCGTTTCAAGATAATACGTGTTCGTTACATTAATGTCTGCTTCTAATGACATTCCACGATTACTATATCCTTGATTATTTGTTTGTGAGGTGACTTGCTTCACCTTTCTCTTCTTTCCGTTTGGATAATTCATGCTTTGTCCTCCTAATACGTGCAGTTAATATACCATAACACCTACACCGTAAAGCTCGTATTAAGCATCTGAAAGTAGGTATATATAATGGCTCTCGAATGGAGTAAACAGGACTACATATATTATATAACAAAAATGACAAAGAAGCATAATCTAGACAACATTTCACGTACAATTGCCTATCAAAGATTTTACTTACAGTTCCCAGAGATTAAATGGGCTTTGGTTGCAAGCCTCGTCTCACGAAACGCAGGATGGAACATGACAGATTTACTCATACCTACATACAGGGAATTGCTTGAACCAAAAGATAGAGAACGTCTATTTATGACATATGAAAGAGCAAATTGGTTAATATTTTCGGATGCTTATCCTCAGCTTTTACTTTACAAACTATCTGTTAAGCTTCAACATCCACTATTTCATTTGCTAAAACATTATAATGTGTCTACGTTTATGATTAACGAGTGGTTTCATTTTTGGAAAACCAAAGATTGCCAACGTCTAATGATTGCTTTAATAATTAATGAGCAAAATGTGATTCAAAAACCGGTTATCGAGCAATCATTCTTTAAGAAACGTGTATTTCGAAGTCCACCTTATTTATTACAAAACCTATTATCAATGAACGCTGTATTAATACCAACTAAATCTAATAAAATTTTTGGACATTTTGTGAAGGACTTTACAAGAACCTCCAATCGAATTCGTTTAGGTAAACAAATTGCATCTATTCTCTATTCATCAGGCGTTTATCCGAAATATATGTCGTTTGCGTTAGCAGTCGATCATACAGGTTCTAGGAATGATTATGAGCGATATTTAATGCAGCCTTCTTCCGGCAACCCTTATTTAAGAAAGGTCTATCCAGTGATCACACATCAAGATATTATTCGAAAAGACTGGTTAAATTCTGGGGGTATTTCAAAAGCATGGCAGACCCCTATATCCTGTAAGCCAAAGGACATAAGTAGTCGATTTTATAAAAAACGAAGCTTACTTGCAGCGTATTATCATATGAAATGGTTTATTAAATTATAAAAAAAGGATTTGCAGTGACGCAAATCCTTTTTCACTTACTATTAAGTTGATGGACGATTAGGGCCATTCAGCTTTTTATTTCCTTTCTTTAGGGACTTTCCATTTAATTCTTCTTTCATTTTATTTTTCTGCAATTCCTTATTCTTCATGATTTAAACCTCCTCCTTTACGATTAGTTTGTCTTATTTTAGAGAAATAATGAGCATAATCACTTGTTTTGTTTGAATGATTCTAGTTTTGTCGAACAAGAAGGGAAGGAATAAAGAATATCGAATTACTATATATCACCAGTAAAAAAGGAGTGAGGATATGGGATTAGCCAAAACGATAAATGATAGTAACGGTATTCCAAAAAAAGAATTTGAAACTTCATTACTATACTTGAATAATCAAATTAGGATTATTGAGCAAAAACTCTCCTTAAAAGTGGATCATAAAATTGAAACCGAATTTAGTAAATGCCAGCATAAAATAAATGTTTCTAAAGAAACCTTCAATCGAATTTAAGTATAAAGAAGTTAACAATACTTTCCTCTCAATATGAAATTCAAGCTGAATCACTTATCATGAAATTAAAATCTGTGCCTTATTCATCGGAAAATGATACAGTTAGAGGGAATAATGAAAAAGGCAGGTTTACGAAATGAATTTAGCCAATCGCACACAAAAACTGAAAGATGAATTAGATCGTTTAAAGAGAATTTATGAGAAGAATGAACCACCAGAAAATAGAAGTGATAAAGTATTTTTTTCAAAAGTAAAGGAAAATACGACACCTATATATGATTCGTTAGGGATTTGGGAGGAACAAGCGTTAGCGATTGTAAAAGAGAAAAAAATCAATGTACATCCACATCAGATTACTTCGACCAGAGAAAATATGGAATTATTATTAATGCATAGCTATTATGTTGATGTACGAAGAAAACGATATATGGAATTAAATAAATCTGTTCATTATATTTTTGATCAACTTCTACATGAGATTTCCTAATAAAATTTGGTGCATGTAATCGCTTTACAAGTTAACCGTTTTTGTATATAATGACATTCCACAATAGGAAAGGGGACATGGGGATGTCTACGAATACATTAATAGATGAAGCAAAAAAAATACGCGATAAGGCATATGTTCCATACTCAAAATTCCCAGTTGGAGCAGCATTACTTACGAAGTCCGGTAAAGTGTATACCGGTTGTAATATAGAGAATGCAGCATATCCAGTTACATGTTGTGCAGAACGTGTAGCAATCTTTAAAGCCATTGCAGACGGGGAAAAAGAATTTGTTGAAATGGCAGTGATTGCAGATACAGAGAGACCGGTACCACCCTGTGGTTCATGTAGACAAGTAATGAGTGAATTTTTCCGTAGCGATATGATCATTCATTTAACGAATCTTACAAAAGATGTAAAATCAATAAAAATGGAAGAATTATTGCCATTCTCTTTTCAACCAACTGATTTGCAATAATTAAATTTTATAAGAATGAGAAGCTGATTTTCAGCTTCTCATTTTTTTGGTATAATAATTAGCAGATAATGTACATAAAGTATAATAATATCACTATGCATAAAAAATGGACAACACGTGTAGATTTAATATATCAAATATGAGGTGAAATAATTATGAACCCGAACCGTATTCAATTAACAGGTAAGGATATTTTAGAAAAAGATTTTAAAACGGCGATGAGAGGCTATAACCAAGAAGAAGTAGATGAATTTTTAGATGTCATTATTCAAGATTATGAGGCTCTACAGCAAGAGATAGAAAGTTTAAAACAAGAGAATGAGCGTCTTAAGAAACATACCGATCAAACAAGAACGAGATCTTCTAATTCCAACCATCAAGTAAACTACGATATTTTAAAACGGTTATCGAATTTAGAAAAAGCTGTATTTGGTAACAAGTATGCAAATGCCGAATCTTAATCTTACTTATTTTACCAATGACTTTTTTGACGTCATATGATAATATAATACTTAGACAGTGATTGAATACTCATGTAATCGCTGCTTGTTTTAATGCGAGCAGAGGAAAGTCCATGCTCACACAAACTGAGATGTTTGTAGTGTTCGTGCTTGACGAAATCATAAGTCAAGGTAACCTTTATGGTTAACGGCAGGGGAAGTTCCTAAGTCCTTCTGGATATGGAATAAGATCCTTGAAAGTGCCACAGTGACGTAGCCGAAGTGGAAACACTTTGGGTGGAACGAGGTAAACCCCACGAGTGAGCAACCCAAATAATGGTAGGGGCATCTTTTAGTAGGGAATTCAACCGAACAAAGGACAAGTATAACTTGTAGATAGATGATTACAACCAATGGTACAAGGTTGACCACCGTTTGTAGTACTAAGGTACAGAACATGGCTTATCGAGTATTCAATGGTCCATACGTAAAATAGGTAAAACCTTTTCACTAGCTTTTTAGGTAGTGGAAAGGTTTTTTTTACGTCTATATGGTAAACTACTAATAGTACCATCATGTTAAGAAAGGATTATGTTATGGCACAAAAAATCACATTAATTGCAACAGCTGCAATGGGGTTGGAAGCAGTAGTTGCAGATGAAGTCAGAAACCTAGGATATGAAGTGAAAGTAGATAATGGAAAAGTAATCTTTGATGCACCTTTATCAGCCATCCCACGTTGTAATTTATGGCTACGTACGGCAGACAGAGTGAAGATACTAATTGGAGAGTTTAAAGCAACTACTTTTGATGAACTTTTTGAAGGTACAAAATCATTACCGTGGGAACATTATATGGAAGAAGATGGGAAATTTCCTGTTTCAGGTAAATCCGTAAAGTCCACCTTATATAGTGTTCCTGATTGTCAAGCAATTGTAAAAAAAGCGATCGTGGAGCGATTAAAATTAAAATATGGTGTTGTTTCAAAGATGCCAGAAACTGGCGCTTTATATAAAGTGGAAGTATCCTTGTTAAAGGATGTTGTTCAACTAACGTTAGATACATCTGGAGCAGGCTTACATAAACGAGGATACCGTGTTGGACAAGGAGATGCACCATTAAAAGAAACACTAGCGGCTGCATTGCTATTACTTACTAATTGGAAGCCGACCTATACGCTAATCGATCCATTCTGCGGTTCGGGTACAATTGCTATTGAAGCAGCTCTAATTGGGCAAAATATTGCTCCTGGATTTAATCGCGAATTTAATTCCGAAGAGTGGGGATTGATCAGACAAAAGCTATGGGATGATGCTTTTCAAGAAGCAGAAGATCATGCAAATTATGATCAAGCTCTCGATATCATTGGATCTGATATTGATCATAAAATGATTAGTATTGCCACAGAGAACAGTAAAGAGGCCGGATTAGGAGAGTTAATTACTTGGAAGCAGATGCAAGTAAAAGATCTTTCTCCTAGATCAAATAATGGATACGTTGTTTCAAATCCTCCTTATGGACAAAGGATCGGGGATAAGAAAGAAGTTATGCAAATGTATCAAGATTTGGGGGAAATAATGCAAGATAACCCTTCGTGGAGTGTATATATTTTGACTGCATTTGAAGAGTTTGAAAAACTCTATGGGAAGAAAGCAACAAAGAAACGAAAATTGTTTAATGGATTTATCAAAACAGATTATTATCAGTACTTTGGAGAAAAGGTAGAGGAGGAGTAGAATTGAGTAATACAAAAGAAAACCAATTATGGGATCTCCTTAAGGAGCAGAGCGCATATAAGGAAGCAATCGCGTTAACACACTGGGATATGCGTACAAAAATTCCTAAAAAAGGAGTAGAACAGCGTTCAGAGGTTGTAGGGTTTCTTGCAGAAAAATTACACCAACTAGAGACTTCAGATAAATTAAAGGAATTATTAGATGAACTAAAGGATACCGTAACTGATGATGTAATGAAACGGACGATAGAAGAAAGTTTAGAAACGTATGAACGGAGCCGTAAAATTCCAAATGATGAATTCAAAGAATATGTGATGCTTCAATCCAAATCGGAATCTATTTGGCAAGAAGCGAGGGAAAAGGCCGATTTTTCATTATTCCAGCCTTATTTAGAGAAGTTAGTGGATTATAATAAGAAATTTGCGAACTACTGGGGTTATAAAGAAAATATTTATGATGCATTATTACATAACTATGAACCAGGAGTAACAACAAAAACATTAGATGACGTCTTTCCAAAACTAAGAAAGTCTTTAACTGATTTACTTGATAAGATAAATAGCAGCAATGTAGAGCCAGATCCTTCTGCGTTAAAAGCATCTTTTCCAAAATCCCAACAAGAAGCTTTTAGTGTAGAAATTTTAAAGCGAATGGGTTATGACTTTGAAGCAGGTCGATTAGATGACACGATCCATCCATTTGCTATATCACTCAATCCAAATGATGTACGTATTACAACTAGATATGATGAAGAAGATTTCCGTATGGCAGTTTTTGGAACCATCCATGAGGGTGGGCATGCATTATACGAGCAGAACATTGATAAGAAGTTAACGAATACCCCATTAGCAACCGGTACATCTATGGGAATCCACGAGTCCCAATCTTTATTTTGGGAAAATTTCTTAGGAAGAAATGAAACTTTTTGGCAATCTCATTATGAATTGTTCAAAAAATATGCACCAGAACATTTTGAGTCTGTTGATGTGGATACCTTTTATAAAGCCGTGAACGAAGTGAAACCTTCTTTCATACGGATTGAAGCAGATGAATTAACGTATCCGCTTCATATCATGATACGTTATGAACTGGAGAAAGCATTAATTAATGATGAAATACAAGTAAAGGATCTCCCTCATTTATGGAATGAGAAAATGGTGGAGTATTTAGGTATTGAACCACCTAGTGATAGAGAAGGTGTGCTACAGGATATTCACTGGGCAGGTGGCGATTTTGGATATTTCCCATCTTATGCCTTGGGATATATGTATGCAGCTCAATTCAAGGGTGTAATGGATAAAGAAATGAATATAAACCAAATTATCCAATCTGGAAACTATGATTCGATTAGAAATTGGTTGACGGAGAATATACACCAATATGGAAAAATGAAACGTCCGTTAGAAATTATTGAAGATGTTACAAAAGAACAGTTAAATCCCGATTACTTGGTAGACTATTTAACAGAGAAATATTCGGGTATTTATAAGTTTTAATAATTAGAAGGAACTTGAAAGCTTTATTCAGGTTCCTTTTTCATTAGTTGTTTCTAAATATAAACGTAAATTAAAACACGCAGGAGTAATATGTCATCTATGCGTTAACCTTCTTTGAATTTAATTTCCAGGTGGTCATTCGTAGGGACGTGTTTACGCAATACTGAGGAACCTTTGATGTCGTTATTTCTAGCAATTTTATTTGAACTTATAACATCGTTAGAATTACAGAGCGTAATACACCAGCTGTTAGGTTGGTGAGCTACTTATCATTTAATTCAGTTTATTGTAACAATAATTCCAATAAGGTATTCTGGTTGGATGGCTTTATAAAACGGCATACCCTCCGATGCCTTGCAGCTAATGCAATTATTAATAAGGTATAACCCAAAAAGCAACTAATAAATTCTCAGTTTTGGTGGTGTTAGCGGGTTCGATTGTTGAATAAATAGTAGTTTCTTCATAACTGATGGATCAGATTAATCAAAAGAGGGGAAGAGGAATTGTGGAGGGGAAAACGCTTCTAGATATAATTAGAAAATGGGATGAGTATTGTAGCGAAGAAAATTTTATAGGGATTGGCTCAACAAGAAAAGTATTTAAAGTTTTTGACTATGCAGTGAAAGTACATTTACATTCTGTTGGTTATGAACAATCCAAAAATGAGTTAAACATCTACAACAAGATGTTGGAAAGGGAACTAAATGGGTTGTTTGCTCAGACCTATTACGTAGATGAATTTATCTCTATTCAAAAATACTATAACCCCTTAGAAATGAGGGATAATCAATCATTTGAGATAGAAATGGAGAAGGATAAAAACCTCATCCCAGGTATGTATGAAGAAGTTTTAGATTTATTAGATAAGGAATTTGATTGCTTTGATTTGAAGGACAGTAGTAATTACGGATTGAACGAACAAGGCAAACTAACTTTTATAGATTACGGTATGAGTAAAAGTTTATATGAAAAACAATGGGTACCTTTAGCAGAAACAGGTATTCTTCCACAAATTGACTTTGATTTATGTGGTGTTTGTGGAATTAAAAAAGAACTACGTATGTACGGAGATAAAGATAGTGATAAACGGTGTTATTCGTGTGGTAAGGAATAATATAAAATTCCTTTATTACAATAACGAGTGCGATTATTCAATTAGAACAGTTGATTTTTATGCGAACGTTGCAGGATAGTTGAGTAAGAAATTGGGGTTTAAGGCATAAACATTAGCAGGTTTCAATTGCAAATTATGATTGAAATCGATGAAGGAGTAAGGAATGCGACAGGAGATTTTTATCTCACAATAAAATGAAATTGACTTTTTATGAAGAACCAAATGAAGCAGATATCTGTTTACAGGATTTTTGAATTATTTAATTTTGAGGTGTTGACATTGGATTATATTTGGATAATTATTCCTATTATTATTATCTTTTTGATTGCGGGTAATATGGAGGTGTTTTCAATAAGTAAGAGACAAAAACAATTAGATGAGAAGTTAGAAGAATTACATAAGGATTTGAAGGAAGTTTTAAATAAAATCGATAAAAAATGATACCAACAATAATGACTTAGAAGCAGCTTGGTACACCAAGTTGATTTATTGGTCTCACAAATAAATACTCATCCTTTACTAGCACTATTGGCTGGTAAAATAGCATAGTATTTAGCACAACTAATAACAAGGTATTTAAATTGTCTAACCAATGGAGATGCTAAATCCACCCGAGTACGAATAAAACCTTTTAAAACAATAAAAATAGAGGTGCCAATTCACATGCGAATTGGCACCTCTAATTCATTTACTTTTTTATATTTTGTGATTAAAAAACGACCCGTTAGGAATGGCTTTTTATGATATTAATTTTATATTAATTGCTTAATTATTACCAATTGGCCAATCGAATGGAACGGATCCCGGTGGTGAATTTTGAATGATATCTACAAATGGTATTGTGTAAGCAAATAATATTAATGCGATTGTTATACCGATCCATAGCTTCCAATTTTCAAAGAATTTAGGCGTTGGTTCTGCATTTTCTTCTTCGCTTGCAATCGGAAATTCCTCATCTCCTTTAGGGGCAAAGAAGGCTAATTTTACAAAGATGTATACCATTAAAATGATACCTATGAATAATATCGTACCACCGATCGCTTGAGCCAGTTGATATCCAATCCATTCCGTTACTTGCTCACCACCGGCATATTCGGAATAAGCGGAACGTCTTGGTGCTCCTAATAACCCTTGGATATGCATTGCACCTGACATAATAGACATACCAATAGTCCATACAATGGTTTGGATGATACCAAGTTTGTTTATACTTGGTGTTAGTTTTCTTCCGGTTAGATGTGGAATCAACCAGTAACTTATACCAAAAAATGTTAGCATGACAGTTGTTGCTACTGTTAAGTGAAAATGACCTGTCACCCATATGGTGTTATGAATGACCGCATTCATTTGGTGGGAAGCATTAATTAATCCACCCGCACCACCGGGAATAAATGCAAGCATCCCTACAAAAGGCGCTAGAAAGCGAACATCTTTCCATGGTAAGTGTTTGAACCAACCGAATAGACCTCCAAATCCTTTTCTGCGGCCAGTAATTTCGAATGTAGCAAACATAGAAAATGCAGTCATTAAACTTGGAATGGCAACCATAAATGTAAGTGCTACTTGAATGAATTTCCACGTTGCATCAATCCCAGGTTCCACTAACTGATGGTGGAACCCAACCGGAATGGAAAAGAACAAGAATAATACAAAAGACAGTCGAGCTAATGAGTCACTAAATATTTTTCCCCCAATTATTTTAGGGATAATAGCATACCAGGCCATGTAGGCAGGTAATAACCAAAAGTAAACTAATGGGTGTCCGAAATACCAGAACAGTGTTCTACTTACAAGTACATTAATTGTCTCAGCATAGCCTAATGACCAAGGTATGAATTGAATTAGTACAGTTGCAGCAACACCAAGAGATGCGATGAACCATAATAAAGTGTTAATGGTTACCATAAAAGCTAATAAAGGAGTTTTCTCACCAGGATGATCTTTTTTCCAAAGATATACTTGACGCCAATTGACAAAGCCAGCAACCCAGCTACCAACTACAACGAGTGCTAATCCAATATAAAAAATAGGGTGTGCCTTTAGCGGTGCGTAAAAGGTATACAATACACTTGCTTTTCCAAGTAGAATCATCGTGGCTGTCATGATTGTACCGATAACCATGATCCAAAACGCTAACCAAGCAACCTTACGTTGTTTCTGTGATATACCTACTGTTTTTCCCATTAAGGAAAAATGAAATCCAATGATAAAATAAGTAGTTAATACTAATCCAAGAATTACTCCATGTACGGTTAATACTTGATAATAATCAATTCCCCAAGGTAATGTAAATTTTCCAGAGCGTACAAACACCTGTAAAAGTCCCATTAGCCCACCAACAAATAATGAAATAAAAGCTACATACATAAAGGACATATATAATCTAGCTTCCGGTTTTCCAATTGGCAAACTTTCGATTTGGTTAGATAGGTTTAACTTTTTAATAGCCATTATTCATACACCTCCACGGTAGCGTACATCATGTGGTGACCAACACCACAGTATTCATTACATACAATAGTGTATTCTCCTGGATTATCTAATACGGTTTCTAAACTGCTAATATAGCCAGGCTCTACCATCATATTTACATTTGTCCCTGCAACATTGAATCCATGTACAACATCTGGAGTTGTCACTTGAAATAATACAGTTGATCCTTTAGGAATACGGATCTTTCTTACCGGTGCACCTTCTTCATGCACGCCAAGGTTATAATTGAATGCAGAAGCAACAATATTAACGATATATTTATCTTCTTCTACTTTCGTAAGACCTAAGTTCTCTGGTTGAAACGCTTCATGAGATTCAATGTTATTTGGATCGATCGTAGCTCCATGGCTTTGTGGATGTGTACCTTGCCAAAAGGCTCCATAACCAAGTATTAGTAAAAAAACAATTAACGACCCAATTCCAAATACGAGCCAAATTTTTTCATATTTGTGTAAATGCATTTTATTTCCCCCTTACTAATTAGGTTTTTATCTTGAAATAAACAACATAAATGCTCCAACCCAGCTTAATACTAAAAATAATCCTAGCAACATAACCGATATAAACGTGCCTTTTAAACTAGGACTTTCTTTTTCTGTTTTCACTTTGGTTTCTTGCTTCTTCTCGTGTAAATTACTCATGGTTTCAACTCCTTTTTTGGTAATCCGTTATGTTTTCATCATACACAATTTGGAAACCGAATTTATTGGTTTACCAGACGTTTCACAAATTGTTCAATTCCCTTAATATGATTGATTCGATTGGTTTTTCTAACCTTTTTGTTGAATAAGTATGTGAATACATTGTGACGAAAATCGTAATAATTTTTGAAAATGGAGGAGAAAATAAGCAATAAATATTAGTTAGGGTGAGGAAATGGCTTCGATTTGTTCCATTGGATTAGGAGTACCTAAATACAATTTATCTCAGAATAAAATTAAGGGGTTGGTTGAAAATATATTTACCTATTCAACTAGGGAAATAAATCGACTACTCCCAGTATTTGATAATGCAAATATTAAACAAAGACAGTTTGTGGTTGATCAAGAGTGGTTTACAAAAAGTCATAGCTTTGAAGAAAAGAACGATTTATATAAAAAGCTAGCAGTTTCCTACTCATTGGAAGCTATTGATAATTGTTTGAAAAATAAAGACTATTTAAATGAAGAAATTCCGTATGAAGCAATAGACATGATTGTATTCGTTTCTAGTACAGGGATTGCAACGCCATCTATTGACGTGCATTTAATGAACGAGCGTTCTTTTCGGCCAGATATCTCTCGGATGCCTTTATGGGGGTTAGGGTGTGCTGGCGGAGCAATTGGTTTGTCTAGAGCTTATGATTGGCTAAGCTCGCATCCTGATAAGACAGTTCTTGTAGTATGTTGTGAATTATGTAGTCTAACCTTTCAAAAAGATGATAGGAAAAAAAGTAATTTAGTGGGAACAGCGTTATTTGGAGATGGGGTAGGCGCTCTTTTGTTAGCTGGTGAAAAGTCTCCATATATTCATAAAACCCGAACGACAATACCTACGATAGTGAAGACAAGCTCCTATACGCAAAAGGATAGTATGTCAATCATGGGATGGAAGATTACAAATTTAGGATTTGAAGTGGTTTTTTCCAAAAGCATTCCTGCACAAGTAAGAACGATTTGGAAGGATCATGTAACTTCATTTTTGAAACGAACAAATAAAACGCCTGAACAACTCCATTCCTTTATTGCACATCCAGGAGGGAAAAAAGTGCTTGATGCAATGGAAGAATCGTTCGCTATACCAGAAGAAAAACTAAAATACTCCAACGAAGTATTAGCTAATCATGGAAACATGTCCTCACCTACCGTAATTTATGTTTTAGATAAATGGATGAAGGGATATGTTCCAAGGAATGAAAAAAGTATTATTTCAGCATTAGGACCAGGATTTAGTTCTGAATTATTAATGTTAGATTGGAATTGATGATAATGACGACGTGGATGTGGATTTTAATATTTTTCATTATTTGTCAACGACTTGTTGAATTAGTTATTGCGAAGCGGAACGAAAGATGGATGAAAGCAAGGGGGGGAATTGAAAAAGGGGAAGCCCACTACAAATGGTTTATCTACCTACATATTTTATTCTTCCTATCGATATTGATAGAGGTATTGATTCAAGATCGATCGTACCATCAATTAAATTATTTGTTCTTTTTTATTTTTGTGTTGGCTCAACTAGGAAGAATTTGGTGTATCCATACGTTGGGAAGGTTTTGGAATACGAAAATCATCGTACTACCAAGAGTGGCTTTAATAAAAAAGGGACCATATAAATATGTTAAACATCCGAACTATGTAATTGTTGCTGTTGAATTGTTCATTATTCCTATGCTGTTTGGTGCTTATTTATCAGCAGTTACATTTCCTCTACTACACATACTGTTACTAAAGATAAGAATACCTAGTGAGGAGAAGGCGCTGGCAAAGGCTACTTTATCTAAACCTTAAATGAAAGTGCAAACTTGTTCATCAAAAAAAGCGGTAATCCAAAAGATTACCGCTTTTATATGCTTCTTTATTTTTATTGTATTTTATTTCTTTTCAACGTTAGCTGCTTGTGGACCACGTTCACCTTCAACAATTTCGAAGCTTACTTCCTGTCCTTCTTCAAGGGTTTTGAATCCTTCACCTTGGATTGCTGAATAATGCACGAATACATCGTTACCATCTTCAACTTGAATAAAACCATAACCCTTTTCTGCATTGAACCATTTTACTACTCCGTTTTCCATCTAACTAATTCCTCCTAAAAACTTTCACGTAAAACGTGTTAATACAAATCAGATTTAACGAAATAAAAAAGGCAACTTTCCATAGAAGGTTGGATCAAAAATCATCCACTTCTATAGAAGTTGCCGTTCTTTCATGACCCAAATCTTCATTGCTTGTGTTTAATATAGCTTATTTTATTGTCACAGTCAAGAAATTATTATTTAACTAAACTGAATTATTAGTTAAAAATTGTACAATAAAATGAAGCACTTGCTTTCATAAGAAAGCGTTTAATAAAAGTATGTGTAGATATGTTCAAAATATACATAATGCGTTAAACTTATATTATCTTAGTGGTAAAAAGGAGGATTCACATTGCTGACAGATATCGAAATCGCACAAAGGGCGACATTAAAACCAATTAAGGACATTGCTCAAAGTCTGGGCTTGTCGGAGAATGATTGGGAGCCATACGGTCACACAAAAGCGAAACTTTCTGATCAAATTGTTGAAAAGTTATCGGATAAGCCAGATGGTAAAATTGTATTAGTAACTTCCATTAATCCAACCCCAGCTGGCGAAGGAAAATCAACGGTAACCGTAGGTCTTGGGCAAGCGTTAAACAAAACAGGAAAAAAAGCAGTTATTGCCTTAAGAGAGCCTTCCCTTGGTCCAGTAATGGGTATCAAAGGTGGAGCAGCTGGAGGTGGATATTCTCAAGTTCTCCCGATGGAGGATATTAATTTGCATTTTACTGGTGATTTACATGCCATTACAAGTGCAAATAATGCTTTAGCTGCAATGATTGATAATCATATCCATCGAGGGAATGAACTAAACATAGATCCACGAAGAATTGAATGGAAGCGTGTCATGGATATGAATGATCGTGCACTACGACAAGTTGTAGTTGGACTAGGTGGTCCATTACGAGGAGTACCTAGAGAAGATGGCTTTAACATTACGGTAGCATCAGAAATAATGGCTATTCTTTGTTTAGCAAATAATTTAAACGATTTGAAAGAAAGAATTTCCAACATTGTAGTAGGCTATACATATGAGGAAGAGCCAGTGACAGTTAAAGACTTGAAAGTAGAAGGCGCTTTAACTTTATTACTGAAAGATGCAATAAAGCCGAACTTAGTTCAAACAACGGAAAATACTCCTGCAATTATACATGGAGGGCCATTTGCTAATATTGCGCATGGTTGTAATAGTTTGATTGCTACAAAAACTGCTGCTAAATTGGGTGACTATGTGGTAACAGAAGCAGGATTTGGAGCGGATTTAGGAGCTGAGAAATTCCTAGACATTAAAACACGAGCTGGTAATTTTGAACCAGATGCTGTTGTCATTGTAGCTACTGTTCGAGCGCTAAAGATGCACGGTGGAGTAGCAAAAGATAATCTAACTGAAGAAAATGTGGAAGCATTAGAAGTGGGAATGGAAAATCTAGCTAAACATATCGAAACCATTGAAACGTTTGGGCTTCCTTATGTAGTAGCGATAAATAAATTTCCTACTGACACGGATGCGGAAACACGTTTGATTCAGTCATGGTGTGAATCCCGAGGAATCGAAGTTGCTTTAACAGAGGTTTGGGCAAATGGCGGTAATGGTGGGATTGAATTAGCAGAAAAAGTTATTCAAAAAACCCAATCAACGGATCATAATTTTCAGCGCTTGTATGAATTAGATGATTCAATAGAAAATAAAATTCGTAAGATTGCGCAAAAAGTGTATGGAGCAGATGATATTGAATTATCTGCAAAAGCCAAAAAACAAATAACACTTTACGATGAACAAGGTTGGTCGAATATGCCTGTTTGTATGGCGAAAACCCAATATTCTTTATCGGATGATCCATCTTTAGTAGGTAGACCAAAAGGCTTTTCTATTTCCATTCGGGAAATACGTCCATCTGTTGGTGCAGGATTTCTAGTTGTTTTAACAGGTGATGTTATGACAATGCCTGGACTTCCGAAGAAACCTGCTGCTTTAAATATGGATGTAAGCGATGATGGGAAAGCAGTAGGTTTATTCTAAATGACACAACAAGAGCAATTAGAAAAGATCAAAATCTATGTTCATGAACTTTTTTCGAATGATGCTACAGGACATGATTACTTTCATATGAAACGTGTCGCTCGATTGGCGAGAGAAATAGCAGAAAAAGAAGAGGCCGATGAATTTATAAGTGAAGCTGCTGCCTGGCTACATGACGTAGGGGATAAGAAGTTATTCTTAAATAGAGAGAAAGCGTTAGATGACATGAATCAATTTTTACTTGAGGTAAGTTTAACGAAAGAGCAAGTTAAGATGATAAACAGAGCTATTGAAGATGTGTCCTATAGCAAAGGGAAAATTCCTCAAACAATAGAAGGAAAAATAGTACAAGATGCCGATCGGATAGATGCCATTGGTGCAATTGGTATTGCAAGGACATTTGCTTACGGTGGAGCCAATGGACAATTAATTTATCATGATGATGAGACAGAACGGAGTGCTACTTCGATTCAACATTTTTATGATAAATTATTGAAGTTATGTGATTTAATGCATACGACTACTGCGAAAAATATTGCAGAACAACGACACTTGTTCATGAAAAAATATTTAAATCAATTTAAGATGGAATGGTAAAAAAGCAGTATGCTGGGTAATTCCTGCATACTGCTTTTCTTCATTAATGGATAGAAATAAAAGTTTTTATTTAAGGATTTATCTTATTCATAAACTGTTTCTTTTTTGGCTCTACCACTATTTATTAACCAATTATGCTGAAATATTTCAGTTACTGCTAATAAAGCACCTGTTAATACAGCCCCTAAAATCGTGATTTCTGCATTAACAAATAACATGGTACCAAAGTAAACAATAACAGTTGATGCTATAAAGTCCATAAAGATACTTAACCAATTGGTATCTTCACGGAGGATCAGTATTTCCATAAAATAACCAATGAAGGCAAGTATCACACCTAATACAATTGGTTGATACCAATAAGCATAATTAACGTTAGGAAATATCCATGAAGCAATAATAATACCTATCGGACATACAAGTAATTTAACTAATAAACCAGCCATTTTTAACACCACCCTACATAATCGTGTAAGGTTAGTATGTGAACTATAAATATGTTTATTCACAACAAATAGCAAAGCTGCATAACATAAATAAATATATGATTCCTAATGAACTCGCTTTGCACCTAGGTATCGCTGTTGCCAATATGAACTGTTTAGTTCATCTGTTGTTACGCCATTCGATGTACCAGCGTGAATAAATTTTCCATTACCAATATAAATACCCGCATGGGAAGGACCTGGTTTATATGTTTCAAAAAATACGAGATCACCTACTGATGGAGCGTCAACATGTGAGCCAAAATTCCAAATGTCATTAACGGTTCTTGGAATTTCTATATTTTGTTCTTTAAATATATACTGTAAAAACCCACTGCAATCAAATCCATTACGTGATGTACCTCCCCAAACATACGGAGTGCCAATCAATGATTGTGCTAACTGAATGACATTCTTGTGATTAGATCCTTTAACTTCAACTTTTTGAACATTTTCACTTTCCTTTTTAGAAGAGGAATTGTTTATCTCTTCTTCTACTTCTTGTTGTTCTGTTTCATACAGAGTTGATAGGCTTTCGGCCGTTACTTCATTAACTAAATCCATATCATGTTCTTCCTCGGCTTTTTCCAGTGCTTTTTTAGTGAGTGGCCCATATATGCCATCAATTTTTCCTTCGTAATACCCAAAAAACTGTAAAGACTCCTGAACAATTTTTACATCTTCACTATGCAAACCAGGGTAGATCGACTCTGATAAATGGTCCAGTTTCTTTAAATGTTCTTTTAGTTCAACTTGAATCAACGCATAGATTGTTTCTTGATCACCTTGGCCAGTGATTTCGATATTGTGATCATTTTGAAACTTTTTTAAGGCATGTTCCGTTAATAGACCTAAATCACCATCAATTTCATCATCATAATAGGATAATTTATTTAATTTTTGCTGAAGGACTTTAACGCTTTCACCATGGTCTCCAAATTTTATTTCTTCTGCTTCAAGCAATATCTTGTTTTGAAGGACTGGATACGCATCTACATAAACTGCGAACGGCTGACTAATGACATAGCTATAAAGAAACGTATGCTTGGCAATTCGTTCCACAGTACCGTTTAGCATGCTTTTATCCCCTTTCTTTATTGAATCTTCTTAACTAGATTTATGGCTAAAAAATTATTTTTATGAATTACGTTTATGTTACAATAAGATGAATAAAAGATATTCATTATGGGGGATAAATAGATGAACACTGGTGAACAAGCTTATCTAGACTTATGTACGCATATTTTAAATACGGGAACGAAAAAAGAAGACCGTACAAATACTGGAACTTATTCGGTTTTTGGACATCAAATGCGATTTGATTTGCAGCAAGGATTTCCGTTACTGACCACGAAGAAAGTCCCTTTCCGCTTAGTAGCAAGTGAGCTATTGTGGTTTATAAAAGGTGATACAAATATTCGTTACTTACTGCAAAATAATAATAATATTTGGAATGAATGGGCTTTTAAGAAGTGGATAGAAAGTGCAGAATATCATGGTCCAGATATGAATGACTTCGGTAACCGCAGTCAAACGGATGAACATTTTAAAAAGCAATACGATCATCAAATGGAGATATTTAAGAAAAAAATTCTAGAAGATGATGCCTTTGCAACTAAATTTGGAGACTTAGGATCTGTGTATGGGAAACAGTGGCGTGACTGGCGAACGTCTCGAAATGAAACAATTGATCAATTAAAAGACGTCATTCACTCCATTCAAACAAAACCGGATTCTAGAAGACACATCGTTTCCGCTTGGAATCCAGAAGATATTCCAACCATGGCTCTACCTCCGTGTCATACTTTATTTCAATTTTATGTAGCGGAAGGAAAACTTTCATGTCAATTATACCAACGTAGTGCAGATGTATTCTTAGGTGTACCTTTTAATATTGCTAGTTATGCATTGTTAACGCATATAATCGCACATGAATGTGACCTTGAGGTTGGTGAATTTGTTCATACATTCGGTGATGCGCATATTTATTCCAACCATATCGAACAAGTAAAGACTCAGTTAGGTCGGGACATACGTACAATGCCTAAGTTACAAATTAACAAGGAAAAAGAATCGATTTTTGATTTGGAATTAAGTGACTTTGAAATCATTGGCTACAATCCACATCCAACAATTAAAGCTCCAATTGCAGTATAAAATATTAATCTAGGGTAGAGGAGGGATTCAGTTGATTTCACTATTAGTAGCAATGGACCGTAATCAAGTTATTGGAGTAAATAATGATCTACCATGGCGCTTACCCAATGATTTAAAATTTTTTAAAGAACTAACAGTTGGGAATACGATTATTATGGGAAGAAAGACGTTTGATTCAATTGGTAGAGCACTTCCTAAACGAAGGAATGTCGTCTTATCACGTAACCAAATTTCTTTTCCAGAATCTGTTGAAGTTATTCGTGATATCGAAACGATTGTTGAATGGAATAATCAAAATCCAAATGAGGAGTATTTCGTTATTGGTGGCGCAGTACTATTTGAGCAACTATTACCATATGCTGATAGAATGTATATCACTTGGATTGATTATGATTTTTCCGGGGATACATACTTCCCAACTTTCTCCTTATCGGATTGGGAGCTAACCTCGAAAGTAAAAGGGGAGAGAAACGAAAATAACCCATATGACTATTACTTTTTACAATATGATCGAAACTAAAATGTATATGGGGGATTGATATGAAGGTTTGCAGTGTGGTTCTATCAGGTGGGAATTCTTCTCGAATGGGGACCAATAAATCGTTATTGAAATTAAACGGTAAGACGGTGATTGAGTCTATTATTAAACAACTGGAACGATGTAGTGACGAGATTGTAGTTAGCGCGAATAATAATAAGGATTATGATTTTCTTTCTGTCCCAATTATAAATGATCGATTTAACAATAAAGGCCCATTGGCGGGAATGGAAGCAGCGTTATATTATATAAAAGCAGACTATTACGTAATTGCTGCTTGTGACATGCCATTCGTTGATTCAAAAGTTTATCGCTATCTAATTAATAATATAGGTAGTCATGATGCAATTATCCCAGTATATCAAGGACGGATTCATCCGGTTTCGGGTGTGTTTAAGAGGGATGTACTACCACATATTCAACACTTGTTAAATCGTGATCAGTTGAGTATAAGGAAATTATTTAATCATATAAATGTAAAATTTATGGAGGAGTTTACTACGATACCTTCAAGCCAATTGGAAAATCATTTCTTCAATATGAATAAGCCCGCTGATTATGAGAAAGCAAAGTTCCTTTCTGGGTTGTTGTGAAAGATAGGATGAACATGTTAGAATGAAACAAGGAATAGCAAAAATATGAACATTATATGTATTTTTTTATATTACATAGATGGATCATGCCATTTGCATTATAATGAAGTTAATTATATAAAGAAGGTGTTTCTATGTTTTCTAGTATCGGTTTTCCAGGTTTAATATTAATACTAATTATTGCACTTGTTATTTTTGGCCCGAAAAAACTTCCAGAAATCGGAAAGGCTGCAGGGCAAACATTAAAGGAATTTAAAAATTCTACAAAAGATCTAACAGATGATGTCTCCGATGAAATTAAAGATGCAAAAGATATTGTTCAAGGTAAAGAAAATAAATAAGTCTTTGGGAGTGAACGTATATGTTTAGTAGCATTGGTGTCCCAGGGTTAATTTTAATACTTATTGTTGCTTTGGTTATTTTTGGACCATCAAAACTACCAGAAATAGGAAAGGCATTTGGTTCTTCCTTAAAAGAATTTAAAAATGCTACCAAAGATATTGTAGATGGAGATTCATCAAAGTCTAGACAAGATGATCACACATCCACTAGGAAATAATGTTCTAAGTAGTTGTTTATAATGTTAGATTTAACATGAAAGGTGTAAGGGATAAAACCTTGCATCTTCTTTTATGTTTATCGCCTTTAGATATTGTTCAAAAGACCGGTAATATCAGTTTGATTAAGAAAAGTATTGTATGTAGCTTTTGTTTATTAGTAGGAGTGTGAGTAATGGTACGTAAAGGCAAGGAAGTAAATGATAAGGAAATGAATCTTACAGGGCATCTTTCCGAATTAAGAAATAGATTAATTGTCACAATGATTTTTTTCGTTTCGTTTTTTGTGGTTGGATTTATCTATGTTGAGGAAATTTATCAATTCTTTACAGCGAATTTAGAGTTTGAATTAAGTATCTTAAGCCCAGGTGAAGCAGTTTGGTTGTATTTCACTATAGCTGGTTTGGTTGCTCTAGTTGGTACTCTCCCAATGCTAGCTTACCAAGTTTGGGCGTTTATTAAACCGGCATTGACTCCTAGTGAGCGTAAAGCTTCTTTACCATATATTCCAGCAATATTCCTTTTATTTATTGCAGGATTAGTATTTGGCTACATCATGTTTATTCATTTAATATTACCTTTCTTGTTAAGTTTAAGTGAAGGTATGTTTAATGAAATGTTTACAACGGAGAAGTATTTTAAATTTGTGCTGCGTGTAACACTCCCGTTTGCAATATTATTCGAAATTCCGATTATTTCCATGTTCTTAACTAGTTTGGGTATTTTAACACCAGAATTTATGCGAAAAACACGAAAATATGCCTACTTTGTGTTAATCATTATTGGAACAATGGTAACACCACCGGATTTGATACTTCCAATACTTATTGCCATTCCTTTAATTATTTTGTATGAAGTGAGTATTTATTTTTCCGGTGTTGTTTATCGCAAAAAACTTGCGAAGCATGAAGAATTTATGAATCAGGATACGGTTTAATAAGGAGGAGAAGCATTTGAGATCTTTTTATCATTTTATGATGTCCTATCGCGGAAAGAAAACACCAGATGATCAAAGTAAGCTAGCAGACTGGATGTTTCAGGATCACAATTTTCCTAAACATGCAACCTCCTATGATGAAGTCAGTAATTACTTGGAGTTATATAGTCCTTTTATGAATGCCATCACTGTGTTTGATGATTTATGGGATGTGTATCAACAAGTTGAGAAGGATTAGAAGGGCTATTCAATGAATTAATAGTATATTTTGAAACAGGGATGCTATCCATGATGTGGTTAGCATCCCTGTTTTTGTTGATATATTAATTGTTTTAATATCATAATGGTTATTAACTGTTCAATTTATGTACAACGGTCGATGCTCTATATGTAAAAACCTATCTATATTGCAGAAAATAATAATGACTCAGAAGTTTGAAGGGATTTATGTTAATATGTGATGTGAAGAATCACATAGGAGTTCATGCGAAGGGTATAAAAGCACCAAGAAATTATTGGGGGGATGTACATGGGTAAAAAAGTAGTTTGGAATAACGATGAACTATTTGGTTGCGAGTACCTTACCTTAAAGAGGACCACCGAAAATCTCGTTGTTCAAAGTACAGTAATATACGTAGATGAAAAAACGGATAATGCTCATAATTTGGATTACAACGTTGAATTAGATAAACACTGGCTAACTAAGAAGCTAAGTATTAATGTTGATAATATTGATAGATTAGAATTACATACTGATCGAGAAGGAAACTGGTTTAATAGTGATGGAGAAATAATTGGAAGTCTTAATGGTGCCATTGACATAGATATTTCAGCTACTCCTTTTTCCAACTCTTTACCAATTAATAGAATTAATTGGAGAATTAATCAAATAAAATACTTTCATATGGTCTATATATCAGTTCCATCTTTAGAAATAAAAAAGGTACCCCAATCCTATCATTACATTCGTAAAGAAGGTGAATTAAGATATTTCAAATATCGTTGTTATGATTATGAGACAATAATTAGTGTCGATTCCAATGGGTTAGTTGTTGATTATCCAAATATATTTAGTAGGGTCTTTTAATTTTTATATTGTAATTCAATTTACTTAAATGAACGGCTACAATAGCTTAACAAGTCGATTATAGTTGAACATTTAGTTTGATGATACCATCCCGATTTTGGAAGTACTTTAATTTGAAAATATGATAGTAAAGAAATTTATGCAAGCAAAGGGGAGATTCGTTGACGCAAATAAAGAATATAGGGAGTTTTTGTCAAACAGATGCTAAAGGTTATATAATAAATAATTCAAAGTTAAGTAATATAAACTCTGAATTTTGCAAGGTGATCGAAGAGGTAATAGAAAATTACCAAATTCATTTAAAAGAAAATTTACATAGTATATATATTAGGGGTTCAATCCCTCGTGGACTAGGTATAAAAAGTGTTTCAGATTTAGATACAATCGCAATTACGAACAACAATACAATTGTTACAGATATGATGTGGGTGGACAAGATTGAATATGAATTGAACAAAAAATACAATTGTATTAATGGAGTGGAATTTAGTTTCTATCACATTCAAGAGATATTGAATACTACTACGTTTTCAATAATTCCATTTATGATAAAGACACATAGTGTTTGTGTATTTGGGGAAGATATAAAGGATTATTTACCTCATTTTAAAGCAGATAAAACACTCGGTAATGAACATCTTATCAATTTGAAAAATCAAGTTAACCAGGCAAAAGAGGACCTTGTTGGTAATGAGGATATTGAAGATATTTTAGATTGTTGTGGTTGGATTATGAAAATCATAGTTAGGGCAGGGCTAGCACTTGTAATAGAGAAAGAGCATCGATATACAAGAGATTTATTCCCGGCATACAAAGTATTTTCTAAATACTATCCAGAGAAAGAATCTAACATGAAACTCGCACTTAAATATGCGATTAACCCTGTAGGAAACCCAAATAATATAATTGACTTTTTAGAGGAGTTCGGAAATTGGATGATAAATGAGTCTGAAAAGTGGATACAAATTCACAATCCTAAAAGGTTACGTAAAATGGAAATATAGATAAAACATATTGTTTCTCTGTAAGATATTTCGCTGAACAAGAGGATTTACATATGATGTTTAAAACGCTCAGATTTTTTCTGAGCGTTTCTGCTTACTACTTCATATTGCTAATTAGCTGTTTTGTGATCGTATTTTCTTTTTAGCTAAATCCTTATCATGTGAGGGCTGCTTTTTATTCCACAGAAAGAATATTTTCAAATGAAAAGGTATGACGATTTAATTTGATTGTTTTTTCCATTTTATTGATTTGAACCGATCCTGAATATTTTTGTATAATCCCATCTTCATATACGGACACTTCAATAGTACTTCCTTGTTCATCAGCATGAATTAATTGTTGATTTATATGTTCTATTTCCTGTTCATCTAAAATAGGTTTAGTTACTTTTTTATTGCTTTCATGTATTCCCCTTAACAGCTCTACATGCTCTGGGAGCATTAAGGATGTCCATTTAATTGAACCTCTATCATTGACCATTGGAACACCTCCCATATTATTATACACGAACATTCGTTCTTTAATCAACTGTAAAAAGTGGAGGATAAAATAATATTTTTTATATTTTTCGAACTTTTTCGACTCCTTTTGTACTTATTATCATAAAAAATGTTGTTTCTTGCGGTTGCCCGGGAAATATGTGCTGGCTTTTGATCATATTTCCTAATTGTTTATAAATAATTTGCATACCGTTATTTTCGCCTACACCCATTTACTTCGTTCTTCGTACAATAAGAAGGAAACATATAATAATAGTTGAAGATTAATGAATAATATAGTGTGCTAAATTTTAATGGGGGAGGGGAATAAATATGGTTTTTCCACCACAGAGACCAACAAACTTCCAAGGTGGTATGGGACCAGGAAATTTTATGTTTCCACACCACACAATGAATCAAATGAATCAAATGCCACAGGGTGGTTTGCAAGGAATTATTCAACGTTTTTTACAACCCAATTCTTCTGTTACAGGAACGGCTGCCAATAGTGTTGGAGGATTATCTAACACGCTCAATAATGTTCAACAGGTATTAAAAATGGTAGAACAGACAGCACCAGTTGTTCAACAATATGGACCAATGGTAAAGAATTTACCTGCGATGTTTAAAATGATGAAAGCTCTAAAGGATTATGAAAGTACAGATGAAGATGGAAGTGAAGCAGAAAGTTCAACATTAGAAAGCTTAAGCCTAGAGAGTTCACTCACGGAGAGTTCGAAGGATGAATTGGAAAGCATGTTAGAAAGTTCGAGTTATTCTCCAAGTCAAAAGTCTAGTGAAGATACCATTAAGAAAAAGAAAAGAAGCGGTAATGGAGACTCTACACCCAAATTATTTATATAAAACAAAACACCCCACTTGATTTTTAAAGCAAAAACGTGAAAAATGAAGATAGAATTCTTATATTTGGAGGTAGTGACATGGCTACAACTGAAATAGCAACATTTGCAGGTGGGTGTTTTTGGTGTATGGTAGAACCGTTTGATCAACGTCCTGGTATCATTGACGTTGTTTCTGGATATACAGGTGGATCGATCGAGAACCCAACCTATGAACAAGTATGCTCGAATACGACAGGGCATGTAGAAGCAGTTCAAATTACATTTAACCCTGAAGTTATTCCTTATGAATACCTAGTAGAGACTTTTTGGCAGCAAATTGATCCAACAGACCCAGGAGGTCAATTTAATGACCGGGGAGAATCGTACCAAACAGCGATTTTTTATCACAATGATAATCAAAAACAAATTGCTGAGCGTTCGAAGGAAAAACTCGATCGTAGTGGAAAGTTCTCTAAGCCCATCGTAACAAAAATCCTTCCAGCTAAACCATTTTATGAGGCTGAAGAGCAACATCAGGACTATTACAAAAAGCAATCATTCCATTACCGTTTATACAAGAAGGGATCTGGAAGAGAGGATTTTATTAAAAAAAATTGGAAAATGGATAAAGGTAATTTAACAGAACAACTAACTCCCATTCAATACCATGTGACACAGGAAAATGGCACGGAGCAACCATTCCAAAATGAATATTGGAATAATGAAGAGGAAGGAATTTATGTCGATGTCGTATCTGGCAAACCTTTATTTTCTTCAACTGATCAATATGATGCTGGGTGCGGATGGCCAAGCTTTACGAAGCCAATTGATCGCTATGAGATAGAAGAGAATACGGATACATCCCATGGAATGATCCGTACGGAAATACGTAGTAAAACAGCTGATTCACATCTTGGACATGTATTTGATGATGGCCCAACTGATCAAGGCGGCTTACGGTATTGTATGAACTCTGCTGCGATGCGCTTTATTCCAAAGGAACAGATGGAGGAAGAGGGATACGGTCATTACTTATATTTATTTAAAAACAATAGTTGAAATGCATAAATTGGAGGAAAATTAAAATGATTCATTATAACTGGGATACAAAATCAACCATTAAACAGATTGAATGTGTTCACGCAGATGCGAAAAAATTTATCGTTCATAATAAATTAACGCCTGGAAAAAAATACGATGTTAAAAATGAAACAGATGAGTTTTATTTTATCATCGATAATAGTGATCGTATTGGCGGTTTTCTAAAAGAATACTTTAAGGAAGTAAAATAACAGGCTGATGTGGCCTGTTATTTTTTTGTCCTAACCTACATAAACTACAGTTAATGGAAACATTTAAAAGGAATGAGAAGTTACAAAAAGGTGAATATACGATTAAATACTTGAAAGAAAATAGGATGTTCGGTAGTATATAATTACTATATTATGCCATTATTGAGGTTAATTGTTGATACAAGGAGGGGTCCACATGGCTTTTGTAATTACATCACCCTGTAAAACAGAAAAAGCGGGTGAATGTGTAGAAGTATGTCCGGTTGATTGCATTGAAGAAGGAAAAGATATGTTTTATATCGATCCTGATATTTGTATAGATTGTGGTGCGTGTGAAGCAGTATGTCCGGTTGAAGCGATCTATATGGAAGACGAAGTACCGGAAGAAGAGAATGAATATATTGCTCTAAACCGTAAATTTTTCGAAGAGTGATTTAGAGAAACCGCTACTTGGGTAGCGGTTTTAGTGTTTTATATGAAATTCTTGATATCCTACTTCTTTGTCTAAGGGAGTTAGGATCATATCTGTAACCTTTATCGCTGGATGAAAGCCCCTTTTTAGCTCACTTAGAAAGGAATCCATTTCACTCTTTTTTCCTTCTACTTCGATTTCAACCGTTCCATCAAGCTTATTTTTTACCCAGCCGCAAAGATTGTGCTTAACAGCGTATTGTTTTGCGGAAAATCGAAATCCTACCCCTTGCACTCTCCCGTGGATTATACCATGTATTCTCATATTGATATCCTCCCTATTTCAAGCAAGTCCTACTCTAATTATTACATGTTATCAAGTAAAAAGAAAACTATTTCACTAACGTCATGTATTTTCTATATCTGGTAATACTAATCGTATCTAGAGTAAAAGGAGCGATTAAAATGGTAGAGCAACCAAAAATTCCAGAATACCCGGAATCTTACTGGCGAGACTCTGTGAAACAACTACCTCATTTTTCTCAGTTACAAGAATCGATTCGTACGGAAGTGGGGATTGTTGGAGGTGGCATAGCTGGTATTACCACAGCATATTTATTGTCTAAACAAAATGTTAAGGTTACTTTATTAGATGCTGATGAGCTTTTAAATGGAACAACAGGACATACAACAGCTAAAATTACCGCTCAACATGGAATTATTTACGATGAATTCATACAGCATTTTGGCCTAGAGAAAGCATTGCAGTATTACCAGGCTACGACAGAAGCAAAAGAATTAATAGAAAAACATATAGATGAACTGGGAATCAATTGTGATTATACAAAAGAGGATGCATACATTTATACGAATTCAGACGACTACATATCACAATTAGAAACTGAGAAAAAAGCATATGATCAATTAGAAATTGATAGTGATTTACTTGATGATATTCCTTTGGATGTGCCGCTGAAATCTGCACTCGTCATGAAGAATCAAGCGCAATTCCATCCATTGAAATATTTAACGGAATTAGTAGAGGAAGCTAAGAACAATGGGGTCCAGTTTTTCGAAAACACAACAGCTATTGATGTGGAATATAATAAAAATCCATCAATTATCACAAAGGAGGGGAATCGAGTCACATGTGAGCATGTAGTTGTTGCTTCACATTTCCCTTTTTATGATAGACAAAGTTTTTATTTTGCCCGAATGTACCCAGAGCGCTCCTATGTTTTGGGAGCGAAAATGAAGCAGGAGTTTCCTGGTGGAATGTATATTAATGCGGAGTCACCTACAAGGTCAATTAGAACTACTACATTGAATGGTGAAAGGTTATGGCTTATTGGTGGAGAAAACCATAAGACTGGACAAGGAAAGTCAACGATTGAACATTATAATGCATTAAAAGATTTTGCCAATAATATGTTTGAAGTTGAAGAAATACCGTATAGGTGGTCAGCACAAGACTTAACAACAATTGATAAACTTCCGTATATTGGACAAGCCACGGAAGGAGAGGAAAATGTATTTGTTGCAACCGGATTCCGAAAGTGGGGGATGACGAATGGTACGATTGCAGCAAAAATACTAACGGATAAAGTCGTTCACGGAAAAAGTAAATATGAGGATTTATATTCACCTACTAGATTCCAAGCGGATCCTACTCTAAGGAAATTTACAAGTATTAATGCAGATGTAGCCAAGCATATGATAAAAGGCAAGTTAGAATTTGGCCATAGAGGTATCGAAGAACTATCTGCAGGTGATGCTACTGTAACGAGAATAAACGGAAAACGTGCAGGAGTGTATAAAGATAAGGATAATAAAGTATACGCATTAGATACAACCTGCACCCATATGAAATGTGAAGTAGAATGGAATTCTGGAGATCGAACCTGGGATTGCCCATGTCATGGATCAAGGTTCAGTTATAAAGGGGATGTATTGGAAGGACCGGCCAAAAAACCGTTACCGATAGTTGATGTTCGTCCAAATAAATAAGGTTCGAAATACAAACAATGGACCATTATAACGAGATGTAGCTATGTAGATTTTCCGTTTAGCAGTGCATACTATCCTTCTCATACAAATTCGCACAGTAATTCAAAATGAATTCACTGTGCGAATTTATTTTAATAACAAGTTTTTCAATAACTTTAATTGCGAGCTTCTCGTATATAGAATAAATACTTTAGATAGAGTGAATTAAATGTGAAAATGATAACCAAGAATTTTATGTTAGAATTTAACTAGATATTGTGAAACACTAACGCCACAGGTTAGTTGAAAGTCTTTTAACAACGGAAAGGGGTGACGATTTGTGTTAAATCAAATAAGGAAATTCCTTAGTAAAGGTAACGAAATCCGTTTTGAGTTAGATACATGGCATAAGTGGTATAAGGAACCTAAGAAATTTCATGAAGAAGTCGTATCACATCTTGAAAAAGAAGGGAAAAAAGTTCAGACAATATTTATTGTTAAAAATATAACAAGTAATAAAGTTTCTGACTTACTCATTGATGACGTGCACTATGAACTTACTGTTGAAACTATTACGTTTTTAGGTCCGGCTCAACGCGTTGTTTTAAAGGGAATTTTAAACTAAAATTATCAATTGATGACGATTTAAAAACTATTTGTGTAATCATAAAAGAAAGTGGAGTTTTACAATGGATATTTTATTTCCTATTGGCTTAGGATTTGTAATAAATGTAGTCGTTTTTATTATTTCTAGAATTTTAAAACAAAACAATAGTAGGTCATTCCTAATTTGTTTCATAGCTTTTTTAGCAGTTCTTTTGACATCATTTATAATTGGTTCTTGGTTGGGAATGGGTATTGGTGTCATTAGTTTAGGTATGTTAATTTTCGTGATTATGATCGGTATCATGCATTTCTTTTTTACGAAATAGACTTCAGATATTAATTTGACTCTGAGTGTACGCAATACAAAGGGGAAGGTGGCTTTTATGAAGGTGACACTTATTCATACAGGATATTTCTTTGCTCTTCTATTCCCTTCTTTCGTATCTTTTTTTGTAATACTTGGTGCAGGGTTTGGGGGCAATAGTAACATATTTAGCTTAACCTATTTTAAGTGGTTTATAAACTAATATTAGCACCAAAAACGGTATAAGTAACTAAAAATGTAACTTTGATTTTGGGAATGGGTTTTGGTTCCTGAAATAAATAGAAAAGGATTATTTTCCAAAGGATTAATCCCTAGTTCCATAAACGACCGTTTTTGGTGCCTGATTGCGTGTGATTTATTAATAAAGTTTAATCATTTTTAAAAAAGTTGCACACGTTTTTTCCTATGGATATGACTATAAAGGGGGTGTTTTTATAATAAAAAGATATAAAAATAGATGTAGGGGGTACTTATTGAATCAAAGTTATAAATATTCAAGTTTGTTTTAATATAATTGCAGGAATATTACAATAATACGTCGAAGTACTAATACAACACCTAAAATGAAAGGAGGCTATTGTCATACAACATGATTTTCTATGTTTGTAAGACGAATCACAATTTAAAGTTTAGGGAGATGTTACTATGAAAAAGTTTAAAGTGTTTGTTCTTGCATCACTTATTGCCTTATTAGTTCCGACTTCTGCATTTGCTTCTACTGATAATCTAGCACCTATATCTTCTAAGAATACCGCATTAAGTGATCCTTCTGGTTGGCAATTTAAAGGTTCTGATGAAGTGAGCCTTTATGTTGGCGGAAGTACTAGTAGCGGTTGGGTTACGAGTGAAGGTGGGAATGCCCAAGTTCGTGTTAGAAATATTTCTTCTGCTAACTGCTATACATTTTCATTATGGGAATATGATCCAAATAATGCAAATGATCAAATTAGTCAAAAGAAACGTTATTGTGGAGAACAAGACTTAACAATCTACGATATAAGTGGTTGGAAAGATGGTTCGGATAATGATCTTGAAATTTATGCGAAATTAGAACAACCAGGCACCAATGATAGCAGTGTATATTTATACTTTTATGATTGATAACTAACATTGTTATTTTATAAGATGCTGTCTCAAAAGGTTCGCCTGAGTTGATTAAATCCCAAAAAAAACATCCCGTATCACTAAAAAAGTGGTGCGGGATGTTATCTATTTAACATTGAATTTATTAGTTAAAATTTACTTTAAACTTTCGGGACAGCCTATGCGTTTTATTCAACTTTAAAATCTACGGTCCATTGTCCTTCTTTATCTAATATAACGTCAGTATTAAATTTCACACTAAATGGTTTATCTTTTGTGTTAGGCATGTCTAATTTTACTGTTCCTTGATATTTTTGATTGTTGACTTTTTTATACCATTGAGTACTTCCCTCATTTATTCGCTTTTTGTCAATAAAAACATCTGGGGTTTCAATTAAACTTGAAGTTTTGTCGATATGGTTAGATCCATTTGTCTGTACAGTAAAGTTCACGATTAGTTCGTGTCCGTTTACGGAATAATTATCCACTGTAAGTTTAATATCTTTATCTGTTGCTGATTGATTTACATTATTTTTATGTGTTTCATCTGCGGAAATAAAACCTGTGCTAATGAATAAACAAGAAAATAATGTGATTACCATAAAATAATATTTCATCTTTGCACCACCTACTTTTATTTTTATAATAACCATCATTTTTTTTTTTTATTCATTTTTTATTTTAAGGTGGCTTTTGTTATTGCAAAAACAACCGAATTTGATAAAAGCGACGGTGAATTAATGGGTTACACTAAAACGCACTCTTAAAAACAAAATTTCATCGACACAGACAAAAATCATTTTTGGTTGTCTTAGCGTAAACAAAACATGAAATTTTCTTGTCAGAACTCACTTACCGTACAAAATTTCCGAAATGTTGGCGGTACCCCATTACAAGAGAAATCCGTTTAATGTTAAGAATCCCGTTTAGGTTGATCTGGATAGGTAGGAAATGTGTAAAGGGGGAGGGGATTGTATTGAAGCAAAATATCTATGATAATCCAACGTTTTTTAATGAATATAAAAAGCTTCGTGAAAGTGGAATAACATACAATGACTTCATCGAACAACCGGCAGTAAAATCAGCTATTTCCTGTTTGGAAGGTAAAACTGTTTTAGACTTGGGATGTGGAACTGGAGAGTTTGTAAGATATTGCTTGGAGAATAAAGCTTCTTATGTATTAGGGGTGGATATTTCCAAAAAAATGATCGAACAAGCAAAAATAAAAACGGAAAACGGAAAAGCTGATTTCATTTGTGCACCTATTGAAGATATAAATATAACCGACCAAAAGTTTGACGTCATTATTAGTTCTTTAGCCATTCATTATATTGAAGATTACGATGGCCTAATTAATAAGGTTCGTAATCTATTAAACTATGATGGTGTATTTATTTTCTCAACCGAGCACCCTATTGTTACTGCTCGTAAAGAAATGGATAATTGGATAAAAGATGGAGAAGGGAATAAATTATATTGGGCATTAGATGATTATCATGAAGAAGGGAAAAGAGAGCAGCATTGGTACATAGAAGGTGTGATTAAATATCACCGAACGATTTCAACTCTAGTTAATACATTAATAACTAATGGTTTCAAAATAGAAGAAATTCAGGAACCACAATCAACTTCTGAGGGATTAAATAAAATGCCAAAATTAGTGAATGAGAAGCGGAGGCCATCCTTCATTGTAATAAAAGCACAAAAAAGCTGTGTTACCTGATTAGCAGTTAAAAACTAGGGGTGGTTTTTTTGAAAAAAATATATGTAATTAGACACTGTAAAGCTGAAGGACAGCTTCCTAATGCACAGCTTACCGAGGAGGGGCGGGAACAAGCAAAGAAACTAGCAGAATTTTTTTCGGGTCAAGATATTGACCGCATTATTTCTAGCCCATTTCAACGGGCTATCCAATCGATTGAGCCACTATCTAAAGCATTACATATAGAAATTGAATTGGATCAACAGTTGACCGAAAAAGTATTAAGTAACAAAGATATGTCTGATTGGTTATTAAAATTAAGGGATACATTTACAGACATGACATTAAGGTTCGATGGTGGGGAATCAAGTCAAGAAGCGATGAACCGAATAGCTGGTGTAGTTAACCGGCTGTTTGATGATGATAAAAGTAATGCTGTTATTGTAACCCATGGTAACTTATTGGCTCTGTTACTAAAATATTATAATGATGAATTTGGTTTCGAAGATTGGAAAAAACTTAGTAATCCTGATGTATTTCAACTAACCAAACAAGCAAACTCTGTTACTTATGAAAGGTTATGGATTGAATAAATTGATTTGATAGATAGGGCTAGGAACAAGGATGTGATTTCCTTGTTTGTACGATGTATTACAAATATAACTGTCAAGATCTAAGCATACGTCATAGAGGCATGGCGTATGCTATCCTATTACTCGTTATTATAAAATTGTCTTGACCATTTTGTTAACTATAGTAAACATTAGTGATAAAGTCCGTAAGCTCATTATCGACAACGTGTTCATGTTTGTAGATGATATACATAGCTGCCTTAGGAGGAGTGAAAGCGTTTATTGGTATCTCTAACAATCTACCTTCCATTAATTCCTTATGGATAATAGATTTAGGAAGAAAACTTACTCCTATTCCTTCCAGTACAAATCGCTTTGTTATATGAGATTGATTCACTTTCATAAAACGAAGATTTGGAATCAACTCATTTAGTTGTCTTTTTAACGCATCCCAATAGACTGGGTGATTATCTGTAAAAATTATATTTTCTTCTAGTAAATGTACTGCATCAATGATTGGGCCTGACTCAGCATCATATCCGTCGTGTTTACAAATAAGACTTACAGGCTCCTCATGAAATTTAATAGATGTAATATTTGCATAACCGGGCATACAAGATAAACCAAGATCCACTTCACGGCTCTCGACTGCTTTGATTAAGTCAATAGATTCCTTCACACTAATGGAGAATTCTACGTTTGGATGTAAATCAATGTATTTATGAATTACCGAAGGAAGAATTGTATCCGCAAGCATAGGGGAGATGCCAAGACGAATCGTTTTAAGAAACCCTTGTTTGTGTCGATTAAGAGCTGCTTTACTTTTATTATACTGATCTACGAGCTTTTTGGCTTCATGATAAAACACCCTCCCATATTCAGTTAAATAAACATTTCTCCCTTGTTTGATAAATAATTTGTCTCCTAACTCTTTTTCGAGTTGTCTAATTTGGAACGTTATAGCTGGTTGTGTGATGAATAATCTCTCGGCAACGATACGAAAATTTTCATGCTCCGCAGCCAAAATAAAAGTCTGTACCGATTTCATATCCATAAAATCAACTCCATTAATAAAATATATTTATCATTATACTAAAAATTATTAAATTTTAATAATCATTTATGGAGTTTATAATGAAAGGAGAAGGGAAGGGGAGGTAATTATGTATCAACCAGGTTTAAAGGGTGTTATTGCAACAGAAACGGAAATAAGTTTTATTGATGGAGAGCAGGGAACGTTATTGTATCGAGGACTTCCAGCATATACCTTTGTACAGTACTATACTTTTGAAGAGACAGCGTTTTATATATTGTATGGAAAGTTTCCGAACGAATCCGAATGCGATCAATTTGAATCTAAACTTGTCAATAACCGACATATTCCAAAGTACGTTAAAAAGATTATGGATCAATTGCCTGAAAACCTAGGTATTATGGATGTACTGCGAACGACGATTTCATCTTTGGATATGAATGAGGAAGAGGCAGAACTGAAACTAATTGCAGTTATCCCAACAATTATCAGTTACCGCTATAGAAAAATGAAAAAATTGCAGGAGGTAGAGCCGGATCCTTCGATTCATAGCCATGTTGAGAATTTTGTTTATATGTTAACTGAAAAAAAGGAGAAAAATGTTGTTGCTATTCTTGAAACATATCTAATTCTAACAATGGAACACGGATTAAACGCTTCAACATTTGCTGCAAGAGTCACTATTTCAACAAAAAGTGATCTGATTGCAGCAATAACAAGTGCACTAGGTACAATGAAAGGCCCTTTACACGGTGGTGCGCCAACAGGTGTCATACGTTTATTGGATGAAATAAATACAATCGACCGTATCCATGATGTGATTTTGGCAAAATTGAAGAAAAAGGAACGCATCATGGGATTCGGGCATCGGGTTTATAAAACAGTCGATCCACGCGCGACAGCTTTAAAAGATACGATTACAAATATGGATGAAGTCCCATTATGGATGGAATTAGCAATTGAAACAGAGCGTGAAACAATTAAATTATTGAATGAATATAAACCAAACCAGAAGCTTTATACAAATGTAGAATATTATGCAGCTGCAATTATGAAAACATTAGACATAGATTCTGAATTATTTACAGCAATATTTAGTTCAAGCAGAATTGTCGGCTGGTGTGCACATGCGATTGAACAATCCAACAACAATACCATTTACAGGCCGGCTGTAAAATATGTTGGAAAAAATAACCCAAACGCACGTTGAGCTTCAATGTGCGTTTTTTTTAATTTTGTCTCACTATCTTAAGTATACTTTGAAATTGAGATTAAGTTACCCCTTTTATCAATAACTTCCGATAATGTATATTATGTAAACTAGGGGAAAGTTATGTTTCTTAATTTTACTTTGTTGCAGTGGTTTCATTTCTACATACGAGATGTTATTTGTGTAACTCTTTTTTATGTTCAAGCCCCCTTTAGTTAAATAGTGAGATGCAAAATAAAAATTGAGCAGTCGCCGCATTTAGTTAAATAGCACCTTATTTATAAATTCTGTTTTTGCTTCGGTATATCCCTCTCGGTCATTATTAAATTCCTTTGCTAATTGTCTCTTAATAGTAGCGTATTCTTCAACAAGGTGTGCATTAGTTTTTAATTTATCTCGAAATTTAAGTTGTTTTGCCCAACGTTCTTCTCCCTCCTCCATTAGATGTAAATGAGCAACTCGTTTATGTTTCAGATATTCCGTTAGTTTCTTCTGAATTGAATCTGTGATTTGAACCGTATTGATTTTCTTCTTATTCTTTGCCTTGTCAATGACAAGATGATCAAAATTAATTTGTAATACGGTGAGCTTACATAGTTCATTTGCTCTTAACCCTACAATTTTTTGTGGTAAAATAATCAAAAAGTATTGTTGAAAAAAAGGGTCTAAATCAAAAAACACTTTAAACAGCTTTAAACATTCCTGTTCACTTAATGCTCTGTTTTGAAAGGATTCATAGTATTTTAACCTTGTAGAATGTAGAAAAGGTAGTATTAAGCTTGATGATTGAGCAAAACTTCCGAATGTCCCTCGTAGAACCGTCCCTGTTTGTTAAACCATTTATGTTATAATAAACATAATCCTATAAAGAGTCGGCTTTTAACATCATTTACTTGAAGAAAGGATGGGTTTTGGTGAAGGATAATATTGTTGAGTTCATTTTTAACGATAAAAAATTCAAAAAAACTAGAGTCTTTATATCAATTATTCTTTTTGTTTCAATTTATTATTTAGCTTACATCCTAGTCGAACCTTCTTTAGTAATTAAATTTGTGTTTATACCAGTGTTCATGTTTTTTTTTATGTTATACCTATTAAAAATCATATGGTACAACAAAGTGGAAAATAATAAGACAAGTAAGATGGATTGGGCAGCAGTTTTTGTTCTTTTTATAGTTTTACTAGTCTGTAAGGATTATTTAAACTAAAAGTGGATTACTAAAAAGCGCTATCATGTACAATTGTAGCATAAATAGGAGTGTAGAACGTTAAATATTCGAAATTCCTTCTGGATACATACAAAAGATCAGAGAATGCATTCCCTGATCTTTTGTATGTATTTCTTAATATATTGTATTTTATTCATACCAAATTTCTCGATTCCACATAGGGCCCCTTTCACGTTTTGTTGTTGTTTCTAAAATACCTCTATAATCGTTAGTTCTATATCCTGTATAGATTGTTTTTGTGTTCGTCCAATCATCGGTATGATAATAAAGTTGTTCTGACCAATATGCGGTACTTTTCCCTGTGGCATCCAAATAAGTTTTAAAAGCTAAAACTAGGCCAACCCATGCTGGAAGCCCCACTACCATCGCAATAAAAGCTAGTGTAAGTCCTTGACTTGCTTGTCGAACCATCTCATTATAATAGCGAGTGCCTTGCCATTCCCATGGAGACCAATCATCAGTGGGATGTACCAGTCCATGGCCAAGACTTTCTTTTGTAACAGTCTCTATTGTTACATCAAAAAATTCTTTAGCATCTGTATTTATATTAGTTACTGATAGTTTATCATCTTCTTTATCAACTAAAAATTTTCCTTCAGTATTTGTAACAATATGATAATATTCTCCATCTTTAAGATAGGACTCTACATACTCAACCTCTTTAGTTTCTAAGGTAGTAATTTTTAACTTTGAATATTCACTGGACTTCTCTATCGTTTCATACTTGTGTTCTTCGGTGTATATAATATCACTAACACTACTGCTATCTGATGATACTGAAGTAGCGCTGACTGTTGAACTAATCGTGGAGAAGAGCATCATAAAAACTATGAAACTAACTAAAAAATTTTTTTTAAAACCTTTTCCTTTTAAAATATTAATCATCTCCTTACTGTATTTGTATCAAAATTAACACATGAATTACCTTAAAACAATAATAATTCTAAATATTGCTAAAAACAATTAAATAGGACTAGTCATTTTATAATAAAATCTAGTTTAAGAGATAGTAATAAAGAATTAAGTTCTCCTGAATTTGTGTCCATGTAAATGACAAAATACTTTGAAATTAATTATAAAAAATAAAAGTAGTGATGAAATATTTTTATAAAAGTAAGAGACTGGGACAAAACCGAGTAAATAATAAGCGTATTCCTTACCGTTTTTTGATAGTAAGGAATACGCTTATTATTTTGCTTACGTTTTGATAATACTACATAGAGAGTTTACACTGATTCATCTGAATTACAGAAACATGGCATTTTTTGGTTTGACTTTTGCTAGTGTAGCCTGAAGAGATTATGATATTTTGCGATTTAAATTGGATAGAGGAATTAGAGAATTCTAGATGGGCGAAACACCCACGTAAAAAATATTTTGTGGAATACATTCAAAAAGCGAAAAATCGATTTAAAGAAAATTATCCTTGATATGAAACTTACTATTAATTACGCTGATCAGAGTGAAAAGTACTTTAACCCCTACTACTGTAAACAGGCACATTATTTCAGCACCCCATTTCCGATTTTGTTCGGCGAGAAATCTGAATTAATGTGCTAATTTTTTCAATTTATTTCGGAATATGCAGAACTCTGGTCAGAATAATCCAGTTTCAAATTCAAAAAGAGAACCCTAAAAAGGGTCCTCAACTTTCATGAAATGTTCTAACTCAACTCTTACTTTATAAACTTCCTTCATATGGAGTACTACTTTTATCTCTCCTTCTAAGGTGACAAACCAATCAAAGTCTTTTTCAATGATTGCTTTAAAATATTGCCTTTTGATTAAAAGATCAAAGGTAAAATCATAAAAAAACTCCCCCCATGTAATATGCAAAAAATTTAGCACATTACTTCAGAGAAGTACAGAAACTATACTGAGGGAATTTGAAAATTATTCAGCTTTTTACGAGGATATATTGTGGAAGTTTACACTACTACGTAGCATCCCATAATGCCAGTAGAAAATAGTAGAAATGCATAATATTATATTTGCCATATCTTTATGGAATCTATTTGTTAGTAATACTGAGTTACCCTTTTTCTTTTGAATATAACTGTTGCTAAAGATAAAAACCTTCACTGCACCAAAGGTTTAAATGGTGCTAAGTTGGGATAAATTGATAAATAAAAAGTTATGGATATTTGTTAATTGAACATAACTTTAGAAGACTAATCTAATAATCCCCTATCCCTTACTAATAATTATAGGAAGTAACTGATAAGTCTAGGAATATCCGAATCTAATGTATATTATGTAAACTAGAAAATAAAAATATTTAATTGGTGGATAATGACTTCACTTCCATTATCATTGTCAGTAAGACATCCTTTTTTTACAAATCACTGTGTCACTCATAGATACAATTGCATTTTGATCTTTCCTTTATTATTAATCCTGTTTCTCTAACCAATTGTTCACTTTGATTTCCATTTCGTTTTGTAAATCGTCAATATGTTCACTACCCTGGTTAGCTAGTTTTACGTATTTTTCAGGAAACATCTTTCTCAGCGAAGATTGATATAAACTGCCGTCTTTAGGTTCTTTATAATCAATAACAGTATATTCTTCTTCTGTTCTACTTAATCGAATTGCTACAGGTAACGAATGTCCTGACTGGCTTTCTAGTCCAGTTGATTTATTAAAACCACCATAATATGACCACATATAAACACTTAGAACACCTTCTATATTACTAGTCCCAAATACTTTATGGACTTCAAATTGTTTATCTGTATCAAAATATAAGGACGAGTATTTTTCGATAATATAATCAGAAATAATCTTATCTATCTCCTCAGTGATGTGGTGATCACCGTCTTGGAGGTTAGCTTCATCCTCGTTGCATCCAGCTATCAAGATTGCTATTGCTCCAAAGAGTAATAATGAAATGCTAGGTTTTATAGTGTTCATCAAAGCTTCCCTCCTAAGAAAAGACAATTTATACACGGTATATTATGTCTTCTTGTTTTGAACAGAGCGCATAAAATGGTAAATTATTTCCCTATAAAGTAAATAGTAAAAAGGAAGCCATTCATTACGAATACTACTACTGGAAAGAAAGCCGTAAATAAAGAAAGTAATATTTTTGTTTTTATGCGTTCTCCATTTGCTTTGATTAAGCAGAAAATAGATAAAATCACGACTGAAAATACAAATAAAGAACCGGTTAATAATACGCTCCTATTTAACTCCCCGTTTAATCTCGCCCAATCTTCTACATTAAGTACGATAATTAAACCCATAAGTGCTAATACCACTGAACCGATAAACCATGTAGCGAATTTATTCATTTATAGTACCTCCCATCATTGTATCTTGCTATTATTTGTTTATGTTATAGCAAGCTAGTTTTATATTAACACAATATTCTTACAATATAAAAAGGTATAATAATTATATGGATGAACTGCTCAAAAGCGGTTACTCTTGCAGGCATTCCAAAAACTCCATATTAGTTAATAAAATTTTTAAAAATGGACATAGGACAATTCCTATAATGTATATTACTTATATAGGGAGGGTGATTTGGATGAAGTACATAGATTGGCATATGTTACTATTTTTAGGTGTCTCGATGGTTCATGATTACTGGATATATTGGGGATTGCCAAGAGTTTATTATATTAAAGGAGTAAAATAACTACTTAGTAAATCATAAAAAGCGAATAACGGACGCCATCATTCGCAACAATTATGTATTATGCGCTTTTCCGTTAGGATTTTCCTTGATCACTTCTACTTTATGGATTTGTTGAGGATTTAAAGATACTTGCTTCCTTCACGGATGCTCAACTTTTGTAGATTGTTTTTTTCAATAAATGTTTTTACGAATTCTGGGTTGGTTTTGGAGTATTCCCTTAATGCCCAACCAATTGCTTTCTTAATAAAAAATTCATTGCTAGTAGCGTTTTGATTAATGTAGCGCGACAAGATGGCTTCATCTGTTTTATCTTTATATTTTAATTGAAATAAAATCGCAGACCTTCTTAACCACAAATGATTACTGAATGCCCAAGGCTCAATTGTTTCTTTAATTACTTCGGGATTGTTCATAGCAATTTTACCTACAACTTTTTGTGCAAGCATATCTACGGTATCCCACCAAGATTTCGTTCGGATTAATTTTTCCATTAAAGGTACATGTTCTTTCCCTATTTTTCTTAAGGACTTTTCTAGGTAATCTAATCCAATGTTTTGGTACTCTCGTTCCTTTCTTTCCCATAATGCTAAGATAAATTCTTCCTGAAAATCTTGTTGTAATATGTGTGACTCTTGGAAGAATTCTTTGGTTATTTCTCTTCGAAGTGGGGTCTTGATTCCGAAAAATGCAAAATGATTTTTCATGTATTTCTCCATTTGGGCTGCATTATCACTGTTTCGATGTTTTTCAAGTTTAATTGTTAGTTGATCCATTAAATTGTCCATTACATTCATTACGTCCCTTCTCTTTCATATCTATAGTTTATCATACAAATTTTTATCAAACGAAAAAGTCCAGCTATTTACTGGACTTTTTCAGGACTGTATTCTATATTTAAGAACCCGTGAACATTTGAACCCATGCGCCTTGGTAATAACCAACACCAATAGAATCAAATTCTGGCTTTAATATATTTTCTCTGTGACCAGAAGAATTCATCCAAGAATTCATAACTTCTTGTGGTGTTTTTTGTCCTTTTGCAATGTTTTCTCCTGCAGTTCGGTAGGATATTCCAAATGTTTTTAACATATCAAACGGTGAACCATAGTTAGGACTAGTGTGAGAAAAGTAATTGGAATTGATCATATCCATCGCTTTTTTCTCTGCAACATCTTTTATATCAGCACGATGCTTCAATGGTGATAAACCCCTTTTAGCACGTTCATCATTAACCAACTGCGCCACTTGTTCTTCAAATCCACTCGGACTTGATGCAGTTGCTTTCAGTTGTATTACTTCTCCAACTTGCATATTTAATGGTTCTACATTTGGATTTAGACGCATTAATTCACGGTAGTCTAAACCATAACGTTGTGCAATGTACCAAAATGAATCCCCTTTGGATACTTTGTAAAATTCAAAAGGTGGTTCTTTAAATGTTTTTATTTCTGCATGTGATGCCACTGGGAATGCTAATGTGAATACTAATAACAATGCTGCAAACTTTCTAAACAAACTCTCACCTCCCGTCTCTTCTATCTGGTACTATTTTTTCTTAACATTATGTCTAGATGCATGTTATTTAATGGAAATTTTTAGGGGGCATTTATACCTGCTGCCCTTTCCACTTGCCGTTGGTGAGATGCGTCTGCTTTACCATCCTTATGACGTGTACTATCACCGAAATATACGTCAAAATGCCCTGTAATACCATTGTTCGTAATATATTCCCTCTCGTGTGGCATAAAACTCATGCTTGCAGCTAACTTTCTACCATCGACTTCAACAATGACCGCTCTTGGCGTCCAAGAATATCCTCCCCAAATCGATTTTGCTACATTGGTATCATTCGTTGATACTGTTTCACTATCTGCATGATTTGCGCCAATCGTACGTTTGATATAAAAGCTTTTTCCTGTATCTAAATCTGTAACTTTTGCTGTTTTTCCAATTGTGAAGATATACTGTGCCTCAGTCCACCAGTCCATATATTCCCCGTGCTTTTCACTGACAACTTGTTTCGCTCCTATGTGATGAACTGGAATGGTTAGTTTTTGACCAACGGACAACGTGCTGGATGCTGTTAAGTTATTTACCTTTAACAACTCAGCTTGAGGTATTCCATAACGAACACTCAAACCCCAAACCGTATCACCAGAAACAACAGTATGAGTAGAATAAGTTACAGAATTTAACCCAGCGTGAGCCGGTGCATTCAAACCATTAGAAATCGTTAACACTTGGCCAACCTGTAACAGGTCAGACTTTAAATGATTTGTTGTACGTATACTATCGACTGTAACGTTAAACCGGTTAGCAATAGCCGACAAACTGTCTCCGGATCGTACGGAATAGGAAAATGTTGATCGTTGTTCATTTTGTATCGTATTTGTTTTTTCGATATTAGGTGATGGGATTGTTATAACTTGACCAAGGCGTAGCGTGTCAGAGGATAAATTATTTGCTGCCTTAATCGCATCCACCGTAACACCATAGCTTTTTGCGATTCCCCAAAGTGTTTCTCCAGATTTTACAGTATGGGAATCATTTTTAACAGATTCATTTTGGTTTAAGGACTCCGATATTTGATTTGTTGTTCCAGGAATCAGTAGGGTTTGTCCAAGGCTAAGTGTATCGGTTGTTAGGTTGTTCATTCTTTTTATTGCGTCAACAGTCGTGTCAAATTGGCTAGCGATTCCCCATAAAGTATCTCCAGTTTTCACGTTATATGGTGTTGTAGACTCTGTATTTTCTACTTCATTATCAGCGGTCGGTAGAATTAATACTTGACCTACCCGAAGGAAGTCAGACGAAAGGTTATTCAAACTTTTTAATGTGTCAATTGTTGTCCCAAATCGTTTCGCAATGGATGATAAATTATCCCCAAATACAACGGTGTAGCTCGCTTTTGTAATTGGAGGCGATACAGGACTTTCAGATTGATTCGTAGTGGAAGTTTGCGGGATAGTTATCACCTGTCCAATTTTCAACGTATCCGTTGATAGATTATTTGCTGAACGTAAAGCATCGACAGATACGCCATACCGTTTTGCTATCATGGAAAGGCTGTCTCCAGCAATAACTGTGTAGGAAGTCCCCTTGTGTGTGGTTGTTTCCTCCACTTGGCTGTCATTGATAAGATTCGGGATAATTAACTGCTGTCCTATTCGAATCGTGTCAGTAGATAAATGATTGGATTCTTTAATTGCACTCGTTGTAACTCCATATTGTTTGGCCAGACCGGTTAACGAGTCACCTTTAATAACAGTATGAAATGATGTTGGGATGATCAGTTTTTGATTCGTTTTCAACGTATCGGATATAAGGTTATTTGCTATTTTAAGGTTATCTACAGACGTGTTAAAGCTCCGTGAAATACTCCACAAAGTATCTCCAGGCGTAACTTGATAATAAATAGATGAAGACGAAGTCATTTGTGTATATGAGCTTTCTTCCGCTGCATGTGCAGTTTCAGTAGCTAGTGACAAAGGTATTGTTGTAACTGCTAATCCGCCAATGATTACTTTAACCATTGTAACTTTAAGGTTTGGATAGCGATCTTTAATAATTTTTTTGGCAGTCGTTACTATACTCTTTCTTTCGGGATTGCTTCCATCTAGCTCAGCTGCAAATTCAGTGGAAAAATCGTCTAAATGGATGATTAATGCGAACTCATTTGTTGTACCTTCTAGTTGATTTAGTTCGTAGTGTTTAATTTGCTCCATTTATATCTTCCTCCATAAAGGTTTTAGCCTAATTAGTTTCTACCAATTACTTATAAGTTATTATGAAATAAAAAAAGGATTACGTATCATTAGATAACGTAATCCTTAGGTCCTTCTTTTAATCAAATAAATTCATGCTTAAATATCTTTCCCCGGTATCAGGGGCAATACATAAAACTTTTTTACCACTGCCAATTCGTTTTGCAACTTGTAATGCACCAAAAATCGCAGCAGCACCAGATAGACCAATAAATATACCTTCATTACGGGCAATGGACGTAAACATTTCTATAGCATCATTATCATTTACTTGTATAATTTCATCGTAAATCGAAGTATTTAGGATATCTGGTATGAATCCAGGACTTGTACCAACCAATTTATGCTTTCCTGGTTCTCCGCCAGATAGAACTGGTGATCCTTCAGGTTCTACTACTGTAATATGTAAATTATCAATATGTTCCTTGAGCGTCTCTCCAGTTCCAGTAACGGTACCCCCAGTTCCGGCTGTGCAAACGAAAGCATCTAATTCACCTTCCATTTGTTCTAGGATCTCTAGTGCTGTTGTTTTTCGATGAATATCTGGGTTCGCCGTATTTTCAAATTGTTGAGGTATAAAGCTTCCAGGGATTTCCTTTTGAATTTCTTGCGCTTTCTTTATTGCTCCTGGCATTTTCTCCTCGCTAGGTGTTAAGACAACCTTTGCTCCATAAGCTTGTAAAATGTTCCGTCTTTCTTGTGTGCTATTATCAGGCATTACAAGGATTGCTTGATATCCTTTAGCTGCCGCATTCATAGCTAGTCCAATACCAGTATTCCCGCTTGTAGGTTCAATGATCGTATCTCCTGGTTTAATTAGGCCCTCTTTTTCTGCTTTTAGAATCATGTTCAAAGCAGCTCTGTCCTTTACACTTTTACTTGGATTAAATTGCTCCAACTTCACGTACACATCAGCGCTTCCAGCTGGAACTAATCTATTTAATCGAACAATTGGAGTTTCACCGATTAACTCTGCAATATTTTCAACAACTTTCATGTTTGTGTCAGCCTTTCTTTATAAAAATAACCTTAACTTAAATAGTACCAATTTCGTACATGAAATGCCAATACTTCATAATTAATATTCAATTGCTCTTTAAATTTTTTCCAAAAAATCCTAAAAAAAGGAGAATTAATTTGAACAAACGGGGCAATATAATTTTTGTAAGTGAAATTAAACTTTTGGCAAAGGATTTAAGTTCTTCGCTTAAAGGGTAATTTCTCAAAAATATACTAGGAGGGTCAGTAGTTATGGCTAATAAAAACAATCGTAACAACAACCGCAACAACAATAATAACAACAATGATGTGAACAATGTTGAATTTGCGAATGAGAATGAGTTTTTAGACAACAATGATCTAAACAACAACAACAATCGCAATAACAACCGTAACAACAACCGTAACAACAATCGCAACAACAACCGATAGACATCGGTATTGTGGACAAAAACCTGTATCACTTGATGCAGGTTTTTGTTCGTTAAAATAAGCGGGTATTCTTCAACACCACAGATTGTTAGATGAACGTATCGGTCCATTCATTGTCAGTTACATGCAGGATAAAATTTAGAAATGGTATAAATTAAAAAAGGGATACCAAAATATACGTAAGCAAGTCAATATCTGTAATGGAGGCAAAAAGAAATGAAGGCTGTAACTTATCAAGGAAAAGAATCTATTGAGGTCAAGAAAGTTGAGGACCCCAAGATCCAAGACCCTCAGGATGTAATTATTCGTATTACTTCAACTGCTATTTGTGGTTCGGATACACACTTATTTTTAGGAAATTTTCCTTTGCCAGTAAATTACATTATAGGTCATGAGCCGATGGGAATTGTTGAGGAAACAGGACCAGCAGTAACAAAAGTGAAGAAAGGTGATCGAGTAGTTATTCCATTTACTGTTGCATGTGGAGCATGTCCATATTGTAATAACCACTTGGAAAGTCAATGTGACAATTCAAATCCACATTATGATTCTGGAGGATATTTTGGTTACTCGGAAAAGTTTGGTAACTACCCTGGTGGCCAAGCGGAATACCTGCGTGTTCCATTTGGAAATTATACACCGTTTAAAGTTCCCGAAGATTGTGAGTTAGAAGATGAATCCCTTTTATTTCTATCTGATGTACTACCTACAGCATATTGGAGTGTTGAAAATGCAGGAGTGAAAAAAGGCGATACTGTTATTGTCTTAGGATCAGGACCGATTGGATTAATGACTCAAAAATTTGCTTGGCAAAAAGGTGCTGAACGTGTTATTGCTGTAGATTATTTTGATTATCGTTTAAATCATGCAAAAAAGGTTAATAAAACAGAGATCTTTGACTTCACTAAATTTGATGATATGGGTGAAACATTAAAAGAGTTAACAAGTGGTGGAGCTGACGTTGTAATTGATTGTGTCGGAATGGATGGAAAGAAATCCCCTCTTGAATTTGTAGAACAAAAATTAAAACTTCAAGGCGGAACACTTGGACCGATTCAGATATCTACGAAAGCTGTCAAAAAAGGCGGAACAGTACAACTAACTGGAGTGTATGGTGGTTTATATAACATGTTCCCTCTTGGCCCTTTTTTCAGCAGGAATATTACGTTAAAAATGGGACAAGCTCCTGCACGTACTTACATGCAAGAGCTATATCACCAAATCGTAAAGGAAGAAATTGACCCTACCGATATCATCACACACAAACTTCCACTAGATGAAGCGCAGCATGGGTATGACATTTTTACCGAGAAGAAAGATGACTGTATAAAAGTTGTTCTAAAACCGTAACTTATAAAAGTTTGGCGAGATTTTTAAACTCCAGCTCGTCAAACTTACTCTCAATTTTCGATCGATCATATTGCCATAACGCATCCTCTAATTCACAAGATATTGGTATATCACATTTGATCTCAGCTAAATCTCTCGATAGCTTTAACATGTCCATGTTATTTTTTATCTTCGTTTGAATCCCCTTAGAAAGATTATCTACATTTTCCAACAGACTTTCAACGGTTTCATACTCCGTTAACAGCTTCAGAGCTGTTTTTTCTCCAATTCCTTTAACACCTGGATAGTTATCTGCACTATCTCCCATTAATCCTTTAAGATCAACCATTTGACGAGGGGTAATCCCTTTCTTTTTATAAAAGTTTTTTTCATTATATACTTCATAATTTCCTTGCCCTTTTTTCATGATAGCAACATCGATTCCTTGATCAACTAATTGTAAAATATCTTGATCTCCAGTTAGTATGATAACGTGATGTTCTTTAGAATAATTTTTAGCTAACGTTCCAATGCAGTCATCTGCCTCGTAATTTTCTAAACCAATATTTGGCATATCAAATGCATCAACTACTTCTTTCACTAAATCGAACTGTGGAATTAACTCCTCAGGTGGTGCAGATCGGTTAGCTTTATAGTCCTGGTACATTTCCGTTCGAAAAGTCTTGCTTCCCATATCCCAACAACAAATAACATGTGTTGGTTCAAATGTCTGGGTAGCATCTAGAAAGTATCTTAAAAATTGATAAACTCCATTTGTTGGAATACCTTTACTAGTCTTCATATAATTCCCGCGAAAAGCAGTAGCAAAAAATCCGCGGAATAATAATGCCATACCATCTACCAATAGTATCTTTTGCTTCATATCTATTTCCTCCTCGTGTAGTTAACTGAGTATCGTAGTTAATTCCTGTTGTTTTTCTTTGAGTACATTAAGATCAACGGTTTCTTTTAGTAGGGATAACTGATCATTAACATAATTATTAAGTTCTTTAATCTGTTGTTTTTTTAGTTGATTCATTTCTTGTTCCCACTCGTGTGCATAGGCAGTTTCCATCATGGAGCGAGATTCTTGAAGATAATCTTTAATTAATGGTTCCAATACAAAATAGATTTCCTCTTTCATTTTTTCTTTCTCATTTCTCTCAAAGAAGGATTTTGTCCCTTTGTATTTAGATAGTGCTTTAGAAAAGATTGCTAGATCGATATCTGTTAATCCCTGGTTATAATTAGGTGTTGGAATATCTGCCTCATGTAAAGAACGTAGAAGGAAATTCGCGTCAATTTGTACCACTTGATTCTGTATCGATTGATGCACTTCACTTCGTAATTCATTCATTAATGACTCAATCCGTAGGGAAACAGCACGAACTTCTTGTAATAACTCATAGCCTACATAATCCAATAGCTCTCTTGTATTTCGTTCTAACTGTTTGGTAGCTTTTTTTCCTGATTCGGTTACTGTTGTTGGATTAAACATTTCTTTAAACATGTCATGAAAACGAATAGCTATTCTTTCCCCAATGTAGTGAATTTGCTTTTCTATCTTCTCTTTAAGTCGACTTTCATAGGTTGATGTTTGAAAATGAGAGATAACATCAGTAATTTGGTTTTGTTTATTCGTCAAATTGACTTTATACTGTTCTTTTTCTTTTTCATCCAAATTCGTTGCCTGTATAAATTGGGCTAAAGTTTTCTGAATACGTTTGAGATCATGTATCGCTGCTTCTATCGTAAGCGTAGCTAGTCCGTTATGAATAAAGTCATATAAACTGTCCTCGAATGTAGCCATATACTCATTGAGTGGTTCTTTTGCTTGTTTATCCTCCAGTGCTCGTTTACTGGATACAGGATAGATCTTTGGAAAACGGATGCCAAGTTGTAGTAGTTGTTCTTCTACATAATCTTCAACCAATTTTAGCTCCGAATTACTTTGGGCTAGATCAGCAGCATTAATAATAAAGAACATTTTATCCAATTGAAATGCTTCTTTAACTCTTCCAAGTTGCATTAAAAAATCTTTATCTGCACGAGTGAGTGCATGATTGTAGTAGGAAACATATAAAATGGCATCTGCATATTTGATATAGTCAAATGCAACATTTGTATGACGTGCGTTGATCGAGTCCGCACCTGGAGTATCTACCAGTGTAATTCCTTGCTGTGTGATGGAGCAATCATAATAAAGGTCAACGGTCTGTATGTAGCATGCTATTTTTTCATCTGTAACATAGCTACCAAACTCCTCCATCGTTATCGATATAGTTTGACCTAGTAGTTCATGATGCTGCTCAAACCCATTACATAGTGCCCATAAATAACTCCGAAACATTTGATTGAGTTCGTTTGATTCATATATTTTATTACGATTTAACCAATTCATTAGATAATCTAAATCCGTATTTTCCGGTGCAATTTCTCTTGTAATAGAAACAATATCTTGAACAATAGACTCCTTATCCTTTAAATGAATCAGGACTGTTCCGTGAGAATAGGTATCTGTTATTGGGTTAATTCGATTGATTACAGCTGTTGTAGGGTTTGGAGAAACCGGTAGTACATTTTCCCCCATTAACGCATTGGCGAAGGAAGATTTCCCTGCGCTAAACGCACCAAATAAAGCTATTGTTAATTGTCTGTTTGAGAGCCGATCCTGTTTTTGTTGCAAGTCTTTAATTAAAGATTGGAAACCAGGTAATTCTTCAACAGTTTGGATCGTCTGATTGATTAATCGATCTATATCTTCCACTTTCAAATCCGTTACGGGAGTTGATTCCATGTCTTTACTAGTTGTAACTTTTTCAGAACGTACTTTCTTTTCATTGGTTAGTGGAGAGTCCATTTTTATGAAGCTAGGTTGTGCATTCTGGATTTTTTCATTAACCCATTCTACATCCGACGTGGTAACTTTAGGTGGATTTCGCAGTTCATCTAGGTTACTCTGTAGGCTGTTTTGGGTTTCAGACACATCTTTATGATTTTGTAATTGTCTTTGTAATTCTCTTTTCTCAGATTCAAAGTCTACAATTTGTTCTTCTATTTTTTGCTCTAATATTTGATCAATCTTTCCCCATAAATCACGAGCTTGTTGTTTGAATTTGTTTTTTATGTCAGAACTAATATCGTTTGTATAGTTTAAAATATAGTCACCATTTAACTTAGCTCCTGATTTAACATGCTCCAATAAATCATTTTCTGTATAGACGATGCTTAACTGTTGGCAAGCTTCATTTACGTTTGGATCATGAAGACCATAGTTTTGAATAACTTTAATGAACTTTTCCTGCAGCTTCCATTGGATGTTCGTCTCCATACTCTTTTGTAGCTCGGACAAAAAAGTGTTTATTCGTTTCTTTTTTTCCATATCTGTCTTTTTTTTGGCTCCGATTATTCCAATTTTGAAATCGTTTTGGCATGACTCTAGAAACTCGCCTGCAACATCCCTTAATTTCGATGGCATTAAGTAAGCATTTTTAAGAGTCGTATTCAACTGGTCCTTAAATTCTTCTTCAAATTCTTTGCGTTTTTTGTACGTTTTTTCTATTGCTTTATCAATTCGATCTATATCATTTTGAATTGTTGTTAGATCTGTAGGTTCTATTGAACTTCCATTTAATTTATCATCATAAACACGTTGCAAAAAGTGCTCGTGTTCTTGTAGAATTTGATCCAACGCGCTATTCGTACGAAGGAGGGATTCATGCTTAGAAAATTGGTCATAGATCATATTCTTAATTTCTTTAAATTGATTATGACGAGCATGTTGATCAATAACCGAAGAATATAAGATATCCTCTGGTATAATACCCCATTGATCAAACGTTTGTTTTATGTTTTTATCATAGTTTGCAAATGGAATTTCCGTTTCGTTATGCTTGTCGATTTGATTTATTACAAGATAAAAAGGAATGCCTGCATCCTGAATATTTTTCAAGAAATATAGATTAACTTCTGATTGAACATGGTTATAATCCATGACATAATAAAGTACATCTACAAGATGTAGAGAAGATTCCGTAATAATACGATCCGCATCATCTGCAGCATCAATACCAGGAGTATCAATAATGGAGCACCCAGCAGGTATAATAGGATCCATCGTGCTTAACTCGATCCGATTGATTGTATCTTTATTCTTGCAGTATTCTTTAATCATATCCATGTCATAAGGCTCATCATACTCTATTGGATCTTCGTGCTTGAAAAAAACTCGTGCGACACCATTTCCAGAGTTTATTTTCACAATGTTAGCACTAGTTGGTATTGGGCTTTTTGGTAAAATATCTTTTTCTAATAAAGCATTGATCATGGAAGATTTGCCAGCAGAAAAATGTCCTGCAAAACTAACAACAAACTCTTTACCCTTTGTTTTTTGATACAGATCAAGCATTTTTTCGGCATTTTTCGTATCATCATGCTTAATAAAAAGCTTATAATAGCGAATCATCTTTTCAAGAGATGCATCTAGTTTATTATCATGAAGTGTTGTCACGCTCTACAAACCCCTTTGTATATATTGAAACGATAATTTAAGTTAGAATTTATACCCAACTATCATTTGAGTGAGTATATGCTTCCCCATTATTATACGGAATCTATGTATCTTTTTCTACCATAGAAACGAAAAGAATAATTTTAAATAAAAATAAATAAACCCCCTATGCAAAAGGGAGTTTTCATTCATTATTTTTCAATGATTCGATTATAGATAAATCGGAGTACATCTCCACGGCTGATGACACCAATGACTTTTTGTTGATCATTAACTACTGGAAGCTTTTTAAATGGGTGTTTTGAAAAGATGGTTAAAGCATCCTCTAGTTCTTGATTTGGTTTTAATGTATAAATTTCCTTGGTACGCATCATTTTGGACACCGGAAAATCTAGAGAGTATGTTAATCTTTCTTCCAAGCCTTCCTGTTCTGATACTAGAACAAGCGAAAACATATCATAGACAGTTCGCCCTTTTGGCTGCAAATATCGGATGACATCTCCATCACTAATGACTCCTAATAACTTTCCTTCATCATTTGCAATAGGAACGCCGCCTATTTTATTGGACACTAATATTTCGAGTAATTCTTTAACGCTTGTAGATTCGGTAACACTTATTACATCTGTAATCATAAAATCTTTGATTTTCATCTGTACACCTTCTCGTTATGCTGTAGTATTATTTATTATTAGTATAGACAAGAAACATGAAATTGCTACTAGTAACTTAGCAAATTCGTTAAATAATCGATTAAGTTTATTCTAGCAAAAAAACCAACCGATTGGTTGGTTTTTGTTTTATTGAGTCGAATTTACTCCATACATAACATTGTAGGCACTAACACGTTCTATTTGTCTTAAGCCCTCTCACTTAAAACTACCCATAAAACCAATCAGGTTAGGTTAAGTATGGGAATGATGAAAAAACCTATTTACTAAAGGTTTACTTTATTTCACGATATTTTCCTTGATAGAAAACAAGTGGATCACCTGCGTCAACATTTAGTGATGACACTTCTGCAACTACAATTGTGTGATCACCAGAATCAATCGTGTTACTAACTTGACAAGAAAGTGTCACTAATGACTCGTCAAGAACTGGAGCATTATCTAACATATTAAATGTAATTTCTCTATCTTTCGGAACCTGCTTTGCGAAAACCATAGATAATTCTTTCTGACTATCCGATAAAATGCTAATCCCGAACTTTTTAGTTATCTTAAATTTATCATGCATACTTGCTTTTTTCGCAATGGAAATAGCAATTAATTTAGGTTCTAATGAAATTGACATGAAAGCATTAACGGTCATTGCTTTAATTTCTTCTCTATCTTCTAATGCAATCACCGTAATCCCTGTTGCGAACTTGCCCATTGCATCACGAAACACTCGATCCTCCATGCTGAAGTTCCCCCTCTTTCTCTGTTACAGGTAATTAAAAATAGATTATCACTTTTACAGGAACATTTGAATTAATATGCTTCGCGCTTTTAGTTTACATAATAAAATTATTGTAAATCATCTGTTCTCTATCTGTAGTATTTGATGCTACTTGCATGTAATTTGACGTAACTTTTTTAGAGATTGCTACTACTTTACCTATTAGCGGATAAAACCGCTATGAAGAATACTTCACTTTCCTCGGATTGCTTGAGCCAATATATAAAGGAATTAGTAAGCCTTATCATTAAAGAGGATTGTAGTTCCGCTAATTGGACCCAATATTGTTAGATGAATCCTTGTTTCTCCCATTGGCGGAGTAAATAATCCACCATCAGCTTCATGTTTTAATATATTTTTTAGTTACGTCGCATAATCCTTCTACTATTCACTCAATAATCTTATAATAATCCTCACTTATAAAAAGACAACAAAAAAGAGTAAAAGCCATTGCATTACAGACTTTTACTCTTTTTGTGGTTTGTACGTATTAAACAGGATATACCCCGTGCTTGCGTTCAGTAAACGTACTGTTTTTTGACTCGTAGACCTGGTAACGTTTCGTGAGTTCATCACGCAGTTTATCTGGTTCAACAACAGCGTCGATAATCATTTCACTAGCTAAGCGGTAGATATCTATGTCATTTTTATATTCTTCTTGCTTTTGTTGAATAAATGCTGGGCGCTCCTCTTCTGGTAGTTCAGCAATTTTATTCGCATAAACTGCATTGACTGCTGCTTCGGGTCCCATGACGGCAATTTGAGCTGTTGGTAACGCTAAACAACAGTCTGGTTCAAATGCCGGACCGGCCATTGCATATAATCCAGCACCGTATGCCTTGCGAACAACAACAGATATCTTAGGGACGGTTGCTTCGCTCATCGCCGCTAGCATTTTTGCACCATGACGTATGATCCCAGCCCTTTCTACTTTTGTTCCTATCATGAAACCTGGTACATCCATTAAGAATAACAATGGAATATTAAACGCATCACAAAGTTGGATGAATTTTGCAGCTTTATCTGCAGAATCAGGGAATAATACGCCTCCCTTCATTCGTGGTTGGTTAGCTATTATTCCAATTGATTTCCCGTTTAATCTTGCTAATCCTGTGATTAACTCGGGTGCAAACTTTTTCTTAATTTCACAAAAACTGTCTTCATCAATAATGCGATTGATAAAGTCGTGCATGTTGAATGGAGCATTTTGATTCTCTGGTATTAGGTCAGTGATGTTTTTTTCAAAGGACTTAACCTCCTTTGGATTGATCACCTTTGGTTTATTGCGAAAATTAGCTGGAAAATAAGAAAGGTAATTACGACCAAATTGAATTGCCTCTTCCTCTGTTTTGGCTAATACATCACCACAGCCAGAAACAGAGCAATGCATATTAGCGCCACCCATTTCTTCTAATGATACTTTCTCTCCAATTACCTTTTCTGCCATTCTTGGAGATCCTAAATACATGGAAGCATTTCCATCTACCATGATTACGATATCGCAAAAAGCCGGTATATAAGCTCCTCCTGCTGCAGATGGACCAAATAATAAACATACTTGTGGAACTCTACCTGACAATTTAATTTGGTTGTGGAATATCCTTCCAGCACCTCTGCGTCCAGGGAACATTTCAATTTGGTCCGTAATGCGAGCCCCCGCTGAATCTACTAAATAGAGCATAGGTATTTCCAGTTTTTCCGCTGTTTCTTGAATCCGTATTATCTTTTCAACGGTTCTTTTTCCCCAAGAACCAGCTTTTACCGTTGAATCATTTGCCATGACACATACATTTTGTCCATTTATTTTTCCAATCCCAGTCACTACTCCATCAGATGGTAGGGATGAATCGGTACAATTCGCGAAAAAGGCATCCTCCACATCAATGTCCTGATCAAAAAGTAATTCCAAGCGTTTACGAACAAATAGTTTCCCTTTTTCCTCATTTTTTTGATGATATTTTTCATGTCCACCTTTTTTTATTTCATTTACTCTACTTCTTAATTCATCTACATACGACATACACGATCCTCCTGTTATTTACCTTGATATACTGGCTTCCTTTTTTCCTTAAAGGCTTCTAATCCCTCTAAACGATCGCTCGTAGGAATGGTTTCTTTATAACAAAGATGTTCAATAGCTAACCCTGTTGTTATATCTGCTTGTATTCCTTTATCGATAGCAGCTTTTGCTTGTTTGAGTGCGATTGGACCGTTCTTTGAGATGTTTTTTGCTATTTCTAATGCAACGGCGTATGCATTTTGTTGAACTGCTAGCTCTTCGACTAAACCAATTTCATAAGCGTGTTGAGCTTGGATTGGTTGGGCTAAGTAGATTAGACGTTTGGCCTGCCCTAGACCAATTAATCTAGGGAGTCTTTGAGTCCCTCCAGCACCAGGAATGATCGCCAGTGATGTTTCAGTTAATCCCATTTTAGCTGTGTGATCGGCAACGCGAATATCACAAGCAAGAGCTAATTCTAATCCTCCACCAAAAGCAACCCCATTCATTGCTGCAATCACAGGGATTCGCATGTTTTCGATTGCTGCTATTGTCTTGCCAATATATTGCACCGCTTCGATTACTTCATCATCTGACATGCCTCGTCGTTCTTTTAGATCTGCTCCAGCACAAAACGCCTTTTCACCGGCACCAGTAATTATTGCGCAGTATATTGAATTATCTGTATTAATTTTATTTATGATGGTATTGAGTTGATCTAATAATGATTTAGACAGAGCATTTGCTGCTTCTGGTCGATTTAATGTTATGACGGCAATATGGTCGCCTTCAATTTGACGTATCTCAACAAAAGCCATAATAACCTCCTTCAAATAAAGTGAATCTAATAATCAGTCGGGGTTATCGCCAACCCCACTGATTGTTAGATGAACGTATCCGAACACTTACGGGTAGATGATCCCCACTTAACCTCCTTGGTTTTACTTCGTAGGTTTGAAGTGATGTTCTAAGACACATATGGATGTACTAGTGCCGACAATACGACAGGACGTCGAGTTTATGTCGGCCCGCAGTTATATGCAGGAATACAATCTAGTCAATAATTGCGATAATATCTCCTTCGTTAACAAAATCTCCTTCAGCAACTTTTAGTTCCTTAACGGTACCAGCTTCTTCCGTTGCAATTGGAATTTCCATTTTCATAGATTCTAGGATGACTACGTCTTGGTCTGCTTCAACAGAGTCTCCTTGTTTCACTACTACCTTCCATACATTACCTGCCATATTTGCTTTTACTTCTGTCATATATAATTCCTCCTTAGTTTGTGTGTAGTTCTGTTAGATAGTGCTCTTGAACAAAGCTAGTTGTTGTGTTTCCTTTCATAAATTCTTCGTTATCTACTATTTTTAATAACATTGGAATGTTTGTTTTAATTCCTTCGATTTTAAACTTTAATAAAGCTTGCTTTAGGTTATTGATTGCCTCCAGACGATTTTCACCCGAAACAATTAATTTACTGATCATTGGATCATAGAATGGAGTAACATCGTAATTGTTAGAAACTGCTGTTTCTAGTCGGACTTTATTTGTTTTGGGTTCTTCATATGTTGAAATATGACCAGGCGATGGAAAAAATGTTTTCGGGTCTTCTGCATAAATTCTCACTTCAATGGCATGCCCGTTTATGGATAAAGTGTCCTGATTTATTGTTAATTCTTTTTTATTTGCGATATTTAATTGCAATTCCACAATATCAAGTCCAGTAATTTCCTCCGTTACAGGATGTTCTACTTGAATTCTTGTATTCATTTCAAGAAAGTAAAAGTTCTCATTCTCATCAACTAAAAATTCAATTGTTCCTGCATTTGTATATTTTAACGCTTTTGCTGCATTGACTGCTGCTTCACCCATTTTCTTTCGTGTTTCCTCTGATATAAAAGGTGATGGTGCTTCTTCCAATACCTTTTGGTTCCGACGTTGAATCGAGCATTCTCTTTCAAATAAATGAAAAACGTTACCAAAATGGTCTGCTATAAGCTGTATTTCAATATGTCTTGCACCTTCTATTTTTTTTTCGAGAAACATCGAACCATCTCCGAAAAAGGTTTGTGCGCGCTTCGTGTTGCTTTCGAAGGCTTTGATTAATTCTTCATCGTTATTAACCACTTGCATTCCAATTCCTCCACCACCCGCAGAGGCTTTTAGCATAATTGGATATCCTATTTCATTTGCAATTTGAACTGCTGCTTCTGCGGATGCAACTGCCTCATTTGTACCAGGAACAATAGGGATATTTGCCTTTTCCATTGCATTTCTGGCAGCTATTTTACTTCCCATCATATCCATAACATGACTGGATGGGCCAATAAATGTAAGTCCTTCCGCTTCACATCTTTCTGCAAATCTACCATTCTCACTTAGAAAGCCATAGCCTGGGTGAACGGCATCTGCCCCACATTCTTTCGCTATCGATAGGATTTTATCAATGTTTAAATAACTTTCATTGACACGTGGTGGGCCAAGTAAAAAGCTTTCATCTGCCATAGCTACAAAAGGAGCCTTTTGATCTGCTTCTGAGTACACGGCTACTGTTTGGATTCCCATTTTGGTACAGGTGCGAATAATGCGTGCCGCTATTTCACCACGGTTCGCAATTATAACTTTTTTTATCATAAACTCTCCCCTATATATTTAAGATGTTTATTTACATGATTTAACTAGCAACCTAGTTGTCTAGCGATAACTAATCGCTGAATTTCGGAAGTACCCTCACCTATTTCTAATAGCTTTGCATCTCTTAAATATCTTTCTACTTCATATTCTCGCATATAGCCATACCCACCATGTATCTGTATGGCTTGATTAGCCGAACGGAAGGCCGTTTCTGTAGCGTATAATTTTGCGTAAGCTGATTCCTTTGTAAAAGGTTTATCATGGTCTTTTAACCATGCTGCTTTATATACCATGTTTCGTGCTAGCTCTACTTCCATTGAGATATCTGCTAATTTGAACTGAATTGCTTGGAAATCAGAGATAGACTTTCCAAATTGCTTTCTTTCTTTGGCGTATTCTAATGCCTTTTCTAAAGAAGCCTGTGCAATCCCAAGGCCCAAAGCTGCTATTGAAATACGACCACCATCTAAAGTATACAAAAACTGTTTAAAACCTTTTTGAGGATCTCCCAGTAGATTTTCTTTTGGAACCCGTACATTTTCTAATACAACCTCAGCCGTATCGGAGGCACGAACTCCCATTTTATCGTAGTTATTTGTTATCTTTACCCCTTCTGTTTCCGTAGGTACTATAATCGCAGAGATTATGTTTTTTCCCTTGGCATCCTTTCCTGTGACAGCGGTTACAATGATTGTCTTGGCAAAACTAGCATTTGTAATGAAACATTTCTCCCCGTTAATGATATACGAATCACCATCAAGGATTGCTGTTGTTTTTGTCCCACCAGCATCAGATCCTGCATTTGGTTCAGTTAACCCAAAGGCACCTAATGCTTTACCTTCTGCTAAAGGAGTTAAGAATTCTTTTTTCTGCTCCTCTGTTCCAAAATAATAAATTGGACTAGCACCAAGTGATACGGCCGCTGCATAGCTCAATCCTGTTCCACCACAGATACGACCAATCTCCTCTACAGCAATTGCATAGGATAATGTGTCTCCGCCCGATCCCCCATATGACTCGGGAAAAGGAATACCAAGTAATCCGAGTTCCCCCATCTGTTCAAAAATATCTAATGGAAATGTTGCTTCTTTATCCATTTTAACTGCCCTCGGTTTAATTACATCTTCAGCAAAATCACGAACCATTTTCCTTATCATTGATTGTTCTTTCGTTAATTCAAAATCCATAAGAACCTCCTAATATGTATGATTAGACCGACTGGTTGGTCTGTTTAAATCACAACAATACAATTCAAAATAATATATGCATTGTACGAAAATGTTACTACTGAATAATAAATTTCTGGTACGCGTTATTATTTACAGATTCGTTGGATAGGATGGCACGTAATACAATGTCAACAAAAATATCTCCAATTTCGTCAATCGATTTATCGCCTGTTTTTTTGTACCATTTATAAGTCCAATTTACCATCCCTAAAATAGCCATTGTAGAAATTTCAATTGAGATGTTATCTCGGAATTCACCAGTATGCTGTCCCTCTTCTATGACATTAAGAATGATCTGTTTAAATTGTTTGCGCTTACATTTAATTGATACTTGATAATTTCCTTTTAAATAATTGCTTTCCTGATAGAATACTGAGATGTGAGCTTTGTAAAGGTCGAAAACTTTGATGAAGCTTTTTATAATCGCTTGAAGTCTTAACGTTGGTGAGGTATAGGTTTCATTAGCGATGGTTGCTTTTTCCAACGCGTACGTTATAAATGTGTCATGGATGACAAATAATAACTCATCCTTTGATGTGAAGTGATGGTAAAATCCACCTTTTGATGTACCAACCGTTTCTACAATTTGTTTGACGGTCACACCATGATAACCATGTTCTTCAAATAAATGTAATGAAACATGGATAATTTTATCTCTTAAGCTCGTTCGGAACCCTCCTCTCTTCATCATTCAAAAACATCTTATCATATATTTCAGAATATAAAAAGTTTTAGTTTGATAAATTAAAGTAAATCTTAAATCTGTCGTTTTTTTGATTATTTATAAAACAAAAAACAGGCAGTTTATTCAACTGCCTGCCCTAGTTTATTCACTTAAGTCTTCAAAAGGATTTTGATAGGTGGCTTGTTTCCATACTTCAATAACTTCTCCTTGAGTATCTGTATCAATTACGAATGAACCGTTGCTATAGCGGTCACTTGTAGAAAGTTCAAGTGGAAGTACTTCGGTAGTTTCCCCTTCCGCTGTTTTTAAGGAAAGTACATCTGTCTCATAAGTTACAAAGAATCCGCGTACGCGATGCGCTTTATTTTTAAGTTCTCTTAACATAATTAATCCACGCTTCGCTCTGCTTGATTTTTCAAATTCTCTTAGCTTCATTCGCTTACAAGCGCCTCTTTGGGTTACAACTACAATGGATGGATCTGCCATATCATCAAATACTTGTCCGTTAACAACATACTCATCTTCTTTTAGTTGAATTGCTTTAACTCCTGCAGCACGTTGACCTACTACATTTATTTCTGATTCATGATACCATAAGCCATACCCTTTATTTGATGCAATAAACACATCAGAATAACCTTTCGTCTGATATACACTAACAACTTCATCGTCATTTTTTAGATTCAGAGCAATTAAGGCTTTCGAGTACCGTTGTGCCTCATATAGCTTTAACTCACTTCGTTTAACCATACCATTCTTTGTGAAGAAGATTAAATAGTTATTTTCTTCAAATTCTCTTACCGGGATACATTGTACAATATATTCGTCCTTTTCAATAGCAACAAGATTAGATATATGATGACCAATATCCTTCCAACGTATATCAGGTAATTCATGGACAGGTATATAAACATATTTCCCTTTATTGGTAAACATCAACAGTTTATCGGTAGTATTTAGCTCAACTAAGCTGACGAGATGATCATTATCCTTAATGGCAAAATCCTCTCCATTGGAGGCCGAATAGGAACGAATGCTTGTCCGTTTTATATATCCATCTCTAGTCGCTGAAACAAGAACATCTTCACTTGCAACCATAACTTCTATATCAATTGTTAGTTCTTCTATCTTCTCTTGAATCGTTGTTCGCCTTTCGGTTGCATAGGTTTTCTTCAACTGCTTCAAGTCTGCTTTAATCGATTGGAGCAATTTCTTTTCACTAGCTAGGATCGATTCTAAGTCACTAATTTTCTTTCGAAGATCTGCTGCTTCTTCCTCAAGAGAAGCAATATCTGTATTCGTTAACCGGTAAAGTTGTAGCATAACGATTGCTTCTGCTTGTGCATCCGTAAACGCGTACTTCTCAATAATTTGTCTTTTAGCGTCTTGTTTATCTTTCGAAGCACGGATAGTAGCTATTAGCTCGTCTAAAATGGAGATGGCCTTTATTAAACCTTCTACAATATGTGCGCGATCTTGTGCATGCTTAAGATCAAACTTTGTTTGTCTTGTGACAACCTCTTTTTGGTGGTTTATATAAGCATCTAAAATATTGGTAAGTGAAAGCAATTTCGGCGTTTTGTCCTGTATAGCAACCATATTAAAATGATACGTAACTTGTAAGTCCGTATTTTTATATAAGAAGTTTAGAACTCCTTCACTGTTCACATCTTTTTTTAGTTCGATAACAATTCGTAAACCAGTACGGTCTGTCTCGTCACGAACTTCAGCAATTCCTTCTACTTTTCGATCTATACGTAGTTCATCAATTTTCTTAACCATGTTGGCTTTATTCACATCATATGGAATTTCGTCAATCACGATTTGCTGGCGGTTGCCACGAACGTCTTCTACACGTGCTCTTCCGCGTAGGACTACTTTCCCCTTGCCTGTTTCATAAGCTTTCTTTATTCCGTCTATACCTTGAATAATCCCTCCTGTAGGGAAATCAGGCCCTTTGATAACATTCATTAATTCTTCTACGGTTATGGATGGGTTATCAATTTTCTGAATGACTGCATCAATAACCTCACTTAGGTTATGTGGTGGGATATCCGTAGCATACCCTGCTGATATTCCTGTTGATCCATTTACCAATAAATTTGGAAATTTCGCTGGTAAAACAACAGGTTCATGGTCTGTATCATCAAAGTTTGGAATGAATTCAACAGTGTCTTTGTGAATATCTCGTAGCAGTTCTGATGAGATGCTTGATAATCTTGCTTCCGTATAACGCATTGCTGCAGATGGATCTCCATCAATACTCCCGTTGTTCCCATGCATTTCAATTAGTACATTTCTCATTTTCCATTCTTGACTTAATCGAACCATTGCCTCATACACCGAGGAATCACCATGTGGATGGTAGTTTCCAATTACTGTACCTACTGTTTTAGCTGATTTTCGAAAATTTTTATCATGTGTATTGCGTTCTTCGTGCATCGCATAAAGGATTCTACGCTGTACTGGTTTTAACCCATCGCGCGCATCTGGTAGAGCACGGTCTTGTATAATATATTTACTATATCTTCCAAAGCGATCTCCAATAACCTCTTCTAAAGGAAGATCTAAATAAGTTTCTGGTTGTGACAAACCAAATCCCCCCTAGTAATTTCATTATTAATTCTGGATAGAGTAGTTACGTATGGATTTTTTCGTTATCTAATATATTCGGATCATCTTCCATGCCAAACGCAACATTACCTTCAATCCATTTTCTTCTTGGCTCTACTTTATCGCCCATTAACGTAGTTACTCGTCTTTCAGCTCTTGCAAGGTCTTCTATCGTAACACGAATAAGCGTTCTTGTTTCTGGGTTCATGGTTGTTTCCCATAATTGATCGGCGTTCATTTCGCCTAGTCCTTTGTATCGTTGAATTACGTATCCATTCTTAAATTTCTTCGTAGCTTGTTTCATTTCGTCTTCATCCCAGGCGTAAACGATTTGCTCTTTTTTGCCTTTCCCTTTGGAAATTTTATATAAAGGTGGAAGTGCAATGTAAATCTTTCCAGCTTCTACTAAATTACGCATATAGCGATAGAAGAAAGTAAGTAGCAATACTTGGATATGGGCTCCGTCTGTGTCTGCATCGGTCATGATAATTATTTTATCATACTGAACATCGTCTAAATCGAAGTCTCCTCCAACACCAGCACCAATCGTATGAATAATTGTTGAAATTTCTTCATTTTTAAATACGTCTTGTAATTTTGCTTTTTCTGTATTAATTACTTTTCCGCGTAAAGGTAAGACAGCTTGGAATTTGCGATCTCTTCCTTGCTTTGCAGAACCTCCAGCAGAATCACCCTCAACCAAATATAATTCATTACGATTCGGGTTTTTCGATTGAGCAGGGGTCAATTTTCCACTTAGAATGGTATCTTTGCGTTTCTTCTTTTTCCCAGTTCGAGCATCTTCTCTAGCTTTACGAGCTGCTTCCCTAGCTTCCTTTGCTTTGATTGCTTTTCGGATTAATAAGCCAGCAATGTCAGGGTTCTCTTCCAAAAAGAAGGAAAGCTTTTCCGATACGACAGCATCTACTGCTGATCGTGCTTCTGATGTTCCTAATTTCCCTTTGGTTTGCCCTTCAAACTGCAATTTTTCTTCTGGTATTCGTACCGATACAATGGCTGTTAGACCTTCACGAATATCAGTTCCTTCTAAGTTTTTATCTTTTTCTTTTAAAAGCGCTGTTCTTCTTGCATAATCGTTAAAGATTCTTGTGATTGCACTTCTGGCACCAGATTCATGTGTTCCTCCATCCTTCGTGCGAACATGGTTAACAAACGATAGCATACTTTCAGCATAGCCATCATTAAATTGGAATGCGAACTCCACTTCAATTTCTTGTTGTTCACCTTCAAAAAAGATTACATCATGTAGTGTATCTTTCTCTTCATTAAGATAGGTTGCAAAAGATTTTAACCCTTCTGGAAATTCATATTCATCCTTTTCATCTTTGCGTTGGTCAACTAATTCAATTTTAAGCCCTTTTAATAGAAATGCGGCTTCTCGTAATCTTTCCGACAATGTTTCAAAATCAAATACGGTAGTTGAGAAAATTTGCACATCTGGTTTGAAATGAATAACCGTTCCAGTCTTTCTGGTGGTACCTTTCTTTTCCAGGTTTCCTACTGGTTTTCCACCATTCTCAAAACGTTGATAATAAATTGAACCGTCACGATAAGTAGTTACTTCCATCCATTCGGACAAAGCATTAACAACGGATGCACCAACACCGTGTAGTCCTCCACTAGTCTTGTAACCACCTTGTCCAAATTTACCACCAGCATGTAGGACAGTAAAAATAACCTCCATTGTTGATTTACCTGTGCGATGCATTCCTGTTGGTATACCTCGCCCTTTATCTTCAACAGAGATACTATTATCTTTATGTATGGTCACCTTTATAGCATTGCCATATCCTGCAAGTGCTTCATCAACAGCATTATCTACAATTTCGAATACCAAATGGTGTAACCCACGATGGTCAGTACTTCCTATATACATTCCAGGTCTTTTACGAACGGCATCAAGGCCTTCCAATACCTGGATAGAATCATCTGAATATTGTAACTCATTATCCAATCTGAGCCCAACTCCCCTCTTTATTACTTTGCCTTCAAAATTTTTTAATAGAACGAGTGTTTGATATTATAAAATTAAAACCATTCATATTAGTTATGTCAAGCCGTGGCACGTATTATAGTATACTACATTTAAAATGCTATTGTATAGAACATTAGAAAACTTGCTGTTCGTCAATTCCTTATGGGGTATGAATTTATTCTGGAATAGAAGACTTATATTTACATTTCGCCGTAGAAAAAGGATGACAATATTGCCATCCCTTAACGGCTTATTTATTCAGTAATACCGCATGTGCAACTTTTATACACATATCCATGATCACTGTAATTTGTTTCTCCGTTAAAATATGATATGCTTCCTCGTTCACAATTCCTTGTTGTGCCCAAAACACCTTACAGTTCGTTTGTATCGCTTCTCTTGCAATATCAGGTAAGTATTCTGGCCTGCGAAACACATTAATAATATCAATTTCTTCTTCTATATCCAATAGTGTATCATATGATTTTTCTCCTAACACCATATCAACGGTAGGATTCACGGGTATAATTCGATATCCCACATCTTGCATAATCTTTGCGATTTGATAAGATGTTCTATCAGGATTATTGGACAATCCTACAACAGCTATTGTATTTGCTTTTTCTAGTATTTCTTTTATTTCGTCATTAGATGGGTTCTGCAATATTATAGACCTCCTAATATAGTAACATCCATTATAAACACTATTTATGATATAATTATATCGCTTGATCGTTATTCATTCAAATTGATATAATTAGTACCTTCTACTAATACTTCATGTTAAAATGAAATAAGAACATATATTGATCAACAGAAAGTAGGTAACAGAATGGAATATATTATTTTTGCTCTAATTGCATACGTATTAGGATCGATACCTTCTGCGCTAATTGTTGGGAAGGTTGGTTATAAAGTAGATATCCGTGAACATGGAAGTGGTAACCTTGGCGCTACAAACACATTTCGTGTACTTGGTATAAAAGCAGGGATAATCGTTACTTTAGCTGATATATTAAAAGGAACAGCAGCAACACTAGTTCCATTATTTTTTCAAGCAGATGTTTATCCATTGATTATAGGGCTATTTGCGGTCATTGGACATACTTATCCAATTTTTGCCAAATTTAAAGGTGGAAAAGCAGTAGCGACCTCTGGAGGGATAATCCTTGGAGTAAACCCCTTGTTGTTCTTCGTTATGATTGCGAGCTTTTTAATATCATTATACATAACGAAATATGTTTCGTTATCATCCATGATAACTGGAGTAATTACTGTAATCTTATCCATTGTTTTTCAGGATATTGGCTTAATAATCGTTTCTAGTGCATTAACGATCTTTGTATTTTATAGACATAAGGAAAACATTAAACGTATTAAGAATAAGACCGAGCCTAAGATTAAATGGATGTAAAAATCTACACGATTATTCGTTGTCTTAAGTGCGGTATACCCTCTTCTATATAATAAAAACAAGGCAAAATAAAATAAAAGGAAGTTTTTTTGTGAAGTATATTGTTATTAGTATGATAAAGTTTTATAGAAAAGCGATAAGCCCGTTTAAGCCACCTTCATGTCGTTTTTTACCTACTTGTTCTGAATATGGATTAGAAGCCATAAAGCGATTTGGTGCCTTAAAAGGTTCGTACTTAACAATGAAGCGGATTAGTAAATGCCATCCCTTCCACCCTGGAGGATTTGATCCAGTCCCAGAGAAAAATAAAAAATAAAACGCGAAGGACGTCATTTGACGTCCTTCATTATAGCTTAAATCGTGTAATGTGGTCCGTGCGGTTTTCGGAGTATAGAATGTTCTTTTGGCGCTCACCAAACAAATCAAAATGAGGATAATTAGGATCCATATGTATCCACTCTCTTTTGAGATTATATTTTTCTCCCCATGCAGCTAGTTTTTCAATATCGCAACAACCCACTTTTGTTACCGTATTGCAACCTGGGAAACGTTCATCTATCCAATAATGTGTTAAGAAAGCAATTTCGCCACGATCCACTTTGATTTTCCATCCATGTAATTCCTCTCGTTTTAAACCAAATGCCATTATTGATCCCCTTCAAGAGCTGCGCTATAGGCTTCATGCCAGTCTGGGAATTTTTTCCTTAATGATAAAGGTCGAAAGCTATCCTTTTTAACGATTACGTGTTTTGTAGTACCAGTTACTGCTGTTTTTCCATCTTGATTAACAATTTTATATCCGTAAACTGAACGTATTCCATCATATTCTTCCAACCAAGTTTCTATTTTCGGTCTATCGCCATACCGTATTGGGTGCTTAAAGGAAAGGTTTGCATCGACTACCGGAGACACGATTTCCTTCTCTTCCATTTCAGTGTAGCTAAATCCAAGCTCTTCAATAAATTTAGTTCGTCCAATTTCAAACCATATCAAATAATTTGCGTGGTATACGACGCCCATCTGATCCGTTTCTTGATATCTAACCTCAATCGGTGTTTCAACTTTTAACAAAAGAAATCCTCCTCTTCTATCTATGGAATAATTTTATCATAATTTGTAAAGAAGGATGGATTCTCATGCTTTTTATAAAACAAGATAAACCCCTACTTTATAGAGGTTTATCTTTATTTTATTATGCTTCAGGATGTTTGTTGTGATACTCGTCCTTAATCTCAGCTCGCATACCTTCTATTGCTTCTTCACGTCGTTTATTTTTCGCTTTGATTTGCTCTTTTTCTTCACCAGAAGCAAATTGCATCGTTTCATGTGCTGCTTCGATATTTTGAATCGTGTCTTGTACCATGTCTTGTAATTTTTCTACGTTATCACTACGGTCATCTGGCTTTGGTTTATGATTATAATTTTGGTTATGATCCGTCACATTAATTCTCCTTTTTATTAGTGAAATACTAGCCCATAAAGGCTGTTATTATTTTTTCAAAAAAGACCGTATCTATTCAGTAAAATGATCGCATGATACTTAAAGTACGAGTATGAATGGCAAATGATATGAAGGTTATTAGTGATCGTTTTAATTACTGCACATTTTGTATATAATGCGACGTAAATTGCAATGGTATTGATGCTATTACACCGCTTCGGAAACACATTTCGCTTTCCGCGGGCGGCTGGTGAGCCTCCTCGTGCTGATGCACTGTGGGGTCTCACCGATGCCATTTCTCCCGCTGGAGTCTTCATGTGTTTCCTACGCTAGTTATTGCATTCAGTTTTTAAATAGCACTTTTCTCTAATTAAATATTTGATATAAAGAACTTCATAAGCGGAGGCAGAATGCGTAGACTCCTGCGGGAACAGCACGTGTCCGAAGACCCCGCAACGGTGGTTTGTCCGTGAGGAGGCAGAGGCCGTGCCCGCGGAAAGCGAAGCGTTCTGGCGTAGCGGCTATCTAACAATATTTCCATTAGGTGAAACCTAAATTTATGTCGTATAATACATCTAACACGAAATAACTGCAAAATATATTTCTTAAACAAAAAAAGCTCCTTCACACTTGAGTTTAGCTCAAGCTGAAAGAGTATTTGAATTAGGCTTCTTTATTTTCTTTTTGTAATGATTGGTAATACTTATTCTCGATATTTTTTTCAATTTTCTCCATTATCGCCTTGTCTTCCAAAATTTGTTGTCGATTCGCTTGTACAAGATCATCAAAGGAAACACGCTTTTTTAATGAAATGGTTATTCCCTCCTTTTTTAATAACCATTATTACCGTTTCCTTTGAATTTTATAACAATTTTGTGAAAGACAATGATTAATTCATTTTACTGACCATCTCTTCGATAAATTCATAGGTCATTGGACCAACTTTACGAGGGTGATGGATAATCCCTTCCGTATCAATAAAATAGGTAGTTGGAATTGTAATCGCAACATATTCCTCAGTGACATGATTAGAACGATCCATTAATATAGGGTACGAATAGTTGTGTTTCTGAATAAAATCTTCAACCTTTTTTTCATTCGTTTCTGAGTCTGTAACATTAACAGCAAGAATTTCTACTTCATCTTTGTGCTCGTTGTAATATGTTTGCATTTCTGGCATCTCTTTCTTACAAGGACCACACCACGATGCCCAAAAATTTAATATTACTTTTTTCCCAAGATAATCACTTAATTTAACGATCTCGCCATCCATTGTACGTAATTCAAAATCAGGCGCAGTTTGTCCAACTTCTAATCCCGAAGCACCAGGTGAACTTATTACCCCACCATCAATCGTTGCATCAGCCGAAAAATTTTCTTCTTCCGTTGTTTTAGTACTTGATTGAAATAAATTATAAACAAGAATAATGCCTAAACATGCGATTAATAATGTTCCAAATATCTGTTTTACCATACGCGTTCTCCTTAAATCCCCATTTAATACTTTTATCATAATTGTACGTTTGATTAATGATGGAGTAAAGGCTTTAGATTAAAGTTCATAGACTTGTCAAGAATGAAAAAGACCCCACATTAATGTGAGGTCTTTTTCATTATGCTTCTAGTTTGTTACGCAATACCATCTGTAAAATACCACCATGGCGATAGTAGTCTATTTCAACTTCACTATCAAAACGAGCAACAACTTTAAACTCTGTTGTTTTTCCATTCTCATCTTTAGCAGTTACATTTAACAGATCATGCGGTTTTACATTCTCATCAATTTCGATGTTAAATGTTTCTTTACCAGTTAAGCCTAACTTATCTGCATTTTGTCCTTCTTCAAACTGTAATGGAAGTACTCCCATCATAACCAAGTTTGAACGGTGAATACGCTCAAAGCTTTCTGCAATAACAGTTTTAATACCTAGTAGGTTGGTACCTTTAGCAGCCCAGTCGCGAGATGATCCCATACCATAATCTTTGCCAGCTACAACTAGTAAACCAGTATTATCTTGTTGGTATTTCATTGCTGCATCATAGATAGGCATTACATCACCAGTTGGCCAGTAAGTAGTATAACCACCTTCTGTACCTGGTGCTAATAAGTTACGAATACGAATATTTGCAAACGTACCGCGCATCATAACCTCATGGTTACCACGACGAGAACCATATGAGTTGAAGTTTCTAGGTGAAACATTTTTGTCTTGCAAGTATTTGCCTGCAGGCATATCCTTAGCAATTGCTCCAGCTGGTGATATATGGTCAGTTGTCACTGAATCACCAAACTTACCAATTGCACGTAAGTTATTTAGTGGGTTAACAGTTCCTGCTTCTTTTGATAAACCTTCAAAAAATGGTGGGTTTTGAATATAGGTTGATTCATCATCCCACTTAAATAGCGGCTCATCCGTTGTATCAATCTCGTTCCACTTTTCATTAGACTCGAATACATTTTCATATTCTTTACGGAAAATCTCGGGATTAACAACACTTTCTACTTCTGATTTAATTTCGTCCATAGTTGGCCAAATATCGCTCATGTAAACTGCTTCGCCATCAGCATCTGTTCCTAGTGCGTCTTTTGTTAGGTCGATATCAACCGTACCAGCTAGCGCGTACGCTACTACCAATGGTGGAGAAGCTAAGTAATTCGCTTTCACTAGTGGATGAATACGCCCTTCAAAGTTACGGTTACCCGATAATACAGACGATACAGTTAAGTCATTATCTGCAATTGCTTTTTCAATTTCCGGTAATAACGGACCTGAGTTACCAATACATGTTGTACATCCGTAACCAACCAAGCTAAATCCTAATTGATCAAGGTATGGCATTAATCCAGCATCTTCTAAATAGCGAGTAACTACTTTGGAACCAGGTGCTAGTGAAGTTTTTACATATTCAGGTACCTGTAATCCTTTTTCTACTGCTTTTTTCGCCAGTAGACCTGCTCCTAACATTACATAAGGGTTGGATGTATTTGTACATGATGTAATCGCAGCAATTGCTAGAGCGCCAGTTTTCATTACAGTGGTTTTTCCATTAGATAATTCTACAGATACTTCCTTATCAAATTCGGATTTATCTAATCCAAATCCTTGGTTACCTGATGGTGCTGTAACAGCTTTATTAAATTCTTCTTTCATATCAGATAACTTAATTAAATCCTGTGGACGTTTTGGACCAGAAAGATTCGGCTCTAAATCAGAAAGGTTAATTTCAACAATTTGAGTATATTCAGGATCCTTTTGATCTGCTGAATACCATAAGCTATTTTCTTTACAATATTTTTCAACAAGAGAAATTTGTTCTTCACTACGTCCAGTTAGACGAAGGTAATTTAGTGCTTCCTCATCAACAGGGAAGAAACCACAAGTCGCACCATATTCTGGAGCCATATTAGAAATGGTTGCACGATCAGCAAGTGGCATGTCTTTTAACCCTGGACCAAAGTACTCAACAAATTTTCCTACTACATTTTTCTCACGTAAAACCTGTGTTACTTTTAACGCTAGGTCAGTAGCTGTTGTTCCTTGAGGGAAACTACCAGTAAATTTAACACCAATTACTTCTGGTGCAGGGAAATAAGATGGTTGGCCTAGCATACCTGCTTCTGCTTCAATACCACCAACACCCCAGCCTAATACACCTAAACCGTTGATCATGGTTGTATGTGAGTCCGTACCAACTAACGTATCTGGGAATGCATCATACTCACCATTTTCATTTTCTAAAGCGTGTACAACATTTGCAATGTACTCCAAGTTAACTTGGTGAACAATACCAGTTGCAGGTGGGACAGCACGATAGTTCTCAAATGCTTTTTGTGCCCAGTTTAAAAATTCGTAACGCTCTGCATTACGTTCGAATTCCAGATCCATATTAGCTTTTAATGCATTTGGTGAGCCATATTGGTCTACCTGTACAGAGTGGTCAATAACCAAATCTACTGGTACTTCTGGATTAATTTTATCTGGTTCTCCACCCATATCAACCATTGCTTTACGAAGAGATGCTAAATCAACTACTGCTGGCACCCCTGTAAAGTCTTGTAAAATTACACGGGATGGTTTAAAAGGAACATCTACACCTTTTCCTTCTTCTGTCCCCCATTTAGATAATCCTTCTACATGTTCATCGCTAATTACACGGCCATCATATTGACGTACAAGCGATTCTAATAGTACACGGATTGAAAATGGCAACCGTGAAACGTTTCCTAAACCGGCTTCTTCTAAAGTTTTTAAATGGTAATAGTTATACGTTTTTCCGTTAAGTTCAAACTGCTTTTTAGCATCAAAAGTTTTACTTTCTCCCATTTGTGTAACCCCTTTCCTGTAGTTTCTTCAAAGTTTGACATCATAGAACATAATTACTATAATATGAATCTTTGAAAATCATTTAAGTAAAATTCCACAATAACTATATTATATGAAAAATCGGCATAAAACAATTGTTTCATGCCGATTTTTGTATATTAATAACTTATGTGGGGTGATAATTTTTTCTTATCGGATAATCAGAAATAGTACATTCAGAGAAAGAATAAATAGATGAATTAAGTAATTGCAGGAAATGTCATTCGGAATGTACTACCTTTATCTTCATTCTGCAATATTTCTAAAGTTGCATCATGACGATCTAATATTTGTTTCGTTATCATCAGACCTAAACCTGTTCCGTTTTGTTTCGTCGTAAAAAAAGGCTCCCCCAGTTTATGTATAACTTCCTCAGGGATCCCAGGCCCTTCATCCTTCACGTCAATTTGTACATTCGATTCAACTAAATAAACAGATAAAGTAATGGCTCCGGGGTCTTCCATTGCTTCGATTGCATTTTTTATTAAATTGAGAAGTACTTGTTTTATTTGAGAACGATCACAATGGATATAATGCTCCTTATCAATATGGTAATCTAAAGTGATATTTTTTAACTTGGCCTGTGATTTTAGTAGTTTAACAACATCCTCTATCATTTGACCAACAGCTTCTTCTTCTTTTTGGTCTGTTAACGGTTTAGAAATAAATAACAATTCAGATGTAATCTTTTCCATTTTTTCGATTTCATCAATCATAATTTTATAGTATACATCTTTTCGGTTTACTCCAGCTTGCAACAATTGCAAGAATCCCTTAATCGATGTTAATGGATTTCTAATTTCATGCGCCACTCCTGCTGCAAGTTGTCCAGCAATTGACATTTTTTCAGAGCGAACCATAATTTCTTCGATTTCCTTTTTATCAGTAATATCCTTTAATGTTGTTAGGTAATACAACTGATTTCTAGTTTCATCTAAAACCTTGGCAATTTTACATTCACACCACTTATACCTTTCATCCTTTGCTCGTAAATGTAAATTGAATACTTTTTCGTAATTCGTTTCGTTACTAAAGTAATCTTCTAATAGTGGAGCATCTCCAGGTGCAACTAGTTCTTTCCAAAAGGTCCCATATAAATCAGATAAATTATACCCTAGTAAGCTTGTAATAGACTTTGAAAAATAAACTCCTATTCCGTTTTCGTCCCAAATCAAGATAACATCATTTAAGTGATCTTCAATTTGTTCTTGCATGACAACTGGTAGTGAAGATAAATTTGTATAAATTGTTGTTCCATCTTGGTTATCTACAGAATTCATACAATATGTAGAGTGGTCATTGGCTTTATCTAGTTTATTTGACGTATTCTCCAATACTTACCCCCCCTTTTTATTCTACAAGAACCAACATAAAAACGCTTTTATAAATATTATGTATATAAAGTTCGATTTATGAAACTTGTTTATAAAAATAAATCCAATTATAATTATATTAGCATAACTGTTTGTGGATTGTGAATGGATTAAGCAAATAATGCGAAAAGTAGCTTATTATAAGTAATGGTACTATAAATACATAGAAAAATAAATGCTATTTATAAGATTAGTATGAGAATAAGGTGAAATTATGTCAGTTATTGGTGATTATTTTATTATTTTTTGGGGATTTTTGTTGATAGGTTTGATGGCTATCGGCGGTTTTTTCATGTTTCGTAAGTTCTTAAAGCAATTACCTAAGGAAGATGGAAAATCTGATATGGACTGGGAAAGGTATTATATTGACCGAACCAAGCACATGTGGGGAGAAGAAGAGAAATTATTCTTAGAGGAGTTAGTTTCCCCTGTACCAGAACTATTCAGGGATGTAGCACGGCAAAAAATTGCCAGCAAAATAGGTGAAGTTGCCCTTCAAAAAGATCAAGAAAAAATTTCCCAAGAAACAATAATACAAGGCTATATTATTGCTACGCCGAAACGGGATCATAAATTTTTACGGAAAAAATTAAAACAAAAAGAAATCGATGTCACGCCATATGAACCTTATTTTGAATTATCACAAGCAAATTATGCAGCAAATTGGCGGGAAAATTATAAAAAATAAAGGAAGTGTACATATAATATGCACTTCCTTTTTATTAGGTAGAAGTTTGTTTTAATTGTTTCTCTAATTGTTTGAATTTAAATAGCATGGCTATTCTCCAAGTAATTATCATTCCAAATGCTAGTAAAAAGAACATTCCACTGGTTTCCCCTAGTGACACTGTTCCTCCAATGAGTAGTTTGAGAACGATCCGAACAATCAAAAGGCCAAATAAGATAAATACAAATGCTCTCGAAGGTTTTAAATAGATGGCCTGATTTTGAATTTCAAATTTAGAGGTTTTAATTAGAAAAAAAGAAAAAAATATTCCCACGGAAATTGCTTCTAATACTTGAATCCATTTCACTTGGAATTCAGGAAATAAAAACATCAATGCACCGGAACTCATAAAGATGGGTGGCAAAATAATTTTCTTTACTGAAGCTGGTTTCTTAGAAGCTCTTAAACGAATAAATATCATTGTAACAGCCATAAATATTGCTACTATCGTACTTGCTACACCCCAAAACATATAACCCCACTCTTTCTCGTTCCAATGCAAAAGTTACATTACATTTTTGTACTTATTTCATTCGCATTATGTAATATCGTTTTGATTGTTTCTCGTACTTTTCCTTCTTCAAAGGGTTTGATAATAAAATCTTTTGCACCGTTTTCAATAGCTTCTACAACTACTTTTTGTTGTCCCATAGCAGAACATACCAATATTTGTGCATTCGGATTGAATTGTATAATTTCTTTGATTGCATCTATTCCATTCATCACTGGCATCGTAATATCCATTGTGACTAAATCAGGTTGAACTTGCTTGTACATGTCAACTGCATCAACACCATTTTCAGCTTCACCAACAATTTCGTGGTTATCCTTTTCTAAAATATTCGCAAGTGTTACACGCATAAATTTTGCATCATCAACAATTAAAATTTTTGCCATAAAAACCTTCCCCCTCTTATTGTTTTTGTTACTCTCCCAGTAGTACCTGTTAACTACGATCTAAAGGATGAGATAACGAGGAGGTTTAAGTAGCTAACAGCAGCATTTCAATTGTGAAATTATATATATGATTCCCTCAGCCTAAAGCTAAAGGGTGTGTAGCTATTGATCATTTGCAATATTTAATATAATTGTAATTGTTACTCCGACAACTGTAAAATAGACACCAACATCAAAAATCATCGCTGTAGCCAATTCTATTTCACCGAAAAAAGGAAAGTGAAAGTAGCCAAATGTTTGAGATAGAAATGGCTCATTAAATAGAAAACTACCTACTCCAGTTAATACAGCAATTAATAATCCTATTAACGCCAATGTACGATAATTAATCGGTATTATTTTATCAATAAGATTTATCCCATATGCCATATACATAAGTACAATTGCAGCGGCAGTAACTAATCCCCCTATGAATCCTCCTCCAGGCGAATTATGACCAGCAAGTAAAAGGTATACAGCAAATCCTAATAAAATAAACGCGATTAGAGAAGTCGTTGTTCGTAATATTAGGTCGTTTGTTTTGTACATGTAGCGCTCTCCTTTTCTAAGTATGTATAGTTATTATCATAATATAAATTTCCTATAAAATCCATTAAAGTGGGGTAAAAAAGAAATTTAAAAACCATAAAATCCTATCCAACCTGCAAGGAAAGAGGTGAGTTTTGTCATCCAATCAAAGAATAAAGCGATTCCCATGAAGATCATAATGTAACCACCAACTTTAACTAATCGTAAACTATGTCTCTTAATCCAAGAAAGTTTTCCGATGAAAAATGAAAGGACGAGGAATGGAATGGAAAACCCTAATACATATCCAATCATCAAGATCATGCCAGATTGCGGATTTGTCGCAGCCAGAGATAGTACAATTGCTAGAATGGGACCAGTACATGGAGTCCACCCCATTGAAAAAGCCATTCCGACTAAAAATGAACCAACGAATCCTGCTGGTTTATTCTTAAATGTTATCTTTTTATCTTTCATCAAAAATTGAAAATTAAAGATACCAACAATTACTAAACCAAAAAAGATGATGACGATAGCACCAACTTGTCGAATAATATCTTGGTAAGTTAACAATAATTCAGAAATAAATGAAGTGGTAAAACCAATCATGATAAAGATACTTGAAAAGCCTAATAAAAAGAAGATCGTATGTAATACACTTTTTTTATTCAACATTTTATTATCTTCTTTTATTTCATTCACACTCATTCCTGTTATGTATGATAGGAATGCCGGAAAAAGCGGTAACACACACGGAGATATAAAAGATAGAAAGCCTGCACCAAATGCTAAAAAAACGTTAATCTCAGACAAAGTAAAAAACCTCCTTGTTCATATCATACTAATTCTAACAGAAATATACCTTAAACAAAGCGTTTGAATTTGACAAATAACTGAAATTTATACGAAAAAGGATAATAAATGATAGCTAAAACGACATATGTTTCTTCATTCTTTAGGCATGGGAAAACCCCATACTAAATTGGTATGGGGTTTAGGTGCAATGGTTATTATATGAACATAATAAATACATTATTTACCTGTTTGATTATTCATTGCACGCATCATTTGATTGATTTTCTTCTGCGATGGTTTTTGTCCCATTTGCATCATTAATGTACGAAGCATTTGCTCATTAATAGGTGGATTCTTTTTCAAGTAGTTCATCATATATTTTCTTGCAATAAAAAATCCAAGAGCAACACCAGCTACTAACGCTCCTATAGCAATTAATACGACCCAAATTACGTCCATTTATACGTCTTCCTCCTTCGTGTTGTCTCTAATACAGTATAGTAAAATCGTGTTAAGAATACAATACTTGATGATCACGATGCTCGAAACTTGTAGTTACAGGTGAAATCCAGCCATAATTTTCATAATAATTATCTACTATAAAAAGAAATGGATAGAACAACCGTAACATAGGGAATAACAATCTTTCTGCATCCTGAAGCGATTCACAACGAAATTTTATATGTTTTTCATAGAGATGTAAAGTAATAACCTGTGCATCCCTCTTAATTATTATTTGATTCCCTTCTATTTGACACGTGCTATTGCTTGGAAGATGTTGTTTTACATGAGAAATAATAGAAGTATTAGGAAAATTATTTGTAATATAGTCAAATTGTAATAATAAATCTTTTCTATTCTTATTTACTAGATATGAATTTATAAAACGATATAATATATCACTTTTATAAAAATAATGGGAAGCAAACTCCTCTTTAATCCAATAAATTGAATACTCTTTCAATCTGACCCCTCCTCTATTTCCTATTATTATAACGATTGTTCAAAGAAAAGCTTGTCAGAATACGTTAAAAACTATCACTAGTTTTGTCGGTTGTAGGATATTACGCTTGTATTTTATGTGTCTAAATTTTAATGAGTTTAATAAAACACTAAAAAAGATGATCTCATTTAAGAGACCACCTTTTATAAATTATCGCAATAGCTTTTCTACATTATTTACTACATTATCTACTGTGAATCCATATTCCTCAATCACTTTGTTCCCGTTAGCAGAAGCACCAAATCGATCAATTCCCATAATAATTCCTTGATCTCCTGTATAGCGTTCCCATCCGAAAGTAGCACCCATTTCGATCGCTACACGTTTTCTTATGTTCGTTGGCAATACTTCATTTTTATATGCATCGTCTTGTTCGTTGAAACGATCCCATGACGGCATGCTAACAACATTAACCTCAATACCTTTTGCCTTTAATGCTTCTTGAGCTTTGACTGCCAATTGAACTTCTGATCCGGTAGCAATTAACAGAGCATCAGGAGTTTCTTTATTTGTTTTACTTACAACGTAAGCACCCTTCTTAACACCTTCATAAGCATTTTCTTTTGTACCCTCTAGTGTCGGTAAGTTTTGTCTTGTTAACACTAAAGCAGTTGGTTTATTGGTAGATTCGAGAGCTAAACGCCAAGCTGCTTGTGTTTCATTTCCATCAGCTGGACGAATAATAGATAAGTTAGGCATTGCGCGTAATGCTGCCAGTTGCTCGATTGGCTCATGTGTTGGGCCATCTTCCCCAACAGCAATAGAATCATGAGTAAATACATAGGTCACTGGTGTATTCATAATAGAAGAAAGACGAATAGACGGACGTAAATAATCACTAAACACAAAGAATGTTCCGCCAAATACTTTAAGTCCACCATGTAATGCCATTCCATTCAATGCAGCACCCATAGCATGTTCGCGTACACCAAACCAAATATTTCTGCCAGCAAAATTATGACGACTATAATCGTCCTCGTTCTTTATTGTTGTTTTGTTTGAACCAGCTAAATCGGCACTTCCGCCAAAGAAATACGGAACGGATTTGGCAATTCCATTTAATACTTCTCCAGATGAAGCTCTAGTAGCTAAATTATCTTCACCCGTTTCATACACTGGAAGATCCTTGTCCCATCCTTCAGGAAGTTCACCTTTCATTGCCAATTCTAATTCATTTGCTTCTTTTTTATATTTTTCTTTATACGTTTCTAGCAATTGATTCCATTTATCTTCTTCAGCCTTCCCATGCTGTACAATTTTTTCATTAAAGTCAGCATACACCTCATCTGGGACATGAAACTCTTCATGTGGCCATTGATAAAATTCTTTTGTTAACGATACTTCGTCTTGCCCAAGTGGCGCACCATGTGAGGCAGAAGAAGCTGATTTATTCGGTGAACCATAACCAATTACCGTTTTTACTTCGATAAGTGTTGGTTGATCTGTGTTTTCTTTAGCTTGCTTAATAGCGTTTCTTAATTCATTAACATCATTACCGTCTTCAACACGTATTACTTGCCAACCATATGCTTTAAATCGGTCTTCAATATTCTCGGAGAAAGAACGGTTTAATTCACCATCTAACGAAATGTCGTTAGAATCGTATAGTGAAATCAATTTACCAAGTTTTAAGTGCCCGGCAAGTGATGCAGCTTCATGAGAGATACCTTCCATTAGGTCCCCGTCACTTACAAGAGCGTATGTATGATGATCAATTATAGTTAGATCCTCTTTATTATATTTTGCAGCAAGATGTGCCTCAGCCATCGCCATCCCAACGGACATAGCAATACCTTGTCCTAATGGTCCTGTAGTAGCTTCTACACCGTCTGTATGATGTACCTCTGGGTGTCCTGGTGTTTTAGAATCCCATTGACGAAAATTCCTTAAATCATCCATTGTTACGTTATACCCAGATAGGTGTAACATAGAATAAAGTAACATGGAGCCATGGCCAGCTGATAACACAAAACGATCCCGATTGAACCATTTGGAGTTTTTAGGATTATGGTTCATAAAATCAGTCCATAGTGTATAAGCCATTGGAGCAGCCCCCATAGGCAAACCGGGATGACCAGAATTAGCTTTTTCAATTGCATCAATAGACAATGTTCTAATTGTATTAATCGATAATTGTTCAACGTTATTCGACATTATTTGTCCCCTTTCTATTTTTAAAGGATTGTTTCTTTACTTATCTTATAATGAAATAATTTACATAACAAGCAATAACACTAACAGGGTGTAATCTTTATAAAGAGAAAATAAACATCAAATCATTACTGGATAAGGGACATCATTCCATTCGTTGACTAAACTTAATGTTTCTTACTTCTTTCTTGCAAATCTTTGACTTTTTGTGGTGTAACATCATTTCCTTCTCGATCTACAACAGTCATCGATTTGAATTGGTTTTTAAATGACTTACGAACGTTTTTTAAATATTCTTGCCTTAGTTCTTTTTGTTCTATTTTTTCTTGTTCTGTTAACCCTTCATTTTTTGACTTTCTTGAAAGCGTATTGATTCTATCTAATTTTTCCTTTGTCAGCATGGAAAATCCCTCCTTTTGCCAATGTTTCTATATAGAGTTCCCTACTAGGTTAACTTCATTACGTGATTCAACATTAAAAAAAGCAAGAACAATATAATAAAGTTCTAGCTTTTTTTATATTAACTTGCCTATTTATTTGAATCAAGCATTTGGTATTCTTGGAAACGTCGATGTACAGTTGCTTTTGAGATATCATATCCTAATCCTTTGAGAGTCTTCGAAATTTCTTCAAAAGTCAAGTTTTTGCTTCTTAACCGAATTATTTCATCAATAGGAAATGTTTTTCTTTCTCTTCCTGAAGACTTATTATTATTGGATAAATTTTTAATTGGTTTATATCCATCCCGAATAGCCTTTTGCATTCCTCTTTTAATTTTCGCATTATGAATTTTTCGTTGATATTCTTCAACGATGCCAACAATTTGAAGAACCATAGAATCTGACTCGGAAATTTCCAATTCTCCGTCATGAATATGCGTGTAGATTGTGGTTCCTAATTTATGTAACTGGTGAAATAGAGCAATCTTCGTATTTCCTCTGCCAAGTCTAGTTTCATCTTGGATAAGAAGACAATCTGCTTGCCCACTTGAAAAGGAATCTAGCATTTCAAAAATCCCCTCACGTTCAATTTCATATCCACTAGCTTTTTCTTCGATTGATTTCACGATTGTTAAGTTATTTCGATACGCTAAGCTTGTGAGTTCTTGTCTTTGTCTTTCTATAGATGTCTCTTGTGTCTGTTTATCCGTACTTACACGGCAATATATAATAGCATTCAATGTAAATTATCCCCTATATTATGCAGTAATTAGTGAAATGTATAAAAAACCTAATGTAGCGATAAAAGCAATGATGTAGAAAATATCCGTTGACGAAACTTTATCAAACATTTGTCATCAGTCCTTTCTCACAAAAATAGAACTTTTGTTCTGTTTTTAGTATAACAGAACATATGATCTTGTCAACGTTTTTTTTCGAACGAACGTTTGCATTTTGTATATCAGAATGGTAAACTATCATTACTAATACATATGTGCGAGGTGAACGATAGATGACAAAAATATCGAAAAGACAGCAAGCGATTTTAGATTACATAAAGGATGAAGTTACCAATAAAGGATATCCACCTTCTGTACGTGAAATAGCTGAGGCGGTTGGCCTGGCATCCAGTTCAACCGTTCACGGTCACCTATCCAGATTAGAAAGCAAAGGATTTATTAGAAGAGACCCTACGAAACCTAGAGCAATAGAAATACTGGATCTATCAGAGGAAAATAATATTCCGCGTGAGGAAGCTCGATATGCTCCTTTAATTGGTAAGGTTACCGCTGGACTTCCAATTACAGCAGTAGAAAATATCGAAGAGTTTATCCCCCTACCAAGTACGAGTGCAGGTCCGGATGATAATTTATTTGTTCTTACAATTGACGGTGAAAGTATGATAGAAGCTGGCATCCTTGATGAGGATATGGTAATTGTAAGGCAACAAAGCACGGCGCAGAATGGAGATATCGTCGTCGCAATGACGGACGAAGACGAAGCGACAGTAAAGCGCTTCTTTAAAGAGAAGGATCATATCCGATTACAACCAGAGAATGCTACAATGGAACCGCTAATCTATCAAAATGTATCTATACTAGGAAAAGTGATTGGACTATATCGGAATATACATTAAATATTCATTAAAAAAACCCTTGATAATCAAGGGTTTTTCTCTGGTTAAGTTAGTATTGAGTTAAATACTGCTCTCTCTCCCATGGATGGACAGTTGTACGGAACATATCCCACTCTATTTCTTTCGCTTCCACATAGTGTTCGAACAAATGATCTCCTAAAGCATTAATGATCGTTTCATCTTTCTGTAGTTCAATAAGAGCATCCATTAATGTTGCTGGTAAATCTTTGACACCATTTTCTTCGCGTTCCGCTTTATTCATGACATAGATATTTCGATCTACAGCTGATGGAGGAGTTAATTTGTTTGCAACCCCATCTAGTCCTGATGCAAGTAACACCGATAATGCCATATATGGATTAGCTGAAGGGTCGACACTTCGAACCTCTACACGTGTGCTTAATCCTCTAGAATTTGGTATACGCATTAATGGACTTCTGTTTGATCCGGACCAAGCAACATAACATGGTGCTTCATATCCTGGAACAAGTCTCTTGTACGAATTAACAGTTGGGTTGGTAACTGCAGTAAAATTGGTTGCGTGTTTGATGATTCCTGCAATAAACTGATAGGCAGTATCGCTTAATTCCATCTCACCATCGGCATCATAGAACGCATTTTTCCCTTCGTTGAATAAGGACATATTAACGTGCATCCCAGAACCGTTCACCCCAAATAATGGCTTAGGCATAAATGTTGCGTGCAAATTATGTTTTCTCGCTATTGTTTTTACCACTAATTTAAACGTTTGGATATCATCAGCATGTTTTACTGCATCGGAATATTTGAAATCAATCTCATGTTGACCAGGAGCAACTTCATGGTGGGAAGCCTCGATTTCAAATCCCATTTCTTCTAACTCAAGTACGATATCTCTTCGGCAATTTTCACCTAAGTCTGTAGGTGCTAAGTCGAAATATCCTCCATGGTCATTTAACTCTAATGATGGCTCGCCTTTTTCATCTAATTTAAATAGGAAAAACTCTGGCTCTGTACCAATATTAAATGCATCAAATCCTAATTCTTCCATTTTCTTTAGATTTCGTTTTAAATTGTATCTTGGACATCCCTCGAACGGGGTTCCATCCGGATTATAAATGTCACATATAAACCGAGCGACTTTTCCTTTTTCAGAAGTCCAAGGAAATACGACAAATGTATCTAGATCTGGATACAAGTACATATCTGATTCTTCAATTCTCACAAAACCTTCAATTGAAGATCCGTCAAACATCATCATATTGTCTAATGCTTTTTCTAATTGACTTAACGGAATTTCAACATTTTTAATTGTGCCAAGCATGTCAGTGAATTGTAACCTGATAAACTTTACGTTCTCTTCTTCAATTCGTTTAAGAATTTCTTCCCTTGTATAACCCATGTTTCTCCTCCTGTATTTGTTTTATATATTTTAGAGAATGAGATTTAGAAATTCCCATATCCCTTCTTACCTAATGTTTAACGAAAAACCTGGATAGTTCTCCTTGACGAAGGCTTGCTTTTCCAAATCGACCAGCTTCGGCAATTTCATTTCTTAATATTTTTCTTAGTTCTTTATCTGTTAGATCTTGTTTTTCAGAGTTACTTTTCCTTGCTTCTTTTTCTCCTGGTTCTCCAGTAAGAAGTAATTTAATCCCTGCAAGATTTAACCCTTTATCAAGATAGTTTTTTATTTCCAACAAACGATCGACATCATTGAAGGAAAACAATCGCTGATTTCCAGAAGTTCTCTCAGGATGAATGAGATCATGTTCTTCATAATATCTAATTTGCCTTGCGGTTAGTTCTGTTAGTTTCATAACGATCCCTATTCCAAATAAGGGCATCGATCGACGGTCTTTATCATCCATTTTGGTGACTCTCCTTTTTCTGTTAATTCAATTATATTCAATGTTATGTTACATGTCAAATAAATGTTAGAAAACCTTACATAAAAATGAAGAGCAAAAGAGAAGACGTGCTCTTTTGCTGATTCTAAGACTTATTCTGTTCCAATTATTTCTTTACAAGCTTCCTGGAGTGCGATTTTTACATGGGCATAGGTAAGCCCACCTTGAACAAACGCTGTAAATGGTTTTCTTATTGGTCCATCTGCTGATAATTCGATACTCGATCCTTGTATAAACGTTCCAGCTGCCATTATTACTTGATCATCATAACCGGGCATTTCACTTGGATATGGTGTAACATAGGAATTAACAGGTGAATTTCGTTGGATTGCCTGACAAAACTTAATCATTTGATCAGCTGTTTTAAACGTAACGGATTGAATTAAATCAGTTCTAAATGTCTCGTAATTTGGTGATGTCGAAAAACCATTTAATTCTAAAAAACGAGCTGTAAATACGGCACCCTTCAACGCTTCGCCAACTACGTGGGGGGCCAAAAAGAAACCTTGAAACATTTCTTGAAGCGTATGAAAAGTAGCACCTATTTCTTTCCCTAAACCAGGTGCGGTTAAACGGTTTGCGCATTGATTTATTAGTTCATCTTTACCAACAATATATCCTCCACCTCGAGCAATTCCTCCTCCTGGATTTTTAATAAGGGAACCGGCAATAACATCCGCACCTACATGTAGGGGTTCATTTTCCTCTACAAATTCACCATAACAATTGTCTACGAAAACAATTAAGTTCGAATCAATTTCTTTTACAAAACGGACCATCCGTTGAATTTCACTAATAGGAAATGACGGACGGTCATCATACCCTTTGGAACGTTGGATGGCGATTACTTTTGTTTTCGTCGTAATGGAAGATTTAATTTTTTTATAATCAATCGATCCATCATTTTGAAGCGAAACTTCGTTGTATGTAATTCGAAAATCTTTTAAGGAACCGGAACCATTATTAGTTTCATCGTCTTTTCCGATCACGCCTTCTAACGTATCATATGGTTTGCCTGTAATATATAATAACTCATCCCCGGGTCTCAGCATGCCGAATAACGCTGTGCTAATAGCATGTGTCCCTGATACAAGTTGCGGACGTACTAATGCAGATTCACCACCAAATACATCGGCGTAAACAGCTTCAAGCGTTTCTCTTCCGCTGTCATCATATCCATACCCACTTGTGGAGTTAAAATGACTATCACTCACTTTATTATTTTTAAATGCTTCGAGTACCCGTTTTTGATTCACTTCAACTGTTCGATTAATTTGTTGATGTCGTTGAAGACAGTCTGCTTCTGCTTGTTGAACAAATGTTTCTATCATGTGATTAACTTACTCCTTTATTCTGCTCTTCAATGGATGTTGATTTGGAATGTATCCATGAATAATATAGTTATTTTTCTCTTGATCAAATAGTTTCTTTTCAATAATTGTTTCATGCTCCAGACGATGTAGCAACTTCCCTTGGTCTGGTTCTATGGTTGTAATATACGTATCCCATTCCTCTTTCAAAATGGATTCTAGATACGAAACTAGTTGTTTAATTTCCTCCTGATTCAAAGCACTCATTAACATGTATGGTCGGTTGGTAGGTATAAAATCGTCTTTCAGTAAATCCTTCTTATTATAGATGGTTAAGGTAGGGATGGTATGTGCATCTAATTCTTCTAATAGGTTCAGGACTGTATCTTGGTGTTGTTCTCGATCTGGATGAGAGCCATCAACAACGTGCAAAATAAAGTCAGCTTCTTTTACTTCTTCTAAAGTCGAACGAAAAGCTGCAATTAACGTTGTTGGCAGATCTTGAATGAATCCTACGGTATCTGTTATAAGTGGTTGAAAACCAGACGGCAATTGGATTTTTCTTGTTAATGGATCTAATGTCGCAAATAGCTTGTCCTCCTCTAAGGAAACGCTATTTGTTAAGCGATTAAACAGGGTTGATTTACCTGCATTGGTATAGCCGACGATTGCAATTTGGAAAACATCATTTGTCTTTCTTCGTTTTCTATATTGTTCTCTCTGTCCAACAACCGTTTTTAGCCTTCTTTTTATGTCATGAATCCGACGTCTAATATGTCGTTGATCCGATTCTAATTTTGTTTCTCCGGGTCCTCTTGTACCAATACCAGCACCTAAGCGAGATAGTTCGGTACCTTGTCCTCGCAAACGTGGCAGCATATATTCGAGTTGGGCTAATTCGACTTGCATTTTACCTTCTTTTGTTTTTGCTCGCCCAGCAAAAATATCTAGTATTAGTTGACTACGATCAATTACCCTAATACCAAAATGGTTACTTAAATTTCTCAACTGACCTGCTGATAATTCATCATTTGAAACTACTAAGTCAATATGGAGGTCGTCAATTTCCTGTTTAATTTCCTCCATTTTACCTTCCCCTATATAAAAAGCAGGATGGATACGAACTCGATTTTGAGTCATTACTTTTTGAACCGATCCACCCGCTGTTTTACATAAAGATATCAGTTCCTCGAGCGAAGATTGAAAACGATCATCATGTTGCTCTGGCTTTTTAACTGCTATAATTAGTATTGTTTCTATAGACATGAATTCCTACCTCTTTCTAACTGCGACATTTACAAAGAATCTAATTATATTCATATCATATCATAGCAAAGATGAAGTCACTTCACAAAATTCAACTAATCCTCTTCTACAGACAAGTCATTAGCTGTTAACATGATTAAATCATCAGGTGATGCCTGGCTTTTGTATAACAGACGAACAGCATGCATTCGAATGGCGTGTTCAATAATATTCCGCACGCATCGAGCATTAGAGAAATTTCTTGTACTCTCTTGTTGTTGCTTATAGAGATAGGAACGCAATTTCCATTCTGCTTCTTTCGTCAATTGGTATTCTCGCTCCGCTGCCATTTGTCTAGCGATTTCCATTAATTGATCCACTTCATAATCATCAAAATCTAGAATGAATGGAAATCTAGATTTGAGACCGGGATTCAGATTTAAGAACCTTTCCATTTCGTTTGGATATCCCGCTAGAATTAACACGAAATCATTTCCGTTATCTTCCATTTGCTTTACAAGCGTATCAATAGCTTCCTTACCGAAATCCTTTTCTCCTCCACGAGCTAACGAGTATGCTTCGTCAATAAATAAAATACCGCCACGAGCTTTTTGAATAATAGCGCGTGTCTTTTGGGCTGTTTGGCCGATATATTCTCCTACTAGATCCGCACGTTCAGCTTCGATGAAATGTCCTTTTGACAAAAGATTCATATCAAAATAGATTTTCGCTAGTTTTCTAGCAACTGTTGTTTTTCCAGTACCAGGATTGCCTTTGAATAGCATGTGGAGGACCTGCTTAGTGCTGGATAGTCCGAGTTCCTTTCTCTTTTCATTGATAACGATTGTTGCATAGATCTCTTTCACCCGCTGTTTTAATCGTTTCATTCCAACGAATGAGGAAAATTCATCTTCAATATGTTTAAATGGATCATGATCCATTGTTTGAACATTCGTATTGTGCGATTGTATATTTACGGGTTTTTTATCTCGTAATATAATGTTTATTTGACCATTTTTGTTTTGAATCTTTTGTGTACCCACGTCATCACCCCTTCATCACCATATTATACGTATTCACACAATAAGGTGTGACAAACGCCCACATGGTACGAGAAAAATGATACGCAACAGAAAACGAACGCCTAAACAGCGTTCGTTGAATTGACTTATTCTTTTTCCAAATTAATATTCTTAGCAGGAGCAAATGTAGAAATAGCGTGTTTGAAGATTAATTGTTGCTTACCCTCTGTTTCCAAGAGAACCGTAAAATTATCAAACGCTTTTACAACCCCTCTTAATTGGAAACCATTTGTTAAAAACACGGTTACTGAAACGTGATCCTTTCTCAGTTGGTTTAAATAATGATCTTGTATGTTTACAGATTGCGCCATCATGAATCCTCCTCTTTTCTATCTATATATAATAGTTCTACTTATCTTTTAAGAATCCTGCTAACTCCTCTAAAATAATTCGAAATTTTTCATTAATAGTATCAGGCGTTACCGAATACCAATTCACATCCATCTTGTTTTTAAACCATGTATATTGTCTTTTGGCATATCTTCGTGAATTTCTTTTTAATAGCTCTATGGCATGATTTAGATCGGTTTCTCCTTTTAGATAGGGTAACAATTCTTTATATCCAATTGCTTTCATGGATTGACAGTTTTCGTAACCTTGTTCATAAAAATATTTTGCCTCTTCGACTACACCAGTTTCAACCATTTGGTCGACGCGCTGGTTTATACGTTCATATAATAGACTTCTTTCCATTTCTAAGCCTATTAACGCAACATTATATGGTGACTCATTTGATTGTTGTTCCTGGTATTCGCTCATTGTTTGACCAGTTGTTTCGACTATCTCAAGGGCTCGAATTACCCTTCTATAATTGTTAGGATGAATTTTTGATGCTTGCTTTGGATCAACTTCTTTTAGTCTATTATATAATGCTGTATTCCCCTCACGTTGTAATTCTTCCTCTAGGCGCTTCGTCACCACATCATTTCTTTTTTTATGAGAAAAATTATAATTGAACAAGGCGGCTTGTATGTATAGTCCACTTCCTCCGACAAGGATTGGCAACTTTTGTCGAGCAGCGATCTCATCAACATATGCTTCAACATATTGCTGGAAATCTGCAACAGAAAATGATTCTTCTGGTTCTTTGATATCAATGAGGTGATGAGGGATTCCTTGCATTTCTTGTTCCGTTATTTTGGCCGTTCCAATATCCATGCCTTTATAAACTTGCATCGAATCTCCGCTGATGATCTCACCATTAAACTTCTTGGCAATCTCAATGCTTAGCTTTGTTTTCCCTACGGCTGTAGGTCCAACAATTGCGATTACTTTATTCTTCATTCATATTCCCCTAAATAAAATTATTTATATGCCCGGTAAGCAGTAAGCATCCAAACGTATTTTTCATAGCTCACCTGTAATGTAATAAGAAGATCTGCTGTTGGTTCATCGTTAGTCTCATTTGCCAAAGGTATCCCTATTTCTTTTATTTCAGAAATAATTTGCTTATAATCATCGATTAATTGATCGACAATTTCCTCCTCTTTATCGTCGGCACTTGCCTCCACTAATGTTGTGTTTTCTATGTATTGTGTCATTACAGCGAATGGCTTACCATCAATTGCTAAAATACGTTCTGCTACTTCATCTAGATCTTCTGCAGTCTTTTCATACATTTCTTCAAATGTTTTATGTAGTTGGAAAAAATGTTTTCCTTGAATAAACCAATGATACCGATGTAATTTTACATACATAACAAAATGATTTGATAGTAGTTGATTCAAAAAGTTGATTAGTTTCTGATTATCCATTTACACTCCACCTTTTAACCATGTTCAAATTGGATGTGCTCAGATTTTAAAGAGGTTTGAGACAACCTGTTTAAAGTCTCCACTCCAAGCGAACATGGCAGTTAGATTTTTACTCTTAGTTTTCGCGAAGTGTAATGGATTTATACATTATCTACATAACCCTCTTAAACATTTTTTCAAGTTCATAAGAAGAGAAATGGATAATGATCGGCCGACCATGTGGACAAGTAAATGGATCAGTCGTTTTACGCAAATCTTCTAATAATCGAAACATATCATCATGGTTTAAATAATGGTTTGCCTTGATGGATCGTTTACAAGACATTAAAATTGCTGCTTCTTCTCGAATCTCCTCAACATCAATGCGTTCCTCATTCATAATTTGCTCGATCATTTCCCGAATAATTTCCTCTTCAAACCCCTTAGGAAACCAATTTGGATGAGAGCGAATTACATAAGATTGATTTCCAAAGTCTTCCAAAAATAATCCTACTTTTTCTAGTTCATGTTTATGGTGCTCGATAAAGATAGATTCCTGTTTTGAAAACTCAAATGTTAATGGGAGCAATAACTCCTGGGATTCATTAATCGTGTTACCTAACTTTTCCTTAAAAAACTCATATTTAATTCGTTCTTGAGCAGCGTGTTGATCAATCATGAAGAAGCCTTCGTCATTTTGAGCTAATATATATGTCCCGTGCAATTGACCGATTGGGTACATGATCGGAATACGTTGTCTAGAAGTGGGTTCTTCTTTAATTGTCGAGTTAGTCTCTGACTGATCATAATTATCTGTAATAGGAGCCTTATTTACATGAGTTAATTGATTCAATGGTTCCGGTTCATGGAGAACTTCTCGTTCCTGTAATTGTGTTTCTTGATCTGCATTTAATGGTGAGCTATGATTTGTTTCATGTATCATTGCCGGTTGACTTTTTTCAACTACGGTGTTTAATTGATTATTTTTTTCTTGATCAAAATCAAGACTTGGTTGAACCGTTTTGTTTTTTTCTCGATTACCTTGTTCCATTTCAGGTATTAGTGTTGTTTGACGGAATTTTGATTGAATTGTTTTTTCTATTAATCCACATAACTCTTTTTCTTTACTAAAGCGAACCTCCAATTTGGTAGGATGCACATTAACATCTACTAGAATTGGATCCATTTTAATCGAAAGCACGACTATTGGTGACCTTCCAATCGGCAACAAGGTATGGTATGCACGCATGATTGCCTGTGTTAATGGAAAACTCTTAATAAACCTTCCATTTATCATAATAGAGATATAGGATCTAGAAGCTCTCGTTACCTCTGGTTTCGCAATATAGCCTTCTACGGCAAAGTCCAATGTTTCTTCTTTAATTGGTAGCATTTTTTTTGCTACTCCAATTCCATAAACCTGCGAAATCACTTGTAACATGTCGCCTGTTCCTGCAGTTTTAAATAAAGATTTCCCATTGTGTGTAGCTTCGAATCGAATGTTCGGATGCGATAAAGATAAACGATTTAATAAATCTGTTATATGTCCGAGTTCGGTATGAATCGTTTTCATATATTTTAGTCGAGCGGGCGTGTTAAAAAACAAATCGGAGACGGTTATTTCGCTACCTTTCCGTGCATCGCTTTTCCCTCTGTCGACTATTTTACCACCCTCTAATGATAAAAAAGTACCTGCAGAATCACCAGGGGATGTTTTTATGGTTAATCGACTAACAGATGCAATACTAGCTAACGCTTCTCCACGGAAACCAAGTGTATTTACATGGAACAAATCTGACTCATTTCGAATTTTACTTGTAGCATGTCGTAGGAAAGCGCGCTCGCAGTCCTCTTCTGTCATGCCATCTCCATTATCTGAAATTTTTATTTCTTGTAATCCAGCTTCTGAAATGTCTACTTTTATCCATGTGCTGTTTGCATCAATGCTGTTTTCGATTAGCTCTTTTACAACAGACGCTGGTCTTTCCACTACTTCACCAGCTGCTATCTTATTGGCTAATGCATCAGACATTTGAAAGATTTTCATGCAAACAATCCCTTCTATTATTGAACTTTCTTCTGTAAACGAAACAATTCGTTCATTGCTTCCATTGGTGTCATTTCTAGTAAATTCAAGGCTTTTAATTCGTTCACTAGATCGGCATCAGACGCATTTGTGTCTTTTATGTCCTTCGTTTGATTTTCATCTTCAAATAAGGAAAGCTGGTTTGAGCCGTGATCCTCTTCTGTATTTTTACTTATCTTATCTGAACTTTCTAGTTGAGCAAGAATCGCACTTGCTCGGTCAATTAAAGCGTTCGGTAATTCAGCCAATTTCGCAACATGAATACCATAGCTCTCATCCGCAGCACCATCTTGAATTTGGTGTAAAAAGACAACGTTTCCTTCGTACTCTTCTGCACGAACGTGTATATTCTTTAATTTAGCTAGACTATTCTCTAGTGTCGTCAATTCATGATAATGTGTGGAAAAAAGCGTTTTTGCATGGACATGTTGATGAATATACTCCACAATTGCTTGTGCTAAAGCCATTCCATCATAAGTGCTTGTCCCGCGTCCAATTTCATCCAATAATATTAAACTACGATCTGTAGCATTCGATAAGGCATGCTTCGCTTCAAGCATTTCTACCATGAACGTACTTTGACCAGACACAAGGTCATCGGCAGCACCAATGCGGGTGAAAATTTGATCAAAAATAATTAATTCTGCTTCATCACAAGGTACAAAGCAACCAATTTGTCCCATAATTACAGTTAAAGCAAGTTGTCGCATATACGTACTTTTACCAGACATATTTGGGCCAGTAATTAATAAGATGCTTCTATCTTGGTCAAGTGAAATGTCATTAGGTACAAATGAACCTTCCTTCATTACTTGTTCAACTACAGGATGCCTACCATTTCTTATGGATAATTTTTGATCGACAAACTTCGGACGTTTGTAATTATTTGCTTCACTAACAGTTGCAAAGGCTTGTAATACATCAATTTTACTAACTACATCTGCTAGATACTGAAGTTGTGGGATGTAGTCTTTTATCTTTTCACGAACTTCCATAAATAACTGATACTCAAGCTCTACGCTTTTTTCCTCTGCTTCTAAAATAAGTTGTTCTTTCTCTTTTAATTCCGGTGTAATAAAACGCTCTGCATTCGTCAGGGTTTGCTTGCGTTCATATTTACCATCCGGTAACAGATGTAAATTTGCTTTTGTAACCTCAATATAATAACCAAAAACACGATTATAACCTATTTTTAGCGATTTAATATTTGTGTCTTGTTTTTCCTTCTGTTCTAATGCTGCGATCCATTTCTTCCCGTTTCTCGATGCATCCCGATAGGTGTCAAGCTGTTCATGGTAGCCATCTTTTATAATTGAACCTTCTTTAATTGATATTGGTGGATCTTCCACTAAACTCCTCTCAAGTAAAGAGACGATATCCTCCGGGACAATTAGAGATTCTGCTAATTGTTCAATCTGTTTATGATTAAAAAGGTTTAGGGTCTCTTTTAGCTCAGGAATCTTCTTAAGCGATTTTTTAAGCTGGATTAAATCTCTTGCGTTCACATTTCCAAATGATATTCTTCCAGACAGACGTTCTAAATCATATACAGACTTAAGTATTTCACGTACCGTATCACGTTCCATAAAACTATGGTAAAATCCATCGACAGTTTCCAGACGTTCTTCGATTTGATTTCGTACTAGCAAAGGACGTTCCAACCATTTCTTTAGCATTCGTGATCCCATAGCGGTTACGGTTTTATCCAATACCCAAAGTAAACTTCCTTGTTTGCCCTTGCGCATAATTGTTTCGGTTAGTTCCAAGTTTCGTTTGGAATACATATCAAGCGATAAATGATTTTCTAAATCGATAATTTCTGCCTGCTTTAAATGGTCAAGCGATCTCTTTTGTGTATGTTGTATATAGTTTAATAACCTACTAAATGCTTTCATGAGTCGTTCATCATTTAAATTTTCACACAGATCCCGGTATTCTGCATTGAAATTTACTTGATCTTGATAAGAAAGCGTAACCTGTAACCGATCTATCAGCTGTTGCTGAGATTCTTGTGGAAGATTAGAAGAAATGACAACCTCCTTGATGGGCTGATTGTATAATTCATGAACTACTGAATCCCAACCATCTGTTATGAGTGCAATCCGGTTCTCCCCAGTAGATAAATCATTGTAGACAACTGCATAAGAACCATCTTCAAAATGGGAAAGACTAGCAATATAGTTATTGTTCCGTTCCTGTAGCATATTGCTTTCCATAACTGTTCCCGGTGTAATTAGCTGAACAACCTCTCTTTTCACAACGCCCTTTGCTGATTTCGGATCCTCTACTTGTTCACAAATGGCTACTTTATACCCTTTTTCAACTAAATTCTTAATATAATTTGCTGCAGAATGATATGGAACACCGCACATCGGAATGGGATCCTGTTTCCCGCCATCTCGTTTTGTTAATGTAATTTCCAGCTCTCGCGAGGCATTAATTGCATCTTCAAAGAACATTTCATAAAAATCACCTAGTCGAAAAAATAAAAAAGCATCTTGGTAGTCTGCTTTAATTCGTAAATATTGTTCCATCATTGGTGTATATTTTGCCATTATATAATCCTCCAAAAACCTACATATTCTGTTGTAATTATAGCATAAAATGTAGATTTTAGGCGATGGGTTAATCCTGAAAGTATACAAAAAAACTTACGAGGAGTATCCCCCGTAAGTCTTTTAGTCCTTGCTTCTACTGCTACTTTCAAGAAAGTCTGGATCGATTTCATTTAATTCATCATCTGTCACAGCAAAATCCCAATCTTCATCAGTATCATCATATTTTGTTCCTTTTGGATCAACTTTTGCATAGACTTTCGTTTCACCTAGGACTTCCACTAGAAATTCACGTTCAATCTCTACTAGAATTTTGTGGCCTTGGTTAGAGATTTTGCATTCTAAACAATTTGGTTGTTGAAGTACTTTGCAAATAACATCAAATTCATCATTGATGCAATTATCATCTTTAATTCCAAGTGGTACTAGATCACTGTAGGTCACTCTTTCTGTGACAACTTCTGTCTTGGTATTATCATTATAAGAATACCATACATTAATGTCGTAGCTACCATTAACTTCTACGGTATCATCTGATTTTTTCTTTGCATTATACAAGTGGTTAATTACCCAGCATCCTAGAATACTTGTAGGTCTATGAGATGGCGAAATGGAATGAGTCGCTTGCGTGAATTTCTTTCCTTTGCCAATAACAGCTTTTGTAATAATCTCTCTATAGTCTTTATCTAGAAAACTCATAATTACGTTACCTCCTCTTTTTTCATAGTCATTTTATGCAAGACAAATACCTAAAGTGCATATTATTCGATGAATCAAAAAGAAGAATGTAACGAAATCAACTATAACCTTAATGTAAAGGCAATATATAAAAAAACAAGCAAGAAAAATTCTTGCTTGTTTTTATTAATGTCCACAGGAGGCACTATTTTTCTTTTTAGAACCCGTTTCCCCTGCAAGTACATCTCCACCTGTAGATTCAATAACTTTATTTGTTACTTCTCTAGAGATAGTTCCAGAGATAAGTTGAAGTACATCATTGACAACAATTTGAGACTCTTTAAATTCCTGAACTACTGGTATTTCATCGATCTCAGCCTGTAAACGATCAATTTCATCTTCTATTCGCTTCAAAGCTTCCCTTTTTTCATAAGCCTGAAAATTAACAGCTTGTTTCTGCAACGCTTTTATTTTAGTAATAAGCTTTTGAACTTTTTGATTCTCATTGAGTTTTGCTTCTACTTGTTTAAAACGATCAATTTCTTCCGTGTTTGCAAGCATATCTGCTAGCTTTTTCGCTTCATCCAATACTTGTTTACGTGTGTATTCTTGCATTTAGTTCACCTCAACTGTTTTTTCTACCATTTCACCATTTAATGACCATGTTTTTGCTTCCGTTACACGTACTTCAACAATATTTCCAATGGCAGATTTAGGCCCTTTGAAATTGACAAGCTTGTTCTTTTCTGTGTATCCAGCAAGAACATCTGGGTCTTTTTTACTCTCACCTTCAACTAGTACCTTAACAACCTTGTCCTCATAAGATTTCATGGAGTTAGCAGACTGTTTATTAACGAGCTCATTCAATCTGTATAAGCGTTGTTTTTTCACGTCTTCAGGAACGTCATCCTTTTTCCGTGCAGCAGGTGTACCGTCACGTGGGGAGTAAATAAACGTATATGCTGCCTCAAAACCAACTTCTTCTACAAGAGTCATTGTTTCTTCAAATTGCTCTTCTGTCTCATTTGGGAAACCAACAATAATATCCGTGGTTAATGTGACATTAGGGATAGCTGCTTTGATTTTTCGTACGAGTTCTAAATATTCTTCACGAGTATATTTACGATTCATCCGTTTTAATACTTCACTACTTCCAGATTGTACCGGTAAATGGATATGATCCAATAGATTGCCGCCTTTTGCTAAGACTTCAATGAGATGATCATCAAAATCTCTCGGATGGGATGTCGTAAAGCGCACTCTCGGTATATCGATTTTATGCATGTCATCCATAAGATCACCAAAACGATAATCCATATCTTCAAAATCTTTTCCATATGCATTAACATTTTGCCCAAGTAGTGTTATTTCTTGATATCCCTGAGCTGCTAAGTGACGCACTTCTTGGATGATATCCTCTGGACGGCGACTACGCTCTTTCCCTCGTGTCATTGGAACGATGCAATAAGTACAGAACTTGTCACATCCATACATAATATTTACCCATGCTTTAATTTTACCGTTACGTACTTTAGGAAGATTTTCAATTATATCCCCTTCTTTTGACCAAACCTCTACCACTTGGGCTTTGTTAAACATTGCATCTTTTACTAGGTGTGGCAAGCGGTGGATATTATGTGTACCAAAAATAAGATCAACATGTTGGTGCTTTTTCATGATTCGATTTACTACGGACTCTTCCTGTGACATGCAGCCACAAACCCCAAGAATTAAATCTGGCTTTTCCAGCTTTAGCGGTTTTAAATGTCCAATTTCACCAAACACCTTATTTTCTGCATTTTCTCGAATAGCACAGGTGTTTAGTAAAATAATGTCTGCTTCATTTGTATCGGATGTTGATTCATATCCCATCTCTGTTAAAATACCTGCCATTACTTCTGTGTCATGCTCATTCATTTGGCAGCCGTATGTACGGATAAGGAATTTTTTCCCTTTTCCAATATTCGCCATATCTTCAGGGATGGAAAAGTCATAATGGAACTGTACATCTTCTTTACGACGTTTTCTTGCCTTCTTTATATCGGGCGGTTGATAGCTCGTTTGAAAATACTTCGCAATCATTTCATCACTAGAAGTGCTCTTAATACGATCCACATTATCCTTGCCGGATTTTACGTCCGTTGGATTGGTGCTTTGCTGGATTTGAGCTTGTTCTTTTCGCTGTTGCTCATTCATAAGGAATCTCCTTTCTTCTATAAAACACTTATTTTTATGCATAGTTGTTCATTATTTCAGTATAAAGCCTACACTTAAATTTAACAACAGAAGATCGAAACTGCAAATAAAACCTCTATAAAACTTTAAGTTAAGATTACTAAAATTGTCATATATTGATTTAAGTTAATCCTGCATAATGGGCCGTAATCCCCCGCTGATTCACGATTAACTTTATTCAAATAGTTACAAGTTTCAAAGTGAGTAAGACACATTGCTGATCGGAATCCTCAAACAGATATCTCTTAGTTCTCCACGGAAAAAATAACAATAAAAAATCGTGCTACGTAAAAACGCAGCACGGAATGGACAATCATCATTTCAATTATCTTGGTTCTACAATTAATTTAATTGCTGTACGTTCCTCATTATCGATTAAGATATCGGTAAATGCTGGAATACAAATCAAATCAACACCACTTGGGGCTACAAATCCTCTCGCTATGGCTACTGCTTTGACGGCTTGGTTTAAAGCACCCGCGCCAATAGCTTGAATTTCCGCTGATCCACGTTCTCGTAATACATTTGCAAGTGCACCTGCTACTGAATTTGGATTTGATTTAGCTGAAACTTTTAATATTTCCATTACTAGTACCTCCTTCATTTGCTATTATAGTTCTACTGCTACTATATTCTTGGAGATGTTAGCTTATTACCATTATGCATGAAGAATTCAAAAAATTCAAATACCCATTTAAGGATAATTAACCTGACCTTACTCAAAAAAATGCATGCAATTGTAAGAACGATGATGGCCAAAAACTACTTATAGATAAATTACCTATTCATAAAGTTCCACTTAACTACTCCTGGAAAAGAAATATAATTATTCTTATTCGAAGAAAGTGTGGTCATCATTAATTAATATGCGCTCTACCTTTTTGGCATGCCCAATATTTTTATCAATTGTTACTACTAAACCATTTAATTGCGTCCTTCCCTTTTTATCAATATCAAAACGTACAGGTAAGTTCGTTTTGAATCGTTTTAAAACTAGCTCTCGTTCTACACCTAATACCCCATCATATGGTCCAGTCATCCCAACATCTGTTATGTATCCTGTTCCGCCTGGTAATATTCGTTCATCAGCTGTTTGTGTGTGTGTATGTGTTCCAACGATACAGCTTACACGACCATCTACATACCACCCCATAGCTTGTTTCTCACTTGTAGCTTCCGCATGAAAATCGAGAAAGATAATGTTCGTTCTTTTTTTAGCTTCTGCTATTAACTCATCAACTTTTTGAAAAGGATCATCTATTGCAGGGAGAAAGGTTCTACCCTGTAAATTAATTACAGCAACTTTTGTGCCATTTATATTCATAAAGGTGATTCCCTTCCCCGGATTTCCTTCAGGAAAATTCGCAGGTCGTATCATATTTTTAGCATCATCAATGAACTCAAAAATTTCTTTTTTGTCCCAGGTGTGATTGCCCATTGTGATAACATGTGCACCCCATTCAAGGAATTGCTTATATATTTTCTCGGTGATACCTTTACCAGAAGCGGCGTTTTCTCCATTTATAATGATCATATTTGGACGGTATTTATCTTTTAGTTTTGGTAAATATTCTTGAATCATATCTCTACCCGGTGAGCCAACGACATCACCTATAAACAATATTTTCATTGTATTTCATCCTATCTAATAGTTTAATCGTGTAATAATGAGTAGTAAAATCTCCCGCCATAGGAAAGTCTAGAAGCGTTGGAGGGAGAAGTCAACTACATGATTTTCCCTAGTTACAACTTATGAGGCAGGGAGTGTCCTGCCTATAATTGAAGGTTTATTTTATGTATAGTTTTCCATAGTTAATATATATTGTCAAAAAGTAAAGATGCAAAGAAAAAAAGCGGGCTTACAAGCGCCGCTTTTTTCCAAAGGGTTCGTACTTATTAATAAGGCTAAACCCAGTTTATTTCGCATATTCTACTGCTCTCGTTTCACGTATAACGGTCACTTTAATATGACCCGGGTAATCGAGCTCACCTTCTATTCGTTTTCGAATATCACGTGCAATACGAACGGATTCAATGTCATCTATTTCATCCGGTTTCACCATAATTCGAATTTCTCTACCAGCTTGGATTGCAAATGACTTCTCTACACCTGTAAACGACTCAGAAATTTCTTCAAGTTTCTCTAAACGTTTAATGTAGTTTTCCAATGTCTCACTTCTTGCTCCAGGTCGAGCTGCGGAAAGTGCATCAGCAGCAGCAACGAGAACAGAAATGATGGAAGTAGCCTCTTCGTCCCCATGGTGTGAAGCAATCGAATTAATGACGACCTCATGCTCCTTGTATTTCATTGCTAGCTCTTTACCAATTTCAACGTGGCTGCCCTCTACTTCATGGTCAATAGCTTTCCCAATATCATGAAGTAGTCCGGCTCTTCTTGCGAGTGTTTCATCTTCACCTAACTCAGCAGCTAATAGTCCAGCTAGATATGCTACCTCAGTTGAGTGCTTTAATACATTCTGACCATAGCTTGTACGATATTTTAGACGACCGAGTATTTTAATTAAATCAGGATGTAGACCATGTACACCAACCTCAAATGTTGTTTCTTCACCAACTTCTCGTATATATTCATCTACTTCGCGTCGAGCTTTATCCACCATTTCTTCAATTCTCGCAGGATGGATTCTGCCGTCTTGCACAAGTTTTTCTAATGCCATACGAGCTGTTTCTCTACGTATTGGATCAAATCCAGATAGGATTACAGCTTCTGGTGTGTCATCAATGATTAAATCGATTCCTGTTAAGGTTTCTAAGGTTCGAATATTTCGACCTTCTCGCCCAATGATTCGACCTTTCATCTCATCATTTGGTAGGTTTACTACTGAAACCGTTGTTTCAGCAACGTGGTCCGCAGCACAACGCTGTAAAGCTAATGAAAGGATATTCTTCGCTTTTTTGTCTGCTTCCTCTTTTGCACTATTTTCAGCCTCTTTGATCATTAATGCTGATTCATGTGCGACTTCTTTTTCGATCCGTTCTAAAATAATATTTCTAGCCTGATCAGTAGTATATCCTGAAATGCGCTCAAGCTCGACTTGCTGCTCTTGTTTCATAGATTCCACTTTGCTTTCCATTTCTTCAATTTGTTGTTGTTTTTCTGCTAGTGAGTGTTCTTTCTTCTCTAACAAGAGCTCACGCTTATCTAGCGTTTCACTTTTTCTGTCCAGATTCTCTTCTTTTTGCATCAGGCGATTTTCTTGTTTTTGTGCTTCAGCACGACGTTCACGTAATTCATGCTCTGTCTGCTGGCGAAGTTTATGATTTTCATCCTTCGCCTCAAGAAGTGCCTCTTTCTTGGCGGCATCTGCATTTCGATGTGCTTCATCAACTATTTGTTTTGCTAAGGTTTCTGCACTTGAAATCTTAGCTTCCGCAATAGATTTACGAATCAGATAACCAACAACAATACCGACGACTAGGAAAATTAAGGCAAGCAAAATGGAGATGATTAAGGCTTTGTCCACGGTTTCACCTCCTCTTGCTATAAAATTGTTCAATTCATTATTGTCGGCATGTACCATATTCAATGAATAAAATTAAATTCGTATAATAAAAATATAAAATTATACATTTTAATTTTAATTGTCTTGTTAATGGTTGTCAAGGAATCGTCATATATTAGGTATAAATTATTGTGAAAAAGAAAATATCCCCTACTTTACGTAAAGGATATCGGGCGTTACCTTCTAAACATCTAATGTTTCTTGTTCAGGGTCTTCTTGTATTTCAGCAGCTGGTTCATCATCTAAATTATAATGAGCACGAACTGCATTGTGAATTTGTTCCATAATATCAGTATTTTCTTTCAAAAATTGTTTTGCATTTTCTCTACCTTGGCCTAGCCGTTCACCTTCATAGGAATACCATGCACCGCTCTTTTGTACAATATCTAAATCAGATCCAATATCCAAAATTTCACCTTCTTTTGAAATACCTTCTCCATACATTATATCAACTTCTGCTTGTTTAAACGGTGGAGCTACTTTATTTTTAACAACTTTTATTTTAGCTCGATTTCCTACCATGTCGTTACCTTGTTTCAATGTTTCCGCTCGACGAACTTCTAAACGAACTGAAGAATAGAATTTCAGTGCACGTCCACCAGGAGTTGTTTCAGGATTACCAAACATAACCCCTACTTTTTCACGAATTTGGTTGATGAAAATTGCAGTTGTTTTTGATTTATTAATGGCACCTGATAGCTTTCTTAATGCTTGTGACATTAGACGTGCTTGTAAACCAACATGGGCATCACCCATTTCACCTTCAATTTCCGCTTTTGGTACCAATGCAGCAACAGAGTCAACAACAATAATATCAACTGCACCACTGCGTACAAGAGCTTCGGCAATTTCTAGCGCTTGTTCTCCGGTATCAGGCTGAGATAAAAGAAGTTCTTCAATATTTACCCCTAACGCTCTAGCATAGGTTGGATCAAGCGCATGCTCCGCATCAATAAACGCCGCTTGCCCACCCTTTCTTTGCGCCTCTGCAATAGCATGTAGTGCAACAGTTGTTTTACCAGATGATTCTGGTCCATATATTTCAACTACGCGTCCCTTCGGATATCCACCGATACCTAGCGCAACATCTAGAGCTAGTGATCCACTTGGTACTGTTGCTATTTTTTGTTCAGCTTGCTCACCTAGCTTCATAACAGAACCTTTACCAAATTGCTTTTCTATTTGTCTTAACGCCATATCTAAAGCTTGTTTTCTATCACTCAACGAAACTACCTCCTCGAAATAACTACCTCTATCATACATTGTTTTATCCGTTTTGCCAAGCGAAAAACGAATGAATGTTCTTATTTTTTTATAGCCATTTTATCTACAATCTTCAATTTTACTACGTACAAACAATGCAGAAATCTAATTTTACCATAAAAATAGGCAGTTCTTTATTATTTTAAATAGTTTAATAATAATTCGAATCCTTTTAATACTGCTTTTCTCCGTATGGCTTCTCTACTACCGTGGAAATTACATTTCTCGACAACAAATTGCGTATTCTCATCGCATAGTGCAATATAAACTAAGCCAACTGGCTTATTTTCAATTGGTTCTGGTCCTGCAATTCCAGTAAAACTAATCCCAATATTCGTATTTAATAGATTGCGTACTTTGTTTGCCATTTCTATTGCACAAGCTTCACTTACAGTACCTTCTTCTGCAATGGTTTTTGCTGAAACACCTAATACGTCAGTCTTAACATTCGTATTGTAACAAACGATTCCGCCTGAGCAAACCGTGGATGCACCCTTTACTGAAATAAGATTTTCAGTAAACTTACCACCTGTTAAGCTTTCGGCAGCAGCTATTGTTTTTCCCTTTTCTTTCAATAAAGAGATTATTTTACGGTCGATTGTTTCCTCATTAATACCAACAAAATGACTACCAACTCGTTCTAATATTTTTCTTTTGGTATCCTGCAATAAATTCGATGCAGTATTTATCGAATCCGCTTTTGCAGTGAGTCGAATCACTACCCCATCAGCTTGAGCTAGCGGTGCGATGGTAGGGTTTACTTGCGATTGTATTATATCAATTATTTCATCTTCCAACTTAGCTTCTCCAATACCAATGAATCGCATTACCATTGATTCGATGATACTTTCATTTTCCGTTATTTCTTGAATGAAAGGTATTACATCATCTTTCATCATCTGCTTCATTTCTTTTGGAACACCGGGTAAAAAGACCCAGTTTTGCTTCTGTTGTGAAACAATCATTCCGGGTGCCATACCTACTTTATTCTCTAATACATTAGCATTGGTAAACACATGTGACTGTTTTCGGTTATTAGGAGTCATCTCCATACCTTGTTTCTGGAAATATGCTTCTATCTTGTTCAAAGATGGGCGGTGCTCCATTATATCTAATTTACTCACTAACTGAAACGCTTCTCTTGTTAAGTCATCTTCTGTTGGACCTAGTCCCCCAGTAACGATTACAAGATCCGATCGATCCTTTGCTTGGGAGAAGGTGTCAGCAACACGTTTAAGATTATCACCTACTACACCATGATAAAATACATTCACCCCATATGTTGAAAGTTCCTGGGAAATCCATTGTGCATTCGTATTGGCGATTTGCCCTAATAATAATTCTGTACCTACTGCTATAATCTCTGCATTAATTTGTTTCATTACTTTGAATCCCTCATTACATGCCAGTTTTTAATAAAATAATCGACACCAGATAATATAGTAAAGAAAAGTGCGATGTATAGCATGATCGTTGCAAATGGGAAGCCGATAAATGAAAACGGAAAATTATGTAGTAACAGTGCAGCAATACCTACCATTTGTGTCGCAGTTTTTAATTTCCCCATATTTCCTGCGGCCAGTACAATACCTTCACCAGCAGCTACTAATCTTAAACCAGTAACAGCAAATTCTCTACTAATTATGATAATAACAACCCACGCAGGTGCCAGTCCCATTTCTACTAGTAATATCAACGCTGCTGATACCAGTAATTTATCCGCCAGCGGGTCCAAAAATTTCCCTAAATTTGTGACAAGGTTATACTTTCTTGCATAATAACCATCAACCCAATCCGTCGCAGATGCAAATATAAACAATATTGCAGCTACAAAGTCCGCGATCGGTAAAGAAGTTTCTCCAATATCCCATTCTCCCCAATTGAATGGAACACTAAGTAATATAATAAAAACTGGAATAAGTAAAATTCGTGAAATCGTAATTCTATTTGGGATGTTCATATTTCTTTCCTCCTTAACATTTTATAAAATTGTTTTATCATCAAACCTTCACGGTGACAAGCCAACAAAGAAAGGGGTTGAAAATCTCTTCTCTGCCTATATAAGGCTAAAACCCTTCCATGTATAATTAGGAAGGGTTAACATGTTACTCATTTTCTTGAATTACATTTATCCAAAGTCGTTGAAAATCTTTTTCTGAAGGATCAATTGGATATTCAAGTTCAACTCCATTAATGGAGATTTGTAAATTTGGAGTACTTCCAATATTAAAGTATATTCGCTCCTCACCACTTAAATCAAGTTCCATCGGTGATGCATCTGAATTGAAATTATCACTATAGAATACCTCGTCTTGATCATTTTTGACATCAAGCCATGATTGTCCAGTAGTTTCCATTGTTACAATAAGCTCGTCTCCTGGATTCGAGAGTTCTAAAGTAGACTCCGGTGGATTCCCTGTTCCGGTTTCTACAACTGTTAGTTCAGGTTCGACAGGATCTTCTTGAACTTCATCTGTTTCCTCGTCAATATCCGTTTCTTCATCTTCTGTTTCTTCATTATCTTCTTCGGAAGAGTCCTCTATATCTGGATCGTCATTGTTATCATTTGGTCGAATGATTTCTTCACTATCATTAGGTTCTTCGGTATTATTCGCATCATCATTGTTTGTGTCAGACTGTAAGAACCACCAAGCGGCAAAAACAATACCGATCACTAATAAAATAACAATTATTGTAGGTATCAGAGAAAAGATTTGTGAATTTTTGGCTGGACTATTATCTTTTCTCGAGCGATTAATTCTAGTATATTGTACGGTGTTTTCCTCTGGAGATGGAATATCTTCCTTGAATTCCTCTAATAGTTCGTTTGGATCCAAACCAACCGCCGTCGCATACTCTTTAATAAATGCCCTAGCATAAAACTTACCAGGCAAAATACCATAGTTCTCTTCTTCAATGGCAATTAAATACCTTTTTTGAATCTTAGTTGTGTCTTGAAGACTTTCTAAAGATATATCTTTTTCTTCTCTAGCTTCTTTAAGCTTAGAACCTATTCCCATAGTTAACACCATCCAATTTAAAAATCAAACATTGAAAAACCATTACTTTGGTCAAATTCTGTTTTTTCAAATTGTTCATATGTAATTTCTTCCTCTTCGTGACTTCGTAATTCGATAATATAATCAAAATCATCAATCGTATACTCTGTAGCTCGAACAAAAATATCCGGGTGTTCGACTACTTTTATTGCAGGTAATTGCATTATTTCTCGTATTAATTGCCAGTGTTTCTCATTTGCTTTTCGTTTAGAAACAACCCCATCAATAATAAATATATTATCTGTACTATATTCCCCTTCAATGAGTTGATTACGAACGGTTTGTTTTAATAATGTACTTGATACAAATAACCACCTTTTATTTGCACAAACACTTGCTGCGACAACCGATTCTGTTTTACCAACTCGTGGCATTCCACGTAAACCTATAAGCTTATGCCCTTCTTTCTTATATAATTCAGCCATAAAATCAACTAATAAACCAAGTTCATCACGAACAAAACGAATCGTTTTACGGTCATCTACATCTCGGTGTATATATCGTCCATGACGTACAGCAAGTTTATCACGAAGCTTTGGTTTTCTTAATTTGGTGATTTGAATTGTATCCATTGTATCTAATATGGATTTTAATCGTGTGATTTGCTCATCGTATTTGGATAACAATAACATGCCTCTTCGGCCATGTTCAACACCGTTTATCGTAATAATATTTATGGATAACATTCCTAATAAGGAAGAAATATCTCCTAATAAACCAGGGCGATTATATTGAATTTCATATTCTAGATACCATTCCGTTCGAACCATAAGCAAACTCCTTTAAACTGGTAACACTTACCTATTAATGCAATATAACTCTATAATAAATCATTTTTGCTTATCTTGAAAGGAATTAATGATACATAAATAAAATAATTAATAAAAAGAAGCTGCGCATGATAATGCAGCTTCTAATCAAGAGCTTAATTACTGAGTATTTCCTTGATTTTGCACTAACTTAACCATTGAGCTTGCTATAGCATGCTGTTCTTCTTTAGAAGCAGCATTCCAGATTTCTCTTAAAACTGCTTCTTCACTATTTTTTGCATCAACGCTCTTTGCTAGGTAGTCCCCAACTTCATAAGCCACTTCATTAATTGTCTGTTGAGACATCCCTTGTGACTGCGCTTGCTCAAGACGGTTTGCTAGGAAATCTTTCCAAGTTCCAAAATTATCTAGAACAGACATTTTATCTCCTCCTTCATGATTACAAGCTTAGTATTTGAACTTTTAGTTTGTTTATACATCTTTACACAAAGGAGAAATGAAAAAAATATAACATATCTATGCTACCAGCCGCCATTTATCCGGATGATTTCTCCGTGAATATAATTGGATTCTTCGTCCATAAGAAATCGCACAGCATTTGCTATGTCCTTCGGCAACCCTACACGTTGAAGCGGTATATCTGAAACAATCATCGATTTATCCTCAGGTTGTAAATGTGCATTCATTTTAGTATCGACAAAACCAGGGCTAATTCCGTTGACTAAAACGCCACTTGGCCCCGTTTCTTTTGCTAAAGCTTTAATAAAGGAGTTTTGTGCTCCCTTTACTGCTGAGTATATAACCTCGTAACTTGCTCCAATATCACCCCAAATGGAAGTAATAAATACAATTTTTCCATATTGCTGTTTGATCATAGATGGCAATAAATTTTTTGTAATTATCATTGGGGATTTCACATGTATATTAAGCATTTCATCCATCTTTGCTTCGGATGTGTTTTGAAATAATTCATAGTACGCGTTCCCGCTTGCAAACACAATACCATCAACATGAAAAGGGATTTCTTGAAGGAGTTGAATTACTCCTGATTGACTACTTAAATCAGCCTGAATTTCGCTTAGAATACATTCATTACCTACCGTATTTCGCAAATAATTTATTTTTTCTCTATTTTTGTTGTAGTGTAACAATAACTGATAACCTTCTCGCCCTAATTTTTCAGCAATTGCACTGCCAATATCTCCACTCGCCCCAATAATTAAGATATTTTTCCCCATGTTCATCCTACTTTGCTACGATTTTACACACCGATAAACGGTCTTCTGTAATCCAGTTTTTCAAATAATCATTCGCTTGATCTAACGATATTGATTGAATTGCTGGTATTAAATCAAAAAAGTCAATTCCCACTGCATGGTAATGCAAATGTTTACTCGCAATAAATTCTAATGAATTCATGGAGCGAAGTAATTGACCAATCTTTTTCTTTTTCATTCGCTCAAAATCGTCTTTCTGAATCGATTCTTTCGTAGTTGTTAGTAACAATTCTTTTATTTTATTTCCTAATTTATCCGGATCATCTGTATTTCCTCCGATAAGTGTGTATCCAAAGTTTCGATCTAAATTCGTCTCGAAATAAAAACTATCGTCAATTAAACCACTGTCATAAAGTTCTTGGTAAAAGGATCCACTTTTCGAGAAATAATAATTCAAGACCATATCCTGAAGTAAATCTTTGGTAAGGAAAGTATCACTATCTAGCTCTGTCACTTCCTCTTTTATACCAACCGTACATTTAGGTACCGAAACAGGCATTTCAATTGTATTTTCTTTCATAGCAACCTGCTGAGATTCTTCTGGGAACGATCTATGAATTTCTGTCATATTATCAAATTTTTTGGCTGCCTGGTTTTCTTTTATCAATGCCATCATTTTTTCAGGGTCAAAGTTACCTGCAATAAATAATGTCATGTTCTCTGGATGGTAAAATGTATGATAACATGTATATAAATCATCTTTTGTAATCGAATTAATGGATTCAACGGTTCCGGCAATATCTACATTTACAGGATGATCTTTAAACATCGTTTTAATCGTCCCCATGAAAGATTGCCAATCAGGTTGGTCATCGTACATTTTTATTTCTTGAGCAATAATCCCCTTTTCTTTTTCAACGGATTCCTCCGAAAAATAAGGATCTTGGACAAAGTCGAGTAAAGTCGTTACATTGTCATCAATATGATTGGTAGCTGAAAATAAATAAGCTGTTTTCGTAAACGAAGTATAAGCATTAGCAGAGGCACCTTGCTTACCAAAATCGGCAAAGACGTCTCTATCTTCTTTCTCAAATAATTTATGCTCTAAAAAATGAGCGATTCCTTCTGGGACCGTTATTTGCTCCGATTCTCCAATTGGAACAAACGTTTGATCAATAGAGCCGTAGTTCGTGGAGAATATACCATATGTTTTTGACATTTCTCGTTTTGGTAATAAAAAGACAGATAAACCATTATCTAATTGTTCGGAATAAATGGTTTCGTTAATATTCTCATATACTTTACTACTCACCTGGCTCACCTCCGCTAGTCGTTAATAAATAAACGGTATCTTCTTCAACCTTAGAAGCAATTTGGACTACTTCATCTAATGTCACCTTTTTTATCTTTTCTATTAGTTGGCTTGGCTTCAGACTTGTTTCTGCGATCACTTGCTGATATAACATTTCAATGATTCCTTGAGGATGATCTAATGTTTCTAATAATTGATTAACAATGAGATCCTTCGTTTCTTTTAATTCTGATTCTGAAACATCACCATTTTTCATTGCGCTCATTTGAAGTTCGATTATTTCTCTTGCCTTCTCATAATCTTCTGGTGCAATTCCACTAAATACGAGTAGCAAGCCTTTATGGCTTTCCAGTCTTGATGATGCATAATAAGCAAGGCTATTTTTTTCCCTTACATTTATAAACAATTTCGAACTAGGAAAAGCACCTAAAATTCCATTAAAAACTTGTAAAGCGGGATAACCATCATCGCTGTACGTACAGTTTGTCCGGTATCCAATATGAAGCTTTGCTTGTTGAATATTTTGCTTCTCTATCACTTCATTGGGTTTTTGTTTATTGGATTGTCCTTGCCCACTAGTAGCGTTCTTATCGCGAGCTGCTTTTCCTGTGGAACTTCTTTCAATGGTATTCGAAATGAGGTTTTTCATTTCTTGTGAATCAAAGTCACCAAGCACAAAAAGGTCTAGTTCATCTTCTTGTAATAATGATTGATAATATCCAAAAGTATTCTGTGCTGTTAAATCAGTTAAATCCTCTTCATAACCATGAACATGTAGTTGATAGGGTTCCCCTTCACACATTTCATCAATTAAGCGCATGTTAGCAAAGTTCATTTTATCATCTTTAATTGAATTAATTTTTTGCTTTAACGTATTTTTTTCGCGATTGAAGATCTCAGGATTGAAAGAACCTGCGTTACTATTGGGATTAAATATAACGTCATTAAGTAACTGAACAGCCTCTTCTAAAATTCCAGTTTCGTTCGGAATGAATTTTTGGTTTGCAACTTCCAAACGCATGCTAATAATATGGTTTTCTCCTTTCTTTCCACTGTCGATGGAAAGGACAGCACCATATAAGCTATCTAATTTTGTTTGTAAGTCCTTCCTACTAGGGTAACTTTTAGGACCTTGTTTTAAGACATATGGTAGTAAGGCACGCTTCGTAATGGTGCTTTTTTGTAGAGGTGCTTTAAATTTCGCAACTAAATTTATTGTTTTAAATTTCTTATTCGGAATTAAATGTAAATTATATCCATTTACATTTAATACTTCCTCTTGAATTTCATTCATAACGTATCCTCCATTTGATCAACCTTATTCATCCGTAATAGTTTGTACTTTTTTTAGAATCATAATCACAAACTCATAAATCATTTATATTGAGTTTACCATTATATGGATGTAAAGGAAACATTAGAAGCTTAGCATTTTTAGAAAATCCACAGGTCGAGTACTTTAGAATATTATAAAAAAACTGACTCGCTTACTTGCAAGCGAGTCAGTTTTGCTAATTTATCTACTACCTTTAATATATGGTACTCCATTTGCTCTAGGTGCATCTGCACGTCCAATTACTCCTGCTAATGCTAAAATTGTTAACACATATGGTGCAATCAACAGGAATACTTGTGGGATATCCTGTAGTAATGGGATACCAGAACCAACAATACTTAGGCTTTGAGCTAAACCAAAGAATAATGCAGCTCCCATTGCTCCAAGTGGATGCCACTTACCAAAAATTACAGCCGCTAAAGCCATGAATCCTTGTCCTACAATCGTTGAATGTGAAAAGTTTGAAACAATTGTAAGTGCAAAAACAGATCCACCTAATCCGCCTAATACACCTGAAATAATAACTGCAACATAACGCATTTTATAAACGTTAATCCCATTAGTATCTGCTGCCATAGGATGTTCGCCGACTGCACGCAAACGTAAACCAAAGGAAGTTTTATAAAGAATATACCAAGCTATAAAAGCAAGAATGATCGCAACATAGGATGTTGCATAGATTCTTTCGAAAAATATAGGGCCGATCAATGGAATTTCAGATAAAATTGGAATATCTGTTCTGAAAAAGCCATCTACCATATCAGTTTGACCTTTACCATACCACTGTTTGGTTAAATATACTCCAATTCCCAACGCTAACATGTTTATGGCTACACCACTAACAACTTGGTTCGCATTAAAAGACACAGATGCTACTGCATGAATAACGGAAAATATACCTCCTACGATAGCTGCAGCAAGAATTGCTAGCCATGGTGTCATGGAGCCAAAAACATCCTCAAAAGTTAAACTAAACACGATACCTACAAATGCCCCCATTACCATTAATCCTTCTAAACCTATGTTTACAACTCCAGATCGCTCACTAAATACTCCGCCTAGTGCCGTTAGTATTAGGGGTGCTGAGTAGAATAAAACAGTTGGAATAATTGATTGTAATGCGTCAATCATTTATTTCCCCTCCTTTTTAAAGCGAAGTATAACCCATCGAATAATATAACTTGATGCAACAAAGAAGATAATAAGAGCAATGATAATATCTACTAGTTCGGTTGGTACACCTGCACCTGTAGGCATTTCACCGGCACCTTCTTTTAATACACCGAATAAAATAGCTGCCAACACAACGCCAAATGCGTTATTTGCACCGAGAAGTGCTACAGCAATTCCGTCAAACCCTAGATTTGTAAACCCGGACATTACTGAAATGTTACCGTAAGTTCCTAATCCTTCCATTGCACCAGCGAGACCAGCGAATCCACCAGCAATTACCATGGATAAAATAATGTTCTTACTAACGTTCATTCCTGCATATTTCGATGCATGTTGGTTGAAACCTACAGCTTTTAGTTCATAACCGATCGTAGTTCGTTGAATTAAAAACCACATAACAGCTGCAGCGAATAGCGCAATTAAAATACCATAGTGTAAGCGAGAATAAAAAGTTAATGTTTGTAGCCACTCGGATGATAAAGATGCTGTTTCTGGAATTCGATCTGTTTTAGTCGCATGATCAGTTAATACGGAGCGAATGATTTCATTTGTAATAAATAAAGCGATATAGTTCATCATTATCGTGACAATTACTTCATGAACTCCAATTTTCGCTTTCAATAGACCTGGAACAAAGCCCCAAATTCCACCTGCAATTCCACCTGCTAGTACTGCTAAAGGAAGATGTATAATCATAGGTGCATCAACGGCTAAGCCAACCCAAACAGCAGCCAACCAACCTACAATTACCTGTCCCTCTGCCCCAATATTAAAAAGGCCAGTACGAAATGCAAATGCAACAGCAAGTCCTGTTAAAATAAGAGGTGTAATTCGGCGAATTGTTTCTCCTATTGTAAAGGCATCACCAAAAGCCCCTCTCCATAAAGCTAGATAACCATCAATAGGATTATAACCAGAAAATAACATAATAATAGCACCTGCGATTAATCCGAGAATAACAGAAATAACAGGAATTAATAATGATAAAAACTTATTGTTTGATGTCATTGGGAACCACCTGCCTTATTCAATTGACTTCCCGCCATTAATAGCCCAAGTTCTTGCTCATTTGTCTCTTCAGGTTTTACATATGCAACGATTTTTCCATCAAACATTACAGCAATACGATCACTAACATCCATAATTTCATCGAGTTCAAACGAAACAAGTAGGACCGCTTTTCCTTTATCTCGCTCCTCTATTAATTTTTTATGAATAAACTCAATAGCACCAACATCTAGACCTCTAGTCGGCTGAGCAGCAATTAACAGGTCTGGAGAACGGTCTACTTCTCGACCAATAATCGCTTTTTGTTGGTTACCTCCTGAGAGTGCCCTAGCTAATGTTTGCGCACTTGGAGTTCGTACATCATATTCTTCAATTAATTCTTCTGCTTTGTCATAAATCTCTTTGTAATTTAGTACTGTTGCTTTCGAATACGGCTTTTGATAATAAGTTTGTAAAACAATGTTTTCTCCAATCGGATAATCAAGTACAAGCCCATATTTATGACGATCCTGAGGAATATGTCCAACTCCGCTTTCGGTCACCTTTCGCGGGGATAAATTTGTAATATCTTTATTGTTTAGCTGGATTGATCCAGAATGACTCTTACGTAATCCTGTAATTGCCTCAATTAATTCAGTTTGCCCATTTCCATCAATACCTGCTATACCAACAATTTCTCCAGCGCGGATGTCAAGGTCTAAACCTTTCACTAAATCTACTTTCCTTGAATCCCTAACATATAGATCTTTGACTTTAAGTACATTTTCTGTAGGTGTAGCTTCTTTCTTATCTGTTTTAAAACTCACTTCTCTCCCAACCATTAAGGAAGCTAGTTCATCTACGTTTGTTTCCTCTACTTCAACGGTACCAATACCTTTTCCTTTTCGGATAACCGTACATCGATCACATACTTCCATAATTTCTTTTAACTTATGGGTTATTAATATTATTGATTTCCCCTCTTTTATTAAAGAACGCATAATTTCAATTAGTTCCGTTATCTCTTGAGGTGTTAAAACAGCAGTAGGTTCATCAAAAATTAATACTTCTGCACCTCGATATAGCGTTTTCAAGATTTCGACGCGTTGCTGCATTCCAACTGAAATATCACTGATTTTGGCTGAAGGGTCTACACTTAAACCGTAGCGATCAGATAGTTCCTGAATTTCTTTTTCAGCTTTTTTAATATTAATTTTTCCAGTCTTGGTTTTTGGTTCATTTCCTAATATAATATTTTGGGTAACTGTAAATGGTTCAACTAACATAAAATGCTGGTGAACCATACCAATTCCTAAGTCATTCGCAATATTGGGGTTAGAAATCTCTACCTTTTCCCCATTAACCCGAATTTCCCCCTTTTCAGGTTGATATAATCCAAATAACACATTCATTAAAGTTGATTTTCCTGCTCCATTTTCACCAAGTAAAGCATGAATTTCTCCTTTTTTTAGTTGAACAGTTATATTATCGTTTGCTACAATACCGGGAAATTCTTTGCGAATATTTAACATTTCAATCACATAATCCACGAATGATCACCTCTCCAACTTAAATATGGTTCAAACCATATTTTAAAATAAACAAATAAAATGCTTTTAAAATAGTGTAATAAACATAAAATTTTCAAATGAAAAAGACGTATTGAAACATCTTCTTCAGTTGAGAATTTTATTTAACTGAATAGGAAAAGGTTGAATGGATTCAACCTTTTCCTGAATTTTTATAGAGATTCAAGGAATGTATCTAATTCATCATGCGTTTTTGGAATATCTACATCTCCATTTAATATTTTCTCTTCCCACTCATTAACACTGTCAATAATTTCTTGGTTCATTGCATCTTCGTTCGTAGTAGCAATGTCAATAGCATTATCTTCCAGTCCGAATTCTAAGGTTTCACCACCTGGGAAATCCCCGTTCATAGCAAGATTAGTAACGTCTTGTACTGCAACGTCAACACGTTTAACCATAGAAGTTAATGTAACATTATGGTCACCAATTTCGCCCTCTTCATATTGGTCACGGTCAACACCAATTACCCAGATGTCACGATCTGGATCACTATTTTTAAGGTCTCTTGCTTCATTAAATACACCGTTTCCAGTAGCACCAGAAGCGTGATAGATAATATCTACACCATCGTTATACATATCTGAAGCAATCATTTTCCCTTTTGATGAATCTGCAAATGATTCGGCATATTGTACATCAACCTCAATATCTGGATTTACTGATTTTGCACCTGCAATAAATCCTACTTCAAATTTGTTTATTAACGGTGAATCTACACCACCTACAAAACCTAGTTTGTTCGTTGTTGTTTTTTGCGCAGCTGCTACACCTGCTAAGAATGAGCCTTGGTGTTCTTTAAACAAAATACTTACTGCGTTTGGAACTTCCACTACATCATCAACTAATGCAAAATGCTTGTCTGAGTTTTGTTTAGCAACTTCCTCAATACTTTCTTGTAGTTCAAAACCAATTCCGAAAATTAAATTGTAATCATCACGAATTAAACGATTAAGGTTTGGAATATAATCAGATACATCATCAGATTGTGCATAGTCAAAGCCATTTCCTTGAGATAACCCATGCTCTTCACCCCATGCATTCAATCCTTCCCAAGCTGATTGGTTAAAGGATTTATCGTCTACACCACCAACATCGGTTACCATTGCAGCACTAAAGTCTTCTGCTTCTTCTTCGTTTGTTGCATCGTTTCCAGTAGAGCCTTCATCATTTGTATCTTCATCATCAGCTCCACCACCACAGGCAGCTAGTAGCATACCTAGACTTAATAATAATGCGAATAATAATACTAACTTACGATTTTTCAATGTAATTGCCTCCTTTTATACGATTCAATATTATATTGTGATAAATAAAACTTCGTATTCTTCTGTTTGAATCACCTCCTACAATGGATAAAAAGAAAACCCTTACAATCGTTTTCTTAAAACATAGAAACTGAATACATCCGACCGGAAATAGTTTGATGAGTAGAGAACAGGCTCATCATCCTCTGTATAATGCATTTGTTTCAGGAGTAATAACGGTTGGTTCGGATCACAATTTAAGATTTTGTAAATCCGGTCATGATAACTTACAGGCTCAATATAAGTAACGGCATAAGTTACTCTCTTATTTGCATGATCTTCTAATAATTTAAATAATGAATCTTCATACTTAACTAAATCCAAAGGAATATAATCTTTTGGAACTTGGTCAATACAGAAGACAACTGGTTCACCATCAGCTGTACGTACACGCTCAATTTTAGCTAATATACTGATTTCTTTTGGTGAGAACTGCCTTCGTTCTTCTTCTGTAGGTTCCATAATATCTGTGGATAAATATTGTGACCCAGGATTTCTTCCAAATTGTTCGATCATATCTGTCACACTTGTTAATTGCTCAATCCCTGAAGAAAAGATCGGCTTTTGATTAACAAACGTCCCTACCCCATGCTTTCTCGTAACAACATTATCCTCTTCTAAAATTCGTAAAGCTTCTCTTAACGTAGCCCGCGATACTCCGAGTTTTTTTGATAATTGGAATTCAGAAGGAAGCTTTTGTTTTGCTTGATATGTACCTTTTTCTATATCACGTTTCAATTCATCAATTACCTGGAGATATAGATGACGTGAATCCGCTTTAATTGACATAAATAATCCCCCTTGTTGCCAGCATGTAATGTAGAGAGATCTGACCTCTGACGTTTGACTATCTCAACTGAAATTATCATATCATTATTTAGCGAATAAATAAACCACAAAATAACAAATTTCTTAAATAAGTCATAATAATTGTCGATTTTTGACTGAAATAAGGGGATAAAAAAAAGACAATAAAAATAGGATGTTATTTTTATTGTCCATTTATGGGTGTTCATGCTATCTAGGATGTCTTTTCTTCCTCTATTTGTGATACTAATACTGTTCGAGGCTTGCTTCCTTCATAAGGACCTACGATTCCTCGATCTTCCATCGCATCAATTAACCTTGCAGCCCTTGTATAACCTATACGAAATCGCCTCTGTAACATTGAAACACTTGCGCTTTGCATTTCTAGAACCATTTGAACGGCATCATCATACAATTCATCGTCCACTTCTGTAGGAGACTCTTGGACATCTTCAGGTATCATTTCTTCCTGATAGGAAGCTTTCTGTTGTTCCACACAATGATCTACAATTCGTTCTACTTCCTCGTCAGACAAGAAAGCACCTTGTACACGTGTTGGTTTGGATGCTCCAACTGGGACGAACAACATATCTCCTCTACCTAATAATTTCTCCGCTCCACCAGAATCTAATATTGTACGTGAGTCAGTAGTTGATGAAACACTAAAAGCAATACGTGATGGAATATTTGCTTTGATAACACCAGTGATAACGTCTACAGACGGTCGTTGTGTTGCAATAATCAAGTGAATTCCAGCTGCCCTTGCCATTTGTGCTAATCGAGTAATGGAATCTTCTACATCATTAGAAGCTACCATCATTAAATCAGCTAATTCATCTACTAAAACTATGATATAAGGTAGATTGGGCTGTGCTTCAGATTCATCGACCGTTTGGTTATATTTTCGTACATATTCATTATAACCTTCTATATTTCGTGTACCTGTATCTGAAAATAGCTCATATCTTCGTTCCATCTCGGAAACGACTTTTTTCAATGCCTGTGATGCCTTTTTGGGATCAGTCACAACCGGTGCAAGTAAATGAGGAATGCCGTTATATACGTTTAATTCTACTTTTTTCGGGTCGATCATCATCATTTTCACTTCATGTGGTTTTGCACGCATTAATATCGTCGTAATAATTCCATTCACACAAACACTCTTTCCGCTCCCAGTAGCACCAGCAATTAATAAATGCGGCATCTTGTTTAACTCTGCTACAATAGCATCTCCAGAGATATCTCTACCTAACGCAAATAAAAGTTTGGAAGATTGATTGTGAGCGATGCTATCCAATACCTCTCGTAGTGACACCATCGCAACTTCATTATTTGGGACTTCTATTCCAACAGCAGATTTGCCTGGAATAGGTGCTTCGATTCGTATATCTTTTGCAGCTAATGCAAGCGCTAAATCATCATGTAAATTTACAATTTTACTAACTTTAACCCCTGCTTCGGGATAAACTTCATATTTTGTTACTGCCGGTCCAACATTTACTTTAGTAACTCTAGCTTTCACCCCAAAACTATGAAACGTTTTTTCAAGCTTTCGAACTATCGCTTGAATTTGTGATTTTTCATGTTGTTGTGAATTAACCGTTGGCTCAGCTAATAGATTTGTGGATGGTAAGATGTACTCATAGTTTTCTGGTTCTGTCATAGGCATCGATTGTAATAAGTCTACATCTGTATCTATCGACTCACCTTTTACCTCATCTTTTTTCTCATGTTGTTCATTTTCAATTTCTTGAGGGTCAGGCGTATTACTTGTCTTTGGAGTATTCCCATCAAAGGCATAGGTTACATCTGGGTAGTCTTCAATCTCAGGTTCTTTGACAGACTGATTTGTATCCGATATTTCTGGTAAATCTATTTCTGCATCTAGTGCTTTCTCTTGACGCTTTTCATGCCACTTTTCTTTTAAATTATGTAAAAATGAACTTAGTTTTTTCATAGTTTTGGAGAAAAAGTCACCCAACGAAAACTCAGTCATGAAAATTATACCGATTAAGATAGTAAATAGGACAATTATTCTAGCTCCGTCCAAAGAAAATAGATAGTAACTAAAAGCAAATAAGAATGCTCCAATCATGCCTCCGCCTGTTTGTGCTTGAGTACCTTGTCCATCCAAGTAAGCGAAAAAACTGTTCCATGTTGCTTTTATTATTGATACGTCACTTTCCGGAACCATTAATTGGTTCATCGTTTGGATATGAGTTAGTAATATGATACCGGTAAAGAAAATATAAAAACCAATTAATTTTTTATGGGTAAAATTAGGATAACGTCGTTTAACTACTAAAATGACTCCAGTAATAAATAAGAAAATGGACGCCACGAAATACCAAATACCTAGAAAGAACCGAAATAGATTCTCTAACCCACCAGGAATCGCCCCATCACTTATGATGCTAGCACCACTACCGAAAATTGCTAGAAATATAAACAGAAGTCCTAATAACTCATATTTGACTTGTTTTTTTAGTTTGCTTTTTCTTTTTTTGCGATTTTTTTTAGCCATCATTTCACCTCTGTGTGTTGACCGATTATATATAGCAGAGTAAACCCTTGCCGTTAAATTGGCAAGGGTTTACTCTCAGATGTCATTATGTCTAGTATAACACAATTTGTACGTTTGAATAATATTGAAAAAGAAAAACGCCTTAGTTTATGATTGTACCGGGACTGTAATTATCGTCCAAAAAATCTTGCGGATCGGTAGACAATAATTGTAGAAGCTGGTAACTACCATCTTTATTTTTTTCGACAAATACTTGCTTTCCGTTATAATTTATACATTCGCGGTTAACGTTCTCCCCTGCTTCATGAGGAAAAATATCTGTTTCTGCCAATGGAGTATATAAGATCATTGAATAACCTCCTGTTGTGGACCTTGGGTATTATCGATAAGTTCATTCACTTTCTCCATCGCTTCTTTTACCCCACCTACACCATCGATTAAGCCATAGTCTACTGCGTCATGTCCAACAACATTCGTGCCAATATCTCTTGTTAAATTTCCTTTAGCGAACATTAAATCTTTGAATTTCTCTTCTTTAATATTAGAATGACTTACTACAAAATTAATGACTCTCTCTTGCATTTTATCTAAGTATTCAAAGGTTTGTGGTACTCCGATGACTAGCCCTGTCAATCGAACAGGATGAATTGTCATTGTAGCAGTCGGAACAATAAAAGAATGATCGGCCGAAACAGCGATAGGTACCCCAATAGAATGACCGCCACCTAATACAATTGATACTGTAGGTTTTGACATAGAAGAAATCATTTCAGCTAGTGCTAGTCCTGCTTCAACATCACCACCAACTGTATTAAGTAAAATGACCAATCCTTCTATTTTAGGGTTTTGCTCTATTGCAATTAATTGTGGTAGTAAATGCTCATATTTTGTTGTTTTATTTTGTGGGGGTAATTGAATGTGTCCCTCGATTTGTCCAACGATGGAGAGAACATGAATATTAGAATCTGGTGCTTGAGGAACATTGGTTTGACCTAATGATTGTATTTTTTGTACCAAAGATGATGAATTTGAAGATTGATCATCTTGAGTTTGACCTTCTTTTTTCTGCATGTCTTTATCCATTTACGACACTCCCTTAACTATTTATAAGAATAGTATGATCGTAATCTGGGATATACATGCATATATAAATAAAGATACCGGCATTCATCCGGTACCTTTTACTTTTATTAATCCGAAGCATTTAATAGTAAATTACTAAAGAAGCCTTATGTTAATAACTGTCTTAATTGATCTTCTTCCTCTTCCGTTAATGGTACTAACGGTAATCTTACTCCCCCAACATGAAATCCTTTGACTTTTAAGGCTGTTTTTACAGGTGTAGGGGATGGCGCGCTAAATAAACCATTCATAATCGGTAATAATTTACGGTGTAAAGAAGCTGCTTCTTTAACATTACCACTTAGGTAATGTTTCACCATCGTTTGCATGTCATTTCCAATAATATGGGACGCTACAGAAACAATACCATTTCCTCCGATGGATAACATCGGAAGTGTTAATCCGTCATCACCACCGTAAACAGAGAAATCATCACTCGTGTTCTCGATAATTTCTGAAGCTTGATCAAGGTCCCCGGTTGCTTCTTTAACAGAAACTATATTGTCAATCTTACTTAAATTAATGATCGTTTCGGGAGTCATTTTAACTACAGATCGACCAGGAATATTATACAACATTACTGGCAAAGTTGTTTCCTTAGCAATGGATCGGAAATGCTCGAATAGTCCTCGTTGGTTTGGTTTGTTGTAATAAGGAGCAACTAACATTACCCCATCTACACCACATTGTTCCGCCTTTTTCGTTAAAGAAATGGAGTTAGCTGTATTATTGCTACCTGTTCCAGCTATAACCGGTACGCGTTTATTCACTACTTTAACTACATGTTCAAATAACTGAATTTTTTCTTCCGTAGTTAATGTAGGAGACTCCCCAGTCGTACCAGCAACGACAAGTCCATCTGTTCCATTTTCTATTAAATATTCTACTAATTCACTTGTTTTATTCAAATCAATATTTCCATCTTGATCAAAAGGAGTGATCATTGCTGTAAGAACTTTACCGAAATCCATTTACATTCACCTTTCTACATCATATTTACATTACTTAACTTAAAAACATCGTGTAAAGCATTTACAGCGAGCTTTAAGTCTTCTTCATGAATCAAAACCCATATCGTCGTGTGGCTATCTGCTGATTGTAATATTTGAATACCTTGATCAGTTAGTGCTTCTACAATTCGAGAAGCAACACCAGGTACACCAGTCATTCCTGCACCAACGACGGAAACTTTTGCACAGTTCTCTGTTACTTCTGGTTGAAACCCTAATAACTCAAGGATTTCAACTGCTTTACCAGTAAGTGGAGCAGGAACCGTATAAACCACACCAGTTGAAGAGATATTAATAAAATCAACTGAAATACCAGCATCTGCCATTGCTTTAAATACATCTGATTGAAGTCTGTAACCTTCTTCTTTGGTCTGTACTTTTATTTGAGATACGGATGGAATGTGTGCAATTCCAGTAACTGGACGATCAGCAATTTCCATCCCAAATTCCAATGATCTAGATGAAGTAACGAGTGTACCACCATCTTTTGCATATGTTGACCGGACTCGCATTGGTATTTTAGCCTGCATTGCAATTTCAACAGCTCTTGGATGAATAACTTTTGCGCCTTGGTAGGCTAGGTTACAAATTTCCGTATACGTAACGACATCTAGTGACCTTGCTGATTCAACTACTCTAGGGTCAGCCGTCATAATTCCATTTACATCCGTAAAAATCTCGACACGTTCTGCCTGAAGGGCCGCACCGAGAGCCGCAGCAGAGGTATCACTCCCCCCTCTGCCAATTGTAGTGATCTCACCATTTTCCGTTTGGCCCTGAAAACCAGCTACCACTATGACATCATGTGATTCAAACTCAGTTAAAATACGCTTCGGATTTACTTCTTTAATTTTCGCTTGCGTAAAATCTGAATTAGTTAGAAAACCTGCTTGCGCTCCTGTTAGAGCAATTGCATTAATATGATTTTTTTGTAATTCATTTGATAAAACAACGGAAGCGATTGTTTCTCCACATGACATGATTAAATCAAGCTCTCGCTTCGAGTTGTAGTTTTTAGGGAAATCGATTAGCTCCAGTAATGAATCTGTAGCATAAGGATCAGGTTTTCTTCCTAATGCCGATACTACAACTACCAGTTTATAGTCATTCGTAAGTGCTTCTTTAATATGATCAATGACATGTTTTCTATTTTTTTCGCTTTGAACAGAAGTGCCACCAAACTTTTGAATTAATACCTGCAATTATTACACCTCTTACTTACAAACGTAGATACTTTTAATTTTTGAGCCAATTATTTTTAATAAGACTTTCTGCAATTTGAATCGTATTCCATGCAGCACCCTTCATAAGGTTATCCGAGACTACCCACATATGAAAACCATTTTCATAGTCTAAGTCTTTCCTTACACGACCTACAAATACTTCTTCTTTATTTGCAGCGCTTAATGGAGTTGGGTATGTTTGGGTACTCGGATTATCCTCTAAAACGACACCATTCGCTTTTTCTAACTCATTCCATACATCTTGAACAGAAAGCCCTTTTTGATCTAACTCTACATAAACACTTTCTGCATGAGATGTAAAGAATGGCAATCTTACACACGTAGCTGCAACAGATAAATCTGGTTCATGCATTATTTTTTTGGTCTCATTGATCATTTTCATTTCTTCAAACGTGTATCCATTTTCTTGAAATACATCAATTTGCGGAAGTGCATTAAAGGCAATTGGATAATGCTTTTCATCGCCTTTAACAGGTAGGATTTCTGCTTGCATTTCCTCCCCATTCAAGAATTGCTGTGATTGTTCTGCTAATTCATTATTTGCTTGCGTGCCTGCTCCTGATACAGCTTGATAAGTCGAAACAATGACACGCTTCAAGCCGAATTTATCCTGTAATGGCTTTAATGCTGCAACCATTTGGATCGTTGAACAATTTGGATTCGCAATAATTCCCTGATGAGATGCAATATCCTCCTCGTTCACCTCGGGAACAACAAGCGGTACATTTTCGTCCATACGAAATGCGCTAGTATTATCAACTACTACTGCTCCATGCTTCACTGCTGAAGGAGCAAAGCGTTTTGACACACTACCTCCAGCAGAGAATAGAGCTATATCAATTCCTTTAAAGCTATCATCTGTAGCTTCCTCAACAATTATTTCTTTATCTTTAAATACCAGTTTATTACCTGCTGAACGTTTGGAAGAAAGAAGTTTTATTTCATTTATTGGAAAATCTTTTTCTTCTAGTAATTTAATAATTTTTTCACCAACTGCACCGGTGGCCCCTACTACTGCTACATTAAACGTTTTGTTCTCAGCCATGCTGCTGACTCCTTTCTCATTCCACAATTAAACTATTTCTCTCTAAATATTAATATTATCATATTTAGTCTAAATGAGGAACAATAACTGGTTGTAATTGCCTACTTTCTAGTGCAGCTTCGATTGTATCTGGTAATAAGTCCATTTTGGCAACTAAAGAATTTGGTTTTTTATAAGGATCATCCTGCCCATATGGAATAAAATACATATACTTACTAGCCATTAGACGCATTAAGTTAACACCATTTAATCCAAGGGCATCATTTGTTGAAATTCCTAAGACAACAGGGCTTTGATTTCTCATGGTTGCTTTCGCTGCCATTAGTGGTGGAGAATCGGTTAATGCATTTGCTAGTTTACTTAATGAATTTCCTGTTAATGGTGCCAAGACCATGCAATCGAGAGGATACTTTGGGCCCAGTGGTTCTGCCTCTGGCATGGTTGAGATCACTCTTTTTCCAGTAATGGATTCAATTTTTTCAATATGATCTTCTGCCTTACCAAACTTCGTATCCGTATTTCTAACTGTATAAGAAACTATTGGAACAACCTCTGCACCTTGCTCCATTAATCTTTCTAATTGTGGAAATACATCATCATACGTACAATGGGATCCAGTAAACCCAAATCCAATTCTTTTCCCCTCTAAACTCATACTTCTAACTCCTTTCGTTCGTTAAGGATTTGCGTAATAACATCCGCTAAAATTTTCCCCGCTGTTTTTGGCGCGACTATACTAGGCAGGCTTGGTGATAGCATCGCTTCTATGCCGCGCTGTTTCGCAAATTCAAAATCAGTCCCACCTGGTTTGGAAGCGAGATCAATAATTAATGCATGGGCGGGGAGCTGTTGAATGGAGTTCTTATCTATAATTGGAGCTGGAATTGTATTTATTAGTAAGTCACAATCATTGGTATATGCTTTAAGATCATCTAAAGGAATTGCTGTCAGCCCCATTTCTGTAATTCTGGCTAAATCTTTAATGCTTCTTGCTGCGACAGATACTTTTGCACCAAGAGCTGAAAATTTATTCGCAACCGTATGGCCAACCCTACCAAATCCTGTAACAATCACTCGAGAAGAATGAATGGTATAATCCGTATGCTCGATTGCCATCATAATTGTTCCTTCTGCAGTTGGTATGGAATTATAAATAGCTACATCATCGCGGTTTAATAATGGGATTAGCTTTGTTCCTGTTTCTTCAGTTACTTTTGTTAGATAGTCATTTGTAATACCAGTAAATACTACAGCAGAATCTTTAAGGTTACTAAACCAATCCTTGGTTAACATTATTTCTTGATCTGAAAATACAGGCTCTACTTTGCCTTCTTTATTTGTGCCAGTTATTGGCAAAATTACCACATCTATTTCATGTGCATCCTTATCTGTGAAATCCATTTGTTTTAATCCAGTGAACCCTTGTTCCAATTTATCGTATCCTACAAGAATAATAGATGTATCAGGAAGTCCTTTTAACTGTCGAATGAGTTCTAAATATCGTGCATCTCCACCTATTACTGCTATTCTTCGTTTCATGTTGAACACCCTCCAAACAACTGTTGATCAGTGTTGTTTATAAGCATAAAGAAACTTACAAGACAAAGTCTCAAGTTCCACTTTCTTTTATAGCTTATGAATTATTAGGCGGATAGTGAATGGTAGTTAGAAAAAACGTAATAAATGCGCAAGTGCCCGTTTTGAACAGTGGAACGGATCCTATCTGTAAAGTGTAAGCGCTCTAGGGAGTTTGGTACGTACGTAGGGGATGGGAATCTTATGCTTGCTATACCTTTGTCTAAAGGCATTATACATAAAACTAATTCGCTAATCTTTGGTCGTTGGTCGAAGAAAACACAACGTCTTGTAACATCTCCGAGAATTGGATTTAAGCCGACATTTATCCCTTGGGAATAAAATTTCTTAAGCAATAAAAAAGGTTGGTATCCATATTCAGGATACCAACCTTTTTAAGGGTAATGACGTTATTCTACATCGATCATAATCATGTCTTCACCGATTTTAGTAATGGAGTTCCAATATATCTTCGTTTCTTCTCCTTCTTTTTTTAACCCAAACCATTTATAATTGGGTAAAATAAACGATTGTATTTGACCGGTTTTTTCATCGATCTCTAAGTCGGTTTGCCCAAGAATACCTAATCTGGAACCATGCTTTACATTTACTATTTCTTTACCGCTAATATCCTTGTATCGCATGCAATAGCCTCCACTTCAATGTCCTTTTATCCAATTATATGCAAACGAAAAAGAGCTTATGTTAGAACATAAGCTTCTTAATTAGAAATCTTTGGAGCTATTAAAGCCGTTGATGGCTGGTTATTAAATGTATTTTGAATCGCTTTTTGAATTGATTCATGATCAACTGCGTCAATCTCAGCAATCATTTCATCCAAGGTTCTGTGTTTTCTTAATAATAATTCGTTTTTACCGTTACGACTCATTCGACTATTTGTACTTTCTAAACTCAACATGAGTCCGCCTTTTAACTGCTCTTTACTATTTTTTAATTCCTTATCTGATAATCCATTTGCGATCAGGTTTTCCGTAGTTTTTTCAATTGTTTCCTTCAGTAAAGGTAACTGTTCTTTACCTGTACCAGCATAAATTGTTAATATTCCACTATCTAAAAACGAGGAATGATAAGAAAAGACAGAATAAGCTAATCCTTGCTTTTCACGTACCTCTTGAAATAATCGTGAACTCATACTTCCACCTAAGACATTATTCATAATAATTAAACTGTACATATTAGGATCGCCAATAGGTAAACCATTATATCCAATACATAGGTGCGCCTGCTCCGTATCTTTATTACGTTCAATTTGTTCTCCAATAAATGTTGGTGCTGCTATCGCATCTTGTGAAACATTAGATTCGTAAGTCCCAAAATAACCTTCAACTTTATGGATAAAGGATTCGTCAACGTTTCCAGCTACTGAAATAACTACATTTCCTGGTACATAACGTTCCTTTACATAATTCTGTAAGGTGGTAGGTTTGAACGTTTTTAGTTGATCCTCTGTTCCAAGAATCGGATAACCTAATGGGTGTTCGCCATAAGATGCCCGAGCTAATAGATCATGTACAATGTCGTCTGGTGTGTCTTCATACATCTTAATTTCTTCATAAACGACTTTCTTTTCACGTTCCATCTCTTCTTCATCAAATGAAGAATTAAAGAACATATCTGCTAAAATCTCTAAAGCATATTCTTTATGAGTGTCTAGCACTTTTGCATAATAACACGTGTATTCTTTAGAAGTAAATGCATTCACTTGCCCACCGATAGAGTCAAATGCTTCTGCAATTTCTATTGCTGTTCTAGATTCTGTTCCTTTAAAAAACATATGCTCTAAGAAATGAGAAATTCCATTGTTTTGCCTTGTTTCATTTCTTGAGCCTGTTAATACCCATACACCGATTGTTACCGAACGGACTGCTGGGATATTCTCTAAAACAATTCTTAATCCGTTTTTACTCGTATGTCTTTGTATCAAAATGATGCCTCCTATACATATCCGTTACTTTATGTACATCGTTATTATCTTGCTTCATCCAATAATTGATCAATCGTACCAATTTTAAAACCCTTTTCTTTAAAGCCGGAGATCATGTTCGGCAATGCATTTACAACAGATGACGTTGGGTGCATAAGTACGGTTGCACCTGGATGCACTTTCCCCATTACTCGATTCATCATAACACTAACAGATGGATTCTTCCAATCAATTGTATCTACCGTCCATAATATCGTTTCCATGCCAAGTTGATCCACTTTTTCTACTACGAGGTCAGAATAGCTTCCACTAGGTGGGGCAAACCATTTTGGCTCGTCACCTGTGATCGCTTTTAGTACTTCATTTGTTTTTCGTACTTGTTCAACAATTGCGTTATTAGATAATCTCGCCATATCTGGATGATTATATGCGTGATTACCAATTGTATGCCCTTGTTCGTCAATCATCTTAACATATTCTATATTTTCTTTCGCCCACTTCCCTTCTATAAAAAAGGTTGCCTTTACATCATGTTCTTTTAGTATGTTGAGCATGTCTGGTATGTATTCTCCACCCCAAGAGACGTTAATTAAGAGGGATACCATATGTTTTTCTGGATGTCCTCGATAAATTGGAGCAGCTGGTAAATCTTCCAAAGTTATATCAGGAGGTACTTGGTCATATATAAGCAATGATTCATTAAAACTCCCCTCTTTCTTCATTTGTTCATAAGAACGATGGATGTTAACTTTTAAACCATTTCTACCAGGAGTTTTTTTCCACACTTTATCAATATACGCATCTTGTGCTTTTTGATTCAAATTTGTGCTTTTTTCTTGAATTTCTTCATATAAAGCATCTGATGTTGACATATCTGTTACGGAAACCGTTTCTATATTATTTGTAGTAAATGGATTGGTGTCAACATTAAATGTAAGTGCAACAATAATGATAAATACAAAAAGATTGATAAAATCTTGATATCGTTTCATACATAATTCCTCCTTATGTAAAAACATATGATGTCGGAGGACAAGTTATGAAAAAGAAGTTATCAATTCATACATTCGATGTCGTTTCGTGTTAACTCAGTTTATCGATAATTACGTGAGTTTCGTGAAATCCCAAGGAATAATGTAAATCATAAAAAAAAGAAACTGGGGTACCAGCTTCTTACTTTTTTATGATTTTAATTTTTCCGCTTTTTCCTTCTCTTCCTTTAAAACGGCCTTACGAGAAAGGTTTACGCGACCTTGATTATCGATTTCTTTTACTTTTACCATAATTTGATCACCAATTTTAACCACATCTTCTACTTTATTCGTACGTTCTTCAGCTAATTCAGAAATATGAACTAATCCATCTTTACCTTTAAATAGCTCTACGAATGCACCGAATTTTTCAATCCGTTTAACGGTACCTAAATACATTTGACCTACTTCTACTTCTCGAACTAAGTCTTCAATAATTTTCTTCGCTTTATCATTCATGTCAGGGTCTGTGGAAGAAATGAACACACTACCATCTTGTTCAATGTCAATTTTAACTCCAGTTTCTTCAATGATTTTATTAATTTGCTTCCCACTTGGTCCGATAACATCACGAATTTTATCTGGATTAATAGACATTGTTAAAATTTTAGGAGCATATTGTGATAGTTGTTGTTTTGGCTCTTTAATGGTTGCCAGCATAGAGTCTAGAATTTGCATACGCCCTTTTTTCGCTTGTACAAGAGCCTCTTCTAGGATCTCTCTAGATAAACCATCAATTTTAATATCCATTTGAAGTGCTGTAACTCCTTTTTCTGTTCCAGCAACTTTGAAATCCATATCTCCTAGTGCATCTTCCATACCTTGAATATCTGTAAGTATTGTATAGTCTTCCCCAGACTTTACAAGACCCATTGCAATTCCAGCAACTGGAGCCTTGATTGGAACACCTGCATCCATCATCGCTAACGTACTCGCACAGATACTAGCTTGCGAAGTAGAACCATTTGATTCTAATACTTCTGATACTAGTCGAATTGTATATGGGAAATCTTTTTCAGAAGGTACGACTTTTTCTAAGGCACGTTCCCCCAGTGCTCCATGTCCAATCTCACGGCGACCAGGTCCTCTAATTGGCCCAGTTTCCCCAACACTATATTGCGGGAAATTATAATGATGCATAAAACGTTTGGACTCTTCTAAATCCAATCCATCTAGAATTTGTACATCTCCTAAAGCACCTAATGTACAAATACTTAAGGCTTGAGTTTGTCCTCTAGTGAATAAGCCAGAGCCATGTGTTCTCGGAAGTGTATTAACCCGTGAGGACAAAGGACGAATTTCGTCAGGTTTACGACCATCTGGACGTACCTTCTCTTTTGTAATCAGTCGACGTACTTCCTCTTTAACAATTTTATCAAGTATTGACTTTACTTGGCTAATAACTTCATCTTCCGCATCCTCATAGCTAGCAAGAATTTCTTCTTTTACTTGACTGATTGCATCTTCTCTAGCATGCTTTTCTTTCACTTGAATAGCTTGAACGAGCTTGTCTTTCGCAACTGTTTCAACTTTTGTAAGAAGACCTTCTTCTAGTTCAAATAATTTAACTTCTGATTTTTGCTGGCCAACTGCTTGGACAATTTCCTCTTGAAACGCAACTAAACGTTTGATTTCCTCATGGCCAAACATAATAGCTTCTAGCATCGTTTCTTCAGGTACTTCATTCGCTCCAGCCTCTACCATGTTGATTGCATCCTTGGTACCGGCTACTGTTAAATCAATATCACTTTTTTCTTCTTGTTCAATCGTAGGATTGATGATGAATTCACCGTCTACTCTTCCAACATGCACACCAGCAATTGGCTCTTCAAATGGAATGTCAGAAATCCCCAATGCTATGGATGAACCAATCATTGCGGCTATTTCTGAAGAACAATCTTGATCGACACTCATTACCGTACTTATTACTTGTACTTCATTACGGAATCCATCGGGAAACAAGGGACGGATTGGGCGGTCAATTAAGCGTGATGCTAATATCGCCTTTTCACTAGGTCTACCCTCTCGTTTGATAAAACCTCCAGGTATTTTCCCTACCGCATACAATCGTTCTTCATAGTTAACTGTTAATGGGAAAAAGGGCAGGTCCTTAGGTTCTTTAGATGCAGTAGCTACGGATAATACAGATGTATCACCATAACGGATCATACAGGCACCATTTGCTTGCTTTGCTAATTCTCCAGTTTCGACGATAAATGGTTTACCAGCGATTTCCGTGGAGAATACTTGTTTTTCTTCTGCCATTATTACTTGATCTCCTTTCAATGTTCATTCTCTATTTATTTTATAGTTTATCAGCAGGAATGTAAATTTTATGTACATAAAAACTTTTGATTTTCGTATAGGTATGAACAAAAGCGCAAGCGCATTGGGTAGAGACGTACGGACTGGACTGAGCTGTAGGAGATAAAGGAAACACGGCGACCGAAGGAAGCCGATGTTGACTTATCGTACGAAAGCGAGGGAAGTCTCGCTAGTCTCTGGGCGCTGGAGCTGGACGTGGCTGTTGCTGTAAGTATACTTAACTAAGTCAAATTTTTATACTTTCTTATCACTGAAAAAAAGCAGGATTGCTCCTGCTTTTTAGCGACGTAAACCAAGCTTTTTGATCAATTCACGATAGCGAGTAACGTCTTTGTTACGTAGGTAATTAAGTAAGTTACGACGCTTACCAACCATTTTCAAAAGTCCACGACGTGAATGATGATCTTTTTTATGAACACGTAAATGTTCGTTTAATGTTGTGATTTCTTCCGTAAGTACAGCAATTTGTACTTCTGGAGAACCAGTATCATTTTCATGAACCTTGTACTCATTAATGATTTCATTTTTACGTTCTTTTGTAATAGCCAATTGGCCCACCTCCTATTACTAATAATCCCCTGTCCCCTAGCAAACGTCGGTGTTACGTATTGCCAAGCGAAGGTTTCAACTTTTATATCGTACAACTTTTCTAAGAAAAATGCAAGGATAAATGCAGTAAAAACATAGATTAACTAAAAAATCCTCGAATAATCGTTTCATCTTGTTCTATTTTTTTGATGAGTTGATCCACATTATCAAACTTTTCTTCATCTCTTATAAACTTATGCCATTGCAACTGTAATTCTTCCCCATATAAATCATTATTATAATCAAAAATATGAACTTCCAGGGATAAGTCAATTCGATCCTCTGTAAAAGTAGGATTGATTCCTAAACTTGCCATACCTTCATATACATTATTTTTGATTATTACCTTTACTGCATATATGCCTGGTTTTGGTAATAACGTATCCTGATTTATAAAAAGATTAGCTGTTGGGAACCCTAGTTCTCTACCACGCTTGGCTCCTTCAATAACCTCACCAGTAATGGATAGTGGTCTACCTAGTAGTTCTTGTACTTTCTCTACATTACCATTTTCGAGTAATTTTCGTATTCTTGTCGAGCTCACCTTCTCACCGTCAAGGACTACTTTATCAATCTTTGTATATGTAAACCTTTCTTGTGCATGATCGTCAATGTTATCCATATTTCCTTTTCCTCTATGTCCATAGGAAAAGTCAAAACCAGCAACCAAATGCTTAATATGTAAACCTACAATAAAGTGATTAATAAATTCACGTGGAGATAAATTAGACAATTCTTTATTAAACGTAATGATGTATAATCGATCTACATTCATTTTTTGAAGAATTGCTTTTTTCTCTTTAATCGGTGTAATATATTTAACTTGTTTTTCAGATTTATTTAAGACAACAGATGGATGAGGATGGAATGTAATAACTGCACTCTCCATTTGATTGTTGCTGGCCTCTTGTACAGCTGTTTCAATCACATGTTGATGTCCTTTATGTATCCCATCAAAGAAACCAATGGCGGCTACTGTTTCTGGTAATTCGTTTAAAGTTAATGTATGGGGGAAGCTTAACTCAATCGTTCTCATCATTAATCACCTCTAATTTCCTTGCTCACGAAAATACACGAACCGGTTTGATTTCCTTTGGATTATCGGGATGAATTTGATAGATTGCCAATACTTGATCACCGTGCATCACAACAAAAGGTCGATCCTGATCTACAGCAGTTGGTTTAGTTAATTTTTGGCCAACTAAAACCTTTTGCTTTGTATATAAATCAACATGTAATTTCTCTAAATGAGTGAGACCATTACTTATTGGCAACAATAAATTTTCTTGCCGTTCTTCTTTAACAGCCCGTTCTATCGTTTGAAAACCTACTGTTTGTTCACTTGAAATTGATCCAGTGGAAACCCGTACTAAATCAGACATATGCGCAGGATATCCAAGTTTTTTCCCTATATCTACACATAAAGTTCGGATGTATGTACCTTTGGAGCAAACCACTTTCATTTTTATAGTTGGTTGATTTTCCTTGTCGGATGGCAAATGCTCGATATCATATATTGTCACCATTCTTTTTGGGCGTTCAACCGGTTGATTCGCTCTAGCATATTCATAGAGTTTTTTTCCGTTTACTTTTACTGCAGAGTACATGGGGGGAATTTGAATTATATCGCCCTTAAAAGATTGTAACACGTTTTTAATATTCTGTTTAGATGGAATTTCTGTTACATCCATTTGCTCAATAATTTCACCTTGGCTATCCTCCGTTTCTGTTGCGGTGCCAAGCATTATTTCAGCAAGATATTTTTTTTTCGTATCGGTTAGAAAAGGGACAATTTTTGTTGCCTGTCCAATGCAAATCGGTAATACCCCTTCAACTTCGGGATCTAAGGTTCCTGTGTGCCCAACTTTTTTCGTTTTAAATAGTTTGCGAATTCGAATTACGCAGTCATGTGAAGTCATTCCTCTTGGTTTCCATAAAGGTAAAATGCCATTCATGTTCATTTACTCCTTTTGCAATACGAGTTTGAGGGAATAATTCCCAACAATAGTGTCTGCCTTTCACTATTGATATGGAAAAATCTGACTCCTTCCGTAAGTAGAATCGAGTCAGATTTTAGTTAGTATTATTTGTTTAAATCACGTAATATTGTTTCGATACGATTACCATAATCTAAAGCTTCATCGAATTCAAAGTTTAATTCAGGTGTTTTTCGTAAACGAATACGATTACCTATTTCAGAGCGAATAAATCCTTTAGCTTTTGCAAGACCTAACAATGTGTCTTGCTTCTTCTTTTCGTCACCAAGTACTGATATATAAATTGTAGCTTGTTGCAAATCACCTGTTACTTCTACATCCGTCACTGTAACAAAGCCAACTCTTGGATCTTTAATCTTACGTGTTAAAATTTCTCCTAATTCCTTCTTCATTTGCTCTGCTACTCGACTTGCTCGTAAATTACTCATTTTCTACCACCTCTTTATCCCGAATGAAACGGGCAGTAAAATTGCGTCTACGTTTTTAGATCTTAGAACTATAACTGTTCGACATTGGTAATCGTACGCTCGAGCTCGGAATAAGTGTCAATTACATGTAACACTTCTTGAATCACTTGCTCTCCGTGTTTTCGTTCATTTGATACCGTGACAATGGCAAATTTAGTCCGTTGCCATAAATCATGATAGTCCATTTCAGTTATAGCGACATTAAAATCATTTCGTAATTTCGCCATAATCCGTTTGATAACGGAACGCTTTTGTTTAAGTGAATGTCCCTCATACATGATACATTCTACCTCAGCGTAAAAGATCATTTCCTTTCAATTTCCTCCATAACAAATGCTTCGATAACATCGCCTTCTTTAATGTCATTAAAGTTTTTGATTGTTATTCCACACTCGTAGTTTGTGGCTACTTCTTTTACATCATCTTTGAAACGTTTTAAGGCGTCAATTTCACCTTCGAACTGAACTACTCCGTTACGGATAAGACGTATACCTGCATCACGAGTTATTTTACCTTCTGTTACATAACTTCCCGCAATTGTACCAATTCGTGACACTTTAAATGTTTCACGTACTTCTGCTTGCCCAATAACTTTCTCTTCGAATTCTGGATCAAGTAAGCCTTTCATTGCTGCTTCGATTTCCTCAATCGCTTTATAAATAACACGATGCAAGCGGACATCTACTTTCTCAGAGTCGGCTGCTTTTTTAGCATTTGCATCTGGTCTAACATTAAACCCAATAACAATTGCATTGGAAGCAGAAGCTAAAATAATATCTGATTCCGTAATTGCCCCTACCCCAGTATGGATAATCTTGATTTTAACGCCTTCTACTTCAATTTTCTGCAATGAAGATGCTAAAGCCTCTACAGAACCTTGCACATCCGCTTTTAAAATAACATTAATTTCCTTCATTTCACCTTGTTTAATTTGTTCAAAAAGGTCATCTAAACTTACTTTCGACTGTTCGCCACGATTTTCTTGGATTTGTTTTTGTTGACGCGCTTCACCGATTTGACGAGCTTTTTTCTCATCATCAAACACCAAGAACTGATCACCAGCTTGAGGGACATCATTTAATCCAGTAATTTCAACTGGTGTTGATGGTCCTGCCTCTTTAACACGTTTGCCAAGATCATTAACCATTGCACGTACACGACCAAATGTATTTCCAACTACAATTGAATCACCAACATGAAGTGTACCGTTTTGAACGAGTAAAGTTGCTACAGATCCACGACCTTTATCCAATTCCGCTTCGATTACTGTTCCAAATGCATTTGTATTTGGATTTGCTTTTAATTCTTCTACTTCACTAACAAGTAAAATCATTTCAACTAGATCATCGATACCCTCATTTTGGAGTGCAGAAAGTGGTACGAAGATCGTATTACCGCCCCAATCCTCAGGAATTAATTCATATTCCGTTAACTCCTGCATTACACGGTCAGGGTTGGCCCCTTCTTTATCGATTTTATTCACCGCGACGATAATTGGTACTTCGGCAGCTTTGGCATGATTGATCGCTTCAACTGTTTGTGGCATTACTCCATCGTCAGCAGCAACAACTAAAATAGCAATATCAGTTACTTGAGCACCACGTGAACGCATGCTTGTAAATGCAGCGTGACCTGGTGTATCTAAGAAAGTAATTTTTTTGCTGTCGCTTTCGATTTGGTACGCACCAATATGCTGTGTAATCCCACCAGCTTCGCCCTCTGTTACTTTCGTATGTCGAATAGCATCTAGTAACGTTGTTTTACCATGGTCTACATGGCCCATGATAGTTACAACAGATGGTCTTTCTTGCAAGTCCTTTTCATCATCTTCTTGTATATATTTATCAAAATCCGTATCTTCTAGTACAATTTCTTTTTCAACTTCAACATTAAATTCAGAACAAATCAATTCAACTGCATCATCATCTAAATCTTGGTTTTTAGTTGCCATCACCCCTAGGAACATTAATTTTTTAATAATTTCAGATGCTTCTTTATTTAATTTTTCCGCTAATTCACTAACCGTTAGCGTACCTGAATATTTAATTTCCTTTGGTGTTTCTTTAACTGCAGGTTGTTGTTTTTGAGTTGCTTGGTTATTATTATGTTTTTGTTGTTTCTTATTTTTATTTTGGCGATTTTGCTGCTTGTTTTTCTGACCTTGCTGAGGATTGCCTTTAGAATGAGGCTTTCCCTTATTATTACGATTTTGTTCATTTCTATGATTCGCACCAGAATTCCCCTGTTTTTTAGCTTTATTTTGTGAGGAATTCTCATTAGCATTTGATTGTTTGGAATTTTTGTTATCCTGTTTATTATTTGTTTTAAATTTCGCATCTAATTTGGTAATGATATCATCAGAAATTGTAGACATATGGTTAGATACTTCTACATTCAAATCTTTAAGGTAATTTATTACTTCTTTACTACTCGTGTTGCTTTGTTTTGCATATTCATATACACGCATTTTACTCATACGTTCACCCCCGAATTTATTTACCCGAGTAACGACTTAATCTTAGTAGCGAAACCTTGATCTAAAATTGCAATGGCTACTCTCTGGGATTTTCCGATCGCTTTTGACAGTGTATCTCTATCATCAACGATCACATAAGGAACATTATATGTGTTACATTTATCGGTTAACTTTTTATGTGTTTGGGCACCAGTATCGTTTGCAATCAGTACTAATTTCGCACGTTTTTTTTGGATATCTTTAACGATGGTTTCTTCACCTAAGGAACACTTTCTCGCTCGATAGGCAAGCCCAAGCATATTCAAATAGTTATTTTGCATTATTTTCACCAAGGATTAGTTCACGAAGCTCATCATAAATAGTCGAGTCAATCTCAGTATTTAATTGACGATTTAATGTTCCCGACTTTTTGGCTTTTTCAATGACTTCTAGATCTTTAGATAAATAGGCACCACGACCATTTTTTTTACCCGTAGGATCAACAAAGACCTCTCCTTCTTTGTTGCGAACTACTCGAATGAGTTCTTTTTTTGGTTTCATTTCATTTGTTACGACACATTTACGTTCCGGAATTTTTCGTTTTTGAACCATAAAATACCTCCTCTATTCGAACAAGTCTTCATCGATGTCAGAATAAGTATTTTCATCTAGTTCTGTTGGTTCTTCAGAAAGGAGACCTTCCTCACGAGCCTCCGATTCACTCTTAATATCAATCTTCCATCCAGTTAGTTTAGCAGCTAATCGGGCATTTTGACCCCGTTTACCGATAGCTAGCGATAATTGATAGTCAGGTACGATTACGGTAGTTGATTTTTCCTCATCATCTACGAGTACGTCTACTACTTTGGAAGGACTTAAAGCATTGGATACATAAACAACCGGATCCTCAGACCACTCCACAATGTCGATCTTTTCTCCCTTGAGTTCGTCTACAATGGCTTGAACTCGTTGCCCTTTTTGACCAACACATGACCCCACCGGATCGATTTCCGGATCTGGTGCATGAACAGATATTTTCGAGCGATCTCCAGCTTCTCTGGCAACAGATTTAATTTCCACAATACCGTCATAAATCTCTGGTACTTCCATTTCAAATAGTCTTTTTAGAAGTCCTGGATGTGATCGAGAAATATAAATCTGTGGTCCTTTACTTGTATTTTCTACCTTTGTAACAAAGACCTTGATACGATCATGAATGTTGTATTCTTCCGTCGGCATTTGCTCTGACTCTGCCAGCTTTGCTTCAATTTTCCCTAAATTAACATAAACAAAACGATTATCTTTACGCTGAATAATTCCAGTCATTACATCTTCTTCACGATCAGCATATTCTCCAAAAATGACACCGCGCTCAGCTTCTCTAACTCGTTGAGTAACAACTTGTTTTGCAGCTTGTGCAGCAATTCTGCCAAAGTCTTTTGGTGTTACCTCTACTTCGATGATATCTTCTAATTCATAGTTAGGATCGATTTTTTTTGCCTCATCCAGAGAGATCTCTTGTTGGTTGTCTTCTACTTCTTCAACAACTGTTTTTCTAGAGAAAACACGCATTGTTCCTGCGTTTTCATCTAAATCAACACGCACATTAGCAGCCGATTTAAAATTCTTCTTATAAGCTGAGATTAAAGCAGCTTCCAATGCCTCTAATAACACATCTTTGTCAATACCTTTTTCTTTTCCTAAATGTTCAATCGCGTCAAATAACTGACTGCTCACTTTCCTTTTCCCCCTTTATAATGAAACTGCTAGCCTTGCTTTAGCGATTTTATCATATGGTATTTCAACTTGTTTTTTCTGGGTTTTCACCTTATATTCTAAGGTGACAATATCATTCGTGAATTTTTTTAAAATACCTTGGTATTCTTTTTCTCCATTTATGGGCTCATATAATTTGATATATACATTACTATCAATATTACTTGCAATATCTTCCTTCGTCTTTAGCGGACGTTCCACTCCTGGAGATGATACCTCAAGAAAGTAGGCATCTTTAATCGGGTCTACTTCATCTAGTTTTTCACTTAGTTGTTCCGACACTTCGCCACATTCTGTTATATCGACACCGCCTTCTTTATCGATGTACACCCTTAGAAACCAGTTTTGTCCTTCTTTAACATATTCGACGTCAACTAATTCTAAGTTTCGATCAGCTAATATTGGTGAAACTAATTCTTCAGTTGTCTGAATAACTTGAGAGCTCAATTCTTATCCTCCTTTACGATGTTGCCTATTTCTTTTTATTATGGACAAATAAACACAATTTCATTTCCTTATGTATGACACTAGTCATATTCAATATAAAACCCTTGCCAATTAATGGGCAAGGGATACGACAAAAGCTGAAAATTGTACGTATGAAAGAAAGAGTGGGGTTCACCCACTCTTTTACCGTTCATATCATTACTTTTTTAATATAACATAAGAATAGCACTTGTGCAACAAAATAACAAAACACTTACTGTGTCATTAGATTTATAGATGATATTGTTTGATCAGAAGGTATATCCATATTCAAGTAATCTTTTAGGGCCATTTGAAGCGAGCCTTTTGTATCCGCTTTGGATCCAAAATCAATGTCTAGCTTTACCATTTCCCTTACAATTTCTGGTCTTAAACCTGTTATAACGGATTTGGCTCCCATCATCGAAATGGCGTCAAGTAGTTTTAGGAAATGTTTAATTGCTTCATGATCCATCTCTGCAATCCCTGATAAATCCATTATTAATGTCTGAATCCGTAATTTCCCTATTTCAATTAATACCTTTTCTTCGATAATACTAGCTCTATAAGTATCAATAGTACCAATTAATGGGAGGATACAGACAGATGGTGTAATCGGAATAATTGGTACTGATAAATTATCGACCATTTTACGCTGGGCTTCGATTAATTCATCCTTGTATTTGGAATAGCTGATAAAGAAAGAATTCAAAAACAGATCTACTAAATCGTTTATTCTGCTTTCTAATTCATAAAATTGATCATTCGTCTCAATTTGTCCACTATGAATATCATATTCCCTTAAAAACCTCCATAGTGTTCTACGTATCGCTTGTAACCATTCAAGTTTGAATGCCAAGGTTAAAGAAAACTTTGCCCATAAAACGCCTTCCTGTTTAGCGAACCTCGTAACTTCATCAACATCCTCATCTACAAAGAGGAGTACTAATTTATGTGCGTTTTTTAATAAATTAATATTGCCTATGTAATGGATCTCATCAATTTTATCTCGGACATTTACCGCTTCATTTAATAAATTCTCTTCAAATATAGCCTTGTTCGCTACTAAAAAATCGTGAATTTTCATGTTTTCTTGATACGTTAGGTCCAAAGCATTCACTTCCTTACAATAATTAAAATAAATACGTGATAATGATCACATCAATCGTGTATTTTATTATAGCATATCGCGCGTATGGCTTTCTATAACAAAAACCTTAATTTTCTAATAAGTATATGTATACGAATTTTATGGATAAACTCTTACAAACAACCTCCATACTAGGTATTCATCGCTTATTACAAATAATGCGTCCGCACCCTTTTGTTTCATCTTTCCATTTCTAATGAAAGTTGGTTAAGAAGTCGCTATGGCATAATGCTTCACTTTTTGCAGAGGTTTACGCAGCGCTACATTCATTATTAATGGCTAAAGCATCATCAAAAAATACGATGCATAGGATAAGAAAACATTATAAATGCCTCTGATATTAGAATTACATCAATTCAGAGGCATTTAACTTACTCTTACATTTTATGCTTTAGAATAAAGATAATTGGTTCTTCTCTGCCATTCCTTCTAAGCATCCATGATTATCCATATATTCTAAAACTGTTTTAGAAATTTTACTTCTTTCACGTAAATCTTCCTTCGACAAAAACTCACCATCTTCACGTGCTTTCTCAATATTAATGGCTGCATTTGTTCCTAGCCCGTCAATCGCATTAAATGGTGGAATTAACGTATTTCCATCTACGATAAACTCTGATGCCTTTGACTTATATAAGTCGACCTTCTGAAATGAGAATCCACGTTCACACATTTCAAGTGCTATTTCTAGTACAGTCATTAAGTTTTTCTCTTTTGGTGATGCATCAAGCCCTTTTACAGAAATTTCCTCGATGCGTTTTCGAATCGCATCTGATCCCTTCACCATTGTATTGATATCAAAGTCTCCAGCTCGAACCGAAAAGTAAGCAGCATAGAAATAGATTGGATAATGAACTTTAAAATAGGCAATTCGTACAGCCATTAATACATATGCAGCGGCATGCGCTTTTGGGAACATATATTTAATCTTCTTACAAGATTCAATATACCAATCTGGTACGCCATGCTTTTTCATCTCAGTAATCCATTCGTCCTGTAGCCCTTTTCCTTTACGAACAAATTCCATAATTTTAAAAGCTAATGAAGCCTCCAACCCTTTGTGCATCAAATACACCATAATGTCATCACGGCAACCGATAACTTCTGCTAAGGTACAGATTCCATCATTTATTAATTCATCGGCATTACCAAGCCAAACATCGGTACCATGGGATAAACCAGATATAATAACGAGCTCAGAAAACGTACTTGGCTTCGTATCTTCAAGCATTTGTCTTACGAACCTAGTTCCAAACTCAGGAACGCCCAATGTTCCTGTTTTGCAATTAATTTGCTCTGCTGTAACTCCAAGTGATTCTGGACCAGAGAAAATTTTCATTACTTCCTTATCATCTGTGGGAATGGTCGTAGGATCTATCCCACTTAAATCTTGGAGCATACGAATAACGGTCGGATCATCGTGTCCCAGTATATCTAGCTTTAATAAATTATCATGAATAGAATGGAAATCAAAATGGGTTGTTCTCCATTCACTTTTACGATCATCAGCAGGATATTGAATTGGTGTGAAATCAAAAATTTCTTTATCATCAGGGACTACAATTATTCCACCTGGGTGTTGTCCGGTCGTCCTTTTTACTCCAGTACAACCTTGCACCAGTCTGTCAACCTCAGCATTTTTATAGACTAATTGCTTATCAGAAGCATATCCTTTAACATAACCATAAGCTGTTTTCTCTGCTATTGTACCTATGGTACCTGCACGATAAACATTGTCTTCACCAAATAAAACCTTCGTATAGTTATGGGCATTTGGTTGGTATTCTCCAGAGAAATTCAAATCGATATCCGGGACTTTATCCCCTTTAAAACCTAAGAAAGTTTCAAATGGAATATCTTGTCCATCTTTTGTTAATGCTGTATCACAGTTCGGGCAGTTTTTATCTGGTAAATCAAATCCACTACCTACTGAACCATCTGTGATCCACTCGTTGTGATGGCAAGTCATACAGACATAATGAGGTGGTAATGGATTAACCTCTGTAATTTCGGTCATTGTCGCAACAAGGGACGAACCAACGGAGCCCCTCGAACCAACTAGATAGCCATCATCAAGTGATTTTTTAACTAGCTTATGTGAAATAAGGTAGATTACTGAAAATCCATTACTTATAATACTGTCTAATTCTTTTTCCAATCGATCCACCACAATTTGTGGTACTGGTTCTCCGTAAATAGATTTGGCACGAGAATAGCAAAGATCTCGCATTTCTTGGTCTGCACCTTCGATTGTTGGTGTGAAAAGCCCGTCTTTTACTGGAGAAACGGTATCAATCGAGTCGGCTAATGCTTGCGTATTTTCAATAACAATTTCATGTGCTTTGTCTGCACCTAGGAAATGAAAGCATTCTACCATTTCATTTGTTGTACGAAATGGTGTATCAGGCAATGTAACACGGTTTAACGGGTTTCCCGCTTGAGATGCAATTAATATTTGTCGATATAGCTTTTCATGTTGCTCAATATAGTGAACATTTCCAGTTGCAATAACTGGTTTATCAATTCGAGTACCTAAATCAACTATTTTTGTTATAATATCAAGTATTTGTGCTTCGTTTTGAACTAAGTCTTTCTCGATCAAATGTGTGTAATTTGTCGGTGGTTGGACTTCAATATAATCATAAAATGCAGCAACACTTTCTGCTTCTTCAGCTGATTTCTGCATCATCGTTTCAAATACTTCACCTTGATCACAGGCTGTTCCTACTAAAATACCACTTCTCAATTTTTGTAATAATGATCGTGGGATCCTTGGAACACGATAAAAATAATCAATATGTGCATGTGACACAAGTTTATATAGGTTTTTTAATCCTTCTTCATTTTTAGCGATTAAGGTACAGTGGAATGGTCGAGATCGTTGATAAGCGTTACCTTCACCCATATGATCATTTAATTGATTATGGTTCGTAATATCCTTTTCTAAAAGCTTTTGGACTAATTTCCATAATAAATAACCAGTAGCTTCTGCATCATAGATCGCTCTATGATGTTGAGTTAATTCAATATCCATGTGCTTACATAGCGTATTTAAACGGTGGTTTTTTAATTCTGGGAATAAAAACCGAGCCAATTCCAATGTATCAATAACCGCATTAGTTACTTTATCATAATCAATACGCTGGTATCCTTGATTCAAAAATCCAATATCAAAGCTGGCATTATGGGCTACTAAAATTCCATCTTTACTCCACTCATGGAAATCTCTCAATACATCATCTACTTCTGGGGCATCTTTTACCATATCATCCGTTATTCCTGTTAAATCAATAGTCGTCTGAGACAATGGATGATGAGGATTAGCAAATGATTCAAATCGATCAACAATTTCGCCACGATGAACCTTTACAGCAGCAAGCTCAATAATGGTGTCGTAAACAGCGGATAATCCTGTTGTTTCAACGTCAAAAACTATATAACTACCGTTTTCCAAATCTAAATCGTGTTCGTTGTATGCGATTGGAACCCCGTCATCAACCAGGTTCGCTTCCACACCGTACATTACCTTAATTCCATGTTTTTGCCCTGCAGCATGAGCATCCGGAAAACCTTGTACCCCGGCATGGTCCGTAATTGCAATAGCCTTATGTCCCCATTTTGCTGCTTGTTCAACAAGCCTTCCAGGAGATACAACAGCGTCCATTTGACTCATTGTCGTGTGGGCATGAAATTCAACACGCTTTTCGTTCTCATCAGCAAAGTCTTTCCGAGATTCAACGTTAATTTCATGCATATCATTAGCCATCATTGCTAATTCATTCGAATACATGTCCGTTTGAATACTTCCTCTAGCTTTAACCCACATTCCTTTCTTTAACTGCTCAAATTTTGCCGCATCTTCATCACCTTTAGAAAACATTTTAATTTGGAGAGAATCTGTATAATCCGTAGCCTTCGCGATGAGCAAACTTCTCCCTGAACGCAATTTACGAATATCAACGTCAAATATATATCCTTGTACCGTAATACGGCGCTCTTCTTCTTGAATTTCTTCCATAAGTGATGGTTCATCCTGAATTTTATATCCAATCGTGAAAGGCTGTTCTTGATCAGTTAGTCTTTGCTGATCACGTTTTTCCTTTTCCTGGATGGTTTTCATAACTAATTGCTGATCCTCTAATGCCTTTTGTTCTCTAAATTTTTTAATTTCTGCTTCCTCGGTTTTAACCTCAACTTCTAGAGCGGAAAATGGAATACCAACTTTTTTACTAAATGCACGAAAGTTATCTTCCAACCTTTTTTTCACTGCAGTAGCTTCTGCATTATTTCTTGAAGTTAACATAATTTTGTTATTGTTAACCCGAGGTTTTTGATTATAAACTAAATCCCGATAAGCTGGTGACAAGTCTGGCGTGGAATGTATATACAACTGCCAATAGTCACCTATTACTTCAGGATCGCATTTGTTATCTTGGGGATTAATTGTTACGTCAACAGCGGCTATCTTACTAAAGGCTTCTTGTAGTTTTGCATGAAATTCTTGATAAACCTGTACTGGTAATACACGGCTGACTTGAACATGAAAATGCCATTTTTTTTCATTTTTATATACATCCAAACGTTCTAATAAACTATTCTCAAAGAATTGGTTGACTTGGTCCATATTCATTTGGATTTGTTGTAGTAATATACTCATTCTTTCTTGTTTTGAATTATCCATACCTATTCCCCCTGCTACAATTAAAACGTGTAACAAATAAATAACGGAAACCCTTGTCATCATGAATTTCAGACAAGGGTTTTCGAACTGCTAAAGTGCAGTCCCTATACTTCTTCTATAAAAACAATCGTTGTATATCGTTCCAGGTTACAATGATCATTAACAACATTAAAAAGGCAAATCCTACAAAATGAAAGATACCTTCCTTTTCAGGTTCCAATGGTTTTCCACGTAATAATTCTACTCCAACGAACAACAAGCGACCACCGTCTAGTGCTGGTAGTGGAACTAAATTAATTACGCCTAGGTTAATACTCAAGATAGCTGTCCACATCAAAAAGTTCATGAATCCAGTTTGTACTACTTGATCCGTAGCATCATAGATACCAACCGGTCCAGAAAGCATATCAATTGAATATTGTCCAGTAATAAGCATTCCTAAATTCGTTAAAATTAACGAAGTTGTCTCATAAGTTTTCGTAAATCCATATTCAACGGTACCAAGGAAAGATTTCTCAAACGCTTGATATACACCAATTTGTCCAATTACTTCCTCCCCTTCAGGCCCCTCTATGGTAGCTTCTGCAGGTATTACTGCTATGCTTTCTGTATTACCGTTTCGTAAAACGGTCATTTCTAGCTCTTCACCTGGATTGGCTCTGACAATCGTGGTAAATTCCTCCCAAGTAGAAATTGCTTCCCCTTCTATTTGGATAACTTCATCATTTGCTAGAAAACCTGCCTCTTCAGCTGGTGTATTTGTCTGTATCTCTCCTAATCGTGCTTCATCAGTAGGAACACCTTGAACAATACCTAGAATTAGGAAAATAACGATCGCTAATAGAAAATTCATCATCGGACCCGCGAATAACTGCATTGCTCGTTGTGATGGACGCTTTGATGCAAATTGTCTATCATACGGAGCAATTTGGGTTTCCCTTTCATCCATCACAAAATTAGCATGACGATCAACATCAAAGTGTAGCTTTTCATCCTCTTCATCAATTTCATAGCCTTCTATAATTAATTGATGATCTAAGTCTACATGTTCTACTTCAATCACTCGAGCATTTGGATGCTTTGATTTATTATTTACAATAATTTTATTTACTTTTCCTTCGTCATTAAATTCGAGCCCTATGTGATGGCCGGGCTTTAAATCAATAATTTCAGGATCCTCTCCCGCGACACGAACATATCCACCTATCGGTAATAGACGAATCGTATATACTGTTTCATTTTTCGTAAAAGCAAAGATCTTTGGACCAAATCCAATTGCAAATTCTCGCGCTAACATACCAGCTCTTTTGGCAAATATTAAATGTCCAAATTCATGGATAAATACAAGTAAACCGAACATGAAAATAAATGCAATAACCGTAGTCAAATAAATACACCTTCCTTTAATGGGCTAGGAATTATAGCTTATCCACTTTTGATCAAATAAATTGGAGAAAATGTAGCATTGGAAAAACAAAAATTAAGCTATCAAATCGATCGAGAACTCCTCCGTGACCGGGTAATAAATTACCCGAATCCTTAACATCATAATGTCTCTTAAATGCCGATTCCACTAAATCACCAATTTGTCCAAAAATGGATACTAAAACGGAAACTATGATAATAATTGATATGCTATAGGAAAGTGGAAAAATGACATAATAGGTTACACCAACAATCGTTGCCAATATTATACCACCAATAGCACCTTCAATTGTTTTATTGGGACTAATTTGTGGCCATAATTTATTTTTCCCAAATGATTTCCCACTAAAATAAGCCCCAGTGTCTGTAGCCCAGACAACTAGTAATACAAAGAAGATTAGGGATAATCCATCTGAGGCAATTCTGGTCTCATGAAAATAGTAAAATCCCATGCCGACATATAGTGCTGCAAGCAAAATAAACCCTGAATCATCAAATGTAAACTTGTTTTTAACCAATACAGTATATGCTAATAATAACATAACAAACAGCATGATTAATTCTGTCTTATTAAACAATATATAAGTTGATATTTCCGTTGTTTCTGGAAGAACAATTAACCAGACTAGTCCAATTGCTAACAACGATGGAAGCGAAAAAATAGGTATTTTATGCATTTTTAGTAACTCAATTAAACCTAAAGTAGCCAATAGGTAAATAAGAATCGAAAAAGGCAGGCTTCCATAAAGTACAATTGGTATAAATATAATTAAAGCTAAAATAGCAGTTTGTATCCGTTGCTTCATTTGCCTTTCATCACCTTAAATACCTCCGTAACGTCTTTTTCGGTTTTGATAATCAAGAAGTGCTTGTTTAAATATATCATCATTAAAATCTGGCCAAAGCACATCAGTAAACCAAAATTCAGAGTATGCCAACTGCCATAACAAGAAATTGCTTAAGCGCATTTCACCACTAGTGCGAATTAATAGATCGGGATCTGTTAAACCTGTTGTGTATAAATACTCGGAAAAGGTGTCTTCATCTAAATCATCTAGAGATATTTTCGAATGGTCTGCATCCGAGATAATTAGTTTTATTGCCCGCATTATCTCATATCTACTACCATAGTTTAAAGCAAAATTGAGTAATAAGCCATCATTATTTTTTGTTTGTTCCTTTGCATATTGAATTGCTTCTTTTGTATGCAATGGTAAAGTATTGAAATCACCGATTGTCTCAATTCGGACATTGTTCTCCATTAATTCAGGCAGATATTTATGAATAAATTCCTTTGGTAATCGCATGATAAACTCGATTTCAGACTTAGGTCGCTTCCAATTTTCCGTAGAAAAAGCAAATAGCGTTAGAATTTTTATATCAAAGTTCACGGCTGCTTTTACGGTATTCCTAACAACATCCATTCCCTCTTTATGCCCTGCCACTCGAGGCAACCCCTTTTTCTTAGCCCAACGGCCATTCCCGTCCATGATGATTGCAACGTGTTCAGGTATGCTGGATAACTCAAATTCATCTTGGAGCTGTTCTTCTGTTTTCTTTTTAAAAAATGGAAGTTTTTTTGACATATTCTGTCCTCCGAACCCTGATATTAAACCCTAGTATGCTCTTACAACGTTTATTACTATGATAATGTAAATCGTAATATAACATGTTATGTATAAAAGATAAATATAATTCCATTAATCATTATAACGGTATTTACACAAGAAAACAAAAACCCTCTATAAAAAGAGGGGTTTGCTCCTTATTTCCATCATATAAAGAAATCAACTTAAACTTCTAGAATCTCTTGTTCTTTATTCTTGGCAAGCTTATCAATTTCTGCAATATGATTATCCGTTTCTTTTTGAACCTCATCTTGAGCTGAACGTAATTCATCTTCCGTTAGTTCACCATTTTTTTCAGCTTTTTTCAATTGGTCATTGGCATCACGACGGACATTACGTACTTGAACTCGTGATTCTTCAGCATATTTTCCAACCACTTTTACCAAATCTTTACGACGTTCTTCTGTTAAAGCAGGAATATTGATGCGAATGACATTACCATCGCTGGAAGGTGATAAACCAAGGTCAGCCTTTAGAATTGCTTTTTCAACATCTGCAATAGCTGACTTATCAAACGGTGTAATCACGAGTAAACGAGCTTCTGGAGCAGTTACAGTTGCAAGTTGATTGAGTGGTGTAGATGCACCATAATAATCTACAAAAACACTATCCAATAGACTAGGATTCGCACGTCCTGCTCTTACTGTTGCTAAATTTCTAGAAAATGCTTGTACCGCTTGATTCATTTTATCCTTGCTTTGATTTAAAATAGCATCTGACATTATTATTTCCCCCTTATTGTTGTTCCAATTTCTTCACCTTGGACAACTCTTTTAATATTTCCTTCTTCCGTAATTGAAAATACTACTAATGGAATATCATTATCCATACAAAGTGATGATGCTGTTGAATCCATTACTCCTAAACCTTCATTTAACATTTCCATATACGATAAATTATCGTATTTTTCTGCGTTTTTATTCGTTTTAGGGTCATCCGTATAAACACCATCTACATTATTTTTGGCCATCAAGATAACATCGGCTTCGATTTCAGCTGCACGTAAAGCCGCTGTTGTATCTGTTGAGAAGTAAGGATTACCTGTACCAGCTGCAAAGATAACAACACGTTTTTTCTCTAAGTGGCGAATTGCTTTTCTTCTTATATATGGCTCCGCAACTTGACGCATTTCAATAGAAGTTTGTACACGAGTAGGGATTCCAATCGTTTCCAAGCTATCCTGTAGTGCAAGTGAATTCATTACAGTTGCTAACATTCCCATGTAGTCTGCGTTCGCACGATCCATTCCCATTTCACTTCCAACTTTACCTCGCCAAATATTACCGCCACCTACAACAACAGCCACTTCAACACCAAGTTCTGCGATGTCTTTTACTTGTTGAGCTATTGATTGGATAATTTTTGGTTCGATTCCATATCCTTGTTGACCGCTAAGAGCTTCTCCACTTAATTTTAACACAATTCTACGGTAACGAGCTGTTGTCATAATAACCTCCATCGAAATTTAATTTAGTTTCTTACAACTTTTCCTTATTTGCATGGAGAAATAGGGAACACGCCAATGTCCCCTATTTTTAAAATTTATTTTTTAACTTGGCTCATTACTTCTTCCGCGAAGTTTTCTTCACGTTTTTCCATTCCTTCTCCAACCTCATAACGAACGAATGTATTTACTGTAGCACCTTTATCTGCCACAAATTTCTTCACTTTTTGATCAGGATCTTTAACAAAGTTTTGCTCTAATAAACAAATTTCTTCGAAGAATTTACCTAAACGTCCTTCTACCATTTTCTCAACAATATTTTCTGGTTTACCTTCGTTTAATGCTTGTGTTTTCAACACTTCACGTTCATGAGCAACCTCTTCTTCAGATACTGCATCACGGGATACGTATTTAGGATTTACTGCAGCAGCATGCATTGCAACATCTTTCGCAACAGATTCATCGGTAGTTCCTTCTAGAAGCGTTAATACGCCAATACGTCCACCCATGTGAAGGTATGCACCAAATGAATCATTATCTGTTTTAGTTAAAACAGTGAAACGGCGTAGAGAAATCTTTTCACCGATTTTTGCAATCGCTGAATTAATATAAGTCTCAACTGTATCACCGTCACCATGTAATGGTTGTTGTAATGCTTCCTCTACAGTTGTTGGTTTTTGATTAACTAAATGCTTCCCTAAGTCAGATAAAAGGTTTTTAAACTGATCATTTTTTGTTACGAAGTCAGTTTCACAGTTTACTTCTAATATTGCTGCTGTGTTGCCTTCCACTTCAATATATGTAGAACCTTCTGCTGCAATACGATCAGCTTTTTTCGCTGCTTTTGCGATACCTTTTTCACGAAGATAATCAATAGCTTGATCTAAATCGCCATCTGTTTCTGTAAGTGCTTTTTTACAGTCCATCATTCCAGCGCCAGTTTTTTCACGTAGTTCTTTTACCATTTTAGCTGTAATTGCCATGTTAATTTCCTCCTAATGAATGATTGAATTTAGTTTTTTAAAAAGGGTGATAAAAGGCTTATCCTCTTATCACCCCTACCTTTTAAAAGACGTCAAGCTCTAACACCCAACACATTTCTCACCTTACAGCCTGATACTGTACAGTTCGTTATGTGTTATCGCTTTTTAAAATTAGTTTTGTTCTACTTCTTCTTTTTCAGCAGTAACAGTTTCTTCTGTTTGAACTTCTTCCATTTCTTCACCTTGTTTAACTTCTAAAATAGCATCAGCCATTTTTCCAGTTAAAAGTTTTACGGCGCGAATTGCGTCATCATTTGCCGGAATAACATAATCGATCTCATCCGGATCACAGTTTGTATCAACAATTCCGATGATTGGAATGTTTAACTTATGAGCTTCTGCAATTGCAATACGCTCTTTACGAGGATCAATCACAAATAATGCATCTGGAAGTTTTTTCATCTCTTTAATTCCACCAAGGAACTTAACAAGACGATCTTTTTCTTTTAATAAGTTTACTACTTCTTTCTTCGGAAGAACTTCAAAAGTTCCATCTTCTTCCATGCGCTCAATATCAATTAAACGATTAATACGTTTACGGATTGTTTGGAAGTTCGTTAATGTACCACCTAACCAACGTTGGTTAACATAGTACATCCCTGAACGGATTGCTTCTTCTTTCACAGAATCTTGCGCTTGTTTCTTTGTACCTACGAAAAGAATAGTACCGCCATTCGATGCGATTTCTTTCACATAGTTATACGCTTCATCAACTTTTTTAACCGTTTTTTGTAAGTCGATGATATAAATTCCGTTTCTCTCCGTGAAGATATACTTCTTCATTTTTGGATTCCAACGGCGAGTCTGATGTCCGAAATGTACACCAGCTTCTAATAATTGCTTCATAGAAATTACTGACATAAAAATTTCCTCCTAAATGGTTTTTTCCTCCGTTTGTATCATTTTTGTATAAGACCATATAAAATGGCACCGATATACAAATTAACAAACGTGTGTTTTTTTTAATGTTCACAATGAATTATGTAAACATTGTATTTACACCAAAAATAAATATATCATATAGACCACGCGTAATCAAGTGATTTTATTAATTTTTTCCATGTAATTTCACGGTAAGCTCAGCCTCTGTTTTTCCACAGTTTAATTTACGTGCAATTTCTTCTATTGAGAAACCAGATTGATGGAGCTGTAGAATTCTCGATTGTAGTGATGCTTGCACTTTGTCATCCATACTGTCCGTTTTTGGTGCAGGATATTCATCTAATTTTTGATCTACTGCCTTAATTGTTTGATTGGGTTGGGGTTTCGATTGTGAGTCCGATTTATAAGTAGGTTTTGGTTTCCTCTTAACCGGGCTAGCAGTTAGCTCCTCTTGGAGTCTTTTATTTTCGGCCTTTATTTCACCTAAATACGACTCGAGTAATTCTGGAAGATCCTCTGTATGATTTTGTGCTCTTAGTATTTGAATTTGTTTTAATAAAAAATAGATACCGCTGATCGTGATAATATGTAATAAAAAGCTAATAACTAATAAAAATGATGTCATATAACCCCTCTATCCAGAAAAATCAAATTTTGTTCCCAAGTAAGGATGATCAAGTTTATTTTCATTACCATCCTTTTTCTTATTATTAGAATCCTGAGAATCTGTATTACCATGTTCCTCTTCTTTTTGATTTCTTACTTCTTCTGTATCATCAGATTGCTGCACTTTTTTCCGTTTCAACTCTTCTTGCTTTATGTGATTCTGTGCAAGTGCTTCTTGAAAATGTTGGTTCTGCTTTAGCATTTGGTCTTGTAGCTTACCGGCATCTTGACTTCTTGGAAGTGCTACCTGCATTTCAATTGATTTCCAGCTCAATGAAAATCACGCTCCCTTATTTATAAATTAAGGATTGAAATTTCGTTCTTGTCCATTTTCATTCGTATATGCTGAAATTCTCTTTTGATTGCCTTTTGATATTTACCAAAACTAACAATTACATTTGGATAAAGGTGACCATGAACTACTAATTTTGCTCGTTTTTCATTTCCTAAACTAGCATTTATATTTAATAAATGGTTTTCTACCTCTTCTAACCTTTCACTAGCTTGTTCATAGGAATGTTGCTGACGTAGCCAAGCAGCTTTTAACTTAGGATCGGTTAGGACATTATTGCTGGCTTTCAGTTTATCTCCGATTAATTTTAACTTCGATAAATTAGCTTGTAAGTCCTCTTTCTCTTGTACTAATTGTTGTTCCTTCTCACTCTGAATCTTATTTAAGCCGAAGAGAATTTCAGTTTTTATATACAACTTATTTCCTATTTCTTTTGCTTCAACTAGTTCCCCAGCAGAAATAGAACCGCCAATAATATTACCACGTTGACAATAGGCTTGTTTTCCGACGGTGCATGTACTATGTAAGATTGAATTTTCAACATATAAATCATTACCACATGTTACAATCCCTTGATTAAGATATCCTATATGAATATTCTCCCCAGCATTTAGACTACCCGTTTGATGACCTGCTAATCCTTCAGAAACAAAAATGGAAGCACCAGCAATAACTTGAGCATTCTCAACCATTCCAAAGACCTTTACATCTCCACCTGCCTTAACAGTAAATCCAGATGGAACATCTCCATTAATGACAATTGAACCTACAAAATCCAAGTTTCCTTCTTTCATGGAAAGCGTATCACTTACTTCAAATACTTCGTATACATCTATGTAATCGCCATTAATACTTACTTGTCCATCAGTCGCAGTATAAAAAGCCATCGACTCTTCTTGAAATACTACATTTTTTCTAGCCTTCATCGAAGTTGGCTTGCCCGGCTTTGAAGGGACCTCATTACCATATACGTTTTTTCCATTTACACCTTCCGTTGGTGGAATAACTTTTGCTAATCTTTGTCCGGTTTTAACGGAAGGAATACGCATAACATCTCTAAAATTCCAATCCTCCGTTTTGTCTACTTTCGCATCAAAATTGTACTCGTATATAACGCTTCCATCTTTCCCGTTCTCCACTTCCGTTCCTTCTGCAATTCGTACAGGAAACGCATTTTCAGATAACTCTTCTGTTAATAAACGTACATGCTCTAATAGGATTCCATGTGTGATTTTATTATCATTTATAAACTGTAAAATCTCAGACTCGTCAAATTCGATCGTTTCTTCACCTTCGAAATATGTTTCTGTAGGGTGAATTTCGGCAATCATTTGATCGCTTGACGTTTGTAATTGAAAATAATCCTGTAACTGACCCATATTCTTCCCCTCTTTGTCTTTTATAGTTTTTGAAGAATATTTCTTAATTTTAAGACTGCTTTTTTATGGATCTGTGATATTCTCGATGTAGTTAAACCTAAGACTTGTCCAATCTCTGTAAATGTTAATTCATCATGATAAAATAAGCTAATTATCATTTGCTCATTTTCATTTAGCGTCTTGATTCCCTCTGCTAATTCTTTATGGAGTTCGTGTTTCATGATGTGCTCGTCAGGTGTGTTCGTTTTTTTATCTGGGATCGAATATCCAATACCTTCTTTTTGATCAAATGAACCATCTTTAGGTTTTTCTTCGATCGAGAGTATATTAGCAAATAATGAGTCCCTAAGTAATGTTTCAACCTCTTTAGCAGGAAGATCTGCTTTCTCAGCAATTTCTTTAATACTAGGCTCTCTTTGATATGATTGCTCTAGCTGTTGTGAGATCTGTTCTACCTTTTTGGTTTTATCACGAATGGATCTTGGTAACCAATCTTCTTTTCGTAATCCGTCCATAATTGCTCCGCGGATACGAAAAGACGCATAGGTTTCAAATTTTAAGTCTCTATCGATATCGAATTTCTTTAAGGCGTCGTATAACCCCATTAAACCGAGACTTTTTAAATCTTCCTTCAACACACTGCTAGGCAGATGGCTTGCAGTACGATCAACATGAAAATTAACTAAGTACATGTAATGTTGAATTAATTCATTAGCTACATCATTATCGTTATCGTTGAACCACTTATCCCACAATTCTTGCTCTAGAGGAGATCTATTCGTTTTCAATTTATCTGCTCCTCCTTACTCTTTTCATAGTCTTGCTTATAACTTTCTAATCAATTCCCCTTAAGTATAAGACCACTATCATTTTCGTAAGGTTTCATATTGCAAATTATTTATTTATCAAATAATTTCTTCCCCTTTCGAAACGGTACGGATTTTTAACTCTCCCGTATTGGGGTCAAAATCAATTGTCCTGCCACAATTCCCACCTACATCAGAAGCGACGACTGGGATTTGATGCTCACTTAATTTTGTTAATACTGCTTCTACGTTACGTTGTCCAATCCGGATCATATCATTACTAGAAGTGAATTGGAACATTTGGGCTCCTCCGGTAATTTTCGCTTTAAGAGCAAATTTACGAACACCACACTCATATAATTTATCTACCATATTATCTATTGCCGTGTCTGCATATTTAAATTCATTAAATGTAGCTTGTTTTGCCAAATTAGAATCTGGAAGCATAATATGTGCTAATCCAGCAACTTTTTTGGGTAGGTCATAAATCACAACACCAACACAAGATCCAAGTCCGGACGTACGAATTGTAGTCGGTGCAGTTACAATATTTAGATCAGCAATTCCAACTTTTACAATCGACTTCGTATCAATCATAATCATTAATTCCTAATGCATGGAATAGTTTTGTAAATGATTCTGGAGCTGGCAGTAATAAAAATTGTCCATTAATTCCATTCTTGCTTTTCGTGTCGTGAATTTTCGTATCAATTATTATGGCGTAATCGGTAACTTGTGATAACTCCAACAAACCTACTGATATAATTGCGCCAGCCATGTCCACACTTAAATGTGGGACAGACGGGTGCATATTAATGTTAGTAAAATCGGAAAGTGCAGATAAATAGGAACCTGCCAAAATATTCCCTGTTTCTTGTAAAGCTGAAATAGCGAATTCATCCGGTTCACCGTCTGTGAACAATTTTTGATTGGAATTTAATGTAATATGGCGCACCAGTTCCTCCGCTTCTTCCATCGAAAAGATTAAATAGACCGTACCAGGTGCCTCACCTTGAATTTGAAAAAGGATGGAAACAATTACCTTATCTGCTCCACCAATTTCGTCCATTAATTCGTTAAATTCAACAATACTTACGTTTGGAACGTGCATGTCTATTTTTTCATTAATCATTTTAGACATGGAAGTAGCTGCATTTCCAGCACCAATATTGCCTATTTCTCTTAGTGCATCAAGTTGTATAGATGATAATTTATCCATTTTCATTTCATTAACCTTCTACAGATTTAAGATCTTTCATGTCCTCATTTGTTAATACTTTTTGTAAATTGAGCAAGATCAATAAACGATTTTCTAATTTTGCTACTCCTTCAATATAATCTACATCTACATCAACAGCACCTACTACTTCTGGAGCTGGTTCAATAGCTTCTGTTGGAATATCAATTACATCATTAGCAGCATCTACTATTAATCCCACATCCATATCATCTAAAGAAACAATAATAATTCGTGTAGATTCATCAAATTCAGTAGCCTCAATACCGAAGCGAATACGTAAATCAATGATTGGAGTAACTACTCCTCGAAGGTTGATGACACCTTTAACAAAATCGGCTGCTTGCGGTACACGAGTGATTTTCATTAATCTTTCAATAGAACCAACTTGATCCACTGGAACAGCAAATTCTTCATCCTTTAATTGAAATACAATCACTTTTTGTTCTTGATTTGTTTCATTTCCCATTTTAATATCCCCCTAAGTGTTAAAACTATTTTTATTTGTGCATTGCTAATCCTAAATGCGTTCATACCACATTATTATCATTTATATTTAAAGGAGAAAAGTGAAAATACTCTTCTCTACTTTTAATTCTACTAAATCTATGATTAGGATGGAAGTGTTAAAGACACTTCTTGCTGTTTTCATGAAAAATCTTGAAATATTCACTCGTGCTTTTTCTATAGTTATCTCATTTTATTATGTAAATCACGAGACAATAAATTCCCAAAGGAAATCTTGACTCGTGGAAAAACATGCTACAGGCCTCTCCCTTACCCTTTTGTAATCTTATTAATCATGCTACCGATTTGTTGGATATGAGAATTATAATCTACGGCATTCGTTTTAACAGCTGCTTTTGGCATTCCATAAACAACAGATGACTCTTCAGACTCAGCAATGACAATCGAATTTGGATCTTTCTCTTTTAGATACAAGATCCCTTTGGCACCATCACTTCCCATTCCAGTTAAGACAACTGCCAATTTATTAATTTTTTTTATTTGCGCAAGGGATTCAAATAATACATCGACAGAAGGACGGTAGAGATAACCCAGCTTTTCCTCCGTTATTTCTATAGTATGTGATATCCCCATACTTCTAATTTTCATGTGATGGTTTCCTGGTGCAATGTAAGCCGTGTTTTCCTTGATAATTTCTCCATGAACCGCTTCCTTCACGTGAATGTTGGATAATGCATTTAACCTATCTGCCAACGATTTTGTAAATCCCTTAGGCATATGCTGTGCAATTAGTATTGGCGCTTTAAAATCCTTTGGTAACTCTGTTAATACATGTTGCAATGCACGTGGTCCACCCGTTGAAGAGCCGATTGCAATGATGGATTTATGATGGGTGTGTTGGACCTGGTTTAGATCAGGTTGAATTGGTTTCGTAGTATTAGATTTTGTTAATTGCGCTTGAGAAGCAGCTACTACTTTTTCAATAATTTCTTGATTTATTGTTTGTATATCTAATGAGATAGACCCTGAAGGCTTTGCAATAAAATCTACCGCTCCATTGGAAATTGCTTGCAAGGTCTTAGATGCACCTTCACTTGTGAGGCTTGATAGCATTACAACTGGTACTGGATTGTTATTCATTATTTCTAACAAAGCAGTCATACCATCCATTATTGGCATTTCAACATCTAATGTCACAACATCTGGTTGTAATTTCTTTATCTTCTCTATTCCTTCTTTTCCGTTTCTAGCAGTAGCAATAACCTCTATTCGCTTATCACTTTCCAATATATCTGAAATCATCTTACGCATAAAAGCAGAATCATCAATAACAATTACACGAATAGAATTCACAACTGTTACCTCTCTTTTATAAGTCGTTTAAATTTTTGTATGAATGACATAGGCTTTTCATCTTTTGATTCATCTGTCAATGAAATATAATCCTTGGTCATTTGTTTTAAGGCCTTTGTTATGGCAGCTTTCTCATTTAACAAACTATAAGGAACTTGTCGAATAACTGCTGTTGTAACAATTGGATCATTTGGTAGAATTCCTATAGGTTTCACTTTAACCTCTAAGAATTGCAGAATTACCTGTTGGAACTTTTCTAATGATTTTGAACCAGTCTTTTGAGATAACGCACGATTCATTACAATATTGAGCGGCATCGTTGGTTGTTGTGTAACAATATGCTTAATCATGCTGTATGCATCGGTGATAGACGTAGGTTCAGGAGTTGTTACGACAATACACTCATCGGATGCGAGTACAAATGCCATACTCGTTGGTGTTGCTCCTGCCCCCATATCAAATATAATGTAGTCATATAATTGCACAATTTTATGATACTCCTCAAAAAAATGATCCATTTGTTGTTGTTCCATGATAAATATATCCGATAATCCAGACCCACCGGAAATATAGGATAAATTGTTTGGTCCTGTCTCAATAATATCATAAATCGACAAATTATCGTGTAACATGTCAACAATTGTTTTGTTTGTGTTTGAACCTAATAAAATTTCTACATTGCCCATTCCGATATCTAGATCAACTAAAATTACTTTCTTGTTATGTTTACTGAGCTCTAACGAAAAGTTTAGCGCAACATTAGATTTTCCTACTCCACCTTTTCCACTTACAAAGGATATCGTTTTCGCTTCCCTAGGGTTTTCAGACATCTCAAATCGTCGGCGAAGACTTTCTGCTTGATCATGCATCAATGAACTCACCTACTATATAATTGCTGATTTTCTCTGGTGTTGGTTGGATAAGGTCATCTGGAACATCCTGCCCATTTGTCAAATAGGCTACTCCTACTTGCTTCGTTAATGCGATATTTAGAATACTGCCGTATTGCCTCGTTTCATCTGCCTTCGTAAAGATAACCTCATTAATTGGGATATGATAAAAACTGTTATAAATATCGACTATATCATTCGGCTTAGCTGTCAACGCTAGAACCAAGAATGTCTCTACATTATCACTAATATTAATATTTTCTTGTAATTCCTTTACGTATTTCTCATCTCGGAAATTTCTTCCTGCTGTGTCGACAAGAATTAAATCATAATCCTTAAATTGATCAACCTTTTCTTTATATTCCTCAATCGAATACGCTACTTCAACCGGGACATCCAGAATTTTTGCATATGTCTTAAGTTGCTCGATAGCTGCAATACGGTACGTATCCATCGTGATAAAAGCTACTTTCTTTTTATCCTTTAACATACTATGGGCAGCTACCTTGGCTAAAGTAGTTGTTTTTCCTACACCTGTGGGTCCGACAAACTGGACAATTCTTTTATCATACGTAATCCCATTAAAAGACAATTTGCTTAGCTGTACTTCTATTTCACTACGAACTGCTTTGATAATCTCTGATCCAGAGCTTGAGGGGTAAGATGGATTTTCGATCACTTCCTTAATGATTCTTTCTGCTAGTTCATCATCCACTTCCTGATCTACCAGGTGCTGAAACACTACTTGATAGTCAACATCAAATTCATATTCCTTGTTATCTACCTGTTGTTGCATAATTTTTTTTAAATACTTTATTTCATCCAATATATCTGCACTACTTTTATCAGGTTGTGCTGCTGATTCCTTGATTATCTTTCTTGGTGCTACCGCAGCATGTTTTTTTGCTTTTTCCGGCATTGGGTTTTTATCTAGGGCAGCAACTACTTCTATCTTTCTTTTTTTAAAGAAACCCAAGAATCCCCCCTCTTGGATCTCTTTAGAATTCAAGATCACGGCATCTGGACCGAGTTCTTTACGTACGATGCTCATTGCTTCTGGCATCGTTGGCGCTACATATTTTTTTACCTTCATGCTACATTCACCACTCCAACGCTTTGAACTTGTACATTTGGTTCTAATTCATTATAAGACAATACAACAACCTGTGGTAAAAATCGTTCAAGCAATTGCTTTAAATACATTCGAATTGCTGGTGAGCATAATACAATTGCATTTTCTTCCTGTAGGGTCAATTTCTCCACCTCTTCATGGATCGTTGTTACAATTGTTTGTTGGTATTCAGGATCTAATGCTAAATAATTTCCGTGCTCTGTTTGTTGGATGTTTTCCGCTATTAATTTCTCTACTTTTCCAGAGACAGTAATGACTTTTAACGACATATCATCTGTTACATATTGTTGTGTAATTTGAGAAGATAATGCCTGTCTTACATATTCCCCTAATAGCTCAGGGTCATTCGATAGCTTGGCAAAGTCTGCTAGCGTTTCAAAAATAATCGGTAAGTTCTTAATCGATATATTCTCTTTCAGTAATTTGCTAAGCACTTTTTGAATATCTCCGATTGCTAAAGGTTCTGGTGTAACCTCTTCTACTAATATAGGATAGCTCTCTTTTAGATGATCGATTAATTCTTTCGTTTCCTGTCTGCCTAGTAACTGATGTGCATGCTGCTTTATTACCTCAGTTATATGAGTTGAAACGACTGACGGTGGATCAACGACAGTATAACCAGAAAGCTCAGCCTCATCCTTATGCTCTTCACTTATCCACTTAGCAGGTAAACCGAACGCAGGTTCTTGTGTGTCGATTCCTTCAATTGTATCGTCTTCCATCTCAGGGGTCATCGCCAAGAAATGATCGAGTAGTAATTCTCCTTGTGCAACTTCATTACCCTTAATTTTCAACCGGTATTCATTCGGATTTAGTTGAATGTTATCACGTATACGAACCACAGGAATTACAATTCCTAATTCAATCGCAAGTTGTCTACGAATCATGATCACTCGATCTAATAAATCGCCACCTTGTTTTGCATCAACAAGCGGGATCAATGAATAACCAAATTCAAATTCAATTGGATCCATATTAATCAAGTTTACGACATTTTCTTGCGTTTTCATTTCAGAACTTTCCGTCTCATCCTCTTGTTCCACATCTTGTATTTCTGGTTCCTTCGATTGCTGCATAAGAAGATAACCGCTTAACGCCAACAAACCAGCTATCATTGATGTAAGGAAAAAGTTAATTGGGGTTAAACCCAATAGAAAAATAGTTCCTGCTGCAATAAATAGTAATTTAGGATAACGTAATAACTGTTCAGATACATCACTTCCCAGGTTATTACCCGAAGAAGACGTTCTTGTAACCACAATACCAGTTGCTGTCGATATTAATAAGGCTGGAATTTGACTGACTAATCCATCCCCTACTGTAAGTCGCATAAACGTATTTATTGCTTCTTGAAAGGACATATCCATTTGAACCATACCAATAATCAGTCCAAAGAGGATATTGATTAATACAATAACAATACCTGCTATCGCATCTCCTTTTACGAATTTACTCGCACCATCCATAGATCCGTGAAAGTCTGCTTCATCTTCTACGGTTTTACGTCTTTCTTTTGCTTCTTGTTCGGATATAAGACCAGCATTTAAATCTGCATCTATACTCATTTGTTTTCCAGGCATTGCATCTAATGAAAAACGCGCAGCAACTTCGGATACACGTTCCGAACCTTTCGTAATGACTAGAAAATTAATGATAACCAAGATTACAAATACTACAAAACCAACAAGTGGACTATTTCCAATAACAAACGTACCAAACGTATCAACAACGCCTCCCGCGTCTGCTTCGGATAAAATAGATCTTGTTGTTGAAACATTTAATCCTAATCGAAATAAAGTTAATAGTAATAAGAGAGAAGGAAATATAGAAAATTGTAAAGCATTTTGTGTGTTCATGGAAACTAAAATTACAATTAGTGCAAGTGTAATATTGATTAAAATAAAGATACTTAAAAGCCATCCCGGGAGAGGGATAACTAACATAATGATAATTAATATAACGCCTAAAAGTACGGATAAATCACGTGCCTTCATGGATGAAATCTCTCCTTATTACTTAACTTTTTTGTCCAAACGATAGACATAAGCTAATACTTCAGCTACTGCTTGGTAAAATTCCTCTGGTATCGTGTCACCTATTTCAACCTTGTCATATAACGACCTTGCCAAAGGCCTATTTTCTACAGTAACAACTTCATGTGCTTTTGCTATTTCTTTAATTCTGAACGCAAGATGATCCACACCCTTTGCCAAAACGTAAGGAGCACTTGATTTTTCCTCATCATACTTAATGGCAATTGCAAAGTGAGTAGGGTTCGTAATAACAACATCAGCATTTGGTACCTCACTCATCATACGACTCATAGCCATCTGCCTCTGTCTTTCCTTAATTTTGGATTTGATTAAAGGATCCCCTTCGATATTTTTATACTCATCCTTTACATCTTGCTTTGACATGCGCATATTTTTCTCGAAATCATAGCGCTGGTACGTATAGTCAAACACTGATAAGAATAGCAAAGCAATAATTGCCGCAAATCCCATGATCATTGTCGTTTGACCAAAAAATGCGAGGGAGCTTTCCGTATCCTTAAATGCTGTCATCATCATGTCATCTTTAAAAATCCATATCGTTGAAAAGGTAATAGCTCCAATAAATACAATTTTGAATAATGACTTTAGCAATTCTACCAACGCACGTATGGAGAATATGCGCTTGGCACCCTGAATTGGATCGATTTTTTTCAAATCTAACTTTAATGGTTCGGTTGTAAATAAAAAGCCTATTTGCATTAAGTTTGAAGCAAACCCTGCGATTATAGCCACTAACATTATAGGAGCAACAAGTTTTGCAGTCTCGATTGTTCCTTCAATAAAGACTTGATATACCGTATTTGGAGTTAAATCCCAGTGTATATACTCCGTAAAGGTATGTTGAAACAAAGTTGTCATTATGTTCTTCATATAGCCACCAAAGACAAATAAAATAATAAATGAAAGAAGTAATAAAATTGCCGTATTAACGTCTTGGCTTTTGGCTACTTTCCCTTTTTTTCGCTCATCCTGCCTTTTCTTCGGAGTCGCTTTTTCTGTTTTTTCACCTGCAAAGAACTGCAAATCTAACCTTAACTGCAATCTAAGCACCTCCGAATAATTGCATGAGACCACGCATTGTTTCAAACATCATTTCAAATAAATATTTCACTAAAACAATATAAAGACTTAAAAAGAAAAAGATAGCAATAAAACTTACTAATATTTTTAATGGTAAACCTACAACAAAAACGTTTAATTGTGGGACGGTTCTCGCAATAATACCTAAAGCCACATCCACTAAAAACAAACATCCTACAATAGGAATCGCTATTTGGAAAGCAATTAGAAACATATTATTAAATGCATCGATTACAAACTCGGCAATATTCCCATTATGAAATGGGATAAAACTATCAATTGGGACAAATTGATAACTATTTACAATTCCATCTATTAATAAATGGTGTCCATCAACCGATAATAGAAATAGTAAGGCAAAAATATAAAAATATTGCCCGGTAATTGGACTTTGTGCTCCGGTTTGCGGATCTACTACATTCGCAATGGCAAAGCCCATTTGGAAATCTATGAACCCCCCTGCGATTTGAACTGCTGAGATAATAATGTACCCAATTAAGCCGACAAGCAAGCCAACGAGTGCTTCTTTAATCACTAGAAATAGATACATCTCATCGACAACAACTAACGAAGTATCAACCGTATAGAACATAATAAATGCCAAAAAGAAACTAAAGCCTATTTTAAACGGTAGTGGAACTGTTCGGTAAGAGAAAAAAGGTAACGTTACAAAAAATGCCACCACACGAACTAGAATGAGTAAGAAAACTGGAAAACTATTAATATTAATCGCTTCAAGCATAATTTACCCTACAAACCGATTTAAATTTTGAAATATCTCTGTCGTAAACTCCACCATGGTCGATAACATCCATGGCCCAAAAAACACAAGTCCAACTAATACGGCTACTATTTTGGGGATAAATGCTAATGTTTGTTCTTGAATCTGAGTTGTTGCCTGAAATATACTAACAAACAAACCAACAGCAAGTGCTAAAAGTAATAAAGGACCCGTAACTAATAAAATAGTATAAATTCCTCTTTCAGCTAAAGATAATACAAATTCACTACCCATTACTACGCACCCTTCCTTTTCCTCCAAAAATAGTCATTAGAAACCACTTAATAATGAGTGGGTTATTAAATACCAACCGTCTACTAAAACAAATAGTAAAATTTTAAATGGCAGTGAGATCATTACCGGTGGTAACATCATCATCCCCATTGACATTAATACACTTGCTACGGCCATATCGATCAATAAAAATGGTACAAATATCATAAAGCCCATTTGAAAGGCTGTCTTAAGTTCACTTATTGCAAACGCTGGAACTAAAGTTGTTAAAGGAACATCTTGAATCGTTTCTGGTCTTTCAGTATTTGTATAACTCATAAATAGTTCCAAGTCTTTCTGGCGGGTATGTTTTCCCATAAATTCTTTTAATGGGGTACTTGCCCTTTCATAGGCCTCATCTAATGAAATCTCCTCATCAAAAAGAGGCTGTAATGCCTCGTCATAAACTTCTCCAAACGTAGGAGCCATAATGAAAAATGTTAAAAATAATGCAAGTCCGATTAATACCTGATTAGGTGGCATTTGTTGTGTTGCCAAAGAGGTTCGGACGAAAGATAAAACGATGATTATTCGTGTAAAACTCGTCATTAAAATTAATATACCAGGGGCTAACGAAAATACGGTTAATAATAATAGTAGCTTTACTGAAGTTGCTACATTGGTTGGGTCTGAACTAGAAAACATATCTATAAATTCATTCATCATTAACATCCTTTTGAATTTCTTTATCTCGGAGCGCTTTTCGGTTCTCTTTTAATTTATCTAGTTCTGACGCAAATAAATTCTTGAAATCAGTAGTCTTATTACTATTCGAACCTTTGCTTTCAGCCTTCTTCGGCTGCATGAGATTGGAAAAAAGATCCCCCGCCGAAAAGTTATTCGTTTCTTCATAACTAGCTAAAATTTCACGCCTCATGTCTTCGTCGGTTATTTCTTGTAGTAGTTCAACATTGTCGCCAACCCCAACCAAATACAACTTACTTCCAACCCGGATAATTTGAATCGACTTACTCGGTCCAAGTGTTAGTCCGCCTACATTTTCTAATGCTTTTACTCTACTAAATAATTTATTTCGCTTATTTAAAAACTTTAGTAACAAATAGATTAATGCTAGTACTAATAGCAGCGCAAAAAACATTTTCACTAAGTCAAAAGCCAATGAATTGTTATCTTTTCCAAATGATTCTTCTTTTTCATCAGAATCATTTGTTACTTGCCCTTCTTCTTCACAGTCAACAAGACATTCATCAGCTGTAATTTCTTTTGCCTCAATCTCATTCATCCATGAACCAAAGAAAAGTAATACTATTAAACTAGCAATAAAACTAATTTTTTTAATCACTATAGTCACTCGTTTCTAAGTTAATGCTTTTTGGATAGCTTCAATTACTCGGTCAGCTTGGAATGGTTTCACAATGAAATCCTTTGCCCCAGCTTGTATAGCATCAATAACCATTGCTTGTTGACCCATTGCCGAACACATAATAATCTTCGCTTCAGGATTCGTAGCTTTAATTTCCTTTAATGCAGTAATACCGTCTTTTTCAGGCATGGTTATATCCATCGTTACAAGATCCGGAGTAAGTTCATTATATAATTCAACTGCTTGAGCTCCGTCTTGAGCTTCACCAACAACCTCAAACCCATTTTTACTTAAAATATCTTTAATCATCATGCGCATAAAAGCTGCATCGTCAACTATTAAAATTCGTTTACCCATTATTATCTCTCCTTATTTCAGCTTCATTAATCGATCTGATTGACTAATAATATCTGTAACACGAACACCGAAGTTTTCATCTATAACGACTACTTCGCCTTTAGCAATTAACTTTTCATTAACTAAGATATCAACTGGTTCACCAGCTAGTTTATCTAATTCAATAATCGAACCGGCTGATAGGTCTAAGATTTCTTTGATGGAACGATTCGTCCGTCCTAGTTCAACGGTAACTTTCAACGGTATATCCAGTAGCATATCTAAGTTACGATGCTCGTTTTGATTTAGCTCAACTTGGTTAAAGTTAGAAAAGTCTGCTTGCTGAATATTAGCTTGCTGATTTGCTGCCGCGTTCCCAATATACTGAGGTTGATTATTTTGCATCACGGGTTGTTGTTGATAACCAGCTTGATTAACATGTTGTTGATTCGCTTGGGGCTGGTTCACCTGGCCAACTGGTTGCTGATTTACAGACATTTCTTGCTGTTGGTTAGCAGCTACTGGTTGCTCTAATTGTTCTACAGCTGCAGCTGTTTCTTCCTCAGCAGATTGATTCATTAATGTATCTACTAATTGTTTAGCAAAATCTAATGGAATTAACTGCATGATATTTGAATCGATCAACTCGCCAACCTTCAGTTGAAAGGAAACCTTAACAAATAATTCAGGCTCTTCTTCTGCACTTAACGTCTCATCAACGTGATTTAATGCGATTTCTGGCGGTGAAATATCAATCTTCTTATCAAATACAGTGGACATACTCGTTGCAGCTGCTCCCATCATTTGATTCATGGCTTCTTGAACTGCACTTAGGTGAATATCATTTAATTCCTCGGCAGGACCAGTACCATCTCCACCTAGCATTATATCTGAAATGATTGCTGCATCCTCCGATTTGATGACAAAGACGTTTACTCCATCAAAACCCTCAACATAATTTACTTCAACCCCAACATGCTCCATTTCAAACTCACTGTCTAATTCTTGACGGTTAATGATGGAAACCGTTGGAGTAGTAATGTCTACCTTTTGATTTAATAGTGTTGAAAGAGTTGTAGCAGAGCTTCCGAATGAAATATTCCCAATTTCCCCTAGCGTGTCAACCTCCATGCTCGAAAGATGATCTTTTTCTTCAGGTTGTTTTGTATCTTTTTCTTGGTCATTTTCCTCGTCATCATTTGCTCCAACATTTAATAATGCATCGATTTCATCTTGGGAAAGCATACCATCATTCATCATCTTCATTCCCCTCCTTGATTTCTTCCAACACTTGTACAGAAAGTTTCTTTTTGTACTTACCTGGCTGGACATAGAATTTTGGTTCTTTGTTTATTTCTAACGTAAGTGGACTATCTATTGATTGATCTAAAGCAATTACATCGTTACTACTTAGATCTAAAAATTGCTGAATATTAATCTTACTTTCTCCTAATACAGCTCTAGCTTCCACATTTGCTTTTTGAAGATTAGTAGAAAGTTTTTCATAAGCTTCTGGATCTCTCTTTTTCGTAGTTGTTTGCATCCAGTATTGTACGGACAATTTTGAAATGATTGGTTCAAGAACAATATGTGGGATACATATATTTATCATTCCACTTGTTTCTCCAATTGTTGTATTCAACGACACCACTACTACTGTTTCATTAGGAGAAACTAGTTGGAGAAACTGTGGATTCACTTCAAATTCCTCTAAAACAGGATCTATGTCAATTAGAGATGCCCAAGCTTCTTTTAAGCTAGAGAAACCTTTTTCAAACAACTGTGAGATGAGGATTGTTTCAATCTCTGTAAGGTTCTCAATTTTATTAACACTGTCTCCTCTTCCTCCAAGCACACGATCGAGCATACCATAGGCTATGTTCGGATTAACCTCCATAATCAGTCTTCCCTCTAACGGAGAAACACTAAATATATTTAAGACGGTAATATTCGGGATAGAACGTATGAATTCCTCATAGGGGATCTGATCAACCGAAGCAACCGTAATATTTACATACGATCGTAATTGAGATGAAAAGAATGTAGTTAATTGTCGTGCATAATTCTCATGAATACGACCAATTCCTCGAATCTGATCCTTTGAAAATCGTAATGCACGTTTAAAATCATACACTCGAACTTTTTTCTCTTTTTCTTCCTTTTTTAACTCTTCCGCATCCATTTCACCAGTTGTTAATGCGGATAACAGCGAGTCAATTTCATTTTGCGATAATACTTCTTCTGCCAAGTATACTCACCTCCATTCCGGAGTACATTGCTATTGTAATATTTTCTGTATTGTATATACGTCTGTGATTTTTCCTTCTGTCATTACTTCGTTTAACTCTGTTATGACCTTTTCTTCTAAACTAGATAGACCAGTTTTAAATTCTTCACTCTCTAATTTTGCTAATTCCTTAATCAAAACGTTTTTTACTTGGAAATCTCTTTTTTCAATTTCTTCTTTTGCTTCCTTGCTGTCCGTTATGACTTGAAATTGAATACGAACAAAGCTTCCATCATTTAAATCGGTTGTTATTTCTGGAGTCGCGTAGGAATATTCAATAATATCATCAATTGATTTTTCCTGACCTTCTGCTTTATCATTTACAAAATATAATACGATTGCCGTTGTAATTCCACCTATTAGAATGATAGCTAATAAGGAAATTAACATTGTCTTTATAATTTTATTCACTTGTATCACTCACCTCTTTAAGTGATTGCTGGATTCCTATTTTTTGATAATAGGAAGTTATTAACTCAATCACTTCTTGGACTGGTTCTCTTACGACAATTTTTTTGCCGTTTTGTAGAGTTACTGTTGTATCAGGTAATGCTTGAACCTGCTCGATCATTGCTGCATTTAATACAAAGGCGTCACCATTTAAACGTGTAACAGATATCATTGTATTGGCGGGAGTGAGCTAGTTTAGTAGTCACTCCCTACCCCCTTATTATCGTTTTAGATTAACAAGCTCTTGCAAGATTTCATCTGATGTTGTGATAATTCGTGTATTTGCCTGGAAACCACGCTGTGCTGTAATCATTTCTGTGAATTCTTCCGATAAGTCAACGTTAGACATTTCCAAGGAACCACTTACGATTGATGCTGTTCCTTCTGATTCAGGAATAGAAAAACCATTAAAGCCTGCGTTTGCAGAGTTTAGGAATAGATTACTTCCTGCTTTCTCTAAACCTGCAGGATTTGAGAAATTAGCAACCGCGATTTGTCCTGCAATTCGGTTATCACCAAATTCATCAACATAAGTGATCGTACCATCTGATTGAACACTAAAGCTCTGCGCTGTGTCAGGAATGTTTAATGTAGTTGGATTTTCCATATCATCGTAGTTGATGACTTCTTCAAGTACAGCGTCTTCTCTCATGAAATTAGTAGTTTCATCTGCTATCACTTTGTCAGCACCATCTACTTCTTTAATTGACATAACTGCACCATCTAATGTAACTGTGACACCACCTACTTCTGCAGATAATGTTCCAGTTTCTTCATCAAGTTTAAAGGTTTGACTTGCTGAATCCGCTGTGAGTGTCATCGTTCCGTCTTGTGCAGTTGTTATACTAATTGGACTAACACTATTTGCGTCGTTACTATAGTTAATCTCAATTTCTTCTTCTAAATCCAACTCAGTATTTTCATTGCCATCAGTTGAAAAAGTCTTGCTAACCCCATTTATTTCAATAATTGGATCATGATCTTCATTATCACTAAACTTTACTACTATATCTTCTCCACCCTGGTCTTTAAAAACCTCTAGTTCAAATTCATTATCGACATTTTTGGTGAATGACCCTAGATCTTTTTCTGTACCATCCTCATACACTTTCATAACACTCATAATATCTTCACCAGCATCATTTTCCCCAAACTCAATCTGGTAATTAATTTCCTCACCATCTTCATTAATAGCCGAAACAGTTTTGTTTCCAGTAATTGGATCTGTTGAAATAATAAGTGGATTCCCAGCACTATCCCAAGTAGTTACTTGTCGAGCATCAATCTCTTGCTCAGATGGAAAACCTAATAAATAAGCACCTTCTGAATTAACAATACTTCCATCCTCATCTAAGTAGAAATTACCAGCACGTGTATAGGCGGTCATTTCTCCATCGCGTACAGCAAACATTCCATCACCTTCTAAAGCAAAATCTAATGGATTATTCGTTGTTTGACGAGAACCTTGTGTATGAATATTATCAATTGATCCGAGCTGAGAACCTAATCCTACCTGTGCTGCGTTTACCCCACCACGTGTTTCAGTTGGCCCTTGAGCACCAGAAGTCATTTGACTCATCATCTCTTGGAAAGTTGCACGACCTTTTTTGAATCCGGACGTATTTACATTGGCAATATTATTACCGATAACATCTAATTTCGTTTGGAAGTTTTTCATTCCAGAAATACCTGCATACATTGAACGTAGCATAATTATTACTCCCCTTTAAATTGGTTTGAAAAGCTGTATCAGTCAGTCAACAGCTTATTGGCTTCCCATAAGGGTCCAGCCTAATCGTTTATTAAAATTGTTCCATTAATATTTGAAAAAATATTACTTGTTGCTTCTTCTCGATCCATTGCAGTAACTACTGTATTATTTTTCGTACTGACAACAAGAGCTGCATTATTCGTTACAACCAATGAATCGGTAATCCCCTTCTGCTTTGCTTCCAACACTTTTTCAGAAATGGTCTCCCATTGCTTCTCATTAAACTCGATATTCCGTTCGTTAAGCCGTTGGCTAGCATGCTTACTAAACTTTAGCGCTTGTTGGCCAATGAGAATTTCTTTAAAATCGGAAGTGTGTTGATTATCTATAGGTTTACGACCCGTCGGAATTTGCAAAGCATGTTGCTGTGATACTTGATGAATCCGGTGATCCATGCTATTCACTTCCTTCTTCGGTATCCCCTGCATCTTCCTTATCACTAGGCTGGCTAACTTGTACAATCTCTTCTACATATTTTTTCTCGCCATTTTCTAGTTGTAGAACGGCTTGACCTTCTTTTTGACTAACAGCTATTACGACACTTGTTTCTTGACCAGATTTTTTTTCAGTCTCTTTGTCATACGTATCATATGTAACTTCTTTTCCGATCATATGACTATATTGAATAACTGGAGAAACCGTCTGATTTTGAACAAGTTTATCGATTGAAGCTGTCATATTCATCATTTGTTCCAAGGAAGAAAATGTCGTCATCTGCGAGATAAACTCTTTGTCGTCCATTGGTGCAGTTGGATCCTGATTTTGTAATTGTGTCATTAATATCTTCAAAAACTCATCTTTGCCAAGATTTGTGCTTGGTGTTTTAGTTGTTTGTTGGTTCTTTAAATATAAAGATGGATCAATAGTAGTCATCCCTCACCTACACCTCCTCATTTAATAATAAATCTTGTATGGCAGATTCAAAGTCATTTTCACTGCTTGACTGCTCATTATCATTTGATGACGAGCTTCCAGAGGAATTATTATCATTCTGCTCATTAAATGATTTTTCGTCTTGATTTTTTTGCATATTCTGCCCTTGTTGTTGTGTCGTCAGATCTTGTTTCTCAATCGTCACTTGATGTGGCGAGAACATATTTTTAAGCTGGTTCATGTTGGATTCAAGCATTTCTTTAGCTGCTTGGGACGTAACCATTATCTTCACCGTCATTTCACCGTTAATCTGGGTTAACTTAATCATCATATCACCTAAATTATCCGGCCGTAACGAGATAGATAATTGGTTTGCTCCATTTGGCATGGATAAAAATTTACTTGACTTCATCACTTTTTGTATTTGATCCATTAGCTGTTGATCAGGGGTTGTTTGTTGAGTACCTTGTGCCTGATTAACATGGATTACATATTGTTCTAACCGAGTCATTGGCATTGATGAACCATTCCAAGCGTTTACGTTCTGTCCAGTTAGTTTTTCAGCTAGGCCATTTTTTTGTAATGCATGATCTACCCATTTTGCAATATCTGTCGTCGTAACTTTCGCATTAGTATTATACTGTGCATTTGCGGCAAATTGATTTCGCTTTTGGAAAGATTGTAATAAGTCCTTCCAAATCCCTTCTAACTTGGAACCTTCTTGATTTGTCAAGTTTAGAACGTTGCTGTTATTTCCAAGTGACTTCTCTAATGCAGTCCACTTTTGTAGCAAATCAAGTATTTGTGGCGCTGCTTTCTTTAAATCTCTTTGTGAATTCACATCTTGAAGAATTGCTTCAAATTTAGAGAATAAATCTAGAAACTTATTAAGATTTTTTATCTGGTCGTCACTTAACAGGTCTTTTCCATTGGAGTTTGCTACTAGAGTTTCTTGTAAAGATATCAATTGTTCAATAGTAAATTGAGTTTGTTTACCTTTCTCAGTTTGATCTGAACTTATACTAGCATTAAGATTATGCAACAGGTTCATCAACTGGTCATTTGATAATTCTACGTCCTTCAGCAAACTCACTTGCTCAGTTGATAGATTAGATAGATCGACATTCTCATTTGACATTAGCCACGCAACTAACGGTTGTAAAGCCTCTTCTAAATCACCCGCCCCATCCAACAGTGCCTTTATATCTTCAGGAATAGTTTCGCCATCCTCTGTGGAAAGTTCTAAATTGTTTACACTTGAATTACTTTCTTTTAGCAATAAGGACTGAAACAAGTCATCTTTTTTAGTAGATTGTTGTTGTTTTGTTTCCACTACTGTTGAAAGTTGTTCTGAAACCTTACTAAAAAGCATTCCGATCGCGTTCATTTTTTCACCTCCTTTCAGTTGTACGTTTATTAATCGTTACTTTCTATAAATAAAGCTGTAATTTCTGCTGCTGTTTCAGACTCTATTTCTTGTAAAATGGCTCCACGATCCTTGTTTGATAGTTTCTGCAAAATAGAAACGGCTGTATTGCTATCCAATTGTTCAATAATTCTAGCTGCTTGTTCGCTATCCATCTCTCGTAAGGAGGCAGACATTTCTTTTACCGCATCACGTTGTTCGGTATTATCAGCCTCCTCGGAGGTGGATGTTGCTTCTTCTAGCTTAGCTTCAAGTTGAGCAATCTCTTGTTCCCGTTGTTCAATTATTCCTTCCAAGTTAGAAACTTCAGCAGCTAAGGATTCTATTTCATTGTCTTTTTCTGTAACTTGTGATTGTACTTCTTCCTCGGCTTTTTCCTCTTTCGCTTCTTCCTCGGTAGTAATATAGGAGTTAACAACTGGAATATCGTTTGCGGTGTTCTTTACCCAGTCAACTACATTAATTCCAGCAATTGCTAACCCAACTGCGGTTAGGGATACTACAATTAGTAGTGGAATTACGATTGCAACGAAAAACCATAAGATAGGATTCATTTTCTTTTTTTCTTCATTTATCTCTTTCGCCATGATACTCACCTATTTTGATAGCTCAGAAATTGCTGAACGGATATTTCATCCATCTGCGCATTTTCTAATCTTTTTTCTTGATTCGCTTGATCTATATTACGATATTCGATTAATTTTTCGAATTTCTTCATTTCAACATGAGCATTCGTTAATTTCGATTGCTTCGCTTCCATTTCTGTTCTTGCTTGTTGCACAGCTTGCTGTAAATTGTTAATTTGTTTATTTATAAATTCCATATATTCCATGTGTTCCTGGATTGAAGTGATATTGGTTGAAGCTTGCAGTGATTCTTCATACGCCTGTTCAGCTACTTCTTTTTTTCGTAGAAGCTCATACATTTTTGTACCAATTCGCTCAAATTGATTGATTGATAGTTGGTATGCGTGCTGGGCGTCCTTTTTTTCTTTTTCACGAATAGTTAAAATCTTACTCATTACTACCATGTTAGCCATCTTTAACTTCCTCCATTAAACAACTGCTTCATCAATTCAATTGATTCATCTAGCGTTTTATACTCAAAGATGTCTTGTTTTAAGAAAGATTGTATTTTTGGATGAAATGTGATTGCTTTATCTATTTCTTTGTCTGTTCCTCGTTTATAAGCTCCGATTTGGATTAATTCACTATTTTGCTCATAAGTTGACAATAGTGAACGTAGTTGTTGAGCGATGGAAATATGTTCCTCACTGACAATGTTGTTCATGACCCTACTTATTGATTTGAGAATTTTAATCGCTGGGAATTGTCCATTTTCAGCTAATCTACGATCCATAACAAAGTGACCATCTAAAATTCCTCTAACCGTATCTGCGATCGGTTCGTTCATGTCGTCCCCATCTACTAATACAGTATAAAAAGCAGTAATTGAACCATATTCATTTGTTCCAGTTCTTTCTAATAACTTTGGCAAAGTAGCAAAAACGGACGGTGTATACCCTTTTGTTGTTGGGGGTTCACCAGTAGCTAAGCCTACTTCACGTTGAGCCATTGCAACTCGAGTAACAGAGTCCATCATGAGATTAACTTTGAAGCCCTGGTCTCGGAAATATTCACTGATTGCAGTAGCTGTATACGCACCTTTAATCCGCATTAATGCAGGTTGATCTGAAGTAGCAACAACTACAATCGATTTCTTTAATCCATCTTCTCCAAGATCCTTCTCAATAAATTCCCTAACTTCGCGACCACGTTCTCCTATTAATGCAATAACATTAATATCTGCCTCACTATTTCTAGCGATCATACCTAGTAAAGTACTTTTCCCGACACCACTTCCGGCAAAAATACCAATTCGTTGTCCTTTTCCCACTGTTAACGTTGTATCAATTGCTTTAACACCAACTTGTATTGGATCCGAAATAGGAGCACGAGCCATTGGGTTTGGAGGTTCTCTATCCGTCACATAATTCTCTAAACCTTTGGGTAGTGGCGAATGATCAAGGTTTTCACCTAGCGAATTAATAACCTTACCAATTAATCCTCGACCAACTTTAATACTTAATGGTTTGCCAACTGATTCTACCAAACATCCTGGTCCAACATCTGTTAACTCAGAATAGGGCATTAATATTATTCTTTCATTGTTAAACCCAACTACTTCAGACATTATCTTTTTCTTGTTAGGTGATGAAGGGTGAATATAACAAACTTCACCGATATTTGCATCAGGACCGTGCGATTCGATCATGATACCAATAACTTGTTGCACTTTACCATATCGCTTATATGTTTCGGCTTGTTCAATTGCAGAAAGATGATGGGTAATATTCATTGTTTATTCTCCATTATTACTTCAAATAATACATCACGTAATTGCGTTAACTGGGTGTCAATGCTGGCATCTACTTTTCCAAAAGGATGTTCAATTATGCAAGTTCCTTCTTTTGCTGATTCATCAACTAGTATGGATAATTCTGCTTGCTTCTCTACAATATGCTGTAGTTCCTTTTTTTGTTGCAGTACATATTCATGATTGGAAGGATGCAAATATATAGTTATTAACGATTTATCTTTTAGGGAATGTATTGCTTCCTTCACAATTGGAACAAAGGATTCTGGATGATCGTTGATTTGTTGTTTCATAATTTTCTCAGCTACATGTATTGCCAATTCAATGATGGAGTCATCACTTTTCTCAATTGTTGCATGATAGTCATTCCTTGCAGATTGCAAAATAGAATTCGCTTGTTCAAGAAGGTTAGAACATTCGTTATAACCCTCTTCTTTCCCTTGATTGAACCCTATTTGATACCCTTCTTCTTTCGCTACTTCAACGAGCTGCTGCTTTTCGTCTTCCCAGTTTTTCTTTTCGTTTTCAATTTGTTGTTTCGTTTCGAGAAGGGTTGCTTCTTTTTGTTTAGTTAATTTTTCTACTTCATTTCTAAGTTCCGTTAATTTGTTTTCTTTTTCATGAATGGAATCTAATAAGACTGTTTCTTGGTTTTCGTTAATTTCTTTTTCAATCTTAATAGGCTTTATCTCGATTAATTTTTTTGATTGATAATGTGAATTAGACAATGATATCGTCTCCTCCACCACGAGCAATAACAATCTCACCGACTTCTTCTAACCTGCGAATGATTGCAACAATTCTGGTTTGTGCTTCTTCAACATCTTTCAATCGAACAGGACCCATATACTCCATTTCCTCTTTAAATGTCTCTGCCATTCGTTGTGACATATTCTTGAAGACGATATCTTTTACTTCTTCACTTGCAACTTTAAGAGCAAGTCGCAAGTCTTCGTTTTCGACTTCGCGAATGACACGTTGAATTGCACGATTATCAAGAATAACAATATCCTCAAATACAAACATACGTTTCTTGATTTCTTCTGCTAATTCGGGATCTTGAATTTCAAGTGCATCCAAAATAGTACGTTCTGTGCTTCGATCTACTCCATTTAACACTTCCACAACCGCTTGAATTCCACCAGTTTGTGTATAATCCTCTGATAATGAAGAAGAAATTTTGCGTTCAAGTACTTCTTCTACTTGGCTAATAACTTCTGGTGAAGTAGAATCCATCGTAGCTATTCGTCTTGCTACATCTGCTTGTACCTCTTGCGGTAATTCTGACAAAATTTGTCCGGATTGTTCTGAATCTAAATAAGATAAGACAAGCGCGATTGTCTGTGGGTGTTCACTTTGTATAAAATTCAATACTTGTTGTGGATCTGCTTTACGCGCAAAGTCGAATGGCCTTACTTGTAATGACGATGTTAGTCGTCCAATGATATTTGTTGCTTCTTGTTGTCCAAATGCTTTCTCTAATACTGTTTTCGCATAACCAATCCCACCTTGGGAGATATAATCCTGAGCAAGAGCCGTTTGATGAAATTGTTCTAGTACGTCATCCTTTAACTCACTATCAACTTTTTTTACAGAAGAAATTTCTAAACTTAGTTTCTCTATTTCTTCTTCTGATAAATGCTTATATACCTCAGCAGATACATCTGGACCAAGGGAGATTAATAGAATCGCAGCTTTTTGTCTTCCTGTTAAAGTTTGCTGTTTTGCCATTTAAAAACCTCCTAATCTTCCCCAATCCAACTCTTTAATAGTTTTGCAAAGTCTTCTGGTTTTTCTTTTGCCATTTTCTCTAGTTGTTTTCTGCGTACGACAGATTCAGATTCTTCTTCTTTAATTTCTTCTACTTCTTTCGTTGGTGCAACAGGAACTTCCGTTTCTACATATTCTTCTTCTTCAGTAGAATTTTTCTTCTTACGTAATAACATAACTAATAATATAATGACTGCTAGTAGTAGTCCTCCACCAACAAGGTACATCCACAGTGGAATAGTAGGTGTTGCTCCTTCTGGAACAGTAGGTGTTTCCGTAAACTCTTGGAATACGATAGATGCTTTCTCTTCTGGAACGACTTCACCATATTCCTTATCAATCGAAGTACTAATGATCGAGCTTAATATGTTTTCAATCCCCGCTTCAACATCTGCTTGTTCCTGCTGATTGAGATAAACTACTTGCTCTCCATCCATTCCTTTTACATTATCCACAGCAACTTGTATTCCTAGATCGCGAATTTTGTACGGACTTTCTACAATATCACGATGAATTCTATTAAATTCATTGTTTACTGTTTCCTTCACTAACTCGTAATCACCATAATCTCCATCTTCTAGCCCTTCGTAGCCAGGAATATCCTCTTCCCCAACAGGAATACCACCTGCTGCATCCCCAAGACCGGAATATGTTTCATGGATGGATTCCACACTGACAGGAAGACCTTCCATTGTTTCAGGATCAATTGGTTCAATTAATTCTTCCACTCGGTTTTCTGCTGTAAAATCAACATCAGTAGTTACAGACACAATTACATTATCCATACCAACCATCGTTCCGAGCATTTGCTGCACTCTTCGTTGGATATCTTTTTCGATATCTCTTTTTATATTCTGTTGTTGTGTATATGCATCTTGAGCACCGGACGACGCTTGTGAATTTTGATCAAAATATTCAAAGTATTGGTTCATAATGACGATGTTCTCTGGTTGTAAATTCGGTACGGCTCTAGACACCAAATTATATAATGTATCTACCTGATTTCCCTCGAACTGATATCCAGGTTGTGTATTTAACACAATGGAAGCAGAAGCTGGTTGAACAGCCTCGCTTGCAAATACCGGATCCTTCGGTAGATTTATCATAACTTGAGCATCGTGAATACCTTCTATCCCTTTCATTAAGTTGCCTAATTCTGTCTGCATCGCATCTAGCTTCATCATATCGAATTCGTTATCCGTGACTCCCCATGAGGAGTTTTCACTAAAAAACGAGTAATCAATGTTTCCACTATTTGGAATACCTTGTCCTGCTAGATCAACAAGCAAATTATCTACTTGTTCTTCCGGTACCAATATCGTTGTTCCACCATCTTGTAGCTCAAACGGAACCCCTCTAGCATCCAATTCTGTTTTAATCTGCCCTACTTCTTGTATAGATAGATTATTATATAAAGGTACATTGTTAGAATTAGTTGAAAACAATGAAATGGCTACTATGAAGGCAATTATTATTACGATGGATCCTATAAAAAGCCCTTTTTGACTTTTGGATCGACCAGCCCAAAAGGTTTTCAGTTTATCAGTTGTATTCGATAGTTTTTCCTTCATATATTCCCCCGCCAAATTTCAAGACAATTATTAAATTATTATTGTTTTAATTTAATTATTTATATTTTTAACCGATAACTATATTAGATAATAGTCGATTAAACAGACATACGCATGATTTCGTTATAAGCATCAATTGCTTTCTTTTGAACTTGAACTGTTGCTTCTAACGTAACACTAGCTTTTTGTGCAGTAATCATAACATCATGTAGATCATCAATTTTCCCCATTGCTAATGCTTCTGTCTTTTTATCAGAAACTATTTGCGCTTCATTAACCTCTTCAATAGCGTTTTTCAATGCATTTGCAAACTTCCCTTGTTCTTCACCTGGTGATATAGCAGGTTTTGATGACTGGAGGTCAACAGATGAAGGCTTTTGTATACTATTTAACATTTCAATCATTGATAAATATCCCCTCTACAATTATTTTCCAATTTCTAGTGCTTTTGTTAACATACCCTTACTCGCATTTAATGCTGTTACGTTTGCTTCATAGGATCGAGTTGCACTCATTAAATCCACCATTTCTTTTAATGGATCAACATTTGGTAATTGAACATAACCTTCCTCATTAGCATCTGGATGTGAAGGGTTATAAACGACCTTAAAAGGTTCCTCATCCTCTACAATCCCAGCAACTTTTACACCATCGGCATGATCAGAAGAAGTATTTGATGCCTTTTGCAAAAAGGATCGAAAGGTTTTATCCGTAGGTTCTAAATTTACCATTTTACGACGATAAGGCTCGTACTCTCCATTTTCATTAACTGTTGCACGTGTTGTTTGTGCATTGGATATATTAGAAGATATTACGTCCATGCGAAGTCGTTGTGCTGTTAATGCACTGGCGCTTGCATTGAATGAATTAAATATCGACATACCTAATTACCCCCTCTAATAACTTTCTGTAAGCTACCTAGTTTTCCATTAATACGATCTACTAACGCTTGATAATAGATTTGATTTTGAGCCAATTCAGACATTTCTTTGTCAACGTCAACATTATTACCATTATGATTGTAAGCTGTATTATTTCTGGTGATGGTTTTAAAACTTGATTGGGAATAATCCCCAAAAGGAATATGTTTTTCGTGTGTGCGTTTAGCTGGTAGCGAATCAGAAAGTGCATCGTTTAATACACTTTTAAAAGCAACATCTTTCGCTTTGTAATCTGGAGTGTCTATATTTGCTATATTCGTAGAGATCGTTCTATTTTTTGCGCTCGCATAATCAAGTGAATTTTGCAACGTATGAATTGTACCTCCAAATAAACTCATATCTAATCCCCCCCTTAAGTAATAGGTTGAAATAACTACATTAAAAATTGTTTTCAAAAATACAATAACCGACATAAATTCATAAATCCATACGAATATTGTAATTTATTTACGAGATAAAGTCTATCAAATTTCGACATTATTCTCATCTAGGAAATAAAATAGTTATAATTTACTAGGATGATGTGACTAAAACAGCATTGGTAAATTTCTCCTATGTTGGATTATAACATTCAATAAGCAGGTGAATTTCGACTATATTTGACAAATCAAGTCAATAAAAAAGTGCTAGTAGAAAAATATCCACTAGCACTTTTCCGATCATCTTACAGTATACCCGAGATGTGTCTGGCACACCGACATAAACGTAATGCCTTGTACCTCATAAGAACCCACTTCAAATCTAACAAGTTAAACTAAGGAAGTTAGCTGGGAGCATTAAAGTCAAATGCCCGATTTGTTCATCTAACAATTAGCAATAATGAAGAATCACCTTATCTGGAACGTAATTTTTCTAGTTCTACAAGGAATTTATCATTTAGTACTTTAATGTACGTACCTTTCATCCCTAATGAACGAGATTCAATTACTCCTGCACTCTCTAATTTACGTAGTGCGTTAACAATTACAGAACGAGTTATTCCTACACGATCTGCGATTTTACTTGCTACTAGTAATCCTTCTTTTCCATTTAATTCTTCAAAAATGTGGTCAATAGCTTCTAATTCACTGTAAGATAATGAACTAATGGCCATTTGAACGACTGCTTTACTTCTAGCTTCCATTTCAATTTCTTCAGTTTTTTCATGTAGAATTTCCATACCAACAACAGTTGCTCCATATTCAGCTAGTAATAAATCATCATCGTTGAAGCTATCCTGTAATCTACCGATGATTAGGGTACCTAATCTTTCTCCCCCACCAATGATTGGTACAATTGTCGTTAACCCATTTTTAAATAAGTCACGATTTTCAACTGGGAATACCGTGTACGGACTATCAATATTCAAGTTTGGTGTTGTTTCATGAATATGAAATAGACCTTCTGTATATTCCTCTGGAAATTGACGATCCTCTAGCATACCTTTCATACGTTCATTTTCGATTTCTTGGTTAATGGCAAATCCTAATAACTTACCTCTTCTACTTAATATAAATACATTCCCTTTAATTACATCTGTTAAAGATGCAGCCATATCATTAAAATTCACCGATTTTCCCGTTGCTTTTTGTAACATTGCATTAATTCTTCTTGCGCGAGTTAAAAGTTCCATTATGATCCTCCATTTTTTTAATAATTTAGTTTTGTTATGTTATAAAATAAATTGACTTAAGTCCTTATTCTTAATAATGGTGCTTAATTTTTCATCTACATATTCTGGAGTTATATGAATCGTCTCCATGTTAATATCTGGTGCTTCAAAAGATAGATCTTCTAATAGTTTCTCTAGAATCGTATGAAGCCTTCTTGCACCTATATTATCCGTGTCTTGATTCACTTGGTAAGCAATTTCAGCTAATCTAGTCACAGCTTCGTCTGTAAACACTACATTTATACCTTCTGTTTTCAATAAAGCCTCGTATTGTTTTAACAATGCATTAGATGGTTCATTTAATATGCGCTTGAAATCCTCAACAGATAATTTCTCTAATTCAACACGAATCGGAAATCTACCTTGTAATTCCGGAATTAAATCAGAAGGTTTTGCCATATGAAAGGCTCCCGCTGCAATAAATAACATATGATCGGTTTTAACTGGTCCATGTTTTGTGACAACGGTTGAACCTTCAACGATTGGTAATATGTCTCGTTGGACACCTTCTCTCGATACATTCGGGGAGTTATCTTGTTTTCCGGCAACTTTATCAATTTCATCGATAAATACGATACCAGATTGCTCAGCGCGTTCAATAGCTTCTTGTGCAACTTCTTCCATATCAACCATTTTTTGCGCTTCCTGTTGAATTAGTAATTCTCTTGCATCTGATACTGGAAGTTTACGTTTTTTCTTCTTCTTTGGCATAAACTGGCTGAAGGCATCTTGCATATTCATCCCCATTTGTTCCATACCAGAACCTTGCAACATATCAAACATTGATGGGGGCATTTCCTCAATTTCCACAGTTACAATATGATCTTCTAATTCACCTAAAGCCAATTGGTGTTCCACTCGTTGTCGCTTACTTTTAATTTCATCGTTTTTTTCATGTTCCTGATCCTCATCAGCATTTCCCTGACCTGAAAAAAGCATTTCAAAAGGATTCGTCATTGTTGATTGCTTCTTAGCTTGCGGCACTAATAATTTTACAAGTTGTTTATTCGCTTCTACTTTAGCCTTTTCAGTTACTTGACTCATTTTGGCTTCTTTAACCATCCGAATGGACATTTCTACTAAATCACGAATCATTGATTCAACGTCTCGACCTACATAGCCAACCTCCGTGAACTTTGTTGCTTCCACCTTTACAAAGGGTGCGCCAACTAATTTCGCCAATCTTCTTGCTATTTCTGTTTTACCCACACCAGTAGGCCCTATCATTAAAATATTCTTGGGAACAATCTCATCTTTAATCTTTTCATCTAATTTAGTACGGCGATACCTGTTCCGCAAAGCTACAGCTACCGATTTTTTAGCGTTTTGCTGACCAATAATATATTGATCTAATTGGTTAACAATCTGCCTTGGAGTGTAATTAATACCCATGTATACATGGCCCTCCTCATTAGTCAAGTACTTCCAGAGTAATCTGGTTATTTGTGTAAACACATATTTCGCCAGCAATCTCCATTGCTGCTTTTGCAATTTCCTTTGCTGATAGATTATCCGAATAATTAACAAGTGCTCTTCCAGCACTTAAGGCATAGTTGCCACCAGACCCAATAGCCAAGATGCCATCATCTGGTTCAATTACTTCACCTGTACCTGAAACTAACAACATGCTTTCTTTATTCATTACAATTAGCATAGCTTCAAGCTTTCTTAACACTTTGTCACTCCGCCATTCTTTAGCAAGTTCTACAGCAGCTCTGGTTAAATTTCCGTTGTATGCTTCAAGCTTCCCTTCAAACTTTTCAAATAAAGTAAAAGCATCTGCTACCGAACCAGCAAATCCAGCCAAAACTTTACCATTGTAGAGTCTTCGAACCTTTTTCGCTTTATGTTTCATGACAACTGCATTACCTAGTGTTACTTGACCATCTCCACTCATAGCGCATTGACCATTATGCATGACTGCAAATATCGTAGTCGCATGAATTTCATGCATCCAAATCACCTCATTGCCTTCATTATTAATTTCTAGCTCTTGGGTGGCTGTTCAAATATATATTTCGCAAATGATCCTTCGTTACATGCGTATATACCTGTGTAGAAGATAAATTCTCATGCCCTAGCAGTTCTTGAACCGCACGTAAATCTGCTCCTTCATTTAACATATGCGTGGCAAATGTGTGTCTTAATTTATGAGGATGAACGTGAACTGTGAGAGCTGCTTTTTCCACCATCTTTTTTAAAACTAAGCGAATTCCTCTATCCGTCAATGGGTTACCACGTGCATTTAGGAAGATGTATTCCGTATCATTGTTGGATTTGGTCAAAAGTTTCTGTCGACCATCTTGCAAATATGTATCTATTGCCTTTTCAGCAAAACTTCCAAACGGAATATACCTTTCTTTATTTCCCTTCCCTGTCACAAGTATTGTACCAATCGAAAAATCTATGTCTTTTATCGTTAATTTTTGGCATTCACTCACTCGTATACCTGTTGCATACAATAATTCTAAAATGACTTGATCTCTTTGTCCTAATGGAGTAGAAAGATCATTCACTTCAAAAAGTTTTTCCAACTCCTCCATATATAAAAATCCTGGAATCGGTTTTTGTGCCTTAGGTAGAGAGACATTTAAAAATGGATTTGATGATACATAAGATTCTCTTTCCAAAAATCTAAAGAAGCTACGAAGACTTGAAATTTTCCTCGATACGCTTTTCCTTGATAATTGTTGATCATATAACTTTGTTAAGTATACTCGAACAATTCGTTGATCTATTTCTGTAATTTCACGAATGTCTTCTTGTTGTAAAAATAAAAAAAACGTTTCAAGATCATATGAATAATATTTTACAGTATAAGGCGAAGCGTTTTTTTCAATTTGCAAGTATTCGATAAAATCCTTATGATACACAGTAAAATGACTCAAACCTACACCTCTTTATTGAACAGCGATTAAATCATAACACATAAAAATATGGAAATGCAATCAACTTAACAAAATTGTAACAAAATTCTGAATTGGCATCAAGTTATTTGAATTCCATATAAACTGCATTTTTTACATATTTAATATATATCCAGCTATAATTGGACAGTGTCAAGTATATCACCTTACCAAGACGTAATTATATCTTGTTACAATTGAATAGTCAACAATTACAAATATAAGTTTTTTTTAGAATACTTGGCTTTTACCACATTTATAGGGACGCTTCCATTATGGACTTACGCAGAAAGGAAATTTTAAAATTTTCTTTCTGCTTAAATATTGTATACCCTTTGAAATATTTTGATATACATTTTTCATAAAATTATTTCTATATGTTAGTTCTTCCCAACTATTTGTATATTAAAACACCCATAGACATAAATTTTATGAATATTTCACAAATATCATTTGATTGTTATTTTATATTTTTTCTTTAACAAAAAAAAACCGCCTGCAGCCACAGACGGGTTTCGATCACTGAGCTTCTTCCTTATAATCACAATTGGTACACTGAATTTGTACTTCTTTTTTACTTCGTTTTTCCACAAGTAAAGATTCACATTTGGGACACGGTCGAGAAATTGGTTTATCCCAAGAAACAAAGTCACATTCAGGAAAACGATCACAACCATAAAAGACTCTCTTCTTTTTCGATTTCCGTTCCACAACATTTCCTTCATTACATTTCGGACAGGTGACCCCAATTTCTTTGAGGATCGGTTTTGTATTTCTACATTCAGGAAAATTAGAACATGCTAGGAATTTTCCATACCTCCCCATCTTATACACCATTTCATGACCACAATTTTCACAGTCGATACCTGCAGGCTCATCTTTAATCTCGATTTTTTCCATTTCTTTTTCTGCTTTTTCTAAACGAACTTTAAAGTCTTGATAAAATTCATCTAATAGATTTACCCACTCAACCTTACCATCTTCAATAGCATCTAAATCGCTTTCCATTTTAACGGTGAAATCTACATCTATAATTTCTGGGAAGAATTCCTTTAACGAATCAATAACAATTATCCCCAGTTCTGTTGGTACAAACCGTTTGTGGTCAAGTGTTACATACCCTCTCCGTTGAATGGTATCTAAAGTCGGTGCGTATGTTGATGGACGTCCTATCCCTTGTTCTTCCATTGTGCGAACAAGACGCGCTTCCGTATACCTAGGTGGTGGCTGTGTAAAATGTTGATTCGGAGTTATTTCCTCTGCGTCTACAACCATACCTTCCTCTATATCTGGTAAAAATTTATCTTCTTCTTTTTTATTATCATCATTTCCCTCAACGTAGACTTTCATAAATCCTTTAAATTTAACTTTAGATCCAGTTGCACGGAATTCTACATTATTATTCACCAAGTGAACTGTCATTGTATCTAAAATTGCTGGTGCCATTTGACTTGCTAGGAATCGTTCCCAAATTAGCTTATATAGTCGATATTGATCTCGTGACAAGATATCTTTTAAAGATTTAGGGTCACGGTTAACAGATGTCGGTCGAATTGCTTCGTGAGCATCTTGGGCTCCTTCTTTTTGCTTTTCGTTTTTTCCTCCACCTAAAAATTCTTTTCCATATTTCTCCTCGACTAGGTCCTTCGCTTCCTGCTTCGCCGTATTTGAGATACGAGTTGAGTCCGTACGCATATATGTAATAAGACCCGTAATTCCACCGGCTTTCTTTCCTAGATCAATCCCTTCGTATAATTGCTGAGCAACCATCATCGTTTTCTTCGCTCGAAAATTTAGCTTTCGAGCTGCTTCCTGTTGTAAAGATGATGTAGTAAAAGGTTTTGCCGGATTGCGTTTACGCTCCCGTTTGTTTACTTTCTCCGCGGTAAATTTTTTGTCACTCAATTTATTCAATATATCTTGTACTTCTTCTTCTGAATTTAATGCTTGTTTTTTTCCATCAATCCCATAAAAAGAACCTTGGAAGGACTCTTTATCTTTTAAGAAGCTTGCATCAATTGACCAGTATTCTTCTGGCTCAAAATTCTCAATCTCTTTTTCACGATCAATAATCATTTTCAAAGCAACCGATTGAACACGTCCGGCACTTAATCCTTTTTTTACTTTCTTCCATAGAATAGGACTAATTTTATAACCAACCAAACGGTCTAAAATTCTTCTCGCTTGTTGAGCATCTACCAAGTCGAGGTTTATCGAACGCGGGTGTTTAAATGAGTCTTTGATTGCATCCTTCGTAATTTCATTAAATACAACTCGGCATTCAGAATCTTCTTCCACATTTAATGCATGTGCAAGATGCCAAGCGATAGCTTCCCCTTCACGGTCCGGATCGGCCGCTAGATATACTTTTTTCGCTTTTTTTGCGGACTTCTTCAAATCTTTCAATACATCACCTTTACCACGAATAGTAATATATTTTGGCTTGAAATCTTGCTCAACATCTACACCTGTCTGACTTTTTGGCAAGTCACGAACATGTCCCATAGAAGCTTTTACTTTATATTTTTTCCCTAAATAACGCTCAATTGTTTTTGCTTTTGCAGGTGATTCAACAATCACTAAATAATCTGCCATATATTCTCCTCCAACCTGAGGTCGCTTATTTATTCTTATTTATATTGATGCATGAGTTTAATATTTACAATATGATACGATAATCATTTTCATTATAGAAATCTTCACTTATATTAAATATATCCTGTACATTTGTCAAACATCCTGTAATAGGAACGGTACTTTTTCATTAGAGAGACTATGTAATTGTAGTCATTCTTTTCTCAGGGCTATTCTCCCAATCCTCTAGGATATCGTTTGCATGATGAACTAACTTTGCACCATCCTGAATCATTTTATGGCAACCAATTGTTTGCTGGATAAGTGGCGAACCTGGAACCGCATACACTTCTTTCCCTTGATCAAGTGCTTGATCAACGGTTATTAACGTGCCACTACGTTCCATTGCCTCAATAACTAAGGTACCAAAACTAAGTCCACTTATGATCCGATTTCTTTCTGGGAAATAGTAAGGTTTGGGCGGGCAGTTTGGAGGATACTCCGATATCACTAGACCCTCTTCACATATTCGTTGAAATAGTCCGACATTTTCTTGAGGGTAAATGTTATCAAATCCGCTACCTAATACAGCAATAGTTTTCCCCTTACAATGCAAGGACAATTGATGGGAAAAACTATCAATCCCTCTTGCCATGCCGCTAATAATGACCCATTTGTCATCTAAAAGTGGGCGAACAATATGGTTCAATTTTCCTTTTGCTTCTTTAGACGGTTTTCTTGTTCCAATCACGCTCAGTGCCGGCTGACTGTTTAATAATGAAGTATTGCCAATCGTATATAAAACTAGCGGTGCATCTTTTATTGTTTTTAACATAGGAGGATAGTTTTCGTCAACTATTGTAATTACTTTATAATGGGAAAAATCGCGAACAACTTGATTATATAAACGATCATGGTGAAGATCTTGTACGATCGTAGTGGATTTTTCTAGTGGAATATTATACCTTTTCTTAATGTCAGAGGCTGTTAAATGGTAGATATGTGATAATGCAGGGTCATCGTGGAGAATATGGCGAATTGTCTTTCGAGTAATTCCTCGGCATCGGTGAAGATGCATTAATCTTTGCGAACATGAATTCAAAACAAAATCACTTCCTCTCTATAATTTAGGAACCTAAAAGCTGTAGCTTCTAGGTTCCTTTACATTAATTAATGAGTCTTACATTTTTCAACTAAACCATTTTCTTCTAGAACTTTAATCATCGTCTCTCCCATTACAGATGGAGTTTCTGCAACTTGAATACCACATTCGTTCATTACGCGGATTTTCTCATCAGCAGTACCTTTTCCTCCTGAAATGATAGCTCCAGCATGGCCCATACGTTTTCCTGGAGGTGCAGTTGCCCCGCCAATAAAGCCAACAACAGGTTTATTCATATTTGCTTTCACCCATTCTGCAGCTTCTTCCTCCGCTGTTCCGCCGATCTCACCAATCATAATTACAGCTTCGGTTTCCTCGTCTTCATTAAACGCTTTTAAGACGTCAATGAAATCTGTACCATTTACTGGATCTCCGCCAATACCTACAGCAGTAGATTGACCAAATCCAGCTTCTGACAATTGATGTACTGCTTCATAAGTTAATGTTCCAGAGCGGGATACAACGCCAATATGTCCTTTTTTATGAATATAGCCTGGCATGATTCCAATCTTACACTCTTCTGGAGTAATAACACCTGGGCAGTTAGGACCTACTAAGCGAGTCTTTTTCCCTTCCATATAACGTTTTACTTTCACCATATCCATAACTGGAATATGTTCCGTAATACAAATAACTAGGTCTAGTTCTGCATCAACGGCTTCTAATATTGCATCAGCAGCAAATGGGGCAGGTACATAGATTACAGATGCATTTGCTCCTGTTTTATCTACGGCATCTTGAACGGTATTGAATACAGGAACACCTTCTACTTCTGTACCGCCTTTTTTCGGTGTTACACCACCAACGATATTTGTACCATATTCAAGCATTTGTTTCGTATGGAATTTCGCTGTACCACCAGTAATTCCTTGAACAATTACTTTTGTATCTTTATTTATAAAAACACTCATTTTCGTCCGTCCTTTCCTAAGCAATCTATTTACGTATTTAATCTTACTTCACAAGTGAAACGATTTTTTCTGCTCCATCAGCCATTGAGCCTGCTGAAGTAATATTTAAGCCAGATTCCTCAAGAATCTTTTTACCTAATTCCACATTTGTTCCTTCTAAACGTACTACGAGCGGAATTTCTAGACCTACTTGTTTTGTAGCTTCTACAACACCCTCAGCGATCACATCACACTTCATGATTCCACCAAAAATGTTAACGAAAATACCTTTTACATTGGCATCGGACAAAATGATCTTAAAAGCTTCGGTAACTTTTTCAGCTGTTGCACCGCCCCCAACATCAAGGAAGTTAGCTGGATCGCCACCATAATGCTTAATAATATCCATCGTTGACATTGCAAGCCCTGCACCGTTAACCATACAACCGATGTTTCCATCTAAAGAGATGTAACTTAGGTCATATTTAGATGCTTCGATTTCTTTTTCATCTTCTTCGTCTAAGTCTCGGAACTCCGTGATATCTTTTTGACGATATAAAGCGTTATCATCAAAGTTTAACTTGGCGTCTAATGCAAGTACTTCTCCATCTCCTGTTGTTACCAGTGGATTAATCTCAGCAATAGAACAATCTTTATCTACAAATGCTTGATATAAACCAGTCATGAATTTTACTGCTTTTCCTATTAATTCATCTGGAATGTTAATATTAAATGCTAGTCTACGAGCTTGATAACCAGATAAACCAACTACTGGATCAATTACTTCCTTAAATATTTTTTCCGGTGTTTCCTCTGCAACTTCTTCAATCTCCGTACCACCTTCTTCGGATGCCATCATCACAACACGAGAAGTTGCACGATCAAGAACTAATCCAACATAATATTCTTTTTGAATGTCGCAACCTTCTTCAATAAGTAAGCGTTTAACTTCTTTACCTTCTGGACCTGTTTGGTGCGTTACCAACGTTTTACCTAGAATCTCATCTGCATATGTACGAACTTCATCTAGATTTTTGGCTACCTTTACACCACCAGCTTTACCACGACCACCTGCATGGATCTGAGCTTTTACTACAGAAACAGCTGAACCTAATTTTTTTGCGGCCTCTACAGCTTCATCCACACTATATGCTACATAGCCATTCGGAACCTTTACACCATAGTTACGCAAAACTTCTTTGCCTTGATATTCATGAATGTTCATGCTTTGTCCTCCTTACAAAATTCACTGCATTACCATTGTATTAAAAAATACAAAATATCACAAGAATTGTAGAACAATATTGTCATAAAATTGTTCGTTTATTCGTTTTTATGCAATTGATCAGTACGATAAATAAAAGCAAAAACCTCTGCAACTGCTTGGTAAAGGTCTTCTGGTATTTTTTCATTGATATTTAATTCTGCTAATAGCTCTACTAAAGAGCTATCCTCTAAAATCGGGACGTTACTTTCTTTTGCTTTTTCGATAATATTATCTGCGATGATTCCCTTCCCGTTTGCTGTAATTTTTGGTGCTTGGTCCCGGTTTTGATCATATTGTATGGCTGCAGCTTTTTGTCTTTTTTCTATCATATTCGATAATCAACTCCTTGATAAGAGGTGTTCGTTTGAGCATAACTTGGCGTTTTTTTGTTTTCTAATTCCTTTTTTTGAATGGGTTTGAAAGATATTGTTGAAAGCTGATAATTTAACTCTTCTAACCCCTTTTGTAACACTGATTTTAAAGGTGTATTACCGTTATCCAATCCCAACTTATCGTTCATGATCGTTATAGCTACTGTCCGTTTTTGAATATTCATATCGATCACGGTATCTTTTAGGTTTGCTAATTCTAAATAAAACAGAATTCGACAATAATCCGAATCAATATCACCTTTTTCTGTCTTTTTCCCTTCAAATTCAAGCTCCATATCGTTTACTAATCCTAATTTTTCTGCGGGGATCATCATATTCGCTTGAATAGTGCTTGCCGTTTCATTAACAGATTGTAATTGCAATCCATTAATAAAATGTAACAGCTGTTTCGATGATTCCTGGGTATTGCCCTCGGACTGTTGGACCATTTGGATAAGCAACGATTTGATTGTATTCAATTGTTTTTCGGTTACTTCACCAGAAACATTATGTTCATAAGAAAGGCCAATTGAACCAATCACTTGTTTAAGTTGGGTAAGAATTTGATCTTTTGAATGTAATGTTTTATTAAATAACTGTTCAAGATTCCTATACGTATTTTCATTTTTCAATATTTGCAAACCAGTTAACAACTGTGGTAATGAATCACTAGTTGATTTTAATAACATCCCCTGATCTCTTCCTAGATATGGAGCGACTTTCTGTGAGACCTCATTTCGTAAATTTTCCAAGTCAGTTGTTGAAAGTGGATTGTTTTGTGTAATACTCTGATTAATAGGACCTTCCCATTTTTTTAGCACTTCATTAGCAGAACTTCTCAACAACTGTTGGTTATTTAATATGTTTTCTATACCTTTTATTATCGTTTTTTCTTGCAATGTATAAGGCAATTGATCAGGAGCTATTTTTGTCGAACCTGTAATGGTTGATTCGGGTTGTTTTGTTCGATACACTTCCCAATTATCACGCCAATTAGAGTAATCTAGGGAAGAATCTATAATGCCAGCAAGCTTCAACGTATGAAACAACATTTGATTATTTGTCGTAACCTCTGAAACAATTTGTTTTACTAATCCCGTTTTTAAATCCATCGGTTGCTCAGTCAGTTGGGATAACCTTTGTAATAGATTTTGCTGTAAATTTGAATTGGAATTATTGTCATACGTTAAGTGTTGAACTAATGAATTTATTTGTTGTGAAAAGCTGGAGTTGCGCCTAACGTGTAGGGCAAGAAATACAGATTCTGTCATTGGAAGTCTACTGCGAATCATTTCTTTTAAGACTTCTTTCGCTGCGCCATCACCTTTTAAACCTTCTAGTAATTGATTTGCCTTGATAAGCTGTCCTCTTTCAAAAGGTATTTTCTCTTTTAGTAATGCTTGCAATAAGGCAATGTTTGTTTTAGTTCCTTTTAATCCTAATTGTTGCAGTAGAGTGAGTGTGTCTGTTCGTTCCTTATTCTTTAACTGGTCTCCTATCACTTTTAAGTGAATCAATGAATCCGAAGCATTTACCTGAAAATGATAGTTTGCACCTATTGTTAAAGAAGCCTCTAATCGAGCAATAAATTGTTGGCTCCCTAGTTGAATTTGGGCTTTATTATTAGGGAATAATTTATTTATCTTCCCTTGTACAATTTGACCAGTACGTAAATTATTTGTTGAATCTGTTGTTGTTTTTGCTATTTTATTTCCAAGCAATTGTTGAATGTTCAACTAGAGACACCATCCTTCCGTTTTCAAGCATTTTCCTGACTTATTTTTTCTACTTTATTATATTTTTAACAGGAGCAAACGTTTTTCTGTGATAAGGGGATGCCCCATATTGATACAAGTTATTTACATGGTCCTTTGTTCCATACCCCATGTTAGAACTAAAATTGTATATTGGATAATTTGTATGTATCTCTTTCATTATTCTATCTCTCGTAACCTTTGCTAGAATACTAGCTGCAGCAATGGAAATGCTTTTTGCGTCTCCCTTAATAATAGATTCTGAAGTGCAGGCTAATCCTTCCAAGGGAACGGCATCTACTAATGTATGGTCTGGACATGGATCTAGTTGGGAAATAGCATTTCGCATTGCAAGCTTCGTGGCTTCCAATATATTAATTTCATCGATTGTATCATTACTAACAATAGAAATGCCGTAGCTAATAGATTTTTCTTTAATAAAGTCGAAGAATTGTTGTCGTTGTCCTTCTGTTAGTAGCTTCGAGTCATTTAGGCCTAATAGTTTGAAATCAACTGGTAGAATGACAGCTGCAGCAACTACTGGTCCAGCTAGCGGACCTCGCCCTGCCTCATCCACACCCGCAACTAATTTGTTCCCATTGGCAAACTGTATTTTTTCATATGAACACATTTCTTCATATACCTTTTCTAGTTCTTGCTGCTTTATTTTTTGTTTTTCATATCGGTGAATTAATTGTTGAACACCTTTTCTCTCATCTTGTTTAAGTACACGTAGTAATTGTTCATCTACCGAATTATCATCAAATAATTCTTTTATAGATGCAATAGACTGCTTTTTCATATGACACCTACTTCCTATATCTATATCGGTTCAAACTTCTAAAAATGTTAGAATAAAGTAAGGCATACAGCCCCTAAGGTTGTATGCCAACAAATTAGTTCTCATCTGGAGTTTCCAACGTGATATTACCTAATCGTCCTGTTCGTAGATCACGTAAAACAATATCGGATACTTTATCAAAATTTACATTTCCTCCACTTTCTAATGCCCCATGTTGCTTCCCTATTGTAACAAAAATATCCCACATATCTTCTGTATCGGGATGAATTTGATAACGATCGATCAGTTGCTTCGGATAATATTGTTGCATGTATTTTATAACAAAGGCGACAATATCCTGTAAAGAAAGCAATTGATCCTTGATTGTACCAATAGCAGCAAGTCGATATCCGACTACTTCTTCTTCAAACTTTGGCCATAATATTCCAGGTGTATCTAGTAGTTCAAAATCTTTTTTTACTTTAATCCACAGTTGATGTCTCGTTACACCCGGGCGGTCACCAGTCTTTGCAATTTTTTTATTAGCAAGTCGATTAATTAAAGTTGACTTTCCGACATTTGGTATCCCAACTATCATTGCTCTTGCTGGCCTAGGCTGTATACCTTTTTTCTTCAGTTTTTCCATTTTTTCTTGACCAAGTTCTTTTGCCAATTGGATAACTCGTTTGATGTCCGCTTTATCATTAACATTAATTGAAATCGCAGTTATATCTCTGTCTTTAAAATAGGAGATCCACTTCTCTGTTTCTTTATGATCCGCTAAGTCCCGCTTCATTAAAACAATCATTTTCGGCTTATTTTGTAAAACCTGTTGAAGCATTGGATTTTGAGAAGATAATGGTGCACGTGCATCCACTAGCTCCATTACAAAATCCACAAGCTTTAGTTTTTCCTCGACTTCTCTTCTTGCCTTAGCCATATGGCCTGGAAACCATTGTATTGTCATGTGAAACACCTACTTTCCTATCGTTTGCATGCGATCGAATGGCCAATAAATTAGACTTGTTGTCCCAACAATCTGGTCCATCGAAATTACACCTAATCTTCTACTGTCGGTAGAATTATTACGATTATCCCCCAGAACAAGAACATGGTCATCTGGAATAACACGATGCTCTCCTGGAAGTTCTTCAAGTGTAAAATCATTTGTCGGTCCTGGATTTGGTAACACATCGTCCTGTATATCCTCGTAAAAAGGTTCTTCTACTGGCTCACCATCTATGTATAATACGTTATCTTGATAAGCAACATGTTCACCTGGCAGACCAATTACCCGCTTAATAAAATCCTTTTTATCAGAAGCGTGAAACACAACAATGTCAAATCGTTCAGCTTCATTAATACGATATTTAAATTTATTCACAATCATCTGATCTCGATCATGTAATGTTGGTAGCATTGAAGGACCATCAACGATAATTGGAGTGAATAAAAACGTTCGTACAATAAATGCTAATGCGAAAGCAATTAACAATGCTTTTACCCAGTCAAACCACTCACTTTTCCGTTTTGCCATGTCTTAACCCCCGACATACAAATATGTATACTATAGTTATTTTTAACGTGCTGATAGGAACTATTCAATATTACTAGTTATTATACGTAAAAAGGAGCCTGCGCATAGTGCAAAGCTCCTTTTCGAACCATAATTATTATCGACGCTCTTTAATACGTGCTGCTTTTCCACGTAGGTTACGAAGATAGTATAGTTTCGCACGACGAACAATACCACGACGTGAAACTTCGATTTTATCAATACGAGGTGAATGTACTGGGAAAGTACGTTCAACACCTACACCGTAAGAAATCTTTCTTACTGTAAATGTCTCGCTGATTCCACCGTTTTGGCGTTTGATAACAACACCTTCGAAAACCTGAATACGTTCACGAGTTCCTTCAACAACTTTAACGTGAACTTTTACAGTGTCACCTGGGCGGAAATCAGGATGATCCGTACGAAGTTGATCTTTTGTGATGTCTTCGATTAATTTTTGCATCCTGCTTCACTCCTTCCAAACCAATGCTCTTTATCTCAATAAGGGACAGCGGAACATCGTTTATACGTGCTTAATCGCACTTAAGCACAATAATTAATATACCATAATAGATTAATTTGATCAACTATCAATATATTTTTTCGAGGCAAAATTACAATTCATCTTTTAACTCATCTAGCATCTCTTTTTCCGCAGGAGATAATTGATGATGATCCAGTAATTCCTTACGCCTTTGATAAGTCCGTTTTAGAGATTCTTTTTTACGCCACTGATCAATTTTTGCGTGATCACCCGAAAGCAGAATATCCGGGACCTTCATTCCCCTAAAATCAGCGGGACGTGTATAATGAGGATGCTCTAGTAATCCTGTAGAAAAAGAATCTTGAGGTGCAGATTCTTCATTACCTAAAACTTCTGGCAGCAAGCGAACAACACTATCAACCACAACCATAGCACCTAGTTCTCCACCTGTTAAAACATAATCACCAATTGATACTTCGTCTGTTATAAGATGCTCCCTAATCCGTTCGTCATAGCCTTCATAATGGCCACAAATAAATATTAAATGGTCTTCCTTTGCTAGTTCTTCCGCTTTTTTCTGATTAAATGTTTCACCTTGTGGACACATTAAGACAACTCGTGGTTTTGTAGCTTTTTCTTGTTTTACGGATTCCACAGCATCAAAAACAGGTTGAGGAGTTAGCACCATGCCAGCTCCACCGCCATAAGGGTAATCATCTACTTTATTATGTTTGTTCGTAGTATAATCACGGAAATTCACTAAATTGTAACTGAATTTTTGTTTTTCCTGCGCTTTTTTTAGTATAGAGGATTGAAAGATTGGGTCAATCATTTCTGGAAAAAGTGTTAAAATATCAATATGCATTAATCTAACAATCCTTCCATTGGTTCAATGACAATAAGTTTTTCCTCCACATCGATTGTTTTAACAACCTCTTCAATGTATGGAATTAGAATATCTTTCCCTTTTTTGGGTTTAATAACCCATACATCATTCGCACCAGGTGATAAGATTTCCTTAACAACACCTAATAGTTCCTCAGATGTCGTCTTTACTTCACATCCAATAATTTCATGGTAGTAAAACTCATTCTCCAGTAACTCTGTTTGTTGTTCCTCTGAAATCTTTAGATAACAACCTTTGAAATGCTCTACATCATTAATATTATCGTAACCCTCAAAATGTAGTAGATCGAAACCTTTATGTACTCGATGTCCATCGATAATTAAAGCCGTGCTTTCTTTCGACCCCTTATCTATGTAAACGGTCTTTCCAACTTGAAACCGTTCATCAAAATCACTAATACGAAGTACTTTGACTTCTCCTCGAATACCATGTGTGTTCACTATCTTACCTATATTGTACATATTATCTGTCATAACCTCACCCGCTATTTATCGATCCTTACAACAACATCATCTTTGATGACAATTGCTGTTTGTTCCATTATTTCATTCCAATGAGATCCAACACTCACTTCAACAAGAGCTTCAACTTCTTTTTCAACGATTTCACTACCAATAGCTAGCATATCCAATTGATCTATTTTAAAATCAATTAGTCTTAATTTTTCCTTACGTTTATTAATTTCCTGCTGAAAGCGTTCTGAAATATCCTGTTTGGAAACTCCCGGTTTATTTTGTAATTTCCGTTGTTCAAATAAGAGTTGTTGACACTCTTGCTCAAGTCGCATTTTTGCATCAGAAAATTTAGCTTTCAATTTATCTTTACTTTTCTCTGTAATAATTTGTTTGATTAGGACTTTCTTCATTATTTCCATTCTAATCCCCCCACAAACTAAATCTTATTTTATTCCCCAGAGATGTGTAAAAAGGGAAAGGTATCCCCTTTCCCTTTACATGATATCCAAATAAATTCGCTTGTTAGCATCCGTTTTAGCTGCATATACAACTGTTCGGATCGCTTTTGCAATACGCCCATTCTTTCCAATAACTTTCCCTACATCATCTTGATTAACCGTAAGATGGTAAACTACTTTCGATTCTTCTACTTTTTCATTTACAACAACATCTTCCGGATGATCTACAAGAGGAGTAACGATCGATTCGATTAGGGCTTTCATGATTATCACACTACTTTACTATTGATTTTTCTGTTCGTGGAATTTTTTCATGATGCCTTCATTTGAGAAAAGGTTGCGTACTGTATCACTTGGTTTTGCACCTTTGGTCATCCAATCAAGTGCTTTTTCTTCATCTATTTTTACTTCAACTGGATTAACTACTGGGTTATAAGTTCCAATTTGTTCAATAGAACGTCCATCACGTGGAGAACGTGAATCAGCTACTACGATACGGTAAAATGGGTTTCTTTTTGATCCCATACGTTTTAAACGAATTTTTACTGCCATGTGTCTTGCACCTCCATAATTATGTTTATCTAAAATGTTTATCACAAGTTTAGATTCTAACAGAAACTTGTTCGTCTGTAAAGTGTTTTTACATTACAACATAACAAAACTTATAATTATTATTCTTCAGAGTCCTTTTTAGAGAAATATAGTGCTGCATAATTCCTTATATACCTCTTACATAAAAGGAAATTTCATCCCTTTTCCTTTTTTCCCTTTTTGCATGTTTGTCATCTGCTTCATCATTTTCTTCATCTCGTCAAACTGTTTTAACAAACGATTCACTTGAGAAACAGACGTTCCGGAACCTTTTGCAATCCGTTTTTTACGACTTGCATTCATTAAGCTAGGATCCTGACGTTCTTTTTTTGTCATCGATTGAATGATTGCTTCAACATGAGAAAGTTGTTTCTCATCAATTTGCGCATTTTTCAATCCCTTCATCTTGTTTGCTCCAGGTATCATCGCCATTAAATCTTCTAGTGGTCCCATGTTTTTCACTTGACCCATTTGCTCTAAAAAGTCATCAAATGTAAACGACATGGTGCGCATTTTTTCTTCTAACTGCTTCGCTTGCTTTTCGTCTACATTCGTTTGTGCCTTTTCAATTAAAGATAGCACATCACCCATACCCAATATGCGAGAGGCCATACGTTCTGGGTGGAAAGGTTCTAGTTGATCCAGCTTTTCCCCCATACCCGCAAATTTAATTGGTTTATTAGTGACCGCTTTAATGGAAAGCGCAGCACCACCACGTGTATCCCCATCAAGCTTCGTTAAAACTACACCAGACACATCTAATTGCTCATTAAAGCTTTCTGCGACATTGACAGCATCTTGACCGGTCATGGCGTCCACTACTAAGAAAATCTCATTTGGATTAACCGTTTCTTTTATTTGGTCAAGCTCTTCCATTAAATCAGAATCAACATGTAGACGACCAGCTGTATCAATAATCACATAATCATTATGATCTTCTTTTGCTTTATCAATAGCTTCTTTGGCTATATCAACTGGATTAGCATCCGTACCCTTTGAAAATACAGGCATGTCTAATTGTTGACCTAGCGTTTCTAATTGTTTAATTGCAGCAGGACGATACACATCACAAGCAACCAATAGTGGAGAGCGATTATGTTTTTTACGTAAGTGATTAGCAAGTTTACCGGTAGTTGTCGTTTTACCTGCACCTTGTAGACCAACCATCATGATAACGGTAGGGGAGCGATCAGCTACCGCAATCTTACTTTGCTCTCCACCCATCAATTCGGTTAGTTCTTCTTTTACCACTTTAATTACTTGTTGTCCAGGTGTTAGGCTTTCCATAACTTCCTGTCCAACAGCCCGCTCTTTAATACGCTTGATTAAATCTTTGACTACTTTAAAATTAACATCCGCTTCTAACAAAGCTAAACGAACTTCACGAGTCATTTCTTTTACATCTTGCTCAGAAACCTTTCCTTTACCAGTGATCTTTTTAATTGTATCTTGTAAACGATCGGCTAATCCTTCAAATGCCATCGAGGGTTCCCCCTAATCTATTTCTTTTAATTGATTTATTAACGAACTCAATTGATCCGAATCTAAATCACTAGCTTCATCACTTAGTTTTTCCATTAGTTTCGAACGTTGTTGAAATTTATCGTATAAGTGTAATTTCTCCTCATAAGACTCCAACATGGATTCTGTTCGCTTAATATTATCATATACTGCTTGGCGTGATACTTGGAATAACTCAGAAATTTCACCTAAAGAATAATCTTCCAAATAATACATTTCCATATAATTACGTTGTTTGGGTGTTAATAATGCTTGGTAAAAATCTAATAAATAATTCATCCGTGTTGTTTTTTCTAGCATGCCTACACCCCTTGTTAAGTGAATTTCCTTTACATTTTATCTTAACGAATAAATAGAACGATTGTCAAGTTCATTCCACCTATTCCTAACTTGGATCCTCTTCCAACATATCAGCAAATAATCCATAGACAAAAGCATTTGCGTTAAATTTTTGTAAATCTTCTATTTGCTCACCCAGCCCAACAAATTTAACAGGAATCTCTAATTCGTGTCGAATCGCGAGGACAATACCACCCTTTGCTGTTCCATCTAACTTTGTTAGCACGATACCGGATACGTCCGTTGCTTCAGAAAAGGTTTTCGCTTGGCTCAAAGCATTTTGTCCAGTAGTCGCATCCAATACAAGCAATACTTCATGTGGTGCACCTGGAACTTCTCGTTCAATAACACGTTTCACTTTAGAAAGCTCATTCATCAGATTCACTTTATTTTGTAACCTTCCTGCTGTATCACAAATTAACACATCCGCTTGTCGAGATTTTGCTGCTTTAATACCGTCAAAAATAACAGCAGCAGGATCACTACCTTCTTGGTGTTTGATTACATCTACTTCTGCACGTTCTCCCCAGACCTCTAGTTGTTCTATCGCACCTGCTCGAAATGTATCTCCCGCAGCTAATACAACATTTTTGCCTTCGCTTTTTAATTGATGTGCTAGCTTCCCAATCGAGGTTGTTTTACCAACTCCGTTTACACCTACGACTAGGATAATGGAAAGCTCATTTTCTTGTAGGTTGACTTCTTCTATTTCTTCATCATCATCACCATAGTAGATTTCCACTAATTTTTCAGAAATAACTTCTTTGATATCGCTTGAATCTTTTATTTTTTGACGTTTCACTTCCATTTTTAATTCATCAATAAGATCCATTACCGTCATAACGCCAACATCTGCTGAAATTAATACTTCCTCTAATTCTTCAAAAAAATCTTCATCTACTTTGCGATAACGGGCAATTAAATCGTTAATTTTCCCAGAAAAAGAATTTCTTGTTTTTTTCATACCTTCTTTATATTTTGTTGATACTTCTTCGTTATCTTTTTGTTTAAATTTATTTTTTAGTTTATCCATGAAGCCCATCATCCAACACTCCTTATGATTCAATTAATTCCTTCGTTTCCTCGAGTCGAACCGATACTAATCGTGATACACCAGATTCTTGCATGGTAACACCGTAAAGCACATCAGATTCTTCCATTGTACCTTTACGATGGGTGATGACAATAAATTGGGTGTTTTCACTATACATTTTTACATATTTTGCAAAGCGGGCAACATTTGCCTCATCTAATGCCGCTTCTACCTCATCTAATACACAAAACGGAACTGGTCGAACGCGTAAAATTGCAAACAGTAATGCAATTGCAGTTAATGCACGTTCCCCACCAGATAGCAAACCTAAGTTTTGTAGTTTCTTACCTGGAGGTTGAGCAATAATGTCAACGCCTGTATCTAATAAACTTTTTGGATCGGTCAATTTCAGTTCAGCCCGTCCACCACCAAATAGTTCTTTGAAGACGATCGCAAACTCTTCTTTTATTTGAGTAAAGGTGTCATTAAATAACTTTTCCATCTCTTCATCCATTTCGGCAATAACTGTATACATCGTCTCCTTAGCTTCTACCAAATCTGTCTTTTGTTCGATCAAGAATTGATAGCGCTCCGATATCCGCTCATATTCATCAATCGCACCTATATTTACGGTTCCTAACTGCTCGATACTCCATTTTATTTCCTTTACTTTCGATTTAGTTTTTTCAACATCATCTGTTTTCGGATAGGACTGCTTTGCCTTTTCGAAAGTCATTGTATATTCCGTTTGTAAATGTGATAACTTATTCTCTAAATCAACGTCTAAACGGTTTGCTTTTACCTCTTTGTGTTGGATTGTTTGAGAGAGCACCTGATGTTGTTTTGTTTCTTCTTTTAGCTCCCTTTCTTGATCTTGCATCAATTGAGTTTGCTTTGTTCGCTCCGATCGTTTCGTTTGGATCGATTCCGTAATCGTATCTTTTTCAGCTTTTGTTTGATGAATCGAAGCATCCATTTCTTCTTCTGTCTCTTCACCATGTTTTAATGCGATTAATTGCTCTAACTCATTGGTATAAACGTCAAGCTGCTCACGTAATTCTTCGATTTGTTCATGTAGCGTACGTGTCTTTAAACGCTGGTTTTTCAAACGTTCTTCTTGTTCAGCAAGTGATACCTGATTTTGGTGAAGCTCTTGTTGAAGTTGTTCCCGATTTTCTTTAAAGGATTTTTCCTGCTCCGTTAGCTGATCAATTTTCACTTGAATGTCGCTCAGTTTTTGTTCAATCTCCTCTAGATTACGTATAATTTCTTTATCCCTTTGAAGAAGTTGATTACTTTCTTGATTGAATTGCTGTTTATCCTGATCGTATAAAGACAGGTTTTCATTAAGAGACCGTAACTTCATATTAATCTCATTAAATGCAGTCTTTGCTTGATCATAGAAATGTTGTGTTTCACTTAAAGTTGCTTCTAGAGCTTCTATTTCATTTTCTTTCAACTTGATCTGATTCTTTTGATTTTGAACCTGCTGCTCAAAGCGTTGTGCTTTTTTCTCGTAATCAGCAAGTTTATCTGTTAATTCTTGTAAATCCTTTTCACGAGTGAATAGAGATTGATTCGTTTTCTTTTGAGCACCACCTGACATAGAACCACCTGGATTTACAACATCCCCCTCCAAGGTCACTATTCGGTATTTACGCATAACTAGATTCGCAATTTCGTTTGCATCCTTTAATGTTTTCGCAATAACTACATGCCCCATCAGATGATTAATGGCTTTTTGGAATTTACTTTGGGATGAAACTAAATCAGAAGCAACGCCTACAAATCCTGGATGGTCGGTTATTTTTTGTAGACTTTCCTTTATGATAAAGCGTGGTTGTATGGAGCCTAGTGGTAAAAATGTAGCCCTTCCGCTATTCGTTCTCTTCAACCAAGAAATGGCATTTCTCGCACTTTGGTCATTTTCTACAATAATGTGTTGTGCTTGCCCACCCAACACCGTTTCTATTGCGGTAATATATGCTTTAGGAACATCAACTAATTCGATCACAGCACCATGAATGTTTTCAAGCTGCTTTTCTTCTCTTGCCTTTAATATAGCTTTAACCCCTTGAAAAAAACCTTGAAAGTCTTCTTTCATATCTTCAAGCATCTCTTTTTTAGATTTCACTTTTTCAATATGCTGATACCCTTGATATAACTTCGCTTGTGCATCCTGAAAAGAAGTACGTTCTTCCTCTAATTCTACTTTTAATTCCTTCAGCTTGGATGTTTGTCCATTGTATTGTTGTTCCATTTCTTCTAGTTCTGTACTCTTTTGTTTTTTCTGTTCCGAGTATTCATCACGAAGATTTATTAAGTCTTGAAATTTATCTGCTTGTTTATCTTTTTTAGTCGTGATTTGCTGCATTTGCTGTTGGATGGTTTGTCTTTCATTTCGGAGTGCGGCCTGATCATTTAAGTATTCAATATACTCCGACTTCAATTCTTCTATTTGCTCTACTATATTTTCGCCTTCAGTTGTTAATTTTTGTTCTAATTCATCCACAGTTTGTTTTGTTTTTGCTCGTTGCTCCTGCAATTTGTTAAGTGTTGACTTTTCTTCTGCTAATTCCATTTCCAATTTTTCAACACGTTCTAAAGCATCTTTCTTTTGAGCTTCAAGCTTTTTTTTATTTTCTTCGTAATGCTTGGAACGCTCCTGAAAAACTTGTTTTTTTCCTTCATATTGTTCCAATAATTGCGTAGTCGTTAGAAGTTTTGCTTGAAGTTCTTCAATTTCGTCATCTATCTTCTCAATTTCATTTCTTTCCGTTTCTAACTTCGCTTCTTTTTGCTGAATAGTCGTTTTAACTTCAATTTCCTTCATTTTTTCTTGGTCAATTTCGTTTAATAATTGCTGCCAATCATTATGGAGATGTTCTATTTCTGTGACTAATAATGATATTTCGTGTTCTTTTAGTAACTCCTTTTGCTTCAAGTATTCCTGAGCCGTTTCAGCTTGTTGTTGTAATGGATCAATCTGTTGCTCAATTTCGTGAATAATATCTTCCACACGATTCAGGTTCTCCTGCGTTTCGGCTAATTTATACTCTGCTTTCTTTTTTCGTTGTTTATATTTTAACACTCCTGCAGCTTCCTCAAAGATCGTCCTACGTTCCTCCGCCTTAGAGCTTAAAATTTCTTCAACCTTCCCTTGACTAATAATAGAAAAAGCTTCTCTCCCTAACCCGGAGTCCATGAATAGATCAACAATATCTTTTAACCGACAGGATTGTTTATTAATATAGAATTCACTCTCCCCGGAACGGTAGACACGACGCGTTACACTTACTTCTTCATAATCTAACGGAAGTGCTTGGTCAGAGTTGTCGAGTACTAATGACACTTCCGCAACATTTAACGCTCTTCTCGTATCACTTCCTTGAAAGATAATATCCTCCATTTTCGATCCACGTAAAGATTTCGCAGACTGTTCTCCTAACACCCAGCGAATTGCATCGGTAATATTACTTTTCCCGCTCCCATTGGGGCCCACTACTGCTGTAACTCCCGGAACGAAATCAACTTGAATTCGCTCAGCAAAAGATTTAAACCCCACACTTTCTAATCGTTTTAAAAACATAATCATTCTCCTAATAGAAAACTGACACGATGTATGTAAAATACTATCTGTTCCCCTAAAATTATAGTAAAACCTGTTCTTTTTCAAGGCTTATTGCGACTTTATATTTCAAAATTATAAAAATAGAAGTTGGCTTTTTAACGCATTTATTTTATCATAAAAGTAGTAACAAAAGAAGCGTATCAAAAAGATGAAGCTATTTGTTATAGTCAAATGTAAAGAGGTGTACATATGAATTTAGAAAATCCAACCCAAGAAAACCTAAAGTTCATTCTTGATGAACTAGCAGAGAAGTTAAATGTAGTAAACCGTTCTGTGATGGATGCAGAAGATTACGACTTAAATAAATACGAGGACATCAAATTTCTTTATGAAGTTGTTTCTCAAAAAGGGCAATTAAGCACTTCGGAAACACAAGCTTTTATCGAGGAACTACGTAACGTGAGGAAGAAATAACACATCTCTCAATTTATTATAACCGTTACTCTATTAAGCTTGCACAGTTGGCCTATCTTAAAGCTGAGTACTACTATTAATAAAGACTAGACAGTAAAATTATGAATAGAAAAGAGACTGTACTAGCGAATAAATTACAGTCTCTCTTTTTCGTTTATCTTTGAAAAGTATCTAATACTTTTTTGGCAGCTCGTTGCTCTGCTTCTTTTTTTGTCCGGCCAACACCCATACCAGTTATTCCCTCTTTAACAATCACTTCTGCGACAAATTCTTTATTATGTGATGGGCCTTTTTCTTCAATGATATGATATTCTATTTTCTGATTTTTTTCCTGTTGAACAAATTCTTGCAATTGACTTTTATAATCCATCCCATATGAAAAAGCACCAGTATCTATCTTCGGAAAAACGTTTTGCTCTAAAAATTGTAACGCTGTATCAAAGCCTTGATCTAAATAAAGTGCGCCAAGAAATGCCTCAAACACATCAGCTAATAATGCTGGTCGATCACGTCCGCCGGTAAGTTCTTCTCCTTTACCTAGAAATAAGTGATTCCCAAACTGAAGCTCTTTTGCAAAATTATAGAGAGAAGGCTCACATACAATTGACGCCCGTAATTTTGTCATTTCGCCTTCAGGCATTGTTGGGTTTTTACGATATAAATACTGAGATACACCTAATTCCAAAACAGCATCTCCAAGAAACTCTAAACGTTCATTATCCGAAAAAGATTGATCACGATGCTCATTCACATAAGATGAATGTGTAAATGCTTGCTTTAATAAAGAATGGTTGTGAAACGTTACATTTAATTGTTGTTCTAATTGCGCAACATTCATTTGAATGACACCTCTATACAAAAAAGATATACGGAAAGTCTCGTTTTACACGAGACTTTCAACATGAAATCAGGTAGCTGTTCGGGGATATCCCGTAAAAGCTCCCATATTATGACTGTAAACTGTTTATGTAATTAACAGCATCACCAACAGTATTTATTTTCTCTGCTTCTTCATCAGCGATTTCCATGTCAAACTCATCCTCTAATTCCATTACAAGTTCAACAACATCTAATGAATCTGCTTCAAGATCATCTTTGAATGAGGCCTCCATCGTTACTTTCGATTCTTCCACATCTAATTTATCAACGATGATTTCTTTTACACGATCGAATACGTCTGCCATCTATTTCACCTCCTTTCAAGAATTTGTCATCGTTAAAAGCTTCGTTTATTTCAACGGAAGCTTTATCTTCACATTACCATTCCACCATCAATATGAATGGTTTGTCCAGTAATGTAATTCGCGTCATCTGAGGCTAGGAAACGAACAACTTTCGCTACATCTTCTGGTGTACCTAATTTTGCTAAAGGAATCATGCCTAGCATCCCCTCTCGTTGCTCGTCTGTCAATTCATCGGTCATATCTGTAGAAATAAACCCTGGAGCAACAGCATTTACTAGAATATTACGAGATGCTAATTCTTTAGCTGTCGTTTTTGTCAATCCGATAACCCCTGCTTTAGCAGCTACATAATTAGCTTGCCCAGGGTTACCACTTACACCTACAATAGATGCCACATTAATAATTCTGCCGGATTTTTGTTTCATCATTTGTCGTGTAACTGACTTGGTGCATACAAACACACCTTTTAAATTGGTGTTAATAACTTGATCAAATTCTTCTTCTTTCATTCGCATTAATAAATTATCTCTCGTAATGCCTGCATTATTCACCAAAATATCTAAGCTTCCAAACTCATTTACTACTGACTTGATCATTTCTTTTACACTGTCTTCATTTGATACGTCTGCTTGAATTTTCATTGCCTTTACACCGAGTTGCTCAATTTCTTCAACAACTGCTTGGGCTTTTGCTTCACTACCAGCATAGTTTACCGCGACATTAGCCCCTTGCCTAGCTAGTTCCAAAGCAATAGAGCGGCCAATTCCTCTGGAAGCTCCAGTTACTAGTGCACTTTTCCCATTTAACATTTACGCATCCTCCTTAAACCATTTTAGAAATTCATTTAACGATGCAATATCTTGAATGGCAAAGGTTTTCGATTTTCGGTCAATTTTTTTAACCAGCCCACTTAATACCTTACCATTTCCAACTTCCACAAAAGCATCGATATCTTCATTCATCATATTACGAATTGACTCTTCAAACCGAACAGGAGAATATAATTGCTTTAATAGTAATTCCTTAATTTCTTCGTTATCCGTAACAGGTTTTGCAGTGACATTCGCGGTAACTGGAAGACGCGCATCATTGATTGATACTTCATCTAAATACTTTGCAAATTCCTCATTTGCAGGTTCCATTAATCTAGAGTGAAAAGGACCACTTACATTCAACGGCAAAACGCGTTTAGCCCCATTTTCTTTTAAAATACTAGTAGCTTGTTCAATTCCTTCCCTTGAACCAGATATAACAATTTGTCCAGGGCAATTTAAGTTTGCAATATCAACAACTTCGTCCGTAATGTCATTTAATACCTCTTGGATATCTCCCTCGTTCATCCCTAGTACAGCGGCCATTGTACCTTTTCCTTTAGGAAAGGCATCTTCCATTAAGCGACCTCGGGTACGTACTAGTGGCAAAGCTTCTTCTAAAGAAAGAGATCCAGCTGCAACCAATGCACTATATTCCCCTAAGCTATGACCAATTGTCATGACAGGATGAATGTCTTCATTTTCTAATATGGTATGTATGGCAATGCTAGACAATAACAAAGCTGGTTGCGCGTTTTCCGTCTCCGTCAACGTTTCCTTTGGCCCTTCAAACATAAGTGTCTGTAGGTCTTTATTTAAAACTTCATTTGCTGTTTCGTACAAGGCTTGAACCGTTGGAAATTCATCATAAATTTCTTTCCCCATTCCTACAGTTTGTGAACCCTGTCCCGGAAACATAAATGCTACTCGTTTCATTCAGTCCCCTCCTGATTTGCTTCTATTGTTTCTTTTATCGTTTTCGTCACTTCATTATCAACCATATGACATGCTTGTTTAATTGCACTGAAAATTGCTCTCTGATTTGATGACCCGTGAGCCTTAATTACTGGAGCAGCTAAACCAAACAAGCCTGCACCTCCGTACTCGGAATAGTCTAGTTTATTTTTTAAATATTTAAGGTCTGATTTCATCATTCCCGCAGCAATTTTTGTCTTCAGCGATCCCATAAAGGTTTCTTTTAACATAGAAAACATCGCAGAAGCAGTACCTTCAATTGTTTTCAATGCTACATTACCGCTAAAACCGTCGGTAACGACAACATCTGCTACACCAGTCAATAAATCACGTGCTTCCACATTACCAATAAAATTAACGGGCGCTTCCGTTAATTGCTGAAAAGCTTTTTTCGTTAGGTCATTCCCTTTTCCATCTTCTGTTCCAACGTTCAATAAACCGACTGTTGGATTAGATATTGAACGCACCTTTTCCATGTAAATGGAACCCATAATACCATATTGTACGAGGTGTTGTGGTTTGGCATCAACATTTGCTCCAACATCTAACAATAAAAATCCTTTCCCTTCAACGGTTGGAAGGGTTGGACTTAGAGCAGGACGCTCAATACCAGGTATTCTGCCAACCACGAATAATCCCGCACTCATTAGCGCCCCTGTATTCCCTGCAGAAATACAAGCGTCTGCACGCCCTTCTTTTACTTCATTTGCCATCAATACTAATGAAGCATTCTTTTTACGACGTACTGCTCGTACCGGCTCATCATCCCCGGTAATTACTTCGGTTGTATGTATGATATCTATGTTTGATTCATTATTAAGTAACGGTTTAATTCTTTCTTCATCACCAACTAAAGTAATATGTAAGTGATCTATGTTATTGGCGGCTTCTACTGCACCCTTGACAATTTCATCAGGAGCATGGTCTCCACCCATCGCATCAATAGCTAATCTCATTTAATTGCCTCCTTTGTCTTCGGCTGAGCGATACATTTGAAAAATACCCGTAAATACTTGCTCGTTTTCAACTGTACTATTCACTCGTACAATAGTTAATCCTTTTTCAGTGGTGCCATCTACTTCAGCTTTTGCTACTACTCGCTCCCCTTGTTTAACTTGTCTCATAAACCTAATTTCAGATTGAGCGGTTAATGCCAATTCATCATTTATGACCGCGACTGCTAATGAATTGGCTTGTGCAAACAGATGATGACCTCTTGCAATATTATTTCTTGTAAATACATGCTCTTGACTAATGTCTAAAATAGAAATTGCTCGCTTGTCTAATTCTAAATCAATTATTTCCCCTATTACATCTTCTAAAGGCAATGCTCTTACCGTTTCATTCCATTGGTTCGTAGCTACCGTTTTTATCCGCTCACGTAGCTCGGGTATGGAAAGCTCCATTCGATCCAGTCGAACGGTTTGAATACTTACAGAGAACTTTTTTGCCAATTCTTCATCGGTAATAAAAGGTGTTTGTTCAATCGTTTCTTTTAGCAATTCCTGCCGTCTACCCTTTGGGATCTTCATTTCAAACACCATCCACTTTGTAATTATTATTCATTTGTTTATCAATTTATTATTTTTATGACTTGGTCTTAATAGTAATATATAATACCAGATTAATTTATGCAAGTAAGATTAATCCAGCTTTTTAGTATAAATCCCTTCATTTTCCATATGAACCTTAAGTTCATGGTATGTAGGATCTTCCTCTAATAAATTTTGAGATAGAATGAATTGCGCATCATTTCGCGCAGTCTCTAAAGCTCTATAGTCATGTACCATATCTGCGACTTTAAACTCCGGCATTCCACTTTGCTTTTTTCCAAAGAAGTCACCAGGGCCACGTAATTTAAGGTCCTGTTCTGCCAATTCAAACCCATTATTTGTTTCGGTCATTATTTTCATTCGCTCTTTTCCAACTTCACCTTTTGGATCCGCAATTAAAATACAGTAGCTTTGTTTATCACCTCTCCCAACTCGACCTCGAAGTTGGTGTAATTGAGATAAACCAAAGCGTTCCGCATCGTAAATAACCATTATTGTCGCATTTGGGACGTTTACCCCAACTTCAACAACTGTTGTAGAAACAAGGACTTGAACTTCGTTACGTGCAAATTGTTGCATGACTTGATCCTTTTCTTCAGCATGCAATCTCCCATGCATCAAACCAACCTGGATACTAGAATCATAATATTCTACCAGTTGATGGTATAATTCTACGGCGTCTTGTATATCTAGCTTGTCAGATTCTTCAATTAGTGGGCAAATAACATACGCTTGTTCTCCAGCTTGGATTCTTTTTTCAATAAATTGTAGAATGCGATCAAAGGTATTCGCTTTTGTCCAATACGTTTCAATTTCTTTTCTACCAGCTGGCATTTGATCTATAACAGATACATCCATGTCACCGAACGCCGTTATCGCTAATGTTCGTGGTATAGGTGTTGCCGTCATAAATAAAACATCCGGCTGTAATCCCTTTTCTCTTAGTGTTCTCCTCTGCTCCACACCAAATCGGTGCTGTTCATCAACAATTACAAAACCTAAGTCATGGAAGAAAACATCATCTTGGATTAATGCATGTGTCCCTACAACAATTTGAACTTCATTATTTTGAATTGCCGATAAAATTTCTTTTCTTTTTTTCCCTTTCACGGAACCAGTTAATAGAACAATTTTAGCGCGGTCACCAAAAAGCTCTTTCAGTGATTGGAAGTGTTGCTCAGCTAGGATTTCCGTCGGTACCATTAATGCACCTTGTTTATTTGCTGTAATGGATGCATAAAGTGCTATAGCAGCTACTGCTGTTTTTCCAGATCCAACATCCCCCTGTAAAAGACGATTCATGCGGAAAGGAGATTTTAAATCAGCTAGTATTTGCTGTAAAGATCTTTCTTGAGCTCCTGTTAAGCGAAATGGAAAATCATTGATAAAATCCTTAACTTTTTGCGCTTGAAATAATTGAGCATTACCTTGTGTCGCTTCTCTTTTAAGCTTTCTTAACAATTGGACTTTAAGCTGAAATAGCAAAAATTCCTCATATGTAAACCTTCTACGAGCATGTTTAAGCGCCTGTCGATTGCTTGGAAAATGCATGGATTTGATCGCATTTATACGAGTTGGAAGTTTATAGGAAGTTAAATAATCTGAAGGCAGCAATTCCGTAACATGTTCACCATAATTTTGAATTGCAGTTTGGATCGCTTTTTTTAATTTTACATTTGAAACATTTCCCTTTACGGAATAGATCGGCTGAATAGTTGCTTGACTCTCCGCAGGACCTTTTTTGTAATTACTAACGGTTATTTGTAAACGATGTGCATCCCATTTCCCAGTTAAAGTTACAGTATCACCAATTTGTAGTTGTTTTTTCGCAAATGCTCGGTTAAACATCACTGCTCGTACTACTACATTTTCAACTTCAACGTTGAACATAAGTCTAGATTTTTTCTTCCCATAAAAGGAGAGAGAAGGGGCATTTAATACCCTTCCCTCAATCGTTACTTTATCTTCATGAATTAACTCGCTAAGAGGTCTAACTTCAAAAACGTCATATCGATTTGGAAAATATAATAGAAGATCTTCTATCGAATGAACTCCCATTCCAGCTAATTCTTCCGCAAATTTATCACCGATACCTTTTACATTCACAACTGCTTCACTTAGCATTTTAATCACTCTTTCTATACGGACATTCCAAATATTTTTTCTTTTAGTAGACGTCCTGTCGGTGTATCAGCAAGCCCACCTTCACCAGTTTCCCGTAAGCTAGAAGGCATTTGTTTACCAATTCGATACATTGCGCCTATTACTTCATCACAAGGTATTCTACTTGTCACGCCTGCTAAAGCCATGTCAGCCGAAACAATTGCCAACGAAGATCCAGCAGCATTACGTTTCACACACGGAACTTCTACAAGTCCAGCAACTGGATCACATACTAATCCGAGCATATTCTTTAACGTTATTGCAAATGCATCTGCGGATTGCTGTGGTGTTCCACCTGCCATTTCAACGATAGCAGCAGAAGCCATTGCACCAGCAGATCCAACTTCCGCTTGACACCCTCCAGCTGCTCCAGAAATAAAAGCATTGTTAGCAACAACAAAACCGAAAGCACCTGCTGTAAACAGGTAGCGGATCATTTGTTCTCTTGTTGGATTCAATTGGTTTTTCACAGCAAACAATGTTCCCGGAACACAACCAGCACTCCCTGCTGTTGGAGTTGCACAGATCGTACCCATCGCAGCATTAACCTCGTTTGTACCCATTGCCTTACTAACAGCATCTAGTAATAAATTACCAGATAAAGGCGTCTGTTCTTTCATATAGGTTTGGATTCTAACTGCATCTCCCCCAGTTAATCCAGTAACAGATTCAACACCTTCTAAACTGTCCTCAATTGCCTGTTCCATCACTTCTAAATTCTTTTCCATATCAGCAAATACTTCATCGCGAGTACAATTTTTCACATCCATCTCTTGACGAATCATTACCTCTGAAATTAAAATATTTTCCTTTTCAGCGATTTCCACTAATTCCGCAACCGTTCGAAACATGTGAAAACTCCTCTCTCTAGTTAGCTAACAATCTTTGATATTTGAATAATGTGATCTGCATTCTCTAATTCTTTTAACACCGCGTCATCTACATTTTGGTCTACTTCAATTACCATTAAGGCTTCTTTCCCTACGTCTTTTCGATTAACTTCCATATGGCCTATATTAATCTCATATTTAGCTAGTATCTTTGTAACGGAAGCTATCGCTCCAAAACGATCATTGTGCATAATTAATATAGCGGGATGTGTCCCAGATAATCGCAGTTCAAATCCATTAAGTTCCGTAATTTCTACTTTACCACCACCAATTGAAATCCCTACCAATTCGATATTTTCATCTTCATTACCTATCATTAGTCTTGCAGTATTGGGATGGTCTACTTTTGCACTATCTTCAACGAACTCTATTTCCAATCCACGCTCTTTTGCAATATCCAACGCCTTGCTCATTCGAGGGTCATCCGTCTCAAAACCTAGCAATCCACCAGCGAGTGCAAAATCTGTCCCGTGTCCTTTATATGTCTTTGCAAATGATTCATACAAATGAATTCGTGCCCATTTTGGTTCTTTCCCTAAAAAATTTCGTGCAGCTAACCCAATCCTTGCTGCACCAGCTGTATGTGAACTTGATGGACCTATCATTACTGGTCCAATAATGTCAAAAACGGAATTGTACTTCACGTTATTCACCGCCTATATTCTAAAGTTATTTGTAAAACGTGTGAACTTTATTAAAACACCTATTGTAAATTATAACAAAAAACTCTATAATTATCATTTGTGGATTATAGATTAATAATCGGGTGGGAGAGGGACAACTTAATATTTGAGGAGATCACATGCTTTTTAACAGCAAAAAAACGATGCTTAATACACGAGAAAACCTGCGTAATGACATTGTAGCAGGGATTATTGGGTATTTAACAACGGTTTATATCGTCGTTGTTAATGGATCCATTCTCAGTGAAGCAGGTATTACGTTAGAAGCAGGTATGATTGCAACGATACTAGCAAGCTTTGTCGGTACATTACTAATGGGAATAATTAGTAAATTACCGCTAATCCTCATCCCTGGGATGGGTATTAATGCATTATTTGCATACTCTATTATACAGGGAAATGGTTTTAGTTTTGAAGAGGGTTTAGCAGTTGTATTAGTAGCTGCGGTAATTTTCTTAGTAACAGCATTTACAAAGCTCGGTCTAATCTTAAAAGAGGCAATACCTAATTCCCTAAAACATGCTATAACAGTGGGTTTAGGATTTTTCCTTATCTTAATAGGTTTAGAAAAGAGTGGACTAGTTGTTAGTGGAGAAAGTACCATTATTGCTATCGGTGATTTTACTTCACCCACAATAATCGTTAGCATAATAACTTTGTTTCTAGCGATCTTTCTGTTTGTTAAAAACGTTCCAGCAAACTTCTTAATCACCATGATTGTTGGAACTTTCATCGCCTATTTATTCGGAATCATGGAGTCAGGAACCAAAGCAATCCAATTAGATGCTAGTGAATTGCTCTTCATTCCATCTTTTAGCGCAATTGGCGAACTATCATTTTGGTTAGCTGTATTCCCATTAGCTATGATTCTCATTTTTGAGAACATGGGATTATTGAATGGTCAACTCCATATGTTAGACAGAAATAAGAGCTATAAAAGCGGATATCGAGTGACAGCATTTTCAACACTGACATGCGCTTTTCTAGGAACATCACCTACTGTTTCTGCTGCAGAAAATGCTGCTGTCATTGCTTCTAAAGGCAAAAACGGGTTAGCTGCGATTATTGCAGGAGTACTATTCTTAGCGACAGTATTTATTATTCCTTGGATTACAATGATACCAAGTACAGCAATCAGTCCAATTTTAATCATTGTTGGATTTTTGATGGCTCAAAATATTCGTCATATTCCCTTGGATAATATTTCAGAAGCTATACCTGCATTTCTTATCGTTGTAATGATTCCATTCACGTACAGCATAGCAGATGGAATGGCATTTGGATTTATTGCCTATCCCATCGTGAAATTGGCTCTCGGTAAACAAAAAGAATTGCCCGCAACATTGGTGATCATTTCAACATTATTTTTGTTTGATTTCGTCATTAAAATTGCAGGAGTTTAACTTGAAAAAAAGGCCTTTCCATAATAATATGTACCCTTTGTAAAGGACTTTTAAAAAAAAAGACTATGCTACACTGGAAAGGTGATTCCTGTATTGTACAGGGGTCATCTTTTTTAGATTCCATTGATATCTGTAATTGTTGTAATAAGTCATATAACTCTTAATTTCACGCTTTAACTCATTTAGTGTTTCACAAGGTTTAATATATGCTTCATCTTTGAAATGCCCAAAAAATGATTCTTGTGGGGCGTTATCCCAACAGTTTCCTCGCCTTGACATGGATTGTCCTAAACCATATTTCTTAACCATTTTTTGATAGGTAGGGTTTGTATAGTGAAATCCTTGATCCGAATGGATGAAAGCTCCCTC
>NZ_FOHE01000031.1 GCF_900111445.1 Oceanobacillus limi | reverse complement strand
TTATGGTATGCTGCACGCCATCTATTACCCGATGACTTTATACGTTCTTTCCCAATAATATCTATATCGAATCCATGATCCTCGAATATTTGTCTAGGAAACTTACCCTTTTCGTTTTCAGTAATAAAAATTCTTTTAAATTCATCAGTATAAGTAATCCCTTTTTCACTAACAGATTTTACATAGAGATTTTTAGATAATATTCTAATTTCCTTTTCCGTAAACAATCTCTTACTCATATTCTTTCCCCATTTACTATTTTTTCTTAAGTATACACAAAAGTACCCTATAGGTAGACTTTTTTTAAAGTGTCTACTCTATAGGGTACATTTTATAATGGAAAGGCCTTTTTGTTATTCAACAGAGAAAATATAAGCGTATATTGGTTGATTCCCTTGATGAACTTCAACTTCAACATCTTCATACGTTTCTTCGATAAATGCCACAAGATCTTCTACTTCCTTATCAGTAACATCTTCTCCTTGTAGAATAGTCAAAATCTCATCATCTTCAGAAATTAACTCATTTAATAACAATTTTACTGTTTCATCTTTTTCTTGATGAGTAGCAACTATTTTACCGTCTGCAATTCCCATGAAATTGCCATTTTCAATATTAATTCCATCAATTTGTGTATCTCGAACCGCATAGGTAATCTGTCCAGTTTTCACTTCTGAACTTGCTGCTTCCATAGAATTTTTATTCGCATTTATGTTTTCATCCGGGTGAAATGCTAAAAGTGCGCTTATCCCTTGTGGAATTGTCTTTGTAGGCACAACAGCAACATTATCATCTGCTAAATCTGCCGCCTGCTCTGCAGCCATAATTATGTTTTTATTGTTAGGTAAAATTAACACATTCTTCGCATTGGCACGCCCCACAGCCTCCGCAATATCTTGCGTGCTTGGATTCATGGTCTGTCCACCTTCAATAACTACCGTCGCACCTAAACTTTCAAATAAGGCTTTTATGCCAGATCCCATTGCAACTGTCACAATAGCATATGGTACTTTTTCTTTAGGAGTAGCACGAGATGGCTTGTCATTATCACCAACAATTGCTGTATGCTGTTCGCGCATATTTTCTATTTTCATGTTAATCAGACTACCAAAACGTTGTCCAATGGACAGAACATTACCAGGATACTCAGCATGAACGTGCACTTTTACGATTTCATCATCCGATACAACTAAAAGTGAATCTCCATGTTCACTTAATTCATTACGGAAGGATTCTTCATCAAAAGGATTTTCTTGGATCTTATCCTCTTCAAATTTAACCATAAACTCCGTGCAGTAGCCAAACTCGATCTCTGAAGTGTCCATAAAATCTTGAGCGGATTTATGATGTTCAGCATTTACCATTTCTTCCATCTCAACAGTATCTGACGTTTCAGGTAGCTGTTCGCCTTTTAAAGCTGCTAGAAAACCTTCGTATACTGTTACAAGACCTTGTCCACCTGAATCAACCACCCCTACTTCCTTTAATACAGGAAGTAAGTCAGGGGTCCGTTTTAAGGATGCTTTTGCTTCATCCAAAACTTTTTCCATTAAAACGATAATATCTGTCTCTTGTTTAGCAATTTCAACTGCTTCCTTGGCAGCATCTTTTGCAACAGTTAAAATAGTTCCTTCAACCGGCTTCATTACTGCTTTATATGCTGTCTGTACACCACTATCAAATGCTGTAGCTAGATCATTTGCCGATAAAGTTGCTTTATTATTCATCCCTTTGGCAAAACCCCGGAATATCTGAGATAAAATAACTCCAGAATTACCTCTCGCTCCCATTAGTAAACCTTTTGAAAAGCTCTGCGCTACTTCAGAAATATTTTCACTTGAGATTTTCTTTACTTCATTTGCACCAGATGTCATAGATAAATTCATGTTTGTACCTGTATCTCCATCTGGAACCGGAAAAACATTTAACGCATCTATTTTTTGGGCATTATTTGTTAAATGATGTGCTCCAGAGAGCACCATTTGCGAAAAAGTAATGCCGTCTAACTTTTGAACCGTCACTATATACTTCCTCCTCTTAACTCAGGTAAGCAATGTTAATCTTTTGCTACACGAACTCCTTGTATGTAAATATTTACGGAATCAATCGATAATCCTAATGTTTTGCTTAATGTATATTTTACTTGAGATTGTACATTATGTGCTACTTCAGAAATCTTCGTTCCGTAACTTACAATAATATACATATCCACATGTAAATGATTATCTTCTTGTCGAACAATGACTCCACGAGAATAGTTTTCTTTTCTAAGTATCTCAGCAATTCCATCACGAATTTGACTTTTAGAAGCCATTCCTACGATTCCATAGCATTCAACTGCCGCTCCACCAGCAATTGTAGAGATCACTTCATTCGTAATTGTTACCTGACCATCATTTGTATTAAGTTCTATGGACATCATAATCCTCCTTTAATACTACTATCTTATTTTTATTCTACTACAAGCAAAACAATTATGAAAGAATCCTTACTTTTGGACAGTTTACCACTTGTAAACTAATTTTCCCCTTATTACAATGAACGATTCATCATAATCTGTCAAGATATTTTTCTTTATACATATATTGCATTTCCCCTCAAGTTATGATAAATTGTATAAGTATTAAATGACACTTGTTAGAGTAGGAGGGATTACCATGGCTAGAAAATGTGTTGTAACTGGACGTAAAACTCGCAGTGGAAATCAACGTTCTCACGCTATGAATTCCAACAAACGTAATTGGAAAGCTAATGTACAAAAAGTTCGTATTATGGTAGATGGAAAACCTAAACGTGTTTATGTTTCTGCCCGCGCCCTTAAATCAGGTAAAGTAGAGCGCGTATAATATACCTGAATAAATAGAGCTTACATTAGTTAAAAGCACCCATTCTGTGGGTGCTTTTTTCATTATAAGAACAAATTGCCATAGCGCTTAAATTTGAAGCAGCCCATTGGAACTAAGTTGCGCATTAGATATATTATGCGACGCAACTTTATTGCTTCAAATTATCCTGTCCTAATGGATGTATTCGTTAGAAAGCCGCTACGACAGAACGCTTCGCTTTCCGCGGGCACGGCCTCAGCCTCCTCACGGATAGACCACCGTTGCGGGGTCTTCGGACACGTGCTGTTCCCGCAGGAGTCTACGCATTCTGCCTCCGCTGATGAAGTTCTTTTATACCAAATATTTAATTAGAGAAAAGTGCTATTTAAAAACTGAATGAAATAACTAGCGTAGGAAATACATGAAGCCTCCAGCGGGAGGAAAGGCATCGGTGAGACCCCACAGTGCGTCAGCACGAGGAGGCTCACCAGCCGCCCGCGGAAAGCGGAATATATTTCCGTAGCGAGTAATATGCACCCAACATTAATTTTTAGTTACGTCGCATTATATATCTTCTACGACATAATCACCAAGGCAAATATATCCCCAATGGGAACTAATTTTGATAAAAACAGAAAAAAAGTGCTTCTGCCAATTAAAATTGACAAAAGCAAGCTGCGTTCTTATTTATCTTTCTTAAATACACCAATCACGACTCGAACAACACCACCGAGAAATCTTGGGAGCTTAATAGTATAAAATTTCATGAGTTCGCCCTCCTCCATTTACAAACAAAACTACATTGTGAATCGCTTATTTTAAATCACGACTCTTTATAAGTAATAGTATGCCTTCTTCATGCGAAAAAGTACCATAATTTAAAAGAAGCTTGTTTGAAATTGATCGAGTAGAGCCAAAATATATGGTTTCATCGGTTAATGGGTAATAAAAATTTTTCAACGTTAACCCTTTTACCTGCTGTGTTACCGGTATAAACGAGAGATTTGGGTAATGTTCATCGTTATCAATTCTATACGTTCCTGGCAAAAATAATTCGATGCAATTTTGTTGGTCTATGATTGCCGCGTCTATTTTCCTATTCTTAATAGCTAAAAGAAGCTGTATATTTGCTAAGGTATGGTCCATTCTACCACCAGTTACAGCAAAGAGAACAATTTTAGCTGGGTTTAATTCAATTGCCTTTTGTAAAGCTATTTCTACATCAGTCTCATCTTTTTCTTCAGGATATTCTGTAAACTGCTCAGCTCGTTGCTGAACAGATATCTTCTCCTGTTCCTCTAACGAATCAAAGTCACCTATTGCACAATCTAATTTCATGTGTTGATTTAAGATGGTCAGTGCACCACGATCAGCACCAATCCAATAGTCCACTTGATTCATATAGAGAGATAAATCAGGCACTATATTTGTGGGTCCATTTCCTACAATTCCAATTGTCATCATACGTGATATACCTACTACTTCGTTGTATCTAATATTTCTTGTATAGCTTGTTTTCTATCTTCTTTATTGTACACAGCACTCCCAGCTACAAGAACATCAGCTCCAGCATCTGTACACAATTTAGCTGTACTTGTATTTACACCACCGTCTACTTCTATTTCAAAATTTAATCCTAATTCCTTCCGCCATCGGTCCACTTTCTTCATTTTTTCTACAGAACTTGAAATAAAGGACTGCCCCCCAAAGCCAGGATTAACCGTCATGATTAAGACGAGATCAATATCAGGTAACACTTCTTTAATAAATTCAGCAGGTGTGGCAGGATTAATTGCTACGCCGGCTTTTACACCTGCATCCTTAATCAATTGAATAGTTCTGTGTAAATGAACACTCGCTTCCTGATGTACGGTTAAAATGGATGCCCCCGCTTCAGCAAACGATGGTATGTAGCTGTCCGGATCTTCAATCATTAAATGAACATCTAATGGTAAGTCTGTAATTGGTTTTATTGCCTCAACAATCAACGGGCCGATTGTTATATTGGGAACAAAGTGACCATCCATAACATCGACGTGAATATACTCGGCGCCGCCTTTTTCTACATCCTCAATCTCTTGTCCTAATTTAGCAAAATCTGCTGATAATATTGATGGTGCTATTTTTGTCATTGGATTAATACCTCGGCTTTCTGGATTGTATTTCTTCTGCAAAGCTCACGTAATGTTCGTATCGGTAAGAAGCAATTTCTCCAAGATCAACTGAATGTTTCACAGCACATTTAGGTTCCTTTAAGTGCATACATCCGCGAAATTTACACTGATCTGCTCGTTCTCTCATTTCTGGAAAACAATAGGATAGATCCTCTAATTCTATATCATCAAAGTCAAGTGCACTAAAACCAGGAGTATCAGCTACTAAGCCATCTGCAACCTCAACTAATTCAACGTGTCGAGTTGTATGCTTCCCCCTTCCTAAACTTTTCGAAATATCGGCTGTTTTTAACAATAGCATTGGATTAAGTGCGTTTAGCAGAGAGGATTTTCCTACACCTGATTGTCCAGCAATAACAGATACATGATTTGAAAAATATTTCTTTATTTTTTCAAGATCACTTGGTTGCTTTGCAGAAAATAATTCAACGGAATATCCGATTTGTTCATATTCATTTTTGTATTTTTCAATTTCTGTTAATGTACTTTCTTCGATCGCATCAATCTTCGTAATAAAAATAATTGGTTCTATTCCTTTCGCTTCAATCAGAACTAAAAATCGATCAAGCAAAGTCGTACTAAAATCTGGCATAGTGGCAGAACTCACAATTACAGCTTGATTGATATTGGATATAGGTGGACGAACCAATTCTGTAGTTCTTGGTTTAACCTCTGTTATATACCCTTCATCGTTTTCGTCAATATCAAATGTAACAAAATCTCCCACAAGGGGGGTGATTTTCTTTTTACGAAAAACTCCCCGCCCCTTACATTGATATACACCATCGCCTGTTTGTACATAGTAAAATCCACTTAAAGCTTTTATTATTCTGCCATCTGCCATTTATTCACCCTCTTCATAAGGTATTGTTTCATTAAGTATCTCTACTCCATCTCGTGTAACCCGGAAAGAAGCATTGGTACCTGGTTCAATTAATAAATCAATCGTATACCTTTTATCTTGTGTAATATAATCTTCTATTTCTGGTGTATCCATCGTGCGATTCATATCATCAATGTAAATTAAAACTTCTTGCTCTACTGGTTCATCCGCAGTGTCTGTTTCTTCTTCTCCAGGGTTGTCACTATTATCAACTTCTTCATTATACTCTACTGTAAACGTATGGGTATGTCGTCTCGGTGGGATTTCTTCTGGACCTTCGGATATATATACATCGATTTCGGTTCCTTTTTCAACAGAATTATTAGCACCAGGTTCATGTCGAATAACCTGGCCTTTCGGTACATCATCAGAATTCAACCGATGGATCTTTATTTCCAGCCCCTCTGACTCTAAATATTCCTTTACTTCATTCTCCGTTAGATTCCTTAAATTGCCTAATTCAACCAATTCAGGGCCAATACTAACCTCAAAAATTACAGTAGTCTCACTGGGTACAACCTCGTTGCCTGGAGCAGGTTGAACATGTGCAATGATTTCGCCTTCTGGTTTATCAGAATGCTCCTCATATTGTATGACTTCAGCAAATCCTTTTTGTATAAGTAGGCGTTCTACTTGGTTAAAATCCCTTCCAACATAGTCATCCATTTCTTCTTTTTCCTTACCTTGGCTTACAAAAACAGTAACTATAGAATCTTCTACTACTGAGCGTCCCACCTTTGGATCAGTTTTCACAACAAGCCCCTCGTCTATCTCTTCCGAGTAAATAGATTCTGTTTCTACTTGTAAATTCAGGTTACTTAATTCCTCTACAGCTTTTTCATACTCCATCTCAATAACATCTGGAATCGTAACTTCGTTTGGTTGCATAATTCCCGGAAAAATAAATAAAGCTGTCACTCCTGATGTTAATAGAATAAATAAAACAATGGATGTAATTAGCCACTTTTTTCTCCTATTTTTTTTCTTCTTCGTTTTCTCCTTTTTATCAGGTTTCTTCGTTTGGTCCGCTGCTATATTTTTCGTTTGACCGTTTGTTTGATGAATAATTGTATCTTGGTGTTCATGTTCATGTAACTGGTTATCTGTAATAACTGGGATTGCTTTCGTTTCTTCCCCTACTTCTGTCGGAGGCATATACCGCTCTTCGTTTAAATTATCAGGATCTAGTGCATTTTCTAGGCTTGTCTCCATATCATAAACGGTGTCGAAACGATGAAAAGGGTCCTTTGCTGTTGCGCGCAAGACAATATTTTCTACACTTTGTGGAACATCTTGATTAAAACGCCTCACCGAAGGAGTTTCACTTTGCAGATGTTTTAAAGCAATCGATACAGGTGATTGGCCAGAGAAAGGCAGACGACCAGTTAATAATTCAAAAAAAACTATTCCCAGTGAATAAATATCGGATTTTTTGGTTGCTAAGCCACCCCGAGCTTGTTCTGGTGATAAGTAATGAACAGACCCTAATACCGAATTGGTTTGTGTCAGGGATGTCGCACTAAGCGCCATAGCAATTCCGAAATCTGTCACTTTTATATGTCCATATGTATCAATCAATATATTTTGTGGTTTAATATCACGATGAACAATTCCATTTTCATGTGCATGGGCAATAGCTGAGGTAATTTGTTTTAAGATATCGATAGCTTCTTGTACATCAATCGGACCATATCGCTGTATATATTCCTTAAGTGTCATACCATCAATATATTCCATTGCCATAAACAAGATTTGATCTTCTTCTCCAACATCGTAAATATTAACAATATTTGGGTGTGATAGACTTGTTGCTGACTGTGCTTCTCGATCAAAACGAGCTATAAATTCTTCGTCATTTGCATATTCTAAACGTAGCACCTTAATCGCTACATCACGATCCAAAATGATGTCATTAGCTAAATAAACGTCGGCCATTCCTCCACCACCAATTGTTTCCTTAATTTGGTAGCGCTCATTTAATAGGTGACCTTTTAACATGAATCTTCACCTTCTTTCTCGGTAAGATCATGCTCAATAATGATTAAGGAAACATTATCCTCTCCACCTCGTTCATTAGCTAAATCGACTAACTGCTGACTAGTTGATTCTAGGCCGTCAAATAAACCCTTCATATATTCATGTATTTCACTATCGGAAACTTTATCCGTTAATCCATCGGTGCATAAAAGTAATTTGTCTCCAGTTTCCCAACTACGCGTCTCCACGTCAGATTCCACATTTGCTTCCGTACCCAATGCCTTTAATACGACGTTTTTTCTTGGATGCTGTTTTGCTTCTTCTTTTGTAATTTGGCCAGATTGTACGAGTGCGTTTACTAAAGAATGGTCCTCTGTAACTTGGTTAAAACCGTGTTGGTCCAAAAAATAACACCGACTATCTCCTATATGACCGATTGTAAAAAATTCTTTTGTGCATAATGCTATGACTACAGTAGTTCCCATTCCTTTACATTCTTCCTTATCAAGGGAATGGTCATAGATAGATTTATTTGTTTCCTCAATCACTTTTCCAACCCAATCTTCTGCTTGTTCAGGTGAAGTAAATCCGTCTACTTGTCCCCACTTATCTCTTATATATGATGTAGCCATATTACTGGCTACATCGCCTGCCTGATGGCCACCCATTCCGTCGGCGATTACCGCTAACAACTGACCATTTTCTTTATAAAAGATTCCACCTGAATCTTCATTATGACTTCGTACTTGACCACGATCCGTCATAAAATGTCCTATCATTCTTCCACCCCTTTAACAGCCAGAACTATTCTTTATAAACAAACTTCTCTATTCCTATTTTGTGTACCGTCTTCGGTCAACAACTCTTTTTTGTATCTTATCATAAATTGATTTTTTACGTCATTCTTATGAAACGTGTTAAAAAGAACCCATCCGTTTTAAAGGACTGAGGAAAGAGTTGTAGGCCAGAAGGAGTCACCCCAGTTGAATTTTTTATCGGCTCGGGCAATTCCCTAAAAAATGAATCATCTATTTGGTACTCGCTATGCTCGTTCAAAAAAGCTGTAACTACGTTTTCGTTTTCTGCTGGATCAACGGTACATGTGCTATAAATTAAGATACCATTTTCCTTTAACAGCGGAGCAATGCTATCTAAAATATCAAGCTGTATCTTCGCTAAATTAGTGATATCTGATTCCTTTTTATTGTATTTTATATCTGGCTTTCCTCGGATGACACCTAGACCGGAGCAAGGAGCATCTACTAAAATACGATCAAAGCTTTTTTCTTGATACATTTCCTGTAAATTTCTTGCATCTGCTTTTTTTGCATCAATAATCGTTAATTGTAGTTCTGCTGCTTTCTGATCAATTAATTTAATCTTTTTCGCATGAAGGTCATGTGCATCGATCCAACCTCTGTTTTCCATTTTTTCAGCAATATGCGTTACCTTGCCTCCTGGAGCACTACATGCATCTAACACATGCATACCCGGTTTCGGATGAAGCATTTCACCAACCAACATTGAGCTTTGATCCTGGATCGTAAGATAACCTTCTTCGAATAAATTAGATTTTAATATATTTCCTTTGTTGATAATAATCCCCTGGCTAGAAAAAATAGACGGTCTCACTTCATACCCTTGTTCTTCCAATTGTTTCATTGCTTCTTGGCGAGAAATCCTAAGTGGTTGAATACGAACGGAATGAGCTTTTTGGGTCAAGTTAGCCTCACACATTTCTTTTGTTGTTTCATAACCGTAATGGCTAACCCACCGATTTACAAGCCATTGAGGGTGACTAGTTGCAATGGCTAGACGCTCTGTCTTATCCTTAATGGCCGATAACTCAGGTACACCATTGCGCTGGACATTTCGTAAAACACCATTCACTAGTGAAGATACGCCCTTATGTCCTCGTCGCTTAGCGATTTCTACCGCCTCATGAATAATAGCGTGGTCAGGAACCTTATCTAAATATACCATTTGATAGAGCGACATACGTAATAACATATTAACCCAAGGTTCCAACTTTTTCTTCTGTTGAACAAAATGCTTTATGTAGTAATCTAATGTATATTTGCGATTAATAGTTCCATATACAATTTCAGTTAACAATCCTTCATCTTTTGGTGCAATTTGACGTTTTTTTATTTCATGATCGATCAACAAATGACTATAGCCACTATCTTGTTCAATACGAAGTAAAAGGTCAATGATGGTATTTCTCAATAAGAATTTTTCCATTTTAATCTCCCAATTTTGTTCCTATTTTAATTCGGTCACTAGATCCTTGCAAATACTGCTTAACAGTCATTCTTTTTTTACCTGCAGGTTGAATTTCCGTTACTTTAATCCCCTTATTGTTTCCACAAACAACTACAAACGCTTCATCATTTACCTTATCAATGATTTCTCCTGGTGTTCCTTCATACTCATTTGAATCCATTTCTCCCCACCAAATTTTCATTACTTTTCCATCATACGTTGTAAAAGCAACTGGCCATGGATGGAGGCCTCGAATTTGATTATAAATTGATACATGATCCTTCGACCAATCAATTTTCTCTTGTTCACGTTTGATATTCGAGGCAAAAGTAGCCTTTTGTTCATCCTGTGGAATCGGATTTAGCTCTCCTGCAAAAAGTTTTGGTAGTGTATCTTTTAATAGTTCCGCACCTAACTCAGATAATTTATCATGCATCGTACCAACATGATCAGTCGGTTCAATTGGGATACTTTTTTGTGTCAAAATATCACCGGCGTCCAATTTTTCGACCATATACATTATCGTTATCCCTGTTTCTTCTTTTCCTTGCATGACGGCATAGTGAATTGGGGCTCCTCCCCGTAATTCTGGTAGTAACGAAGCGTGAACATTAATACATCCAAATGGAGGACGTTCTAAAAGCTCATTCGGCAATAATTGGCCATAAGCAGCTGTTACGATCAAGTCAGGTTCATAATCTAATATCTCCTGGTATTCGTTCTTTAGCTTCTCTGGTTGGAAAACAGGAATATCTTGTTTCATTGCTTCTACTTTTACAGGTGGAGGAGTTAATATTTTCTTCCTACCTTTCGGTCGATCTGGTTGCGTTACGACTAATACAACTTCATATTCAGAGGAAGTGAGCATTTGTAAGACGGGTACTGAAAAGTCTGGTGTCCCCATAAAAACGATTCGTTTCATTGTATAACCTTCCTTCTACATTAAATGATAGGGCTGCATATCAACGGTAATTAATACGTCTTCTTTTCTAATTTCATCACGATATTGATCTAAAATTTTTCTAATATACGTCCTTAATTGTGGTTCATTTCTATATTTTATCATGCACTGGTACCTATATCTATCTTTCATGCGTGCGATTGGGGATGGTGTTGGTCCAAGTACTACTGTATTCCTCTCTACACAGGTTAATAATTGTTGAACGATCTGTTGTGTTACTTGGACAACCTTTACATGATTTTGATGAGATACCGTAATTAATGCCAAATAATAATAAGGTGGATAATGAAATGTTTTCCGCATCTTCATTTCCTGCTGAAAAAATTGATTATAGTCATACCTACTAGCAAGTTCTATACTATAATGATCTGGAGTATACGTTTGAACAATAACTTCTCCTGTTAATTTATGCCTTCCTGCCCTTCCACTTACTTGTGTTAATAATTGAAATGTTTTCTCACTCGATCGAAAATCTGGAATATGTAGCATTGAATCTGCTGTTAAAACTCCGACTAATGTTACATTCTCAAAATCGAGTCCTTTGGCAATCATCTGTGTCCCTAGTAAAATATCTGCTTGTTTATCCGAAAATTGCTTTAAGAGTTTCTCATGAGCACCTTTTCTTCTTGTTGTATCTACATCCATTCGTATAACGCGAGCCTCAGGGAGAACTTGTGTTAATGCTTCTTCTACTCTTTGGGTTCCTGTACCAAAATATCGTATTAAATCACTTGTGCATGATGGACATTCTGATGGCATTCTTTCTTCATACGAACAATAATGACATTTTAATTGATTACTCTTCTTATGATAAGTTAATGCAATATCACAATGAGGACATTCTGTAACATGACCACAATCTCTACACATGACGAACGTTGAATACCCACGTCTGTTCAATAGTAATACAATTTGTTCACCACGTTGTATTGCCTGTTCCATTTTTTCCTTCAGTTCTCTGGAAAACATGGTTCTATTCCCTGCGTGTAGCTCTTCTCGCATATCAACTATTGATACATCTGGCATTGGTTGATTATTGGTCCGCTTATTTAACGTAGCTAACTGATAAACTCCTTTTTGTGCTCTTGCATACGATTCCAATGTGGGAGTTGCACTCCCTAACACAACTGGACAATTATAATATTCCCCTCGTTTAATCGCAACGTCTCGTGCATGGTAACGGGGTTGATCCTCTTGTTTATACGTCGTCTCATGCTCTTCATCAATGATAATAATGCCTATGTTTTCAAATGGGGCAAAAATGGCAGACCTCGCTCCAACAACTACTTTAACTTCTTTTCGGTGTATTTTACGCCATTCGTCATACTTTTCTCCATTCGACAACGCACTATGAAGGACGGCAACGTTAGCTCCGAATCTACCTTTAAATCGTTTTACCATTTGAGGTGTTAGCGCTATTTCCGGTACTAAAACAATAGCTTCCTTCCCTTTGTGAATAACATCTTGAATCGCTTGTAAGTAAACTTCTGTCTTCCCACTTCCCGTTATTCCATGTAGTAAGACAACTTGGTGTTCATTATTTGCGATATATTGTTTTACTGGAGTAATTGCCTCTTTTTGTTGTTCTGTTAATTCTAAAGGTGTTGTTTTCTCAAAGGAATCATCGTCATATGGATTTCGAAATACTTCTTCTTTATAGGTTTCTAAAAGAAACTTATCAAGTAATGGTTTTATGGTCGAACGGGTCGTGTTAAGTGTTTGAAGTAATTTTTTCTGTTCGATTGGCTCTTGATGCTGGATAAAATATTTTAAGAGCTCCCTTTGCTTTTTAGCATTATTGGGAATTTCAATATAGGCTTCTTCTAAAAAGTGAACCTCTTTAGCCGGGCGAATCATCGTACGTTGTTTTTTCGTTATTTTGGACTTAACCAGATAATTCACACTAACATTTCCAGCTTGTATGTCTTTTTGCAGCTGTGAATACGGTATTTCTGAGTGCTCAAATTCCTCAAACGCAACGACATCTCGTCCTGCAAATAAATGCTCTAACCCCATTGATAATTCTGCATCTTTCGATTTAATAAGCTCTTTTTTATATTGCGATTTTAACACTTGGGGAAGCATCGCTTGATAAGCTGTAATATATAAAGTTAATGTATTTTCTGCTACCCATTTTCCTAAATCTAATAATTCACTCGTTAATACAGGTGTTATATCTAAGACATCAATGATTTCTTTTAGTTGATTAAAAGAGGACTCAGCTACCCTTCCTACAACAAAACCAGATATTTTCCGTGGGCCAAACGGAACAACGACACGCATTCCGACAGATAAAATATCCATGAATTTATCCGGTATTAGATAATCAAATGTTTGATTAATTTCTTTTGCTTGCACATCGACTATTACCTTTGCTATTTTCACTATGATTCATCCTTCATATCACTTGCTATATATGTCAACACCTTCTGAGCAACTTCATATTTAGTGGCCAACTGAATTTCTTTTTGCTTATGACTCTTATGAACATAGGTTGCAATGTTGGTATCTCCCCCAAAACCTGCGCCCTCTACAGCTACATTATTAATCACAACTGCATCTAGGTTTTTATTTTCTAGTTTTTTCATTCCATATTCTAATGGATTAGATGTTTCCGCTGCAAAGCCTACTAAAAATTGGTTTTCTTTTTGTAAACCTAATGATTTCAATATATCTTTAGTCCGTTCCATTTCTAAATATAGCGGTCCATCATTCTTTTTCATTTTTTCAGCGTAAGTAACCTTTGGGCGATAATCTGCAACTGCTGCAGATTTAATAACAATATCGTGCGTTTTAAATTGTTCATGCATGACATCATACATCTCGTCTGCTGAAGTAATATTAATCCGTTTTACTCGATCATTTGATAGTTCCAAGGAGACCGGACCTGTAACTAAAGTAACCTCAGCCCCCATATCTACAGCTGCTTCTGCAAGAGAAAATCCCATCTTCCCAGTCGAACGGTTCGTAAAAAAACGTACAGGGTCGATTTTTTCTTGGGTTGGACCTGCTGAGATTAAGACCTTTTTACCAGCTAACAGCTCAGATTTCGATTGATGTTTCAAAATAGCCTTTATGATACTTTCCGGCTCTTCTAATCTACCTTTCCCAATCCAACCACACGCCAAATATCCTGCACCAGGCTCTATAAAATGATAACCCCAAGAATCCAGTTGTTTCATATTTCGTATTACCGCTGGATGATCATACATGTTGACATTCATTGCTGGTGCAACGTATTTTGTTGCTTTTGTCGCTAATAAAGTAGTGGACACCATATCGTCTGCAATACCATTTGCCAATTTACCAATAATATTAGCAGTGGCTGGTGCAATCACAATGATATCAGCCCAATCAGCTATATCAATATGAGCTATTTTGGTTGCATCCTTTTCGTCAAACGTATCGGTATAAACAGGATTTCTTGATAAGGCTTGAAACGTTAATGGCGAAACAAACTCTGTAGCACTAGTCGTCATCATCACTTTTACGTTGGCACCTTGTTGTGTTAGTTTACTCGTTAAAGCACACGCTTTATAAGCAGCAATTCCTCCAGAAACAGCCAATAAAATATTTTTATTTTCTAGCAACGTTAAAACCCCTCTCACATTACACGATCTAAATTCTCTAATCTATTTATACCATAAAATCGAGAAGAATCTAATTATGTCGATTTAACCCAATTTAAACAGAAAGAAAAACCCCTCGCATCTAAAAGAGCAAGGGGTTTCTCACCTTTATTTATCTTCTTCCAATACCAATTCACCTGCTTGAATTTCTTCAAGCGCCATGCCAACAAACTTATCAGATTTTGGATTTTGTATTTTCACATTATCAAGTTCACGGAGTTGTCTTGCTCTTTTTGCAGACAAAGTCACTAAAGTGTACTTTGATTTAATGATTTCTTGCAGCTTGTCAATCGATGGTTCTAACATCATAGAATATCATCCTCCAAAATTTTCTTGTACTGCATTGCAATGCGTTCCCTTTTACAATGCTCGCTTTGAATAATAGATTGTATCTTGGTTACTGCATGATCTACATCGTCATTAACTACAACATAATCATAAGCATCCATTAACTCAATTTCTTTTCGTGCTTCCTTTAGACGATTTAAGATAAGCTCTTCTGACTCTGTGCCTCTGTTAACTATTCGATTTTTCAATTCATCTAGGCTCGGAGGAAATAGAAAGATAAATACACCTTCAGGAAAGTTTTCTTTAACTTGTAAGGCTCCTTGAACCTCGATCTCTAAAAATACGTCATACCCTTCATCTAATGTTTTCTCAACATACTCTCGAGGGGTGCCATAGTAATTATTAACAAATTGAGCGTATTCTAACAGTTTATTTTGCTTAATTAACGACTCAAATTCCTCTTTTGACTTATAAAAATAGTCCACGCCATCTTGTTCACCAGGGCGAATATCTCTTGTCGTCATTGAAATAGAATATTTCAGATCTGTTTTCCGGTCAAATAACTCTTTTCTAACGGTACCCTTCCCTACTCCAGATGGACCAGAAAGTATAAATAAAATACCTTTTTCTTCAATCAAAATGTTTCCTCCTAAAAATGAACAAAACTTCACTTTCTAATTTATTTATTCATCCGTCATTTCATCATGACTTAATACACGCTGACCAACTGTTTCAGGCTGAACAGCAGATAAGATTACATGATCACTGTCAGCAATAATAACAGCTCTGGTACGTCTTCCATATGTAGCATCTACTAGTTTATTATTATCTCTTGCTACAGTAATAATTCGTTTAATTGGAGCAGATTCTGGCGAAACAATGGATATCACCCGATTTGCTGAAACGACATTACCGAAGCCTATATTTATTAATTGTAATCCCAATTTTGCTCCCCCTTACACGATATCTCACTATCACGTATTCAACTTTTAAGCTGTAAATACCATTATAAAAAATAAACCGGATAAATTACAACTAATATTATTCAATATTTTGGATCTGTTCTTTTATTTTTTCAATTTCACTCTTTAATGAAACGGTCCATTCCCCTATCTGGCTATCCGACGATTTAGAGCCTACTGTGTTCGTTTCTCGATGCATTTCTTGTAATATAAAGTCCATTTTTCGACCAATTGCATCTTTCTCATTAGCTATTGACTCAAAATGGTCAATGTGACTCAAAAGACGTGTGATCTCTTCAGTAATATCTCCTTTTTCAGCCAATAATGCTATTTCTTGATGCATTCTTGAGGAATCAATCATTACCGAATCACCCACGTACTCATCAATTCTATTATTTATTCGCATACGGTATTCTTCGATGACGACAGCCCGTCTCTCCTTTAATAATAATACCATATTTCGTATGGAATTTACCCGTTCTTTTATATCTTTTATTAAAAAACTTCCCTCTTCAATTCTTCGTTGTAATACTTGCGCACATGCCATATCAATACTATTTAATATTGCCTCTTCTAGCTTACGATGATTTTGTTCCCTTTCCTGTACGCTTAGCAATTCAGGAATCGCATTAATCATTGATATAGGTATTTCTCCAGATAGGTTATAACGATCTTGTATCTCTTTCAATTGGCGGACATATTGATCCATTAAATTCCAATCTGTAACTAATCTCCTTTGGGCAAGATTCTCGCCTTCAATTTGAATATAAACCTCAATTTTTCCTCTACTAAAATAGGATTGAATGATCTTTTTGATTTGTTCCTCTAAAAATAACATGGATCGAGGTATTTTCGGATTAAAGTCAAGAAATCGATGGTTTATTGTCTTTACTTCCACTGTAATCAGTGTATCATCAATTTGAACTTGATCTGTTCCATATCCTGTCATACTCTTAACCATACGTATCTCACATCCATCTCACATATTATGTACTATTTTATAGTATAACAAAAAAGAAGAACCCTTTGGAATAGAAGGGTTCCTCACACATCTCAGTAGTCATATCAATTGATCTATTATGCGACGTAACTGAAATAAATAATATTGTTAATTCAGCTGGTGGTGGAACGCTTAATCCGTCAGTGGGAGAAAACAAGATCTACCTAACCACCATAGGATCCAAATAACGAAACGACAATCCATATCAATTACGAGGTGGATCCTCATTCCGCTAAATGGCCGAATAACTCTTCTGGAGCATGGTTTCGGTTCGTCATTCCTTTATTCACCATATTCCAGTACAAATTCCACTGATTTATGTCTAATAGAGGAATGAGGATCATCATACCCCTTATTTTTTGGGTTTTTTTTGTCATTTAACGGAACCACGATCCTCATTAAAGTTCAGGTGGATCCTCATTCCTTTAGTACCTTGGATGAAGCCATACCCACGGAAAGCGAAATGTATTTCCGTAGAGAGTTATATGCACCCAACACCATTTGAAGTTACTTCGGGTTAATACATGGTGCGAACTAACATTACACTAGCAATTTTCTTATAAATCCTTGATTATCTTTTTGTAAATCCAAATAATACAGTTGGTAGCGAGCCTAGTCCAAGAATCAGCATCCAATCACGAAGGCTTAATGCCGTAGTATGGAAGATTGGTTGTAATGGTTCCCAATAGATGACAACAAGTAATAGTAGAATGGATGATAATACGGCAAATACTAAATAAATATTTTCAAACGGATTCCGATCAAAGACAGAATTCTCACTTCGACAATCAAATACATGAATGAGTTGTGCCATTACTAGTGTTGTAAAGGCAACCGTTTGACCATAAACCAAGTTATCTGGATTATTCTGATAGGTGAGCATGAAGGCAATGAGCGTTACAATCCCAATCAAAAACCCTCTACTAACAATCTTCCATCCTAGCCCCCTTGCAAATACCCCTTCTTTAGGGTTACGAGGTTTTTTCTTCATCACGTCATTTTCTGGTTTATCCATCCCCAACGCCATTGCTGGCAAACCGTCTGTAACCAAATTCACCCATAATATTTGTACAGGTACTAGTGGTAATGGCATCGCCAATAACATAGCAAATAACATAACAAGGATTTCACCAACGTTGGATGCTAATAGGTAACGAATGAATTTGCGTATATTTTCATAGATGTTTCGTCCTTCCTTAATTGCAGCCTTTATCGTGGCAAAATTATCATCCATCAATACCAACGAGGAAGCTTCTTTTGTTACATCGGTACCAGTTATTCCCATACTGATTCCAATATCACTCGCTTTTATTGCAGGAGCATCATTTACTCCGTCTCCTGTCATTGCAACAACATGTCCTCTTTCCTGGAACGCTTTTACTATTTTTAATTTATGTTCTGGTGTTACTCGTGCAAATACATACACATCATCAATAATATCCTCTAATTCCTCAACAGACATCTGATTTAATTGATGCCCTTCCAAAACAAGTCCATTTTCTGGTAGTAAGTTTAACTTACTTGCAATTGCTCGCGCTGTTTTAACATGATCGCCCGTTATCATAACTGTCTTTATTCCAGCCTGTCTACATTCCTCAATTGCTTTTTTAACTTCTTTTCGAGGCGGATCAATCATTCCATATAGCCCAATAAACGTTAGATCTTTTTCTAAAAATGCTGTATCTAGTGAGTCTTCACTTGATAATGGTCGCATTCCAATTGCAATCGTCCGTAATGCTTTCTCTGCCATTTGATCAATGGCACCCTCAATTTTTTCTTCGTCCTTTGGTTTTAAAATTCTTCGTTGGTCATTATCAAGCAAATACGTTGACCTTGGCAGTAATACATCGGGAGCTCCCTTTGTAATTAAAAACCTTCTCTCATTCGCATCTTCCACAATGACACTCATCCGTTTACGATCTGAATCAAATGGAATTTCTTTAATGACTTTAAAGTCTTCCCCATTTGATACATTTAAGCCAATTTTTCTTGCAGCAATTATTAAAGCACCATCAGTCGGGTCACCATCAACGTAATATTTTCCTTTTTTCACCTGTAGAGATGCATTATTACAAAGCATTCCATATAATAACATCATCTCCAAATTGGAATGTTCACGATCAACGGGTCTTCCATTTAACTGATAATCACCGATGATATTATACCCATCCCCTGTGACATGGAGTGTTTGATCATTGAGGTAAACCTCTTTGACCGTCATTTGATTTTCAGTCATTGTTCCAGTTTTATCGGAACAAATAACAGAGGCACATCCCAAGGTTTCCACTGCTGAAAGCTTTCGTACAATTGCCTTTTTGCGGATCATTCGCTGAACCCCTAAAGACAATGCAACGGTAACAATTGCTGGTAAGCCTTCAGGAATTGCCGCAACAGCAAGAGACACACCAGCAAGAAACATTCGGTAAACTGGATGCCCTTGTAGCACTCCTAATGCCACAACTAACACTGTTAATAACAGAGCAACAGCAATTAATATCTTTCCAAGCTCCGCTAATTTTCGTTCTAAAGGTGTAGGTACCTTTTTCGTGTTAACCATTAAGGATGCTATTTGTCCCATCACTGTATTCATGCCTGTCCCTACTACAATCCCTACACCTGATCCACGAGTAACCAATGTTCCCATAAAGCCCATGTTCACTTGGTCTTGAGCATCAAGATTTTCCTTAGAAATTGCAGTAGCATGTTTCATAACGGGAAGTGATTCTCCCGTTAGTGCAGATTCTTCTGTTTCTAGGTTGTTCGCTTTTACAATACGAACATCGGCAGGTATTCGATCCCCACTGTTAATTTTCACAATATCTCCAACGACTACATCACGTGACGAAATCTTCTCCCACCTTTGATCACGAAGTACATGGGCCATTGGGGCCGATAACTCTTTCAGTTTATCTAATGATTTTTCAGCTTTTTGCTCCTGAAAATACCCAATAAATCCATTTACTAAGACAATGACCATAATTGCAATCGCATCGATGAACTCTCCTAGCATACCCGCTATCAACGTTGCTGCTAATAGAACCAAAACCATAAAGTCTTGAAATTGCTTAAGAAAGATGAGCCACTTAGATGTTTTCTTCTCTGCCTCAAGAGCATTATCTCCATATTGTTTCCTTCTTTGGTCTACTTGCTTAGAAGATAAACCTTTACTAGTTGTCACATATAACTTCTGCTCAATCTGTTCTACATCTAACTGATACCATTTTTTCACATCACATTCCTCCACATGTATTCCACTACACAAAACTTGTCCTTCTTTCTCTAAATGATATTTATGCAGTCATATCCAAAAAAATGCTATAATTGAGTGGAGGTGAAACACAATGCCATTTGATGGAGTTGTTACAAAAGCTGTAACAGAGGAACTACAGGAGAAATTACTCCCGGGAAAAATTAATAAAATTTATCAACCAACCGATACGGAGCTTGTATTTACAATTAGAAGTCAGGGAGAGAATCATTCATTGTTACTCTCCATCCACCCTACATATGCACGATTCCACGTTACAGAAGACGTGTATCAGAACCCAAAAGAAGCTCCAATGTTTTGTATGGTTTTACGCAAACATTTATCTGGAGCAACATTGGAATCAATTGAACAATATGGACTGGAGCGAATTGTTACATTCACTATAAGAACAAGAAATGAAATTGGAGATATTTCCTATAAAAAAATTATAATTGAATTAATGGGTAAGCATAGTAATCTCATGCTTATCGATGATAAAACCGGAAATATTATTGATAGTCTAAAGCATGTATCCATGGCACAAAACCGACATCGAACGGTGTTACCAGGATCGGAATATGTATTACCACCACAGCAAGATAAACTAAATCCGTTAGAAATTGATGCCGATACATTCATCCGAAAGCTCGATTTTAATTCTGGTAAAATCGACCGTCAAATTGTGAATTTATTAGTAGGTGTATCTCCATTTATAGCTCGAGAACTGGCCGATAAAGCAAAACTAGGCGCCGTAGACGTATATAAACAAGTTTTCCTTGATTTTCAGGACCAATTGATAAGTAAAAACTACAGCCCTGCTATTTATCAGGATAAGAAAGAAGACTTTCACGTTTTGCCAGTATCTTCTTTTATAGGGAAAGTACACGAATTTGGCACAACGAATGAAATGTTAGATCAATTTTATTCTGGAAAAGCAGAACGTGACAGAGTTAAACAACAAGCAAAAGATTTGTATCGATTTATAAAAAATGAAAAAGAGAAAAATGAACGAAAGCTAAAAAAACATCACAAAACATTACAAAAAGCAGAAAACGCCGAACTGTATCAAAAAAAAGGGGAACTGTTGACTGCACATATGCATTTAGTATCCCAAGGAGATACAACAATTTCTGTTGTAGATTATTATGATCCCGATCAAAAAGAAATGGAGATCGAATTAAATCCAAATAAAACACCAAGTGAAAATGCTCAAAGCTTTTTCAAAACTTATCAGAAATTAAAAACGTCTAAAAAAGTGGTTGAAAAAGAAATCATTAAAACACACGAAGAGATAACCTATCTTGATCAGTTATTACAACAAATCGACGTGGCTAGTGTTGATGATATTGAAGAAATTAGAGAAGAATTACGTGATGAAGGCTACTTAAAAAAGCAAAAGCAAAATAAGAAGAAAAATAAACCATCTAAGCCAAATCCAGAGCAATATATCGCAACAGATGGTACATTAATTCTAGTTGGTAAAAATAATAAGCAAAACGAATATGTAACAATGAAGGTCGCCCATCGTGATGAAGTATGGTTACATACAAAGGACATACCTGGGTCACATGTTGTGATTCGAGAGACAAATCCTAGTGAAGAAACCATTTTCGAAGCAGCACAATTAGCTGCCTACTATAGTAAATCCGGCAGTTCATCATCCGTGCCTGTGGATTATACTAAAATTAGACATGTTAAAAAGCCGAACGGTGCCAAACCTGGCTTTGTAACCTACGAAAACCAAAAAACGGTATTTGTAACACCAGATCAAGAAATTGTTGATAGGTTAAGAAAGTAAATGTAGTCGATAGTAAGTTTGATGAATGAGTAAGACATAGCTTTTACTATCGAGTTTTTGTGAGGTAAGTACCTCAGAAACGCAAACTAATTTTCAATAGAAGATCACATAAAAAGGCAATTGGAATTTATTCCAATTGCCTTTTGTACTGCACAAACAACAGTGTATAAACCCTCTCTTTTCAAATCCAGTGTCCCCTTATCTAAGTTTAACTAATTCTTATCAGCTATTCGTATCATTTTCTCAGTATAAAATTTTACGAATAACAAATATTTAATATAGAGTTTATCTTAAAGAAGGAGATGTCATATGAAGTTGAAAGTAAAAAGTTTATATCTGTTGCTTTCTATATCATTGGTCTTTTCCACTTTATTCTCCAATCCTTTTACAGTAGATGCAGAATTTAAACAAGTACCTACTGCAGGAGTATATGTAAATGGAAAGATAGTAGATGGAATCAATCCTATTCAATATAATGGGGAGTATTATGTGCCAATTATCTACATATCAAAGATATTGGGATATAACCACATTATTTTTGAAGAAGACACCAAAACGTATCAATTAACTGACGGTTCTACCATGATAAGAGTTACAATGGGTGGTACAAAAGCGAAACGTGGAGATGGATATATCAATATCAAGCCTCCTCTATGGACAGAGGTTGAAAAGACTGGATATTTACCATTATCAAGTGCAAGTGTTCTATTTAATGCAGATATTACCTTTCAAAAATCAGACGGTTCAATCCGCATAACAACACCAGCTAACTATCACCTTGTACAAAAAGGTGACACGTTATGGAGAATAGCGAAGGCATATCATACAAACGTAGAATTATTAAGAGCAGTAAATGATATGACTTCGAATACAATCTATATTGGACAAAAATTAAGATTACCACCGAAAGACCAAGCACAAGAACGCGAACCAGAAAAGGAACATCAGGAGCCAAAAATAACCAAGCCACCTAGTGGTGCAAATTGGGCGGATAATCTTATAACGGAAGCGAAAAAGTATATTGGTGCAAAATATAAATTTGGTGCAACACTATCCGAGGCACCCGAATTATTTGATTGTTCTTCTTATACACAATTGGTGTTTTTAAATAACGGGGTTGAGATACCAAGAGTATCAAGAGACCAAGCATCTATTGGGTCAACCGTATCTAACCTTCAAAAGGGAGATTTAATGTTTTTTACAACGCCTGAAATGTATTCCGATGGAAGGGTTGGACATGTAGGAATTTACATGGGAAATGGCAATATGATCCACGCTTCAACTTCTAAGGGAGTTACGATTACCGAAAATGTTTTACAAAACCCTTATTGGTCAAAGAATTATTTATTTAGTAAGCGAGTTATTCAATAAGTAAATATTTTCCGAGGTGAAATAAAAGGCATGGAGAAATCTCCATGCCTCTTTAGAATCAATATTACATGAACGTGCAGTTGGTCATATGGTCCCACCAACTACTATTACAAATTATATTTATCTTATCTCTTTAGTAAATGAACACAAATCATGAAGGTATTGAAATCCAACTTTCCTATATAAATTGATCGCATTGACATTCGCAGCGTTGACACAAAGTGTGATAGATTCCATACCCTCAAATGTAAATAACCACTTCAAGGCACCCTTCAGTAGTTGTCCTCCAACTCCATTACCTCTCTCAGCGTCCTCCACAGCAAAAAACTCAATACTTGCTTCACCAAACTCTGGTTCAGCCTCAACATAAATATATCCGGCAAAAACACCTTTATTGATTATTATAAAAACTTTTCTATGTTCATTCAAACGTTTCATAATTTGTTGACCATTATAATAAGCACTCGGAAATACGCTATCGTGAAGTTGCTTCATATCTGTGTAATACTCTGGCGATAATTCTTCAACAGTACAATGATTCAATTTATCATTCGTATTACGTTCATAAAGCAATACCGTTTCATCACTATACTTTTGAAATGAAAGATCCTTTGCGAGTTGAAACACTCGAGTATTTTTCATATTTGGAAACATCTCTAATGTATCTACCCCACTTGGAAGTAAATCAGTCATCCTTCTCCACATATCATATACAATACCCCACTTATTCGGAGTAATAAATGGCCCCCATATTTCAGCACTATTATCTTCTAGATCTGCATCAAATCCCAATATACCGATCAATTCACTACCTTCATAAGCTACAACAAAGCTTTCCGTATAATTAACATCAGAAATTTCATTCATCATATATTTTGCTATTTCATCCTTATCTTTCCCGCAATAACCAATATGTGATTCTTCATTATTATTAAGTTGTGCTATAAAATCCGATGCTTTGCCAACTTCCTCTTCATCAATTACTTTTATTTGTAACATTTCCGTTTTCCCCATCCCAACATTATAGTAGCTTTATTTTTTAAACAGCGCCTTGTTCAGTTAACGTATACGTTATATACATCAGAAGAATTACTTTCTCTTCAAATCATTTGAAATCCAACTCGCTGCATCAACCAAATCATTTGCTATGAAATCTGGTTCAACATCTTTCCAACTATCACGATGGGTGTAAGAGATCCTCCCCCCAACCTGTTTTAACTAGTACCTTCTTGGTTCCAGCTAAGTTAGCAGCTAACTTAGCTGAATTTCCCGCATCACCCACAACATAGCAATCATACAGATTTAAATTATATTTTTCTTTTGCTTCTATCAACATACCAATATTTGTTTTTTGACATTCACAACCATCTTCAGGCTTGTGTGGACAATAGAATTTGTCATCTAAAAGGCTGATTGTTTTGCTAAGGCTTCATTCATTATTTCAAAACCCCTTTAGTAACTCATATATCCCCTTAACAATTAACTAGCTTGTTAGCTTATAATGTTAATAACTTAATTTTAACATAATAATCCAACTATTTTTAAAATAAAAAACATCCTAATGATGTCCTTTTGTTCAACTTTGTCCCCTAATGAAACCTCATATAAATTTTAATAAGCACATTAAAGCACTTTCTTAAAACTTCCGTTGCTTATCCTTCTTATGGTCTCTATATTCTATGATGACGAATTATTTTAAATTCAACTTTCACTTTAGTATCCGACCAATTAGTTTATCTTAAAGTTGTATTTCATATAACTAATGTATAGAAAAACCATATTCCTACTTTTTTATAACTACAAAAAAGCTAAGTCACAATGATGTGACTTAGCTTTAGAATTGCCTGGCGGCGTCCTACTCTCGCAGGGGCAAAGCCCCAACTACCATCGGCGCTGAGAAGCTTAACTTCTGTGTTCGGCATGGGAACAGGTGTGACCTTCTCGCCATCGC
>NZ_FOHE01000033.1 GCF_900111445.1 Oceanobacillus limi | reverse complement strand
TGAACAACACCGAACGACCTACATCCTGTAGGCCTGGCAGCGATGGCGAGAAGGTCACACCTGTTCCCATGCCGAACACAGAAGTTAAGCTTCTCAGCGCCGATGGTAGTTGGGGCTTTGCCCCTGCGAGAGTAGGACGCCGCCAGGCAATTGAAGAAACCATGATACGGAACTTTGTATCATGGTTTTTTTATGTTCTTTTTAGGAATATTGGCTCTATTATATATGTTGGGGTATGAAAAAATCTAAGCAAAGTAAAACGCAAGCTCCTATATCCTTTACACTTGAATTGACTAGAAAAAAACAAAGGGATAGGAGATGCGGTTTATTTAATCGAGCGAGTACTTTACAAATTTGAATTGTACCACCTTGGTTTAATACTGTTAAAATAATCATGATCCTCTAGAATTAGATCAATTCTCTCAAGGGCATCATCAAAAGAATCAGGGTCGTTTTTTACAGTCCAAACAATGGTAGAAAATATATTCATTGCCGCGTACAACGAAAACAAGCTCCAAAAATACTCACTAGGTTCTCTTAAAAAGTAACCTTTAATTTGGCCTATACTAAACGGTACACTTATTCTTCTACTAAACAAAGATAAATTATAGAAATCGTGAAACGGGTCTCCGAAATCATATCCATTGAAATCAATAATACCGTTATATTTACAATTTGAAAGTATTATATGTTCCAAATGAAAATCGTCATGAAGTAAAGCATTGGGTCTGTCTGTTATTAACTTGATATTGGCATCAATATAATTAATAATTTTACTATCTTGGTTAAGTGAAAAATTACCTTTTTGATATTCCCTTAGATAATACTTATATTTCTTTCTTTGTCTATCATCCCATTTGGAAAAACGGCTTTGGGGTTTTATTTGGTGAATTTTATAAAGCTCTTTACCAGCCGCAATGCCTATTTGATGTTGAATACTATTAGAGCATTTTTTAAAAGCATCAATTGCCGGAGTCCCTTCAATATACTCTATTACCATAAAACAAATGTTATCATTTATGAACTTGCCAAATAAAAAGGGTCTCTGTGATTGAATATTTTTTGCTTCTAATTCTTGAAGCAAATGAAATTCCTTTTTTCTTTCCTCAAAATACTTTATGTCCGAAATGCGTAGAAGATAGTTGGTTAATCCCTTTTTTACTATGTATTTACGATCAGGCGAATACCCCTTTTTTATTTTTTCAACACTTGAATAATCAGTGAAGAAAGGTATTCTGTCAATTATACTTTCAATACTGTAGTTCAATTTCAACCTCCTTGTACAAGGTATAATTTATTCCACGTATAACTGGTAGTCCGATATTAACGCGATGTCCTCTACGTCGTATGGCCCCTATATCAAACTTACGAGGTAAAACAAGAAGTTAACTGGGGGATGAAGAATAATGATTCACTTAACAAATTATTTATATCTTTAAAGATAAATTTACCATATATTCCTTTAAAATTCTGAGTTTTTTTGATGTAGACTAAATAAATTTATAAATATCTTTTGCTTTTTCCTTCTGATGCAAAGACTCTCGTTTATCCCTACTGCGCAATAAAAGTAAAGAATGAAAAACGCGAAGGGTGTCCCCTTCGCGCTTAGCTAAATTTGATCAAACAAAAGCTACTGCTGTTGGTTTCCACCATTTCCTCCGCTCATTTGTGAAACAAACGGAAGCATTTTAGACATTGTTTGACCGATATTTTGGTTGTTTTTTGTCATCGTATAATAGGTTGCTGCACCTACACCTACGGAAGCGATAATTGGTAACCACATTCCATTCTTTTGCATATCAGATCATCCACCCTTCTCATTAAATGCCCCCATACATTACTATCTTTTCACATAGGGTTTAAATCATGCTAGGTATCATATACCAGAATATGCACTTGCTTCATATGCAGCATTCATTCCAGCAAGTCTTCCGGTGACTAATGCGGAAGTTATATTATAGCCTCCTGTATACCCATGAATATCCAAAATTTCACCACAAAAATATAAACGATCCATCATTTTTGATTGCAGCGTATTTGGAACAACCTCTTTGATGGAAACTCCACCACCAGTTACAAATGCTTTTTCAAGAGGTAAAGAGCCATTTACGAAGAAAGTAAAATGCTTGATATGGTGAACAATATTTCGAAGTACTTCCTTTGAAACATTAGCTGCTTTTTGATCTTCATTTACGTTATTTTTGTGTAAAAGAAAGGTTAACAGTCGATCCGGGACGATTCCTTTGAGTAAATTTTTTAATGCTTTTTTAGGGGATGCTTCTACTAATTCAACAATTTCATTGATTAGTTGATCTTCCCGTTGGTGAGGGAGTACATCTAAATGCATCGGTACGGCTTGTTCACCTTTCATTAATTCTTTAACGACAAATTGAGAACAACGTAGAACTGCTGGTCCTGATACCCCAAAATGTGTAAAAATCATATCCATTTGATGGGTTATAATCGGTTTGTTTCGCTTGTTTAATACAGATAAGGAAACATCTCTTAATGATAAACCCTGTAAGCTTTTATTACGGATAAATTCTTCTTTAGAGGTTAAGGCTACTTCTGTTGGATATAGTTCTGTAATCGTATGTCCTGCTTTCTTAGCCCAAACATAACCATCTCCAGTTGAACCGGTATGAGGAACTGCTTTACCTCCAACAGCAATTACTAATGATGCTGTATCAATTTTTTCACCGCTTGATAAAATGACAGTATGGTGATTTTCATCATAGTGAACGGCTTTCACTTCTGTATTAAGTTGAATGTTTACCTTTAATTCCTCTAACTTATGAATGAGTGCATTAACAACAGTTTTTGCAGAATTAGAAACAGGAAACATTCTGCCGTGATCTTCTTCCTTTAGCTCAACCCCCATGTTTTCGAAAAAATCGATTATATCATAGTTATTAAATACAGAAAAAGCACTATATAAAAAACGACCGTTTCCAGGGATATGCCTGATTACTTCTTCTTCAGGTAGACGATTTGTAACATTACATCGGCCTCCTCCAGAAATGGCTAGTTTTTTACCTAATTTACTTCCTTTTTCAATTAGCATTGTTTTTGCTCCGTGTTCAGCTGCTGCGATTGATGCCATTAAACCAGATGGCCCACCACCAATAACAATTACATCATATTTCAAGTACTATTCATTCCTTTCTCCATTAGTAATATTAGCTGAAAAGTAATGGATAAACCATCATTTTGATTAAATTCCGATTTATGTTGTTAAAAGTTGTCAAGAAAGCTTTTCCTAGTATACTGTATATATGATAAAATATAGAATATGTAGAGTTAATTTCTAAATTAGATGCAGGTGGAATAAATGTCAAATATTGTTCGAGGTACAATGTTGCTCACGGGAGCAACTTTTTTATCGAAATTCTTAGGGATGATTTATGTGATCCCTTTTTACGGTCTAGTCGGGGACGATGGGGGAACGTTATATAGTCTCGCATACATTCCCTACAATATCTTATTGAGTATTTCAATTGTCGGCGTTCCTGTCGCCGTTTCTAAATTTGTATCAAAATATAACTCGCTACACGATTATGAAACAGGACTAAGGATATTTAAAGCAGGTATTAAGCTAATGGCGATAACAGGTTTTATCGCTTTTCTTGCGTTATTTTTAAGTGCGGACATCATTGCAAAAATTTCGATGCCAGGTGAGACTGCAGAACGAATTGCTGAAGGTGCAATGGTTATTCGAATGGTAAGCTTTGCTCTCCTTGTAATACCAGCTATGAGTATTGTTAGAGGCTTTTTTCAAGGGTACCAATCCATGGGACCAACAGCTGTTTCTCAAGTTGTCGAACAAATTATTCGGATTATATTTTTATTAACTGCAGCCTTTATTGTTATAAAAATATTTGATGGTTCCGTTGCAACCGCGGTGGGATTTGCAACGTTTGCAACATTTATTGGGGGATTAGCCTCATGTATCGTTCTCTGGTTTTATTGGAAAAAGAGAAAGCCGGGTATTGAAAGGAATTTACAAAATCAAACTTATGCATCTGATATTTCGACAGGAAAATTAATGCGTGAGTTATTTCAGTATGCGGGTCCTGTGTTATTAGTTGGATTAGCGACACCTTTGTATCAGTTAGTGGACCAAGGAACATTTGCTAAAGCAATGGCAGATATTGGGGAAACAGATACTTGGGAGATTGGCTTTTCAGCAATTACATTATACGGTCATAAGATTATTATGATCCCAGTTACGATTGCAACTGGATTATCTCTGGCAATTCTTCCAGCTTTAACGAGAGCTTTTACACAAAATGATACAAATTCGTTATATCATCAAATTAACCAGGCGTTACAAATAGTATTAGTATTAATCATACCGGCTGCAGTTGGTCTAGCTACTTTATCGGATGTGGCATATGGCTCCTTATATAGCCTTGATAACATTGATATTACGGGGGAATTATTGGCTTGGTATGCACCTGTTGCTTTGTTAATTGCATTATTTACGGTTACTTCCTCAATTTTACAGGGAATAAATCAGCAAAATTTTGCAGTAGTTAGTTTATCGGGAGGACTGTTATTAAAGGTTCTTTTTAACATTCCATTGATACATGCGTTTGGAGCAAAAGGAGCGATTTTTGGAACTGCATTGGCTGCTGGAACTGCCGTTGCCTTAAATTTATGGCGCGTCAAAAAATCGATTGATATTTCGTATAAGCAAACTTTCAAACGGACGCTTCTTGTACTTATATTCTCGCTCATTATGTTTATTCTAGTAAGTATATCTAAGCTTATATTCGGAACTTTCTTATCCTATGAGCAATCAAGAATAGCGGCGGTAGTAATGCTCTCCATTGGAATTTTAATTGGTGGTTATGCTTACCTATGGTTTGGTTATCATTCCACTTTACTAGAGCGAGTATTGGGTAATCGTGTTCATAAATTAGAGCGATTTTTTAGTAGAAGGAGATAAGTATATGCGATTGGATAAACTACTAGCCAATATGGGATATGGCAGTAGAAAAGACGTCAAAGGTTTATTAAAGAAAAAGCATGTTTCTGTCAATGATTTAGTAGTAAGAGATGGAAGTATGCATATTGAACCGTCAACAGATGTTGTTAAAGTAAAGGATGAAGTTGTTGAATATAAAAAATATATTTATTTAATGATGAATAAACCAGCCGGTTATATTTCTGCTACGGAGGATACAAGAGAAAAGACAGTGATTGATCTGTTGTCACCTGAAATGCAGCACTTCCAGCCATTCCCAGTTGGTCGTTTAGATAAAGATACGGAAGGATTATTATTGCTAACGAATGATGGAAATCTCGCACACCAGCTACTTTCTCCAAAAAAGGACGTGTACAAAACATATTATGCAAAAGTTGAGGGTAATGTAACGGAAGAAGATGTAAAAGAGTTTACGAATGGTGTCACACTAGATGATGGATATGTTACAAAACCTGCGATATTAGAAGTCATTCAACGTGGTTCCATTTCTGAGGTGAAAGTACAAATTACGGAAGGAAAGTTCCACCAAGTAAAGCGTATGTTCATCGCTGTTGGCAAAAAAGTAAGCTATTTAAAAAGGATCCGTATGGGGGAGTTGGAGTTAGATTCTTCATTAACTCCCGGAAATTATCGCGAATTAAACGAAAAAGAATTATCTTACTGTCAGTCACTAACATAATTCAATTGAACGATGGGAGGATTTCTATTTATGTCTTCACCACACTTCTTCATTGCAATTCCACTTCCAAAAGATTTGAAGGATTTACTAGCAGCTTGGCAAGCGGAATTAAAAGAGTTCGTACCCTATAAACAATGGCCACATGTAGATGATTTCCATGTCACTTTGAAATTTCTAGGTGCTGTTCCTAATCATCGATTACAAAAGCTAATCAACGAACTTGAAATAATTGAAAATTTCGCTCCGTTTCGGACAACGGTTGCGACTATTGACACATTTGGAAAACCAGATAAACCACGTGTATTATGGGCAGGCGTTGAAAAAACGGAATCATTGTTTAATTTACAGAATACGGTAGATACATGTGCTGCCAACGTTGGTTTACCGAAGGAGAATCGTCCATATCGTCCACATATAACGCTGGCAAAAAAGTGGGATGGGCCTAAGACGGATCAAATGGGAACAATTAAGCAAAAATTTATGGATAGAACCTTTGAATTGCAGGTGCGAGAAATAGTTGTCTATCAAATATTTCCTTCGCAGAAACCGAAATACAAAGTAGTGAACTCTTTTCAACTAGTTGGGGGAGAATAGAATTGGCTCAATTAATAAAGTTGCAAGATTATATCTCGAGATATGAGTGGAATATATATCGTTATCCAAGTCAATATATTCGTTTGAAACAGGAGAACTGGAATAAGCTTCATTATGTTTGGAGCAATCAAGAAAGTGTACACCACACGAGTGATGAAGATAAGGAAATGGCATCACGATTTTCAAAATGGAAAAATTTCATGAAGAGAGACGAGCGACCAGAACAAAGGGAAGAAGCCCAAAATAAAATGGATTTACCAGATTCCGAAAACGAATTAAGACAGTATTTTTTAAACAAATTATTCCCTTTTCAATTAAAATGGGCAACATCTACCGTTTCAAGTGTTTCATTTATGGATAAAAAATATTATCAGGATGCTACATTACGTTATTTTCTTCAACGTTTTCCAGATACGTATCTGCTAATGTTATATCCTACATTTAGCATTAAAAAAGCACCAGTTGATGGGGAAATTATTTTAATTACTCCAGTAGGAATTGAAATAATTTATTTGTTAGAAGAACACAAAGATACTTTTTTCACCGTTCGAGATGATAGAACATGGACAAAACAAAGAGATGATAAAGAGTCTACACTATTAAGTCCAGTCATTTCGTTGAAAAGAACAGAACGAATTATCAGCGGGATTTTCAGTAAATATGATCTGTCCTTCCCGGTTACCAAAACCGTTCTTTCTCGAACAAATCGAATAAGTATTATATCTGAACCATACCAAGTACAAATTATTGATAAGCTTAACTATGAAAAATGGTTTGAAGACAAGCGATCTCTGGTTTCGCCATTAAAGAATCAACAGTTGAAAGCTGCAGAGCACCTGTTACGGCATTGTCAAACAACTTCTGTTAAAAGACCGGAATGGGAAGAAGATGACACCTCCTTTACGATAGTTGGAGAGGAATAAAGATCGATGTATCTTTTTATTGTAAATCAAGTTGCAGGAAATGGGCGAGGGAAAAGGATATTCAATAAAATAAGAAAAAGTACACGGTATCAACAGTTAGAATCGACTTATGTTTTCACGGATTATGAAGGACATGCGGAAGAAATTGCAAGAGAAGCAACTAAAAATAATCTAGTAAACTTAAAAGCTATTGTAGTAATTGGTGGAGATGGTACATTACACGAAGTAATGAATAGGATGGAAGACATTTCGATTCCATTAGCGTTTATTCCTGGTGGATCAGGTAATGATTTTGCACGGGGAATGAATTTACCAAATAATCCACTTGAAATTTTAAAGCATATTATCGAAGCGGATATACAACAATCATATTGGCTGGGGAACTTTAGCTTAGAAGATGCTGAGTCGAAAAGGTTTGTAAACAGTATTGGGTTCGGATTTGATGCAGAAATTGCGAACATAGCAAATCAATCTTGGTATAAAAAAGTGCTAAACCTATTTCGATTAGGCTCTTTTAGTTATGCGATTGCTTTAATTCATGTCTTGTTTCAATTTAGACCTTTTAAAGTAGAAATAGAAATGAATAATAGGAAACGAGTTATAGAACAATGTTGGATGATTACAATAGCGAACCACATGTATTATGGTGGCGGAATGAAAATCATTCCAAATGCTAAAATACAGCCGACAACGTTTCCTGTTTTACTAATTCATCGAATTTCTAAATGGAAAATACTTGGGATGTTTATCACGGTTTTTACGGGAAAACATGTAAATTTTAAAGAGGTGGAGCTATTAGAAGCCTCAAAGGTCTCCATTTTAACGGAAGAAAATATACACTATCAGGTTGATGGACAGACTAATAGATGCAGTAGATGTACCGTATCAAAAGAAAGTACGTCTATCCAAATTATAGGTTAAAATTAGACAAATGATAGCTTGCAAAACGACCGGTTATTCGTTAATCTATTATCATGTCTTTGTTTAACGGATCTAGGAATTAATATAAAATGATTTTGAAAGATTTGAGGAATTTATGGTGGAATGGTTTAAGAAAGTATTAGGAAAAGATTGGAAAATATCTCCAGCTGGTGGTTTAACTGGTGATGCATATGTTGCAGAAAAAGATAATAGACGTCTATTCCTCAAAAGAAATTCGTCTCCATTTTTAGCGGTACTCTCTGCAGAAGGAATCGTTCCAAAATTAGTTTGGACGAAGCGAATGGAAAATGGTGACGTCATAACGGCACAGGAATGGCTAGAGGGAAGAGAATTATGGCCAAAAGAAATGCAGCATCAACGAGTTGCTGATTTACTGCATAAAATCCACCATTCCTCCGAATTATTGCATATGCTATTACGGCTAGGAAAAAAACCGATTACATCCGATGATCGCTACAATGAAATAAACCATCGTTTGCATGCCAACAAGCTTGTTGAAAGGCAAAATGATGTTTACCAATCTTTATCTTATTTATATGAGTTATTACCTGTAACACGAGAACAAAAACAGGTTGTTTGCCATGGAGACTTGAATCACCATAATATGTTGTTAACAAATGATGATCAATTATATTTGATTGATTGGGATAATGCCATGATAGCTGATCCAATTACAGATTACGGAATGCTCCTACAATGGTATGTTCCAGTAGGGGACTGGGATAGCTGGTTAGAAAAGTATGGTGTAACGAAAGATAAGCATTTGTTAAAACGGATGTATTGGTATCTGATATTAGATTCCCTTCAATTTTTATCTTGGCATTATGAACGAGAAGAAACGCATAAAGTAATGGAACGATTAACCAATTTAAAGGAATTAAATCATAATCTTTCTATTCTAATTTAGTCTGTTCAATTGCACTTATCCATTGATTTATATTTTCTTTATTGGACGTAATATGCTCCTCCATATTTTGAACACTTTCACCTTGCCTCCCGTAATTGTAAATTTCTGGGAGTAACTGCAATAGTTGTTCATCTGAAATGGTATTATTAGCCATCATTGATTTTACTAATCGTTTAATTTGTTGATACTCAGATACTTCTGCACAACAATCTGCTTGCTGCTCATCTAATAAATCAAGTAATAATGTTAACTGATTCGATACATTTAATGACATTCGATCTCACCTCAAGGTATAGTATTCGATAGGTTATAAAAAAATATGTAAAAGATCTACTGTAAATGAGACGTATAAATATAGAATTTTTGAAAGAGGTGCACATCATGCGACAACGGAATAAACCATGGGCGGATGACTTTTTGAAAGAAAACGAACATTTAATAATACCAAATCCAAAATCGTATCAAGGGAATTGGAAAGAGTTATTTAATAATGATAATCCAATTCATATTGAGATTGGTACTGGAAAAGGTCAATTTATTGCGGGGATGGCAAAACAGAACCCTGATATTAACTTTATCGGTATTGAATTAGCGAAAAGTATCATCGTTTCAGCCGCTCAAAAAGTAATGGATTCAGAGCAACAAAATATCCTGTTAATTAACGAGAATGCCGAAAATATATTAGAAATTTTTGAAAAAGATGAAGTGTCTACTATTTATTTGAACTTTTCGGATCCTTGGCCCAAAAATCGCCATGAAAAAAGAAGACTTACTTACCATAAATTCTTAAATAACTATCGTGAAATATTAAAACAAGATGGTGAATTAATATTTAAAACAGATAACCGTGGACTTTTTGAGTATTCTTTAGTAAGTTTTTCGACGTTCGGAATGCTCTTAAATGAGGTTAATGTGGATTTACATGCTATAGAAGATCCAACCAATGTTATGACAGAATATGAAGAAAAATTCTCCGCTAAAGGTCAACCTATCTACCGGTGTAAAGCGAGTTTTAATGAAAGAACCTAGTATAAGGTTCTTTTTTTGTATATATGATTCATGGAAACAAAGTTTATCTCGCATTTAACTGGAAGTAAAAATCCCTCGACGATTTACTTGATCATTGTTGTTGTGTATTTTGATACTTCTCCATATAATGATAGCGATTGCAGAATGATGTGTATATAAGATAAACTAAAAAAGGGAAGGGGAGTTTGTTATGGAAAAATTACAAGTAGGACGTGCTACGTTAACGTGGTTAAAAGGTGGTGTTAATTTTCTAGATGGGGGAGCCATGTTTGGTGTTGTACCAAAACCACTTTGGAGTAAAAAGTATCCGGTTAATGATAAGAACCAAATTGAATTAAGAACAGATCCAATTTTACTTCAAGTAGATGGTAAGAACTTATTAATTGATTCAGGCATGGGGACTGGAAAACTAACAGATAAACAAAAACGTAACTTTGGTGTTTTGGAGGAGTCCTCTATCGAAAACTCATTATCAGAAATTGGACTTTCTATTAATGATATTGATATCGTATTGATGACACATTTACATTTTGATCATGCGTGTGGACTAACAAAAGAGGAAGAAGGCTCTTTTATAAAAGCTTTTCCAAATTCCAAAATCTATACTTCTGCTGTTGAATGGCAAGAAATGCGTAATCCAAATATCCGATCTGTAAATACATATTGGGAAATAAATTGGAAGCCGATCGTGGATCAAGTGGAAACATTTGAAAAGGAAATTGAGATATTGCCCGGATTGAAAATGATTCATACAGGTGGACATAGTGATGGCCATTGTATTTTAGTTTTTGAGGATGGAGAAGATTGCTTTATTCATATGGCAGATTTGATGCCGACTCATGGACATCAGAACAAATTATGGGCTTTAGCTTATGACGATTATCCAGTAATATCTGTACATGAGAAAGAAAAATGGATGAATGTTGGTTATAAGAAAAACGCTTGGTACACCTTTTACCATGATGCATATTATCGTGCGATTCAGTTTAATGAACAAGGTGAAAAGATGAAGGCAGTAGAGCGTAATCGATATTCCTATGAATAGAAAATAGCTGCTTTTTAGCAGCTATTTTTTACAGTAGAGTACTATGCTGTGGTTTCGTAGGCGTCGATTACAGCCCCAGTTTCTACGTCTACATGAAACTCATACTGTTTGTTTTCACCGTCTATACTGCGAGTCACTCCACCACGATAGGCGTTATATAAGAGACCATTTTTTTCGATGTCTTCAGGCTTCATATAAATCCATGAACCACTTATTGGTCCTTGCTTTTTAAATGTTTCTTTTGCATTATGCAGTGCTTTTTCAGGTGTCACTGTTTGGTAACGATCAATTTGTTGTTTAGCTAAGTATCCTACAGCGACCCCTAATCCAGCAGCAAGAACTGCTCTTTTCATACCCATATTCTACTCACCTCTTGCATTATTATTTTACCATTGTGACCGAATTAATTCTTTTTTAGTATACCTTAAATTATTGAAATAAGAAAATATAACAATGATATGTGTGTGAATTGTGGAAAGAATAGATATCTTTCGTTATACTAAATATATTACATAGAGACAAACTGGAGGGAACGCAAATGAAACAAGAAACACTAGATTTATTCAAAACGTTAACAGAATTACAAGGTGCACCGGGTAACGAGCATGCCGTGCGTGCATTTATGAAAGGTGAACTAGAAAAATATTCAGATGAAATCATCCAAGACAACCTTGGTGGTGTTTTTGGTGTGAAGAATGGTAATGGTCCCAAAGTTATGGTAGCAGGACATATGGATGAAGTTGGATTCATGGTAACGCAAATTACTAAGAAAGGATTAATTCGATTTCAAACACTTGGTGGCTGGTGGAGCCAAGTATTATTGGCTCAACGTGTTCAAGTAATGACTGACAATGGTCCAGTTGTTGGGGTGATTAGTTCTATCCCTCCACATAATTTAACCGATGAGCAACGTAAAAAGCCAATGGACATTAAAAATATGTTAATTGATATTGGTGCGGATGATAAAGAAGATGCAGAAAATATTGGGATAAAACCAGGTCAAGCAATTGTACCAATTTGCCCATTTACCCCAATGGCAAATAATAAAAAGATTCTTGCTAAAGCATGGGATAATCGTTATGGCTGCGGTCTTTCGATAGAATTATTAAAAGAGCTACAAGGCGAAAGTCTTCCGAACCAATTATATTCCGGAGCAACAGTCCAGGAAGAGGTAGGCTTACGTGGTGCAAGAGTAGCAGCTAATATGATTAAGCCAGACATATTCTATGCATTGGATGCTTCTCCTGCTAATGATATGACTGATGACAAGGAATTTGGTCAGTTAGGTAAAGGGGCTTTATTACGTATATTTGATCGTTCCATGATAACGCACAAAGGTATGAAAGAATTCATTCTTGATACGGCAGAGTCCAATAACATTCCTTACCAATACTTTATTTCTCAAGGTGGTACGGATGCAGGGCAAGTTCATCTTTCTAATAACGGTGTACCGTCAGCGGTCGTAGGAATTTGCTCTCGATATATCCATACTTCATCATCCATCATTCATGTTGATGATTATCAAGCAGCTAAAGAATTATTAGTTAAACTCGTAAAAACAACAGACCAAAATGCAGTAGACCATATTCACAAACAATAAATATATAGAAACAGCTGCTATCAACGAAGATAGCAGCTGTTTCTATATGTAAGGAGCGTCTTGAATGAAAATTATTATAGGTTCTAAAAACCCAACAAAGGTGCAAGCAGTAAAAGAAATTTTTTCAACAGCGGAAGTACAAGCAATAGATGTATCGTCAAATGTATCTCCTCAGCCTTTTTCTGATGAGGAAACTCGTGAAGGTGCCATAAATCGGGCGCTTAATTGTGCGCAATCAGAAAGAGATGTTATTGGAATTGGACTAGAAGGTGGAGTAATGTATGTACAAGAGCAGCTATATTTATGTAACTGGGGGGCCTTGGTTACACCAGATCGACAAATCTACGCGGCTAGTGGCGCAAGAGTACTTTTACCAAAGGAAATTGATAATGAATTAAGAAAGGGTAGTGAACTAGGGGATATCATGAATCGTTATGCCAAACGTCATGAAGTACGAAGCCGTGAAGGTGCTATTGGTATTTTTACGAATGAAATAGTATCAAGACAACAAATGTTCGAACATGTTGTTCAATTGGTTAAAGGACAATGGGAATATTGGAATAAAAGGTTAGGATGAAACGAAAAACTTATAACTGAAGTCGAACCATACAATAGTTACCATTTTTTAATGGAACAATAGCTTTTATGGATGGAGACCAAGTGTACATTTCCCTATAATCAGGAATCTCAACAAGATATGATAGACAAGAAATGACTCCCCACCCGTAACGGCTAAACCACTTAGGGTAGGGGTTCTTCTTTATTTACCAGTCTTAAGGGTAATCCCAGATGGAAGCTCCACCTGAACTCCTTACCGTGCCTGGTAGACTCGATGTCAATCAAAAACTAAGAGCCTGCCCTTTAATGAAAAAGTTCGGATTTTACTATGACAGGAATAATCTTATCCAAGCTTTTACCTACTTATTCAAAAATATAGGCTAATACTTCTAAGGCTTGATCAACTGTTTCTACCGTTACATTCGCCTTATTGGATAGTTCCTTTAGTGGGTGTATTAACGATTCAGGTCTAACTAAAATTGTCGGTTTTCCCATTGTGATTGCCGTGCTTGCATCCATCGCCGTATTCCATTGTTTATATTTTTCACCAAATAAAGCAATCACCACATCCGATTTCTGCATAAGAACTTGTGTCCGTAAATTGTTAACACTTGAAGCTGCATCATCACGATAAATACTATTTGGTTGTTTACCTAATATATCCTCACCTATACGGTCAGATAAATCATGATTCGTTTGCGGAGCAACAAAATGTAATGGGAGTTTTTTCTCCTTTGCTTTTTCAGCTACTTGATCTCGCCAATTATCATGTATTTGTCCAGCTAAATAAACCGTAAGTTCCATTTCCATCCCTCCAATTGATTGTTAACTATTATGATAAACAATTTGTAGCATAATTCAAAGTATTTAATATTAGTTGGAATCCTTGAAAATAATGCGATATAGTAATATAGTATTAGTGGAATGAAGTCGCAGTACTTTAGTAGGGGGAAACGTAGTGAAGAATCCAGCACCTATAGTAATTGCATTGCTTTTACTTTTCATCATTGCAATTTCGGTTTATACATATAAATCGGAGGATACTGTTATACAAAATGTGAGTGAAGTAGCAAAAACTACTTTTCATAGTAATAAAGAGATAACAACTAATTATAATAATTCTGGTTTAGCATTCTTTCTTCCAGAAGGATTAGAAGTAGAAGAAGAAGATGCTAATAATGCTATTCTAACTAGTGGAGATCAGACCTATATTGTTTTTTATAATCAGTTTGAGGCACCGATCAGTGACCTGAATTACCTAAGTGCTTCCAATGATGAAGCAGTACTTTTAGAATCGTATGAAGATGATCATAAGTTTGGGTATGTACGGCTAATGCCTTCAGAAAGTCATGAATATGAACTTCAAGTTGGAATTGGTGGGGTGAAAATTACAACCTTTACAACTACTGGAACAATGGAGAGAGATACAGAACAATCCATGTTAATTGCGCGTTCGATAGTAGAATCAGAGGAAAATTAAAGTTATCCATCATTTGGATAGCTTTTTTTATGAATCGATTTTGGATTTAATTGAATTTTAAATTATTGAATTATAATTTGCGATTCTTTCGTTTTAATAATCAATGTAAAAAAATCTTAAACAGCTTCTATTCTAATCACGATAATTGAAACATAACACAATCATAGATATGATAGATATGAGATAAGGGAGTATTGTGTAATACTTGAATATAACTCCTTTAATAGGTTGCAGCATCACTAGGAGGAAATCCAATGAAAATGAATAGTATAAAAATGAAAAGAATATTAGAAGAAAAGCTGGCAAATGACAATTACCGGACTTCTTTTAATCGAGATAAAGATACATTCCGAATTGAGTGGAAAGAAACCAAACAGGGCGTAACAATACAATTGCCTAATATTATAGCTAAGTACAATGATCGTGGAGATGAAGCGATTGATGAACTGATTGGTCACATCACGGAATCTTTAAAAATAATGAACCAAAGCTATCAACTTGCTGGAATGGAAAAGAATATCTTTCCTGTCATTCGTGCAACCTCTTTTCCAACAGAATCGAAAGCAGGTGAACCACTCGTATCGAAAGAACATACAGCTGAAACACGAGTGTTTTATGCACTTGACTTAGGAAAGTCTTATCGTTTGATCGATGAAAAAATGCTAAATAAAGAAGGATGGTCAAAGGAACATTTAGATGAGATAGCGAGCTTTAATATTCGTTCCCTATCGTATGATTATAAAGTTGATAAAGTTGCAGACAATGATTTTTATTTTGTAGCAAAACAGGATGGCTATGATGCGAGTAGAATTCTAAACGAGAGTTTCTTAGAAGAAATACAGGCAAAAACAAAAGGAGAATTAGCGGTAGCTGTTCCACATCAAGATGTACTCATATTAGCTGACATTCAGAATAAAACCGGTTATGATATACTGGCACAGATGACAATGAAATTTTTTGCTGAAGGAAGGATCCCGATTACTTCACTTTCGTTCATTTATGAAGATAAGAAGTTAACACCAATATTTATACTAGCAAAAAATAGACCTAATCCTAATAAAAATAAGTAAAGAAAGAGTGATAAAAAGATGGACGTTTTTTATAATCCAAAAGGTATTGGTGATGTACTTATGATTCCAATTCAAGAAGGGGATCGTGAGGATATCAAACATGAAAAATTTGGGCCAGTTACAAAGATAACAAATAGTAATAATGACGTGTTAGGCTATAATATTTTTGAGGCATCGACACGATTTAATTTGTCAGAAACAGGGAAGATAACACTAACACAAGAGTTGTTGGATGAGGTTAAGCAAGTATTTGAAAAACAAAAACTCTCCGATAATCTAGACTTTGATTTGAGTCCGAAATTTGTTGTAGGTTTTGTTGAAGAAAAGGATCCACATGAAAATGCAGATAAGCTAAGTGTTTGTAAGGTCAATGTCGGAGATGAGGTTTTACAGATTGTATGTGGTGCTCCCAATGTAGATAAAGGTCAAAAGGTTGTTGTAGCAAAAGTAGGGGCAACAATGCCGAGTGGATTGAAGATTAAACCGACTGAACTTAGAGGCGTGCCTTCCAATGGAATGATTTGCTCACAAAAAGAATTAGGATTACCAAATGCACCAAAAGAGAAAGGAATTTATGTTCTAGATGATTCCTACTCTATTGGACAACCCTTTTAATGGCAAACAACCTGTGTCTATATGTAAAATGTACCCTATAGAGTAGACACTTTAAAAAAAGTCTACCTATAGGGTACTTTTGTGTATACTTAAGAAAAAATAGTAAATGGGGAAAGAATATGAGTAAGAGATTGTTTACGGAAAAGGAAATTAGAATATTATCTAAAAATCTCTATGTAAAATCTGTTAGTGAAAAAGGGATTACTTATACTGATGAATTTAAAAGAATTTTTATTACTGAAAACGAAAAGGGTAAGTTTCCTAGACAAATATTCGAGGATCATGGATTCGATATAGATATTATTGGGAAAGAACGTATAAAGTCATCGGGTAATAGATGGCGTGCAGCATACCATA
>NZ_FOHE01000041.1 GCF_900111445.1 Oceanobacillus limi | reverse complement strand
TGAGGATCCTCGTTCCTCTATCAGCCATAAATCAGTGTAAATTTTACTAAATATAGGTGAATAAAGGAATGAGGAACCAGAACCATGCTCCAAATGAATGATATCCGCCATTTAGCGGAATGAGGTTCCACCTAGTCATCACTGAGGTTCGTTCTTCCGCTATTTGGATCCAGTGACGGTTAGATGAATCCTACTTCCCCCATTGGCGGAGTCAGAGTCCCCATCTTGGTATGAAATGCAAAGTTACAAACTCAAATGACACTACTGATTCTAAAACCGTCATAATAATAAACCTTGTCCCATACAATGAGAAAAGGAAAAGGATAAGGGGAGAATCATATGGAGCGTTATGGGAAAGGATTATTCTGGGTAATCGGTATAATAGTATTAATAATGTTAATACAAATGCCAGTGCCTAAAACTTCAGATGAAACTTGGGAGGCAACCTGGTCACTCCCACTTTCGGGCAAAACAATTGTGATTGATCCGGGTCATGGTGGAGTCGATGGTGGTGCCGTTGGGAAAGACGATACACTAGAGAAAGACATTGCATTAGCTGTTTCTAAAAAGTTACAAAGCTACTTACAGCAGTCAGGTGCACTTGTATATTTAACGAGACAATCAGATAAGGATTTGGCTGATGAGGAAACGAAAGGACTTTCGAAGCGGAAGGTAGAAGATATACGTAAGCGCATGGACTTTATTCATGAAAAGAATGCGGATTTTTTTGTTACGATACATTTAAATGCTACACCATCTACTAAATGGAGAGGTGCACAATCATTTTATTATCCAAAGTCGGATGAAAGCAGGCATCTTGCCAAAATGATTCAAGCGGAAATTATTCGAAACTTAGAAAACACCAATCGTTCTGCTTTGGCAATTAATAATCTATATTTACTTAAGAATGCAGAGGTGCCTGGTACACTTGTAGAAATTGGCTTCTTGTCTAATGTTGAGGAGCGCGAACAGTTAAAGCAGGAAGAATACCAACGCCAAATGGCAGGTAGTATTTATGAAGGAATATTGCGTTATGTAACGGAAGAACCAGAAGAAGCTGAGGAATAATTAGTAACCCCTTCCATGATTCATATCACTTAGGTTTTGCCTATTTTATGTTATACTAGCGTTGGACAAACTTATAGGGTTTGTAAGCTAGGATAAGGAAGGTGACAGTAAAATGTTGACAAAAGAAGAAGTAGTACAGCTGCTTAATCCTGTTAAAGATCCATTTTTACATAGAACACTTGAAGAAACTGGCGGTGTTAAGGAAGTAACCATTAAAGAAGAGAAAAAGCATATAAGTGTTAAGGTGGCCATTGGAAAGACCAATACTGCTGAACAAATGCAACTTCAGCAAGAGCTAGTAGGTATTTTAAAGAAAAACGGAGCAACAACTGTTGGACTACGCTTTGAGCAACTTCCGGATGAAGTGATACAGAAATACCAACCTGCGATGGAAGATTCCCAAGAGAAAGCGTTAATGGGTGGAAATAAACAACCTAACTTTATAGCGGTAGCAAGTGGTAAAGGTGGGGTTGGAAAATCAACAGTAACCGTTAACCTTGCAATGGCATTGATGCGTTTAGGTAAAAAGGTTGGTATCATTGACGCAGATATATATGGATTTAGTATTCCAGATATGATGGGTGTAGAAGAAAGACCAGTCGTACGTGGGGAAAAAATTATCCCTGTTGAACGTTTTGGGGTGAAAGTTGTATCAATGGGATTCTTTGTAGAGGATAACTCTCCTATCATTTGGCGTGGGCCAATGCTTGGTAAAATGCTGAACAGTTTCTTTAAAGAGGTCGAGTGGGGAGATTTAGATTACCTCTTACTTGATTTACCACCAGGTACTGGTGATATTGCGATGGACGTCCATGAATTATTACCATCTTGTAAAGAGGTAATTGTTACAACTCCACATCCTACAGCGGCATTTGTAGCAGCTCGTGCAGGGCAAATGGCTATTAAAACAGAGCATGAAATATTAGGCGTTGTAGAAAATATGGCTTATTTTGAGAGCAAGACAACAGGTGAGAAAGAATATGTATTTGGCCGTGGTGGAGGTCAGAAATTAGCTGAGGTTTTAAAAACTAAGGTATTAGGGCAACTACCACTTCAACAGCCTTACGAGGATGAAGATGTTTTTGCTCCATCTGTTTATCAAGAAGATCACCCACTAGGGAAGGAATATCATAAAATTGCAGCAAAAGTAGTAGCAAAAGTAGAAGAGTAATATGAAAAAATACTTTCCATATTAAGGATTTTTATCTATTCTTCTACGATTGTTACAGCTCGTTGCCTATAAAAATGAAAAAAGCTAAGGCATACACCCATTTTTTAAATGGAACATGCCTTAGCTTTTTTTTGCGGGGTTAACTGCCACCACCGCCACCTTCTCCACCACCGGATCCACCTTCTCCGCCACCAGATTGTCCACCTTGATCTTGTCCTTGTCCACTTTGATCTCCGCTTCCTTGTTTTTCGGCAGCTTTAAGAAGCAGATCTTGAATTTTTGCTTGAAACAGTGGTGATTCTAATGTTTGTTGTATGGTTTCTTCTAAATGGGATTTCATCTCTTGGCTTTTTAACGTTTGAACGTATTGGTCAGTCATTTCTGGATCCTTTAGCAGTTCGAGCATTTGTTTTTGATATTCGGAGTCCTTCAATAAATCTGTCATCAGCTTTTTTTGATCCTCTTCCATCGATTTTACATATGTTTCGACGAACTTTGGATCTTCAAATAGCTTTTTCCACATTTGTACTCCCTTATCGGAGGAAAGTGCTTCATCTATTGATTGTTTCACAACGCTGGATTCAATAACTAATTGTTTTTGCATTTCTTCATCGGATAATATTTCACCGAGTGCTTTCTTTCCGTCATCGGTTTGCAATATATCAACAACCATTTTTTTGGTCGTATCGTAATCTCCTTCTTGTTTTGCGGCTTCCCCACCACATGCACTAAGTGCAAGTAACAACATTCCAATAAATAACAAGTATTTTAAACGCAGCATACACAGATATCCTCCTTCCGCTTATAGTTAATATGGGTTTAAACAATAAAAATATGCACTTCAAGAAGGAAAAAACAGTGTGTTCATGTTAAAATACGAGTGGACATACTTAGAAATTATAATTTTTGCCAATGAAATAAGTGGATACAGCAAGTAGGAGGAAACCAGATTGAATAGTCGAAAAGTTGTTGGGTTATTTTTCAAGACGTTAGTAATTGGTGGACTAACAGGTCTCATTACTAGTTTTTTTGTTTTTTCAAAGGAATATCAGAACTTCTTAAGCCCGTTGGATATCATGGAATTAGTAGGATTAATCATTTTTTCAATTGGTTTAGGTTTGGTGTTTAGTGTAGTAAGTCAAACGGGATTCTTTGCTTATTTATTTGTAAATAGATTAGGATTAGGGCTGTTTCGCACTTTTTGGCCTACAGTACAAGTATTACTAATTGCATTCGTTGTGTTTGATTTGGTCTATTTTCCTTATCAAGCCACAAAGGGTGATGTAAACATATTATGGTATATCGCAATGGCCCTAGTATTATTAGGATACGGATGGGTTATAGCATGGATTAAAGCAAAAGAAACGAATAAACGAGCTTTTATTCCTGCGCTTTTCTTCATGGTTGTCATTACGACAGTGGAATGGGTTCCGGGTCTTCGAACAGAAGGAACTGACTATGCATGGTTAATGATTATCCCTTTATTAGCTTGTAACACGTACCAATTACTCATTCTTCATCGCTTACAGCAGGATTCGTCAAAGAATGAAAACTCAACGGCGAATAATACGGTAAAAGCATAATTAAACCCTGATGGTTGTATGAACAACGCATCAGGGTTTCGTTATTTAATCAACAATTTCAGATTCAGCATGGGCTTGATTGATAAGCTCCGAAATGGTAGCAAAGTCAAATCCTTTATTTTTTAAGCCAGGTAGAATTGTTTTTAATGATTCAGCTGTCTGTTTGGCTGAATCTGATGCATGCATTAAAATGATATCCCCGTTTGCCGTTTTCTCCATTATATGATCTACAATTTGCTGAGTCCCCGGATTCTTCCAGTCATTAGGATTTACATTCCAATGGATCACTTTATTTCCTAAGCTTTCTGCAAGTTCAATAACTTCCTCATTGAAATGTCCGTTTGGAGCACGTACCAATTCTAAATCTTCATAACCCAGTTTGCGAAAAGTCTCTTTAGCCTGTAAAAGGTCTTTCCTAACTTCTTCGATATCTTGTTCTAAATAGCTTTTATAGCGATAACCAAGCATTCCAATTTCATGTTCGTCATCTGTTATTTTCTTTAAAATATCTGGATGGCGTTCTGCCCATTCTCCGCTAACAAAAAATGTAGCTTGTACTTGATTTTGGTTTAATTGTTTTAGGATATCATGAACTTTCTCTTCTCCCCAGCTTATGTTGAAGGTTAGTGAAATATCAGGCTCATCTGCATTTCCTTTCGTAAGTGCAACGGATTGATCTTGTGAAAAAATACTAAAAGCACCGTCTCGTTCAAATGATAAAAATGTAGCTGCAAAAAATGCAAATGCTAATACTACTAGCAATTTCTTCCAATTTTTAAATCGTAAAACATAGAAATGTTGCATGTAATCACTCCCTATTTAACTGCAAGTCCTATTACATGTTTATGAACGTGTTTCTTAAATATGAACAAGCATTAATAAAAAAAGAAGATAGTTTTTCATTGAAAATGGGTATAGTAATGTGTGGGATTATCAAAAATGAATTACATAAAATCAAATTGTTTGGTAAAGAGTAAAAGTAGTGTGGAATGATATGAGGTGATTAATATGTTAGGGCTAATGATAAATGATATCGAACAAAAAGAAATGGAATATCTAGTGAAGCGGGAGTTAGATGAGTTATTAATGGATTTAGATGATCATCGTATTGATCATATGGTAAAGCGAGCAATGAGAGAGAGGTATAAGATACTATTTCAAATATTACGTCGTGTTTCGAGTGAAAAGGAATGTATGAAATACATACCGAAAAAAAGTAAGAATCAATAGCTATCCCCTTAAAGCCAGCAGGACGACATAGACTCAATGCCCAGTGCGTCGTGAGCCCCCATTTTAAGCCTTGAGGAAAATTTAAAGAGGTTAAGTGGGGGATCCTGAAAGTTAAATTCGTTTTTAAAGAACAATAAGTGAGGGGTAAAAAAATCCCGCTGATTGAGGACTCACCTTGTGAGGTAACTAGTGGGACAGTTAAGCACCGAAATGATACTGTATTCAGCAAAAAATAAAAAAATGCATTTTACTATTGTTTTTTTATTTTTTATATTGATTTTGTAAAATAGCTATGGTATATTAATTTCTGTTGTCAGTTAAGGAAACAAGTAATTCAAATTTAATAAAATTAATTTCGAAAAACTTGTTGACATTTAATTGCAGACATGTTAAATTATATCTTGTCGCTAAAACAAGCGAACAACACAAATTGATCTTTGAAAACTGAACAAAACAACTAGTATGTTAAGATGAAAAACAACCTCGTTTTTCTAACTTATTTAAATCTAGAAGCTAGTGTTTCTAGTAGCTAAGAATTATCATTTGGTTGATTGGTGTCAATCAAATACAAACTTTTTTGGAGAGTTTGATCTTGGCTCAGGACGAACGCTGGCGGCGTGCCTAATACATGCAAGTCGAGCGCGGGAAGCAAGTTGATCCCTTCGGGGTGAAACTTGTGGAACGAGCGGCGGACGGGTGAGTAACACGTGGGCAACCTGCCTGTAAGACTGGGATAACTCGCGGAAACGTGAGCTAATACCGGA
>NZ_FOHE01000010.1:114952-142821 GCF_900111445.1 Oceanobacillus limi | reverse complement strand
CATGAGAGAGAGCTTAAATCCTTACAAGCCGATATCGAGTCCGCTGAAAAAGAATTAGCTAAATTAGACGGAGAGTTAGTAAGAGCATCTGATGAACCAATTAAGGTGAGTGCAGGATATTTTTATTTTGGATCCGACATTGAACCAGGGCGGTATAAGATAACAGCACAAGAGGGGCATCGAGGTAATGTGTTTATAAGAGAGGAAGGGAAAAGGGGAAGTTATGTAGGAGAAACATTTGGAGATGGAAGCAGAGGTTCTACTGTTGATTTCGTTTTTGAAAGTAAAGCAGGGGATGAAATAGAAGCAACGATTCCGGTCTACCTTTATCCTGTTGAATAGAAAAAGGCCCCTTCTCTAAATTTTTTAATAATACGATCAATAATATATTAAAAACTCCAACCGTTTTTAAATAGGAATAAATTTATTGATCGCAATCTGACCACTTTTTAATTATAAATAAGTATAAAAATGTATAAATTTTTAACTGTTCTAAAGATGAAAAGCCAATTATAATAAGGTAATTGAAATTTTTCACATAAATTTATAGGTTGATAGTGTATGGGCGGCATGATGTAATAAGCCGTTCCAACCCTTGATATGAGTGGGTTTTTAAGTAAGGTGAGAGTGTAATGCTCACATTTTGCTCACATTGAGGATATTAACGGAGGCTTCTCATAAGTTCGCTGAACTTTTGGGAAGCTTCTTTTTTCATTTCTTGCGTAACATGGAGATAGACATTCTTTGTGATTTGATCGTGTATGACCGAGTCGATCCATAATCTATTCGAGTGAGACACTTGCCTCAGCAAGAAGTGACATATGAGTGTGTCGTAAACTTTTGGGCTTTAATTCTTCATTGATACAAGCGATCAGAAGCAGTCGTTTCATACGGTCTCAAACGTTTTAAAGCACCATGAGATAACCGTAATGTCCTCTTTATGGTAATCGATACCGATTGCTCAATCACTTTATTCTGAACCTTTTTTTGAGCTTTCAATGCTTTAATGACATCTTCATCCACAACGATTTTCGCCTCGATTTTCTGGTTCTTGGTGGGACTAATTGGTACTCCATCGTATTATTATTTGGATTATATTACATTTTAGTTATACTTATCATATTGTTTAGGAAGTCTACATCTTTCCATTTGAGAGGGACTAACTCTCCACCCCAAATACCTGTATAGGCTAGGTATCCTCGCTATCTGTGATATATTTCGTTGCTAGATGTACATTATTTCCAAATGTTAAAATTCATTCCATTAAACAAGATAACTTTGTTATTCTACCTTCCTAGCGGTTCGCATATAGTTTTACAAGACTGAGGAATAGATTAAACAAGACCCAAAGCAGTGTGAGAAGAGAATGAAGAGTTGAATGCAATTGTTTTAAATCTTAGGTAATATGCTAGTTGGAGTCAGAATGCTGCACGAATGTTTTTTCTATGATTGGACATAATGGTTAATGATTATATATAAATCATTAATTATCTAAATTTGACTTTTCATTAACACAGTAGCTATAATGGAGGTGAGAGAGGTGAAGTTGATGACAACGACGATATATGAAGAAACTGAAAAAGACATTGAGTATGCTTACAAATCACAAAGCAAGTCAAAGATTGAAAAAGAGACAAGCTATGTGTTAAGCCAAATTATCGTCATTATGTTAGGGGCTTTTAAGGATCGTCTAAAAGAAATCACCTTTGATACGAACTATCTTCATTTTAATGAGCAATATATTTTATCGAACAAAAATCGAAATGCGTTACTAAAATGGTTAAAACGTCTGATGTTGATAAGTCTGCCAACAACTGATTTGGAATTTGGGAAGCTCAAATTGGACTTAGAGGATTGGTATTATCAAATTAGTAGTCAAGACATTAGTTTCGAATATCGGGATGATTATTTGATAAAACCAAAACAAGCAGCAGAGCTTCTAGGTATATCTAATGTGACACTGAACAAATATATGAAACAAGGGTTTGAACATATCGACACTTCTTCTCATAATAAAATTCCAAAACATGCAGTAGACCTTTGGAAGGACCCTGTTTACTGCATTAAGATGCAATACCTCTATCAAGAAAAGAAGCGATTACGTCAAACACCTGAAGAACGTTTAAGCGAAGTTTATGAAGAGTTGATGCAATACAAAAAAAAATACAAGACTCCATTCATAAAAAAAGCCTTTGAAGGAATAAATATTGATGCACTGGATGACCCATCTGATTATTATGAGTGGAGGGATCTACTTGAAGAGGAAGAGGAGTTAACCAATCAACTTATAGGGGAGAAGGATATTGAGTAGAGAGACGGAAAAAGTCCTTCTCCCTGCTGACATCCCAGATATATTAGAGAAATACGGTGACTTATTATGTAATTATCCTCAATTGCCGACGAAGGATTCGATATATGGTAATTATAAGCGAACCAATAAAAAGTTATCGGTACTGTTTCCACTAATTGAACACCCTGTACACGGGAAGACAGGATTACATGCAACCGAAAAATATGAAGATGGATATGTCACAGAGTACCATTATCAATGGAAAATTATCATTCCAAAAATGGGAAAGTTGTTTCATCATATTTCTGCTTGGGAAAACGAGCCTCACGATGCACCATGGACCCCGGGAAAATACAAAGTTAAATCAGAACCTCATCACCATCATCATGTACCTGGTAACAGGGATCAACGAAAGGAAAATTGGGATATCTTAACCTTAGATAACGCGTTTTCTTTCGTTGCTCATTACATACGTAGTCGTGACGAGTATAAGCCATAGGGAACTCCAAACATTTTTAGGAGTTCTTTTTTATTTGTTCACTTGGCAAGTAGAACAGCATAAATAGCAAGAAGATTGAATAATTCAATATTATTAGTATAAACGACAGCAAAAACAAATTTTGACCTTTCTATTAAACTGTTCAGCAATAGCACGAGAAGAAGGGGGAGTAACTATGTGCTTTGGCTACAGTTTTGTCCTTTACAAATTTCTTCATCAATATCTCTATTATGAAAATACTGCAGATGAATAATTGAATTTAGTTTTCTAATTCATATAGATTATTAAAGATTAATCGTATATGACAGCTTTTCCTTGTTCACGTAATTTTTGTAAAGATGTAAGCATATGGTTGATTTTTTCATCAGAATGTCTTTCCCATTCGGCTAATTCAGCTATGATTTTCAGAGGTGATTTAGATCGATAAGAACGTGTTGGGTTTCCAGGAAACTTTTTGTCCGTTACGTTCGGATCATTTTCAAAATCACCCAATGGTTCCACAATATAAATTCGTTCCTTTAAATTGGATGTCGCTAATTCAGCACCCCATTTAGCAGCATCTAATGTTGCTGTAAAATAAATATAGTTCGACTTTTTATCTTGATAATTTGATACGTGTTGTGGTTCTAGAAGATCTCCAATTTTTAGTTCTGCTTTCGTACCATGAAAGAAAGGACCTTTATCTAAGACATCTTTTTTATCATTCATACTTGATACACCTCTTCTGTTTTCAAGTTTATATATACCAGTATAAGAAAGGAATTTTAGAAAGTGTAGTCTATAAATTAATTATTATTAGTAGTATAATAGAAGTAGAGCGAGGGATTTTCCAACGTCAAATACGTATTATTTAGGTCAAATTAGCGATCAACGTGTATGGTCTTGGTCTATTTTTGACTGGAAATCAGTATAGTGAAATACCCAATAACTAAGATGATATTAGAAGCTTCTCAAAGGATTAAACCTTTGGGAAGCTTTTTTTGACTAAAATTAGTTTATAGACTACGGCCAGATTATTCGAGAAAAGCCCCATTAAAGTCAACACTTAAGTAAGCCATTAAACGGACTTTCTACACACTCTAGAGATCCTGTGGAATTCCGACAACAGTACTCATACTCAAGATCTCATGCCAAGTTTATCTTGAGTGATGCATTAAAAATATATCAAAGAAAGAGTACACAGGTTTACAAAAGAAATATTCTGTGATAAATTAATATTGTTAAAAACGTTAAATAAAAATTTAACATAATTAACAAAAGCGGGGAGATGGTTTCAATTCAAGCCCGTAGGTTTAATTATAAACATTCTAGATTTGCCACAAGTTAAATTAAAATCTTGTTGGCTAGATACATAGAAATGAAGATTTCTAGTGTTATCTCAATCCTTAATCATTAATGGAACTATGATACGAATCGACCAAACGATTGATTAGTTTCATGAATGAGGGAGGAGTTTTTTTATGAGTGCTTTTAATATCGTTTTAATTACAATAATTAATTCTCAACATCCTAGGAGGTCTGTAAGATGAATAAATCATATGATTATGTAATTGTTGGTGGAGGTAGTGCGGGTTCTGTACTCGCTGATCGTTTAAGTGAAGATGGCAAACGTAGTGTCCTTGTTTTAGAGGCAGGACGAAGTGATTTTGCATGGGATCTATTGATCCAAATGCCAGCAGCTTTGCCATTCCCAGCAGGAAAAAGCTTATATGACTGGAAATATGAGTCGGATCCGGAGCCATATATGAATGGACGACGTATCAAGCATGCTCGTGGAAAGGTGCTCGGAGGATCGAGTTCTATTAATGGAATGATTTTCCAACGAGGTAACCCACTGGATTATGAACGTTGGGGAGCGGATCCAGGGATGGAATCGTGGGATTTTGCCCACTGTCTACCGTACTTCAAACGAATGGAAACTGCTCTAGCAGCAGATCCAGATGATGAGCTTCGTGGCCACAATGGTCCACTCAAATTGGAACGCGGTCCAGCAAAGAATCCTTTATTCCAAGCCTTCTTTAATGCAGCTGTCGAGGCTGGTTACTCACGAACACCTGATGTAAATGGTTTTCGCCAAGAAGGGTTTGGACCATTTGATAAGCATGTGTATAAAGGCAGACGTTACTCAGCTTCACGTGCATATATCCATCCGAATAAAGGGCGTCAGAATCTCACTGTGAAAACCCGTGCGTTTGTTACAAGTATCGATTTCAATGGTACCCGAGCAAGCGGGGTAACCTATCAACGTAACGGGAAAACGCATCAGGTTAATGCAGGAGAAGTCATTCTTGCTGGAGGTGCCATTAACACACCACAGCTACTGCAATTATCAGGTGTAGGGGATGCAGAGCACTTGCGATCACTTGGCATTAAACCAGTAGTTGATCTTCCTGGTGTAGGAGAAAACCTCCAGGATCATCTTGAAACCTATATCCAGTATGCTTGTCCGTTACCGGTTTCCCAACAGCCTAGCTTGAATAAAGCACGGATGCCTTGGATCGGTATGCAGTGGTTATTTGGGCGAAAAGGCCCGGCGGCAACAAACCACTTCGAAGGTGGAGGCTTTGTTCGTTCTAACGAGGATGTCGACTATCCGAATCTGATGTTCCACTTCCTACCAGTAGCGGTAAGGTATGATGGACAAAAAGCAGACACGAAACACGGATTCCAGGTACACGTTGGACCGATGTATTCTGATGCTCGCGGTTCATTAAAGATTCGTTCCAAAGATCCTAAAGAACATCCTAGTATGGTCTACAACTACCTTTCAACGGAACAAGATCGACGTGAATGGGTTGAAGCCGTACGGATTTCTAGGGAGATTATGTCACAGCCAGCAATGGCGCCGTACAATTCAGGAGAAATTTCACCTGGTCCTTCCGTTCAAACAGACGAAGAGATTTTGGATTGGGTGGCCAAAGACGCAGAGACAGCGCTACACCCGTCATGTACGGCGAAAATGGGACCAGCTTCAGACCCTATGTCTGTTGTAGATCCGCAAACCATGAAGGTTCATGGGCTTGAAAATGTACGAGTGGTTGATGCATCGGCTATGCCTTATGTTACGAATGGAAATATCCATGCTCCAGTGTTAATGTTAGCGGAAAAGGCATCAGACTTAATCCTTGGACGTAAACCACTGGATCCTATTCATGCTGACTTCTATCGTCATGGAGTGAATTCAGCCGACGAAGGAACAGTTAAAGCATAAGTTAAATATTACTTTCTTCTAAGGGAAGGCCTCTTTTAAAATGTGCTTATCAAAGCAAACATTCATGATAGAGTGCTTTCTCTTTTTTTGCTAAAAATAAATTGTTTTGCTATCTAGTAAGTATTTTACACATACTGCTTGTACCTTTGTTACATTACTAATTTTATATTTACTCTCATATTCAGTATATTTTAGAAATTATTATATAATAATCAGGACTTTTTACTTGCGATGATGCGTGAATATTGTTTTTTTGTAGTTCTTATTTACTATTATATTACAATGGTGGTATCATAGTTCTATGTGAGGATTTATGAAATAGTTGTCGGTAATACAGTACGTCATTTTTATGGAGGATTTGATGGAATGCCCAATTAAATACAGAAGTATTATTTAAACAACTAGATTTTCAGCATTTGAAAAAAATACGTAAAAGGGGGAAATAGTATGATCGTAGTAGATAAAAAGAAATATAAAATGGCGATTCATGAAACAAATAAGGAAGTACATATTCAAGTCCATGGATTAATCAGGGAAGCAGATGCAGATAGTTATTTAGTAGATTTACAGGAAACGATCGATAAAGTATCGCGGAAGGATTATAAGTTTGTTGTGGATGCAACCCATCAAACTCCAGTTCCTTCGAAAGTTGTACCACAATTAGAGCAAACGATGCAGTTTTACACAGGCCTTGGATTTAAGGAAGTTATTGTTGTAAATCCATCATCTAAGATAGCCCAAGTGCAGATACGTAATGTGTTGGAGCGAATTGAATTCTCAGGTAGAATTGCTAAAAATGTTTCCGACATAAACGCCTAATAGATATTAGTAGTTAAAAGTAAAGATAGATTTATTAAAGAAGTAAAAAATGTAAATCAAATGTTGAAAGGACATAAAGAATGCAAACAACACAGGAATATACATATGAAATAGTAACATTAAAAGAACCAGAGAAAATCGATAAAGCAGCGGAATGTCTTGCCCGTTCATTTATTGGGGTGGATGTAGAAGGTAAATGGATACAAGAACCGATGGTCGGCACATTAAATATCGAGTACAAAGATTTCTATCATTTTGTCAAAGACTATTTGAACGCTACAGTAGATCAAGGGTATTGTGCGGTGGCTCTAGACGATGAAAATGAAGTAGTTGGGGTATTCGCCGGGGACACAAATAAACTTGAGATAATCGGCGAAGATGTATTTGAGGGATCTTTTTATGATATGAATGTTATTCTAAACGTATTAGAGGATGTTGATAAACGATTTATAGAAGATTATCAACAGAGAAATGGGAAAGAAATTGAAGATGGGGATTTATTACATATATTCATGATAGGTGTAGTTGCAAAGCATAACCGTCGTGAAGTAATCCAACATTTAGGAAATATGCTTATCGAAAAGGCAGCTTCTGAAGGGCTAGAAGCAGTATTAGCGGAAGCAACCAACAATAAATCTGTACAAGTGCTTGAAAAATACCACAATATACACAAGTATAAAGATTTCGAGGGGAACTTTATTGTTCACCACTATCAGGATAATAATAGGTTAAATCGTATCCCTTCAGATACTGCTGATGGAACGTATATTGTTTTAAGAGAACTTTAAGTAATAAATTTAAAAATAATAAGTAGAAATAGGTGTTTTATATATGGAAGGTATTTTGTTAGGTATCATTATTTTCTTATTGGCTACATCAGGGTATTTTGGATACAATTACTTTAAGTTAAAGAGAAATCCTCATTTATCTAAAGAAATAACAAATAAGATGGAAGAACTGTCTAAGGGGACTCTCATAAGTAAAGTTGAGGAAAGAAGTTCAATGCATTCAACATTTAATCAGCTGATTGAATTTTTAAATCGTGTGAAAAAAGACGTCCTTTACTTTACAACCAATGTTCAAAAAAAGGGAGAGTATCTAACAGAAAGTGGTGAATATGCATCTGAGAAAGCCGATATTGTAAGAGCGGCAATGGATGAAGTGGGAAGAGGGCTAGAGAAGCAATTAGTGGCTACAAAAGAGAGTTCAGCGTCAATGGAAGAAATGACAAGCGCGATTGAAGATTTATCAGCCAAATCAACACAAATTTCAGATCAATCAAACACCACGTTAGAGTTAACAAGAGAAGGTAACGAGAAGATAAAAGACTCCGTGGAGAAAATGGATAATTTTAATCAAACAATAAACACGACCTATAGCGCTATTAGCAAATTAGGAGAAAAGTCAAACGAAATTGGTACGATAGTTAAGGTGATTACAGATATTTCGGAGCAAATAAATTTATTGGCCTTAAATGCTGCCATAGAAGCGGCACGAGCTGGTGAGCACGGGAAAGGGTTTGCTGTTGTTGCTGACGAGGTTCGTAAATTGGCTGAACAATCAAGACAGTCTTCTTCTGAGGTATCCGATATTGTAAGAAGCATTCGCGAAGAAACAGATGTAGTTGTAAAATCAATGAAACAGGGTACCGAAGAGTTTGAGGATACAAATAAGACCATTGAAGAAGTAGGGGACATGTTTGAACAGATTTTAGCTGCTACAAGGGTCATTGCGGAAAGTAATACAAACTCTTCAGCATCAACCGAAGAAATTTCTTCTAGTTCGATACAAATAATGTCTACCTTAAAAGAAATAACGTTTATCTCTGATGAATCTGTTGAAATGTTTGAGGAGTTAGTAGAGATAAGTGACGATCAATTAAACACGATGCAAATACTTGTTCAGGAAGCTAAAAGTCTAATAGAACTGAAAAGTGAAGTAGATCAATTAATGACAACCAATCAAGTAGGGAATATTGAAGACAATCAAAGTGATCATGCTGAAGATAAGGTAAGCATGGCTGTATAGCATGCTCCATCCTTTATTCATATGAAGAAGTTACATCTATATAAAGGCTAATTATTCTTCAAGGGGAATGATTAGCTTTTGATTATTAAAAGGATTGGTATTTTTATAGAAAATAAGAATAAGTATATCAAATGTTATATAAAATTCTTTCTTTTATACAATAATTGGAATAGAAGACAAAGCCTTTTATTGAGTGAATTATTGTAGTAAAATCATACTTGTGATTGTAAGTAAGCTAAGGCGTTTGTATTATGAACTTGATTACACAAGAGTTTTACTTAGCTAGCATAAGTTTAAAAACATATTTTTAAGATCATTCCTTAGATAATAGCAAACTCATTGAAAAATGAGGACGCAAAGCTGCGGGCCTAATGAATAATTTCTATGGTAGCCGGGTTGCCGAAAAGGTTGGAGATAGTACTTTATGAAGTATTTTTACTTTATGTCCACCGAGATGTGTGGGCTTTTTTTATTTCCAATTTGTTTTGCTTAAATAAGGAATGGTATAAAAGGAAAGGAATCAGAATGGCACAACAAGAACAGTGGAAATCTAAAATAGGCTTTATTCTAGCAACTGCAGGGTCTGCAATTGGCTTGGGGGCTATTTGGAAATTTCCGTACGTTGCAGGAACAGGTGGAGGAGGAGCATTTTTCTTTTTATTCATCACATTTACATTAGTGTTAGGAATGCCACTACTCATGGGAGAATTTCTTATTGGGAGAAAAGGACAAACCAATCCAATCGATACATATCGAAAGCTAGCATCCAATCCAAAATGGGGTTTCATTGGGAAAATGGGAGTTTTCACTAGTTTTATACTCTTGTCTTTTTATAGTGTAGTAGGCGGTTGGATTATCTTATATATTGTAAAAATAGTAACTGGCGGTTTAAGCGTACAGAATGATGAGCAATACATGCACTTATTTGAAGATATTATATCGAATCCTTTTTCTACCGTAATTGCTCAATTCACCTTTATGCTGATAGCGATACTTGTCGTTTCTCAAGGTATCCAAAAGGGGATTGAAGTTGCAAGTAAAATCATGATGCCAGCCTTGCTTATATTATTTATTGGGTTAGTCATTCGCTCGTTGAGTTTAGACGGTGCGATGGAAGGGGTTAAGTTTTTATTAGTACCTGATTTTTCGAAGCTAACCTCTGAAAGTATATTATTTGCGCTAGGACAATCCTTTTTCACACTTTCCTTAGGTGTATCGGTTATGGTGACCTATGCTTCGTATTTACCGAAAACCCAAAACATACCAAAATCAGCTATTTCTATCATCCTATTAAATACGATTATCGCATTGATGGCAGGCTTGGCGATTTTCCCAGGGGTCTTTGCTTTTGAGCTCGAACCAAATGCTGGACCGGTGCTCATCTTTGCCGTTTTACCTGCAGTGTTTAATCATATGCCATTTGGAATGGTGTTGTTTTTAGCCTTTTTAATCTTATTTTTATTCGCTGCATTAACATCAGCTTTTTCCATGGTAGAAATAATTGTCGCCTCGGTAACTAAAAGTGATGCTACGAAGCGTAAAAAGTATACTTGGTTAACGGGAATTCTTATTTTCATCGTTGGGATACCGTCGTGTTTATCCTATGGTGTATTGTCAGACGTAAAGTTCTTTAATAAAACAGTTTTCGACTTAATGGATTTTACAGTAAGTAATATTTTGATGCCTTTAGGGGCGTTATTGATTGCGGTCTTTGTATCACGTTTTGTGTCAAAGGACGTCTTGTATAGCGAATTAAAACAAGGATCAAACATAGGCAATATATTTTTTTCTATATGGTTTGTCCTGTTAAAATATGTTACACCAATCGCAATTATTATTGTGTTTTTAGATGTAGTAGGGCTATTTAAATGGATCGTGAATGTATTTAATTAGAATAACAACCCTTGTGAAAATATGGAGGTTAAGTGTATGACAGCAATGAATGACATACAAAAGTTGTTTCCTAGTATCGATGGTAATGAAAATCAACGAGAAGAATTAATAAAAAGTATGAAACAGATACTTACGGAAATAGATGGATTAAAAGATCCTTCTAAATTAACATTAGGTGAGATGCCGGAGTATACCGAGGATTATTATAACCGGATTGTCGAACAAGCGATAGTTCCAGAAATGGGATTATCAATGGACAATACTGTACAAAAACTCTTAGATCTCGTAAAAGGTCATCGTTATGTAAATCAGAATTATGTAGCAAATGCAGCACCACTGCCTAATACGGCTAGTTTATTAGGAAACTTGATTATGGTATTGGTCAACGGGAATAATCTATGGGACGTAGAAGGACCGGCAGCTGCGACAGCTGAAGTTGAAGTAACAAGCATGCTTTCAAAAATAATAGGATATGATGCCAACGCTAGTGCAGGTTTTACAACGTGGGGCGGACAAGGAGCTGTCTTCCAATCCTTGCGTCTTGCTATTGCCCGTTACGATATCGAGTCTAATCGTAAAGGTATTCCTCAAAATCTGTATTGCTTTTGTTCCGAGTTATCTCATTACAGTTTATATAAATCTGTTGAAGCAACAGGAATTGGCGTTGATAACATGATCAGAGTGAAGGTTAAAGACGATCACTCGATGGATTTAGAGGATTTAAAAGAAAAAATGAATCAAGTAATAGAAGATGGTGGGATCCCCCTTTATGTTCTCGCAACCATGGGTACGACGGATACATTTGGTATAGATGACATAGCAGAGGTTAAAAGGATTACGGAAAAACTGGAGCAAGAGAATGGTTTAAAACCGATTTATATTCATGCTGATTCTGCAATGGGAGGAATGTATACCTTCTTTAATGACTATGACTTCGAAAACAATCCATTACATTTAGATGAAGATACATGTGATGTATTAATGGGTTATGTACAGAAGTTTAGAAACATACGTATCGCCGATAGTATGGTTTTTGATTTTCATAAACTAGGACAAACTCCTTATATCACTAGTTTGTTTTTGATCAAGGACAAAGAGTACCTTCAATATGTTGATTTAGATGTTTCCGAAACACCTTATGTCGGAAATCGTGGCTATGGAAGCTATCATACGAGTTATACGCTTGAATGCTCGCGAATGGGGAGTGCCATGGCTATCTATGCTTCTTTACTGGCGTTTGGTGTGGAAGGCTATCAACGCCTATTAGCAAATTATATTCGTGTGAATATTGCGTTTCGGAATACGTTGACTTCGGAAGTGCCCAATGTAGCACTGACGAATGAGATTTCACCAATCACCACGTTCCGCTTTTATCCAGAGGAACGAAAGTGGAGTGATGAGCGAAATGGTAATTTGACTCTGGAAGAAATGACGGAAATAAATCAGTTTAATGATGCGTTTGCTGAAGTTCTAGGAATGGAACGAGATACAATTTTCTTTGGAAATACGAAAAAGCAGCGCTTAATCAAGCCGATCGATGTAGATCAGCGTATTCCAGTGTATGCTCATAAATTCTTCTCTATTTCTCCATATACGACATTGGAAGAAGTAGACCGTTATGTAGAATTTTTAAAGGAACATATGGCACTTTTTTTAAAAACGCATGAGCGAATTCTTGTATGATAGATTAGATACAAATAGTAGGGGAATGATGATTAACTAGCAGGGGTGTCTAGTTAATCAACGAAAAAACTATTAAAATCATTGAAGAGATCCAAACTGAAACATGTGATGCAGCTTCTGCAATGGAAATCGGAACGAGTGTAGTAAGCAACAACTTTGGGTTGGCTATTGAAATTAAAGCAAGTGCAATAGAGATAGTTTAATCCGATAACAGCTATCTGATGCTGCTGAAGAGCTAAACCAATTGGTTCATGAATTACAGTCTATAGTAAGTAAATTTTATGCATATTTTAATAAATTTAACAGTCATAAAGTAGTAATAAATTGGGTGCTTTCTATAGATGAACAATGTATAGAAAGCACCCTTTTATTATAGGGGGAACTCTCATAATTTTCCATTAATTTTTTTTGTGCAACTTTTTACCTATGGAAATAGTTTTATGCTATAATGTGACGAGTAAAATGGCAAACTTGTTGAAAAGCAAGGACGCAAAGCTATAGGGGCTAATGTTATACAATGCCAGCCAGCTGCCTATTTAAAAAAGCTCCTTTCAATCAGTTTTTATTTAGGCAAGATAATGAAGGAGGTTTTAAAGTGAACTATGATGAACCACAACTAAAAGCAGCATTTGAACGATTTGATAAGCTGTTAAGGGAGTTAAAGGATGAAGATCTGAGAAATGTCATCCCGTTTAAAAACTTTATTCGCAATTTCTTAAGGGTTAAAACAAACTATTTGGATTTACCTACCCCTGAAATTATGGCAGTCCTTAAACATGAGAAACCGAATATCTATCTTTATTTAAGAAAGAATTTTTCTCAAGAGCCCATTTTTGATTTCTTAACCCATCTTGATGTTGATTATGAAGCAGCTCGTAAGAAACTAGATGAACTAAAAGAATCAATTAAATAATTAAATATAATTATATTTTTGCTGCTTTGGATTTCCACAAATTAATAGTATTTTTAAAAAGTCTTTCATAATCCCTAAACAGATTAGAAAGGCTTTTTTATTGTTCTATAATCCATTCAATTGTTTACACAAAATTAAATCTTATATTTTTCATTCTATTAATGAGTCAGCCTTTACCAATATATATACGTATTCATAGAGTATATAGTGGGAGGTGAACAAGATGGAATTATTCCAGCTTATGCAACCTTATATATTTGACGAAGCATTTATTCTAATACCTGTATTACTAATTTTTGGCTTCTTTTTAAAGAGGACACCATATATTACGAATTGGGTGATTCCATGGATATTACTAATTTTAGGTGTGATCTTATCTTTCTTAATTTTAGGCTTTACGATCACAGCTTTTATCCAAGGTGTGTTAGTTGTTGGGGCTTCTGTATTATTAAATCAATTATATAAACAAACGCTCCGTAAGAAATAAGGATTTTGATCTTCAAAAAACTATTCTAACAAAGGGTGTTTATGTATGTTTATAAAACCTAGTGAGGGAAGAGTAACAAGTTCGTTTGGTGTAAGAACCGCTCCGAATACCGGTAACCGTTCCTTTCATTCGGGAACTGATATTGCAAAAAGCGGGAATGTACCAATCCTTGCATCAGCTTCCGGAATTGTTTCTAGAGTTGGGCAATTAGGTACCTATGGTAATGTTGTAATGATTTTGCATAATATTAATGGTAGAACCTTTGAAACCAATTATGCTCATTTGCATTCTTATAATGTTCGAGTTGGACAGAAGGTAGATCAAGGGGATCAGATAGGACGCATGGGTTCAACAGGTAACAGCACTGGTCAACATTTACACTTTGAAATTCATGATGGACGCTATGCATCAGGGCAACCAAACGCAGTTGATCCAGAACTATATGTTAATTTTGGATCAAAATATCCTAGAAGAGGTGATAAAGGTCCCCATGTATTACAACTTCAAAAGGATTTAAATCAACTAGGATTTAATCTTGAGGAGGATCGGTTATTTGGCCCAGCCACAGAAAGAGCTGTAAAAGATTTTCAGAAACAGAATGGGTTAGCAGTTGATGGAATAGCAGGACCAAATACACAAGCCAAAATAGCAGAGAATCTTAAAACAACTGCTTCGTTACCGAATAAGGTATTACGATATGGGGATAAGGGAGAAGCCGTTAAGAAAATGCAGGAAGCTTTAGTATCTGTTTATTTTTATCCAGAAAAGAATAAGTCACATAAAGGAGTAGATGGATCGTTTGGTCCGGCAACTTTAGATGCCGTAAAAAGATTTCAGTCTGTTTATACCCCATATGATGTGGATGGTATTTTTGGTCCTAAAACGAGAGCTGCATTGCTAGAAGTGATGAATAAATAACATTTAAAGGAAATGTATCTTAAGTCAATAATAACTGAGTAATAATAATTTTCATTCTAACTGGAGATGTATTTATCCCACATATAAATAGCAGGCAGAAATAAACGCAACGGTTCTGTCGTATTGTCGGCACCAGCAAGCCGAAAGCCTCCCCACTTCAAACTTGTAAGTAAAACCAGGGGGAAGTGGGGGGAGAATTTTCACTAATTAATAATTCACTCGATTAATCTCTTTGGTTATGCTCATCTAAAGAAGGCTTCGCTCCAGAGCTACCATTTTCTTTTTTGAAACCTTTATCAAGCTGTCCAGCATTTTCGATGTCACCTGACATCTTATATCCAGCTATTTCTTGGTTACTTGTTGTGCCGTAAAGCCCCATTCCACCGAGTTCTACTTTTATATTTTTTGGTGTTTTATCTTGTTTATCACTCATTATCGTATGCACCTCCAAGAATAGGTTAACCCTATATGCAATAACTATGCAGTTCTTTGTGCCATAACATAATAAAGTAACGACGCATTATATATATGTGACATAACTTTATGTTGGAGTTTGCTACTATTCACTTATTAGCGGTATAAAACTTCAACGACAGAATACTTGCTTTCCGTGGGCACGGCCTCAGCCAGGGAACTAATTGAATATGCTTCTTTGTTACCTTGCGCCGAGGAATTGACTTCGAAGAGGTACTAATAGACGTTGGTGTATCTTGCGGGGACTTCGGATTCGTGCTGTTTCCGCAGAACAAGGGTTTTCGGTGGGACGAGTAATCGCAGTCCCAAGGAATGCTTCGGCAGCTTAACATCGCACGTAGAAAATTGGTTTGTATTTTCAAGGAGTCTTCGCATTTTGCCTCCGCTGTTGTTAGATCACTGGCAAAATATAGTATTATGCCATGACTAGTATAGGAAATCTGTAAATACTAGGCAATAGAAAGAGGAACCGAAACCATGCTCCAAACGAGTTATTTCGACCATTTTGCGGAATGAGGAACCCCCTCGTAATTGAGTAGGATCGTCGTTCGGCTATTTGGACCCAATGATGGTTAGATGAATCCTTTTTTCTCTCATTGGTGGAATAAGTATTCCACCATCAACTTCATATTTGAATACATTTTTTACGACGCATCATCCATCAAGAACGGTACAAACAATGTAAAAGTGTATTGCATTAAAATAACCTCTCAATATTATCGGATTGAGAGGTTATTTTATGAGAAAAAATTATCTTTGTTTACTTTTTGGATCAAAGGCATCACGAAGCCCATCCCCGATAAAGTTAATTGCTAATACGGTAACAAAAATGGCAATCCCAGGAGGAATCCAAGCCTCTGGGTGATCACGTAAAATTCGAACATTCATTGCTTCAGACAACATGTTCCCCCATGTAGGAGTCGGTTGCGGGATACCAAAGCCGATAAAGCTTAGTGCGGATTCAATGATGATATAAGATGCCATCATTAAGGTTGCATTAACAATAATCGGTCCAATCGCATTAGGTATAAAGTGTCTTAAAATGATGCGAAAATCTCTTGCACCAATCGCGCGTGCACCAAGAATAAATTCTTGTTCTCGTAACGATAAATACGTTCCCCGAATAATACGGGTTAAATTTGGCCAAGAAGTGACCGCAATGATCGTTACAAAAATTGGGATGGTGATATTGTCGAGTATTGCAATGATTGTAAGCGTTAATACTAAGAACGGTAGCATAAGCATGATGTCTGCTGCTCGCATAATAATACTATCCACTTTCCCACCGTAGTAACCTGCAAGGGATCCTAACAATATACCAATGGTTAATGTGAAGAACATTGCACTAAATCCAACTAATAGGGAGATACGTCCACCGTACAATAAACGCGCAAAATTATCTTGTCCGGTACCGTTCGTACCTAAGATATGTTCTTCACTCGGACTTTTTTCAATTTGGAATAAGTCTGTCTCGACAGGATCTTGATTCGTAAACAGTGGAGCAAGGAGACACACTAAGACAATAACGACCAAGAAAATTACACTAATTACAGCCATTTTATTCTTTAAAAATCTACCCATTGCTAATTTTAATGGGCTTTTACTTTTAGCCTGGTTATTTTTAGGGCTAAGTTCAGGTTGTGTAGATAATGTTTCTTGTGGATTTGGTTGCATAGGATGAATTCACCTCAATCATATCGGATTCTTGGATCAATAATGCTGTAAAAGATATCAGCCAATAAGTTTCCTATTAGAATTAGAATTCCAAGTATTAGGGTAATCGCCATAACTACAGGAAAGTCACGGTTTGTTACTGAACTGATAAACAGCGTTCCAAGTCCTGGGTATTGGAAAACCTGCTCGGTAATAACTGCCCCACTTAATAGTACTCCTATTTCAAATCCCATTAAGGTGATGATAGGGATCAGCGCATTTCGAAGTGTATGCTTATAGAGTACGTTTTGATCAGACATACCTTTCGCTTTTGCTGTACGAATATAATCACTCCCTAAAACATCAAGTACTTCGGAGCGCATATAACGCATATAGGTTGCCGTACCTGCCAATCCAAGTGTGATACCTGGTAATACCATATGATGGATACGGTCTACGAAAGCGGCAAAGCCTTCAACTCCTGGCCCAGATAAAGTACCTTGTGCAGGGAACCACCCTAAATTAATCGCTAAAAAGTAAATGGCAATTAAACCAAAAAAGAAATTTGGTATTGCTAAACCAAGAAAACCAAAACCTGTAGCTGCGTAGTCAAGTAGGGAGTACGGTTTTCTTGCGGAATATATCCCTATTGGTATCGCAACGATTATTGTAATAAACAGTGAAAATAATCCTAAATAAAGTGTGTTAGCAACACGCGACTCAATTAATTCTGCAACTGACCGACCATTGAACACTAAGGATTTTCCAAAATCACCTTGTGCTGCAGAGCTTAGCCAATTCCAATATTGAACGGGAATTGGATCATTCAATCCTAATGCCTCTCGTTGTTGTTCATATACTTCTGGATTTACTTTTGGATCAGCAAGCTGTTGACCTGTTAACGCATCACCTGGTGCCGCTTTAGCAAGCCCAAATACAATGATCGTTAGGGCGAAAAGCATCGGAATAAAAACAAGTATGCGACGAATGATATATTTGTACATCGAATTTCCCCCCCTGGTTTTTCGAATACGAATTGATTAGTAGTTGGCTGATAGGAAATTATTAGCATCCTTAGTCGCCGACTGAGAGCTTATGCTCTCGTGCTATCAAGGGTATGTAACTTAAAAGGAAAAGAGCATGAGGTGAATCCACACGCTCTTTATCCATTTAATCATTATTACTCAGATACCCACCACAGGTGAGGGTCATTATTAAACCCGTAAGGCATTGGTGCAACACCATTTAAACGTTCATTAATTCCGTAGATTTTGTTCTGAGCATATAGTAAAAGGGCAGGAAGATCTTCTGAGAATACACCTTGCCATTCACTATAAACTTCTTCACGGTAAGACTGATCAAATGCATCAGGTGGTGTAAGTGCGTCAGCGATTAACTGATCAGATTCTTCATTTTTCCAACGGCCAAAGTTGTATGCATCTTGTGTTCTCCATAATCCAGATGGATCAGGGTCACCACTACCTAAGCTCCAGCCTATTAGATACAGATCCCAATCTTCGGTATTGTTTGTTAAGTCTTCCACATAAGCAGTCATTTCTTTTGGTTGTCTTAGATCAACTTGAATGTCTGCTTGCTCAATCATTTGTTGAAGAATTGGTGCTGATCTTTCACGTAGCTGGTTTCCAGTAGGATAGTTTAAGTTAACAATCCATTCTTCACCATCTGGAGTATCTCTGAATCCATCTCCATCAGCGTCAACATAGCCTGCTTCATCAAGTAATTCATTTGCCTTGTCAAGATCTGCTGAATAATCTGTTGCAGCACTGTCATCATAAGCCCAGAATTGTTGAGCAATTGGTGCATTGATTACAGATCCATGACCTAGTAATAATTCATCAACAATTGCTTGGCGGTCAATTGTATATGCGATAGCCTGACGGACAAGCTGGTCACTCATGTCTTCGTTTGCAACCCAATTATCAGGATTAATTTCTCCACTTTCAGCATCTTCTGTTGTACGATGGTTGTGGATGAAGCCCATTAATTGATATCCAAAGTCAGGTTGCTCAATGATTTCGATATGATCTTGTGCAGCGACTGTTTCATAATCTGCTGCAGGAACCCCGTTTGGATCTGCGATAAAGTCAATTTCTCCACTTTCTAATAGACCTAGAATTACAGATTGATCGACAATGCGCCATGTAACGGAGTCAAGGTATGGTTCACCTTTCCAGTAATCTGCGTGTTTTTCTAATACGTATTGCTCACGCTCAAGCATTTCTGTGAAGGCGAAAGGACCAGTACCAATTACTTCCCCTGCATTAAGTGTTGCAGGATGTTCAGGCATTTCTGCAACAGGAACATCTGCGAAAACGTGCTCAGGAATAATAGAGAATGCAACATCTTTTAAGATAGTTACGTTAGGCTGAGCAAATTTAAATGTAACGGTATAGTCATCTTCTGCAACGACACCTTCAAATTCATCTGTTTCACCATTTACAAATTCTTCATATCCAACTAATTTATCTACGTATTCTGTACGAACCCCACCTGCTTCAATATAGCCAGGACTTGCAATTGATTTGTACGTAAATACGACATCATCAGCTGTGAATTCTTCACCATCATGCCATGTAACGCCTTCTTCTAGGAATAGAGTGATTTCAGTATTGTCGTCGTTGATTTCCCAGTCATGAGCTAAGTTTGGTTCGAATTCTAGATTTTCATTTTGACTTAGAAGACCTTCATGTGTGAAGTCTAAGATATTAGCTTCATAGGCTTCCTCATAAAAGATTGGGTTGAATACACCAGCAGGAGCTGTATCCATCGCACCAACTAAATCCCCACCCATTTGTGGTTCATCATTTGCAGGTTCTTCTTCCTCTTCAGTTTCATTATTTTCTGTTTCATTATTTTCGGTGGATTCTTCTGGATCATTAGAAGGATCATCACTAGTCGTATCACTATTACATGCAGCAAGTGTGATACCTAGCAAAAGGATGAAAATAAGAAACGCTAGTTTTACATTGAAACGTTTAAACAAGGTAATTCCCCCTTTAGATTTTAGTTTCTAATAATAACAATACATAAACGACGACTACCTACTCACCACCTCCTTAAAGGAGTAATTATTCTATTAGAAAGCTTGACTGATAGCCAAGAACTAATAGTAAATTAGATAACGTATGAATATATAGATCTAGGAAGTATATAAATGACAAGCAACGAAATGACCATCCTCTTTCTCAACTAATTCTGGCCTTTCGGTAATACAACGATCATGCGCGAGTGGACATCTAGTTCTGAACGTACAGCCTGAAGGAGGGTTCGCCGGACTAGGCAAATCTCCTGTTAATTTCACTCGTTCACGTTGTTTCTCCCCACCCTCTTCTGTGTCAATGACTGGGATAGAAGAGAGGAGTCCTTTTGTATACGGATGAAGCGGATTATTGTATAATTCCTTCTTTGGTGCAATTTCAGCTATTCTACCTAAATACATAACCGCTACTCGATCACTGATATGTTTAACAACACTTAAATCATGTGCAATAAATAAGTAAGTTAGCCCTAAATCATCTTGAAGATCTTTCATCAAGTTCAATACCTGTGCCTGAATGGATACATCTAATGCAGAAACAGGTTCATCACATATAACAAATTTCGGTTCTAATACTAGAGCTCTAGCAATACTAATTCGCTGTCTTTGTCCACCAGAGAACTCATGTGGATATTTTTGTAAATCAGATCGCCGTAAACCTACTTTTTCAATCATTTCTGCTGCTTTTTGTTGTCTTTCTGATCTTGATAAAGAGGTTTGAACCAATAATGGCTCTTCAATTAATTCGCCAACGCTCATTTTCGAATTTAACGAGGCAAAAGGATCCTGAAATACAATTTGCATATCTTTTCGGTATTCATTCATTTCTTTTTTCTTTAGTTGGGAAATATCTACATCATTAAAGTTGATTGTTCCATCTGTTGGATCTAATAATCGGAGCATTACTCGCCCTAAGGTTGATTTTCCAGACCCAGATTCACCAACAATTCCAAGCGTTTCACCTTTATGTATTTGAAAGGATACATCATCAACAGCCTTCAAATGTCCGACTGTACGTTTTAGGATTCCACCTTTAATAGGAAAGTATTTCTTGACGTTTTGAACATCTACAAGTACGTCTTTTGTTATCTCTTCCTTTTTTACTTCTTCTACGATACTTTTTTCTACGTTAGTCAAGTGTATCCCCTCCGTTATCATAAAGATGGCAGCGTACAAAGTGATCTTTCTCTAATTCCTGTAATTCTGGATTTGATTGTGTACATTTATCCATTACAAATGGACAACGAGTTGAAAAACGGCACCCAGATGGAAAATCATGTGCGGGAGGTACTGCGCCTTTAATTGCACCTAATCGATCTACTTCTTCATCTAGGTTAGGTAAACTATCAAGTAACCCTTTTGTATATGGGTGCTTTGTATCACGTAGTAATTTCTTTGTTGGCGCTTGCTCGACGATTTGTCCTCCATACATAACCATTACGCGATCCGCATATTCAGAAACTACTCCCAAATCATGGGTAATTAATAATAATGCCATTTGGAATTTTTCTTTCATTTCTGCCATTAAGTCCAAAATCTGTGCTTGAATGGTAACATCGAGAGCAGTTGTCGGCTCATCAGCAATTAGTAAGGTTGGATCACAGGAAATGGCCATTGCAATCATAATCCGTTGTCTCATCCCACCTGAAAGCTGGTGCGGGTATTCATCAATAACTTCTTCTGCACGTGGTATTCCAACTGTTTTAAGTAATTCAACCGCTTTTATTCGTGCTTCACTTTTGGATAAGTTTTTATGCTTACGTAGCATTTCCGTAATTTGATTTCCAATTGTATAAACTGGATTTAGCGCTGTCATCGGTTCTTGGAAGATCATTGCAATATCATTTCCACGAATTTTGGTCATTTTTTTAGCTGATAATTTAAGCAACTCTGTATCATTCATTAGAATTGTCCCGTTAATGATTCGTCCGGGTTTATTAATAAGCTGCATAATGGATAGAGCGGTAATACTTTTTCCACTACCAGATTCACCTACTAAGGCAACGGTTTCACCTGGATAAATAGAAAAAGAAATATCATCTACTGCCTTTGCTACTTGATCTTGGTCTAAGTAAAAGTATGTCTTGAGGCTATCCACATTCAATACGGGTTGGTTTGACATAGTAACACTCCATTCCGAATATTATGAAAATTATATATAAAATAGTAGTTCTTAATAAATAGGTCGAAGTAATGATTCGCATTGTTGTTGTGTGAAATAAATAGGATAGATTAAGTGAAAAACTAGGTGTGAAAATAATACGTGTTAGTATAGACATGGTGATTTATATCGTATACTAGGTGTAGTGGACTAGTTGAATTGAGTAGTCTGAATAATAGTAGTTATTTTATATACACATTAAATAAACTAGTGTGATTTGTCAAGATAATTTTCAAAAAATTTGAAATCAATAGTTACAAAAAATGCTCTCATGCTATAGGATGATGAGAGCAAAATTTCATAGGTTATTCGTTTCATTTGTGGCGTATGATTTAAGTAGGATCCATCTAATAATTGATCCTATTAATAAACCGATGGGTAAAAAGGCGATGGGTAACCACATAGGTCCGAGTAAATATCCAAATATTGTAAATGACGGCGAAAAAATTAAGCCTATTGTGACAAAATAGGCAGAGAAAACGAGAGGTAAGAAGGCAAAGGGTTCTTTACCACCACCAGCGTCTCGGTATGCATCCCACATCGCATAGAAATATAGACAAGGATAAAACATGAGCCAGAGATAGTTGGTTTCATTAATTGCTTCTTGAATATATCCATTAAAACTTAGCACAATGATGGTGTTGAAATTCCCCATTACATTGATCATAATTTCCAAACCAATAAAAAGGATTCCTTTAATATAATTTCTATGGAGTAATTGTGCAAAACCAGGTAAGGCGATACTCCACAGTAGTGCAGCTAACTTTTGGTCCTTACTAGATATTTTTGATTCCATGCTTTCATACCTATTCTACATCGTATTTGAAGGAATTTATTATGGGGCGAGAGTAAATTAACTCAAATAGAAAATATGCTGATTGATATAAAGGTCTGCTATACTTTATAAACATCTGTATCTATTCCTTTCATTAATTATTATTGGCTAATTCCTCACGATTAATCATTCTTGGAGGCTGTTCCATCCATTCATTTTTGATCATTATATTCGCCCCATCTTCTGAAAATAGTGCTATTTCTCCAATTAGCCTTGCGTACTGTGTTGCTATATCCCTTCGAACATTTGTCGAAATACTATTCCCATAAAAACCAATCCCCTGAACAATCATACCAGCTGTATGGTACATGATTAGTTTGTCGGAAAAAGGTGATACCTCAGAAGAAGCTGTAACCATAGAATCGGATCCCATAGGAACGGGAACATCACTACTCTCAAGTAGTTCACTAAAAATATTGATATGTTTCCTTGCAATTTCAATTCCTCGTAATGTAAATGACTTTACTTCTTTCGATTCGGCTACTTGACTAAACCCCATTAATGTTGCTGCACCAAGCGCATTGCGTTTTATATTTGCATATAAGTTAGTGATTTCTGGTGCTGCGAGTGGCCTACGATTCCCGAACCAGCCAGCTAAAAAGCTTTGTTTTTTAGTGAAGTCCACTTTGTCAGGCGTAGGAATAACTGGCGGCCGTACATAAATACCTTTTTCTAAAGCTATGTTCATTGCTGTACGATGCAATTCATTAAAATTTGCTAATAAATCGGAGTAATATGAATAAACATCCTCCCTCGTACTGTTAGATAATGCCGTAGATGCATAGTTCATACCTAATGCACATTCGTTTAGTACATATTCTAGCATGAAGTTATCTGTATACAATTTAGGGGCGGACACATTGATATCTTCTTCTAATGAAAAACCATTTGGTAGAGGATGATTGTCTTTTTGAATCAGACTGGTTAATTTAGGTAAGGCCTCTTCTGCCATAGATAGCATTTTATTAATTATTGGTTCTATTTCTTCATCTTCTACTTTGTTTGAGAAGTATGTTGTAACTCCTTTTGTTAGACTGGCATTCATATAGGAAGTCCATAGGTGAGAGATTTCAGCAGCAGTAAGTGGTATATTTTTACTCATTATTTTCCTCCTTTACGTAATAGATCATTGTTACTATAATGTCGTAGTTTTACAATTGTTATACTTCAAACTAGCAAACGTTGTCTTTTGTATTTTCTTAGAACGTTTAGTTAACTGGATAAAAGTGCTATAATAGAAATATTTTAGAATGGCTTGGAGTGATTATAATGGATGCACAATATTTTTTATCATTAGATGCAACGAAAATGGCAGAATTGGTAAAAATAGGAGAAGTAACTTCTGATGAGTTAGTTGAACATAGTTTAAAACAGCTTGAGAAAGTTAATCCATCTTTAAATGCAGTGGTACATAATAGGAAAGGGAAAGTGCTATCAGAAAAGGTTATCGATAAAGGTGCTCCGTTTGCTGGTGTGCCAATCCTACTAAAGAATATTTCACAAGCACTGCAAGGCGAGCCTTTGACTTCAGGGTCGAAGTTATTAGCGAAAAACATTTCGAAAAGTGACACTCACTTAGTACAAAGAATACGTCAGTCCGGTTTTCGGTTTATTGGTCACACGAATACGCCAGAATTTGGTTTGAAAAATATATCAGAGCCTGTTCACTATGGGCCGACACGCAACCCGTGGAATATGGAGCATTCGCCAGGTGGGTCTAGCGGGGGATCTGCGGCTGCTATTGCTTCCGGAGTAGTACCTCTTGCAGGGGCAAGCGATGGGGGTGGGTCCATTCGAATTCCAGCTTCTTTCAGTGGATTATTTGGATTGAAGCCAACAAGAGGACGTACTCCAGTTGGGCCCGGAGTAGGAAGACAGTGGCAAGGAGCTTCAATTGATTTTATGTTAAGCAGAACGGTTCGGGATAGTGCTGCAATGCTAGATAATTTGCAAGTTATTCAGCCAGAAGCAGCCTTTCAAACTCCGCTGTACAAGAATGGTTATAAACGAACATTAGGTCAAACATTTGAAAGACCATTACGTGTTGCTTTTTCAACCAAGTCTCCAGTTGGTACACCGGTTTCAGAAGATGCAGTACAAGCAGTCAAAAAAACGATTAGCTGGTTAGAAGAACAAGGACATCATGTTGAGGAAAAGGATAATGGGGTTGATGGAGTCCAGTTAATGCGGGATTATTACCTAATGAATAGTGGGGAAATCTCTTCTGTTATTCAAAAAATGGAACAAGGATTTGGAAGAAAGATTACTGCTGAAGATGTTGAAATTGAAACATGGCTTTTACATGTCGCAGGTAAATCGGTAACAGCAGCTGAATTTTCAGCGAGTCTCGCTTCATGGGATGTTGCTGCTGCCAATATGGCCAAGCTACATGAAACATATGATTTTTATATCACACCTGCAACAGCATTTACAGCACCAAGGGTCGGTGAATTGACCCATTCCCAATCGGAACAGGAGAAGCTACGTGAAAGTGTTCAGTTGCTTGATAAGCAAGGGCAACAAGAATTAATTTATGATATGTTTTTACCTAGTTTAACTTACACACCGTTTACGCAGCTTGCTAATCTAACAGGACAGCCAGCAATGTCATTGCCCGTGTTTCTATCAGATGAAGGACTTCCATTAGGTGTCCAAGTAATGGCGTCTAAAGGAGAAGAACACCGACTATTACAACTAGCTTATCAGATAGAACAATCTGATTTATGGGTGGGCATGAAAGGTAATCCATTCTTCGAGAGTGTTGTTGAGATAAGTAAATAAAGTGAAAGTTTATTCAGCTGGTGGGGGCATTCCCAACTTCCTGGTTGAAGAAGGATTTTTACCGCATAGGACGTGCTAGTGCCGATAATGCGACAAGAAGTCGCATTGTCGGCCTATCAGTTATATACCGAATGGAATAAATAGTAGATAAAAGCCATGTACAAGCCTGAATTGTATGTTGGTTTTTTTATTAGGGATGACTAAAAAGTCTAATAGCAATGCATAAAAAAGCAAATTGGATTATAATTATACTTTTATTCACTCTCATGGGAATTTTACACATTTAAGTAATCTTGTGAAATTATTTACTATTTTTACTTATTCATTTGCTATTTTAATTATAGAATGACCCGTATATAATAAACACTGCACTATATATTGAGTGTTATTTTCAGAATATTATCATTGATTATTCTATTCTACAAAGAGGAAGGGGCATATTTAATGGATAATCAAAAGAAGAAGGGGTTCTTTCAACGCTTTCTTGATGTGGTAGAGTACGTAGGGAACAAGTTACCACACCCTGTTACATTGTTCGCAATATTAGCGTTACTTGTATTAATTGGATCAGCAATCGTATCAGCGATTGGAATTAGTGTTGAACACCCTGGTAAAGAGGGAGAAATCGTAGAAGTTAAGAACCTTCTAAATGCAGAAGGGATTCAATATATCTTCTCTAGCATGACCGATAACTTTATTGGCTTTGCTCCGCTTGGAGTTGTGTTATTGACGATGTTAGGAATTGGAGTTGCCGAAAGATCAGGACTTATTAGTGCGTTGCTAAGAGGATTTGTTTTAAGTGTACCGAAGCGATTCATTACATTAGGTCTTGTATTTGCGGGTATTATGTCAAGTGTGGCATCTGATGCAGGTTATGTTGTATTACCACCACTTGGAGCGTTATTATTCGCTGCCGTTGGACGCCATCCATTAGCTGGTTTGGCTGCAGCATTTGCTGGTGTATCCGGTGGATTTAGTGCCAATCTATTTCTATCAGGAACAGATGCATTATTAGGAGAATTAACGATTGCTGGTGCAGCAATTTTTGATCCTACCTATGCAGATAATATGAATATTGCAATGAACTATTATTTTATTATTGTTTCTGTGTTCGTACTAACGATCGTTGGTACATGGGTAACTGAGAAAATAGTAGAGCCGCGTTTAGGAGAGTATAAAGGAGATTATCGTGAAAAGCTAGAAACGCTTGCTTCATCAGAAAAGAAAGGCCTTGTATGGTCAGGTGTTGCATTATTAATTGGGGCTATTCTTGTTTCCTTACTTGTATTACCAGAAAACGCACCAATGCGTGGAACTGGGGAAAGACCAATCATTGAGTCTCCATTCATGAGCTCTTTGGTACCAATTATTGCAATTCTCTTCTTTATTCCTGGAATAGTATACGGAATGGTAACAAAAGCAATTCGTAATGATAAAGATGTTGCGGATCAAATGACAGATACAATGGCATCGATGGGAATGTTCATTGTACTAGCCTTCACAGCAGGTCAATTTGTTGCTTACTTTAATGAATCTAATCTAGGGTTAGTTCTTGGAGTGTATGGTGCGGAGTTCTTACAAAGTGTAAACCTTGAAGGTATTCCACTGGTAATCTTATTTATTCTATTAGCAGCATTTATCAATATCTTTATTGGTAGTGCGTCAGCTAAATGGGCGATGATGGCGCCGATCTTTGTACCGATTATGATGCAAATGGGATATTCTCCAGAATTAACACAAATGGCGTACCGTGTAGCCGATTCTGCTACAAACATTATTTCGCCATTAATGACATACTTTGCAATTATTATTGCATTTGCTCAGAAATACGATAAGAAAATGGGAATTGGTACATTGATATCAACGATGTTCCCTTATTCAATTTTCTTCCTAATTATTTGGTCTATTATGTTAATAGTTTGGATGCTATTCGGTATCGATTTAGGACCAGCTGGGCCGATTTTATATAATAATTAATTGTTTAATAATGCACTGCTCTTATGGAGTAGTGCATTTTTTATAAAATCGTACAGGGGTTTATAAAAACAGGTGTTGGGGGGATAAATGGAAAAATCGACATTTAATAACGAAGAATCAACGTTCAAAAGGATAAATCAACATTAAATAGGGAGGAATCAACGTTCAAAAGAATAAATCAACACTTAA
>NZ_FOHE01000010.1:0-114727 GCF_900111445.1 Oceanobacillus limi | reverse complement strand
AACGTTCGAAAGGAGAAATCAACATTTAATCGAGAAGAATTAACGTTCAAAAGAATAAATCAACACTTAATCGAGAAGAATCAACGTTCAAAAGAATAAATCAACACTTAATGAAGAAGAATCGACGTTCAAAAGAAGTTATCGACACTTAATGAAGAAGAATCAACGTTCAAAAGGATAAATCAACACTTAGTGAAGAAGAATCAACGTTTGAAAGAATAAATCAACACTTAATAGAGAAGAATCAACGTTCAAAAGGAAAAATCAACATTTAATAGAGAAGAATCGACGTTCAAAAGGATAAATCAACATTTAATGGAGAAGAATCAACGTTCAAAAGAAGTTATCAACACTTAATGAAGAAGAATCAACGTTCAAAAGAAGTTATCAACACTTAATGAAGAAGAATCAACGTTCAAAAGGATAAATCAACACCTATTAGAGAACAATCAACCCTCATAAGGATAAATCAACACTTAATCCAACTAATCGCCCCGCCCCAACAAAAAGATAAACCTGAACTGCCTCTTCTGGCACTAAAACACGGTGTCTTTCTTTGTTAAAAACTCCCATTGGTTTACCATAGAATTTCGCCTATAATTTTTATTGTATAAGTATATGGCAAAAAGTTTCTGAAAATAATGTATTGTAAGTATGCTTTTACTTCATTGTTAGTTTTTAGTATAGTTATAGTATAAATGTCCGAAATATCGGATTTATTAACAATCAATTGAAGGAGCGAAAATATGGTACAAGATACAGTAGTATATAATGGTAAGATTGAAAAAGTACTTGAAAATATTAATAAAGTCATGATCGGAAAAGAAGAAGTATCTACGTTAAGTTTAGTTGCTTTATTAGCGGAAGGTCATGTGCTCCTAGAAGATGTTCCGGGTGTGGGAAAAACAATGCTTGTTCGTACCCTAGCTAAGTCATTAGATTGTGATTTTAAACGGATTCAGTTCACCCCGGATTTATTACCATCAGATGTTACAGGTATCTCCATCTATAATCCAAAGGAACTAGAATTTGAATTTCGTGGTGGTCCTATTTTAGGGAATATTGTTCTAGCCGATGAGATTAATCGTACTTCTCCAAAGACACAATCATCACTTCTTGAAGGAATGGAAGAACACAGTGTCACTGTCGATGGAAGAACCATCCAATTACAAAAACCATTCTTTGTAATGGCTACACAAAATCCTATTGAATACGAAGGTACGTACCCGTTACCAGAAGCCCAATTAGACCGATTTATTCTTAAACTTAATATGGGATATCCTTCGATGGATGAAGAATTAATTATGTTAGATCGTACGTCAAAGGAACATCCAATTGAAACCATTGAACCAGTCATGACAAAAGAAGAATTGGTTAACATACAACAGGATGTAAAAGAGGTTTATATTGATCAAAATGTTCAACAATATATTGTGAATCTAGTAAGAGAAACAAGAAATCATGAATCTATCTTTCTAGGAGTTAGTCCTCGTGGATCGATTGCGCTAATGAAGGCTGCTAAATCATTTGCATTTATTAAAGGACGGGATTATGTTTTACCAGATGATGTGAAGTACCTGGCACCATATGTCCTTTCACATCGGGTTATTTTAAACTCTGAAGCTAGGTATGATGGAATGACGAGTCGTGAGCTGATTGATTCTATTGTGAAAAACACCTACATCCCCATTCGAAAGGAATTTCGTTAATGAAAGAAGTAATGCGATTTTTAGGTAAATTCATTTTCATATTTACCTTGCTTGCACTCCTTTTTTCCTATGCAATGTTTCAAGGTGGTTTCACAAGTTGGTTTTTATTCTATAGCTTTCTACCAATCTTTCTTTATACGTTAGGTTTGCTATTATATCCGATAAAGAACTGGAAGGTTTCCAGACAGCTTTCCCATCATGTGATGCGTGCGGGAGATGGTGTTTCCATAACAATTATGATTGATCGTAAAACAGCGTTTCCTCTCTATTATTGCGTTGTGGAGGAGGCTTTTCCTAAAACATTAAATAAAGTAGATAATCGTCAGGGTAAATACAAATATCTAGATCAACCGAATAAATTACATGTCAATCGTGGGATTAAAAAGATTGTTTTTCCTGGATTTAAACGTTCGATTCAAATTCCTTATCGGATGGAAAATATTCCACGAGGGGAGCATCAATTACGTGCGATTCGTATTCGTACGAGCGATGTATTTGGATTAATAAAAAAGGAGCATATTTTTCAAGTTTCAAGTGAGCTAATTGCGTATCCGAGTGAACGACCAATTCATTTAGAAGAAAAAAGTAGCAGTTTTGAGCAAGGGTCTGTTTCTTCTTTTTCGATGAATTTGAAAAATACAAATGTTGCTTCAGGAATTAGAGAATACATGCCTGGAGATCGATTCTCTTGGATTGACTGGAAGCAAACCGCTAAAAAAAATGATGTGATGACAAAGGAATTTGAACAAGAAAAAAGTACAGATACGTTGATTGTGCTAGACGCATGTTATGTTGATGGGTTAAATGTATTAGCATTTGAGGCATTAATCGAAGTTGGAGTTTCTATGATGGAAACATTACGTAGGCATGCTTCACAAGTAGGCTTATTGTCGATTGGGGAGGAAGTTACCTGGTTTCCTGTTCAACATGATCCAACGAAACATGAATGGGTACGGAAACATCTAACTAGATTACAACCTACTAAAACACAGCCTTTTTCTCTGAAGTTAAAAGAGGAAATGTTAAAAGTGACGAATAACTTTTTCGTTTTGTTAATTGTTAATCGATTCGATGAACCATTAAAGGATACGGTTCAACAGATTAAACTGCGAAAAAAGCATGTTTCGATCCTTTTTATTCAAGCTGAGAAGCGAATTTCTAAAGAAGAACATCAATTATTAAGGCAATTACAACAAGAAGGAGTCGGAATAACCGTACTAACAGAAAAAGAGCTAATTAAAAATCCTATTGAGGTGAGTGGACTGTGAGGCGATCGAAACAAAATCAAATACCAATAATCTATACCTCAATATTGTATATTCTTGGCTTGCTCTTGTTTTTGGAATGGCTCTATCCAATCGAGGAAGTTACCGATACAACAAATCTAAGTGTTTTCATTATTTATACGATGTTTTGTTTTATTATTACCTTGTTAAAAGTAAATTGGTGGATTTCCTTTTCATTAAAGGGATTTGGTTTACTATTTATTATTAATGGATTGTTTTCCGAGTATAGCATATTTAGCAAGCTATGGATCCAACAACTAGTTGCAGAAGTCAATATTAATATCCAAGCACTGCTATCGCAGCAATGGGATGATTTATCCGGAATGTTCCGAAGTATCCTATTTTTATTCATTATTTGGTTAATGAGCTATTTAATTCATTACTGGTTTGTACAAATGAAGCGAATCTTTGCATTTGTCATCCTAACATTTATATATCTTACGGTGTTAGACACGTTTACGGTATATGACGGTAGTTTTCCAATCATACGTACATTCGCAATGGCTTTTATTGGGTTGGGTATGGCGAACTTCTTTAAGGAAATCCAAATGGAACGAATAACCTTTACATGGGCTAGGCAAAATCCGATATGGATTATCCCGTTAATCCTAATTGTTTTGTTCTCCACTGCAGTAGGATATGCTGCACCAAAGTTTGAACCACAATGGCCAGATCCGGTTCCTTTTATTCAGAGTGCTACTGGAGGTTCTGGTGGTTCAGGAGGCATACGGAAAGTTGGATATGGTGAAGATGATTCAAGGCTAGGAGGGTCATTTGTCCAAGACGATACAACGGTCTTTCAGGCAGCATCCCAAGAAAAGCATTACTGGCGTATTGAGTCAAAAGACGTATATACCGGTAAGGGATGGATAAACTCTGATGACGAGGATTATGCTATGCAGCAGCCAGATGAATTAGGATTACAGCCTTATGCCGATTACAATGAAACCGAGGAGCTAGAGACATTTCTTGAGTTTCAAGGGAATTCACAAATTCCTAAGCTAGTTTATCCTTATGGTACAAAAAAAGTAGACACGAATGAACAGGCACAGTTCCTCTTATATCCAATTAGTGGAGCAGTGCGAACGGAGTGGAATGGGGATGACGTTTCTTTGAGTGAATACAGTCTTACCTATGATTATCCATCATTTTCACTAGATAAGATGCGAGAGGCTGAAACGATTCGTTCAGGAGAATTCTTAGATCATTACACACAACTACCATCAGATTTGCCTGAAAGGGTGAACGAATTAGCTGATGAAATAACCGAATCATTTGATTCACAGTATGACAAAGTAAAAGCGGTGGAAAGTTATTTTGCTCGTAATGGATTTGAATACCAAACAAGTAATGTGCCTACCCCTGGGGAAGAGCAAGATTATGTCGATCAATTTTTGTTTGATTCGAAGATCGGATATTGTGATAACTTTTCCACATCCATGGTAGTGTTGCTACGTTCATTAGATATTCCTGCTAGGTGGGTTAAAGGTTTCACAAGTGGTGAACCAATGGAAGAGAGCTTTGATGGTGATAGTTCCTATACGATGTATGAGGTCACCAATTCGAACGCTCACTCTTGGGTGGAGGTATATTTTGAAGAGATAGGATGGGTTCCATTTGAGCCAACTCAAGGATTTACGAACTTAACAGATTTCTATACAGAAACAGACAGCGATTCAGAACGTGATGAATTAGAAGCACCTGAACGAGAACTAGAAGATACGGAGGAACCAGATCCGTTAGAACAAGAAGAGGATGAGGAAGCAGTAGATGCAATGCAACCTGCTGATCCATCCAATGGTTCAACTGGATTTGAGTTAAAGTGGTGGCATATCACAATAGGGGGAGTAATTCTATTAATCGCATTAGTGCTACTATATTTAAGGAGATTTCAAATGCAAACGTATCTCTTAGAAAGAAAATGGGATAAAAATAAAGACTCACAAACCTACCAAGATGCCTATCATTTTGTATTGAAAGTCTTGAAACATCAAGGATTTACGAAAGACCGAGATCAAACGTTACGAGAGTATGCCACTCGGGTGGATACGTGGTACCATACCGATACAATGGGACGACTTACGGCTGCATATGAAAAAATGATTTATAAGAACGATCCAACGGCATTTTCTGTTTCAGAAATGAGAGATTTGTGGAAAAATTTAATCAAACAGATTTTGGGTTGACCAAGGTGTTATTCACTAGTAAAATAAGCTTAACTTATACAAATAAATTAAATAAAATAACGTACTTCGTATATCCTCGATAATATGGTTCGAAAGTTTCTACCGGAGCACCGTAAATGCTCTGACTATGAAGGCGGATTATCTTTGATGTTTTATTAAAAACCTGGATTTTCTGCCTTTTTGTAGTTTATATACGAAAAGCAGAGGTCTAGGTTTTTTTCTTTTTCGTATATGTCCTGAGCGTAACTGGATTAAAGTCTCGCTTAGACCAGTGAAGAGCCCGAAGTAATACAAATAGCAACCACAGTTAGGAGCGTACACATGAATAATAGTGAAATGATTTTAGTGCTAGATTTCGGAAGCCAATACAATCAGTTAATTACGAGACGAATTCGTGAATTTGGAGTATACAGTGAACTTCATTCTCATAAACTATCTGTTGAAGAAATTAAGCAGATGAATCCTAAAGGAATCATATTATCAGGCGGCCCGCATAGTGTTTATGATGAAAATAGCTTTCGTCCAAACGAGGAAATCTTTGATTTAGGTATTCCAGTATTAGGGATTTGTTATGGGATGCAGCTAATGGCACTGCATTTTGGTGGAAAAGTGGAGAAAGCAAAGAACCGTGAATATGGAAAAGCAATGATTAACATAAAAGATAACCCAGCTTTATTCCAAGAATCACCGGATCATCAGACCGTTTGGATGAGTCATGGCGATAAAGTTGTGGAGGCTCCGAAAGAATTCCAAGTGGATGCAACAAGTGCTTCCACACCAATTGCTGCAATGAGTAATGATGAAGCCCAATTATACGGTGTACAGTACCATCCAGAAGTACGTCATTCAGAGTATGGGAATCAGTTATTAAAGCAGTTTGTTTTCAAAGTTTGTTCTTGTACAGGTGATTGGACCATTGAAAACTTTATTGATATGGAAGTAGAAAAGATTCAAAACCAAGTTGGCGACAAGAAGGTTCTTTGTGCCTTGAGTGGGGGAGTTGATTCCTCTGTAGTTGCTGCTTTAATTCATAAAGCAATTGGGGATCAATTAACATGTATTTTTGTTGATCATGGCTTGCTTCGGAAAAATGAAGCGGATGATGTGATGAAAGTATTTGCTGATGATTTTAACATGAATATTATTAAAATCGATGCAGCGGAACGTTTTCTTACGAAGCTAAAAGGGGTAGATGACCCAGAGAAAAAGCGGAAAATAATCGGCAATGAATTCATCTATGTATTTGACGATGAAGCTGCAAAATTAAAAGAGATTGATTATTTAGCACAAGGAACGCTTTATACAGATATTATTGAAAGTGGAACGGAGACAGCACAAACGATTAAGTCACATCATAATGTCGGTGGGTTGCCGGAGAATATGCAGTTTGAATTAATCGAACCATTAAATACTTTATTTAAAGATGAGGTTCGTGAGCTAGGAACACAGCTTGGTTTACCAGATCGAGTTGTATGGCGCCAACCATTCCCGGGACCGGGGCTGGCTATACGCGTGTTAGGAGAAGTAACCGAGGAAAAATTAGCGATTGTTCGTGAGTCTGATGCAATATTACGTGAAGAGATTGCTGCAGCCGGATTGGATCGTGATATTTGGCAATACTTTACGGTACTTCCTGATATACGTAGTGTTGGTGTGATGGGAGATGCACGCACGTATGATTATACAATAGGAATACGAGCGGTAACTTCAATCGACGGGATGACCTCGGATTGGGCACGTATCCCATGGGATGTGCTAGAAAAGATCTCCACACGTATTGTGAATGATGTCGCACATATCAATCGTGTAGTGTATGATGTTACAAGTAAACCACCTGCAACAATTGAGTGGGAATAAACAAAGGCGAACCTTTAGACGAGAAAAATAACAATTGTTCGGCTTTTGTTGACAACTATCTAAGAATATAGTATTCTATTCCTAGAAATCATTTAAAAACTTTATATTTTATTGCGTATAATTTAGGGGATATGGCCCAAAGTCTCTACCAGACTACCGTAAATGGTCTGACTACGCAGGTGAAGTAATTCTTTTATGGAAAGCTCTTTTAATAATGAAGTGTTTTCTATCTCATTACTTTTTCTTGCATAGTTATTGGTAGCACTCTTGGGAATCAAGAGTGCTTTTCTTATTCTCTATAAAAACAGGGAGGAAATAACGTGAAGAAGTATTTTCAATTTGAAGAATTAGGAACGAATTACCGTACCGAATTTACAGCAGGTTTAACAACATTTTTAGCGATGGCTTATATCCTGTTTGTTAATCCAGATTTATTAGGTGCAACCGGAATGGATGAGGGTGCTGTATTTGCAGCTACCGCAATTGCCGCGGCAGTTGGTTCGTTATTTATGGGGATCATTGCAAAATATCCAATCGCACTTGCACCGGGAATGGGCTTGAATGCATTTTTTGCTTTTTCTGTTGTTATTGGAAGTGGTATTCCATGGGAAACAGCACTAGCTGGTGTGTTAGCTTCTGGACTTATTTTTATTGTTTTAACACTTACTGGGGTTCGTGAAAAAATTATAAATGCCATTCCAGCTAATTTGAAAAAAGCGGTTGGAGCAGGTATCGGGCTATTTATCGCATTTATTGGACTTCAAAGTGCGGGAATTGTTGTAGGTGACCCAGACACACTGCTAGCATTAGGGAATCTTACTTCAGCAGGTGTATTGTTAGCTATATTTGGCCTTGTAGTATCGGTTGTTTTGCTAACGCTTGGCATACGGGCTGGTATTTTTTACGGAATGATCTTAACAACCATTGCAGGAATTATATTTGGATTTACGGAATTGAATGGGGTAGTAGGTAGTATCCCAAGCGTAGCACCAACTTTCGGTCAGGCGTTTGCGCATTTTGGTGAAATATTTACATTAGAAATGCTTGTCGTTATCTTGACGTTTTTATTTGTTGACTTTTTCGATACAGCTGGAACTCTTGTGGCAGTGGCGTCACAGGCTGGTCTGGTTAAAAATAATAAACTACCACGTGCTGGGAAGGCATTGTTTGCTGATTCAGCTGCGACAGTAGTTGGTGCGGCTGTTGGTACATCGACTACTACTTCATATGTTGAGTCTACAGCAGGTGTAGGTGTAGGCGGTCGCTCTGGTTTCACTGCCGTGGTAACTGCAGGATTCTTTATTTTAGCTCTGTTTTTCTCACCATTACTAAGTGTGGTAACTTCGGAAGTAACGGCTCCGGCATTAATTATTGTAGGTGTGTTGATGGCAAGCGCATTAAAAGATATTGAATGGGATCAATTTGAGATTGCAGTTCCTGCCTTTTTAACGGTTTTAACAATGCCGTTAACATACAGCATTGCCACAGGTATTGCGATAGGATTTATTTTCTATCCGATTACGATGGTGATCAAAGGACGTGCGAAAGAAATTCATCCTATAATGTATGGATTGTTTGTTATCTTTGTTTTATATTTTATGTTCTTAAGTTAAAGACAAGCGAAGCCACCTTCGGGATGACTTCGCTTTTTCTTTTATTGTTGGGAAATGATAAGCCACGTGAATTTTCAATGAAGTTGGCTTTTGGAAATATTGTAGAGATATATGATTAAACTAATAACTTGTATTCTAGTATTCGGCTGACGTTGAACACTAATCCGTCATTGAAAAAAACAAGTTTCATCGAACAACCATTGGGTCCGAATAGCGGAATGAGTGATCCTGATCAATTGCGAAGTGGAACCTCATTCCGCTAAATGGCTGAAATAAGACACCAGATGCATGTTTTTGGAACCTCATTCCTTTATTTAGCTTTTCCAGTAAAATTTTCACTGATTTATGTCTAATAGAGGAATGAGAATCCTCGAACTGCTTGTTTGAGTCGTTTTTTGGTCATTTAAAGGAACCACGATCCTCATCAATTACAAAGTGGAACCTCATTCCTTTATTTCCTTGGCTGAGGCCGTGCCCTCGGAAAGCGTAGCATTCTGCGTAGCGTATATCCATTAGATCTGGAAAGTCGAAATAAAAAGTTACCTCGCATTTATATACATAACGATGCGAATGCGGTGTATCGTGATCAAATAGTTATGCGAATTATTCACCAGGTTGTGTGGTTTTTTTCCCGTACGGCAATACATGATAAATCGTCATACTAATTGTTCCAATGACAGCCATGCAACCCATTACGAAATAAAGTGTTCCTCCACCATAAGAATCCATTAATGCACCACCCATTAATGAACCAATAATGCCGGAGACGCCAAAGAAGGTTGCGAAAAATACAAGATGCCCTGTAGACTGCAACAGTTTTGGAATTAGTCGAGAAACATAGTCGAAGGCTGCTAGATAAAACACACCAAATGTTAAGCCATGCAAAAATTGAAGCGCAATGACATACATAGGATCGTTCGCATATGCGTATAGGAACCACCGCATACTATAAAGCACACCAGCAATAATGACAAAAACTAATGGATGAAACTTTTTAAACCAACGACCAGCAAAAAAGAACACAGCTGCCTCACTAATCACCCCGACAAACCAAGCGACGCCAACTAACCTCTCATTTCCGCCAAGTTGTTCAATGTATAAACCAATGAAACTATCACTTGTTCGATGTGTAATGGTAATAAACAACATTAGAACTAAAAAGATAAGAAATGGCTTATTTTGGATAAGCTTTTTTAAGTCTTGAAGCTTAACCGGGTCCGATTCCACTTTTACATCCTTTAAACGAAAGACAATGAGTAAAGCAATTGTTCCAAAAAATAAGTATGGCCAGATCATGTATTGAACACCGTATTCAGTTAGTAATGCACCAATCGCTAATGAGGAAGTAGCGAAGCCGATGGATCCCCATGTTCGAATGGAACCAAAGGAGGCGCCTATTTCCTCTGCTCGTCGTTGCGCTAAGCTATCACCAAGTGCGCCAATGGGAGTTGCAAAAAAGTAAAACACAGCCCCCATGAGCAGAATGGTGGATAATGTATCCATCTGAAAAAAGATTGTACTTCCAATTAATAACCCTAAAATACAAACGATTAATATTTTCTTTACGGTTTTATATTTATCACTTAAATACCCCCATATTGGTTGAGCAAAAATCGATGCAAGAGGTCCGATTGCAAGTACATACCCTATCTCTGAACCTTCTAATCCTTTGTATTTTAAATACAGTGGGAGGTAACTCAATATAATGGTATTTGTTGCATGAAAGCTAAATAATAGCATCTTCAATGGTACTAATGATTCTGTTTTTGACAAGATGTCCGCTCCTAATCTGTTTCATAATGTAAAGGCAATTATACTACTATCCTTGTAAAAGAAAAAGGGGATAGAATGATAGGGAATCCCATATCATTCTATCCACCAAAAGAAAAACACCCATAAGCGGGTGTTTATTTCCAGGTTTCTTCAATAAATTCGTCGCGACCAGACTTTGCTCGGTCTTCCTGGTATTCTTCTTCATTTTTTTTATAAAAATCCTGGTGGTAATCTTCTGCTGGATAAAATGTAGTCGCAGGTAAGATTTCGGTAACAATTGGTTTGGAAAATTTTCCACTATTACCGAGCTCTTGCTTGGAATCTTCAGCTTGTTCTTTCTGCTTTTCATCATGGTAAAATATCGCCGTTCGATATTGGTCACCACGATCATGGAACTGACCACCATCATCTGTAGGGTCAATTTGTCTCCAATAGAGATCCAGTATTGTTTGATAGTCAATGATGTTTGGGTCATAAGTGATCTCTACAGCCTCATAATGACCAGTTGTTCCTGTTTTTACATCTTCGTAACTAGGTTTTTCAACATGTCCGCCTGTATATCCAGATATCACACTGTGAACTCCATCCCACTGATCGAATGGTTTTACCATACACCAAAAACAGCCGCCAGCAAACGTTGCTTTACTATGTTTATTTGTCATAAGGAATCCCCCTATTAGGTATCTTAAATTCTGAAAATAACAACAAAAGTGTTATAATGATAGATATTTAATTACTATACCATAAATTACTGGAAGTGATCATATGAAAAGACCACAGATACATAAACTACTAACAGGGAAAGTAAAACAGGTTGGCAATCCAAATGCCGAAAAACCAATGGAGAAGCAGTGGGAAAGTGGAATGTTTAAAAATGAGCGAAGTGGTAGTGTTTGGCTCGGTAAGACAGGATTACAGGGGGATGAAGTAGCTGATAAAAAGAACCATGGTGGCCCGGAGAAAGCGGTATTTACCTATCCTGTTCACCACTATGAATACTGGAAAAAGGATTTAGCTCTCGAGACGATTGGGATTGGCGCAAATGGAGAGAACTTAGCGGTATTCCATATGGATGAATCATCTGTATGTATTGGCGACATATATAAACTAGGAGATGCTATGATTCAAGTATCTCAACCAAGGCAACCATGCTGGAAGCCAGCCAGGCGATTTGGAGTGATGGAATTTGCATTACGGATTCAAAAAACAGGTAGAACTGGTTGGTATTTTCGTGTGCTTCAAGAAGGGAATATTGAGTCTGGACTTGAGCTGGAATTGGTTGAACGCCCATTTCCACAGTGGACAATTTCTGCTTGTAATGAAGTCATGCATGTACAAAAAGACGATCTAGAGCCAGCGAAGGAATTAGTCTCATGTGACTTGCTCGCTGAAAGTTGGAAGAAAACGTTATACAAAAGGTTAAATGGGACAACATCTTCTATTGAAAAACGGGTATTTGGTCCAAATAAATAAAGGATTCCCCTCGCTTCCCTATCCGTAATGGTAAGGGAAAGGGGGACCCATTCCTATTCATCCTCCAACAATCGAACATTGACTCGATTCTTTCGACCAGAATCAGAAATAAATCGGTGTAGTTGAATATATACAAGGCCATTTTTATACGTGGCTTTGATTTTATCCGAACGCACTGGGAATGGTAAAGACACACTTCGGTCAAATACGCCTTGTAGAATTTCATCTTTTAGAACGGTTCCCCCTTCATGGCCAATGTCGATTACACCTCTTAATTCTAATGTTGCATAATCTACATAAATATCTAATTTGTCCAGATCCTGCAATCCAGGAACATTAACAATACATAAAAGTTCGTGGTCTGTTTGGTAAATATTGATTTGGGGAATATTAGGTTTAACAATACCTTCAAATTGATCCCAGAATTTTTCACCAAAAAATTGATCCATGTTATTTTTCCATTCGTTCATATGCTGAAATGGATCCATGAGTAACACCCCATTTGGAATAATAGATGCTACTATTTTATGCATTCAATAAGATATAGGTGATTCGCCTAAGCGTGTAGGGTTTCATATCATGATCATTTGTTGTATTCTAGATGGGCAAGAATGAGGAGGTTTTATGTTTGCTAAGTAATATATTTGTCATGGTGACAATCATTTTTATTATAAATGTTGTCTATGTATCCTTCCTAACCATTCGTATGATCCTAACCTTGAAGGGGCGACGTTATATTGCCGGATTGGTAGGAATGGTTGAAATTGTCGTGTATGTCATTGGTCTAGGACTTGTATTAGATAATCTTGACCAAATCCAAAATGTAATTGCCTATGCATTAGGTTACGGAGTTGGTGTCGTCGTTGGTTCGATTATTGAAGAAAAGCTAGCACTTGGTTACATAACCGTAAATGTCATTTCTGGTAATCCAGATCTTGATTTTACCAAAAAACTTCGGCAAAAAGGCTATGGGGTCACTAGTTGGTCTGCATATGGTATGGACGGTGATCGCTTAACCATGCAAATTTTAACACCGCGAAAATATGAACTAAAACTATATGAAGAAATTAAAACAATCGACCCTAAGGCATTTATTATTTCATATGAGCCTAAACAGATTCATGGAGGCTTCTGGGTAAAGCAGGTTAGAAAAGGTCGCTTACTCAACCCTAAGAAAAAAAGCGGTGCAGATCCAAAAACGAATCCACCAACAGAAACGAATCAAAACTTCCCAAGCTCCAAGCCACCAAAATAAAATCTGAAACCGTGTGCGGAAATTTGAGGGAGGGAAGCGGAGTAGAATGTCGATGTTCAGACAGAGAAATCAACTTTTGACACCAGGGAATCGACGTTCAACCGTAGAAATCAACGTTCGGCGCGAGGGAATCGACGTTCAAACGCATAAATCAACGTTCGCCCCCAGGGAATCGACGTTCAACGGTAGGAATCAACGTTCGGCGCAAGGAATCGACGCTCAACCGTAGAAATCAACGTTCGCCCCCGGGGAATCGACGCTTGAACGTAGGAATCAACGTTCGGCGCGAGGGAATCGACGTTCAACCGTAGAAATCAACGTTCGGCGCCAAGAAATCGACGTTCAAAAGCAGAAATCAACGTTCGACGCGAGGAAATCGACGCTCAACCGTAGAAATCAACGTTCAGCACGAGGGAATCGACGCTTGAACGTAGAAATCAACGTTCGACCCTAGGAAATCAACGTTCAAACGCATAAATCAACGTTCGCCCCCAGGGAATCAACGTTCAGCCCAGATAAATCAACGTTCATCCCTAAGGAACCCTCATCCTACCAATAGCTTTAATAAATGAGGATCCGACTATGTACACTCAACGTATGATCAACGGAAAGAGGAACCAATTATCCTTGGATATGGTTTTTCTTTCCGTTATTAATTTTTCTAGATGATGTGCCAACCTCTATTTTCCACACCATGTTACCGAAACGATGCAGTTATCCCCAAATCTGAACATTTCCCCATAGTCACGAATATAGTGCCATATATGTGTTATTTCCAACTAGAGGGGGTAAGAACATGTATTATCAAAGAAATCATCAAATGGATTATACGCATGAATTGGAAAACATTCCACCGCAGCATCAGCCGCAGCAACCGGGAATTGAACCCTTAATGGTTCCTAGACCTATGGTTGAAGATCCGAATTATAAAGGATCAGGAAAGCTTAAAAATAAAGTTGCTATTATTTCTGGTGGAGATAGTGGAATTGGCGCAGCTACGGCTATTGCGTTTGCTAAGGAGGGCGCAGATGTCGTTATCCCTTATTATTATGAATATGAAAATGAAGATGCCTTTCGGACGAAGCATCGAATAGAATCCCTTGGACGTCGCTGTCTTTTAATCGTAGGTGACTTAAAAGACCCCAAGCATTGCCAAAACGTTGTGGAACAAACAATGAACCACTTTGGTAAATTAAATATATTAGTAAATAACCATGCTGTTCAATTTGTTCAAGATAGCCTAATGGATATTTCCTTGGAACAATGGGATGTGACATTTCAGACCAACATTTACTCGTTCTTTTACATGACTAAAGCTGCATTGCCTTATTTGGGAGAGGGAGATACGATTATTAATACAGCTTCGATTGTGGCATATGAAGGTAATGAAAAATTAATTGATTATAGTGCAACAAAAGGAGCGATTGTTGGGTTCACTCGTGCTCTGTCACAGAATTTAATGGAGGAAGGAATCCGAGTGAATGCAGTTGCGCCAGGGCCAATATGGACGCCGCTTATTCCAGCGAGCTTTTCATCAGACTATATAAGTGAGAAATTTGGCAAGGATGTTCCGATGAAGCGAGCAGGTCAACCATATGAACTGGCTCCTGCGTATGTTTATTTAGCTTCCGAGGACTCCTCATATGTATCTGGTCAGGTCATCCATGTGAATGGAGGGAAAATGGTAAGTTCATAAAAATGAGTGAAAACCGAACGTTTGTAAAAATATATATAATAACGTTCGATATTTTATTGCATTTTGGCTTTTCTTTTGTTATGCTTAAATCGTCAATTAAATACGGATCCTCATATATTTCTTGGGATATGGCCTTGAAGTCTCTACCTGGCACCGTAAATGCTGGACTATGAGGGAAGATGAATCATTGTGGAGAACAATGATCTATTTTTCGATACGTTAGAAAGGGGAAATCCTTTCTAATAGGTATGAAAATATCGGTTTTTGAAAGCTGAAATTTTCGAATGCATGTTAGTGGTCTATTCATCTTCTCTCAATCAATCTTTGAGGGAGACGAGTAGACTTTTTTGTTTTTATTTTAATGGAAGGGGGAGGATTCCATGGCTAAAGTTGGCGTTATAATGGGAAGTATTTCGGATTGGGAAACAATGCAGCATACCTGTAATGTATTGGATGAACTGCAAATTGCTTATGAAAAAGAAGTTATTTCCGCGCACCGGGCCCCAGATGAAATGTTTACCTATGCCAAAGAGGCACGGGGAAAAGGGATTAAAATAATCATTGCAGGTGCTGGTGGGGCTGCCCATCTACCAGGGATGGTAGCTTCTCAAACAACGTTACCTATAATAGGGGTGCCTGTTCAAAGTAAAGCACTTAACGGAATGGATTCCTTATTATCGATTGTGCAGATGCCAGGTGGTGTTCCAACTGCAACAGTTGCAATCGGAAAATCCGGAGCAACAAATGCGGGTATACTGGCTGCTGAAATGATAGGGGCTTTTGATGATTTTATAGCGGCGAAACTGGATACATATCGAGAACAAATGAAAGAAAAAGTAAAAGAAATGAGGGAAGAACTTGCAAACAAGTAAAACCATCCTTCCAAACCAGACAATTGGAATTATTGGTGGCGGTCAATTGGGAAGAATGATGGCCATTGCTGCAAAATATATGGGATATCGAGTAGTGGTCTTGGATCCAACACCGAATGGTCCGGCGGCTCAAGTTTCTGACCAACAACTCACGGCAGCTTATCATGACATGGAGGCCATAGAAGCGTTAACAGAGGCTAGTGATGTCGTTACCTACGAATTTGAAAATGTTGATTTAAAAGCAGCATCCTATATAGAACAGCAAGGGAAATTGCCTCAAGGGTCCTATGCTTTAGAAGTAACCCAAAACCGTGAAAAAGAAAAGCAACTGATGCGTAAGTTGAATTTGCCCATTCCAAATTTTCAGATTGTAAAAAGTGGCGAGGAGTGTAGGCAGGCGATCCAAAACGTTTCATTCCCGGCAGTGATTAAGACATGTCGAGGTGGTTACGACGGAAAGGGACAATTAAAGCTCCCTTCGCGTAACGCGATTCCTGCCGCAATAGATTTTGCTGAAAAGCATTCCTACTGCATTATCGAAGAATGGATTCCGTTTGAGAAAGAAATATCTGTAATTTTTACTAGATCACAAGCAGGGGGAATGGAATTTTTTCCAATTGCAGAAAATGAGCATAAGGACCATATTTTATATCGGTCAATTGTTCCGGCACGAACCTCCGATCAAGTAGAAAAACAGGCATTGGAGGCTGCTGCTCTGATTGCCGAGGAGATGAATATTGTTGGTACATTTGCTATTGAAATGTTTGTAGATGGAGATTCCATTTTCATTAATGAAATGGCGCCACGACCTCATAATTCAGGACATTATACGATAGAGGCATGCTCCGTTTCTCAATTTTCGCAGCATATTCGAGCGATATGTGGTCTTCCGTTTATTCCGGTTCAGTTGTGGGAGCATGCGACAATGGTTAATATTTTAGGAGAAGATATCGAAACAATACAAAAAACAATAGCTACATCTTCCCAAGGGTTTATTCATTTATACGGCAAAGATGAAGCGAAACCAAAACGGAAAATGGGGCATATTACTTATGTCGGTAATAAAATAACCAAACAGTTGGAACAACTTGAGGAGGCAAAACAATGATTGATCGTTACACCAGAGAAGAAATGGGATCCATTTGGACAGAGGAAAATAAATTTAATGCTTGGCTAGAGGTGGAAATTTTAGCATGTGAGGCCTGGAGTGAGCTTGGAGTTATTCCGAAAGAGGATGTAACAAAAATCCGTGAAAGGGCATCATTCGATATCAACCGAATTTACGAGATTGAACAACAAACAAGGCATGATGTTGTCGCATTCACACGTGCTGTTTCGGAAACACTTGGTGAGGAAAGGAAATGGGTGCACTATGGATTAACGTCTACAGATGTTGTGGATACGGCACTTTCCTATTTATTAAAGCAAGCAAATGAAATAATCCGTAAAGATCTTTTAAATTTTATTGAAATCCTAAAAGATAAAGCAAACGAACATAAACATACGGTGATGATGGGGAGAACGCATGGTGTTCATGCAGAACCAACTACATTTGGGTTAAAGCTTGCCTTATGGTATGAAGAAATGAAGCGGAATGTAGAACGTTTTGAACTGGCAGCAGACAATATTGAATTTGGTAAGCTGTCTGGAGCTGTCGGTACATATGCCAATATTGATCCATTTGTAGAAAGCTATGTTTGTAAAAATTTAGGGCTTTCACCAGCACCGGTTTCGACACAAACCTTACAACGCGACCGCCATGCTGCATATGTATCAACGCTTGCACTAATTGCAACATCCATTGAGAAAATGGCAACAGAAATTCGTGGACTGCAAAAGACGGAAACACGTGAAGTAGAGGAATTTTTTGCAAAAGGACAAAAAGGTTCTTCAGCGATGCCGCATAAGCGAAATCCAATTGGCTCGGAAAATATGACTGGTATGGCACGGGTGATCCGAGGACATATGGTAACTGCTTATGAAAATGTTTCCTTATGGCATGAACGTGACATTTCCCATTCTTCTGCAGAACGGGTTATCTTGCCAGATGCGACAATTGCACTAAATTATATGCTTAACCGATTTGCAAGCATCGTAAAAAATCTCACGGTATTCCCAGAAAATATGAAACGAAATATCGACAAAACGCACGGGGTTATCTTCTCGCAGCGTGTCCTACTAACATTAATTGATAAAGGGATGTCAAGAGAAACCGCGTATGACATCGTCCAACCAAAAGCAATGCGAGCATGGGAGACAGAAACCCATTTTAAACAATTAGTTGAAGCAGATGAGCAAATTACCAATCTGCTAACAAAAGAAGAGATAGATGATTGTTTCGATTACACGTACCACTTAAAAAATGTTGATGCTATCTTTGACCGCATTGGCTTAAGCTGAGGTGAAATGGATGAAAGCAGAGCTATTGTATGAGGGCAAGGCGAAGAAAGTATATCGTGCAGAAACAGCATCGAATCAACTTGTATTATCTTACAAAAATGATGCTACCGCCTTTAATGGGAAAAAGAAGGAAAGTTTTAAGGGAAAAGGACGCTTAAATAATGAAATTTCTGCACGGATTTTTCCTTACTTGCAACAAAACAGGATTCCTAGCCATTTTATTGAACGATTAAATGAAACCGAGCAACTCGTATATGAGACCGAAATAATCCCGCTTGAAGTTGTCGTGCGAAATGTAGCGACTGGTAGTATTGTCAAACGGCTTGGTTTTCAGGAAAAAGTAGCTTTTCGTGCCCCATTGATTGAGTTGTTTTTGAAAAATGACGACTTGGATGATCCGTTAATCAATGATGACCATGCTCTGCTTTTAACGGATCTCTCCTATGCTGAATTAAACGAAATAAAGGCTAAAGCATTGGAAATAAATACTGCTCTACTGGAGTTGTTTGAATCTATTGATCTTGACTTGATAGATTTCAAACTGGAATTTGGGCGTTTGGTTGATGGGACGATTGTGTTGTCAGATGAAATTTCACCAGATACATGTCGGTTATGGGATAGACAATCCGGTGAGAAAATGGATAAAGATGTTTTCCGGCAGGGGACTGGAGATTTACTGAAAGTTTATGAGGAAATATTACAACGACTGGAGGCAAGATCATGAGAAACGTAACAGTTTACATTACATTGAAGCAAGGTGTATTGGATCCGCAAGGGAAAGCAATTCAAGAGTCATTAAATTCCTTAGGCTATGATGAGGTGAAGGACGCACGTGTTGGGAAGTATTTGGAACTGCAAGTGGAAGATGGGCCGAATCTAGAAGAACGTGTGAAAGTGATGTGTGACAAATTGTTAGCTAATCCAGTCATTGAGGATTACCGCTTTGATGTAGAGGAGGCTGTTCGCTCGTGAAGTTTGCCGTCATTGTTTTTCCAGGATCAAACTGTGACCGTGATATGTACCACGCCGTTAAGGAAGTGCTAGGAGAAGAAGCAGAACTCGTTTGGTATGAAAATAGCAATCTAGCAGATTATGATGGAATATTATTACCTGGAGGATTTTCCTATGGGGATTACCTCCGTTCTGGCGCTGTTGCTGCGACGTCCACTGTCATTCAACAAGTTGTTGAGCATGCTGCAAAAGGAAAACCTGTATTAGGTGTGTGTAATGGATTCCAAGTGTTAACCGAAGCAGGGTTATTACCTGGCGCATTAATGCGCAATGAAAAGTTATCGTTTATGTGCCATCAAGAAGATATAGTTGTCGACAATAATCAAACCATGTTCACCACCAATTATTTGCAAGGGGAAGTTGTTCGGTTTCCCATTGCACATGGTGAGGGGAATTATTTTTGTGATGAAGAGACATTAGCGAACCTAAAAACGAATAACCAAATCGTTTTTACATATAAAGATAATCCCAATGGTTCGGTTGCCAACATTGCCGGGATTATCAACAAGGAAGGTAATGTCTTAGGGATGATGCCACATCCAGAACGCGCGGTAGAATCATTGCTTGGAAGTGATGATGGAGTAAAGTTATTTCAGTCAATCATCCAGAACTGGAGGGAAGCCTACGATGTTGCAAGCGTATGAAATTAGTCCAGAAGAAATTGAGCGTACCAAGATATATCAAGAGATGGGATTAAGTGACCAGGAATTTCAAGCGATCGAGAGAATTCTAGGGCGGCTCCCAAATTTCACCGAGACAGGAATATTCTCTGTCATGTGGTCGGAGCACTGTAGTTACAAAACATCCAAGCCACTACTAAAAAAATTCCCAACCAAAGCACCACATGTGTTACAAGGTCCTGGGGAAGGTGCTGGAATTATTGATATTGGAGACAATCAAGCAGTTGTATTTAAAATCGAGAGTCATAACCATCCTTCTGCAGTTGAACCATACCAAGGTGCCGCAACAGGTGTAGGTGGAATTATACGTGACGTGTTTTCAATGGGGGCTCGTCCAATTGCTTTAATGAATTCATTACGGTTTGGAAATTTAACGAACGAGCGTGTGAAATATTTATTTTCTGAAGTGGTAAATGGAATTGCTGGCTACGGGAACTGTGTTGGCGTCCCAACAGTGGGTGGAGAAGTACAGTTTGATGAGAGCTATGAGGATAATCCACTTGTCAATGCAATGTGTATTGGCTTGATTAACCATGATGAGATTCAAAAAGGAATCGCATCTGGAATTGGGAATACCGTATTGTATGCTGGAGCTCCAACAGGGCGAGATGGGATTCACGGTGCCACGTTTGCTTCGGATGATTTAGCTGAGGATTCCGATAAGGACCGTCCTGCGGTGCAAGTCGGTGATCCGTTTATGGAAAAACTTTTAATAGAAGCTTGCTTAGAAGTAATTCATTCCGATGCTTTAGTAGGGATGCAAGATATGGGAGCTGCTGGTTTAACGTCATCCGCTAGTGAAATGGCAAGTAAAGCAGGTACAGGTATGGAAATGGATTTAGATAGCGTTCCACAACGGGAACAGAATATGAATGCCTACGAATTAATGCTATCCGAATCCCAAGAACGGATGCTAATGGTCGTTAAAAAAGGTCGTGAACAAGAGATTATCGATGTGTTTGAAAAATATGGCCTCCAAGCAGTAGCGGTAGGGCAGGTTGTCGAGGAAAAGTTTTTTCGCATTAAACAGCATGGAGAAGTTCAGGCGGAAATTCCCGTTGATGCGTTAGCTGAAGAGGCACCAGTGTACCATATGCCATCCGTCGAGGCACGTTACTTCCAGGAATTTCAGAGCCTGGAAACGGAAATTCCATACGTAGAAAACCATGCGGATATGCTGAAACGGCTTTTACAGCAACCAACCATTGCAAGTAAGGAATGGGTTTATGATCAGTACGATTCCATGGTACAAACGAATACAATTGTCACACCAGGATCTGATGCAGCGGTATTGCGGGTTAAAGGAACCGATAAAGCATTGGCGATTACAACGGATTGTAATTCGCGTTACATTTATTTAGATCCGGAAACAGGTGGAAAAATAGCTGTTGCTGAAGCGGCACGTAATCTAGTTTGCTCTGGTGCGCGTCCCTTAGGACTGACAGATGGTCTTAACTTTGGTAATCCAACGAATCCAGAAGTGTTTTGGCAAATGGAAAAAAGCATCGAAGGAATGCGTGCAGCATGTACTGCACTGGGTACGCCTGTCATTAGTGGGAATGTTTCATTGTATAACCAATCGAAAGGAAAGGCGATTTTTCCAACACCAATTGTCGGGATGGTAGGACTACATGAATCAGTAGAGCATATTACACCAAGTCACTTCCAGCAAGCTGGTGATTGCATCTATGTCATTGGGGAGACAAAGGCAGAATTTGCAGGAAGTGAATTGCAAAACATCACCGAAGGAACGTATCGAGGAAAAGCGCCAGCGATAGATTTAGAAGTTGAGGCGACACGACAACAGCAATTATTAGAAGCGATTCAACGTGGGCTTGTTTCATCAGCACATGATGTAGCAGAGGGTGGATTAGCTGTTGCGCTAGCAGAGAGTGTATTCAATGGAAAAGGTCTTGGTATAGATGTGGAGGTTCAAGGTGATAGAACGGTAGCGTTGTTTAGTGAAACGCAATCTCGCTTTCTAGTATCTGTGAAACCGGAACATAGCGTAGCATTTGAAGAATTAGTAACAGATGCAGTTCCAATTGGAATGGTTACAGAGGATGATAGGTTAAGCCTAAAAGCTTCAGGTACTCGTGTCATAGAAGAAAAAGTGGAAGACTTACGCAAACTTTGGAAAGGGGCTATCCCATGCTTGCTGAAATCAGAGGCTTAAACGAAGAATGTGGTGTGTTTGGTATTTGGGGGCACGAGAAAGCAGCGGAAATAACCTATTACGGTCTTCATGCACTTCAGCATCGTGGTCAAGAAGGTGCTGGTGTCGTAACAACAGATGGGAATACATTAAAGCTTCATAAAAAGCAAGGTCTTGTAAATGACGTGTTTAAAAATGTCGATTTCTCGACCTTAAGGGGGCATGCCGCCATCGGTCATGTTCGCTACGCAACGCAAGGGGAAAGGTCAATTGACAATGTGCAACCACTTTTGTTTCGTTCCCAAAAAGGAAGCATGGCACTAGCACATAATGGAAATATCATGAATGCCTATTCGTTACGTGGGGAGCTAGAATCAGCTGGTAGTATACTACAAACTTCTTCCGATACAGAAGTATTGGCGCATTTAATTAAACGAAGTGAGAAAAACAATATCGAAGTAGCATTGAAGGATGCCTTAAAACGATTAGTAGGGGCTTATGCCTTTATTCTACTAGATGAGCATAAAATGTATGTTGCTTTAGATCCAAGGGGATTACGTCCGCTATCTATTGGTAGGTTAGGAAGTGCCTATGTCGTTGCTTCGGAAACATGTGCGTTTGATATTATTGGTGCCACTTATGAACGAGAGGTATATCCAGGGGAATTAATTACAATTAGCGAGCAAGGTATGGATACAACAAGGTTTGCGGAATTAGAACAACGAAATCTTTGTGCAATGGAATATGTTTACTTCTCCAGACCAGACAGTGATTTAAATCATGTGAATGTTCATGCTTCACGTAAAAAAATGGGAATTGAATTGGCGAAAGAGGCGCCAGTAAATGCAGATATTGTTACGGGTGTTCCAGATTCTAGTATATCCGCTGCCATTGGCTATGCCGAGCAAAGTGGGATTCCTTATGAAATTGGACTTATAAAAAATAGATATACCGGTAGAACATTTATTCAACCCTCACAGGAGCTGCGTGAACAAGGGGTGAAAATGAAACTATCTCCAGTACGAGGGATTGTCGAGGGGAAGCGTGTCATTATGATTGACGACTCAATCGTAAGGGGGACAACGAGCCGTCGAATTGTACGGATGCTAAAGGACGCTGGGGCAAAAGAGGTTCATGTACGTATTGCTTCACCAGCTATCCAGAACCCATGTTTTTACGGGATTGATATGTCCACCAAGCAAGAATTGATCGCAGCAAACCACTCCATTGATGAAATATGTGCATTAGTTGGAGCAGATAGTGTAGCTTATTTATCTGCTTCAGGACTGGAGCACGCGATCGTGAAGGAAGAATCGATGAACCAAGGAGTTTGTATGGCATGCATGACTGGAAAGTATCCAGTGACCGAAAAAGACCAAACGGAAATTGCCTATACTAGATGTTAAAAAGAGGGTGTCAACGTGTCAAACGTGTATAAAGAAGCCGGAGTAGATGTTGAAAAAGGCTATGAAGCAGTAGAACGTATGAAAAAGCATATTGCCAAAACGGGTCGTTCCGAGGTGTTAGGTGGCATTGGTGCGTTTGCTGGGTTATTTGAGTTATCTTCGTTTAACTATAAAGAGCCTGTTTTAGTATCAGGAACAGATGGTGTTGGTACAAAGCTGCGGTTGGCTTTCGAGTTAGGAAAACATGATTCAGTAGGCATCGATCTTGTTGCTATGTGTGTCAATGATATTGTAGCCCAAGGTGCTCAACCCTTGTTTTTTCTTGACTATATCGCCTGCGGAAAAAATGACCCAGCGATGATTGAACAGGTTGTTGCAGGAATTTCGAATGGGTGTGTGGAAGCCGGCACTGCTTTAATCGGTGGAGAAACAGCTGAAATGCCTGGTATGTATGAGGAAAATGAGTATGACCTTGCCGGTTTTGTGGTTGGTATCGCGGAAAAATCTAATCTGATAACAGGTGAAACGATTCAGGCCGGAGATGTCGTGATTGGATTGCCTTCAAGTGGGATTCATTCTAATGGATACTCGCTAGTACGAAAACTAGTAAAAGGGTATGATTTAGGCCATAGCTATGCTCGTTTATCTAGGCCGCTTGGTGAAGCGTTACTAGCGCCAACTAGAATATACGCCAAACCTATTGGCGCTGCTCTAAAAAAAGTACATGTAAAGGGGATCGCGCATATTACTGGTGGTGGTTTCTATGAAAATATTCCACGGATGTTGCCAAACGGATTAGGAGTGGATATCGATCGGTCGGCTTGGAAGGTACCAGAGATTTTTACTTTTTTACAAGAATTGGGTGAGATTCCTGATGATGAAATGTACGGTGTTTTTAATATGGGAATTGGGATGACGCTTGTTGTTTCCGAAGCGGATGCAGAATTAACGCAAATAGTATTACGTCAGAATGGAGAGCATCCGGTGCAAATAGGAAAAGTAGTAGCTGATGAAGGAGTGCATTTCTAACCATGAGTAAAATAAGAGTTGCCGTATTTGCTTCCGGGGATGGAAGTAATTTTCAAGCATTGTTAGATAATGAGGATCTCGTTTGTGAGATTGTATTATTGGTTTGTGATAATCCCGGAGCCAAAGTGATCGAGCGGGCTGAAAATGCTGGAATACCAACCTATGTATTTGATCCAAACGAATATAAATCGAAACTAGAATATGAACTCCATTTATTAAAGGCTTTAGTTAATGCAGAAGTAAGGTGGATGTTTTTAGCTGGATATATGCGGATTCTTAGCCCTTTGCTGGTGGAAGTAGGAGAGGATCGGATTCTGAACATACATCCTTCCTTATTACCTGCGTTTCCAGGGAAAGACGCGATTAAACAAGCATTGGAAGCAGGAGTAGAAAAAACTGGAGTGACAGTTCATTATGTTGATGAAGGAATTGATACGGGGAGGATTGTTGCACAAGAAGAAGTAGAGATTCTACCAAACGATACGGAAAAAACGTTAAAGGAACGGATTCAACGAGTAGAACATCGTTTGTATCCACAGGTTATTAATGACGTTTTAATAGAGTTTAGCAAGTACGATAAAGGAATCTAGTAGAGTTAATGGATGAAGTTAGAGAGTATCGGGGGGAGAGAAGGGGAATCGGTGAGAGCCAGAAAACAACAGACGATAGCACGAATACATCGGAAGTGAATCCGAAAACATCAGACAAAATCTCTAAACATAGCCACTGCTCTTACAGATTCGTATATGTAACACATAATAATATAGTAAGGAGTCATGACATGCATAAACGAGCGTTAATCAGTGTTTCAGATAAACAGAATATTGTAGCGTTTGCTCAAGGCCTTGTGGAACTAGATTATGAAGTGGTTTCTACGGGAGGAACCTTGAAAAAACTAAAGGAAGCAGGTGTGCCTGCCGTTGCGATTGATCATGTTACCGGATTTCCAGAAATACTAGACGGGCGTGTGAAGACGTTACATCCATCGGTTCATGGAGGACTGCTGGCGAAGCGGGATAAAGAAGAACATCAAAAACAACTAGTTGAAAATAACATCGCTCCAATAGATGTTGTTGTTGTCAATTTGTATCCGTTTAAGCAAACCTTGGAAAAACAAGATGCTTCCCATGAGGATATTATCGAGAATATTGATATTGGCGGACCTACCATGCTACGTGCAGCCGCCAAGAACTATAAAGATGTTACCGTTGTTGTTGATCCTGCAGATTATCCAACGATTTTACAGGCATTACGTTCCGGTGACCTTGATGAAACAACTAGAAAGGAATTAGCTGCTAAGGTATTCCGTCATACAGCTCATTATGATGCGCTGATTGCTAGTTATTTTACCGAGCAAACAGAAGAAGCTTTTCCAGAAAATTATACAATTACATATGAAAAGGTCCAATCCCTTCGTTATGGGGAAAATCCACACCAGGAAGCGGCATTCTATAAAAATCCACTGGAAAAAGGATTGAGTTTGGCTACAGCCAAGCAATTACATGGAAAAGAACTTTCGTATAACAATATTCAAGATGCTAATGCTGCATTAGAAATTTTATCAGAGTATAACGAACCGACTGCGGTTGCGGTTAAACATATGAATCCCTGTGGCATCGGCGTAAGGGATACGATAGAGGAAGCTTTCCAAACAGCATTTGACGCGGATCCAGTCTCTATCTTTGGTGGAATTGTTGCACTGAATAGAGAAATTGATGCTTCTACAGCGGAAAAATTAAGTGGGATCTTTTTGGAGATTATTATTGCACCACGTTTTTCAGAGCAAGCACTTGAAATTTTAACGAAAAAGAAAAATATTCGTTTGCTCGAGCTACAGATGGAAGGGAAAGATCATCCGCATCATAAAATTACAACGGTTGGTGGGGGAGCATTAATTCAAAGCAATGACCGTGGAAGCATACGTGAAACGGAGGTAACAGTTGCAACTGAGAGAGCGCCTTCTGAGCAAGAAATAAGAGATTTATTGTTTGCATGGAAGGCTGTCAAACATGTGAAATCAAACGCAATCGTACTAGCTAAGCATAGTCAAACCATAGGGGTGGGGGCAGGTCAGATGAATCGAGTAGGTGCCGCTCAAATCGCAATTGAACAGGCAGGCGATAAAACCCACAACGCGGTTATGGCATCGGATGCATTCTTTCCAATGCCAGACACAGTTGAGGCTGCTGCTAAAGCTGGGATTACGGCAATTATTCAACCAGGTGGATCGAAGCGAGATCAGGATTCCATTGATATGTGTAATAAACATGGGATTGCGATGGTATTTACAGAAATGCGTCATTTTAAACATTAAGGGGGCTTGCAAATGAACGTCTTAGTGATCGGACGTGGTGGTCGTGAGCATAGTATGGTGTTGAAATTGGCTGGAAGTGAACAAATCAATCAATTGTATGTTGCTCCTGGTAATGGAGGGATGGAGGAGGTTGCAACCTGCCTACCTATTGAAGAAACGGATATCGATCGTCTGGTTGATTTTGTAACGGAAAATGCGATTGATTTTACCGTGGTTGGCCCAGAAAACCCTTTACTAGAGGGAATTGCTAACCGATTTCATGAAGAAGGACTGGACATCTTTGCTCCGACAAAAGAAGCTGCATTAATTGAAGGGAGTAAGCAGTTTTCAAAGGCGTTTATGGAACGACATCATATTCCAACAGCAGCCTATGAATCGTTCACTAACGCGGAAGATGCGAAAAGCTACTTAGAGCAAAGAGGAGTCCCGATCGTTATCAAAGCGGATGGCCTCGCAGCTGGAAAAGGTGTAATTGTAGCCGAAACGAAGGAAGAAGCAATGCGAGCGATTGATGAGATGCTGGTTACAGGAACTTTTGCCGAAGCTGGCAAGTCAATTGTTATTGAAGAGTTTTTACAAGGGAGAGAATTTTCCCTGATGGCTTTTGTGAATGGAAAGAATGTGTACCCAATGATCCCTGCACGCGACCATAAACGAGCCTTTGAAAATGATGAAGGTCCGAACACTGGTGGGATGGGAGCATATGCCCCGGTGTCTGATATTACAGATGATGTATTAGCGTTTGCGACAGAAGCAATATTGCAAAAGGCAGCGGATGGATTAGTAGAGGAGAATCGATCCTTTACTGGAATTCTATATGCTGGATTAATGATGACTGAATCCGGACCAAAAGTTATTGAATTTAATGCACGGTTTGGGGATCCTGAAACACAGGTCGTATTGCCGTTATTGAAAAATGACTTGTTACAGGTGATGGTTGATGTCATGAATGGTAATGATCCTAGACTAGATTGGGAGTCCAAGTCATGTTTTGGAGTTGTGCTTGCATCTAAAGGGTATCCGGGAGCTTATCTTAAGAATGTTCCGGTTCCGGTCGTTGCACCTGACGATAAATCTTTTCCAGTTTATGCTGGTGTGAAAAATGGACCAAATGGTTATCTATCAGACGGCGGGAGAGTTTTGTTAATTGGGGCAAAGTCAGAAATGTTATCTGATGCTTCAGATGCTGTCTATCGTTCCTTGTCAAAAATGAGTGGAACAGATGAATTTTTTTACCGAAAAGATATAGGGAAGGTTGCAAAAGACACGTAGTAGGGCGTGTCTTTTTGCTTGGACAAAACCTCCTATATGATGTCAAAAAAAGTTCACTTTAATTAACGAAAACTTTACAGTAATAAAGGCGGAAATATGATACAATTAAGAAAATTAATCGCTACTGGAGAGTTTGCTTATGTTGGATAATGGACAATGGAGAAATTACATATTGCGAAAGCATGTAAAAGTTGTTGACGGGGAAATTGCACCAACACGTTTATTGAAAAATACAACCTACTTAAATGTATTTACGAAAAGATGGTTATCCGCACATATTTGGATCTATAAAGACCGTATTGTATATGTTGGAGAGAAGTTGCCAAGGATTGATTCAGATACAGAAGTAATTGACTGTAAAGGGAAATTTCTAGTTCCTGGATATATGGAGCCACATGCACATCCTTTTCAATTGTACAATCCAGAAGAGTTGGCAAATCATGCCGCAAAGTTTGGAACTACGACATTGATTAACGACAACATAACCTGGCTTTTTTTATTGAACAAAAAGAAAGCGTTTTCTATTCTGGAGGATTTTAATAAACACCCAGTTTCTATGTATTGGTGGTCCCGCTATGATCCGCAAACGGCATTGAAAGATGAAGGGAAATTATTTAATACAAGGGATATGCTGGACTGGTTATCTCATCCATCTGTGATGCAAGGAGGAGAATTAACGGCTTGGCCAAATTTACTCCATGGAGATGATCGATTATTATATTGGATACAAGAAACAAAACGCCAAGGAAAACCAGTCGAAGGCCATCTTCCAGGTGCTTCAGAAAGTACGTTAACAAAAATGAAATTATTAGGTGTTAGCGCTGATCATGAATCACTTTCTGGAGAAGATGTGATGCAGCGATTGCAACTGGGGTATCAGGTTGCATTAAGGTATTCATCCATTCGGCCAGATTTACCTGATCTATTAGATGATTTATTAAAAGCAGAACTAGCTACTTTCGATAATCTTACAATGACTACAGATGGAGGGACTCCTGGATTTTATAAAAAAGGATTGATGAATGTTTGTGTAGAAATTGCGATTGAAAAAGGAGTTCCAATCATCGAAGCTTATCGAATGGTTACCTACAATGTAGCGAAACATTTTCACTTAGATGAACAATTAGGAAGTATAGCACCAGGGAGATTAGCAAATATTAATATATTACAAGAAGCGGATAATCCTCACCCGGAAAGTGTCTTAGCAAAAGGGAATTGGATTGTAAAGGATGGAGTAGAGCAAGAGATTCCATCTGTAATTGATTGGGAGCAATTTGATATTAAACCCCTATCATTTGAGAGTGAATTAACAATGGGTGATTTACAGTTTTCCATTCCAATTGGTTTAGAAATGATTAATGATGTGATCATGAAACCATATGCTATCGAAACAGATATTACACCTGATGTATTACCCGGTAATCGGCAAGACGCTTTTCTCGTATTACTTGACCGAAATGGAAACTGGAGAGTCAATACAACGATTAAAGGATTCACCAATGGTCTTGGAGCCTTAGCTAGTTCTTTTTCACAGACAGGTGATCTGGTGTTAATCGGTAAGTCTAAACATGATATGCTATTGGCATGGAAGCGAATGAAAGAGCTTGGCGGTGGGATCGTCATTGTCCATCAAGGGGAAATTCTGTTAGAAATTCCACTTGCACTTAGTGGCAAGATGTTTTACGGTTCCATGGATGATCTGATTACAAAAGAAACACAATTAAAAGGTATATTACGTACCTTTGGTTATCCATTTCAAGATCCAATTTATAGCATATTGTTTTTATCTTCAACACATCTACCATATACTAGAATCACGCAAGAAGGGATAATTGATGTGAAGAAACGAGAAGTACTCTTCCCAGCTACCATGCGTTAGCTTATAATAGAACTAGCTGTAGTGGGAGTGGGGTTTCTAGTAATCGCCCTTCGATCATAGACTTATTAATAAAGGTGTTGGGAGAATTGAGACAGATTTTTATCCTGTTTCTAACTGGTATACTATTATTACTTGTCGCTTGTTCAGAGGATGTAGAGAACGCAAAGGAAGAGGAACAAGCGGAAAATGTAGTAGAGGAAGAAACAGAGGAAGCTGAAGAAGAAAAGGAAGCGGAAGTGTATGAAAATGTATATCCATTAACAGGGATTAAGACAAATGATGCAATCGATAATCGTATTGTTAGTGTGATGGTTAATAACCACACGAAAGCAAGACCACAAACTGGGCTATCTCAAGCAGATATTGTGTTTGAAATGTTAGCAGAAGGACCGATTACGCGTTTTCTAGCCTTATATCATAGTGAACAGCCTGAAGTAGTAGGGCCTGTTCGTAGTGCTCGTGAGTATTATTTTGATTTAGCGAATCGTTATAATGCTCTGTATATTTATCATGGAGCTGCAGGATTTATTGATGACATGATTGTGAACCGGGGAATCGACTTTTTGAATGGTGCCATATATGATAATGATGGACATTTATTTAAACGAGAGGATTTCCGTGTAGCACCACATAATTCTTATTTGTTATTTGATTCCGTGTATGAAGTTGCAGAAGGTAAAGGATATGAAGTAACGGCTGATTATGAAGCATTGCCATTTGTTACGGAAGAAGAAGCTGAAAATCTACCTGGTAATGATGCAACACATGTAAGTATTACTTATTCCAAAACTCCAATGGAGAAGGTCGAATATGAATACGATCCAACTACAGAAGCATACACAAGGTATAATGATGAAGAAAAAACAGTTGAGTTGGAAACAGAGGAACCAATTCAGGTTGATAATTTATTTATTGTAGAAACCGATCACGAAGTAATTGATGATGCTGGACGTCGCGCGATAGATTTCTATCAAGGTGGAAATGCTTATTTAATACAAAAAGGAAAGATCCAACAAGTCGAATGGGAAAATCGGGATGGTAAAATCATTCCAGTTAAAGATGGAGAAGTGATAGGGTTTGTTCCAGGTAAAACTTGGATTAATGTCGTGCCAACAAACCCTGGAATGGAAGAATCGGTTATTGTAACCAATCAATAGGGAGTGGAGGATGCATCGTGCAAATTGATAAATTACGGGGAAAACAATTAGATCAATTATTTGATGCAATTTTATCGTTAAAAGACCGTGAAGAATGTTATCGTTTCTTTGACGATATTGCGACAATGGGTGAAATTCAATCCTTAGCACAACGTTTACAGGTTGCCAAAATGTTAACAGAAGGGCAAACGTACAGTGCCATTGAAAAGGAAACGAAAGCATCAACAGCAACAATTTCACGTGTGCGTAGATGCATTAATTATGGAAGCGACGGTTATAATACCGTCCTTGAAAGAATGCTAAATAGCGAAGAAGCATAATGAAAGTCGTCATCTACTGAGGTGACGGCTTTTGCTTGTTAGTTGAGAAGAAGGTAGAATCAAGGTAACGTAATTAGCCATCTCTCGAGAGCAATCGTAATTTATATGAAGCGAGAGCATCAGACTAGAACCCTTGAATATTGGACGAGAGCCCCCAATCACCAAACAAAATTCCCCAGCCAACAATCATATTTTAACTTCACTTAAATCCCATTTAAAAATTTCACCATATAACTAAATTCATTCACCGATTTTTGCTATAATAGACTAATGGATTATGATAATGGAGGATTACTACCTTGTATACGAATTTTAAAGAATGGAAGCACATATTTAAACTAGATCCAGCCAAGGAAATATCCGATGAAGATCTTGAAAAAATTTGTGAATCGGGAACGGATGCAGTAATTGTTGGGGGAACGGATAACGTAACCTTAGATGGTGTATTGGATTTATTATCTCGCATTCGTCGGTATACGGTTCCTTGTATATTAGAAATATCAAACATGGATGCCATCACACCGGGCTTTGATTACTATTATATTCCAATGGTGATGAACAGTGCGGAGAAGAAATGGGTCATGGATGTTCAGCACGAAGCAATTAAGGAATTTAAAGATATAATGAATTGGAGCGAGATATTTTTCGAGGGGTATTGCATTGTAAATGAAGAAGCAAAAGCCTTTGAAAAGACGAACTGTACGTTACCTAGTGATGAGGATGTATTGGCATATGCTTATATGGCGGAGCGTGTTTTTCACCTGCCAATCTTTTATTTAGAATATAGTGGGAAATATGGCGATCCAGAGCTAGTAAAGCAAGTAAAGCAAGAGCTAAATGACACCGTCTTTTTCTATGGTGGTGGGATAGAGAACAGTTTTCAAGCTAGTGAAATGAAACAACATGCAGATGTTATTATTGTTGGCAACAGCATTTATACGGATATTAAAAAAGCATTAAAAACGGTAAAAGCAGTACAAGATAAATGATTTTAGGATGGTGTTTTATATGAGTCAAACGATGGGTGACTTAATAAAAGGATTGAATAAAGAGCAGCAAGAGGCAGTTAAACATACGGAAGGCCCGCTTTTAATCATGGCAGGTGCAGGAAGTGGAAAAACCCGCGTACTTACCCACCGAATCGCCTATTTAATGGATGAAAAAGAAGTGTCTCCAAGAAGTATCCTCGCCATTACATTTACAAATAAAGCAGCCAGAGAAATGAAGGAACGTGTTAGCCGATTGGTTGGTCCCGAGGGGCAATACATGTGGGTATCTACGTTCCACTCCATGTGCGTTCGGATCTTAAGAAGAGATATCGATCGCATTGGCTATAATAGCAATTTCAGTATTTTGGACAGTAGTGATCAGCTATCCGTCATCAAACAAATTTTAAAAGAATTTAACATTGATCCGAAAAAGTTTGACCCACGTGCCATGCTAGGGCAAATTAGTGCTGCTAAAAACGAGCTAATCACTCCAGAAAAATATAGCGAAAATGTTGCAGACTACTATAGTAGACAAGTATCACAGGTTTATACGGAATACCAAAAACGACTGCGGAAAAATCAATCATTGGACTTTGACGATTTAATCATGCAAACCATTCATTTATTCCAGCGTGTTCCGGAAGTATTGGAATATTATCAGCGTAGATTTCAATATATTCACGTGGATGAGTATCAGGATACCAACCATGCTCAATACTATTTAGTTAAGCAGCTAGCTAGTAGATTCCAAAACCTATGTGTGGTAGGAGATTCGGATCAGTCAATTTATCGTTGGCGTGGTGCAGATATTTCGAATATCCTGTCATTTGAAAAGGATTATCCAACAGCACGTACGGTATTTTTAGAGCAAAATTACCGTTCAACAAAATCAATATTAGAAGCAGCTAATAAAGTAATTGCACGCAACTCGGGTCGCAAGCCAAAAAATTTATGGACCGATAATCCAGATGGTCAAAAAATTAATTATTATCAAGGGTCTACCGAACAGGATGAGGCACTTTATGTAACCGATAAGATCCAAGAGTTAACACGTGATGGTTTTAATCTTGGAGATATCGCCATCTTATATCGTACAAATGCGCAGTCTCGTGCTGTCGAGGATACGTTAATGAAATCAAATATTGGCTACCAAATGGTCGGAGGAACGAAATTCTATGACCGTAAAGAAATAAAAGATATGGTTGCCTATTTACGACTAATTACGAACCCAGATGATGATTTAAGCTTTGAACGGGTTGTAAATGAGCCGAAACGTGGAATTGGAAAAACATCGGTAGACAAACTTAGAGCCTATGCAGCCAGTCATGATATATCTTTTTATCAAGCTGTAAAAGAAGTAGATTTTACAGGTGTATCCAAAAAAGCAGCCAATGCTTTAGCTGCATTTGGTGATTTAATAAAAACACTAAACCAACAGCAGGAGTTCCTAACCGCTACGGATATGGTTGAAGCGATTTTAGAGCGAACCGGCTATGAGCAAATGTTGAAAAATGAGCGCACAATTGAAGCACAGAGTCGTTTGGAAAACTTAGAAGAGTTTATGACGGTTACGCAAGATTTTGAAAAAACAAGTGAGGACAAAACATTACTTGCCTTTTTAACGGACTTAGCGTTAATCGCAGATATAGATAAAGTAGACGAGGAAGATCCAGAGAATGATGAAAAGGTTACGCTCATGACATTGCATGCAGCGAAAGGATTAGAATTTCCGGTCGTCTTTTTAATTGGTATGGAGGAAAATGTATTTCCACACAGCAGGTCTATGATGGATGATGAAGAGATGGAAGAAGAACGTCGACTTGCATATGTGGGGATCACACGTGCCGAAAAACAACTATATTTAACACATGCAAAGATGCGTACGTTATTTGGTAAAACCAATATGAACCCGATTAGCCGATTCATCAATGAAATTCCGGAAGAATTGGTTGAAGGCATGGAGCAGGCAAAGCAGTCCATGTTTGGAGCCACTCCATTTGGCCAACCAATAAGACAAGCGCAGACGCCAAGCCAACCGGCACCGAAAAAACGGAAAGCAGAGCGAATGCAGCAAACATCTGGTGCTGAAAATGAAATGTGGAAGCCTGGTGATAAGGCAAGTCATAAAAAATGGGGAGTCGGCACGGTTGTGAAGGTTCAAGGAGAAGGTGAAGCGTTAGAACTTGATGTTGCCTTCCCAGCCCCAACAGGAGTAAAACGATTACTAGCGAAATTTGCACCAATTACGAAAGAATAAGGAGTGCTTACGGTGGATAAAAATCAAGCACAAGAAAAAGTGAATGAATTACGAGAAATTTTAAATAAATATGCGCATGAATATTATGTTTTAGATAAACCCTCTGTACCTGATTCGGAGTACGATCAAAAGCTTCAGGAACTTAGAAAATTAGAAGAAGCATATCCAGAGTTAATCACGGCTGATTCCCCTACCCAACGTGTAGGGGGAGAGCCATTAGAGGGATTTACGAAAGTACAACATGAAATTCCAATGCTTAGTTTATCCAATGCTTTTAATGAACAAGATCTACGGGACTTTGCGCGTCGTGCCAGTCAAGGAACAGATAAGCCGTTAGCATTTGTGTGCGAATTAAAAATAGATGGTCTGGCGATCTCCTTGACCTATGAGAATGGTAAGTTTGTTCGAGGAGCAACTCGTGGAGATGGTACTACTGGTGAAGATATAACTAGCAACTTGCGAACCATTCGAAGCATTCCTTTATCGATAAAAGAACAGCGGAAAATTGAAGTTCGTGGGGAAGCGTTCATGCCACATAAATCATTTCTTGCTTTAAATGAGCAGAAAGAAAAAAATGGGGAAGAGCCTTTTGCCAATCCGCGAAACGCAGCAGCAGGATCATTAAGACAACTTGATCCAAGAATTGCGGCATCACGTAACCTAGATGTATTTTTATATGGAGTTGGTGAATGGGAAGCGGAAGAAATTAATTCCCATAGTGGGCGATTGGAATATATGAAAGAACAAGGCTTTAAAACGAATCCAGAATGGAAAAGATGCGATTCAATTGAAGAAGTATTGGAATATGTTGAATACTGGACAACAGAACGCCCAAACTTACGTTATGAAATAGATGGAATTGTTATTAAAGTCGATGATTTGGACATTCAGGAAGAATTAGGGTATACAGCGAAGAGTCCGCGTTGGGCGATTGCGTATAAATTCCCTGCAGAAGAAGTAGTAACAACCTTAACAGATATTGAATTAAGTGTTGGGAGAACTGGAGTTATTACACCGACAGCAATTTTAGATCCAGTTCGAGTTGCTGGCACTACTGTTCAGCGCGCTTCCCTACATAACGAAGACTTGATTCGTTCGAAGGATATACGAATTGGAGATACAGTTGTGATTAAAAAGGCAGGAGATATCATACCAGAAGTTGTCCGTGTGATTACCGAGAAGCGAACCGGCCATGAGGAAGAATTTTTCATGCCTGAGGAATGCCCTGCCTGTGGTAGTGAATTGGTTCGTTTGGAAGAGGAAGTTGCTTTACGATGTATGAACCCGAATTGTCCTGCACAATTGCAGGAAGGGTTGATTCACTTTGTTTCTCGTAATGCAATGAACATAGATGGGCTCGGGGAAAAAGTGATCAATCAACTATTCCGAGAAAAACTGATCCATACGATTGCCGACCTGTATCGCTTACAGCGAGACGATTTATTAAAGCTAGAACGAATGGGAGAAAAGTCAGTTGATAACCTATTACAGGCCATTGAAGTGTCGAAGGAAAATTCTTTGGAAAAATTATTATTTGGATTAGGAATTCGTTTTATCGGTTCCAAAGCTGCCAAGACGATTGCTTACGAATTTGAAACAATGGAAAACTTACAGAATGCATCCTATGATGAACTAATTGCGATTGATGAAATCGGTGATAAAATGGCTGATGCAATTGTACAGTATTTTTCGGAAGAGAAAGTAATCGATTTGCTTAACGAGCTTCGAGAACTAGGCATTAACATGGAATATAAAGGATCAAAACGGACGGAAGCAACCAGTGTGGAAAGCCCATTTGCTGATAAGACAGTGGTGTTAACTGGTAAAATGGAGAAATTCACACGTAACGAAGCGAAAGAGCAAATTGAAGCCTTGGGTGGAAAGATAACCGGTAGTGTTAGTAAAAAAACAGATATTTTAATCGCTGGAGAAGATGCTGGCTCCAAATATGATAAAGCTGTGAAGCTCGGAATTACAATTTGGGATGAAGATAAGCTAGTAGAAACATTGGCGAAATAAGGGGTGATAGCATGAAAAGAGTTGCATTGTTGTTCGTCTGCACCCTCCTGGTCATGACAAGCTGTACACCAAAATTAAGCGAGGACGAGGAGGTGCTGCCAAATGATGAAGAGTCACAAGGGCAGCCATCGATCGTACCAAGCAATAGCCTTTCAGATCAAAATTATCGTATCATTTTACCTTACCGTACGAGTGAGGCACGGGGAGTTATTGTTAACCAAATAGCGAACCGTTTGGATATTGATGAGATGGAAGTTGGTTTACGGAGGCATTCCAAGGAATATTTTGATCCTAAAAAATATTTTTTCGAGGAAGGTCAGTACTTAGATGAAGATACCGTTTATGATTGGCTTGGAAGAGATTTAACAGATGAGCAATTAGAACAAGCAGTGGAAGATCGAATTGCTGAGTTAGAGTACCATGGAATGACAGTGAATGAAGACCGAATTCGTGAAGAGCTTACATTAGGTCTAAACCCTGCCATTGAGGATGATGAAGATGAAGATCAATTACGGGAGAAACCACGCTATCTATCTCATATTCTAGAGCATAATTTTCTCGTGAAGAACGAAGATAAGACGGTTGATTTAAGAGGTGTATCCATAGGAGTTGCCTTAAAGTCTGTTTATCGTTTTAAAGCTGATCCAGATGGGCCAGATTATTACGAAGATATTCCCGAAAGTGAAATGGTAGAAAAAGGGAAGGAAATCGCACAAACGATTCTAGAGCGTGCGCGTGAGATTGAAGGATTAGAAGAAGTGCCGATTATGATTGCTTTGTATCGAGAAGAGGCACAAGGCTCAACTATTCCTGGAAACTTTGTCACCAAGACACTCGTTCCCAAGGGAGAAAACACGATTAAGGAATGGAATGATATTAATGAAGAATACATCCTATTTCCTTCAAATGAAGCAGAGAAAAAATATTATGATGATGCTCAAATTGTAAAAAGTTTCGGGAATGATATAGCCAAATTCTTTCCAAATTATGTTGGTGTAATCGGTGAAGGATTCTACGTTAATGAGGAAATGCAAAAGCTAACATTAGAGGTACCAATTGAGTTTCATGGTGAAGGGGAAGTGTTAGGTTTTGCTCAATACGCATATGATCTCGTCAAAGAAATGTTTCCAGATTACTATGATCTGGAAGTAAAAATTACATCAAGTGATCAAATAGAAGGTGTCATTTATCGTGAGGCAGGTCAAAGTGACCCCGATGTACGTATTTTTCATTAAATAAATCAAGAATGTTTGAAGACTTGTCGCTTTTAAGTTAGAATAGGGGGTGGATATATTCCACTCCGTTTTTTTTATGGGGAATTTTTATAAAATTTATACGATTAAATCATTTGTTGCGAGGTAGGAAACAAATACGTTCTTATCTTGCATGGAGAACGAAGGTAACAGAAGTTCTCTACTATTTTCCTTAGAAATTAAAGCGGATACATGGAATAAATTGGAATATTTAAGGAGGTTTTATCATGGTAGTACCATACAAGCATGAACCATTTACTGACTTTACTGTAGAGGAAAACAGACAGTTAATGCAGGAAGCGTTAAAAAAGGTGGAAGCAGATCTTGGAAAAGAGTACCCACTAATTATTGGTGGCGAAAGGATTACAACAGAGGAAAAGATTGTTTCTGTTAATCCAGCTGATAGAAATGAAGTAATCGGATATGTGTCAAAAGCAAATAAAGAGCTTGCTGAAAAGGCAATGAAGGTTGCAGATGAAACCTTTGAAACGTATTGGAGAAAATCAGACCCGAAATTTCGTGCTGACATCTTGTTCCGCGCTGCAGCAATTGTAAGACGTCGTAAGCATGAGTTTTCTGCACACTTGGTAAAAGAAGGCGGTAAGCCTTGGAAGGAAGCAGATGCTGATACGGCAGAAGCGATTGATTTCCTTGAATATTATGGACGTCAAATGCTTAAAATCAAAGATGGTGCTGAAGTAAATAGCCGTCCAATTGAGTATAATCAATTTAATTACATACCATTGGGTGTGGGCTTGGTTATTTCACCATGGAACTTCTTATTTGCGATTATGGCAGGAACAACCGTAGCAGCGATGGTTACCGGTAACACGGTTTTACTAAAACCAGCAAGTGCTACACCGGTTATTGCATATAAATTTATGGAAGTATTAGAAGAAGCTGGACTTCCAGCTGGAGTGATCAACTATATTCCTGGACCAGGAAGTGAAGTAGGGGACTACTTAGTAGACCATCCACGCACTCGTTTTGTAAGCTTCACTGGGTCACGTGAAGTCGGTACACGTATATTTGAACGTGCAGCAGTTGTTCAAGAAGGACAAAAATGGTTAAAACGTACGATTATTGAAATGGGTGGTAAGGATACGATCGTTGTTGATAATGAATCTGACTTAGAATTAGCTGCTCAATCGATCGTACAATCTGCATTTGGTTTTTCTGGACAAAAATGTTCTGCTTGTTCACGCGCAGTAATCCATGAAGATGTTTATGATCAAGTAAAAGATCGTGTTGTAGAGTTAACAAATGAATTATCTGCTGGTGATCCAAAAGATAACTCCCACTTCATGGGGCCTGTAATTGACCAAGGTGCATATGATAAGATCATGAATTATATTGAAATTGGTAAACAAGAAGGAGAATTACTAGCTGGTGGAACTGGTGACGACTCAACTGGTTGGTTCGTAAATCCAACGGTATTCGGTGACGTCGATCCGGATGCGCGACTAATGCAAGAAGAGATCTTTGGTCCAGTTGTTGGTCTAACGAAAGCAAAAGATTTTGATCATGCAATCGAAATTGCGAACAACACGGAATACGGCTTGACAGGTGCTGTTATTACAAATAACCGTACTCATCTAGAGCAAGCACGTAGAGACTTCCATGTTGGTAACCTTTACTTCAACCGAGGATGTACAGCAGCAATCGTTGGATATCAACCATTTGGTGGATTTAATATGTCTGGAACTGATTCCAAAGCAGGAGGACCAGATTACTTAATCCAGCATATGCAAGGTAAAACAACATCTGAAATGCTATAAAAATTGAAAAAAACCTCTTTCGATGGAAAGGGGTTTTTCTTATGATGAAAGTTAGGAAAATATGATAGATTTATAGTTGAATTTTGTAGGGACAACAGACAACCTATACTAATTTCTGTAAAAACTTTCCCACTTTCATCAATTTAGGAAAGTAGGAAAGTTTTTATGGGGTTAAACGGTACTTTTCTACTACAACTTTCCCAATATGAATATTCAAAATATATGTTATTATATAAATAAGCAAATAGTAATAGAAACAAGTGAACGGGAGGAGTACTAATGGAAATTGGTTCCTTTATCAAATTGCAACGCGTCAAACAAGGAATGACACAAGAAGAACTAGCCGACGGAATTGTTTCTATGTCCTATTTGTCCAAGATTGAAAATCAGCGAACGGAAGCGAGTCCAGAAGTCATTAGCATGTTGTGTACACGACTCGGCATCGAATTAGATGGTGAAAAAGATATCACGATCAAAGAGAAATGCGAAAACTGGTTCAACATGTTATTTGAAGTAAACGACAAAGAAGAGATTATCGAAGCTTATAAGGAACTAAGTGAATTATTAGCGATAGTCCGTTCTGATAGTTTAATGATGTTCGAGATTCATAAGATAAGATATTTTCTTATTTTAGGTGAATACGACAACGCATTAGAGCAGATTAATAAGTTAAATGAAGTCTCTGGCTCGTTTGATAGCTTGCATTTGTTTTATTGGTATAAGTTTAAGGGGAATTATAGTACAGCTAATAATGAATTCAACCAAGCAATGAGAATGTATAAAGTTGCTGAAGATAAACTAAACCAAATTAAACTAAAAGATGAACAAGTTGCTGATCTTCAATATACTATTGCAGTTACGCATAGTAAACTTCGAAACACACTGGAATCTATAGAATACTCAAACAAGGCAATTGATACATTCCAAAGAGAGTACAATTTTATTCGATGTGCACAATGTCATATTTTATTAGGCATATCTTATAGAAGAATTAAGATGTATGAAAAAGCAATAAAGCATTACAATTTAGCTAGACGTTTAGGTGAACTTAATAAAAATAAACAAGTAATTCAGTTAACTAATCAGAACCTTGGATATTTATATTCTTCAATAGGTGATTCAAAAGAAGCCATTAAGCATTTTGTTGAAGTTGTTGAAGATGAAATGTTACAAATAAACGAAAGATTGCTTGGGATTACCAATTTAATTAAAGAATATTATAAAATACATAATTTTGAAAAGGCACATCAAGCAATCGAAAAAGCGAATGAATTACTAGAATTATCAAAAGAAAATGTTAATTATAGTTTATATAACTATATTATTCATACTTTTAAATTCGCTATAAATGAGCAAAGTGATCAATTTATTTCATTAGTAAAGGAGGAATTCATACCTTACCTACAAAAGCGTAAAGATTATGGCAATTTGATAGAATACTCAAATATGTTAGCTAAGCATTTTGAAAAACTAGGTAGGTATAAGGACTCCGTTAAATACTATAAACTTGCTAACCTCACATATGAGGAAGTAGTTAATTTATAAAGGAGGGGAGACGATGAAAAAAATGATTGCAGCTGTAGCATTAGGTACTCTTTTAGTAGGTGGATTTTTATTCACGCAAGATAACCAACCAACTGATTTAGCTACTGGAGAGTCTGAACCAAGTGTATTTAGTAAAATGAGTTTAACTAGTTTAAAGTTTTAATTTAATCAAGTGTGAATTTTGTCTTTAAATCTTAATTTTTACCCTATTACTTATATGATAGATTGCCTGAAATAGCGTGGAACCTATTTCGGGCTTTTTTTATTATAAAACAGTTCACAATGGACAATTTCGATAAAAGACCGAAAAAATGTATTGGAAAACAATATTATTGCCAAGTTTTCTAAGTAGTAATGATGAGATCTATACTAGTGAAAAAAAGCGTGAATTTGCGATTTTTCCATGAAAAAATGAGGTATAGTAAATTAATAGATTAACATTACCGAATTTTTTATGCAAGAATTTACGGTTATTCGGAAAATGCGGTGGATATTTAAATTCAGTATGTTATGCTAATAACAGGAAAGGCGAATTCTTAATTTTTAAAATATTTACATTAAATAATTTAGATTGGATTTCGCTTTTTCGAGTTTGGTTTGGGCAGAAATAGAGATAGAGAGGGGTTCATGTATGGAGATAGAAGGAATTACGTGGTTTTGGCTGTTCGTACCAATGCCGTTGTTGATTATTTTAGCGGCTGCATCACTGATTAAAAATAGGGGGAATTAACAAGTAATGGATACAACTGTATTAATAACATTTATTTTCTATCTAGTTGCCATGCTAGCAATTGGACTATTCATGTATTACCGAACGAGTAATTTATCGGATTATGTATTAGGTGGACGTAAACTTGGACCAGGTGTCGCAGCATTAAGTGCTGGTGCGTCAGATATGAGTGGTTGGTTACTACTAGGTTTACCTGGTGCTGTATATGCTTCTGGTTTTGGTGGAGCATATGGAGGTTGGATGGCTATTGGTTTAGCCGTTGGTGCTTATTTAAACTGGCAGTTCGTTGCCAAGCGACTGCGTATTTATACGGAGGTATCGAACAATTCGATTACCATCCCAGATTTCTTAGAAAATCGATTTAAAGACAATTCACATGTTCTACGTGTCATTTCTGCATTAGTGATCTTACTATTTTTCACCTTTTATACTTCATCAGGAATGGTTGCCGGAGCAACACTGTTTGAAGCTTCATTTGGATTTTCCTATCAAACAGCACTATGGATTGGTGCACTCGTCGTTGTTTCCTACACGTTTCTTGGAGGATTTCTTGCCGTTGTATGGACGGACTTTTTCCAAGGAGTACTAATGCTACTCGCATTAATCGTTGTACCTATTGTGGCAATCAATGAACTTGGTGGCTGGAATGCTGCCGTTCAAGCAGTAGGAGAAATTAATCCTGAGCACTTAGATATGTTAGCAGGTGTTGGTACCTTTGCTGGTACAATTGCCATTATCTCAGGAGCAGCGTGGGGCTTGGGATATTTCGGTCAACCCCATATTATTGTTCGCTTTATGGCATTACGCTCACCGAAGGATGTTCCGAAAGCTCGTTTTATTGGAACAACTTGGATGATTCTAGGTTTATATGGAGCAATGTTTACCGGTTTTGTCGGACTAGCATACATTAGTTCACAAGATGTATCGATTTTAAGTAATGTTGGCATAGACGTCGTTACGGAGAATGGTGTGCAAATGCTTGATAACTCAGAAGTAATCTTTATTGCATTTTCACAGCTGCTTTTCCATCCAATAATTGCCGGTATTCTATTAGCAGCTATTTTATCCGCAATCATGAGTACGGTTGACTCACAGTTGCTTGTATCATCTTCAGCAGTTGCAGAGGATTTCTATAAAGCTATTTTCCGTAGAGAAGCAACGGATAAAGAGCTAGTGTGGGTTGGTCGTATTGCAACGATAATAATTGCCTTAGTTGCTACAATTATTGCAATGGATCCAGAAGCATCTGTACTAGAGTTAGTAAGTTATGCTTGGGCAGGTTTTGGTGCGGCGTTTGGACCGATCATCATTCTATCGCTATTTTGGAAGCGAATCACCCGCGCCGGTGCCGTAATGGGTATCCTGGTTGGTGCTGCAACAGTTGTTGTATGGGGTGAATTCTTATCTGGAGGAATCTTTGATTTGTATGAAATTGTTCCAGGGTTCGCACTTAACTTAGTTGTTACGATTCTAGTTAGTTTACTTGGTAGACCAACAAATGAAATGGAAAACGAATTTGATGAAACTATTTCCAAATTAAACGAATAATAACCTGAAAGTCACTCCTCTTTTTGAAAGAGCGAGTGACTTTTTCTTCCTCAATACCCTGTTTTTGTTGATTTCTTGATTATCACTGCTAAATTCTGCTATGATCAATAGTATTGTAGCAGTTTTTATTGGTTAAAATTAGCAAGTTATGACTAAAATTTAAGATATAATAGGATAAATGTGGAGGTGCAGGAAATGGCTGAAATATCAAAGGATCAAGTAAAGCACGTAGCAAACCTTGCTAGACTTGAAATGAATGATCAAGAGGCAGAGATGTTCACCGAACAATTAAGTTCCATTATTACCTTTGCTGAACAATTAAATGAGCTTGATACAGAAGGGGTAGACCCGACGACACATGTACTAGAATTGAAAAATGTCATGAGAAAAGATGAGCCAAGAAAGTGGATTACAAAAGAAGAAGCAATGAAAAATGCCCCAGACCAAGAAAATGGTCAATACCGGGTGCCATCGATTCTATCGGATGGTAAGGAATAAGTATATAACTGGTTATTGCCTACAAAGCTTGGCAAATAGACTTTACCCAAGAATATGGAGGAGGGTTCCCAACGATGTCATTATTTGATCATTCTATAAAAGAGATAGAAGAGAAATTACATAATAACGAAATAACCGTAGCAGAACTTGTTGAAACTTCTTACAACCGTATAAAAGAAGTGGATGACGAAGTTCACGCATTTTTAACATTAGATGAAGAAAATGCAATCGAAAAAGCAAGAGAATTGGATCGTGAAACAAATAAAAGCAACAAACTGTTTGGAATTCCAAGTGGTATTAAAGATAATATTGTAACAAAAGCATTGCGCACAACATGTGGTAGTCAATTTTTACGAAACTTTGAAGATCCACTGTATAACGCAACCGTTGTTGAAAAATTAAACGCAGAAAATGCTGTTACGATTGGAAAATTAAACATGGATGAATTTGCAATGGGTTCTTCTAATGAAAATTCTAGCTATACACCAACTCGTAATCCATGGAACACGGACTATGTTCCAGGTGGATCCAGTGGTGGTTCTGCAGCAGCAGTTGCGGCAGGAGAAGTTTTATTTTCATTAGGTTCAGATACGGGGGGATCGATTCGCCAACCAGCAGCCTTTTGTGGTGTTGTCGGTTTGAAACCAACTTACGGGCTAGTATCTCGTTTTGGTTTAGTTGCCTTTGCTTCATCCCTCGATCAGATTGGACCACTAACTCGTAGTGTAGAGGATAATGCGCGTGTATTAGAAGTAATCGCGGGACATGACAAAATGGACTCTACTAGTGCGAATGTAGATATTCCTGAATATACCAAATCCCTAACAGGTGATGTGAAAGGCTTAAAAATAGCTGTACCAAAGGAATATCTTGCAGAGGGGGTTAACCCTGAGGTAAGAGAAGCAGTCATGCGTGCATTAAAGGTATATGAATCATTAGGTGCAACATGGGAGGAAGTTTCCTTGCCACATTCAAAATATGCCGTTGCTACCTATTATTTAATTTCTTCATCCGAAGCATCCGCAAACCTAGCACGTTTTGATGGGGTACGATATGGTGTTCGCTCGGAGAATGCGGATAACATGATGGACATGTTTAAGAAGTCTCGTAGCGAAGGCTTTGGTGAAGAAGTGAAGCGTCGTATTATGCTCGGAACCTTTGCATTAAGCTCTGGTTACTATGATGCCTATTATAAAAAAGCACAACAAGTACGTACATTGATTAAAAATGATTTCGATAAAATCTTTGAAAACTACGATGTTGTTATTGGACCAACAACACCTACTCCAGCATTTAAAGTAGGAGAGAAAATTGATGATCCATTAACAATGTATGCGAATGATATTTTAACAATCCCAGTTAACTTAGCTGGTGTACCAGGAATTTCCGTGCCTTGTGGTCTTTCTGAAGAAGGGCTACCAATTGGCTTACAAATCATCGGAAAACATTTTGATGAAGGAACAGTATATCGTACTGCTCATGCTTTTGAACAAGCAACCGATCATCATACGAAAAAACCTCAACTTGGAGGTGCGAAATAATGAATTTTGAAACAATAATTGGTCTTGAAGTCCATGTCGAACTAAAAACCCAATCTAAAATATTTAGTCCAAGTCCAAATGCGTTTGGAAATGAACCAAACACAAATGTAAACCCTATTGATTTAGGGTATCCAGGTGTATTACCGGTCTTAAATGAAGAAGCGGTTAACTTCGCAATGAAAGCAGCAATGGCCTTAAATTGCGAAATTGCTACGGATACGAAATTTGATCGTAAGAATTATTTCTATCCAGATAATCCAAAGGCATATCAAATTTCTCAATTCGATAAACCAATTGGCGAGAATGGCTGGATTGAAATTGAAGTAAATGGCAAGAAAAAACGAATCGGTATTACTCGACTACACTTAGAGGAAGATGCCGGGAAATTAACCCATGGTGATGATGGCTATTCCTATGTTGATTTTAACCGTCAAGGCACGCCATTAATCGAAATTGTTTCGGAGCCAGATATGCGTTCTCCAGAAGAGGCATATGCTTATCTTGAGAAATTAAAAACGATTATTCAATACACTGGTGTATCTGATGTGAAAATGCAGGAAGGATCCCTTCGCTGTGACGCCAACATTTCCCTTCGTCCAATTGGACAGGAGAAGTTTGGTACAAAAGCAGAATTAAAGAATTTAAACTCCTTTACGTTTGTCCAAAAAGGATTAGAGTTTGAGGAAAAGCGTCAGGAAAAAGTCTTGCTATCTGGTGGAGAAATTTTACAAGAGACTCGCAGGTATGATGAAAAGTCAAAAGAGACAATCTTAATGCGTGTTAAAGAAGGATCGGATGATTATCGTTACTTCCCTGAACCAGACTTAGTACCACTATATATAGATGAAGCATGGAAAGAACGGATTCGTAATGAGATCCCTGAATTACCTGGGGCTAGAAAACAGCGCTATATTAGTGAATTGGAACTTCCAGAGTATGATGCAGAAGTATTAACGAGCTCAAAAGAAATGAGTGATTTCTTCGAGGAAACCATCGCGAACGGGGCAGATATGAAACAAGCTTCGAATTGGTTAATGGGAGAAGTTTCTGCATACATGAATAAGCATTATAAGGAACTTAGCGATTTAGCGATCACTCCTGAAGCATTAGGGAAAATGATTAAACTAATTGAAGATGGAACAATATCCTCCAAAATTGCAAAAAAAGTTTTCGCGGAGTTAGTCGAAAACGGAGGCGATCCGGAAAAGATCGTAAAAGAAAAAGGACTAGTACAAATTTCTGATGAAGGTCAATTAAAAGAAATCATTGGAAAAATCCTTGATGAAAACGAGCAGTCCATTATTGATTATAAGAACGGGAAAGGCCGTGCGCTTGGCTTCTTAGTTGGGCAAGTAATGAAAGCAACCAAAGGTCAAGCAAATCCACCAATGGTTAATAAAATCTTAAAAGAAGAAATGGATAACCGTTAGTACAAAAGGCTAGACTACTCCTAAAGGCCGTAGTCTAGCCTTTTAATATGAAATACTTCTCAAATGAGTGAAAAAGCGCTATGATAGGGATTGAGTTATAAACGAGGGAAATATATCCAGTATACAAATAGATTGCTTGCATATTGTTATCAATGGGAGGGGACAGAATGAAGAGGGCCCGAATCATTTATAATCCAACATCTGGTCGGGAGGCATTTAAACGAGAGCTTCCGACAGTTTTAGAACGGCTTGAAATAGCAGGATATGAGACATCTGCCCATGCGACAACTGGTGAAGGAGATGCGATTGAGGCAGCACGGACGGCTGTCGAACGAAAGTATGATATCGTTATTGCTGCTGGTGGAGATGGAACGATTAATGAAGTAATCAATGGACTAGCAGAACAAGATTATCGTCCGAAGTTAGGGATAATTCCGGTTGGAACGACCAATGATTTTGCGAGAGCACTTCGAATCCCAAAAGGAATTCAGAAAGCAGTAGATGTTATTTTGGAGGATCATGCATCACCACTTGATATTGGAAAAGTAAATGACCATTATTTTATCAACATTGCTGGTGGTGGGAAGTTAACCGAGTTAACCTATGATGTACCTAGTAAATTAAAAACGATGATTGGTCAGTTGGCATATTACATGAAAGGCATCGAGATGTTACCTTCCTTAAAACCAGCCAGAGCCAAAATAGAATATGATGGCAATATAATAGATGAAGATATTATGTTATTTCTCGTATCCAATTCAAATTCTGTTGGTGGATTTGAAAAATTAGTTCCAGATGCCAAAATGGATGATGGATATTTTGATCTGGTTGTATTACGGAAAACAAATTTAGCTGAGTTTATTCGGATTGTGACATTAGCATCTCGAGGGGCGCACTTAGATGATGATTCTGTTATTTATGTAAAAGCCAAGGAAATTACGGTAACCCCAGATGACAAAATGCAATTAAATATAGACGGTGAATATGGTGGTATGTTGCCAGGCGAATTTAAAAATCTTAAACAGCACATTAATTTTTTTGTTCCAGAATCATATGTTCATGAAGAAGAGGAAGATTACGAATAAGAAGTAGTCTTTCTTTTTCTTTTGTTATACGATTTGCTAAGATGAGTTATGATAAGTGAATGAATCAGAATAGAGCGTAAAGGAAGATACATAATGGCGAAACAATCTGCACCAGTAAAGAAAAATGAAACCATCACATTGACTTTTGAGGATCTGACACATGAAGGAAATGGGGTTGGAAAAATAGATGGCTATCCATTATTCGTACCGTATGGCCTTCCGGGAGAGGAAGCGAAGGTAAAGGTAGTCAAAGTAAATAAGAAGTTCGGTTTTGGAAAATTGCTTGAAATAAAGAACCCTAGTCCAGATCGTGTCGAACCTCCGTGTGATGTTTTCTATAAATGTGGTGGCTGTCAAATACAGCATATGAGCTATAAAATGCAATTAGAAATGAAACAAAATCAAGTCAAAAATGTCATGCGCAAAATCGCTCATTTAGCACACGTACCTGTTCATCCTACGATTGGAATGGAAGATCCATGGCGTTACCGGAATAAAGTTGCTATTCCTGTTGGTGAGAAAAAAGGTGAATTAATTACGGGGTTCTATCAAATGCGTAGCCACCAAATTATTGAAGATATGGATACATGTGTTGTACAAGACGATGCCAACGATCGAATCGTGGAAGGTGTACGGAGAATTGCGAATCGCCTTGGGATAAGAGCTTATGATGAAAAGAGTCATCGAGGTGTTCTTCGTCATATTATGGTCCGTACCGGTCATGAAACGAAGGAAGCTATGGTGGTGCTCATTACCCGAACAAAGGATTTACCGCATAAAGAAGAACTAATTCGTGAACTGACGGAAACGTATCCTCATATTAAATCCATCGTACATAATGTGAATTCGAAGCGTACGAATGTCATTATGGGAGATAAAACGACCGTATTATGGGGAGAAGAATATATTTATGATTCGATTGGAAATATACGATTTGCTATTTCTGCGAAGTCATTTTATCAAATTAACCCACCCCAAACGAGAAAGCTATACGAACAAGCATTAGAATATGCCGATACGGATGAGGATGACACAGTAATCGATGCGTACTGTGGGATCGGTACAATTTCCTTGTTTTTAGCACAAAAGGCAAAGAAAGTGTATGGTGTTGAGATTGTTCCAGAAGCAATTCAAGATGCTAAAATAAATGCTAAGATAAACGGGATTACCAATGTAGAATTTGCCGTTGGAGAAGCAGAAAAGGTTATGCCAAACTGGAAGGATGAGGGGTTAAATCCAGATGTTGTTGTCGTTGATCCACCACGTAAAGGCTGTGATGAAAGCTTATTACAAGCGATGATTGAAATGGATCCAAACCGAATTGTTTATGTATCCTGTAACCCATCCACTTTAGCTAGAGACCTGCGAATACTAGAAGATGGTGGGTATGAAACAAAAGAAGTACAGCCGGTGGATATGTTTCCGCAAAGTATGCATGTGGAGGCCGTTTGTTGGTTGGAGAGGAAAGTGTCTAATTAAAAAATACATTTATTTTAGATCCGGTTTTCGTAAAAATAAACTTTTCCGATTTCCGGGTCTTTTTCATGTTCATAAATTGCACATATAGGTTTGTCCGAGTTTCTTCATGCAAGGCTTCCTCCTATATTAGGGATTATTTTAAGAACAAATAAATACGAAAGAAACTAAAATGATATCAACCTTTTTGAGGGATAATAGAATAAAAGGGAAAAGTATTGTTGACTCGACACCGATAAGTGTCTTATAATTATGTCACTGATTGGTGTCGCATTTATAAGGAGATGGGATTGTGAATAACACGGATCAAAAACGAGATGTTTTTGTAGCTATTGCAGATCCAACAAGACGGAAATTAATACGTTTATTAGCAGATGCAGAAGAGTTACCACTGCACGAAATAACGGGTCAATTTAAAATGGGGCGTACAGCGGTTTCTAAACATTTAACTATACTTAAAGAAGCAGATTTAGTATTGAATCGTAAATTGGGTAGAGAAACAAGGTATCGATTAAATCCAGGTCCCTTACAGGAGGTGAAAGATTGGTTATCCTTTTATGAGAAGTTTTGGAATGAAAGAGCGATCTTACTTAAAAATATATTGGAGGAATAATAATGGCGGATATATCACTAGATTTTCAATTTAAGAGTCCAATTAATAAGGTGTGGGATGCATTAACAGATTCTGACACACTTGCACAATGGGTTATGGATAATAATTTTAAACCGATTGTTGGGTACAAATGTCAATTTCGCGATGAAAAAATCAATTTGGTTGTAGATAGTGAAGTATTGGTAGTGGACAAGCCTTATACGTTGTCTTACACATGGGTAGGTGGACCAATCAACACAATAATCACGTGGACGCTAAAGCAAGAGGGAGATACCACGCATTTACATCTTGAGCATACTGGATTTGATCAAGAAGATTATGCGTTCAATGGTGCGAAACATGGTTGGGCGGATAAGATTGAAGTACTAAAAAAAGTGTTATAGTACTTCGGGTTAGTCCGATTGTTCAACTTTTTAACATTGAAACATGAAGGAGGTAGAAACATGGGTTTTTTTCAAGATATGAAATCAGTATTTACAAAGAAGGAACTGGTATTCTTAGAGAGTTACAAAGAAGTAGACGGAGTATTTAGCTTCCTATTTGAGAAGGAGAAGGATTTAGCTTGGAAAGCAGGACAACATGCTCTATTTACTATTACCCATAGAAAAGTGAAAAATGCAACTAAACCATTTAGTGTGGCTTCAGCTCCTGCAGAGAATGTAATTAAAATAACAACGAGAATTAGTGAAAACCCGAGTGAATTTAAAAAAGCAATGTTAGAGCTTGATAAAGGAATGAACATAACGATGAGTGGAGCGCTTGGTTCTTTTTATCTAGACGATGACAGTCCTTCACTCTTGATTGCGGGTGGAATAGGAATCACCCCATTTAGATCGATGTTAAAACAGCTAGAAGCTGAAGGTAGTAGTGATGGGAAACAAATAAAACTACTCTATTTAGATCGTAATAACAAGCATATATACAATGCGGAACTTGATGAAATTGCGAAAAATACTTCAATAACTGTAACTTATCTTGATTCAAGGGATAATCTACATAAGGAAATGGATGATTATACGAATCATTATAAGAACGAGACTAAATACTATATAGGACCGAAGTCGATGGTAGATTCTGTTTCTGTTTATTTGAAGAACAAAGGAATTCCTAAAAAAAATATCAGAAGAGATGTTTTAACAGGGTATTAGAGAAAAAGATATCAAATGATACTTCTATCAATAGGAGAAAAAATAAGGAGGAAATTATATGACAGAGAGTGATGCTATACATAATAAGGAGCTGTCAATTGAGGAACGTGAAGAAATACTCCAACTATTGAAAGTGCGTTTTGCGGAAAACAAGCACCGTCATAAGGATCTTGAATGGGATAAAGTCCAAGCAAAATTGGAAGCTAATCCGGAAAAGCTATGGTCGCTCAATGAAATGGAAAGGACGGACGGCGAACCGGATGTTGTTGCTTATGATGAAGAGAAAGGCGAATTTATCTTTTGCGATTGTTCAAAGGAAAGTCCTAAAGGTAGAAGAAGTGTGTGCTATGATCGTGAAGCATTAGAATCAAGGAAAAAAAATAAACCAGAAAATAACGCGATCGATATGGCAACTGCCATGGGTATTGAAATATTAACAGAAGAACAATATCGTGAGTTGCAGAAACTGGAAAATGTAGATAGGAAAACTTCGAGTTGGATACAAACGCCTTCTGATATTAGAGAACTCGGTGGTGCCATTTTTTGCGACTATCGGTATGGAAAAGTTTTCGTGTATCATAACGGAGCAGAATCCTATTATAGTGCCAGAGGGTTCCGAGGGTCGCTAAGAGTTTAATTTTCTATTTACACTACACATTTTTTATTTGTAAGAAGGATGAGTAACAGTCAATAGACTGTAGTTTAAAAATGAATAATTAATCAATAGCAAATCAAATAATTAATATTTTTGTACTCACCGTGATTTTATGCCCATTTTCTACTTAACATGTTTCTTATATGAACACAATTCCGGACTGGATCCTATAATGGTTCAGTCTTTTTGTTTGACCATTATTACCTGCTCTTTTATTAATTCATTCGCAACAACCTGAGATACTAAATTTATCTTTAATACATATTTTAAAAAATCAGAATTTACTATTGCAATTTGGGAATCCAAATCGTATAATGTTAATTAATAATTAATTTGGATTTACAAATCGATTTACAAATATAAATTATTTAAAATAATATTGGAAGGTGATTAAATGGACTGGAATCATAAGAGTGGCAAAGAAATGATGGAAATTAATTGGGAGCAACAAAAGGTGCTATCCAATCCCCTAAGGTCAAGATTGGTAGCTTTGCTTTATGAACAACCCATGACACCCAAACAAGTGGCCGATTTATTAGGTAAAAACCCTGGTACGGTTTACTATCATATTCAGCAGCTTGTAAAGCACGATATTCTTGAAGTGGAAAGCATTAACACCGAGAAGGGAATTGTAGAAAAATATTACAAAGCTAAAGCTAATTTATTTAAGAATCCAGAGCAAGTATCTCCACCAGGGCACGTTGACGGTAGAACTACTAATATTTATTTGTCTAAAAAACTTGTGAATCAGTTAAGCGGAGAGTTGGAGGAGCTTTTCTTTAAATATGGACATTTATCTTATAAAGAAAAGGATAGTGAGGAACAATTTCCATACTCTATAGAATTTCTTATAAAAGAATTTAATGAGGAGGAGAATTAAATGATGAAAAATATAAAACCATTTATGTTGGAAAGAAACTTTTTGATATTAATGTTCGGTGTTTTTGTTAATGGATTAGGAAGTGGTATTTACTTAGTTGCGGGGATGTTGCTTGTATTAAATTTAAGTGGAAGTGTTTTTTATTCTGGACTTGCAATGTTTGCAATATCTTCAGCGAGTGTACTGTCGTTTTTAATTGCTCCATTAGCTAACTATGCTAAATATAAACATGGGCTGGTATATAGTAACCTTGCAAAAGCAGCCATTTTATTTACAATTCCAATATTAAACTACACGGTTGGATTACATGTTTGGTATGTCATTAGTTTGTTATTTATCGTTGCTTTATTTACGCAATATACGTATCCAATTGAATCAACCATACTACCTATAATTGTAGGTGAAGATAATGTGCTTGAGGCGAATTCGTGTTTACAAACAATTCGAGAAGCTATGGACATAGCTTTTATTGCCGGAGCAGGGATTATCGTAACAATTATTGGTACAGTTCCAGCTATCTCCATTTTTGCAATCTGTATACTACTCGTGAGCCTCTTATATGCATTTTTCAATTTCCAACAACCAGATATCACCAAAGAAAAGGGTCAGTCTATTGGTTCTGCTTCTAAAAAATATTTTATAGATCTTAAAGCGGGTTTTAACTATATTAAAAATTCATTAATTCCTAAAATGATTTATTCTATCGTCTTTATTAACATTGCCATGGTTATCATGACAACAAATTTACCTGCATTTTCTCTTATTAAAAGTAATGGTGTAGAAGCTGTATATGGATTTTACCTAGCTTCCCTGTCACTTGGAATAATGATTGGTACAATTATTACTCCTAAATTAAAGCACTTAGATTTTGGTAAGATAATTATAGTTTCATATATAGGCACAGGTATTATGTGGATTGGTACTGCAACGTTACCTTTAGTTCCATCAATCATATTATATTCTACCGGTGCAATTTCTATTGGAATACTTAACATTCTTGTCTTTTCATCCATACAGAAACAGGTAGAGACAGCGTATGTAGGAAGAGTGATTACTTTGTTAACTAGTGCTGCAGCTCTAGGAATGCCCGTAGGTTCTCTAATTGGTGGTATATTAGGCGAAACATTTGCAGCTGAAATCTCTGTTTTGATCTGTGGTATTTCGATGATTATCTTCAGCATTTTTTGGTTAAGTAGTTCTGTTTTACGTAAACTTCCTGAAATTGATCGTGTAAAACTGTTTCGTGATCGAAGGGTTAGGGTGTAATGTGATAATAAATTAATGGTAATTAGAGAATTGTAACCAAACGCTAGAGGAGATTTTGAAAGGAGTAATTTGATTTCACAAAAGTGTTTAAGGCTTGAATTATAATCAGAAAATTGTTGTTTTTTGTTGAAGGGTGATATAACATAGTATTCGTAGAGGATACATAATAGGGAAGCTAGATGTTTAGCGGAAATTATATCTCCCCATAAAAACATATACTCAGATTCAATTTTGGTTCAAGTTGTTTAGTAGTCCCACGTTAACTATAGTTAAGTTAAATCATCATATCACGAAACAGGAGGGAAATAAGAAATGAGAATTACACCAGACAATACCCAGTTTGCAGCATATAGTCGTTTAACAATTTCAGCTCATTTACGAAATCAATTACAAAATGGAGAAAGCTTAGGAGGTCAACCAAAAGATATTTCTTTTGCTGAATTTCAACAATATCTTAAGGAGGACAAAGTAGTTGATCAAGAAAAGGCTAGAGAAATGTCTGCTTTCCACCGAAATGCTCTAGAAGCTCAATTGCATTATACGAGCAACCCACAGCGCACCTTAGAAGTAAAAGAAATAATGGAAAAAGCATTTTCTTTAGGATTAGTAGATGAGGACGAAACGTTAATAAATCAATCGGATCAATAAATAAAATATCTAAAGATGTTCACATCTTTCAAAGGACATAAGGTCAATATATAACGATAAGACTCTGATTTCGTGAAGAAGTATCCGAATTTAGGGTCTTTTCCAGTTAATCTCTATTGCATGAAGTAATGAAAATGAATGATTGTAGTTTATACCACTTATTATTAAGTCAACAGTGTCCGTTCCGATAATTTCAACTGGTTGCAATATTGAATATAAATTTATCTGTTGGTTTACAATATTTCACATGATAAAATAACACAGGATAGTTTACAAAGATAGAAAAACTCTCCGTATGAAATCATCTACTTAATATACACTAAAAATGCTATTGTTAAAAAGGAGAGAGAAGTATGGCAGACGAAAATGTAGTAGAAGAAAACAAGGCTCCGGTTAATAAGGCTGACGAAGGAGATATAATCGAGGTAGTTAAAGGTGAATACAAGGGTGAATTAGGTAAGGTTTTAATGGTTCGTGAAAATTCGGTTATTATTAATATCGGAGAGAACAAAAAAACCGGAGAACCAATCAAGACTGTTGTTAACCATAAAAATTACAAACAAGTTAAGTAGGTATTTAGGTGAGAGGAGCAAGTAATTTCCTCTCACCTTTTTTATTAGGAAAATTATGGATTTCCCATACAAGGACTACCTAACTTATATTCCATGCTCTTCACAGTAGTCTTCGACAAGTTCCTCAATTTTAGCTGGTTCGGGATATTTTCCTGAGAAAGAGAATGTGACTTCTTCCACAAATGCCCCTTTGTGATAAACATGGATTGCTCCGTTTTGTTGAATCACACTATACTCGGGTTCAAATCGATAACCATTTCGTTCAATGGCACCCATTTTCATCAACTCCATCATTCGACTTTTTTTATTAGTATGACACCAAAGTGAAAAAATACCCAACACTCCGGTTGTTCTTTTTTAGGAACAAATAACTATAAATTTTATAGTGCAATGGATGTGGAATTTTATGGTTTCGCTTATATTTGTAGTTAAAATGATGCTATTTAACAAATGATAAGTACTATTTTGACAAAAAGTGATGTTTTTTTCACACTATTCCGTTATAATGTTAATGTTCTTAATCAAGTACGAAGAGGTGTGGGTATTGTCAGAAGGAAATAATGAAAATTTCTATCTTCCGAGGTCAAAGCGACATAAGAGGCAGAGGAATAACTTCATGATCTTTTTGCTCTTCTTGTTGATTGCTTTGCTTGGAATAGTGCTTTGGTATGTGATACAAATGGATGAAATAGGGCGGTCATTACCAAGTCACGCAGAAAGCTCCATAAAAGAGCCAAAGAAAAAACAAGGAATACTAGAGGAAGTGGAGACATTAAATCTTACTACTATTTCAGATCAAAAGCGAAAGGAAGAAAACGGAAAAAAGGAAGCTAATTCTAGTGAGAAAAATGAAGAAGTTACGGAACAACAACAAACTACTCCAATTGATAAAGAAATTTCAGCCGATTATGTTTTAGAGCATACGGTAAAGGAAGGCGAGACGTTATACAGTATTACGATGTTGTATTTTTCGGATAGTAGCTATCAGGAACAGATTAAGCTTTATAATAATATTACAAATCCTGCTAAAGAGATCCAAGTAGGAATGCAGCTGAATATACCAGATCCTGACTATATGATCGAGCATACCATCAAGCAGGGAGAGTCTCTAATAGGAATCAGTAGAAAATATTACAATACAGATGCCTATACGGGAGCTTTAGCAAAATATAATGACCTTCAGAATCCGGATCATTTGCCATTTGGCACTGCTATACATATCCCTAGTCCTTCCTTGTTAGAAAAAGATGTACCTGTCCAAGGATCACGCAAATCTAGCGAAGCATCGGTGGAAACATCATCCTTTTCTATTCGTATAAATAAAAAAACAAATCAGCTAACGGTATTTCAAAATGGGGATGAGGTTAGGAGTTTCTCTGTTGGAACAGGGAAGGATGTTTCCATGACGCCAGAAGGGGACTTTAATGTCGTCAATAAAATTGAGGAACCGTGGTACAGTTCCAAAGGGATTCCAGGAGGTCATCCTGATAATCCATTAGGAAGTAGATGGATTGGACTTAATGTCCCTGGAACAGACGGAACGGTATATGGAATCCATGGCACAAATGATCCTACATCCATTGGTGGGCATGTTAGTTTAGGTTGTATTCGAATGCTCAACGAAGATGTCGAATGGCTTTATAATCAAATCCCAATCGGAACCCCAGTCACAATCGAATAAAAAAGGTGCCAGGCACTTGTCAATTTTTGACAAGTGCCTGGCACCTTTATAGACTTTTTAGTAGTAGTTTTTTTAGTAGTGGTGCGAAGTGTTCGGGTAATTCGGCGACGCTTGGGATCATCAGCCTTTCTCGTCCATAGATGTTCCTCATGGTTAGGTCTTCGTGCTCTTGAACCTCTCCATCTGCCAGGAACATGCCGACTACATCAATACCTCTTTTACGTGCTTCAGCTACTGCTTCATTCGTATCAACAACCCCATTTTGTTCATAATTCGAAGCAGCTGGTTCGCCGTCAGAGAATACCAATAAAAACTTATTCTTTTCTCTACGACTTTGTAATTCTTTTGTCGCGACGCGAATGCTAAATCCATCACGATTATCCTCTTCCGGTTCTAGTTGCATGATCTTAGGACCATTATCTTCATAAAAAGAGTCGGAAAATGCGTGGATTCGATGAAAATAATTAGGTTGATACCCTTCTTTTACTGCGTTGGCATCCTCCCAAAATCCGGTAATCGAGTGAGGAATTTTTAATTCATTTAGTACTTCGTGAAATAATACGATTCCTTTTTTTGTCTCTTCCATCTTATTGTGCATGGATGCGGAGCAGTCAACGAGAAGGGAGAATACCGCATCTATTTCATTGGATTCATTGTTTTTCTTATAGAAAATTCTTCGATCATTATCAACTACAATTGGTAATAGCTTTCTAGACAGTCGACCAAATAATAAGTCTTTACGGGGAGAGTTCTTCTTATGCTCTAACGTTTTTTGAATTGTTTTTGAAAGCTTGCGTTTATAAGCTTCGATGTCATACGTGTATTCCGCATACAATTGCACATCCTCTGCGGAAGGCTTATTAGCAACCTTATCCATTTTAACGGCATCTCTATTTTCTTCACCATAAGGTACTTCCTTTTGTTCCTGTCCTTGATTGGATTCCTTTTTTTCCATAGATTCCATTTTTGAGTAGTCATTTTGTTTGCTCTCACCTGATGCACCTTGGATGGAAGCCATTGCTTGATCGCCTTCCTCCGTTTCTCTCGCTCCATCACCGATAAGACTTGTCTTTGTACCTTGTTCTAATTCAAATTGTAAAAAGGTTTGATTGCCATCTCCGTTTTTATTTTCGCGATGCCATGTGGAAAACTTCTCATCGATATATTCACTTTTTTCTTGATCAACCTCTTCAAAATCGTCATTTGATAACGGGTCTGTTCGCGTAAGTTCGTCAAAAAGTGTATTTCTTGTATAGTTTTCCATATGAACAATTGGGAAGATGAAATATTCATTAAATGTATCCTTGTAATCAGGATCAACCTGGAAAACAATTTGGGTTGCTAAGTTGGTGATATCAGCTGTTGTTTTTGCCTCAAAGACCGAATAAAGGGTTGGCTTTAATCTTTCTAGCTTTTCCAATTGTCGTTCATTCGCTTTTGGAAATCGTGGGTCTGGAACATCTGATAAGATTAATAAATAAATCAGACAAAATAATTCATCTGTGGAATAGCTTCGGTTTACATTCGTAGCCAATTGACTTTCAAAGTATTGTTTATGATAGCTTCTACGTGTGGCAAAAGCTCTTTTGGTACCTGGGCGTTCTTTTTTAATAATTTCTTCTAAGCGAATATCCTCTAAAATAGCGACCAATTGAGAAGCGAATTTGGAAATAGAAACTTCTTGAATTTCTTCTCGATAGTTTTTCATCGCAGGGATATTCGTATATTTGAGTGTTCCAATGGCTCGCAAAAAGATATCTGTCTTTAGTCCAGCCTCCTTGATGTCTTGTTTTGTATTATCCCAAAAGGAGCGACTTGCAGTTATTTTATGCTCCACGACATCAATAAAGGAACCGTAGTTGTATTCAAAAGCAATTTCAGGATCACTAGACAATACGGTTGATAGATCTTGCAATTGTAGGAATAGGTTCGTATCAACTCGTTTATCATTAAATTGAAACATTACGAATTCTCCTATCTAGAAAAGCGTCTCTGTTAAATTTTGAACAAATTCTCTTTCGCGCGCTTCATCTAACTTATCGGCAATAGATCGCTGAATCGCCCGTTTTGCTGGAATAAGTGCACTTAAGTCACATGCATCTAGTAATGCTCGAATAGATGCCGCATCTTCCGATAGTTTCCCTTGAGAAACAGCATGAATAAGGTCACTTGATAGGGTGACAAATAAATCAATCATGGAATCATCCGTTAAATTCGTATTGGAACGGATCAGATTTCGTAATTGATCGCCTTCAATATATGGTACTTCAATGACAACGAATCGGTTCTTTAATGCTTCATTAAGGGGAACGGTTCCTACATAACCTTCATTAATAGCTGCAATGACGTTAAATCCATCTTCTGCGGTTACGATTTCGTTTGTAAATGGATTTGTGATCGTTCTGCGGTAATCCAGCACGCCATTAATAAGTGGCAACGTTTCTGGTTTTGCCATATTTACTTCATCAATATATAAAAAATTTCCGTGTTTCATGGAATTGATGACTGGTCCAGGAATGAATTCAATTACTTGTTTTTCCCCTTCATAAGTCAATGTTTTAAACCCTAATAGGCTTTCTGCATCCAAATCAACGGAACAGTTTACACTAAACATTGGTTGGTTGAATAACTGAGATAAGGATTCAGCGAATTTTGTTTTTCCCGCGCCAGTTGGTCCTTTAAGTAAAACGTTTTTCCCCATACTTAATGCAGAGATCGCATCGACTAGTAAATCCATATTCGGTGGAACATAGCCACCGCCTCTTATTAAATCCGTAAATGAATCATTCGTCTTTCTTCTTCTCGATTCTAATATATCAACAATATTTTCTGGTAATGGGTAGTGTGGTTTCATGTTGTAAAACTCCTTTCTTAACACATTGTAATCCTCTTTGACAGGAATCTCAAAAAATTGTTATTGGAAATGTATTGTCAAACGTGCTAATTATAAATGGAGTTTAGATACGATGATGTGATATACCTCATTCGTTAATATTGTAGATTAGGAATTTAAAGATTTTAAATAGTATGAAGAAATTGGCAGGGAATATTTTTCTCTTATTTTGTTGATAATCTTATTATTAGGTATTAAAATGAAAACTCGGATAAAAGAAAACAATGCTTTTATCTATAGAAAAAGGATGTTACGTTTGGAAACGGAACAAATTCAAAAAGAACTAGCGAGTTACATAGGTAAACTATTAAGAGATAATTTTGGTCGAGGACCGGAAACGGTATTTGTATCCGTGAAGCAACCATTTATAACGGTATATTTACGAAAGTTTTTATCACCGATGGAAAAAGTGCTTATGAGTGAAAAACAAGAAAGCTTTGTACAATCTTCTAGGGATATTCTAATGAAAAGTTTAATCCCAGAAATTAAAGCCTATATGAAGTTACTAACTGCCTGCGAGATTGAAGAATTCTACTATGATTGGAATCTTCAAAATCAATCGGGAATGTTTGTGGCAATTTGTCCTGAATCAGCGAAGTTAGACCAGCTTGCAACCTTAGATTATCCAGGAAAACAAGAGGTTCATGAGGAGATTAATAATGTTAGTCAGCAGGCGCAAAAAGTTCCTGAAGAAGTCGTTTCGATTAAACTAAATGAACGAACAATTGTAGTTATTCGAACGGGTATCTTTGTAACAATTGAACGAGAATTTATTCGTATGGGCCAGACAGAAGTATTACGAACCGCTAAAAGGCGGGTAGAAAAACGCCTATTACATAATAGTACACGGATGGAATCCATTCTTGATGCGAAAATAGATGATTCATTTACAGCTTGGGATTTTGAACGTGATAAAAGTGTCATTTTGTTCATTATCAACCCAAATCAAAAAGGTAGCAATGTGCTAGATAAATAAGCTAGCCATAAGCCAAAAAGTAGGAAGCTTTAACGCTCCTCTTTTTGGCTTTTTTATTTTGCAGATGAAAGAATAAAAATTTGGTTTTGTTAAGCTTACATACAGCAATAACGAAGCATGACGAATACTCCATTAAAATCGTCACTTTGCCTGGCAATATGGAGCCACCTGGCATGGCCAGGTGCAAAAGGTTTTCGGTTTGGCGAGTAATCGCCGTCCCAGTTCGTACGTCGCTAAACGGGCGCTTGCGCTTTTGTTCTTTTGGGTATAGAGAGATAGAGAGAAAAATAGAAGTATAAAGGGAGAAGTAGTAGGGTGAAACGTAGAAATTTTTATGACAAAATATCAAATGAACTATTAGGATGTTTTTATTGTTATATACAGGATAAAATTGAACAAGGTGTTCATTTAAAAACAATGAACTTTGAAAATCACTTAATAGAGGAAGTGGCCAAAAAGCGGGGGATTTCCTTAATTGAACTGCGAATTATTGGTTATTGGTTTATTCAAAAAGAGAAAAACTTAACAAAAGATAATGTCAATCGACCTAAGAAATAATTGGTAGTACGAAAAATAGGATCAAGACTCGAAAGCAATGTTGTTTTTTCACTCCATGTATGGTATAAAAACGCTACAATGGATAGAAATGAGGACACATTTTGAAGCGCAACGTATTTTATCTTATTTTATGCTGTGTGGGGATTGTTGCATTTTTGTTTATTCATCATTTAAGGAGTGAATCATCCTCAATCACGGTGAAAGATGTAGAAGAAAGTCAACAAGAGGAACGTTTTAAAGCAGAAGTAAATGAAATCTTGCTGCCACTTGAAAACTCTGAATTTCGATTAGAACCTGTCACACATGTAGTGATTCATTATATGAGTAATGCGGTAGAAAAACCGCATGATCCTTATAAATTAGAGGACATTTATTCTATATTTTTAGCAAGTGGATTGTCTTCCCACTATGTTATTGATCGAAAAGGTAATATCTATCAGCTTGTTGCAGAAGAACGCATTGCTTATCATGCTGGGGCTGGAAGGTTAACAACTGTACCTAATTATGAAGATAAGCTGAATGATTATTCTATTGGAATTGAATTGCTAGCAATTGGAACAAAAGATGAAATGAAACCACTTATAGATGAACAGACCTATGAGGTTATACCGTCTCAATCTATTGGCTTTACAGAGGATCAATATCAATCATTAAAGGAGCTACTAGATGACATACAAGTAAGACATCCTGACGTTCACTTAAACAGAGACCATATCGTTGGACATGATGAATATGCCCCAAAGCGAAAAAATGACCCTGGTTCATTGTTTGACTGGGATAAGCTTGGATTTTAAGAGCGAAATCTCTCTTTTCGTTATATGCAAAAGTGAAAAATGATTTATGTTATACTTATTGTAGAAAACGGTATTAGGAGGAAGTAAGATGACGGCAATTCATAGAGGAAACGGTAAATTTTATGTTGGAGAAAACGAACAAGAACCGTCAGCAGAAATCACCTTTACACAGGAAAATGATTCTACTATTCGAGTAGACCATACGTATGTATCTGATCAGCTTCGTGGACAAGGCATGGCCGGTAAGCTTGTGGCAGAAGTTGTATCTTATGCTAGAGAAGAAGGGAAGAAAATTAGGCCAGAGTGCTCGTACGCAAAAAATAAATTAGAGAAAACCTCCGAGTATCATGATGTATTAGTATAATAAAGTGTATCGACTTAATAGACAAGAATACCACTTTCAATCATTGAAGTGGGCTTCCTGTCTATTTTTATTATTCGTGTTTTGTAATGAATGTGTAATGCCCCGTATTGTAAAATCTGCTTGAAACGAAGAGTAGATTATTGCAACTTGGAGGGATGAGGTTATGGAAAAGGAGAAAAAACTCTATAGCCGCTATAGCAAGGAAGTAAAGCTAGAGGCAATACGTCGTGTGCTAGAAGAAGAAGAGCCAGTTCAGCAAGTCATTGAAGATTTGGGGATTAGACATCGGGATAATGTATATGAATGGATAAAAAAATATAAATCTCAAGGAGTGGCTGCTTTTGATCGGAAAATTTTGGGCAGCTCAACAGAATGTGAAATTCTTCAGTTAAGAGCCGAGGTAGCTGCACTTAGAAAGTATATCGAGATCGTTGTACAAGGGGAAGAAGAAAAATATCAAGCGGTTGATGAACTAAAAGATGCCTATCCGCTTGAAATGCTGTGTAAAGCATTAAATATTTCAGTTAGTGGGTATATGCAATACAAAAAGCTCCATAATCCAGTAAGTCCAGATTTTTATCTTCATCGATAAAGTTCTGTATTTGAAAAAAAGCTGTCATGAGTATGGCAGCTTCTTCATTTACAAATATTATTGAATAGAAATTTGTTTGGGAGTTAGAGAGTAAGAAGTTTGTAACTGGTAAAATCTAAATATAGATCATTCTATATTAGATGTTTTTGAAGCGGGTACTCTATAGGAATGTTATATGTGTGATTTTATAAACGAATGCTGTATAATTTTCCTAGTGATGAACTTATGATGAAAATTTTGAACGGAAGAATTTAACGGTAGTATGGAAAGATAAAGGGGTTTTACATATGTATTTATCAATTGATGAAACAGCAGAATATCTTTCAATGGAAGCTACGAAAGTAAGTGCACTCGTTCTTCAAGGACGGATACGGGCCATCCATGATGGAGAGCAATACTTAATTAATAAAGACCAATTCACAACACATTTTGACCAAGTTGAAAAGTATAGAAAACTAATTCAAGAATATTTAAGTGAACCAATACCAGAGGATATTGATGTAAACGACGAGGATTGAAGGATCTTACCAAAGGAGAAGTTATTCATATGCAAAAACACGCAAACAAGAAAAATTCACTTGTTTATACCGTAGAGGAAGAGACGGAATTATTACCGTTTCTGTTAAAAGTGATGCCAAATCGAAGCCGTAATTCGGTGAAGTCAATTTTAACACGTGGACAAGTAACGGTGGACGATCATTTGGAAACGAAGCACAATTATCCATTAAAAGCCGGACAACAAATTATGGTTTTAAAAAATAAAGCAGCCATTAAACAGGACCAATTGATTGGGATGTCGATTCTATATGAAGATGATGATATTATCGTTATTAACAAAGAAGCGGGGCTCCTTTCGATTGCTACGAAAAAGGAAAAGCAGCAAACGGCACATAACCAATTAATGGAGTATGTACGCCAACAGCACCCACAAAATCGGATCTTTGTCGTGCACCGACTGGATAAGGAGACATCCGGGGTGATGATGTTTGCAAAGCGTGAAGAGGTAAAACGTAAACTACAGGATAATTGGAAACGAATTGTAAAAGAACGTACATACGTGGCCTTAGTAGAAGGAAAGGTTGAAAAACCAAAAGACACCATTGTTTCTTGGTTAAAAGAAACAAAAACCCATCTCATGTACTCCACAGAAGATAACCAAGGGCAAAAAGCAATAACGCATTATAAGGTTATTCAATCCAATCAGGATTTCTCATTGGTAGAGGTTCAGCTGGAGACAGGGAGGAAAAATCAAATTCGGGTCCATATGAATGATTTAGGTCACCCAATCGTTGGAGACAAGAAATATGGTGCTAAAACGAATGCCCTAAGACGATTAGGATTACATGCGAAAATACTATCCTTTCACCATCCAACAACTAGGAAATTATTATTATTTAAAGCAGATGTCCCAACTTCATTTATAAAAAAATCAAAGTGATAGCCCTTGGAAAGTCCGAACACGCTTCTCAATTCTTAAAATAGAATTGAAAACGGTTTGGACTTTTCTTTTGGCTGTTCATTAATGGGGATCGGGGAGGCATCGCGGTAGATTAGCGGTAGAAACGAGAGGAAATCAACTGAGAAAAGGGCTATTACTTCGTTAAACTCCTATCCATTCTGCATCTCTAGACAGGGCGCTAGTGCTTTTGTTAATTATGGCAAATAAATTGGAATTTTAAGTTATTTATCCTTTATAATAGAAAATTAAGGAGAGGGGGAGGAACGTGGAGAAAATCACAAAAAGCTATGAGTACTTTCTATTATTCAATAAAGAAGTTTTCTATAATAAGTTATCCTACGTTTGGTCACTCGTTTTTCCAATCGTATTTATTCTATTAAATTCCTATAATGAAAGAGATACAATGACATATACTGAGTTTAGCTCGTATCTATTTTTCTTTTGGAGTTTTATGGTGTTAATTACAGCTGCGGATGGGATTGGTATGGGAATTTTGCTGATGCGTGATCGTAACTTTCTCAAAATGTACACTTATATTTCGGGAGATAAATTGCCAATCGTTTTTGGGAAGGTTTTGTCGCAATGCTTCTTTTTACTTGTTAATATCGTTCTATTTACTGTTATCAGTGGAATGTTATATAGCCAACCCGTTGGTAGTCTACTACTTACGGCTTTCCTTATTTTGGTCGTTTGTACGATTCCTATTTATCTTTTATTTCTTATTACCTCTTCGTTACGCATAAAATCAAATGGAATTGGTCCGGTTCTAACAATTTTGGTGTTAGTCTTGGTAAATTTCTCAAACGTTCGTATGGATACCAACTCGATACTCGATCTGATTGTGTATCTAAATCCAGCTTTTGTTTTAACACATATTTCTGAAGTAATACATCATAGTTTGCTTGGAACAACGTATGAAATTATTTGGCTTACGTTCCTTTCTTTAGCGCTATATTGTATCATTGGATTCTTCGGATACAGGAAGCTTGATATTATAACAAGGGAGGGGAGATAGGCCAATGAAATTAGAAAATATTAATTTCACATATAAAAAACAAATACAATCCGTTTTGGAAAACGTTTCGCTAGAATTAGCTGAAAACAAATTGAATGTGATTATTGGTATGAATGGGGCGGGAAAAACAACTTTATTGGATGTTATCAGTGGTGTTCATTCCATTCCAGAATTTAACCCTCCTTTTGATGATGAAGATATCGTTTATCAGCTTCAAGGAATTTACTTGCCACCAGCATTAAAAGGGAAAGACCTTCTTCGGTTAATTTTAAAGTCTGATTCAATAGCTCCTTTTAAAGCATTAAAGGAACGATTTATCAATGGACTAGAGGAAAGCGAAAAAGGCATGCTCGATCGATTGTGGACGAAAAAATTTGGTGATATGTCTGTTGGGGAACGTCGATGGTTAACCATCCGAGCCATAACAGTACTTGACCGAAAACTGTACATATTTGATGAACCAACTGCTGGCATTGACCCAAGCTCCAAAACGTTTATTATTGATGCCCTGCAACGATTGGTCGAAAAAGAGGATGTTTATGTCATTATGTCTACACATATTCTCCATGAGTTAGCTTATATCGATTGTCAAATTAACTTTTTACATAATGGAAAAATCGTTTTTACGGGAGACTACGAATCCTTTCTGCAAGCAAATAATACCGATAATCCAGATCTTGCTTTTCAAGATTTCCTTCGTACAGTCGGCTAAAAAAGAAAAGAATCTAGCCCAATTTGTAAGCTAGATTCTTTAGCTATTGTTCGATGCTTGGAAGTGGAGCTTTTTTTACAACACGTCCGCGCTTTCCTTCTGTAGTTTCCGCGTGTTTAAGGGAGCTGATGATTGCTTCTTCTGTTGATTCAATGACGGCTTGAAAGAGCTGGTTCATTACTTTGTGGCTATCACGGATATATGTCATTGATTCGGTATGAGCGTTTGCATGATGACTATATTTGTTTCCGGTAGAAAATGCGATAGCAATATCTCCACTTCCATGGGATATATGACTACCTGTACGGGCTAAGCCAGCAGTTGTATGTTTAGCTAATCGCTTCAGTTGACGATCATACAAGGGCGCGTCTGTAGCAATAATCATCATAATAGAGCCATCAGGAGTGTCGATTTCTATTTTAGGAAAATCTGCAAATAATGCTTGGTCACGTTGTCCAAAATTGGTTAGTACAAGACAACCAACTGTATATTTTGTATCAGCTGAAGTTACGATCCGAGATGCTGTTCCAATACCACCTTTGTAACCGAAGCACATCATGCCTTTTCCAGCACCAACTGCCCCTTCTTCTACAGCGCTTGTGCTCGCATTTTCAATGGCTTTGATCGCATGCTCGGGGCGGATTGCTTGAAGTCTAGAGGAATTTAAGTGGCTATCATTACATTCTCCGACGACAAGATTTATTGTCCCTGCTGATTCCCCAATTTCTTCATGTTGAGATAACATGTAACGTAACGTACCTTCCATCACAGGACCAACACTAAGGGTGTTTGTTAGCATGATAGGAGATTCTAATAAACCGAGTTCCTCCAGTTGAACTAATCCACTTGTTTTACCAAAACCATTAATGACATAGCTTGCTGCATGAAGTTTTTCGCTGAACAAATTTCCTTTGTGGGGAAGAATAGCAGTTACCCCAGTACATATTGTATCCGTATCATTAAGCTTTTCATATAACGTGACATGACCTACTTGTACATCTGCTACGTCTGTAATACAATTCTTTTTTCCTTTTTGCAATGACACTTCGACCACTCCTTTATCGATTCCTGTATATAATACAAAATTTTAATGGTAATCAACCAAAATATCAATGAAGGTGTTGATACGTTAATTGTATCTATCAAGCATTAGTATGCAAAAAATGGTACATAATAAATGTAAGTGAATCTATTGACTAGTTATTTTCTATTCAAGTGAATGGAGGAATGATTGTGAAAAAAACAGCACCCATTTTCTTTATTATTGTCATGTTTGCGTGGGGGATATATGATGATGTGAGTAATTCAGACAAGTCGAATGAAAGTCAAATGGAACCTACAGAAGATAGCAGAATTGAAACAGGAATTGAAGTAATGTCTAGAGGAGCTACCGATGAAGTAGGATTAAAAAAAGGTAACATTGCTCCTGATTTTGAATTAACAACCCTTGACGGAGAAACGGTGAAACTCTCAGATTTTCAAGGAGAGAAGGTTATGTTAAACTTTTGGGCTACATGGTGTGGTCCGTGTCGATCAGAAATGCCGGATATGGAGAAGTTTTATCATGACAAGGATATCGCCATTTTAGCGGTAAATTTAACAGATACAGAAATACGCGAAAGTGATGTAAGCGAATTTGTTGATGAGTATCAAATAACTTTTCCCATTTTAATGGATGAAACAGCAGAAGTAGCAGACCAATATCGAATCAATCCCATTCCAACTACCTACCTCATCGATACAAAAGGGAGGATACATAATGTTGCCTTTGGTGCTCTTAATTATGAACGTATGGTAGATGAGTTTGAGAAGATGGATTAGTGAAAACTTCCATGATGATAGTAAAAATCCTTTGAAATCAAATGATTGCTTTTTCATAAAATCGCTGATAAACTTAATGAAAATTAATGAAATATATTGTATTCCTTCGGGGTAGGGTGTGATTCCCAACCGGCGGTGATGAAGCTAAAGCTTCTTAGTCCGTGACCCGTATCGTTATACGATGCGGTGGATCTGGTGAAAATCCAGAGCCGACAGTTAAAGTCTGGATGGGAGAAGGAATTTTAGAAAGCAAGTAAGTCTTAAAATGTAGGGGAAATCTATCTATTTTTCCTATCGTTTGTTGCTACTTGTTGGTAAAATTCTGTCCTTATGCCCCTGAAGCTATTCAGGGGCTTTTTAATTTATATAAAAGGGATGAGGAAAATGTTCACAGGTATTATTGAAGAAAAAGGCACAATTAAACAGATCCAACCTGTTTCTGAACAATCAATCCAAATGATAATCAAAGCAGAAAAGATTTTGGAGGATGTAAATTTAGGGGATAGTATTTCTGTAAATGGCATTTGTCTAACCGTCACTCAATTTACAGCAAACGAATTTCAAGTTGATGTCATGCCAGAAACGGTAAAATCCACATCATTACATGGGTTGACTTCAGGTGCACATGTTAACTTGGAGCGAGCAATGGCTGCCAATGGTAGGTTTGGTGGACATTTTGTTTCGGGGCATGTAGACGGGGTTGGAACAATTAAAAGGAAACAAAAGCAAGAAAATGCGGTTTACTATGATATTGAAATTCCAGAAGAATTTGCTCGATTTGTACTATTAAAAGGCTCGATAACTGTAGATGGAACGAGTCTTACGGTATTTAATAGTAAAGATAATACCTTTACGATTTCACTCATCCCACATACTGTATCCGAAACGGTACTTGGGGAGAAGGGGCAAGGAGATATCGTAAATATTGAGTGTGATATGCTTGCCAAGTATGTGCAAAACATGCTGGAGCAACAGTTCTCTTCCCAAAAAGAGGACATTAGCAAAGATTTTTTAAGGAATAATGGATTTTTATAAAGGAAGTGACGGATCATGTTACATACAATTGAAGAGGCGATTGCTGATTTAAAGGCAGGAAAAGCCGTTATTGTTGTAGACGATGAAAATAGAGAAAATGAAGGGGATTTCGTGGCATTATCTGAGAAAGCGACCCCAGATATGATTAATTTTATGATTACACATGGGAAAGGATTAGTTTGTACAACCATAGAAAAGGATTTAGCAGAGAAGTTAGATTTAGATCTAATGACAAGTAATAGTTCCGATCCATTCGGTACGGCATTTACCGTAAGTATTGATCATAGGAGCACAACAACTGGAATCAGTGCAGCAGAACGCGCAAGAACCATTCAAGCGATGCTAGAGCCAAGTGTGACCGGAGCTGATTTTAAAAAGCCTGGCCACATGTTCCCGCTAATTGCCAAAGATGGAGGAGTCTTAACTCGTCCTGGTCACACAGAGGCTTCTGTTGATCTAGCGAGGTTAAGTGGTGCATTTCCATCAGGGGTCATCTGTGAAATCATAAAGGAAGATGGGACAATGGCTCGGTTGCCAGATCTAGAAGTTATGGCTGAGGATTATGACTTAAAACTGATATCCATTGAGGAATTAATTCGTTACCGTAGCAAACTTGAAAGTCAAGTGGCTTATAAATAGAAATGAATGACAAGGAGATGGAGTTAATGGGAAACGTATTTGAAGGAAATTTAGTAGGTAGTGATTTAAAAGTCGGTATAATCGTAGGTCGTTTCAATGAATTTATTACAAGTAAACTGTTAGACGGTGCGATAGATACGTTGAAAAGACATGGTGTAGGTGAAAATAATATTGATGTTGCTTGGGTACCGGGAGCATTTGAAATTCCATTAGTGGCACAAAAAATGGCAAACAATGATAAGTATGATGCTGTTATTACACTAGGAACAGTTATTCGTGGTTCAACACCACACTTTGATTATGTGTGTAATGAATCGGCAAAAGGTGTGTCCCAAGCAGCTATTCAATCAGGAAAGCCTGTTATTTTCGGCGTTTTGACAACGGAAACGATTGAACAAGCAATCGAGCGTGCTGGTACGAAAGCAGGAAATAAAGGTGCAGAAGCAGCTGTATCTGCAATCGAAATGGCTAATCTTGTGAATCAGTTGTAAATAAAGATTTTTTTAGGAGGGCTACAGGGATCTGTAGCCCTTCCTTATGGTTAATGAAATGATAACCGATCCATCTTTCTTTGCAAATGGAAAAATAAATCATTGTAAGGTACACTAGACAAAGAGTTATCATAGAAATTGGGGGAGATTGCAATGAAATTTTATATATACCAGGTCATAGCAATTTCGATTATTTGGTTCGGAATGGCTTTCTTTTTTTCTGAATTAAGTGAAGCTAGTAAAATTATATTCTATATTGTATCATCATGGTTATTATTTTTAATTGTCTTGCTAGTGAAATATGTAGTGACGAATCGTAAGGTAGATAAATAAAGGTTAAAAGAGGGTTCTGACAATGCTTACCATTGAGAATTTATATAAATCATATGGCGAAAAGGTATTATTCGACCATATTTCTTGCACAATTACATCAGAAGATCGAATTGGTCTTATCGGGGTAAATGGAACTGGGAAATCTAGTTTTCTTAAAGCAATAGCAGGGATTGATGCTCCAGAAAAAGGGGAGGTAATTGCTCCAAAGGATTATCAAATCGAATATTTAGCTCAAGACCCTGAACTTAATCCGGACTTAACCGTTATCGAACAAATTTATTACGGGGAAGCTACCATAATGAAGGTGATGCGGGAATATGAGTCTGTCCTGCAAAATTTAGAAAAAGATCCCACCAATGAACAGATTCAAGAACGGCTTCTAAAAGTTCAACAGAAAATGGATGAACAGGAAGCATGGGAAGCAAATACTGCAGCGAAAACAGTATTGACCAAGTTAGGAATAACGGATTTTGAGAGGCGGATTACGGAACTATCCGGAGGCCAAAAAAAGCGAGTTGCAATAGCAAAAGCACTTATTCAGCCTGCTGATTTGCTAATATTAGATGAGCCAACAAACCACCTAGATAATGAAACAGTAGGGTGGCTAGAGAAATACTTAGCTAGCTTTAAAGGAGCTTTATTACTTGTTACACATGACCGGTACTTTTTAAATCGTGTAACCAATAAAATTTATGAGTTAGATAATGGAAATCTGTATATTTACGAGGGAAACTATGAAGTATTCCTAGAGAAAAAAGCGGAGCGGGAAGCGCTTGAGCTTAGCAACCAACAAAAGCATGCTAATACGCTTCGTAGGGAATTAGCTTGGTTAAAAAGAGGTGCTAAAGCTCGTTCTACGAAACAAAAAGCCCGAATTGACCGGATTCATGATATGAAGGAGCAGAGCTTTGATACAAATAAGCAAAATGTTGAATTTCAAGTTGGCTCCCAGCGGTTAGGTAAAAAAGTTATTGAATTGAAAGACATAGAAAAGGCGTTTGAAAATAAGGTATTATTACGTGATGTTAACCATTTAATTATTCCGGGCGATCGAATTGGAATTATTGGTCCAAATGGATCAGGTAAAACGACCTTACTAAATATAATGGCGAAGCGGCTAGAAGCAGATCGTGGCGAAGTTATTATTGGCGAGACGGTAAAGGTCGGTTACTATACACAAGGTGACGAAGAACTGGACGGAAGTATGCGTATTATTGATTATATTAAGGAAGTCGCAGAAGTCATTCATACACAAGATGGTTCAGCCATCACTGCAGAGCAGATGTTGGAGCGTTTCTTGTTTTCACGATCCGAACAATGGACATACATTCGAAAATTATCTGGTGGGGAACGCAGACGACTATACCTTTTGAAAATACTTATGACGGAGCCGAACGTCCTGTTTCTTGATGAGCCTACCAATGACTTGGATACACAAACCTTAAGTGTGCTAGAAGAATATTTAGATCAATTTCCTGGAGTTGTCATTACGGTATCACATGACCGCTATTTCTTGGATCGTGTAGTGGATAAATTACTCGTTTTTGAGGGGAATGGTCACGTAAACACATTTTTCGGAAATTATAGTGATTTTCTTGAAAAACAGCAAGTGAAAGCGGCAAAGCCTATGAAAACAGTAACGAAAGATGAAAAACCAAAGAAACAAAAGAAGAAATTATCCTATATGGAACAGAAAGAATGGAATGAAATTGAAGACCAAATTACTTCATTAGAAGAAAGAATAGAAGAACTGCAAGAAGGCATTGTTGCAGCTGGCAGTGATTCCGAGCAGGTACAGAAATTATTTAAAGAACAACAAGAAGTTGAAGCAGAATTAGAAGCTAAAATGGAACGCTGGGAAACGCTATCGATAAAAATAGAGGGTTTTGAAAATAATGAGTAAAAAGCTGGTAGAGTGAAGCCTCTACTAGCTTTTTTAGCTTCTTAGGAAATTATAAAATTAAATCCCTGTGGATAAATTATTGGTAGGAACAGCCGCGTCCAGCTCCAGCGCCCAGAGACTAGCGAGACTTCCCTCGCCTTCGTACGATAAGTCAACATCGGCTTCCTTCGGTCGCCGTGTTTCCTTTATCTCCTACGGCTCAGTCCAGTCCGTACGTCTCTATCCGGGGCGCTTGCGCTTTTGTTCCTTATAAGAAAGTGTCTTTTTTCTGATCCTAATTAAGTACTAAGTAATCATGGAACAGAAGGATTGGTGATAAGTCGAGTTATTTTTCAAATAGAAGTGAATCCGCTAGACTATGGGTAAATAAAATAAAAAGAGGGGGATATCATGAAACAGATATATAGTGATATCATTCCATTTCGTGGAACCCATTATGATTTTGGATATTTACAAGGGGAATTATTACGAGATTCCTTAACAATAGAAAATCGCAAGAAACAATGGAAGATTCGGCGTCCACGCTTCACGATTGATGAACAGGAAGTAAAGGCAGCAATAGAACCATTTGCACCTGAGATTTGGCGTGAGCTATTGGGGTTGCAGGATGCGTTAGGGTGGACAATGAATGAGGTTTTACAGGAGTTTGGTGGATATCGTTTGGCCTATATGCGAAGTGGTTGTTCGATTTATACTGGTTCGGATTATATGATCAGAAATTATGATTACCACCCCAAAACGTACGAAGGGCGCTATACGATTTATCAACCAACAGATGGTGGATATGCAGTAATTGGACCATCGCAACGAATTACAGGTAGAATGGACGGGATGAATGAAAAAGGTCTCGCAATGGGGTACAATTTTATGCATCGCAAAAAGCCAGGCGACGGGTTCATTTGTAATATGATTGGACGAATCGTATTGGAGACATGTGCAAATGTAGAAGAAGCTGTTACGTTGTTAAAGGCTATTCCCCATCGTCATTCGTTTAGCTATGTTGTGTTAGATCAAACTGGTGAAACATATGTCGTAGAAGCAACTCCACGAGGAATTGAAGTTCGACAATCAAATATGTGTACCAACCATTTCGAATTACTGAAGCATGAAAACCGTCACCACCTTGATGATTCTTACAAAAGAATGGATGCTATGAACCAACAACAACACGACATTTCGGATGCATACCAAGCCTTTCGTATGTTAAATGATACGGATAAAGGTGTGTTTTCGACGCAATACAAAAATTGGTCTGGAACGATTCATACATCAGCTTACTTTCCGAAAGAGCGAAAGGCTTGGTTTGCTTTAGGTGGAGATCGAGAGCCAGTAATTTTCGATTTTGCGCAATGGCTAGAAGGTAAGTCCATGACAACCAAGCGAATTTTAGGTGAGGTAGATACGGATTTACCATTTGTTCATATGGATGAAAATGTTCGTTAAAAGAAATTATTTTTGTAAAGACTAGAATAATACTTGCTTTCATGTTTAAATGAAGTATAGTTAAGGGAACATAAGAATAATAATCGACTATTGTTGTTAAAATATATATGAACTACATATATGTATGACTAAGTAATTTCATAGGAGGATATTAGATGAAACTTCTACAAGTGAGAAAAGGACAATTTGTTTTTTATGAAAATGAGCTTCACCAAGTTTACTCGGTTAAACCTATGTTTAAGAAGTCTGTTCATTTGTATCGACTAAAAGATATGAAACAAGTGTTAACGAAAGCTAGTGATATTCATTTATATAAGCCACAACATAATGATACATTTATTTTTTACGGCAAGCGTTATACGATTGATAAAAATAAGAAACCAGAGCCAGGTGATTACATTTTAATTATTAAGCCTGCTCCTGACTTTTTAGACCATTATTCCCTAAATGCCATTGAAAAGGTTGAGAGTGTAGAAGATGGAAATGTAGTAACAACAAGGGATAACGGTGTGAAACATCATGAATATGTAGTCATGGTTCCTGGCCGTGCGGATGCTAGTCAAGAGATTGCATATTATGATAAAAGCTTGGTACCTGAATCCCAGCAGCTTGAAGATGAATCGATTTCTTATTTAGCTGAAAGCGATGAAAGTATTGCTCCAGTAGTTGGTGATATTTACGTTGATGTGCAGCAAAGTACGAAGGCGATGGTCGTCGCAATGACAGAAGATGAGGTCGTATTCGGTCACGGTGTTCGTGTTCATGTTGCCGACTTAATCGATGAAAGTAAATTTAAATTAGTGTTCCGTGTAGAAGAAGATTTATAAAATCAGTAAACAGAACTCCTAGAGGATAACTTTAGGGGTTTTTTTGTGCATATTTACCTATATAGGACTAGGTCGATAGCTTTATTTATCGTTCGTTGGTGTAAAATGCGACATAAATCCTTCTCTATAACCGAAAGTTATATTGCAATTATTTATTATAAGGGAGGAATCATGTTGAAATTATCAACGAAATTATTAGGTTCATTGGTAGCATCAATGGCTGTCATGACAATCGGAACAGGTACGGTTAATGCGGAAGAGGAGGATTCGTCCAACTTAGTTATTACAGAAGTGGAAGATAACGAGGAAAATAATGTAAATGATGGATCAACAAGTGAGGAAGTGGTGGAGGAAGTAGAGGAAGAAACTCCAAACCTAATTCCTGGAGATTTCTTTTATTTTGTAAAAGTAGTAAAGGAAAAAATTCAACTTGCATTGACATTTAATGATTACAAAGAAGGACAACTTCTTGCAGAAATTGCTGCAGAACGTATTGCAGAAGCAAACGCATTGATTCAAGCTGGTAAAAGCGAGGAAGCTTCCAAATTACTTCAAGAAGCAATAACGATCCAAGAACAAGCAGAGGAAACAATTGATGAAAAAGGTAATGAAGAAACAGTAGAAATCGAAGTAATTGAAGAAAGTGAAGAACCCGGTGAACAAGAAGAAGAAACTACCAATGAAGAAGTTGTAGAATCAGACGATGAAAATGAGGAATCATTAGAAGCTGAAGAAGAATCAGTGGGGACAGAAAAAGAAAATGAGGATAATGGTGAGGATGAACAAACCGAAGTTCAAGTAAAACTTGCTCAAAATATTGATGCTCTTACCATGGTCTTAGCTAAAATTGACAATCCCAATGCACAACAGGCTATCATGAAAAATATTGAAAAATCATTTGCAAAATTAGCTCAAAAAATTGAAAAGCGTACGAATAAAGAAGGTGTTTCAGAGGAAACCATCGATTTAGAAGATGATGTAGAAGCGTCTCAAGAAGCTGAAGAAATGGAAAGTACTCCAGAGTCAGAGGAAACCGAAGAAGTTGAAGAGGTAGAGAAGAATGAGGAACAAGCTGTAAACGTAACAGAAAAGCAGGAAGTAAAGAAAACTCAAAAGCAAGAAAAGAAAGCACAAAAACAGGAGCATAAGGCCGAGAAAAAAGCAGGAAAACATAAGAAAGAAAAGAAGGCTGGAAAAGGAAAAAATAAGCCAAATAAAGACAAGAGCAAAGGCAAAGGAAATAAACAGAATGGAAATAAAGGAAACAACGGAAAGAATTCTGGAAGAAACTAATAAAAAACCAATGACAATCTCGTGTTGTCATTGGTTTTTCTATCTGATCGTTTCTAACCTAATAGGTTAACGAGTTACTACTTAGAAATTTTGTGATTAAATAATACCAAGTGACCCTAAAAATACAATGATGATGGTGACGGGAGCAATCCAACGCATGATCTGAAACCACATGGGAAACAAGCCAACTGGCAAGTTATTGCTATAATAAAACTCCTTTTTGATCAGTTCTTTATCCATTTTAAATCCAATAAATAAAGCGATTAGTAAGCACCCTCCTGGAAGTAACATGTTACTCACCAAAAAATCTGTTGCATCAAATACCGTTAGTCCAAACAGTTTTACCTCAGCCATATGACTAGAGGATAAAGCTGCTGGTATACCAGCAAAAAAGATAATAGTACCAGCAATAATGGCAACCCTAGTACGGGAGCGAGCTTTATTTGCAGTAAAGGCGGAGGTGATAATTTCAAGCATGCTAAACGACGACGTCAAAATAGCAAACAAGAATAAAAGTAAAAACAAACTTAAGAACAATTCACCAAATGGCATTTGAGAAAAAGCCTCTGGTAAGACCATAAATAATAATCCCGGCCCTTCAGCTGGTGTAAGTCCAAATGAAAATACGACTGGAAAAATTGCCAATCCTGCTAATAAGGATACAAATATATTCATCAGTGACACAGAAGTTGCTGACATAGGCAAACTAACATCTTTACCTAAATAGGAGCTATACGTTACCATGACTGAAAATCCTACAGCTAAAGAGAAAAAGGATTGCCCCAATGCATAAAGGATACTTTCACCAGTGATTTGGGAGAAGTCAGGCTGAAGGAAAAATTGAATCCCCTCTACGGCACCTTCAAACGTTACCGCTCGGATAACAAGAATAATAAAGAAAATAAATAATAATGGCATTAAGATTTTACTTGCTTTTTCAATACCACCTTTTATCCCCATGGATACAACGGTTATATTAATGGCAAGAAATCCCGCTAGCCCCAAAAGGGTGATCACTGGACTGCCTGTAATCGTAGCAAAAAGCTGTTCATAAACAACATCTTCTTTAATAATCATTCCGACAATGGATAAACCGCTATAGATTAAGACCCAACCACCAACAACACTATAAAAAGACATAAGTAGGAATGAGCCTAAAACTCCCCATTTGCCAATGATCGACCAACCTGTTTTAGGTGCGAGAAATTTATAGGCGCTCACTGCCTCGCGTCCCGAACCACGTCCAATGACAAACTCAGCAATAAGCAAGGGTAAACCAATGACAATTGTAAACAGAATAAATAGAAAGAAGAAGGCCCCACCACCATTCATTCCGGTCATATATGGGAATTTCCAAATGGCCCCTAGTCCGACTGCAGCACCTGCAGAGGAAAGGATAAATCCAAGTTTGGTCGTCCACTGGTCATTTTTTTGATTTTGCATAATCAAGTGCCTCACTTTCATTTTCGGTGGTAATTCTAATTCTAATGATAAAAAAATAACATAGTGGTAGCTGGAATGCCACCACTATTTGTCGTTCATGCTATGAGTCTTATAAAATGATACTTTTGAATTATTACGGACACTCTTCCTAAGCAGTGGTTCAAGCGTCTTCGAACTAGAACGTCTCACTACCGGACATCAACGCTCCACCATCGAACGTGAGCGCACCATCATTTAAGACAAGATAAATTCCAAATAGCTGAAATTGCTATTATATCACACATGTCAACTCTATAATTTAGTGCGGATTTCCCATAATTCTGGGAAGAAATAATGATCAAGTACCTTTTTCAAATAGCCTACGCCTGAGGAACCACCAGTTCCGACCTTGTGTCCGATAATGCGTTCTACGGTTTTCATATGTCGGAAGCGCCATTGTTGGAACCAATCCTCAATATCTACTAGCTTCTCCGCTAACTGATATAAATCCCAATACTTTTCCTTGTTTTTATATACATCTAGCCAGGCTGCTTCTACAGTTTCATCCTTTTCATAGGTTAGGGAAAAATCTCGCTGTAAGACTGACTCATTGATATCAAAACCATCTTTAGCAAGCGCTTGAATTGCCACGTCATAAAGTCCTGGTGCACGATAAGCCTCATCCAAGATATGATATAAATCTTCATTCTTTTTATATATTTTCATAATGTGAGGTGTTTTGTAGCCTAGCACAAATTCTACTAATCGATACTGATAGGATTGGAATCCGGATGCGTTCCCTAATTTATCACGGAACTCCATATACTCGGCTGGAGTTAATGTGGATAAAACATCCCAAGCCTGAATGATTTGTGATTGAATTTTGGAAACACGTGCCAACATTTTAAAGGAAGCCTGTAGTTCACCATTCTGTATCGCTGTTGTTGCAGCTTGGATCTCATGAATAATCAGTTTTAGCCATAATTCACTTACTTGATGAATGATAATGAATAACATCTCATCATGGTGAGAGGAAAGGCGTTTTTGACTATCCAATAATGTGTCTAGCTGTAAATAATCTCCATACGTCATCTTTTCTAAAAAGTCGGTATGAATGCCTTTTTCCGATTGAAATGTATCGTTATTCTCATGGTTAGCCATGGTTGTTCACATCCTTTAATGGTCGGATTACTGCACGCACTGGACTACCATCTGCACCTTGAATAGCAAGTGGTAGTGCAATTAATTCATACATTCCCGCATCGATCTCATCAAGCATGAGGTTTTCAAGGATATTGATATCGTGCTTATACAGCGCGTGATGGGTTGCTAGTTCTTTACTATCTGGCGCATCTACAGAAGGCATATCAACACCTAATAGAAGTACCCCTTTCTCTTGCAAGTAAGGAGCAATTTCTGGATCGATAGCGGGCATTGTTTTCGGAAATCGTTTCGGGTTATTTGGTAATGCTGTTCGAAGTAATACCCGTTTAGTATCTGCTAGATTGATTCCCTGAAAAACCTCTGGTGTGATGTGGTCTACATGACTCACATCAACCACCATAGCGTTGCCAACATATCGTTCTAAGTCAAGCTGGTCGACGGTTTTACCATCGGAGTCATAATGAAAGGGAGCATCTATATGTGTTCCATTATGTAAGCTGGCAGTCATCTGACCTATGTTTGCGGTTCCATTTTCCTCTTTCGAATAGGTTAAGGAATAGGAAAAAGGGGTATCCCCTGGAAAATGTGCCATATCATTTGTAAGTGGTTGAGAAATATCGATCCATTTGGCCATTAAGCAATCACTCCTCGTTTGTTTTCAAATTTTTTGTAGCTTTCCTCCTGCATAATTTCTTTTAACGTTTTTACCGTTTCCCATACTTCCTCAAACGTATTATATAAAGCTACGGGAGCTAAACGAATTCCATTAGGATTACGAAAGTCAGGAACAATTCCATTTTCTTTCAGTGCCTTACAAATTCGAGCGGCCTCTGGATGTTCTAGGAATATATGGCCTCCTCTTGTTTGATCATCTCGTGGATTGGCAATCGTAAACGCATAGTCGGTTAGCTCGATCTCTATTAATTCCATGAAGTAGTTTGTTAATTTAAGAGATTTTTCACGAATTTGATCCATTCCGGCTTCCTTGAATATTTCCAATGAACCTAATAAAGGAGCGGCACTTAATACGTGTGGAGTGCCGATTTGAAATGCTCCAGCATCTTCAGCAGGTGTTAGCGTGTGTTCCATGTCGAATTGTTTATCCTTAGCTGAACTAAACCATCCAGCAAGTCCCGGTTCTTTTCCTAGATGTTTCTTGTTTACATATAACGCTCCTACGCTACCAGGACCACCGTTTAAGTGTTTATAGGTGCACCAAAAAGCGAAATCTACGTCCCATTCCGTTAGTTGATGTGGGATCGAACCAATCGAATGGCATAAATCAAATCCAATTATAATTCCTCGCTTATGCGCTTCTTTTGTCAATGTTTCCATATCTACTATTTGTCCACTTCGGTATAAAATGGATGGCAATACAATGAGAGCAATGTCATCTTGCATCCCATCAATAATATCTTGTGTTTGTAGAGTATTTCCGTCTTTACTCTTTATTTGCACAAGGTGGTCATCTGGATCCAGCCCTTTTAGTTTCAACTGACTTTTTAATGCATAGATGTCAGAAGGAAAGTTTAATTCATCTGCTAAAATTTTATTTCTTTTTTCATCGGGTTTAAAAAATGTGGCAACAAGCTGGTGCAGGTTCGTCGTCGTTGAACCGGTTACAATAACTTCGTCCGTTGAAGCGCCAACTAATGGTGCAGATAAATCTCCAAGCTGTTCGGATAAATAAAACCATGGATGCGTCCCTTCTGTCCACCCATCAATTGCATGACGTTTCCACGCTTCCATGATGGACTCCACAGCTTGTTCAGCTCGCTTGGATAACAGTCCTAAGGAATTTCCATCAAAATAAATGGTGTTATCAGAGATATAAAATTCCTTTCGAAAAGACTGTAACGGATCTTCTTGATCATATTGAATGGCAATACTTTTTTCTGTTTTCATATAACTTCACCTCTTATGATTATTTTAACAAACTTTTACAAAGAAAAATGACTAAATTTCGTATAAATAAAAGAGTAAAAAAATACAGTGAAGGATAGAGGTTCTGATTTTTATTCAGTCTATTTTAATAATTGAAAAATTTATTCTGGTATTCTATACTGGAGTGGAGGGTTAAAGATGCATGTTTCTGATAAGGTGAAAAACCTACCACCATATCTATTTTCTGAATTTCAACGAAAAAAGAAAGGACTGCAAGCTCAAGGGGTCGATGTGATTGATTTAGGAATTGGTGCACCTGATTTACCAACACCTGAATTTATCATTGATACGTTAGTTAAAGAAGTATCGGTATCAACAAATCATAGATATTCCAACTATGATGGCATCCAAGAATTTAAGCTTGCGGTTGCAGCGTATTATGAAAATCATTATGGTGTTGCATTGGATCCAGATACAGAAGTGTTGGCCTTGATTGGATCCAAGGAGGGGATTGCTAACATGGTGCAAGCAGTTATTAATCCTGGTGATACCGTTTTAGTTCCGGATCCTGGATATCCAGTTTACCGTACTGCTGTTCACCTTGCTGGAGGGGAAACGGAGTATGTTTCTCTCGATCAACAGAATGGGTATATTCCTCAATTAGAGAATGTAAGTAAATCAACAAGAGATAAAGCCAAGTTATTATTTTTAAACTACCCAAGCAATCCAACGTCAGCAACAGTAGATATCAATGTATTTTTGAAAGCGATTACATTTGTAGAGAAAAATAATATGCTCCTTGCACATGACGCTGCGTATGACCTAGTTACGTTTGCGGGTTACCAAGCGCCGAGTGTACTACAGGTTCCTGGTGCAAAGGAACATGCCATTGAATTTGGGTCGCTATCAAAGAGCTTTAATATGACAGGCTGGAGAATTGGGTATGTCGTTGGGAATAAGCAAATCATTCAGGCAATCGCTACATTAAAAAGTAATATAGACACCTGTCAATTTATCCCAGTCCAAAAAGCGGCAGCTGTCGCTTTAAGAAGTGACTTATTTACAGTGAAGCAGAATAATGAGGTGTTCCAAAAACGAATGGAAGTATTACATCACGCTTTAGAGGAACTTGGCATGCATGCAGAAAAGCCAAGGGGATCCATTTTTCTTTGGGCAAAAATTCCAAGCGATTTCACATCCATAGCGTTTGCTGACTTCCTACTAGAGAAGGCAGGGATCATTGTAACACCTGGTAATGCTTTTGGACCATCAGGAGAAGGTTTTGTACGAATTGCATTATCTGTAACAATCGAACGTATAAATGAAGTAATACGTCGGCTGCGAAAGCTAGACTTTAGGAGTTGAGCGATATGCAAAATAAATTGGCCATTCAACAAACAAAGACGATGACAGCAGCCCATGCTATTGTTGAGTGCATGAAACGTGAGAAGGTCACCAATGTTTTTTGTGTCCCTGGAGAGAGTTATTTACCTTTATTAGATGCGCTTTACGATGAACCATCCATCCGACTAATTTCGGCTAGACATGAAGGAGGAGCTTCTTTTATAGCGGAAGGTTATGCAAAGGCATCCTTAAAGCCAGGAGTTGTTCTAGCGACTAGAGGGGTGGGCGCAACGAACTTATCTATTGGCGTACATACCGCTTATCAGGATTCTACACCGATGGTTGTATTTTTGGGGCAGGTTCACCGGAAGTTTCGCGGGAGAGAGGGATTTCAAGAAATAGATTTAGAGAAATTTTTTCAACCGATCTCCAAATGGGCTGTAGAAGTTACGGATCCAGAAAGAATGCCTGAGTTGGTTCAACAAGCATTTCGAGTTGCTCAATCTGGTAGGCCGGGTCCAGTAATCGTTTCGCTTCCAGAAGATGTTTTGCCTGTTGAGGGTGAAATGTCCTTTAAGCCAGTAACAGAAAGACCAAAACCAGCTCCAAGTCAAACAGAAATCGAACAAATCGAACAAATTCTAACTTCAGCAAAGTCTCCACTCATCATTGCCGGAGGTGGTGTAAAGCTATCTCAAGGAGAAGATTTACTTCTTCGTTTTGCAGAAAGATTTACCATACCAACGATCGCAGCATTTCGCAGACATGATATATTTCCAAACAACCATCCATTATACGCGGGACATCTTGGTCTCGGAACAAATAAACAAATTATTGAAAGGGTTAAAGAAACAGATGTCATTTTAGCTCTTGGAACAAGGTTATCGGAGGTGACAACACAGGATTATACGCTGTTTGAAGCCGATCAAAGGCTCGTTCACATTGATATAGACCATCAAATTATTGGGAAGGTTTATGCGCCTGATATTGGGGTTGTCGCAGATCTTCAACAAGCTTTCGAATTGCTTCTTCAGATTAATATAAAACCATCCTGGTCTACGTGGGCTGGTTTGTGTAGAACCAGCTATATACAGACTAGTGAGTTAACCATAAACGAGGGTGATGTGATCAATAAACATATTATCCAAAAATTGAATGACCAGCTTCCAAAGCATGCCCTGCTTACAAATGATGCAGGTAATTTTGCCGGCTGGTTACACAGCTTTTATTCATTTGATGAAAAACATACCTATGTAGGACCTACTTCGGGGGCAATGGGATATGGGATGCCTGCTGCACTAGGAGCAAAGCTTGCCTATCCTAGTAAAACAGTTGTTTCTCTATCTGGAGATGGTGGGTTCATGATGACATTTCAAGAGCTTGAAACTGCCGTTCGTGAATCGATTCCAATAATTGCAATTGTGTTTAATAACAATATGTATGGAACCATCCGAATGCATCAAGAAATGCATTACCCCAATCGAGTAATGGGTACGGATCTTGGCGATGTATCCTTTGCTGACTTAGCAACTAGTATTGGTGCAATCGGGAAAAGGGTATTGGATATAGAACAATTTGAGTCCGCTCTTGATCTAGCGTTACAGGAGGAAAAGCCAACTGTAATAGAGGTATTGACAGATAAGGAGCACATTTCCGTATCATCTACGATTACACAGCTACGTAATCGATAAACCATAGAATCAAATCTTATTAGGAGGGATTGGAATGACAGATGTATTACTCAAAACAAGCAAACTAGAAAACTATTTGAATGGTGACTGGGTAGAAGGAGAAAAGTCAACACCTGTTATTAATCCAGCAACAGGCGAAACCGTTGTAGAAGTACCACTGTCCGATGCAGCTACCGTTAATGAAGCGGTTAACGTTGCTAAAAAAGCGCAGAAAGAATGGGCTTTAGTACCAGCCCCACAGCGTGCAGAGGTGCTATACCGCGTTGGGAATATAATGAAAGAGCGGAAGGAAAGGCTCTCGAAGCTTTTGACAATGGAAAATGGAAAAGTGTTGGAAGAGGCAAGGGGAGAAGTTCAGGAAGGAATTGATATGGCCTTTTATATGGCTGGTGAAGGGAGAAGGTTGTTTGGGCAAACGACACCAGCAGAACTAAAGGATAAGTTTGCCATGAGTGTTCGTTCTCCAATCGGTGTTGTGGGAATTATTACACCATGGAATTTTCCGATTGCTATTGCAACTTGGAAATCATTTCCGGCAATTGTTGCAGGAAATGCTGTCATTTGGAAGCCAGCTACAGAAACACCGATCATGGCATATGAACTGGCAAAGATTTTTGAAGAAGCAGGTTTGCCAAAAGGTGTTCTTAACGTTGTATTTGGTTCTGGTTCAACAGTAGGTGATGCCATGGTGCACCATGATGATATTAGAGTAATTTCATTTACTGGATCCAACGAAACTGGTCGTCATATAGCAGGCGAGTGTGGTCGTCAATTGAAAAAGGTCTCCCTTGAAATGGGTGGGAAAAATGCTGTCATTGTAATGGATGATGCGGATCTTAACCTTGCAGTAGAAGGAATTCTCTGGAGTGCATTTGGTACAAGTGGTCAGCGTTGTACAGCATGTAGCCGTGTGATTGTCCATGAAGATGTCAAAGAACGCTTAGAAGAGCGTTTATTGGTAGAGATGGAGAAACTAACGATTGGAAATGGATTGGATGAATCGATTAAAGTAGGACCAATTATAAATAAAGCAGGACTCGACAAAATTAAAAATTATATCGAAATCGGTAAGAATGAAGGGGCAAAATTGCTCGCAGGTGGTTATGAGCTTACCGATGGAGATCTAAGTAATGGACATTACTTTGCACCAACATTGTTTACGGATGCAACCGCAGATATGCGAATTGCCCAAGAGGAAATTTTTGGTCCAGTTGTGTCGCTTATTCCTGTGAAAAGCTTTGAGGAAGCTATTGAAGTAAACAATGGTGTGACATATGGCTTGTCTAGCTCGATTTTTACGAATGATGCGAATCGAGTATTTAAGGCGCAACGTGATCTAGATACAGGAATCGTTTACGTAAATGCGGGTACAACCGGTGCAGAGATTCATTTGCCTTTTGGTGGATCAAAAGGAACTGGAAATGGCCACCGTGATTCTGGTGTTCAGGCGCTCGATGTATTTACCGAGTGGAAAGCCGTGTATGTTGATTTCAGTGGGAAGCTACAGCGTGCGCAAATAGATGTTGATGAATAAGAGATAGATAGGAAAGGGAGTGAATAAGTTGAAAATAGGTGTATTAGGCTCAGGGTTAATGGGAAAAGAAGCAGCTCGTGATCTTGTTGCTAGTGAAGGAGTCGAAGCAGTCGGATTAGCAGATATTGACTTGGATCGTGCGCAACAGGTATGTGATAGTCTGGATTCAACAAAATTAACGGCATATCGAGTAGATGCAAGTGATGAAGTAGAGTTAGCCAATTATATGAGGCAATTTGATGTAATAATCAATGCCTTGTTTTATTCGTTTAACGAAATAGTCGCAAAAACTGCGATTCAAGTAGGGGTTAGCTCGGTCGACTTAGGTGGGCATATCGGACACATGACCGATAAAGTGTTAGCACTGAAAGAAGAGGCAAAGGCTGCCAACGTAACACTGATACCAGACCTTGGGGTTGCTCCAGGGATGATTAATATTCTTTCTGGATATGGAGCTAGTAAACTAGATAAAGTAGATTCGATTAAAATATATGTTGGAGGTATTCCAGTAAAGCCAGAAGCCCCTTTGGAATATAATCATGTATTTTCAATGGAAGGTGTGTTCGATCACTATACAGATCCATCCGTGATTATTCGAAATGGTGTAAAACAAGAGGTACCTTCCTTGTCAGAGGTGGAGCGAATTCATTTTGAAAAGTTTGGACCTTTAGAAGCCTTCCATACTTCTGGTGGAACATCGACTTTACCAATTTCATTTCCAAATGTTGATACGTTGGAATATAAAACAATCCGATATCCTGGTCATGCCGAGAAGTTTAAATTGCTTGTTGATTTGAACTTAACACGTATGGATTATGAGGTAGATGTGAGGGGAGAGAAAATCAATCCTCGTGAAGTATTACTAAAGGTTCTAGATCCGATTGTTGAATTAGGAGAAAAGGATGACGCGGTTCTATTGAGAGTGATTGTGTCTGGATGTAAAGATGGGGTACCAGCTACTTGTGCGTATGAGATGACAACCTATAAAGACCGAGAAACAAATGTAACAGCAATGGCTCGAGCAACTGCCAATACGGTGTCCGTAGTTGCACAAATGATTGGCCGTGGTCAAATTGATAAAGAGGGAGTTTATCCTCCTGAGAATATCGTCCCTGGCAAACCGTATATCGAGGAGATGGGCAAACGAGGGGTCGTTATTTACGAAACGGAGACAATGGAAAAATCCGATGTAATGAATTAAAAAACAAACGAAAAGTAATCCAGTTAACGTTACTGGAGCAGTTTAAAGGAATGAGGATCCCCACCGAAAACAAAGTGGATCCTCATTCTGCTAAATAAGCCTATAAATCATCAGGTTTAGGTTTTCGTAATACCTTGGACTGAAACGCTTGTCCCAACTTTTTCATTAGGGGGTAGATGAACCACGTGAAAACGGTGTTTATTGCAGGACATGCTAGGCTGCCATCGGGTATGGCGGCGAAAAGTATGTATGATACGTTAACGATCACGGCCGAGGTGGACAAAAAATATGGCGTTATCGTAACAGCAGGTTGTACACTGGCAACAGTGCATGGGCGTGAATTTGTTCAGCAAATACTGCGAGGCTATAGCTTGCAGGAAGGAATCGAAGAACCAGTAGAAGAAGTGAAGCGTCATTATTTAGGTAAAGCTGGGAATGCCTTAGCGTCTGCTTTGCGAGATTTATATAAACAGTATCAAACCTATACTGAAGCAAATGAAAAAGCGCCCGACTCCTAGTATAGTCGCGCGCTTTTTTGTTAATCAAAATTATTCAATTCCGATTGAAACAAATTTCTTCTCAAGAAATTCATCCATCCCATGGTGACCGCCTTCTTTGCCATTTCCGGATTGTTTGATTCCACCAAACGGTGCCTCTGGTACGGCAGGGAAGACATCATTAACACCAACGATACCATAGTCTAACTTTTCTGCTACACGTAATGTACGACTTGTGTTTTCTGTGAAGATATATGCAGCTAAACCATAGTCGGTGTTATTGGCTTTTTGGATGACACGATCTTCGTCCGAAAATGGTTGGATTGGAAATAGTGGGCCGAATGTTTCTTCCCGCATAACAACCATATCATCCGTTACATTAGAAATGACAGTTGGCGGATAGAAATACCCCTTTAATTCTCCATTCCACTTGCTTCCACCACAAACAATGCTTGCTCCTTTTTGAACGGCATCATCTAGGTGGGCTTGCACTTTTTCCGTCGCTTTTTCACTAATAAGTGGTCCCAGATCGGTGTCTTCTTCAAGTCCAGATCCAACTTTTAACTTTTCTACTTTTTCCTTCAGTACGTTTGTAAATTCTTCGATGATGTCTTCGTGAACATACAACCTGTTTGCACAGATGCACGTCTGCCCATTATTTCGAAACTTACTACCTAATGCCAACGTTGTCGCTTTATCGATATCAGCATCCTCAAAGGCAATAATCGGCGCGTGGCCACCTAGTTCAAGTGCCACTTTTTTTACATGATTAGCACTTTCTCGCATTAAGTATTTTCCGACCTCAGTAGATCCTGTAAATGTAATCATTTTGACATTTTTGTTGGTGAGCATTTCCTGCCCGATTGCTTGTGCATCGCCTGTTACTAAATTAATAACACCTTTAGGCATTCCTGCTTGTTCAAAGATTTTCACGATTTCGATTGCTGATAATGGTGTTTCAGGTGATGGTTTTAAAACAGCAGTACAGCCAGCTGCAAGTGCAGGTCCTAATTTCCGCGTGATCATCGATGCTGGGAAGTTCCATGGCGTAATGGCCCCGACTACTCCTACAGGCTTTGGAATAACTAACATCCGTTTTGATGGGATGGACGAAGGGATCCACTCCCCATATCCCCGACTAGCTTCTTCTGCATACCATAATAAAAAACCTGCGGCACCTTTTACTTCACCAAGTGCTTCTTTTAACGGCTTTCCTTGCTCCATCGTTAGAATTTGTCCTAACCGTTTGGCATCTTTGCGCATCATTTCAGATGCTTTATATAAAACTCGTGAACGTTGCCTACCAGTCATTTCACTCCACGATTGGAATGCGTGTGAGGCAGCATCAATCGCTTCCTTTGTTTCCTCCTGACCACCATAGGCTACTTCTGTTAACGCTTCTAGGGTAGCTGGATTATAAATAACTTGGGTTTTCTTAGCGTTAACCTCTTTCCATTCCCCATTAATATAAATACTTTTTGTAAGTGACTCAAACATGTGAACCCTCCTTTTTAAACATGCGTTTATGACGTGATTGGTAGATTGATAGATTTTATTGATTATTATGACAATATCTTCACTTTTAAGGATATCGTATTTGACAAATCTATTCAATGCCAAGCTTAGCTAGTTATTCGTTTTCCCAAGCGGGGAGCATTTTGTTTAAGGGTTTATCTTGTCGATAGCCAAGTACGTATTCGGCTTGCATGATTGTATGAATTTCTCGTGTACCTTCATAAATGACTGGTGCCTTTGAATTACGCAAATAGCGCTCCACCGGGTATTCATCCGAATAGCCGTAAGCACCATGTACTTGAATGGCATCATCAGCTGCTTTATTGGCGAAATCACATGCCTGCCATTTTGCAAGCGAGGTTTCTCGTGTGTTTCGTTTTCCTTCGTTTTTTAATTCTCCTGCGCGGTATACGAGAAGGCGACTCATTTGTAGGCCTGCTTCCATGTTGGCAATCATTTGTTGGACGAGCTGATGTTTTCCAATTGGTTTGCCAAATGTCTCTCGTTCGTGACAGTAGTTTACACTTGCTTCTAAGCACGCCATAATTTGACCAACTGCACCTGCAGCAACGGTGAATCGTCCATTATCTAGTGCAGACATAGCGATCTTAAATCCTTCTCCTTCTTCACCAAGTAAATTTTCAGCAGGAACTTTTACATCTTCAAAAAACAATTCACCCGTATTTCCAGAACGTATCCCGTGTTTTCCTTTGATGGCTTTTGAAGAAAAACCATCCCATGTACGTTCGACAATAAAAGCGGATATTCCGTGATGCTTTTTGGATTTATCCGTATAGGCAAAAACGAGAAAGTGATCGGCGCTATCACATAATGAAATCCACGTTTTTTGCCCATTTAGAATATAGTAATCCCCATCTCTAACAGCAGTAGATTGGATGGCAGCTACATCCGAACCAGCACCAGGTTCCGTTAAACCAAAAGCACCAATTTTTTCTCCTTTAGCTTGTGGAACCAAATATTTCTGTTTTTGCGCCTCTGTCCCCCATTGCAGTAGGGTCATGCTGTTGAGTCCTGTGTGGACGGAGACTGCAGTACGGAATGCCGTATCTCCTCTTTCTAATTCCTCGCATACGATAGCTAAGGAATTGTAGTCCATTCCACTCCCACCATATTTCTCGGGAATACAAACCCCCATTAAACCGAGGTCAGCTAGCTTTGGTATGAGTTCTGGATCAAACTTTCCTTGGCGATCCCATTCTGCAATGAATGGCATGATTTCCTTATCGACAAAACTTCTTACGGTATCTCTAAGTAGCTGTTGTTCTTCTGTAAAATGAAAATTCATACGATATTCAACTCCTAATCCTTGGTATATAATTTTGTAACTATCTCTTGATTATGCTCCCCGGCATCTGGTGGGTGGTGCCGTAGCGTGACGGGTGTACGGGAAAGTTTCAACGGGCTTCCAATCATGTTGATGATGCCTGCAGTAGGGTGATTCATTTCTAAAAACATGTCCCTAGCTTGTAATTGTGGGTCATTGGTTACCTCTTCTACATTTTGAATTGGGCCACAAGGTATATTGTTTTCCCTACATTTCTCCTGCCAATACGAGGTTGGTTTGGTTAGGAAAATTTCCTGTAGTAAAGGAACGAGCACATCACGATTTGCGACACGATTTGGATTCGTTTTAAACCGGTCATCTTCACTATATTTTGGTTTTTCCAAAATAGTACATAATGTCTTAAATTGTTTATCATTCCCTACTGCAATAACCATTTCCCCGTCAGCGGTTTGAAAGGTTTGATAGGGAACAATATTGGCATGTTGGTTTCCAAGAGCTTTCGGAATCGTACCAGACATTAAATAATTACTCCCAATGTTTACTAGCGCGCTCACAGCAGAGTCATAGAGGGATATATCTAGCTTTTGTCCCTTTCCGGATTGATTTCGTTCCAATAATGCTCCTTGAATCCCAATACATGCATACAGTCCCGTTAAAATATCGGTGATTGCTATACCGACCTTTTGTGGACCTGATTCGGAATCTCCGGTAATGCTCATGAAACCGCTCATTGCTTGAATAATAAAATCATAGCCTGGCATTTCCTTATAGGGGCCAGTTTCTCCAAAACCGGTAATCGAACAATAAACTAAGGAGGGATTTATACTTGCTAAATTTTCATAGTCTAATCCAAACCGATCCATTGTCCCAGTTTTAAAATTATGGATGAGGACATCACTTTCCTTTACAAGTTCTTTTATGAGGTCAATCCCATCTACCGACTTTAGATCAACGGTAATACTCTTCTTGTTTCGGTTTGCACATAAATAATAGGCACTCATATCATTTTGAAAAGGGGGTCCCCATTTTCGTGTGTCATCACTACCACCAGGTGCTTCGACTTTTATTACCTCGGCACCAAGATCGCCTAATATCATTGTGCAATAGGGACCAGCTAGAACACGTGATAAATCCAGAATACGAATGTTTTCTAATGCACCAGTCACTTCTTCACTCCTTCCATAAAATAAAGTGAATCTTCATTTGGGTGGCTCTAACCACTACTGATTGATCACAATTACTCCTCTCCTTAAATTTCTCGCCGTTAAACGTTTGAGATGGGGGAGGACTTACTGGCTGTCTATTCAAAATAAAAAAAGCCAGTTCAATTAGACAACAGATAGCTGTCGTCAGATGAACTGGCTGATACTTGTTGGGGGAAGACCTGGCATTGGTCTTAAACAAGTTAGGCAGAATGTATGAGTTTGTATACAAAATAGGTCATGAGATAATCGTGTGGAACACGTAGTCATGACTCTTATTAATTAGTGTAATATATTCTGAATAATTTGTAAACACCTTCGTTTGAAATTATCGTATTAGTCGATATCAAAATAGAATTCCTTTATATAAATCAAAAGAGGTGGAGCAAATAGCCCACCTCTTCTGTCAACGTTATTTTGCTGCTTTTTCTAATTTCGTAATCATTTTAATTGCTTTTCCAGTTCCGATAGCTACGGATTCAAGTGGATTTGGAGCTACGTGTACAGGAACAGCAAGTTCTTGTGCTAACCATTCCTTCATGCCATGTAATAATGCACCACCGCCGGTTATTACGATACCGTGGTCAACAATGTCACCACTTAATTCTGGTGGACAATTTTCAAGTGTAATTCGAATAGCTTGTAGTATTTGTTCCAATGACTCACGAATTGCTTCATAAATTTCTTTTGATGAAATAGAAATGGTTTTAGGAAGTCCTGTAACCATATCACGCCCGCGAACATCCATTATTTCTTCCTTATGGTTTGGATGAGCATAACCCAATTCCATTTTAATATTTTCTGCTGTACGTTCCCCAATCAGAATATTATACTTTTTGCGGATGTATTGGATAATTTCATCATCCATTTTGTCTCCACCAACGCGAACTGAGCTGGAGGAAACAACCCCACCAAGGGAAATAATTCCGATTTCCGCTGTTCCTCCACCGATATCAACAATAACATTGGCAATTGGCTCGTCTACTGGTAAATCAGCTCCGATTGCAGCAGCAACGGGTTCTTCTATTAAATGAACATTTTTTGCACCATAACTAGTAACCGCATTATGGATGGCACGACGTTCTACTGACGTACTTCCAGTTGGTGTACAAACAACAACAGTTGGTTTACGCATCGACATGCCCATTTTTTTGCTTACTTTTTTAAGAAATGCTTTTAGCATTTGCGCAGTAATGTCGTAATCTGCGATAACACCATCTTTTAACGGGCGGATGGGAACAATATTTCGTGGAGTTTTTCCAACCATTTCTTTCGCTTCTGTACCAACTGCTACGACCTGTTTCGTGCTCATATCAATCGCTACTACTGATGGTTCGTTGAGTACAATTCCTTTATTTTTAGCGTATATAAGTATATTTGCAGTACCTAGATCAATTCCGATTTCTGCATTAGAAAACATGATACGTTCCTCCAATGATGACTAATTTCAATTATATTTTTCTACACGTTCTTTCCATTTCTGGGGGTAGATAGCATTACCTATTTTAGCAACCAACAACAATTTTTCCCATAAATTGTTGATGAAAAACGCTCTACTAATAAACATAGAGCAAAAACTTGTCGAAAACAAGTAACATTTCAATGACAAACTGGTTAATTTTGTAACATTCCTATTATGTAGTATTTGCTACTGTTTTGTCCATTATTTAGAAGTGTGTCCAAAATGATTAATTTTAGTAGCTTACCCATCGTGTATGATGATTGAAAATATAAGCGGAACAGGTATAATTAGAGTGAACTATGAGGGGGAAGCAAAATGATTTTTACGATCCGAGTATATACATATGCAGGCTTGCTAGTTCTTGGCAGTTTATTTCGTCTAAATAAGGCAAAAAAACTTTTTAGCAAATCGAACGATCAGATATATAAAGAAGAGATCTTTACAACACCAAAGCGTGTATCTCAAAAAGTAATGAAAAAGACTGGCTCTACCGTGCAAGTGAATGGACAGGAGAAGCTCCTCGATGAACCAGTATTATATGTTGCTAATCACCAAGGATTATTTGATATTTTAGCTTTTCTCGGTTATCTTGGACGTCCAGTAGGTTTTATCGCAAAAAAAGAAATTAAAAAGCTACCCATCATCAGAACATGGATGGAGCTATTATATTGTGTATTTATTGATCGGAAAGACCGCAGACAATCGATTCAAGCCATTAATCAAGGAATCGAAAATTTAAAGGCAGGTCACTCCCTTGTTATTTTCCCGGAAGGAACACGCAGTAGAGGAAATAAACTAGGAGAATTTAAATCAGGGAGTCTTCGATTAGCACTGAAAGCAAGGGTACCGATCGTTCCAGTATCAATTGATGGAACCTATCACATGTTGGAAGGGAATAAGGGACGAGTAAAACCGTCCACGGTTAGCATGACAATTCATGATCCGATTTACCCAGCCGATTATCAAGATAAGAAGGGTGCTGAATTAGCAGCTTCTATTCAGTCTACCATTGAACAATCTCTACGAAGCGAATCGAAAGAAGAATTAGAATCTGTTATGGCGTAATATAGTGTTTCGTCCATAAGAAAATATGGAATGTAAATAGTAGGGCGAATAGTCCCTGCTTTTTTAATGGGTGTTGAAACAGTTGGGAGTAAGTACCTCGTTAAAGAGAGAGGAAGACGTGAAAGTAGTGTTGATCGAGATAAATAGTCTTCATTCGGTAGAGCATGAATAGGGAGCACGAATAAATTAGCTATTGAATGTTTACCTTCTTGATAGGTCAATTCCTGCTTTTCTATCCTAATGAATTTATTCTAGCTGGTTATGCTAATTAATATTGATTTTTTTCGGAATGAATGATTGGAGTGATTGTTGTGGTGCAAGGTACAGCTAACTGGAATACAAAACAAAATCAAGAATGGCTTCAAGAGTATGTGGAGGATTGGATAAGTTTTTACAGAAAACATACAAAAGAAGGGAAGGTTGCTTCGTATATTCCGTTATTAGCAGAGGCTAATCCAGATCATTTAGGAATATCCATTTTTGGAGCTAATGGAATGACTCTCCGTGCTGGAGAAGTAGATATTCCGTTTACGATTCAAAGTATTTCAAAGGTGATTAGTTTTATTGTTGCGTGCATGGAACGGGGAGTTGGCTATATGCTCGACCGTGTGGATGTAGAACCAACGGGAGAGGCTTTTAATTCCATTATGCATCTCGAAATGCGTAAAGTGGAAAAACCATTTAATCCATTTGTAAATGCAGGGGCCATCAGTGTGACATCCATGCTTCCGGGAAGGACTTCGGATGAAAAACTTGAGCCGATGTTTCAACTGTTAGATAGGATTTTAGGTTATCGGCCACAAATAAATGTAGACGTTTATGAATCAGAACGAGATTCTTCGATGAGAAATCGAGCGATTGGTTACTATTTATTAGAAACAGGATTTTTGGAATCGGATCTTAATATTACGCTAGAGACGTATTTCAAGCAATGTTCGATTGAAATTACCGTTGACGATTTAGCACAAATTGGCCTTATTCTGGCAAATGATGGGGAGGATCCAAAAAATCAACAAGAGATCATTCCGCGACAAGTTGCTCGTATTGCCAAAGCGTTAATGTTAACATGTGGGATGTATGATGCGTCGGGGAAATTTGCTACATATGTAGGGGTTCCTGCGAAAAGTGGTGTGTCTGGTGGGATAATTGCTGTTGCTCCTCCTCGTGTACGTGATGAGGAATTACCATTTGTTGATGGATGTGGGATTGGTGTATTTGGGCCTGCTTTAGATGACAAAGGGAACAGTATTGCAGGAATACGACTACTTCGGCATATTGCTTCACAGTGGGATTTAAGTATATTTTAATTGGGGGCTTTGTTTATGTGTGGAAGGTATACATTGCTTGCAGACGAATTAGATATTTTACAGGAGTTTGATATTGACCAGCCAATTGATGGTTATCATCCAAGTTACAATATTGCTCCAGGACAAAATGTATTAGCTGTTATTCATGATGGGAAAGAAAAAAGAGCAGGTTACTTGCGTTGGGGACTTGTGCCTTCATGGGCAAAGGATGAAAAGATAGGCTATAAGATGATTAATGCGAGAAGTGAGTCTGCTCATGAAAAACCGAGCTTTAAACGGCTGATGTCTAGAAAGCGTTGCATGGTTATTGCGGATAGCTTTTATGAGTGGAAACGGGAAGGCAAGGAAAAACAACCGAAACGAATCCAATTGGCAGACCGTAAACTATTTGGCTTTGCTGGTCTGTGGGATAAATGGTCCGAGGGGGATCGTGATTTATTTACATGTACGATCTTGACGAAGGATGCTAACCCATTCATGCAAGAAATTCACCATCGTATGCCAATCATTTTACCGAAATCAAGAGAAAATGAATGGATTGAACCTCATCCATGGAAGCCTGAGGAAGCACATCAATTTTTACAAACGGTAGAAGATGAAGAGTTTTCTGCGTATAACGTTACATCTTATGTAAATGCTGCCAAAAATAATGATGAAGCTTGTATTGCACCTATTGTTTAAATATTGAATAGAGAGGAGTCTGTTGTGACTCCTCTATGTTTTCAGGAATTAATATCTATAAGAACTATCGAAAGTGTTGAAAATAGGACTAATCCCCATAGAACAATCAATCTCCCAAGTTTCCCTTTTGAATATAAATAAACAAGAACTACATAGATGAATGTCATTCCAGTAAAAAAGGCGATTCCAGAAATGACTTCTTGTTCAGAGTAGCCAGTAAATATAAAATGTAAAATGATAACTGGGTATGAGACAAGTGCTATGAAATAATGAATTTTTGTATAGGAAACCACTTCATACCTCCTAATATATAAGGTAATAAATCATACGAATCGGATGAATGAAAAGATTCATATATTAGTGATCTGAAATGAAGTCAAGGTGATCGAAAAAGAGTAGTAAGTGCTCGGTATTGTTAGGGAGCACACCTATGTTAAAAAGGGAAGGTTCTGATAATTAGTGGTATAAAAAAAGCGGTGTTTTACCTAAGCACCGCAATAAAATACCTGATTCACCTAGTTCATTCTGCTTTGTACTCTTCAAGGTATTCATCAAAATCCAATACCTCGATCACATCAGACCAATGTAATACAGTTCCAACGAAATCTCTAATATCCAAGCCTTTCATTTCATAAGTGTCTTCATCATTTGTAGTGCCTGTTGCATTTTCTATAAAGGTTACCTCAAATCCCCTGTCGAATGCAGATATGGCCGTAAACATGCAACAGAACTCTGTATTAAATCCAGTAATGAATAGGTGATTAACGCCTAACTTTTTCAGTTCCTTCGCAAGGTCTGTGTTAAAAAAAGAACTTGGTGTTTTCTTTTCAATGACCTGGTCTGCATACCCTTTCAATGAATCGTGTAATTCAGAACCGGTAGAATTCTTATACAAAGGACTTTCCTCGATATCATCGAAATGTCTCATAAAGATTACTGGAAGGTGTTTTGCCTTAAAATCCTTAATAATGCATTCCATGCGAGAAAGCTCATCTGTAAAGTCACCATGGTTAACAATTCCATTTTGGACATCGATAACTAATAATGCTTTCATTATAAAACCTCCTTTAACTACTACTTTTCTTTATTTACTTTCAAAATTTCTTTTAACGTACGGTGTATATTTTGTAAGCTAATCAATATTAATCCTAGCATGACAAAAGTTACGATTTCTCCAGTAATAATAGATACGAGTGCAATAAGAAGTGCATAAAGTATGTAAAGCCAATTGTTCATTTATTATCACCTCCCCTTGATGTCAGACTATTTTCTTCCTAGTGCGTCGTTTAATATTGCTTGATGAAGTTCATTCCAATCATGATAGTAATCATCTATTCGTTTTGGATTTATTAAGATTCTTTCGGTTGATTCATAGTTGGCTTTAAAATCAAATAATTGATCAACATCCATTCGATAGAAGACCTGATAACCTACCTTTGGATAGGGGGAAAGGTTATTCCATTTTGGATTTTTATGGTGATCCACGATGATATGTCCTAGTAAGCTACAATTCCCTGTAACATATGCCTCTTCAAATGTTTCTCGTTTTGCACATTGAATTGGTGTTTCTCCGTCTTCCATATGACCACCAGGAAAATCCCATCCCCTATGATTTAAGTTTACCAATATTAACTGATCATTCTTAAAACAAAAACAGTGCACACTTGTTATTAATTCAACTGGCGGGAGTTTTGTATCTCGTTTCCACGTTAATTTTACTTTTCCGCCTCCCCAGTTTACATATTTCGTTGTCATTCACACTCTCTCCTTATGTCTACGTGAATCTACTAGAAATACAGAAACCAGGAACTGATCACAAAGACTCCAATAAAAATAATGCGAAACATGTTCCTAACTTTGGTAGTGCCTATTCCTTTATTTGAAAATGAGAAATAGGTCATTACAAGCATGAAACCTAGAATGATTTGTATTCGACTAGTAGTATCATGAAAGGTAGTAACAAATTGTAAGGTTGCTAATCCTGTTAAGAGAAGACCTATATACCCGATTATCAAATTAAAATACTTCTTAAATCTTTCTTCATATAATTGTTCTTCCGTCAATGGGTCTACCATGTTTCCTCCTTATGATTTTACGGAGAATGTCTCCATAGCCTATTACCTGTTAACAAAGATTTTAGCATAAAATTCCAAAAATTATAACGCATTTTTGGAACTTTGTTTGGGTTGAATTTTTAAGACTAGGGACCACACTATTTTACAAGCGTTAAAAAGGGATGCTTTATTCAGCATCCCTCGAACTAGCTCTTTTGTTTTGACTCTTTCAAAATATGGATAAATGCGTGGGCTTTTTCTTCTGGTGCTTTTGTTGCGAGACTTACTCCAATAAATAGTACGGTAGAAATTAATAAACCCCAGATACCCGAAGCAAGACCAAATGGTTTTGTTCCAGTAAACTCTAAAACTAATACAATGAGTGCTCCGATTGATACACTAGAAATAACACCTGCAGCAGTACCTTTTTTCCAGAAAAATGTTCCAAAGAATGCTGGAACCGATACGATTAAACCAGAAGAGGCTGCAACCGAAAGTACGGCAATCAAGTTTAACTCTAATTCGGCAAATCCATATGCTAGTATAGCAATTACTGGAATAACGATTTTTCCTATCTTTAATTGCTTTTCATCTGATGGTCGGTCCTTCTTGTTTCCATAAACATCTCTTGCGAACATGGAGGACAACGTAAGCATAATGGAATCTATCGTTGATATTGCTGCTGCCATGATTCCAATCATCACGATTACCCCAAGAACTGGCGGTACCAAATCAGATGATAGAAGTTGTGGTGTAGCTAAGTCTGCCGTTTCTAAATTTGGGAAAAGCTGAAGTGCTGAGAATCCCCATAAAACGGAAACAAACGTATAGACAAATCCAAAAATAAGAAATCCAATTAACATCTGCCGCAACCCTTTTAAGGAAGATGGCATGAACATCCGTTGTGATACTTGCGGATTGGATAAGCTAAAGAAAAACCAAGGTAAAGTCATCCCTAAAAAGGTTAAGAAACTAAAGTAGCCATTTCCTGGTACGGAAAGTGAACCTGAATGGTCCGTTTTCAAATTATCAAAGAATTGACCGAATCCACCTAGGCCATTAATTAATAGCAATACCACGATTGTTGAAGTAATAATCATAAATATTGCTTGTAGAGCATCTGTCCAGACAACAGAGCGAATGCCTGCTGCATAGGAGAAAAATACCGCCAATACAGTAGCAATAATCACGCCAGTTGTAAATGGAATAGCATTATTTGTTATCCCTTGTAACAGGTAACCTACTCCAGCTAATTGAACAGCAGAGTATGGAATAAGGAATAAACAACTAACTAGCGCGATAGCTGAAGCTGCTTTTTTACTTTGGAAACGATCCCCAATCATTTCGGACGGGGTAACATATCCATATTTTTTACCTACTAACCAAAATCGTGGTCCAAATAAGGCGATTAAAGACACACCTGCAAAGTACACAATTTCAAATCCAAGTGCCCCAACACCACCTTGATAGGTTAATCCAGCTAGACCGACCATCATAAACGCACTATATGTTGTAGCACTATAACTTAAAGCGGAAAGAATACCGTTCATTTTTCTTCCACCTAGATAATATCCGGCCATTCCTTCTCGATCACCACGTCGGGAGAGAAGTGCAATGCTAATTGCTATTACAATATATATAATGATTCCCCAGACTACTAAACTTGTATTCAAGTTACTCCCCCCAATCCTTTGTAACCATTAAATTCGCTATAATAGTAAGTACGCCAATAATTCCCCATAGTAAGAAACTTCCATACCATTCATGGACATCAGTTAGAATAGTGTAGGGAAGTACGTAAGCTAGTAAGATTAAAAAGATAATGAAGATTCCCCAAAAAACTTTTCCTTTCATATTTCTCTCCTCCTTATGTGAGAAATTGAACAAACTAAACAAACGTTTGATTAACTAGTAAACTAACATTTTACATGTGTCTTTACACATATATTTACATAGTTTATGTGAAAAAGCAATATTTTTATTACAAAAAGGGTTTGATTGGAACTTCTGTTTACTAGATCATTCGCTCATAATCAATTATGGATTCTAGGGTGGATTTTAGGTGATATTATTATAAGGTGTTACACATTTAAAATCTTATACATGTCAAGGGAATGCGTTTCAAGGGAAGTTTCGATATAATGGTATAATAAATATCATAGACATCGGTTAGTAAACATTTCGTTATACAAACATAGTGCAATCATTTGCTTAATAGGGAAGGGGAGAGGTAGTTATGCAGGAAGATGGTACAAAAATGCTAGGCGAAAAAAGAAGGAGCTTAATACTCGAATGGCTTCAAAATAATAGTGAGCCAATTACAGGAAAAGCTTTAGCGGAAAAGACCAATGTAAGTAGACAGGTGATTGTTCAGGACATCTCCTTATTAAAGGCCAAAGGTGAACCAATTATTGCAACCTCAAGAGGGTATGTGTATTTTAAAGAAAATAATAAAATGGCAAAGCAATCGAGGATTATTGTAGTGTCTCATCGTGCTGAGGAAACGGCTGATGAGTTATATACGCTTGTAGATATTGGAGTAAGTGTGAAAAATGTTATGGTGGAACACCCAATCTATGGTGATCTTACGGGTTCCTTGATGTTAAAAAATAGAAGAGACGTCGATCAATTTATCAATGAATTAGAAAAAACGAATGCATCCCTATTATCAAAATTGACAGAAGGTGTTCACTTACATACAATCGAGGCGGACACAGAGGAACAACTGGATGAGGCATGTGAGGCGTTAAGAGAAGCTGGATATTTGTTGGAGTCTTAACTAATTCCTTCTGTGTTTATAAAACAAGGATCGATTCTCAATTATCCATTGGAATCGATCCTTGTTATTTGGTCTAATTATTACGATGCTTTGGCTTTTTCTTGTTCCTTTTCTTCTTTGGCTACTTTAAGGAAGCGGTTTGTCTCATAAACAACTACTCCAGAAAGTCCGAGTAGTCCAATTAAGTTTGGAATCGCCATTAATGCATTCATGATATCCGAAATTGCAAATACCGTATCAAGCGTTAATACCGATCCAATTAAAATCGCAAATACGAATAACGCCCTATAAATAGGAATTGCTTTATCATTAAATAAATAAGAGAAACATTTCTCTCCATAATAGGACCAACCAACAATGGTAGAGAAAGCAAAGAAAACAATTCCTAGCGTAACAATATAACCACCCGTATCACCTAAGAAAGCAGCGAAAGAAGCAGAAGTTAGTGGTCCACCTTCCAACCCACTGCCTGCAAGGTCTGCCATAACAATTGTAATACCTGTGATGGAACAAACAATAATTGTATCGATAAATACCTGTGTCATGGATACTAGTGCTTGGCGCCCGGGATAGTCTGTTTTCGCTGCGGCTGCTGCAATTGGAGCAGAACCGAGACCAGCTTCGTTAGAGAATACCCCTCGAGCAACCCCGTAACGAATTACGGTACCCAACAGTCCCCCACCAAGTGCACTAGCTGTAAAGGCATCTGTCAAAATTAAATTTATAGCAGCAGGTACAATATCTAAATTTGTCACAATAATAATTAATCCACCTATAACATAGAACAATGCCATAATAGGGACGAAAAAGGCAGTAACTCTACCAATACTCTTAATCCCACCTAAAATAACTAATGCTGCTAAGATCGTTAGAACGATTCCAGTTGCAAATGTAGGAACATTAAACGTATCATTTAGTGCATCAGAAACGGAGTTGGATTGAACCATGTTTCCAATTCCAAAAGCTGCACATGCACCAAATATGGCGAATAAAACACCCAACCATTTTTGCTTTAAGCCCTTTTCCAGGTAATACATTGGTCCACCAGACATTTCTCCTCGGCTGTTTTCCACGCGGTATTTTACAGCAAGAATTGCTTCAGCGTACTTTGTTGCCATACCGAAAAAGGCGGTGATCCACATCCAAAAAACAGCACCCGGACCTCCTAGAACAACTGCTGTAGCCACCCCAACAATGTTACCTGTACCTATCGTTGCTGCCATGGCGGTACTTAGTGCCTGATAATGACTAATATCTCCTTTGGATTTTTTGTCCTGTCTTCGTGGGCTAAAGGCTAATCTTAACGCGTATGGCAATGTACGAAATTGTAAAAATCCTAGACGCAGCGTTAAGTAAATACCAGTTCCCACAATTAGAATGAGTGTAGGAGGTCCCCAGACAAAATCACTGATCGCTCCAAGAAAATCAAGCATTCCATTTCCTCCTTTTAGTTGGCTATTCTTAAAATAATTGATGCGTAGTTTGTATAATGCGACGTAACTTTTAGTTGGAGATTGCTAATTTTTCTTCACTTATTAGCGATATAATACCACTACGGCAGAACACTTCGCTTTCCGCGGGCACGGCCTCAGCCAGGGAACTACTTGAGTATGCTTCTTTGTTCCCTTGTGCCGAGAAAATAGCATCGAAGAGTTACTAGTAGACGCAGGCGCATCAATGCGGGGTCTTCGGACTCGTGCTATTCCCGCAGGAGTCTACGCATTCTGACTCCGCTAGTGTTGTGATTCCAATCTTAAGAGAAATATATTTCCTTAAAATCGGTGTTTCATGACGATTGAGCTGAAGTACGGATAAACGCAATCCTACTAGCGTAGGAAATACATGGAGACTCCTGCGGGAAAGCGAAGACGCTGAGACCCCGCAATGAGCGCTCTTTGCGAATGAGGAGGCTCAGCGCGAGCCCGCGGAAAGCGTAATGTATTTACGTAGCGGTGTAGTAACAAAAATATTACATAAATTTCCTAATGGATAAATTGATACAGTTGCGTCGCATAATCCATCTCCTACGATAAAATCAATCATTATAAAAAAGCCTTTATTTGATTTCTTATATTAAATATTCCGAAAATTTAATGAAATGTCAAGTGTTTTTTTAAAATTATTTTGAATATTCCATCTCTATTACAACCAATAATGGGTAATGAATGAAATATATACCATTTCACTTAAAGGTGGGTTAAGATTTGATTATAATATAGAGGAAAGGTGGGAATTGTAAAATGATACGTGTGTTATTCATTTGTTTAGGAAACATTTGCCGTTCTCCAATGGCTGAAGCTGTTTTTCGTGATTTTGTAATAAAAGAAAATTTGACAGACAAAATAGAAGTAGACTCAGGTGGAATTGGGAGCTGGCATATAGGAAATCCACCGCATAAAGGAACAAGGGGTATTTTAGATCAATACAACATAGATTATCAAGGAATGAAGGCAAGACAAGTTCAAAAACAGGACTGGGATAATTTTGACTATATTATTGCAATGGATGAACAAAATAGGGAGGATCTATCTCAAATCCGACACAAAGATAGTGTTACAGTAAAGAAACTGATGGAGTTTGTTGACCATCCAGAAACAATGGACGTACCTGATCCTTATTTTACAGGTGACTTTGATTACACGTACCAACTTGTATCAGAGGGTTGTGAAAAATTATTTAAGTATATTCGTACCAAACATAACATATAACAAAGGAGAGGTTTTATTATGGGTAGACGTAGACTTTTAACGAGTATTGCAATTGGTGCTGCAGTGGGAGGAATTACTGCATTAGTTGACCGGGATACGAGAGAATATACAAAGGACAAGCTGCATGCGGCAAAAGTGAAAACAACTTATTGTATGAAGCATCCATCGGAATCTTTACATAATGCAAGGGTTGCCTTTGATCGATTTAATCAAGCTTTCTCCTATCAAATCGAGAATGCAGCAAATGCATTGGAGCAAGTTGAAAATACAGTAGAAAAGGTTTCAAATAGCAATAAAAAAATAGAAGGTTAGTGTTCTAAAAGGGAGAGTGATTTGGTGAAGTCAATTCTTGAATTTAGCAAGCAGTTGTATATTCGCTTAATGGATGCAGATGTCTTTGGCTTGGCCGCACAGCTTGCTTACTTTTTTCTGTTATCACTTTTTCCTTTTTTGGTATTTTTAGTTACGTTAATAGGCTACTTGCCTTTTGATGAGCATAATTTTATGAGTATGGTTGCGAGTATTGCTCCTGCGGAATCGATGGAATTGATTAATTCGAATATTGACCAGTTGGCCCATTCTAGAAATGGTGGGTTATTATCCATCAGCCTGATTTCGTCCTTATGGTTAGCTTCTAATGGAGTTAATGCAATTATGCGGGTGTTTAATCATGCATACGATGTAGATGAGAACCGATCCTTTATCGTGTCTCGTTTAATTGCGATCATATTAACGATCGCCATGGTTCTTGTAATAGTTATTGCCATTATATTACCTGTATTAGGGAGAATGATTGGATATTATATCTTTTCTTTTTTCGGATTTACAGAAGACTTTTTAACCTTTTGGGAAATGCTTCGCTGGGTTATTTCGTCTAGTGTGTTCTTTATTGTTTTTTTATTCCTGTACAAGCTTGCACCGAATAAAAGAATTTATTTCAAGAATGCAATTTGGGGGGCGTTATTTGCAACTTTTAGTTGGCAATTTGTGTCCTTTGCCTTTTCTTACTATGTTGAAAACCTTGGGAATTACTCGGCAACGTATGGTAGCTTAGGAGCTGTCATTGTCTTAATGATTTGGTTTTATATTTCTGGAGTGATTATTATTATTGGTGGAGTTTTAAATGCAGTGATACGGAAAAGGAAAATAGAAAAAATCACATAAAACGCCCTCCTCTCATTTGAGGGTGTTTTTATGTGACTTTAAAACATATGATCAAGTTTACGTATGTTACTATCTTAGCAAGCGTAAACCATTTAATATAACGAGAATAGTACTTCCCTCATGGCCAATTACTCCAAGCGGGAGATCGATGACCTGGAAAAAGTTGGTGAAAATTAATACAACAATAACGCTCAATGAAAAGTAAATGTTTTGCTTTACGATTTGATTCATTCGTTTTGATAGTTTAATAGCATTTGTAATTTTATCGAGGTTATTTTTCATTAAGACGACATCAGATGTTTCTAATGCGACATCTGTTCCCTCACCCATTGCAATTCCTAAATTAGCTGTTGCCAATGCAGGGGCATCATTTATTCCATCGCCAACCATTGCTACATTTTTATACTGTTTTTTGAGCTGTTTGATATGGGTTACTTTTTCCTTTGGTAAGCAATTCGCAATATAATCATCTATTCCTGCTTCTGTAGCAATTGCCTTTGCAGTTAATTCATTGTCACCTGTTAGCATAATCGTGTGAATACCGTTTTTTCGTAACAAACGAATCGCATGTTTGGTTTCTTCTCGAATCGTGTCCTTGAGTGCAAATGCAGCAACTATTTCATTATCTTTTTGAACAAAAATTACGGATTTTCCTTGAGAGGCTAATGTGTTCAATATACCACCTTGAAATTCTTTTGCTTCCTCCTCACCAACAAACTCGGCTTTGCCTATTTTCCACTCATGTTGTTGGAGTGTTGCTTTAACTCCGTTACCACCAATTGTTTTCATGGCTTCTACATTAGGGGATTGTTTATGATTAACCCGTTCTTGACAATATGTCGTTAATGCCTTTGCAAGAGGATGAGTGGACTGCTTTTCAATTGCTTCTACTGCAACCAAGATGTCTTCTTGGTGAAGCGTATCCTTCAAATGAACATCGGTAACCACTAGCTTCCCTTTTGTTAATGTCCCTGTTTTATCAAAGGCTACTGCTTTCACATGACTTAGGTTCTCGATATGCACGCCACCTTTAAACAGGACTCCCTTTTTTGCGCTATTTGATATCGCGGATAAGGTTGCTGGCATAATCGAAGCCACCAAAGCACAAGGAGATGCGACGACGAGTAAAATCATAGCGCGATAGATGCTTTCGGATAATGACCATCCAAATACAAGATAGGGTAAAAACATCATGACCGTAACAACGAGCAACACTACTTTTACATAGGTCCCTTCAAATTTTTCAATAAATAACTGAGAAGGTGATTTTTCCTCCTGAGCAGATTGAACGAGTTGAATTATTTTCTGGAACATCGTTTCATGGGACGGTTTTGTAATTTCAACTTGAATCGTGCCATCTAATGAAACCGTTCCAGCAAACACGTCATCATTTAACTTTTTATTTATCGGAATAGATTCTCCACTAATCGCGCTTTCATCAATTGCGGTGGATCCATTCAAAATAACTCCATCTGCTGGAATTCTTTCTCCTGCGCGAACTTGTATCCGATCGTTAACCTTTAACTTAGATACGGGTACAATTTTTTCATCTTTCCCCTCTATTAATGTTGCTTGCTCTGGTTGAAGATTCATCAAAGCAGATATTTCTTTGTTACTTTTATTCATTGTATATGTTTCCAAAGCACCAGATAAGGCAAATATAAAGATTAGAATAGCACCTTCTGTCCAGTAACCTATGATTGCTGAACCAATAGCTGCAAAAATCATAAGCATTTCTACATTTAGTTCTTTATTCGCAATAGTTTCTTGAATACCTTCCTTTGCTTTAGCATATCCTCCTATGATGAATGCTAGTAAATGTAATGTGATCCAAATTTGACTGGTAAGATGATCTGCCAATAGCCACGTAAGGAGAATAATAGCACCACTCAAAAGTGCAGCAATTAATTCGATATGTGGAAGGATCGATTTCTTGAAGAAGTTCCTTGCAAAATGCATATGTTTATTTTTGGATGGTGGTCTAACTGACTCTGTTTTTGCAGTCAACATCAATACCTCCTAAAAGAGAATTGCTTTCAGTTTTATAGTAAAGTAAAAATCAAAAAGCTTATTTATAATTATTATAATTTAATATTCGTTATAATCATAACACGTATAGAATCGTTGTCAAGAATAATTGCGTGTGATTATACATTTAATAATACAGGTGCAACTGTATTAATATAATTTGTATTTTGAATGATAACAGTCGATTAATTATTGAATTAATTGATTACTACTGTTACAATAATATTTGAATTTTTTGTATAACAATTAAAGAAGGGGGCATTATGACTATGAAAAAAATAAATCTATTTATAGTCTTGTTAGTAGGAGCAGTGTTATTAGTCGCTTGTGCGGATTCTGAAGAGGGCGCAACGAACTCGAATGAAGGATCTTCAGGAGAGGATGCTTGGAATAGAATTCAAGAAGCGGGAGAGATCGTAGTAGGGACTTCAGGAACTTTGATAGCTGCTTCCTATTATGAAGGGGATGAAGAAACAGAGGATCAATTAACTGGTTATGAAGTAGAAACGATGAGGGAAATTGCGAAACGTCTTGATTTAGATATTTCGTTCGAAATTATTGGTGTTGATAATGTCCTTCCAGCTATAAAAAGTGGAAGAATAGATATTTCATCAGGAACAATCACGGATAAAAGAAAAGAAGAATTTGATTTCAGTGATCCTTATAAATACTCCTATATCACAATGGCAGTACGTAAAGAGGATAATTCAGGAATAGAATCCTTGGAAGATTTAGAAGGTAAAAAGAACGGCGGTGGGGCCACGACGATTTATAGTCAAATTGCGGAACAATTTGGTGCAGAGGTCGTAACATATGGAAACGCTCCAAATGAAGCATACCTTCGTGATGTTGATAACGGTAGAACGGATGTAGTAATCAATGATTATTATTTAACAAAATTTGGTGTAGCAGCATTCCCAGATTTTGATATCCATTTACACCCTGATTTGAACTTTAATTTAACGACTTCAGGCGTAATCGTTCCGAAGGGTGAAGATACGTTACGAGAAAAAATTAATGAAGCATTGCAAGAGATGCGTGAAGATGGAACATTATCTGAATTAGCAATTAAATTTTATGAAGAAGATGCTTCTGTTGAACCTGAAAAAGAAATAATAGAAATAGATGACTTAGATATATAAGGAGTACACATGAATATTAGGGAGTTAGATTTCGGTGGGTTGTTTGATGTCCAATTAGCCATAGAAAATCTTCCGTTTATATTGGGAGGTTTACCCATTACCCTTCTTGTTTCGATAATAGGAATGATTTTGGGATTAGTGCTAGGACTATTTTTAGCATTATGTCGAGGATCTAATAAGCGGTCCCTGCGTTGGCCGGCACGTATATATATATCATTTATGCGAGGGACTCCTCTTCTAGTTTTCTTATTCATTTTATATTTTGGACTCCCCGTAATTGGTATAGAATTTACAGCAATCACGGCTGCTATATTAGGTTTCGGATTGAACAGTGCAGCATATATTGCTGAGATTAATCGTGCATCATTAAATAGTGTTGACAATGGACAATGGGAATCGGCAAAAGCTTTAAACTTAGGGTATTGGAAAACGTTACGAAAAATAATATTACCTCAAGCAACAAGAATTGCTGTGCCACCATTAACAAATGTATTTATGGATATTGTCAAAGCAACATCTTTAGCAGCGGTTATAACAGTTCCAGAACTGTTTCAAAAGACTCAAATTGTTGCTGGTAAAACGTATGATGCGATGACAATGTATATCCTTGTTGCATTAATCTATTGGCCATTGTGTATCGTGATCTCCTTTATACAAGATAGGATGGAGAATCGGTTTAGTAGATTTTTATAAAAAGAAATCGGGTAACGTACCCGATTTCTTTTTATACTATTATGAAGCTGAAACGGTCTCCACATTTTCTCTTTTTACAAGGAGAGCAACAATAATTAAACTAATCATCACCACAAGTACATAAAAGAAAGAAACTCCTGGTAAGAATTCTAAAAACAATCCTCCTAAATAAGGTCCACTTATACTTCCGATACTAAATGCTACACCACACATAATATTTCCAGCAGGAAGCAGGTTCTTCGGTAATAAATCCGTCATATAAGAGATACCTAACGAGAATAAGGACCCGACAAACATACCGGCAAGTGTGAACAAGATAAATAAGGCAATAGCAGATGTATCAAAGAATGCAGCGAATAGGAACATAAATAGTCCACCCGTTAAAACAAATAGAAGAATATTACGACGACCATAACGGTCACTCATAATTCCTAATGGTAACTGCGAAATCAGGCTTCCTGCGGCAAAGCAGGGGATAATTAACGATAAAACATTTGTATCATGACCGATGCGTAAACCATAAATTGGGAAAATTCCATGTAATATGGCTTCCATAAATCCATATGCAAAAGGTGCCAATAACGCAATCCAGGCTATTTTACCGGTCTGGATAAATCGTTTAAATGAGTTATTTGTTGCAGTCGTAGTATCCGTACCTTCCTCTTCAGGCCAACGGTTGCGAACAAATAACATGAGTGACCAAACAATCATGCTCATGATTGCAGAGACGATAAATGGGAATGCGTCACTTACTTCAAGTAGCCTCGTCATTAATGGACCAATTGCAAATCCTAACCCAAAGAACATTCCGTATAAAGCAATACTTCTTCCTCTTGTCTCTTTTGCGGCAGTTGTAGTAATCCATGTCTGTGTACCGAAATGGAGCATATTATCTCCAATCCCAATGGTAACCCTTAAGATAAACCAAAACCATAATGATTCCCATAATGGGAATAATGCTAAAGAAAGAAAAACAAGAAACCCACCAACTAGAATAACCGGTTTAAAACCAAATTTTTGCATCGGTTTTTCCATAAAAGGGGAAGCAATTAATACACCTATGTATAAACCAGTGGCATGTAATCCATTAACCGATGAGGATACGCCGTTTTGCTCCAAGATGATCGCTAATAGCGGTAATAACATTCCTTGAGAGAATCCTGAAATGGTTACAAGGGCGATTAAGATCCAAAAACGAAATCTAGGTGAAACCAAATGGATTCCTCCTTTTTAAAAAATTATTGCTCCTTCAATTTAATTTGTTTCATGAATAAAAGTCAATTTACACGATTTAAGTATAATATTTATTCCTACGAAAAAACTATATCAAAAAGAAAGGAGTGCAATCATGCAGAGAATGAAACGATTTTTCGTTGCTTTAATTGTACTTACTGCAGTTGTATGGTCGTTTCCTGACATTAGCTTCGGTGAAGAAGAAGAAAATAAAAAGGAAGAAAAGCAAGAGGAAAAAGATGAATATTCTGTCCCTAGTCATGTGCTAAATATTTCTAAAGAAAATACCTATCCGAATTCAACAGAAGATGAGGGAATAATTGAACCAAGCGAATTAACCCAAGAGCTAATTGATGAAGTAGAAGTACCGATTGAAAATCCAAACCTGATTAAGATGTTAAATGAAACTTCTCTTAATCCCTCTCCAATTGCGTTTGGATATCGTGGTTCTGTCTTTTTAGGACGTTGGCCATTAAGTTATCAGTCTTCCGAAACAACGGTTAATTGGGAGTTCCAGCCTATTAACACTAATGAATTAAACAATTTAGGTGGAGACAGTAACCAGAAATTAAATTACATGCAAGAGGAACAAAAAGAAATTAAAGGTGCTCTAACAAGTAAAATATCCAATGCAGCTGATGTAAAAACGATGATGTTATTGAAAGCAAAAGATAAAACCAAATTACCACTTTCCTACACGACGACAATTGGAAAAGATACAAAGAAAGAAAATTCATATGCGATACCTCCAAAAAAATATGGTGAACTGAATGCATATGCCCCTGCTGTAAATGAGAAAGGACAAGTAACCTTTGGTGAGGTTTATATTCAATTAAAAGGGTCTAAAAAGTCCATTGTTGTTAAAAATGTAACCAAGCAAGGCATTGGTGCTTGGATCCCAATACAAGATCATGTATCGTTCTCTTTCCAAGTGAAAGAATAGACCTGTTGAAAAGCTCTGCATGTCCAGAGCTTTTTATTTTTTTACAGGAATTATAAAAAAGGGGTTGATTTTATCACTTTAGTACTTTAGTATAGTAAAGAGTTAAAAGTTGAAAGGGGAAGAAAGATGGAGTGGGTAGTTGTTATTTCGGTTTTAATTATGACCGTTCTCAGTTTATTACGTGTTAATGTTATTATTGCTATTATTCTTGCTGCTCTTACCGCAGGTGTATTATCTGGTTTATCGTTAGTTGATTCCATAGAGATGTTAGTAAGTGGAATGGGAGGTGCATCAAACACTGCTTTAAGTTATATCTTGCTAGGTGCTTTTGCCGTTGCGATTAGCTACACAGGAATTACTACGATTCTTGTAAACTATTTAATTCGTGTCCTTACTGGAAAGAAAACAATGATGTTATTAGCTATAGCTGGTGTTGCATCATTTTCACAGAACTTAATTCCAGTGCATATTGCATTTATTCCTATTTTAATTCCACCATTATTAAAGCTCTTTGATAAAATGCGACTGGATCGTCGTGGTGCTGCAGTAGCTTTGACATTTGGCCTTAAAGCGCCTTATATTATGATACCAGCAGGATTTGGAGCTATTTTCCACGGTATTATTATTGATGGAATGGAACAAAATGGATCTGCATTAACGGATTCTGAAGCAGTGTTAGCGATGCTTGTTCCCGGGTCTGGAATGGTATTAGGTTTATTAATAGCTATTTTTGTTACGTACCGTAAAGATCGAAGCTATGATGAAAATTCCGAGAATGTAGTGGAAGAGAAAGTCACTTCATCAAATGTTTCATTTAATATCAAGCACGTATGGACACTTGTAGCTATCGTAGCTGCATTAGCAGTCCAATTAGTTACAAGTAATTTAATATTAGGTGCATTAACTGGTTTAGCTATTATGTTCTTATTTATTGTTGTTCCATTTAAAGATGGAGACAAAATCGTTACCGAAGGAATTGGCATGATGGGGACCATTGCCTTTGTTATGCTTGTTGCTTCTGGATTTGGGAATATTTTATCCGAAACTGGATCTGTTGATGCATTAGTAGAAGTATCATCTGGATTTTTAGGGGATAATAAACCATTGATTGCCTTTATCCTATTACTTGTTGGTCTTGTAGTCACACTAGGAATTGGTTCTTCATTTGGTACGATTCCAATTATCGCAGCACTTTTTGTCCCAATTTGTATGACGGCAGGCTTTTCACCTCTTGCAACAGCAACATTAATTGGTACTGCTGGTGCGTTAGGTGATGCGGGTTCTCCAGCTTCAGATAGTACACTTGGACCAACGTCTGGATTGAATGCAGATGGAATGCACAATCACATTTGGGATACATGTGTACCGACTTTTATTCACTTTAATATTCCATTATTCCTGTTTGGTTGGTTAGGTGCTATTATTTTTTAATGAATAAGTTCATTACGGATGGGGGATAGTAAGAGAGCAGATAGGTGGGTTGATATGAAAAGGAAAAGAATGATAGTATTAATCACATTTATTTTCTTTCTTAGTTTCTCCATTAATACTGGAAATGTTCATGCCAAAGGGTATGGCTGGGGATTCAAGAAAAATGATAACCATGAAGTCCCTTATGTTGGAAAGTATCGAGACATATTAAAAGAGTATGGTGCTTATTATGTCGATGAATCAGGAGAAAAAAATATATACTTAACATTTGATAATGGTTATGAACAAGGGTATACCGATGAAGTGCTAGATGTGTTAAAAAAAGAGAATGTACCAGCAACATTCTTTGTAACAGGGCATTATGTTTCTAGTCAACCAGATTTGATTAAACGAATGGTCGATGAGGGTCATATTGTCGGGAACCACTCCTATCATCATCCAGACTTTACCATTGTAACGAAGGATGTAATGAAACGAGAGCTTGAATCACTTGAAAAAGCAGTAGCAGATATTTCAGATCAAAAGGATATGAAATACATGCGCCCACCAAGGGGAATGTTTAACGAAAAGACCCTACAATGGTCTAATGAATTAGGGTATATTCATGTGTTTTGGTCTTTAGCATTCATAGATTGGAACACAGATGCTCAAAGAGGGTGGAAATTTGCTTATGATCAAATCAAAAAACAAATACACCCAGGTGCAATTATTTTGCTACATGCTGTTTCAGAAGACAATGCAAAAGCATTGGATAACTTAATTACAGATCTTAAAAAAGAAGGTTACACATTTAAAAGCTTAGATGATTTTGTTATAAAGGACAAGATCCCAGAAGGAATCTATGGTTATTAAGTCGATGAGAATACATCATCGGCTTTTTTATATGCTGTATATTTGTAATTCTAAAAGTGCCTTTGTATACTTGGGTTCATTTAATCATTTTAAATATTTATAATATTTGATATACTAATTCCAAATATAATTAAGGAGTTGGTAGAATGAAGCGCGAAGATCTAATTGCTCCAGTTGATTACAATATTGCGATGGAAGTAGAGAAGCATGCTAAAATAGCTCCGAATAGAAAAGCGTTGATATGGGAGGACGAAACGGGAAATAATCGTGACATTACATATGCCCAATTAGTAGAACATGTAAATAAAATTGGAAACGCTTTCTTAGATAGTGGATTGAAAAAAGGCGATAAACTCCTCGTCATGATCCCACGCATAATCGAAGCATACGAAGTATATTTAGCAGCGTTAAAAACGGGAATTGTCATCATCCCTAGTTCTGAAATGCTGAAAACGAAAGACCTTCAATACCGTGTTAGTCATGGAGAAGTTGATGGGGTTGTAAGCTATTATCCATTCGTCAATCAATACAAAGATTTACATGAATATGATCAATTGAAAAAATTCGTCGTTGGCAAACCTTCTGAGGAATGGCTATTTTTAGATGGCCTTATGGAGGATGCTAGTAATGAGTTAGAAACAGCTCAAACAACTCGTGATGATATCGCCTTTGTATCCTACACATCTGGTACAACGGGTAATCCTAAAGGAGTTGTGCATACACATGGCTGGGGATATGCTCATTTACAAACGGCACCGGAAAACTGGCTTTGTATACAAGAAGGAGATAAAGTATGGGCTACCGCAGGTCCTGGCTGGCAGAAATGGATATGGAGCCCGTTCTTATCGGTTCTAGGAACAGGTGCTAGTGGATTTATTTATCACGGCAAATTTGACCCTAAGAAATATTTAAGCCTGTTACAGGATCATGATATGAATGTACTATGTTGTACACCTACAGAATATCGCTTAATGGCAAAAGTAGATAACTTATCGGATTATCAATTACCTGCGCTTCATAGTGCTGTCTCTGCTGGGGAGCCATTAAATGTTGAAGTTATTGATACGTTTAGAAGATACTTCGATGTGACTGTTCGGGATGGGTATGGTCAAACAGAGAATACATTATTATTAGGTGTTATGAAAGATATGGAAGTAAAGCCAGGTTCGATGGGAAAACCCACTCCAGGTAATGAAGTAGAAATTATTGATGAGTCCGGAGAACCAGTTGCCATTAATGAGGTTGGCGATATTGCCGTTCGACTTAATAGTCCCGCATTATTCCGTGAATATTATAAAGATGAAGAACGAACCCAGATGTCAAGAAGAGGTGAATACTACATCACCGGTGATCAAGCAAGAAAAGATGAAGATGGTTATTTTTGGTTTGAAGGTCGTCGTGATGATATTATTATTAGTTCTGGCTATACAATTGGCCCATTTGAAGTCGAAGATGCATTGGTCAAACATCCGTACGTTCAAGAATGTGCAGTTGTTGCGAGTCCGGATGAAGTACGTGGAAGTATTGTCAAAGCATTTATCGTATTACAAGAAAATGTTAATCGAGAAGACCCTGGTTTAGTCAAAGTTTTACAGGATCACGTAAAAGAATTGACTGCACCATATAAATATCCAAGAGAAGTTGAATTTATCAATGAACTCCCGAAAACAACTTCTGGAAAGATCAGACGTGTAGAGTTAAGGCAAAAAGAAAGTTTAAGTAAATAAGTAGGAAGAGGATAGGGACTATCCCACGCTAAACCCGAATGATGACGTTCTGAAATCATTCGGGTTTTTAATTTGGGTTTATTTGTCGTTTAACGGAACCACGATCCACATCAAAAACGAAGTGGAACCTCATTCCGCTAAATAGATGAAATAATAGGTCTGGAGCAAGGTTTAGGTTCCTCATTCCTTTATTTACCTTGTTCAAGTATAATTTGCCCTGATTTATGTCTAATAGAGGAATGAGTGAAGCTAGAATAAAAAGTGGATACCCTTTAACGAACATCATTTTAGGTTAAAATGATAATCATAGGAGGGGTTCCATGGGTGAACATCGGCAAAGGTATAGTGAAGAATTTAAAAAAGAAACTGTTAAATTTGCGCAAGAACAACAGCAAAAGAAAACAATGAGAGAGATTGCAGCTGAATTAAAGCTTCCTTTAAGTTGTTTGCATGATTGGATGACGAAATATCGTGAATTTGAAAATGAACCTGTTGCAGCTGAGGAACGATTGAAAAAGTTAGAACAACAATTGAAAGAAAAAGAACGCGAACTAATGAAAAAGGATAAGCAATTAGCAGATACTGAGGAAGAACT
>NZ_FOHE01000025.1 GCF_900111445.1 Oceanobacillus limi | reverse complement strand
GGAGCAAACGGTCGATACCCATAAACCCATAAACCCATATACAAACGTCGATAACCTATCCAAACTACTTCTCATCATCTACAAAAAACCATCTCAAAAAAGCTTGAGGTAATTTGTTTCCTCAAGCTTTTTCCACTCCACCTACATCAAGCCATTCTTCGCTAATATTGCCTTGATCTTTGTATAATCATAGTCATCCGGCAGCGATTCTTTTAATGGTTTTAGTTTGGGTTCATCTATCTGCTCTCGTGCAGCTAAAACCGTTGCTTCTTCTTTCTCGTTAAAAAAGATATTCCATGCTATTGGATAGCCATCTGCATATGCTTTGAATAAATGGTTTTCAACGGTTACTTTGGTCAATTCCCGAATGGAGGCAATGTCTTTAATGGATTTTCCTGATTGGAACATGTTATAACTCGTAATGTGACTTGGTGTATCATCGGCTTCCTTTTTTCGTTTTGGTCTAGGGGCGTCACTAATTCGAATTTTCACTTTCACATCAGGGTTCTCCTTACGCCATTCTTGAATCTTATCTAGAAAAACTTCGCCGTACTGTTCAAACTTTCTTTCTCCGACCCCTTTGATGGCTAACATATCTTCTTTTGTTTCCGGAAAATATCGGCTAAGTTCTTTTAGGGTTACATCGGAAAATAATACATATGGTGGAACATTTTTTTCATCTGCAAGTCGCTTCCTTAGATCTCGTAACATAGCAAATAAATCTTCCTGGTAATCTGCTTCTTCACTAGTTGGGATTGGAGCAGTGTACATCGTTACAGAGCGTTTCCCTTTTAAAACGTCAACGGATTGATGATTTAGCTTTAATGTTGGAAACTTGCCTTCCTCTGTAGCAAGCAACTGTTCGGCAACTAGAAAGTGGATCCGCTCCGTTAACTCTTTTTCAGTATAGGCTGACAGGATTCCGTATGTTGATAGCTGATGAAGATTGAAATCCATTAATTTCTTATCTTTGGATCCCTTCAGTACTTTTGCCGTCATACCAACACCAAAGCGTTCTCCCATTCGCTTCACACAAGAGAGGATCATCTGGGCCTCTTCAGTAATATCTGTTTTTTCTAGTCGCTCTACACAATTGCTACAACGTCCACAATTCTGTTTGAGCGAGGTGTCATTAAAATAATCGAGTATAAACGAGGAAAGGCAACCTTGCGTATGACAGTAATTGACCATTGCTTGCAGCTTCTTGTACTCATTTTGCTTGGCTGGCTCATCCATTAGGGATTGTTCAATAAGAAATTTCTGCAATTGAATATCTTGAGGAGAGAACAATAGGATGCAATCACTGGCTTCACCGTCTCTTCCTGCTCTACCAGCCTCTTGATAGTAGGATTCAATGTTCATTGGCATTGCATAATGAATGACATAACGGACGTTGGATTTATCGATGCCCATTCCGAAAGCGTTCGTTGCAATCATTACCGAGCATTCATCATGAATGAATGCTGCCTGGGCTTGTTTCCTGGCTGTTTCTGACATTCCTGCATGGTACTTGGCAACTGAAATCCCCCGTTTTTGTAACTGTTCATAGACGCTGTCTGCTTGTTTTCTTGTTGCGGTATAAATAATTCCCGATTCATCAGTGTGCTCCTGTAAAAAGGAACGAATATAGCTTGTTCGATCTTTTCCCTTTACAATATGAAAAGCTAAATTTTCTCTTTCAAAACCAGTATTGACAACATGTTCGGCTCCAATGTCTAACATGGATTGAATATCTGAGATCACTTCCTCGGTAGCAGTAGCAGTTAAGGCAACATAAACCGGAATATTGTTTAGTTGTTTTAGCTGCGGCACGATCGACCGATAGCTTGGTCTAAAATCATGGCCCCATTGCGAGATGCAGTGTGCCTCGTCAAAAGCTACCAATGCAATTGGAATTCTTCTAATAATAGAAACAAACATCGAAGATTCAAATCGTTCTGGCGCAACATAAACAAACTTATAGCGCTGTGCTTCCAATTCGCGAAGACGGGTTCGTTGTTCCTCTGTTGTTAGTGAACTATTAATAAAAGTAGCTGGAATTCCTAGTGCTTGAAGGGCATCAACTTGGTCTTTCATTAGTGAGATTAATGGGGAAATAATGATTGCAGTGCCATTAAGTGAGAGTCCTGGTATTTGGTAGCATAGTGACTTTCCTCCACCAGTAGGCATAACCGCTAATGTATTATTCGTATGTATGATATGGTTAATGACTTCTTTTTGGCCTGGCCGAAAAGATTCATAGCCAAAATAAGTTTGTAATAGTTTTTCTTGTTCAGCAATCAATTTGGGTCTACTCCTTTCTTTTTTTATCCTACCATATTTTTTACAAGAAAGGAGGGATTCTTTGAAAATTGCATTTTATCCCGTACATAACTGGAAGACTGACATAAATGCGACGAACTTTCGAACATTGTCGTCACTAGTTAGTCCTGTGCTTCGTAAGCACCCCACTTCAAAAACCGAGGAGTAAAGTGGAGGATCAACGGAAAGTCAAATGATCGATTCGTTCATCTAACTATCATTGGAGATGAAGCAACCCCCAATAATAGAGATTCACTAATACAATAAAATAAGTTCCTTAAAATCAACTTGCTATCCAGCTAGAAAAAACGATCCACCTAAAAGGAGGTGAATCGTTTAAGCATCGTTTCTGACAAATCTTTGAACGGAAAAACCGAGTAATCCACCAGCTATAGCTGGAATAAGCCATCCTAACCCAATTTCGAAAAAGGGAAGCATTGCCAAAAATGTAGTTAAATTATCCAGCTTAAAGCCAAACGCAATAAGTCCGTCATATAAACTAATCATTGCCGTGAAAAGAATAGCCCATCGATAAACAGCTGTACGTCCACCAAATAATCGATGCATAAAAGTTAAGGCAATGAGTACAATGGCAATTGGGTAAATAAATGTTAGAACAGGAATGGAAAACTTAATAATTGTATTTAATCCCTGGTTTGCGATTAAGTAACTGCCTGCAGTAATAACTAGCGCAAGCCATTTATAAGGTATTTTTGTTACCTTTGTAAAGAATTGCCCAGCCGCAACTACTAAGCCTACTGATGTGGTAAAACATGCTAAAGTAACAATGATTCCTAATAGAAGTACACCGAAATCACCAAATACAATTCGAGCTGCACTTGAAAGTATATCCCCACCATTCGTATAAGTGCCAGCAGAAGAGATGCTAGCCCCAATCCAACCGATGGATGCATATACAAGAAATAGTCCAATTCCAGTGATCAAACCAGCCTTTAGGGTTGATCGGAACAATTCCTGGTGGTTCGTCATGCCACGTTCCTTAAACGCATTTACAACAATGATTCCAAAAGCGACGGCTGCAATAGCATCCATTGTTAAGTAACCCTCTACAAATCCGGTGAAAAAAGGGGATTCTTGATATTTTTCCGCGGGTGGGCCAAGTGGATTCTTAATCAGTATAAAACCGCCGATACTTAGAGCGACAATAGCTAATAATAAAATTGGTGTGAGAAGTTGCCCAATTTGATTCACCATTTTGGATGGATTAAGGCTTATTAGATACACCAGTAAAAAGAATATGGTAGTAAAGATAAATAATGATAACGAAGATGGCTCCTTTGCGAAGGGGACCACACTCATTTCATATCCTACCGTTGCTGCTCTCGGAATACCGAAAAAAGGAGCAATTGCTAAATAAACTACCGAAGTGAAAATCAATCCAAATGCTGGATGGACACGATCTGCTAGTTCTCGAGCATCATTTTGTACATAAGAAATGGCAGTTACTCCTAGAATAGGAAGTCCAACCCCTGTAATGACAAAACCAAATATTGCAGCCCAATAGGAGGTGCCAGATTCCATCCCTAGTGTAGGCGGATATATTAAATTACCAGCTCCAAAAAATAGAGCAAATAACATAAATCCAATTGTGAAGGTATCTTTATTCATGATTCGAACTCCTTAAAAGACAATGTATGTTTTCTGCCATTCCATAAAATAATAGAAACAAGTTCACATACAAATAAGATTATTTTTAGTAAAATTCAAATAATTAACCGTAAAAGACAAACAAATTAAGCTTACTAGCTATAGAAAATAATGTCAATTAAAAAAAGATAGTTCTGAATTCTAGCGTGAAACCCTTGTAAAATCAACAAATAAAAACCACTCATAGAATAAAGTTGCGATTTGTAAAGAGAATATAGTTTACAATATCTATTTTCACATTTAGAATGTCTTTATATTTTAATTTATGGGCAATTCCACTGTCCGTTTGATCGTGGACGATGAATTGCAACATACTAGATTTAAGGGGGTATCTGATGGTTCCGTCATTATTATTTGAAATTATGCTTATAGGTCTTCTTGGAATCGGATCTCAGTGGTTAGCATGGCGTTATCGTATGCCAGCTATTGTTGTTATGTCTATCACTGGTTTATTAGTAGGGCCGATCCTAGGAATAATCAATCCAGAAGAAGACTTTGGCCGACTATATAGTTCTATTATTTCAGTAGCAGTTGCAATTATTCTTTTTGAAGGGAGCTTAAATTTAAGCTTTAAGGAATTGCGAGGGTTAGGAAAACCGGTTTTTCGAATTTCTACCGTAGGAGCTTTTATTGCTTGGATTCTAGGTTCATTAACCGCACATTATATTGCCGGTTTATCGTGGGCTGTCGCATTTGTAATTGGTGGGTTGTTTATCGTAACTGGACCAACTGTTATCATGCCGTTGCTTCGTCAATCCAAACTGAAACCAAGACCTGCTAAGATATTAAAATGGGAAGGGATTATTGTTGATCCTATTGGTGCATTGCTTGCTGTATTTGCTTTTGAAATCATTGCTTATTTAACATCAACAACTCCAGATGGATCAGCACTTCTTCTATTCTTTGCTGCTTCCATATTTGCAGCCATATTTGGTTGGCTATGTGGTCGCGGAATTGGCTGGATGTTTGAAACAGGTCATGTTCCAGAGTTTTTGAAGTCACCAGCTGTATTTGTTGTCGTCATCTTGTGTTTTACAATTGCAGACGAAATTATGCATGAGACAGGGTTATTATCGGTAACGGCAATGGGGATGACCCTTGCGAATATGGGAATTAGCTCTGTATCGGATATGAGACATTTTAAAGAAAATATCACCATTCTGTTAATATCAGCGATTTTTATTATGCTAACAGCTTCTCTGAAAATGGATACGTTACTACACATTTTCAATCCCAATATTATTGGCTATGTATTGTTGATGATGTTTGCGGTTAGACCGTTGTCAATCTTTCTATCAACTATAGGGAGTGGCTTAACCACGAATGAGAAATTCTTGGTTGGTTGGATTGCACCACGTGGTATTGTGGCACTTACCGTTTCGAGTTATTTTGCTAGTGTATTAACAGAAGCGGGATATGAGGATGCATCCATCTTAACCACGTTAACCTTTGGTTTAGTGTTCTTTACCGTATTGGCACATGGATTTTCCATTGGCTGGTTAGCAAAAAAACTTAATCTATCGATGGAAGGCAGACCAGGATCTCTAATCGTTGGAAGTAATAAATTTACCGTTGAATTAGCGAAATCGTTGATCAAAGCCAGTGTTCCGGTTATTATCGTTGATAACTCATGGGAAAGACTACGGATTGCACGAGAATCGGGAGTTCCGTTCTACCATGAAGATATGCTTTCTGAGCAAACGGAATATAACTTAGATACAATTCCATATGAGTATTTAATCTCTGCTACAACGAGCAATTCATATAATGCGCTAGTTTGTACAACGTTTATGCCAGAGTATGGGCGTACCAATGTATTTAAAGTAAGTCCATATGATCGTGAGTATGGATCATCAAAGGAAATTGTTTCTAAAGTAGGCGGAAGGGTGTTATTTAAAAAAGAAGCACCATTGGATGATTTAATCGAAAAGATTGAACGAGGATTCGTTTTCCGCCAAACAAAAATAACCGAGCAATATAATTACAAGCAATATTTGCAAGATAAAGATGAGGAAACCGTCTTCTTATATTTAATTAAGCCTACTGGTCAAATTAAATTTTACTCAGAAGAGATGCGTACTGTACCAGGTGTTGGCGACACGATTGTGAGCCTGATGCCACCAACGAAAGAAAAAGCTAAAATTGAAACAAGACTAGAAGATGAACAATAATAACATCGCCCAACAAATTTTGTTGGGCGATTTTCATGTATATAAGAATTTCTTGCATAAATAACATGAGGACTTTGGCAATTTTTGCTGGCGAATCCCTCTAAATTTATGATTTTTCTTCGATATTTTCAAGCTGTTTGCGGACTTCTGCAATTTCATTTTCCAAGCGTACTAACTGTTCTTGAGCAGAAGATTCTCTTCCGCGTACATACACTAGTTTATCTAAATCTGCTTGAATACGAACATAATCAGACTTAAGTTCGTCAAGTTTTGCTTCTAATTGTTCTTTTGTCATGTCTACCACTCCCGTTTAATATGAATGTAACTGGAAAAATCCCTCATCGTCAAGTTTACCGCAGGCTGAGAGGAGAATCTATAGCCAAAAGTAAGTGTTCGCTTCGTTTCAATAGCAAATATTCACTATATAGTGTAGCGGAAAACCCCTTTACAAAACAAGAAAATAAGTTAGAATATTACTAATTCAAAAAGGGGGGGACGTTTGGATGGAGGTTAGATTTGAAAAGTCATTACATACGTATACGAAAAAAGTGGAGGAGCTTCTGTTAAAAAAAGAGGCAGCGAATAACTTAATGTTAGGGTTATTATATCGAGGTTTTAATAATGTTGATGCCTACCAAGAAGGTGTTTATTTAGGTCTTGTTGAAAAAGATAATAACGTAATTTATGCGTTTATGCAGACACCTCCACAGCATTGGATCTTAGCAGATGTAACTGGAATAAATGAAGCTGTTATTGACTCTATCTTAGATTTCTTCCACCAAGAAGGTGTGGAAGTACCTAGTGTGGTAGGGCCTACGGATGTTACAAAGGCCTTTGTTCAAGGGTGGACTCGCCGTTCCGGTAAAGCTGCCCAGCTAGAAATGAATCAATTCATTTACCAATTAGACCATGTAAACGTAACCCCTCAGAAAAATGGTAACTTAATTGAAGCTACGGGTGAACATAGATCGTTAATTGCGAAATGGTTCTACCGATTTGGGCAAGAAGCGAATATGTATATTACAAGGCTAAAAGCAGAAAATATGGCAATCAGCTATATTGAAAACAGATCCATTTATCTATGGGTTGTCGATGGGAAACCAGTATCAATGGCAAACAATTCTAGGAAATCAAAGAACGGAGTTACAATTAATTCGGTTTTTACCCCAAATAAGTTTAAACGAAATGGATATGCTACTAGTACCGTAGCTTCGTTATCTAGTAAGCTATTAAATGATGGATTTAAGTTTTGCAATTTATATACGGATGCTGCAAATCCAACCTCCAATCGTATTTATCGTAGAATCGGTTTTTATGAGGTTGGGACTTCGATCGTCTTTCGGTTTAATGAATAAATTCTTTTATAAAAAATGCACCTGTAATGTTATTTATTTTCAACATTGCAGGTGCATTTTATAGTGGTTGCTCCCGATAGATTTGTTATATTAGTGCATCGTCTTTATCTTTTTTGGAATCTGCATACGTATCATAAAAATGAACGATAATTGTTTTGACGATGGCATAAAACGGTACCGCAAATAGAATGCCGATAAAGCCGGCTATGCTTCCAGCAGCTAAAATGACCGTAATAACGGTTAATGGGTGCAATGCAAGTACACGCCCCATAATATTTGGAGAGATAAAGTTACTCTCAATCTGTTGAGCAATGATCATAACCAATGCTACCCATACAATCATCATAGGGTCTTGAAATGCGCCTACAATAAGTGCTGGTATAACAGATAGGAAGGGACCGATAAATGGAATCACATTCATTACCATCCCGAAAATAGCGAGAGTCAGTGAATAATCCAGATCGATAATAAGATAGCCGATAAAAAGTAACAGCCCAACACAAAAGCTGACGATTAACTGTCCTTGAATAAAGGAAGTTAAAACGGTATCGATTTTCCCTAATAGCGTGCGAATGTTTGCCGCTTTTTTCTTGGAAAAAATCTTTGTCACAAATGGTACAAGTTTGTCACCATCTTTTAGCATAAAGAATAAAAAGAAAGGGACAAGGAATATAGCAAAAATGAAACTAATTAATTGGCCAATAAAGCCAAATAGATATTCCAATACATTTTCAATGTAGGTTTGTAAATTCTCCGTGAAGTTATTAATTGCTTTATCTACTTCTTCCGGAATCAATGTTTGATTGTCCTGCCAATATGTAATAAGATCTTGTGCCCAGTTCACCATTTTAGGGATATTATTGACTAGGTTAACAAATTGTCTTTGTGCAATCGGTACGATATACATAACGATAATAAAACCTACTAATATTAATACAACAAAAACGAGTAGAATGGAAAAGGAGCGGTTTATTTTATATCGCATAAAGAAATCCATTAGCGGCTTGGTTAAATAATAAAGGATACCTGCACCAATAAATGGAATTGCAACAGCTCCTACATATTTAAATACAGGATCAAAAATGAAATTAGTAGCCGAAATTAACAAGATTAATAGAAAAACTAGAATAAAAAATACTAATGTTTGAAACCACCGTTTATCAAACAAAGTTATCACAACTTTCTCGTCGAATATAGTATATTTATTATTTTACCGTTAATTTAGTTGAATGGAAAGACTTGGATTTCCATTATTCGTTAGTTTATCCTTATTTTTATTTAATTAAACCTTTCACCCATGGTTAGATTATAAATAGAAAATGTGCTAAAATTTGAGCATATCAGCACTAATGGGGGATATTTACATATGAGTAATTGGGAACAGGTTTACCAGCAATGGAATTCATTTCCTGAGCTAGATGAATCATTAAAGGTTGAATTAAAAAAAATGCAAGATGATCCGAAAGCTTTAGAGGATGCTTTTTATAGAGAATTAACATTTGGAACTGGTGGAATGCGTGGAGTACTAGGGCCAGGTACAAATCGTATGAACGTATATACTGTACGTAAAGCTGTGAATGGCTTTGCGAAGTACTTGTTAGAAAATGCAGTAAATGTTAAAGATCGTGGTGTTGTTATTGCATATGATTCAAGATACATGTCACAAGAATTCGCATTGGAAACAGCGAAAGTATTAGGGGCCTTTGATATAAAAGCCTATGTGTTTGAAACATTACGTCCAACTCCGTTATTGTCATTCGCAGTTCGCTATCTTGCTACGGCGGGTGGTGTGATGATTACTGCTAGCCATAACCCCCCGGAATATAATGGATTTAAAGTGTATAATGAAGACGGTGGGCAAATGGTTCCACGTGAAGCGAATCAGATTATTGATGCAATAAAGGATATAGAGAATGAATTAATGGTACCTGTTTTAGAGCAAGCCGAATTAGAGGAAAGACAATTACTAAAATGGGTCGGAAAAGATATTGATAATGCTTACCTAGAACAGTTAAAGCAAATAACGAAAATGAAAGAAGACACGTTGAACCAGGTAAAGGATTTTAACATTGTCTTTACTCCGCTACATGGAACGGCTAATGACCTTGTATTACGTGGGTTAGAGCAGTTGAACTTTACAGGTGTTGATGTGGTTCAAGAGCAAGCTGTGCCAGATCCAGAGTTTTCAACAGTTGCTTCACCTAATCCAGAGGAACACCAAGCATTTACACTTGCTATCCAAAAAGGAATAAAAAACGGGGCTGATATATTATTGGGAACAGATCCTGATGCAGACCGGTTGGGGGTAGCTGTAAAGAATGAAGCTGGAGAATATACGGTACTAACTGGAAATCAATTAGGGGCACTTTTGGTCGATTATATCCTATCAAATACGGATTCAGCAATGTTAAATAATGCACGATTGATTAAAACAATCGTAACCTCAGAGCTTGGTCAAGCAATTGCTAGCTCGTATGGTGTGAAAACATTAAACACATTAACTGGGTTTAAATATATTGGGGAGAAAATCCGTCAATTTGATGCAACAGGTGAAACGTTTATTTTTGGCTATGAAGAAAGTTATGGATACCTCATTCGCAGCTTTGCTCGTGACAAAGATGCCGTTCAAACTGCAGTAATGGCTATCGAAATGGCTTATTATTGGAAGCAACAAGGAAGGACTTTATTGGATGCATTAGAGGAATTATATAAGAAATATGGCTACTATTTAGAAGGAATGACCTCGTTAACCTTAAAAGGTAAGGAAGGTTCCGAAAAGATTAACGAAATCATGGAAACGATTCGTAAATCTCCTTTACGTGAAATAGGGAATTTACACGTGGAGAAGGTTGAGGATTATCGAACGAGCGAACGCATGATGATGGATACGAAAGCCATAGAAACAATTGATTTGCCAAAGGAAAACGTGTTTAAATTTAAGTTAGAGAAAAATAGTTGGGTATGTCTACGTCCATCAGGTACAGAACCCAAAATAAAATGTTACTATGGTGTATTTGGTTCAACAAGAGAAGAAAGCGAGCAAACGTTAGCTGAATTAAAAGGAACGATGGAAAGTGTTATTAATGAAATTGTTACATCGTGAATAAAGATGCGATGTACTGGATAATTTAAAAACATCGTCCTGGTAGAGGCTTAGCATTGACATATTACGTAAAAGCATGTTTAATAAAGTTAACATTCCTAAAGGGGAGTAGCTGGACAATTTAAGTCGTCATTACGAGATTACGATCTCCGGCTTAAGTTGGCAACGGACGTTGTTTGCGAGACCTTTACCATGACAGGTAAGGGTCTTTTTGTGTGGTCATTACCTGTTGTGAAGACAATTTTTTTACAGTAGGGAGAGACAAATATGGGAGCAGAATTATTGCTAGAGTATTTATGGGTATTAGTTATTTTAGTTGGTTTAGAAGGGTTACTCGCAGCGGATAATGCACTTGTATTAGCAATTATGGTTAGGCACCTTCCAGAAGAACAGCGTAAACGTGCGTTATTTTACGGTTTAGCTGGTGCGTTTATTTTGCGTTTTGGATCGTTATTCGTCATTTCTTTTCTCGTCGATGTATGGCAGGTTCAAGCGTTAGGTGCTGCTTATTTATTATTCATTGCTTTTAAAAACCTGTATGATCGGTTTAAAAAGAAAACAGATGTAGAGGAAGCAGAAGAAGGAGCAGAGCCTAAAAAAGGTAGTGGGTTCTGGATGACTGTACTAAAAGTAGAGTTCGCTGATTTGGCCTTTGCGGTAGACTCCATTTTGGCAGCAGTAGCCTTGGCCGTAGCCTTACCTCCGACTGGATTAGGAACTATTGGTAGCTTAGACACCGGTCAGTTCGCTGTGATATTTGCCGGTGGTATGATTGGATTAATTATTATGCGGTTTGCTGCTAATATTTTTGTTGGATTGCTTCATAAGCGACCAAGTCTTGAAGTAGCTGCCTTTGCCATTGTCGGTTGGGTCGGTGTGAAATTAGCGGTCATCGTTTTAGCACATCCAGATATTCATTGGATTCCTCATGAGTTTCCACACTCAACACCTTGGAAGATTATTTTCTATGCAGTATTGGTTGCAATTGCAGTAATTGGGTGGTTTGCATCAGGTAAAAACAAAGAAGAAGAAAGAGCTACGGACCATTAGAAGAAAAAGCAATTGTGTCTATTCGGGACACGATTGCTTTTTAATTTTTCCTCTATTGGAATCGTTTGTTGCGTATAACGTATATAATGCGACGTAGAGATGTTAAAAAACTTTTGGATGTCACTATCACCGCTACGGAAATACACTACGCTTTCCGTGGGCTCGCGCTGAGCCTCCTCGTTCGCGGGCCAACAGGATGTTGGTCACGAAGGCGTTGCCACAGGACGTGGCGATCCTAGCCTTTGTTCCTTATCACTGTGGGGTCTCAGCGTCTTCGCTTTCCCACAGGACAAGTAAGGCTTCGTCAGCGGCCACATCGCACGCAGAAAAAGTGGACTTCTTTTTCAAGGAGTCTCCGTGTATTTCCTCCGCTGATATATATTGTGATTATTTCAATCAATAATCATAGGTTTCATGATGTATATTCTCGCAAAATAAGAAACACTTTAACAGCGGAGGCAGAATGTGTAGACTCCTGCGGGAACAGCACGAGTCCGAAGACCCCGCACAGATGCGCCTACGTCTACTAGTAAATCTTCGAAGCTAATTCCTCGGCGCAAGGGAACAAAGAAGCATATTCAAGTAGTTCCCTGGCTGAGGCCGTGCCCGCGGAAAGCGAAGCGTTCTGTCGTAGCGGCTTTCTAACGAATACATCCATTAGGACAGGATAATTTGAAGCAATAAAGTTACGTCGCATCATACATCTACTACGAATTAGTCCATGGAAAGGGCAAACACTTTTAGAAATTATTTTACTGGAGGTGAATGGTATGACAGTTCAATTGAAAAGAGCGTATGAACAACCAAGTGAAAGGGATGGGGTTCGGGTCTTGGTCGATCGTATATGGCCGAGAGGGGTTTCCAAAAGCGAAGCAAAAATCGATGAATGGATGAAGAAGGTTGCGCCTTCTACGGAGCTAAGAAAATGGTTTAACCACGACCCTAGTAAATTCTGTACTTTTAAAGAGAAATATCTAGAAGAGTTGGAAACAGGGGAACAAAAAGAATTCCGAAACCGACTATTACAGATGGTTAACAAAAATAAGAAAGTAACATTAATATATGGTGCAAAAGATGAAATACATAATCACGCTCAAGTACTTAAGGAATGGCTGGATGCGAATAAAGTGAACCTTCAATCAGAGGGGGATTCTTCCTCCCACTCTTAACCGAAGCTTAGGAAGCGCTAATACCGACAATGCGACAGGACGTCGCGATAATTTCGGCCGACCAGTAATATGCAGAATAAAAAACCGAACTCACGTTGAGTCCGGTTAGTTGCTACTTGAAGTAGCGGCTGCTGTTGCACCAGCCATTGTAGCAATCATGACTGCTTGTTGGGCTTGGATGACGGTTTCCAATACAGTATATATACTAGTCTCTGCTAAACCTTTGTTTTCTAATTTATCATTTACGAAAAAGCTAACGGCCATTAACACATTCATATCCTTTTGCCATTTAAAATCTTTTTCGGCACAAAGTGCATCGTACATATCCATAATTTCGTTTACATGAAATACATCAGGTGGTAGAAGAGAGAGTATGCCAAACACTGGGTAGTACATGGTTTTGGTCCGAATTCCTGCTTCCTTTAATCGATCTGATACATGAAGACAGCGGTTAACCAGGTTGTCGGGATTTTCATCCTCTTTTAAAGACAGGATGTGACTTAGAAATTGCAAATCATTTCCTTTTCGGAATCCATTTTTTGCGAGTCTTTCATAATACGCTTCAATATGTTGAATGTAATCCACCCGTTCTTGGTAGGCAAGTAACATTGCTAGTGGATAGTCACCCTCATTTGTTAAAAATCCATGCTCTTGTTTCATGCCGTCATAAATTTTCTTCGCTTTTTGAATTAATGTTTCGATGGAATGTGGATGAGGTTCATTTGTAAGTAAGATAGTTGCAGCAATATAAGTATACGTACCACTTTTGAATCTTGCTTGCTTTAGTTTATGGTAGTAATCATATAAACTCGAAATTTTCGCTTCAGGGTCATCGAAATTCACATCTAACATAGCGGAAGTTGTAAAACGTGGATAAGATTTCATGGACGAAAATAAACTAGCGCGACTTTTTATTTTATCGGCAAGTTGAAGCAGCTTTGTTATATCTAATTTTTTGTTATTCATAACGTAGATGGAGGCAATGGTCATCAATATTCGCTTATCAGAAACCTTCCATTTCATGTTTTTTTGTAGTGTTTTAAATGTTGTACTGTAGTCTTGTACTTTGGTATTCATGTAGTAATACTCCTTTCCTTGTAATACGTAGTACGATTTTAGATGGTAATAAGTTTCAAATGGTTAGAAATGCGGCATTATATTGCCCTCACTGGATTCCATCTTCTTCTATAATATCCTTCCCATTTCGCTTCATTCAAAGTTTTTAACTACTATTAATTCGTATTCACTTGATAGGCGAAGTAATAGCGTTTCAATTTTAGAAAAGCTACAATGGTAATTGAGGTGATTAGATGGCGGAACATCATTTTCATTTACATGCAGACTGGCCGGGTGGCCGAAATAGTGAAGGGTTTATTGATGCGGGAAACTTGAAAACAAAAATATCAATTCCTCCAGAAATGGACGGGCCTGGTGTTGGGACAAACCCAGACGAGATGCTTCTTGGAGCGGCGGCGACTTGTTATATTATCACGCTTGCAGCAATGATTGAACGAGCGAACCTGCCACTAAAAGAGATGGCTTTGGAATCAGAAGGAATTGTTGATGTTACAAATGGCGTTTTTACGTATAAAAAAATTATTCATAGACCAACCGTTGCGTTAGAATTAAATGCAACAGAAGCGGAAATGAAGAAGCTCCATCAGCTCGTTGAAAAGGCCGAGAAAAGCTGTATGATATCGCGGGCTATTCAAGGGAATGTCGAACTAGAATTAGAGGCAACTATCCTTCCGCACAATAGTTAAGGTTAAGAATAAATCCCTTATTCTGTTTGAGAGCGGAATAAGGGATTTATTTTAATGGGTAATATCTATCAAACAATCTAACAAAAATTTATTACTTGACAGTTTGCTAGAAGAAAGGTATTTTATTTAAGTCATACTATTTTTATCGGAATTATAGTATATTAGGGAGCACGACTTTTTTAGGTGCATATACTAATTAAAATGAAATAGGGGGTAAATAGGATGGATATTTTTTATATTTTGCTTAATATTGCAGTTATGCTTGCTGTTATAGGTTTACTAATCTATATGCAACGCAAACATGTATCGTTCTCTAAACGTGTATTTACTGGCTTGGGGCTAGGTATTGTGCTAGGTGGGATCCTGCAGTGGGCGTATGGCAGTGGTTCTGAGGTTCTCGCAACAACAACAGATTGGTATAGTATTGTTGGTCGGGGCTACATTAATTTTCTAATGATGATCGTTATTCCGCTCGTATTGGTTTCGATTATTCAGTCCATTATTAATCTCGAAAAAACAGCAGAACTAGGAAAAATGTCTGGGTGGATTATTGGGATATTAATCTCTACTACAATGGTTGCTGCAATTATTGGTATTGGAGCAGCTTATGTGTTTGACTTAAGTGCAGAACAAATCGAAGCGGGCCAAGCAGAAACGGAACGTGGGGCTATGCTAGAATCAACATTAGATGATGTTGTTGAAGGACAGTCAACACCACAAAAGATTCTAAACTTTATTCCGTCAAATATTTTCTTAGATATGACTGGAGAGCGTTCGACTTCCGTAATTGCCGTTGTTATCTTTTCTGTAATTGTCGGGATAGCGGTATTAGGCTTGCGTCGGAAAAATCCAGAACAAGCAGAAATGTTTACCAAAATGGTTAACGCAGTCTATGCCGTTGTTATGCGAATTGTAACGTTGATTTTACGTTTAACACCGTATGGTATTTTGGCTTTAATGGCTACAACGGTTGCAAACACAAATTTTGCGGGAATTTTAGAACTTGGAAAATTTGTATTAGCGTCTTATGTCGCATTATTGGTTATGTTTATCATTCACTTAGTATTAGTTGGAGTATTTGGTTTAAACCCATTCACGTATTTGAGAAAAGTAATTCCTGTACTAGGATTCGCTTTCACATCACGTTCTAGTGCGGGAACAATCCCATTAAATATATCAGCCCAGAAAAATTCTCTTGGGGTTGACCAAGGTGTAGCAAACATGTCTGCATCCTTTGGGGCAACAATGGGGCAAAATGGTTGTGCAGGAATTTATCCTGCGATGCTAGCAGTTATGATTGCACCAACGGTAGGAATAAATCCATTAGATCCTTGGTTTATTTTACAGTTAGTTGTCATAATTGGGATTAGTTCATTTGGAATTGCTGGTGTAGGTGGAGGCGCAACATTTGCTGCCCTAATCGTGCTTTCCTCCATGAACATGCCAGTTGCATTGGCTGGTCTACTCATTTCAATCGAAGCATTTATTGATATGGGACGTACCGCTCTTAACGTAAATGGGGCAATGGTATCCGGTACGTTGACATCCCGTATCCTTGGAAAATTGAATGTTAAAACATTTAATGATAAAACTGCAATAGAAGATAATAGTTCGATGTAATTATGGAAATGAGGCTGATACACAATCGTGTCTTAGCCCAAGGGGAGAACCGAACAATTCAAATTCCATTAGAATTTGAAATTTGTTCGGTTTTTTCATGCTCTCATAGAGGGAATGAAGGTATGAAAGTAACGGGCCCCACTGGGAAATTGCCTTCATGATTGGAACACCATATTCGTTTTAGAATGGCAAGTACCAGCTAGTCTATTCCTTTCTAGAGTTTGCGTTTATATGCCGGAAAAGTGGCTGTCTAGAAAGGGGGCTGAATATCTAATCCAATCATCTGATATTCAACCACCTCTAATACACTTTGTAGATGTTACTTCACCAAATTCATGATACGTTCTACGTTTTGATCCTTTCCAATCTCAAAATAATTAGCAAAAGGACAGCCGAGCTGTTGGACTCGTTCTAAGCCATTTTTAATGGTAAACTGTTCGGGTCGTAATTCCTCATTTACTTCCTCCCAAAATAAAGGCATAGATATTGTACCTTCAGCTGTTTTGCGAGGGGAGTAAGGAGCGATAATGGTTTTATCCTTTCCGTGCTGAACATAGTCAATATACATGCGTCCATTTCGTTTATTTTTCATTCGTTCGGTAGTGAACCATTCAGGTTTTTGTTTTTCTACAGTCCATGCAATTGCCTGGGTGAATACGGCTGTATTCTCGTAAGTCATGCTCCCCTCTGGAATTGGAATGTGAACTTGTAATCCCTTATTTCCGGAAGTTTTAACAAAAGATGTTAGCTCTAAATCGTCTAGTAATTGCTTAATGATTCTTGCTGCACGAATTGCCCATTCAAATTTGCTTCGATCTGGGGGATCTAAATCAAATACGATTTCGTTTGGCTGAGAACTTCCGATACGCTGGAAGGGTACATGATATTCAATTGCACCGTGATTGGCGAACCATGTTAAACTTTCGAGTGAATCACAAATGATTAATTGCTCATCACCAGACCCAACTCCCTTTACAAAGGAAGGAGCATAACTGGGACGGTGTTTTTGAAAAAATGATTCGGCTTTTACACCGTCTGGACAACGAATGATTGTCAACGCTCGTTCCTGAAGAAAGGGGAGCATATAAGGTGCAATTTCTCTTATATAAACAAGTAAGTCCCCTTTTGTTCGATTATAATCTGGCCAGTATGCTTTTTCTGTATTACTGACATCAAAGGAAGTAGGTAACATAGCCATATCTAAAGTGAACTGGTCTATTGTACAGTCGGTTGCTTTAACATTGGGAAGTATGGAATCGAATTCTGGTTCTCGTAATTCGCCACGATAAATGTCCAATGTATGAATGGCAGCACATATGGCAGGTGGTAAGAGGTACCTATCATTTTGCTTCTCTCCATTTTGTACAAAGAGCTGTTTTACTGTAGCAAAAGCTTCTGCATCCAGACCGTGTTTGCATTTACCGACTTCCACCATATCATTTCCATGGAATACACAAACGTCAAAATACCCATTATTACTGTCATACGCAGTTAAAAACCCTCGAAAGGTTCGCCAGTTCTTTATCTTAAACCAGGCTCGATGATTTTTTCCTGGACCATAGTAGCTCCTTTTGCGTTTTGCTATTATTCCTTCTCCTTTATAGTCAAAAACAATCTTCCATAACTGCTCTGCATCTTCATACGGTTCTATGTAACGAATGCGTTCATCAAAGCCAACTAATTGAAATAAGTCAACTAGCTTTTGCTTCCGTTTTTCAAAAGGTTGCTTCTCTAATGTAGCACTTTGATACTGAATCAAGTCGAAACATAAAAAAGTAGCAGGTCTTTTAGAGGTAGCATCTTGAATGGAGGCTTTTGTTTTCAGTCGGCCGCGTTTTTGGATCCAAGAGAAGTTTGCCTGAAAACCATTATTTAAAATGACTAATTCACCATCAAACGTTAGTGGAAGATACGTCTTTACTTTGTCCATTTTGTCCTTGCAATAATGAACAATTTCAGGAAATTGCGGCGTTAAATCCTTTTTGTTTTTACTTGTTAAGGTTACACTACCGTCTTCTTTCCATTCTAATACACAACGAAAGCCATCATATTTTACTTCATATAACCATTCATCACCGATAGGTATTTCTGAGCTAGGAATGGGCTTCATTACGTCCATTTATAAAACTCCCTTCCTTCTTAAAATGAGCTTTACAAGAAGAAAATAAACAACGAGGATAAGAAGAATTAATTTCGACAAACTAAAGGAAAAGGAGGTTTTTTCATGCACACGATGTGGAAAGGTACCATTAGCTTTGGTCTAGTGAATATTCCGGTGAAACTACATGCAGCGACAGAAAACAAAGATGTTTCACTAAGGCAGCTACATAAAGAATGCCAATCACCGATTAAATATGAAAAAGTCTGTCCGGTTTGTGATCGCAAAATAGAAAATGATGAAATTGTAAAAGCATATGAATATGCCAAAAATAAATTCGTTGTTTTAGAAGAAGAGGATTTAGCTGCATTAAAAGAAGAGCAGGAAGATCGCTCTGTTGAAATTGTGGACTTTGTTAAATTGGAGGAAATTGATCCGATTTACTTTGAAAAAAGCTATTACCTATCACCAAATGAAGGTGGAGGCAAGGCATATGGATTGCTACGAGCTGCATTACAGGATACTGGGAAAATTGGCGTCGCAAAAATGATGATTCGTTCCAAGGAGCAGCTGGCGATCATTCGTATCTATGAAAACACACTTGTCGTGGAGACGATCCATTATCCAGATGAAGTACGAAATGTCCAAGATGTACCAAACGTCCCAGAAGAAACAGAAATTGCTAAAAAAGAGTTAGATACTGCTAAGATGCTGATTGATCAACTTACCACAGAATTTGAACCGGATAAATATAAGGATGAGTATCGTACGGCATTGCTTGATTTAATTGAAGAGAAAAAAGGACAAGATCAAACGACAACTGCAAAAGAAAAGCCAAAACCTGATAATGTTACGGATTTAATGGGTGCTTTGCAAGCTTCCTTAGACCGAGCGAAAAAGGATAAACCCAAACCAAAGCAACCAAAACGAAAAACAACAGCTAAAAAGAAAAAGGCGCAATAAAACGAATGTCTCCAAAACGGAGGCATTTTTTGTTGGTAAATTAGTTTAGGGACATCCTGTCTGTAGTGTATAAATGGTCATAATCGGCGTAGAAATTGTGAATTATTACAAATAGTTCACGGTACTTGAACGAATGGATAGCAATATTTAGAGAGGAAATCGACTCGAGACGCATGAAAAATTACAAACGATTACAATTCATTATCTATTTTTCATGCAACTTACAATCCAATAACAACCTTTTTAAATCGAATTTAAATCTGATTATAGCTGGTACAATACGGGTAAAACGTATTATCAGAATAGATCTATCCCTTTTGTTGTGGGTAGTAAATGTTAGGTAATCCCTTCTAGTTAACATAGTTACAAGACTTAGAGTGAAATAGTAGGGAAGAGTTAACAGCCAGTGGATAGCAGATCGTATTTTACTCAATAGTGAGGAATGGGAAAGTGACGTAGATTACCGTTATCGAGTACTGACATTTCTAATGGTTACTTGTGGAAGCCATCATCGATAACCACTGCCTTACTTATTGAGGATTTATTTTTATTTAAAGAGGTGTGCAACATGGAGAGAAATGCTTACTTTGACAACGCCAAACTACTATTGATCTTTTTAGTTGTATTTGGTCATGTAATTCAACCAATTACAATTGATTCGACAGGAGTAAATACACTGTATAAGTGGATTTATACGTTTCATATGCCAGCGTTTATATTTTTAGCAGGTTTCTTTGCGAAAGGCTCTGGTGATAAAAATTATCTATTAAAATTAGCCAAAAAACTACTTTTACCATATGTTATTTTCCAATTCATTTATTCAAGCTATTATATTTACATTGGGGATTCTGTCCGTCTGACGGATTTATTTCATCCACATTGGTCCTTATGGTTTTTATTTAGCTTGTTTAGTTGGCATATCCTCTTGTATTGGTTTAAAAGAATTCCGGCAGTATATAGTATTTCCATAACTGTTCTAATCGGATTAATTGTAGGTTATTTTCCAGAGATTGGACATCAATTTAGTTTATCTCGGACGTTTGTTTTCTTTCCATTTTTCCTACTAGGTTATTTAGTAACTACCGATCATGTGATGCGCCTAAAGCAAAAGAGCTTCCGAATTACCTCTATCATCGTTATGACCATTGTAGCTCTAGCAATTTACTATGCTCCAGAATTCAACTCAGGATGGCTCCTTGCATCCAAGTCATATGGTGATCTTGGAATGCCGGAATATGGAGGGGCTGCTCGGCTATTAGTTTATATTACGGCTACGCTAATGGCGATGAGTGTGTTAGCATGGGTACCCAATAAACAATATAAGTTTACGAAGCTAGGAACAAGAACGTTGTATGTTTATTTATTACACGGGATCTTCATCCAATACTTCCGACAAAATGATGTCTTCTATGTCGATGGTGTAATTGATTTGTTTGGTCTAGCAGTCATTTCTGCAGGGATAGTACTTCTTTTATCGAGTCGTCCTATTTTAAGTATTAGTCAGCCGATAATTGAGGGGAAAGCATCCATTCTAAAAAAATATGTTGCAAGCAAATAATTGAGCTGAAAATGAAACCAAAAGGTTGTTTCATACGTCTAATATGTTGTACCCCCCTTTTAAAGAGAAGTATATAAATAGTGTAAAACAGGCCACAACTAGGGTGGCCTGTTTTATGTGCTTTTTCCTAAAATAGTTAATTAGATTAGGGGGTTACTCATAAGCTAATAAAAAGCAAAAAGAAATTTATTGAAATTCTTCCTGCATGAATTCGAATATTCTTCCGTAGCATAACTCACCTTCTTCATCCAATTACCTTATCCAATCAAGTAATAAACGAAGTTCGAGGTCTGGGTTTATTAGGAGCTATTAGTTTGAGAAGCACTATTAATGCACCCCTTGCACCAATAGTTGTCCAAGAAGCATTAAAACGCGGTTTGCTTTGTCGTGCAGTTCTATATGATGGGCAGGATACATTAGCATTTGCCCCACCATTTATAATCACAAAAGAACAAGTGGAACAAATTATTGCGATTCTTCATGAGGCTTTGTTAGTGGTCGGAAAGAGCTTGTAATAGTTTAATTAATTTAATTACTAGGCATTCGCTAGCTAGTAATTATGTAGGAAAGTTCGTAAAGACCAAAGTCCCATATATGGAAACCAGTAAAAATTATAAAGCGAATCCGAAAACGCTGTGCCAGATATTCTGGCGACTAACGTAACGAGGATTCGCTTAAATTTTGGCGTTTTTGCATTTTGATTAAAACAACAGGTGGGCAATTCCGACAATAACCGGTAATGTAATAATTGTTCGTAATAAGAAAATAACGATTAGATCCTTAAAGGATACCGGTACTTTGGAACCGAGTAACAGTCCACCAACTTCAGACATATAAATGAGCTGAGTAACAGATAGTGCAGCAATGATGAATCGAGTTATTTCTGCCTCAATTGACGCACCTATAATTGCTGGAAGAAACATATCGGCAAATCCAATTAATATGGTTTGGGATGCTTCTTCGGCAAATGGAACTTGCAACAATTCTAGGATTGGAATAAAGGGCATTCCGAGCCATGCGAATACAGGTGTGTTTTCCGCAATAATCAAAGCTATTAAGCCAAATGCCATAACTACTGGTGCAACTCCCATCCACATATCCAATACGTTTTGACCACCATCTTTGAAAAACTTCGTAATACTAGTTTCTTTTTTACTTCGTTCAATTGCTTTTTGGTAGCCAAATGTAAATGTGTTATGTTCAGCAGGAACTTCTTCCTCAATACCAGTTGCTGACTCATTTACATACGTATCTGACTTCCTGGATAGTGGTGGAATTCTTGGCATAATTAATGCAGCGACTAAGCCTGCTATAAGTACAGTTGCATAAAATGGAAGAAACATATACTCTAATTCAACTTCTGATATCACAACTAAGGTAAAGGTAATGGAAACAACAGAAAAGGTGGTACCAATTACAGCAGCTTCTCGCTTGGTATAGTAACCTTCTTCATATTGCTTACTTGTTAAAAGAACACCAATCGTACCATCGCCGATCCATGATGCTAAGGAGTCAATGGATGATCGACCAGGCAGTTTGAATAATGGACGCATTACTTTTGTCATTAATGTTCCAAACAATTCCATTAAACCAAAGTTCATTAATAATGGCAGTAGTAAACCAGCGAATAGAAAGACAGCAAATAAAACATGTAATAAGTCATCTAGAAGTAATTGTCCGGTGTCTGCGCCATGAACAGCTTCAGGGCCGATCTGGAAATAGACCATAATAGCAAAGATTGCCGCAAGTACCCTTGTTAACGTCCAGAACATACTCGTATAAAACAAATTCCGAAAAAATGGTGCACGAGTAAATACGTTTGGACCACTGATTCGAGCGAAAACAGTGAAAATCGCAGTAACCGTTATGATGATCATCATAATCAAGGACAGATGATTAGCTAAGATTTCCTGTACCCAATTCGCTAAAATAGCAATTGGAATGGTAAACCCCTCATCAGTTTGTACTGGTGTAATAAAAAATAAAATACCGATTAACGAAGGGAGTATAAATTTAAGATGCTCCCAAAATGAATAATTTCTTTTCTTCATAAAACCCCGCCTTATCCAGTTAAGTATATACGTAAATCCTTCATTAGAAGGAATATTCATAGATTGCTATTGTATTCCTGCTTTTTATAAAATCCAACTATAAAAGTATAAAGCATGTATAAATATGTGTCAAAATTAATATTAATGCATATATATACTATTTTAGCTTCTGGTTTATTTTTAACGAGATATGCTGAAAATAACCAAAGCTTTCTAAATAGATTGTTGTTTTTAAGTCCGATCCATAGTAGGAATTTGTTGTACTTTTCGAAACGGATGTACCACAAAGTGGAAAACAGGATTCCCTCGGCAGTCCTCACTTTAAAGATTGGTGTAGAATCATATGCAAAATACAACATATTATGTAGAAAGAACGAATGAGAACGTAAAAAACTTTAAAAAACAATTATTTTTGAATATTTTAAGTTAATAGTATTGATAACGTGAATAAATGTATGTACAATATAACGTACATGGTGGATAGTATTTCGTGGGGGGGTATAGCGTATGAAGAGCTTTTTGCAATTATGTAGGGATACGGAAAAAAAACTTGGTCGAAAGCTTCTTGAACAAGAAGTTGAGTTTTTGCAATGGGTTTCTGAGCGCTATATAGAGGAAGAAAGAAAGAAAAAATGTATTAGTTAAATGATTGTTCTTTCTTGTACACCTAATGAAATTGTTTGGCGCAAAAACATAGAAGCGAACGAATATTCACTACATATCAGATCGGAATACGAGAAATAACTTACGATGAAGCCTAGGCAATTGCCAATAAGGGGCTTTTTTTAATTGGTTTAAAAACCTTATCGGATTTCACCAGGTTCAAAAAATGGTATACTAATTTCTAAGGTTATTTTTAGTAAAGGAGTTGTCGGCATGGCAGTCGCTGATGAGACAATCATTGAGAAAATGATTCAAGAATTGCAAAAGGCAAACAAACAATCGAATCAATCAAAGAAACGAAAACATATTGAAAATGTCCGTTTATTATGTGATCTATTTTTGCCAGAAAAAGAACTGGAAGAAGACTTCTCTTCAAACGATTTGAATGAGGAGATAACTCCAGAAGAAATGAAAGCAATGTTGGGAGAGACGAATTCGACAACGTCGAAGTCTAATACCTCTTATCGAAAAACAACAGCTCTTGATGAAGACGATGCAAACGGCAAATCACTTTTTGATTTTTAGTAGGGAGAGATATAAATGAAGCTATTTTTACTATTGGGTGCTCTAAATGGGTTTTTAGCTGTTGCCCTAGGTGCATTTGGTGCACATGGACTAGAGGGGAAACTGTCTGAGAAAGCATTGAATACGTGGGAAAAAGCTGTAAACTATCAAATGTTTCATACCATGGCATTACTTGTGACAGGATTACTTATAACAAGGATTGAAACGGCTGGAATACAGTGGGCTGGATGGACATTTTTTATTGGTATTCTACTATTCTCCGGTAGTCTTTATATCTATTCGATATCGGGAATAAAAACCTTTGCTATGATTACACCACTTGGAGGAGTTGCCTTTTTAATTGGTTGGGTATTGCTTGGTTATGCAGTTGTAAAATTCTTATAAGTACAGTAGAAAAAAGGTAGCTAACAAAAAAATGGAAGTCGCACGTAAAAATTGCTTTCCTGCGTGTTGCTTTTTGAATGTATGCATAGCAATAAGTCCGTCACAAAGCAGGCTTACTGCTACTAAATATAAGCTTAGGATGATTAGAATAATGCTAACCTGAATAATGGCTATTAGTCCAAGGATAATAGCAAGTCCTATTGTAGCCAATTCACCGATAATAAATTTTTCATAAGGATGTCGCATTAAATCGCCCCGCATCGATGGTTATAGAGGAGGATGGTACAAAATGTACCATCCTCTTTTACATAATAAATCCCTTATAGAACTGGCATAAGACCTCCGCTTCAAACCTAGGAGGGTAAAACTAGGAAACTTAAGTGGGGATCAACTGAGAGTCAAATGTCCGTTGCATTCATTAAATAGCAGGAGATATGCCCCCTCTGAATACAGGTTTATCTAGGAGAAAAACTTGAAAATTGACCTGTTGTTGCCCCGTAAGGATATTCATAGTTAAGTTCCTCATCGAAAGTCACATAGTCCAAGTAAACCATTAATAATAAATAGCGTTTTCCTGTTTGTGGGTCGCTAAGTATAATATGGTCTCGACCTGCAGCCTCAATGATACCTCTAAATTTTTTCGCATTCCATTCTTTGTTTCCTTCGAATGTCATATATACCGTTGCTTGCTTTCCACGATTTAACCGTAAAATGTTTTCAATATAGGATTGCTCCATCGGAAGCATTCCCGGTACATCTGGTGCCTGCTGCTGTGGTATTTGTTGCTGAGGTATTTGCTGCTGAGGCATTTGCTGTGTCTGAGGATATTGAAATTGTCTGTAATTATAAGCTGGATAAAATGCTGGAGATGATTGTGGAAAGTAGTAATAAGGGTATTGACCATTATTATATTGTTGTTTTTGGTTCTTTTCTGGACTTTCACTCATTTATAAAACCTCCTAAAATATAGTACATAGGTATACTTCACAGGCACTGATAAATTCAACTACCTGTGATCATATCAAATAAGGTAATCAGCTTGAGATGGAGTGTAGAAACAACTTTAACCTCTCTGTACTCCATTGGTCGAACCACAATGCAGGAAATTGACGTCTAATTCCAAAATATCAACCAGTATGACACCTCAATTCTGTATACCTTGCTGCAAAGTTTACTCAGATTATATGTATGCAAATATGGGCAAATAGATGACAGTTTTTTGGGAATTTGTACATGGTTAGGTTGATTTGATTACTAATATATTCTTATGTTAGAGAGCGAAGGAGTATGAGTATGAATGAATAAGTGGATGTAATTGGTTTCATAGAGGGAATGAAGGCCAAAACGCACTAGTAATAAAATTATGTTATGGAGGTCAACAACCAGTTCATCCCAGTAACAAGCTTGTTACATAAAAAAAGCATGCGAAATCATCACGATTTCGCATGCTATATGAGGTTCTCTATACATGTAGGAAGGATGCAATATCTTCTTTTTTCAGGATATTTCCGATAAAGAATTCACCAAACTCCCCATATTTAGAGCTTACTTCATCAAAGCGCATTTCATATACGATTTTCTTGAATTCTAAAGGATCGTGTGCAAATAAGGTAACTCCCCATTCCCAGTTATCTAGTCCGATAGAACCTGTAATGAATTGTTTGATCTTATTTGCGTATTTACGGCCAGTCAAACTGTGTTCATAAAGTAATTTACCACGAACATTCTTTTCAAGTGTATACCAATTTTCATCACCTGCACGACGTCTGTCCATTGGGTAAAAACAAATATGTTCCCATTTTGGTAGGATTGGTTTTAATCGTGCTTGTGTTTCTGGTAATGTTTCTGGGTCGACACCATCTTTTGCAGGACGATATTTAGAAAGCTCAATAATGGAAACATAAGAATGAGCAGGAATTAAGAACTCAGCAAATTTAGATTTATTGAACTCGGTTTCTAATTCGTTGATCTCATCCAAGGTTGGACGTAGGAACATGAACATTAGATCTGCTTTTTGTCCAACAACTTTATACATGGCATGACTGCCATTTTTTGCTTCCTCCACTGTATCCCATTTAGTGACCAGCTTTTCAAAACTTTTAATTGCTTCTTGTCTTTCTGCTTCGGATGCTAACTTCCAGGATGCCCAATCAATTGTACGTAAATCGTGTAGGCTCCACCAACCATCCATTGTTTCGACTGCTTCTACCATTATGTATCTCTCCTTTATGTTAAGAAGGTTTTTAATTTGATTATGTATTTACTATATCACAACAAGGGAATGTTAATCACGGACGAGGTCTTTTTGAACAAACTGTGAAAACGTTGATTTTTCAAGGTTTTTAGAAAGGAGAGGACACGGCAAAAGGAACAATGTCAACAATTTGTCAATAATTGCGGAGTGTGATTCCTTTAACTGTTTCGCGAAATATACTATTATCTGTAATGGACATGGCTAAAATTTCATTAGTTGATACATATTATGGACATAGATTAAATGGAGGTATTGAAATGAGTAACTTATTTGATGAATTAACAGCAAAGATCAAAGGCGCAGATAAAACAATTGTCTTTCCTGAGGGGACAGATGAGCGTATTTTAACAGCAGCAAGTAAGTTGAGTACAGAGGGTATTTTGAAACCAATACTTATCGGCAACAAACAAGAAATGGAACAAACAGCGCAGCAAACAGATGTGGACATTTCTAAGTGTGACATGATTAACCCAAGTGAATATGAAAAAATGGATGACATGGTCGCAGCTTTTGTCGAGCGTCGTAAAGGAAAAGCAACAGAAGAAGATGCTCGCAAGATCCTATTGGATGAAAATTATTTCGGTACGATGCTTGTATACATGAATGAAGCGGATGGTCTTGTTAGTGGTGCAGCTCATTCTACAGCAGACACTGTTCGTCCAGCACTACAAATTATTAAAACAAAAGAAGGAATTAAGAAAACGTCCGGTGTGTTTATCATGGTTCGGGATGAAGAGAAATACGTATTTGCGGATTGTGCGATTAATATCGCGCCAGATAGCAATGATTTAGCGGAGATTGCGGTTGGATCTGCTGAAACAGGAAAATTATTTGGTGTGGACCCACGCGTTGCGATGCTTAGCTTCTCGACAAAAGGTTCAGCGAAATCGGAAGAAACTGAAAAGGTAGAGCAGGCATTGCAAATTGCAAAGGAAAAGGATCCATCACTTGTTATTGATGGTGAATTTCAATTTGACGCGGCCTTTGTTCCAAGTGTTGCAGCGAAAAAAGCACCAGAATCTGAGATTAAAGGGGATGCAAATGTATTTGTTTTCCCAAGCCTAGAAGCTGGAAACATTGGTTATAAAATCGCCCAACGTCTTGGTGGTTTTGAGGCAGTTGGTCCAATCCTTCAAGGTTTAAACAAACCAGTAAATGACTTATCACGTGGCTGCAGTGCAGAGGATGTATATAACTTAGCATTAATAACAGCTGCTCAGGCATAACGTAAAAAGCTCGCATTGATGGTTATCCTCAAAAGTTAGATTTTTTCTCTAACTTTCAGAGGTCACCATAGTTGCGAGCTTCTTTTTATCCATAATTTTATTTTAAAAAAGACAATCCGATAATTAATTCGTTACTATCTCTTGTACCTTTTCGTTTCTTTTTACCATCTGCTCATACCGTTTATGAAATGTTGAAATTTCTTCTTTTGAAAAGGAGGTACCATCTATCAGTTGACCACTCAACTGTGTCATTGCAGCTTTTGTTCTTTCTTTCATTTCCGCAACGGTTAAAGGTTGATTTAGTAGATCGGATAGGGAGCCCATTACCTCAGGATTGACATTAGGGTAGGTGAATTTTGTTTCTTCTCCTTTAATTCCAAGGTCGTAAAAATTGCGGATAATGGATGCCCGTTCCAAGCTATTCCCTTCGACATCTAGATATATTTGAATAGCTGCAGCATCTTTAATACGACGTTGAGAAATCCCGGCAAACTTTTTGCCATTAATGCTTAAATCATAATCTCCAGGACAATAGGATTCGACAATTTCATATGCTTCAATATCCTTTGTTACATCTTGTAGCATATATCGAATGAAGCTTACCATTGCCTCATAGCATTCATGTATGGATAGGTCCTTAACACCGGGCAGTATAAGCGACAGATTTAATACCCCTTCATCCAATGCAACTGCTAGTCCGCCTGAATTGCGAACGACAACATGATATCCAGCATCTGCTAATGGTTTTACCCCATCTTCCAAATAGGGGAGACGGGCATCGGGAATGCCAAGTACAATTGTCTTCGGATGAACCCACAATCGAACAGCTGGAGGAGAGTCTCCATTGCTAATCGATGTTGCCAATGCATCATCAATGGCAAATGATGTCATTGCAGAATTTGCCACACCTTGAAAAAATTTTTCTTCTGATTGGTCAATGTATCGAAACCTCTGATGGTGTATGATTTCTTCCCAGTTTTTCATGACAGTCTCCTCTATAAAAGTTCGAATTACGTCTTTTTTCCACATGATATCTATTATATAATATTAGAAAACTTGACTATTTGCCAATTCTTTATGGTAATTAGTAGATACGTATAGAAGATGTAAGAAGGTATTTTCCAAAAACATCGAAAAGAAACGGGTTGAAAGATAAATGGCATACAAAGATGAACAATTAAATGAAGAAAAAGTATTTAAAGACCCTGTTCACCGCTATATTCACGTTCGGGACCGTGTGATATGGGATTTAATCGCAACTCCAGAATTTCAACGACTGCGTCGGATTAAACAGCTAGGAACAACAAATTTAACATTCCATGGTGCGGAACATAGTCGGTTTAATCATTCATTAGGTGTTTATGAAATTGTGCGAAGAATTATTTATAACTTCAAGGATCGCGCGCATTGGAATAACGATGAACGCCTGCTTTGTCTTTGCGCGGCTTTATTGCACGATTTGGGACATGGTCCGTTTTCCCATTCGTTTGAAAAAGTATTTAAATTGGATCATGAATATTTCACCCAGCAAATAATTCTAGGGGATACATATGTTCATGGCATTTTGGAACGGGTCCGACCGGGATTTGCGCAAGATGTTGCTGATGTGATCGGAAAAACCTATTCAGATAAGCTAGTAGTTAGTTTGATTTCCAGTCAAATTGATGCAGACCGTATGGATTACTTGCAACGCGATGCATATTTCACAGGTGTCAGCTATGGTCATTTTGATATGGAACGGATTTTACGTGTTATGCGCCCGACAGAGGATCAAGTTGTAATTAAATCCTCTGGTATGCATGCAGTAGAAGATTACATTATGAGTCGTTATCAAATGTATTGGCAAGTTTATTTTCACCCAGTAACACGGAGTGCGGAAGTCATTTTATCGAAAATTTTACACCGGGCAAAGGACTTATACGAAAATAATTATGAATTTAAGCTGAAACCAACACACTTCCTGTCCTTTTTCTCTGGTGACGTATCATTAGCAGAGTACCTAAAGCTGGACGAGGGGATTGTCCATTATTATTTCCAATTATGGCAAGAAGAAGACGATTTTATTCTAAGAGACCTATGTGAACGATTTATTAATCGTCGTTTATTTAAATATGTGGAATTTAATCCAAATAAGCAAATGAATGAGTGGATGAAGCTTCATAAGTTATTCCAAGAGATTGGGATCGACCCAGAGTATTATCTTGTTGTTGATTCTTCTTCTGACCTACCATATGATTTTTATCGTCCTGGTGAAGAAGAAGAAAGATTGCCGATTCATTTACTAATGCCAGGTGGAGGATTAAAGGAGTTATCGAGACATTCGGATATCGTAGAATCGATTTCTGGTAAAAAACGTACCGATCATAAATTATATTTTCCAAAGGACATTCTGGAAAACATAGAAGATCAGAAGAAAGCAAAGGAAATAAAAGAAATTTTGTATGGTCAAGGAGATGTATTTGATGCTAAATAATCATGCCAAACTAATGCAATTCTTTCTAGAGGCAAAAGAAGTAACCGGACGGAAAAAATTACAAAAAATGGTGTACATTCTACAATCACTAGGAGTACCATTTGAAGAAAAATACCAATTCCATTTTTATGGACCGTATTCGGAAGAGCTTTCGTTAAGAATGGAAGAGCTATGTAATCTAGGGTTTGTTCAAGAAGAAAAAGAGGAAAAAAGCAATTATTATCAATATCATTATCGAATTACGAATGATGGATTACAGTTTTTAGATCAATTCGCGTTGGACATGCCCAATTACCAAGAGCAAGTAGGAAAGCTAAACGGAAAAAGTGCACGCTTTTTGGAATTAGTATCAACGATGCTGTACTTCCATGAGCTACCACGTGCTGAAGTAGAAGAAAAGATTCACACGGTAAAACCAAAACAGAAATATAGTGATGAAGAAATTAATGAAGCGTGGCAATTTATCGATGAATTGAAGCAAGGCTTATTACAGTAAGCACAAAAGATATAGTGGAAACGTGAAATAGCCTTTCCAGTTATGCTACAATGAATAGCACAGAACTTGAGAAGGAGGATCACGTATGAGCTCAGATCAATCTTCAAATAAAAAGAAGAATAACTCATTTACTATTATAAAAGACGATTCCAATGATGGACATGGAGGCTATGGTGTTGGTGCAATTAGCTTAGAAAACATGTCATCTGTAATTGTTGATCCAAACGAGGATAAAGCCTATGTTGATATGGGAGCAATGCATGCCCGTAGTGATGTAGAGCGTCGCGTGAAGTTTTTACCGGATAAGGACGCTGTTCCAAACGGAAAGTTATATTGGATCGTGTGGGTGAATGTAGATCGAAATGAAAATGGCGATCCATATTATGCAGGAGTAACGGGATGCGAAATTCGTGTGGACCGTGAAATTAAACGTGCCTATAAATCCATGCCAGAGCATGTGACACGTATGGAGAAATCACTTAAAGGGCATATCATTGTTGAACATATGGACGAACATTCTAAAAAATTACTACGAGATTTTCTAGCTGACTTTAACGAGGAAATGTGGGAAAACTCTACAGACGAGCTGAAAGAAGCTTTACCCGAATAAGCTAAAAAAGACCGGCTTTTTAATTTTGAACTTTTTGTGACTGAATCGTGAATATTTAGCAGAAATGTTGTACTTTTGAATGGAACTTTGTAAAATATGTATACATGGGCTTACTCATGTATTACTAGGACAAAAAAGAAGCTGACTCAACTATAAGGCGGACTTATGGGAGTCAGCTTCTTTTTTTGGTTTGGTGAAGCACGCTAACACGCTAACAGCGGCCGAGAGCGCGAGATCATTGGACTAGAACCCGCAAACATCGGACGAGAGCATGCAAATTTCGAACAAGAACATGATTATCGGACGGGAGTGCGCAATTATCGGAAGAAAGATTTAACCATCATTGAGAACACACAACTCACAATTTCCACCAATTAATTCCTTTTACGCAGCCAGCCCACGCTCGTCATCAGCCCTTAATCAAAAAATACTTCAAACCATTTCTCAAATGTACCTTTCTCTTCAGTCGTGTCTTTTTCATGAAGTTCTTCTATGTCCCCATCTTCATCTCCATGCATGTGTTCTAGACAATGGTAGTCTGGTTCAGTTCCTTTTTCGAAAAACATAACCGTACTAGAATCACAATACGGGGTGGCACGATAGCCGGTCTCAGGATCGATAGGGACTGCTACGAGACCTCCAGGTGCATCAAAATGCTCCACTGGTAAGTCCTCATGAACATCTTCCATAAATCCTGCCCAGATCTTCCTGGAATATTGTCGTTCCGGTGGTTTTTCTAATCTTCGGTTATCATCATAACCTGTCCATACACCTGCAACTAAATTCGGACTATATCCAATCATCCAGCTATCGGTATTGGTTGAACCAGTTTTTCCCGCATATGTTCGGGAAAGCTGATCTGCAATCGAAGATCCAGTTACAGACATATACCCATTTAAGGACTCATCAAAAATTCCAGTCATTAACTGGGTAAGGATGAAGACTTTTTGGGGATCAAGCACAAGGCGGTGAGAAGGCTCTCCACGTTCATAAATGATCTTCCCTTCTCTATCCACAATTTGTTCAATCGTATAGCCGTTTATATCCTTCCCGCCGTTGGCTAGTCTTCCATATCCTGTTACCATTTCCTTCATCGTAACAGAACCTGTTCCTAGAGCCAGAGAAGGTACATCTGGTAATTCGCTGTTTATTCCAAACTGCTTTGCTGTATTGATCAAGGTTTCCGTTCCGAGGAACATATTTGTTCTTACGGCATAAACATTATCTGATAAGGCAATTGCCTGTGCTAGAGTAATTGGCTCATTGGCATAATAATCATTATAGTTGCTTGGTTGATAGACATTTCCATCCTCTAATTCAAATGTCGTTGGCTTGCTCATTTGCATGGTGCTAGCGGTATAACCTTTATGAAGAGCCGCATAGTAAAGAAAGGGTTTGAAGGTTGACCCTGGCATTCGTTTTGCCTGTATGGTTCGATTAAACGGACTTCGTTTATAATCTCGACCACCAACCATCGCTCGAATGGCACCACTTTTAGGATCCATTGCTAACGAACCAATTTCTACTTCACTATCCTCTGGAACATTTTTTTGAATGCTTGACTCTAAAGCCTGTTGGGCTTCTATATTTAACGTGGTGAAGATCTCAAATCCTCCAGAACGAATGGACTCTACATCTAGCTGTAATATATTCGCTGCTTCATTTAAGACAGTATCTTGAAAATACGGACCAATCCGATTGTTTTTCCCGTCTAAATGTTTGGCATATTGTAAATCCTCGCGTTCTGCTAAATAAAACTCTTCATCGGATATCACATTCTCTTGGTGCATATTCTTTAGGATTTGTTGCTGTCTTTGGGTAGCTCTAGCTTCATCGTTTAAAGGAGAATAATAGGTTGGACCCTTTGGTACCCCAGTAAGCATGGCTGCTTCTGCCACCGTTAAGTCATCTGCTGATTTTCCAAAGAAATATTTACTAGCAGTTTCAATTCCATAGGCACCATGCCCATAGTAGACTGTATTTAAGTAGCCTTCTAGTATTTCATCTTTGGAATAGAATATCTCGAGCCTTATGGTATAAAATGCTTCTTTTAGCTTTCTCATCCATGTTTTTTCATGAGATAGAAAAAGGTTTCGAGCATACTGCTGGGATAGTGTGCTTGCTCCCTCTTTGAGAGAAAGGGTTTTGATATCCGAGATGATTGCAGCAAGGATTCGTTTGATATCAAATCCGTGATGCTGGTAAAATCGTTTATCTTCTGTTAACAAAGTTGCATCGATTAATTCTGGTGGCATTTCATCTAAGTTAATCCAATACCGATTCTCTTGCCCACGTTCCTCACCGATCACTTCACCAGCTTCACTATAGTAGATGGTGTTTTGGTCGCTAGTTAGGTTTGGTGGGCCAAGTATAAATGCATATCCGTAAACCCCAGCTATAAAAATAATACCTAACGCTGTAACCCCTAATCCAATTTTGAATAGAAGCTTTCTAATTTTTTTAGTGCGATTTCTTTTTCCCATCATAAATAACTCCAATTTATTAGCAGAATTCGTATACTAAAATTTTGTAGAATCTTGTATAACATTCATTATGGGAAAACTCCGAGAGAATTAAACTTCTTCTATTACTACAATCGAAAAAAATAAATGATTAGTGGCAATAATATTATCGATTGATTAATACTGTCATTTATAGCTATAATAGTAAATTATATGTATGATTGTAGAGGCGATTTACATGAGTCGAAAAGTAATGGTAGAACTTGAAACTACCATTGAAGATAATGGACAGAAAGAACGAAGTAACACAATGCAACAAGGTGTATTTCATCATAAGCAAAACATGGATGTACTTACATTTGAGGAGCAAACAGAGGACGGACAGCAAATTAATAATATGATCACGATTCAACAAGGAAAAGTAAGCATTAAACGATCTGGTGTCGTATCCATGCATCAACAGTTCCGATTGAATCAGACAACAGAAAATGTATTTCGTCATCCACATGGAAATATTCATATGGAGACATATACAGATGAAGTTTATTACCGTCCAATAAATGATGAACAATCAGGTCGGCTGACGATTGACTATACCGTGAAATTAAATGGACAGACAGAGCGAAAACACGCGTTACAGTTAACATACAAAGATCAAGAGGAGGATTCACAATGAACGTTTTGGCACAAACCGAAAACACATTAAAAGAACAAATAGGTGCCGCAGTGCTGCAAGCAGAACTAGCTACTAAGGAAGAAATCCCAGCGATAATTTTGGAAAAGCCAAAAGATAAAGCACATGGAGATTTTGCAACAAATATTGCCATGCAGCTAGCTCGTATTGCGAAGAAAGCTCCAAGACAAATTGCCGAGGATATTGTTGCAAATTTAGATGAGGCAAAAGCATCTGTAGAAAAAGTCGAAATTGCGGGACCTGGATTTATTAACTTTTTTATGAAAAATGACTTTTTAACCGACATCATTCCAACAATTCTTAAAGCAGAAAATGATTATGGAAAAACCGATGTAGGTAAAGGTGAGAAAGTTCAAGTGGAGTTTGTTTCCGTAAACCCGACCGGTAACCTACACTTAGGTCACGCACGTGGAGCGGCATTTGGAGACGTACTATGTAATGTATTAGCAACTGCTGGTTATGAGGTTGAGCGTGAATACTATATCAATGATGCAGGGAATCAAATTGATAATCTAGCATTGTCCGTAAATGCTCGCTACCTTCAAGCGCTTGGACAAGATGCGGAGATGCCAGAGGATGGCTATCACGGGGAAGACATTACAGAAATCGGTAAAGCACTTGCGAAAGAGCATGGAGATAAATGGGCCAATAAGGACGAAGCAGAACGTATCGCTTTTTTCAAAGAGTATGGTTTGCAGTATGAGTTAGGAAAAATCGAAGCTGACTTAAAGGATTTCCGTGTGGAGTTTGATAACTGGTTCTCGGAAAGAAGTTTATATAAAAATGAAGAGATCACCGATGTTTTAGATAAGCTAAAAGCGGCTAATTATGTCTATGAACAAGATGGTGCTACATGGTTCCGTTCCACAGATTTTGACGATGATAAGGACCGCGTATTAGTCAAGAATGATGGTGCATATACGTATTTAACACCAGATATCGCTTACCATCAAAATAAACTCGATCGTGGATTTAATAAATTAATTAATGTTTGGGGAGCTGACCATCATGGGTATATACCTAGAATGAAGGCTGCCATTCAAGCACTTGGTTATGAAGCGGAAAAACTTGAAGTGAAAATCATCCAAATGGTTAACCTGTTTGAAAAAGGTGAAAAACTTCGCATGAGCAAGCGAACAGGTAATGCTGTTTCTTTAAGGGAGTTAATGGATGAAGTAGGTGTCGATGCCGTACGATATTTCTTTGTTGCACGTTCGAATGATTCACAGCTTGATTTTGATCTTGAGCTAGCACGTTCACAGTCAAATGATAACCCTGTCTTCTATGTGCAATATGCACATGCTCGAATTTGCACGATGCTAAAACAAGCTGAAAGCAAAGGAATCGACGTGAATCAAACGTTTGATCAAAACCTATTAACAGCAGAAAAAGAGCTTGACCTATTGAAAAAGCTGGGAGAATTCCCACAAATGATTGCAGAAGCAGCAGAAAAGCAAACACCCCATAAGGTGACGCAATATGTGTTTGACTTAGCTTCATTACTACACAGCTTTTATAATGCGGAAAAAGTACTTGATATGGATAATCCTGAACTAACAAGTGCCCGAATCGCATTAATGAAAGCCGTACGAATCACCCTAGCAAACGGCCTAAACATAATAGGAGTAAAAGCCCCAGAAAAAATGTAACCAACCCAATCCCCACTTCTTAAGAAGATGGGGGTTTTTTGGTGGAAACGGTGGGACGGTTCTTCTGCTTCCTTCTCGGCTACCAGCTTTTTATTTGTACTGCATATAGCTGGCTGGCCGGCACAAATGTGACGACCTATCGCATGGTGGCACATGCTAGGCTAGCTAGTCCAGTAAGTCCTAAGAACCCCATTTCAAACTTATGAAGTAAAACAAAGAAGGTAAAGTAGAGGATCTACAAAAAGTCGAATATCCGATCCGGTCAACTAACAATTAGTGGGTGATGAAGCCCCCACTGATTGAACTTTATATACCATCAGAAAAGAAATATAATGCTCCTTGTATGGTTTTGGGTGGGGAGCAAGAAGATGTTACACGAAGTGAAATAACAAAGCTGAAGGTTGGTGTCCTAAAGAGTTAATGAATCTCATATGTTTTGGTATGGAGGCTACCAGCTTTTTAACACGGGCGAGGAGCGTTATGTTTTAGGAAAAGGTTTTCCTAGGATTTTATTCCAAAGGTAAACCGATTTTTTCTGCAGGTTAGAGAAAAATCTATCTTTACTATATTGTATGAACATACCGAAAGACTCTCCTCATAGCCCTTGAGACATAGCCAAGTTCGTAACTAGGAGGAAGCAAGAGAACCGTCCCCTCGCTTCCCTTTGAAAAATAGGTTGACTGAATGTTCATTCATAATTTATAGTAGTATTAAATAACATCTATAAGGGAGGCCATCTGTAACGAGGGAGAGCGGGTGTAGTCTAAATTTCTATCTTAATATTAAGGGAGATAGTCAATTTTTTCGAAAAAAATTTTTCTGAAAAGTGAAATCGCTATCATTTTTCGCTATAATAACAGATGAGGGGGATCGGCATAATGGATAATCTATTGCTCATTAACACAATTGCATTTATTGCTATCACAGTATATGCAATCTATCTATTTGCTAGAGTAATTGCAACTAGAGTAGCTTATATTAAGCTTGGTAAGAAATCGGAATTTGATAAGGATATAAAGGAACGAGTAAATCGAGTCATAAAGATCGTATTTGGACAGTCGAAGCTGTTAAAGGATAAAAAGTCTGGTACGATTCATGTCATGATGTTTTACGGATTTATACTAGTTCAATTTGGTGCGATTGACATGATTGTAAGAGGGTTAGCACCGGGGAGTCACTTACCATTCGGTATTTTTTATCCAGGGTTTACTTTCTTCCAAGAATTAGTAACGTTAATGATCTTGGTAGCGGTTATTTGGGCATTTTATCGCCGTTACATTGAAAAGTTGGTTCGCCTTAAACGTGGTTTCAAAGCAGGACTTGTTTTAATTTTTATTGGAACCTTGATGCTTTCTGTATTGTTTGGAAATGGAATGGCTTTAATCTGGCATGGGGAAGAACTGACATGGACCGAACCTGTTGCTAGTTTAATAGCTGGAGCCTTTGCATGGCTTCCAGAAGCAGCAGCGGTTACGCTCTTCTATATTGCGTGGTGGATACATACCATCACATTATTAACTTTCCTTGTTTATGTACCACAATCGAAACACGCGCATTTAATTGCAGCGCCGGTTAATGTGTTTTTCAGTAAGCGTGTACCAGGAAAATTGAAGAAAATAGAATTTGAGATAGATGAAGAAGACAACGAAGAGGAAATTTCATTTGGGGTTGGGAAGGTAGAAGATTTTGAACAACTGCAAATGATTGACTTTTATGCATGTGTGGAGTGCGGGCGTTGTACCGATGTTTGTCCAGCGTCAGGTACTGGAAAAATGCTATCACCAATGGATCTAATGGTTAAAATTCGTGATCACTTAACGGAAAAAGGTGCAGCTGTTACAGGGAAGTCTGCTTGGGTTCCTTCTTATGCATTTTCAAGTACGCAAGGGAATCTTGCCAGTTCTGGACAGAACGAAGCCGCAGCAACCGTGCAAAGTATGAATTTAATTGGTGACGTTATTACCGAAGAAGAAATTAATGCATGTACGACATGTCGTAACTGTGAGGATGCTTGTCCGGTTATGAATGAACATGTTGATAAGATCATTGATCTACGTCGTTACCTTGTAATGACAGAAGGTAAGATGGACTCGGATGTACAGCGCGCAGTTATGAATATCGAGCGTCAAGGAAACCCATGGGGCCTTTCCAAAAAAGATCGTATCAAATGGCGTGAAGCAGATGAGACAGCTTATATCCCAACGGTAAAAGAATTAAAGAAAGAAGGAAAAGATTTTGACTATCTTTTCTGGGTTAGTTCAATGGGATCCTTCGATAGCCGTAGTCAAAAAATTGCATTAGCTTTTGCTAAATTAATGAACCAAGCAGGTGTCAGCTTTGCTATTTTAGGAAACAAAGAGGCAAATTCAGGGGACACGGCTCGTCGAATTGGGAATGAGTTTTTATTCCAAGAGATTGCTGAGAAAAATATCAAAGAATTTACCAAGCATGATGTGAAGAAAATCGTAACGATTGACCCACATGCATACAATATTTTTAAAAATGAATATCCGGATTTTGGATTTGAAGCAGAAGTTTATCACCATACGCAAATGCTGTATGATCTTGTGATGAACGGAAAGTTAAAACCACAACGACCAATTAACGAACGATTGACTTATCATGATTCATGTTATCTAGGTAGATATAATGGCGTTTATGATCCACCGAGAGAAATTTTACGTTCTATTCCAGGCTTAGAACTCGTAGAAATGGATCGTAACCGTGAAAATGGTATGTGCTGTGGTGCTGGTGGAGGATTAATGTGGACAGAAGAAACTACTGGAAATCGCATTAATGTAGCTCGTACAGAACAGGCAATTGCGGTTCAACCATCGATGATTTCTAGTGCTTGCCCGTATTGCTTAACGATGTTAAGTGACGGTACAAAAGCCAAAGAAGTGGAAGAAGATATTAGTACAATGGATGTTGCGGAAATTCTAGCATTATCCGTACTTGTTGAAGAAGAAGAAAAAACAGCTTAATAATAAAGAGGGGTTCATTGAAAAGGGGCCCCTCTTATTATCCATAAAGGTTGAGCGAGCGTTCAATCGAATGTAGTAAGCGCTATCATCGGATGATTGTTTAGGCTAGAACGGATCAATAAAGACATAGAAAACTTGTTTTATCACCAATGCCTTTGATTGTAGTGTTGCAACAGATAGGAGGATTCAGTTCCTTCCTACCTGCGAAAAAATAAGGAGGAGATTTTTTATGAGAAAAACAGTTATTGTTTCCGGAGCAAGAACGCCATTTGGTAAGTTTGGTGGGGCCTTGTCATCGTTTTCAGCAGCACAGCTAGGAGGAAAGGCTATTCGCGAAGCTTTAGAACGTGCAGGACTAGACAGTTCAGAAATTGACGAAGTAATTATGGGTACCGTGCTACAAGGCGGTCAAGGGCAAATTCCTTCCCGTCAAGCTGCACGAGAAGCTGGGATTGACTGGAATGTAAAAACAGAAACAATTAACAAGGTTTGTGCCTCAGGATTACGCAGTGTTACATTGGCAGACCAATTAATCCGTGTAGGAGATGAGGATGTCATTGTTGCGGGTGGTATGGAGAGTATGTCACAAGCACCGTATATTTTACCAGATGCGCGCTGGGGAAATCGCATGGGCGATAAAAGCGTCAAGGATTTAATGATTCATGATGGACTTACGTGCTCCTTTACCGGTGTACATATGGGGAACTATGGAAATTCAACAGCTGATGAATTCGAACTAACCAGGGAAGCCCAAGACGAATGGTCCTATCGCAGTCATCAACGTGCAGCCAAAGCAATGGAAGATGGAAAATTTGCTGAAGAGATTGTTCCTGTTGAGGTACCGCAACGTAAAGCGGAGCCGATTGTTGTTGATACCGATGAAGCACCAAGAAAAGATACGAGTGTAGAAAAATTAGCAAAACTACGTCCAGCTTTCGATCCAAATGGAACAATTACGGCTGGGAATGCTCCAGGAGTTAATGATGGAGCGTGTGCCTTTGTCGTCATGTCGGATGAAAAAGCACAAGCATTAGGGAAAACTCCGATGGCGACTGTACTAGCGCATGCAGAAGTGGCTGTTGAGGCGAAAGACTTTCCACAAACACCAGGGCTTGTAATCAATAAATTATTTGAGAAAAGTGGATACACCAAGGATGATATAGATCTTTATGAAATCAATGAAGCATTTGCGGCTGTTTCTCTGGCAAGCGGGCAAATTGCTGATGTTGATCCTGAGAAAATTAACGTAAATGGTGGTGCCGTTGCTCTTGGCCATCCAATCGGTGCAAGTGGAGCTCGTATTATTCTAACTCTAATCCATGAATTAAAACGTCGCGGGGGCGGATTAGGAATCGCTGCAATCTGCAGTGGTGGAGGCCAAGGAGACGCCGTATTAATTGAAGTGCCGAAATAAGGTACACAACGGAAGCTATATAGAGAGCTTTAGACACGGAGTAAAATAACGGAAGAGAACATAGCATCATGTCACGGAACAGAGACACAAATGATGGGGAGGTTATAAACGATGGCAATAAAAAAAGTAATGGTAATTGGTGCAGGGCAAATGGGATCAGGTATTGCCCAAGTCTGTGCGCAAGCAGGATTTGATGTTTTATTACATGATATGAAGGAAGCAGCACTTGATAAAGGGATTTCTACTATTGAAAAATTATTAACGCGTGCAGTTGAAAAGGACCGTATTTCGGAAGCAGATAAAACCAGTACATTAGATAGGTTAACAAAGTCTACGAACCTAGAAGATGCTAAATCTTGTGATCTAGTAATCGAAGCTGTTGTAGAAAACATGGATGTTAAAACGAAAGTATTTCAGCAATTAGATGAAATAACACCGAAACATGCTATTTTAGCTTCGAATACGTCATCGCTACCTATTACTGAAATAGCTGCTGTAACCAATCGACCAGATCAAGTAATAGGGATGCATTTTATGAATCCAGTACCAGTTATGAAACTGGTAGAGATTATTCGAGGTTTACAAACAAGTGATGCAACCTATCAAGCTATTGAAAAAATGACAAACGATTTGAACAAAACACCAGTAGAAGTAAATGACTTTCCAGGCTTTGTTTCGAATCGTATCTTAATGCCAATGATTAATGAGGCAATATATACCGTTTACGAAGGGGTTGCATCACCGGAGGATGTTGACACCGTGATGAAACTTGGCATGAATCATCCAATGGGACCATTAACATTAGCGGATTTTATTGGACTAGATACTTGTCTTTATATTATGGAGGTTCTATACGAAGGGTTTGGTGACAGTAAATACCGCCCATGTCCATTACTAAGGAAATATGTAAAAGCCGGATGGCTAGGGAAGAAAACCGGTCGAGGATTTTACCAATATTAATGGTGTAGAGATTTTTGATCTGGACGGTTTGGCTTAATACAAGTTCTCGAAAACGTGGTGGCGCCCTTTTGGCTTTCGAGCTTTCGAGGGAAGATTGATAAACTTCGGGAAATGGTTGATAACTTCCGCGAAACGGTTGATAACTCTAGGGGGAGGGTTGATAACATGGAGCGAACGTCGATAATTCCATTTAAACGGTTGATAACTTGGAACGAACGTCGATAACACCCGGAAAACGGTTGATAACTTGGAACGAACGTCGATAACACCTGGAAAATGGTTGATAAC
>NZ_FOHE01000050.1 GCF_900111445.1 Oceanobacillus limi | reverse complement strand
TGAAGCTAGAATAAAAAGTGGATACCCTTTAACGAACATCATTTTAGGTTAAAATGATAATCATAGGAGGGGTTCCATGGGTGAACATCGGCAAAGGTATAGTGAAGAATTTAAAAAAGAAACTGTTAAATTTGCGCAAGAACAACAGCAAAAGAAAACAATGAGAGAGATTGCAGCTGAATTAAAGCTTCCTTTAAGTTGTTTGCATGATTGGATGACGAAATATCGTGAATTTGAAAATGAACCTGTTGCAGCTGAGGAACGATTGAAAAAGTTAGAACAACAATTGAAAGAAAAAGAACGCGAACTAATGAAAAAGGATAAGCAATTAGCAGATACTGAGGAAGAACTAGCTATTGTAAAAAAGGCGGTGCATATCTTCAGCAGACCAAAGCCATGAGGTTTGACTTCGTTGAAAACAATCGCTCGGAGTTTTCAGTGGTGAAGATGTGCAAGGTTTTGAAGGTTACAACGAGCGGTTATTACAAATGGAGGAATCGAAAGCCAAGCCAACAGGAATTGCGTAAAGAAAGGATCCAAGAACGTATTCTTTATCATTATCATGATTCAGAAAAAAGGTACGGTAGCCCCAAAATCACCAAACTTTTGGAGAAAGAAGGTTACACAATTACAGAGCGTACTGTTGGTAAGTATATGCAAGAATTGGATCTCCGGTCATGTGTTTCGAAGACGTTCAAAGTAAATACAACCAACTCAGATCATGATTATCCTATTGCCCCTAACATATTGGATCAAAACTTTAGCACCTTGGCACCGAACAAGGTTTGGGTGGCTGATATCACGTATATTCCTTGTAGAGAAGGGCGTTTATATTTGGCAAGCATTCTTGATTTGTTTACCCGAGAAGTTGTTGGTTGGCGACTTTATGGGCACATGGAGACGCAGTTGGTAATAGACGCATTGAACGATGCTTATGGGGCGAAAAAACCAGGTCAAGGTTTACTTCACCATTCAGATCGTGGAACTCAGTATGCCTCTAAAGAATATCGAGAAAAGCTAAAGGAATACCAAATGGAATCAAGTATGAGTCGTACAGGAAATTGTTATGACAATGCTTGTGCAGAATCCTTTTTTAGTATATTAAAAAAAGAGTTGATACAAGGTCGCCGGTTTCAAACGAAAAAACAGGCGTACACTGAAATCTATCGTTATATTGAGTTTTTTTATAACCGCAAAAGAATTCACGGATCAATAGATTATTTATCTCCAATTGAGTATGCAGAAAAATTTGATGAGGTGATTTCTGCATAAGTGGAGGATTGACATGTTGGTGGCTTGTCTAACTTAGCGACTAGCCAGATGATTCCGTGGATGGGTCAAGCGGTTTGGGCTTGACCCATCCACGGTGTCATCTACAATTAGAAAAAGTTAAGACAAGATTAACACCGTTTCGTTATTTAGGTGTCCACTTTCTTGACAGAGGTCCA
>NZ_FOHE01000024.1 GCF_900111445.1 Oceanobacillus limi | reverse complement strand
TATCGTCTTCGCTTTCCCGCAGGAGTCTCCGTGAATTTCCTTCGCTAGTATGAATTTTTTTATCGTTTATATGGTTAAAACAAATACAGTGATTGGAGAGAAGGGCAGTCGACTCCTGCGGGAACAGCACGTGTCCGAAGATCCCGCAGGAAGTGGTTTTTGCTTCCGAGGACAAGGAAGGCTTCGTCAGCAATACATCGCACGAAGAAAATTGGTTTTTATTTTCAAGGAAGCTGAGGCCGTGCCCGCGGAAAGCGACTGCCCGGATCGGAAATCACGTCGGTGATGCTGAAATAAACTCAACCTAAAGTTATGACGCATTATATACGGAATACTCATTAACTAGTGATCAGACTTTTATCCAATTTCGCGTAGTATTACGTTTAGTTCCTTTAATAAGAGCTCTATCTCTTCCTGCTGCAATAGCATGGGAATTTGGTCGTTTACGGTTATCGTACATGTATCAGATTGTTTTTCTAAGTATTCAATTAGACTCACAATTTGTTTTTGCGATAATGTCGAAGCCGTATGAAGGTTTTTTACATGATTTAAATAAAATATACTGGTTGTTTGATCAATCTCTCCACGAAATATATCTCCTGAAAAGTCACTCATATTAATAATAACTCCTTTAAAACACAACAATTATAGTAATAGTATTGGATAAAAAAATGGATTCATACAAAAAACCCTTGGAACCGAATTCCAAGGGTTTTCTTTATGGTTTGATTACAATGTGACGATGAGGCTCTTGACCGTCTGAATACGTCGTAACATCGCCTCTAGCTTGTAACATACTATGAATAATTTTACGTTCATATGCCGGCATCGGCTCTAGAGCAACCTTTTTATTTATTCGTTTTGCTTTTTCAGCCATTCGCTCAGCTAATGTTTCCAGTGTGGCTTTTCTACGGTCCCGATAACCTTCTGCATCAAGAGTTACTGTATAGTAGTGATTCCCTTCCTTATTCAAAACAAGGTGAACTAAATATTGAAGTGCATTTAAGGTTTGTCCACGCTTTCCTATTAATAAGGCAATTTTTTCACCAGAAAGTTCAATCGTGACGTGATTGTCCTCAATGGATGATCTAATATTAGCTTCAACACCCATATTTTTAACTACATTTTTTAAAAACTCTTCTGCTTCTTGTACTTGATCTTTTACTTCTGTGACTTTTACGAAGGCTCGCTTCGAACCAAATATACCAAGAAGACCTTTTTTTCCTTCATCAATAATGTCAATCTCAACTTGGTCCTTTGTTGTGTTTAACTGCTCTAATGCTGATTGGACCGCTTCTTCAACCGTTTGTCCACTAGCAGTTACTTGTCTCACTTTTTGTCTCCTCCATTACTTGCATTCATCATTGGTTTACGAATGAAAATCGTTTGAACGACCATAAATACATTCCCCACAACCCAGTATAATGCTAATGCCGCTGGGAAGAAGATAGCAAAGACACCAATCATTATTGGCATAACGTAAAGCATTACCATCATTTGTGGATTTTGAGCAGCTGGACTACCAGCCATCATTAGCTTTTGCTGTAACCAAGTAGCTCCACCAGCAATTAGTGGTAAGATAAAATATGGATCTGGTGCACCTAATTCAAACCATAAAAAGTTATGTGTCTGAATTTCAGTTGTCCGCATAATCGCGTGATAAATAGCAATTAATATTGGCATTTGAACAAATATTGGTAAGCACCCTGCAAGCGGATTTACACCATGCTTTTGGAATAATGCCATCGTTTCTTGTTGTAGCTTTTGTTGTGTATTCGCATCCTTAGAACTATATTTTTGCTGTAATTCTTTTAGTTCAGGTTGAATATCCTGCATTGCTTTCGAGCTTTTCAACTGTTTAACATTCAATGGTAAAAGTGCTAAACGAATAATTATCGTAACCAAAACAATAGATAGACCGAAGTTAACTGGTGTAAATAACTCAGCAAAATACGTTATTAACCATGATAACGGATAAACGAAATAAGAATTCCATATTCCTTCACTCTCCGGTGTAATTGGTTCATCTATTTGCATACAACCAGAAAGTATTGCTACCAATCCGATCATCATTGCTAGCAAAAATATTTTTTTACGCAATTTATGTTTCCTCCTAACTAATACAAAAACAACTCTCTCTTTATTATCTATATGAAAAAGTTTTATTTTAAAACTATCCAATCTACATTTTACATGAAACACGTAATAGATTCTATATTAAACTGAAATTGGATTATTTTTTTAGTAACCGTTCTTTCATTAAAAGATGCGTCAAACTTTTTTTAATCTCATAAAACTCCATGTCTTTTGTCGGACGTCTAGCAATAATAACAATGTCATAATGACTCTTTATATTTTCTTCTAACTCGAGAAACCCTTGACGTAAATATCGTTTTATACGATTTCTAGTGACGGCGTTTCCAATTTTTTTACCAACAGATAGACCAACTCGGAAATGCTGTTGATCTGGAACTTCCCTATAGTAAATAACTAACTGACGGTTTGCAAAAGATTTTCCTGATTTAAAAATAGCTTGAAACTCTTTATTATCTTTCACTCGGAATGCTTTTTTCATTTCTATCAATCACCTTATTGTTTGAACAGCCATTATGTAAAAAAGTAAGCAGCCGGATCAAAATATATTCCTCTCCATTTTAAACCACTGCTTACAACAATATTCATTAAAGTTATGTAAGATAGGAAAGAAAAAATCTCTCCTATTCTGTTAAAAAAGACCACTGATATATTCAGCGGCCTATGCAGACAATACTTTTCTTCCTTTACGACGACGACGAGCTAAAACTTTACGACCATTTTTAGTGCTCATGCGCTGACGAAAGCCATGCACTTTTTTACGTTTACGGTTATTTGGTTGAAACGTTCTTTTCATTTATCTTGCACCTCCCAAAAGGAACACTTAAAATCCAATTTCAATTTTAAACGTCTATTTATTAGACAGTCTTTGTAATTATACTGAATATACCTCTCATCTGTCAACTTCTTCTTTCATGATAAATTATCCACAACACATTGTTTTTAATTTTTTTCTCCTAAAATTTTGTCCACAACATCTGTAAACAAGTTAATCACAAAATATAGTGGTGTGGATAGATTTTGTCTACAACAGATGGAATTTGTGGATAACTGTCGAAAAAACATTGCAGTAAGAGGTTTTTTTTGGTATTATAATTGTGTTTTACTATGTGAGTAACAAAAACTACAAATAAAGTTATTCACACAATGTGGATAACATGTGGACAGTTGTTCACATACTTGTTTATGTGCTTATTAACATAGATGTGGATAATGCTAATAACTAGTTGGAACAATACGAAACATCAGCATTAACTATCCACATGCTTTTTTTATCTATTCAATCGTATTTTTGGAAATGTGATCAATACCTTTTCTTTCGTGAACTACATGAATGTAGGAAATAACGAAGATAGGGTTTTTCGTCCTTTCATAGACGAGATATTTTATATTATTTCTTTATATCAAAAATTATTACTACCTTTTTAATTATTATCTTAGGAAAGGGGTGAAATAGGGCTTGGAAAACATCGAAGAATTATGGGATGCAACTTTAAGTAAAATTGAAGAAAAGATTAGTAAACCTAGTTTTGAAACTTGGTTAAAAAATACAAAAGCAGAATCAATTGATGGAAATACCATTACAATTAGTGCTCCTAATGAATTTGCGAGAGATTGGTTAGAAGAACAATATACCCAATTAATTTCTACTATATTAGTGGAAATTACAGGTGCAAATTTGACAATTCGTTTTATAATACCTGATTCAATTCATGAAGAAGATGTTAAACCTGAACCCAAAAAAATTACCCAGGCCAACGACGATCAACAGGATACTGGTAAAACAATGCTTAATCCGAAATATACATTTGATACTTTTGTCATTGGGTCTGGAAACCGGTTTGCTCATGCTGCATCACTAGCTGTTGCAGAGGCACCCGCAAAGGCATATAACCCACTTTTTATATATGGTGGAGTAGGATTAGGAAAAACACACTTAATGCATGCAATTGGTCATTACGTGCGGGATCACAAAAAAGATGCAAAGGTCGTTTACTTATCTTCTGAGAAATTTACCAATGAATTTATTAATGCAATCATGGATAACAAAACCATTAATTTTAGAAATAAATATCGAAATGTTGATATTTTGCTAATTGATGATATTCAATTTATTGCAGGTAAAGAATCAACACAAGAGGAATTTTTCCATACATTTAATGCCCTTCACGAGGAAAATAAACAGATCATTATCTCTAGTGATCGTCCTCCAAAAGAGATCCCAACTTTAGAGGATAGGCTACGATCACGCTTTGAATGGGGACTAATAACGGATATTACTCCTCCTGATCTAGAAACAAGAATCGCTATCCTAACGAAAAAAGCGAAAGCAGAAGGACTCGATATCCCTAATGAGGTTATGCTATATATTGCAAATCAAATCGACACCAACATCCGTGAGCTGGAAGGTGCATTAATCCGTGTCGTAGCATATTCTTCTTTAGTAAATCAAGATATAGACGCTGCACTTGCTGCAGATGCATTAAAAGACATTATTCCAAGCAGTAAACCTAAAGTGATAACAATTAAAGGTATTATGGAAATAGTCGGAGAAAAATACAGTGTGAAAATGGAAGATTTCCTTGCTAAAAAACGAACAAAGTCCATCGCCTTTCCTAGACAAATTGCCATGTATCTCTCTAGAGAAATGACTGACTTTTCCCTTCCTAAGATTGGAGAAGAGTTTGGGGGACGCGATCATACAACCGTTATTCACGCACACGAAAAAGTATCTAAAATGATGGATAATGATCAACTTCTAGCAAAAGAAATTGAAGAAATTAAAGAACAAATTAAATCGCTATAGATTCATCCACATGTGAATAGCGTGGATACAGAAACCTATTTATATACAACTTATACACATGTGGATAACCTTTTCAAATATAGCGATATAATAGTTATCCACATAATCACAAGCCCTATTACTATTATTACTATCTTTTTATAAAAATAATAAATATATATTACTTCCCTATTGGAGGATTTTTTGATGAAATTTGTCATACAGCGCAATCAATTAATTGCAAGTGTTCAAGATGTCATGAAAGCAATATCTAATAGAACTGCAATTCCTATTTTAACTGGAATGAAAATAGAAGTGAAAAACCATGGAATTACATTAACAGGTAGTAATTCTGATATATCTATTGAATCTTACATTCCTGCCGAAGAGGATGGAATTGTAAATGTTGAACAAATTGAGGAAGGAAGTATTGTCTTACAAGCGAAATATTTCCCTGATATTGTAAGAAAACTTCCTGAACAAACAGTCGAATTTGAAGTAGATGAAAATTTAAAAGTAACTATTCGATCAGGAAAAGCAGAATTTAACTTGAATGGACAAGATGCGGAGGAATATCCCCATCTACCTAAACTTCAAACGGATGATAGCTTTGAAATGCCGATTGATATTTTAAAAAGTTTAATTAAACAAACTGTATTTGCTGTTTCTACAATGGAAACCCGCCCTATTCTAACGGGAGTAAATGTTAAATTAAATCAGGATAAATTAAGTTTTACTGCTACGGATAGTCATCGCCTGGCATCACGTGAAATAACAGTTAAAGCAGATGGAATAAATGACTTAAATGTTGTCATTCCTGGTAAAAGTTTAAATGAATTAAATAAAATATTAGATGATACAGAAGAAACGGTAGAGATAAGTGTAACCAATAACCAAATTCTATTTCGAACAAAACATTTGATCTTCTTATCTCGAATTCTTGATGGGAATTATCCAGAAACATCCAGATTAATCCCGGAACAAAGTAAAACTACCATTCATGTAAATACAAAAGAATTACTAAATACAATTGACCGTGCTTCTCTACTAGCTAAAGAAGAACATAATAATGTTGTTCGCTTAACAACTTTAGAAAATAATATTGTTGAGATTTCCAGTAATTCTCCTGAGGTAGGTAAAGTAACAGAAGAAATAACTGTTCAGTCTTTTGAAGGAGAAGAGCTTAAAATATCGTTTAGTTCAAAATATATGTTAGATGCCTTAAAAGCCATGGAAGTTGATGAAGTAAACATTGATTTTACTGGTGCAATGCGTCCTTTTATTATACGTCCAGAAAATGACGATTCTATTTTACAGTTAATTTTACCTGTTCGAACATACTAATTATGTAAGATGAAAGCTCTTATTTTGTTGAAAGATAAGAGCTTTTTCTTTTTCTCCTTTAAAGTAAAATAAACGAATTTTTCTTCAACAAAAATTAAATTAAGCAATTTTGAGAGCTTTTTTTAACTTTATGAGGTGTTTCCTTCCATAAACATGAAAACTTTAGTAAAATAGATATATAGGACAATTTAACACTATGCAAAGAAATTTGGTGATAAAAATGCATGAAAAAATTGAAATAAGCACGGAGTATATTACATTAGGTCAATTTGTTAAACTAGCTAACATTTTAGAATCAGGTGGAATGGTTAAGTCCTTTCTGCAAGATCAAGGAGTTCTCGTAAATGGAGAACGTGAGCATCGACGCGGAAGGAAAATTTATCCAAATGATGTAGTAGTAATTGAAGGTGCTGGCTCATATATAGCTGTAAAACAAGATTAGTATGTCTCGTTCACTTCAACGAAATTAGTTAAGTCGATTTGATAACGGAAGCTTTCCGTGTAAATGAGGAATTTGCATGCATATTGAAGAACTAAAATTAAAAAATTATCGTAACTATGATCAATTGGAGCTTTCCTTTGATGATAAAGTGAATGTAATTATCGGAGAAAACGCACAAGGAAAGACAAATCTAATGGAAGCTATCTACTTATTAGCTTTTACAAAATCTCATCGAACCCCGAGAGAAAAAGAATTAATTCAATGGGAAAAAGATTTCTCTAAAATAGAAGGTAGGATAAACAAGCGGAATCGAACATTTCCACTTGAAATCGTCATATCAACCAAAGGAAAAAAAGCAAAACTAAACCGAATCGAACAAAAACGATTAAGTGACTATATTGGTTCACTTAATGTTGTTATGTTTGCTCCTGAAGATTTATCTTTAGTAAAAGGGTCCCCGCAAATTCGTAGAAGGTTTATAGATATGGAATTAGGGCAAATTCAACCAACTTATATTTACCATCTTGGACAATACCAGAAAATTTTAAAGCAACGAAATCATTTATTGAAGCAAATGCAATATAGGAAAACAGAAGATCGAACGATGTTACGCGTCATGACAGAGCAAATGGTGGAACATGCTGCAATCATTCTCGAACGACGATTTTCCTTTTTAGAGCTTCTTCGAAAATGGGCTACTCCAATCCATCGTGGGATCAGTCGTGATCTAGAAACGCTAGAAATAAGGTATTCTCCTACTATTGAAGTATTAGAAGATGCAAATAAGGAGAAAATAGAATCTATCTACCTTCATAAATTTCAAGAGATGGAAGAAAAGGAAATGGAACGCGGAACAACTCTACTAGGCCCTCATCGTGACGATCTCATTTTCTATGTAAATGATAAAGATGTTCAAACGTACGGTTCTCAAGGGCAGCAACGAACAACTGCATTATCTATGAAATTAGCCGAAATTGAATTAATCCATAATGAAGTTGGTGAATACCCAATTTTACTTCTTGATGATGTTTTGAGTGAACTCGATGATTATCGACAATCCCATTTATTAAATACAATTCAAGGAAAAGTTCAAACATTTGTATCCACCACGAGTGTAGATGGGATTAACCATGAAACATTAAACAAGGCGGAGCTATTTAGCGTTATGAATGGAGTTGTTGAGAATGTGGAGGGGTAAAGATGTTCATTCATATAGGAAATGATAATGTAATCCGGTCAAGTGATATTATTACAATAATTGATCAAAGTATTGTATCTTCCTCTTCCATAATGGAAGAGCTAATGACAGAAAAAGCAAATGATATTAAAGGCCCGACTGATGACGTTAAATCAGTTGTGATTACAAGTGATATAATATATTTGAGTACATTATCGGTATCAACATTAAAGAAACGAGCAAGTATGATTTCAACGATAAGTAAACTTGATGATTATTCAGAGGATTTAGAGCTTGAATAATTCGCAAAAAGGAATGTAGGTGGAATTGCAATGGAAGAGATAATAAATAATGAACAATCATATAATGCGGACCAAATACAGGTATTAGAAGGATTAGAAGCTGTTCGGAAAAGACCTGGAATGTATATTGGATCGACAAGTGAAAAAGGTCTTCATCATCTGGTATGGGAGATAGTAGATAACAGTATTGATGAAGCTTTAGCAGGTTATTGCGATCATATTCAAGTTATTGTAGAAAAGGATAATAGCATCACCGTAAAAGATAATGGGCGTGGAATACCAGTGGACATTCAGAAAAAGACAGGTAAACCAGCTGTAGAAGTAATTATGACAGTATTGCATGCTGGAGGTAAATTTGGTGGCGGGGGCTATAAAGTTTCCGGTGGTTTGCATGGAGTAGGTGCATCTGTTGTAAATGCCTTATCCACAAACCTAGAAGTTTACGTTCATCGTGATGGAAAGATTCATTTCTTAGAGTTTGAACGCGGTGTTCCACAAAATGAAATTAAAGTAATTGGGGAGACGAATGTTACTGGTACAACAACTCATTTTAAACCAGACCCTGAAATTTTCACAGAAAGCACGACGTATGATCTGGAAGTTCTCGTACAACGTTTACGGGAATTAGCCTTTTTAAATAAAGGGATTAAAATTACAGTAGAAGATAAGCGTACCGAAGAAGAGCCAGCCTCTTTCTATTATGAAGGCGGAATCAGTGAATATGTAGAATATATTAACCGAAATAAAGAAGTTTTACATGAACCATTCTTTGCAGAAGGTGAGGACCAAGGAATCGCTGTTGATGTTGCCATCCAATATAACGATGGTTTTGCTAGCAATATCTATTCCTTCGCAAATAATATTCATACGTATGAAGGTGGTTCCCATGAATCTGGCTTTAAAACTGGATTAACGCGTGTCATCAATGATTACGCTCGTAAAAATAACTTATTTAAAGAAAATGATCCTAACCTGACCGGTGATGATGTACGTGAAGGTATGACAGCGATTATTTCCATAAAACATCCAGATCCGCAATTTGAAGGACAAACCAAGACGAAATTAGGGAACAGTGAAGTACGTCAGATAACGGATGCTGTATTTACCGAAAACTTCTCGAAGTTTCTTTATGAGAATCCTAATGTTGCTAAGATTATTGTAGATAAAGGTCTAATGGCTTCTCGAGCTAGAGCAGCGGCAAAAAAAGCACGTGATTTAACACGTAGAAAAAGTACATTAGAAGTTTCCAATCTACCAGGTAAATTAGCTGATTGTTCATCAAAAGATGCAGGAATTAGTGAACTATATATCGTTGAGGGTGACTCTGCCGGAGGTTCAGCGAAGCAAGGTCGAGATCGTCACTTTCAGGCAATTCTTCCATTGCGCGGTAAAATTCTCAATGTAGAAAAAGCACGATTAGATCGAATACTATCTAATAATGAAGTTAGGTCAATGATCACAGCATTAGGAACAGGGATTGGAGAAGACTTTGATATTTCAAAAGCCCGTTACCATAAAATTGTAATCATGACGGATGCCGATGTGGATGGTGCTCATATTCGTATTCTACTATTAACATTTTTCTATCGTTTTATGCGTCCATTAATTGAACATGGTTATGTATATGTTGCTCAACCACCTCTATATAAAGTGCAACAAGGTAAAGCTGTTCATTATGCTTATAATGATAAAGAGCTTGATCGAATCTTAGAAGAATTGCCAAAAGCACCGAAGCCAGGAATGCAACGTTACAAAGGTCTAGGAGAAATGAATGCTGAACAATTATGGGAAACAACGATGGATCCAGAAAATCGTACATTACTTCAAGTAGAATTGACAGATGCAATCGACGCAGACCACATCTTTGATATGTTGATGGGGGATAAGGTTGAACCACGTCGTAATTTTATTGAAGAAAATGCTCAGTATGTGAAGAATTTAGATATTTAATTTCAAATGATATAGATAAGCAAATGATGACAGCTTAGATAATTTACGTGTTTGTGTCTCAGCTTAAAGCTGAGACTTTCTTAAGGAGGTTTCTTTAATGGCAGATCAAGAACGGCCAAATGTTCAAGAAATTAATATTAGCCAAGAGGTAAGAACCTCGTTTCTCGACTATGCAATGAGTGTTATTGTATCACGAGCATTGCCAGATGTTAGGGACGGGTTAAAGCCAGTACACCGAAGAATATTATATGCAATGAATGACTTAGGTATGCATGCAGATAAAGCATATAAGAAATCTGCGCGTATTGTTGGGGAAGTTATTGGTAAATATCACCCTCATGGAGATTCAGCAGTTTACGAAGCAATGGTTCGAATGGCTCAGGACTTTAGCTATCGCTATATGCTCGTAAATGGTCATGGTAACTTTGGATCTGTTGATGGGGATTCTGCAGCCGCAATGCGTTACACGGAAGCAAAAATGTCTAAAATATCCATGGAGTTATTGCGTGATATTAATAAAGACACGATTGATTATATGGATAACTATGATGGTACGGAAAGAGAACCAATCGTTTTCCCATCTCGATTTCCAAATCTATTAGTAAACGGTACTTCTGGAATCGCAGTAGGTATGGCAACCAATATTCCACCACATAATTTAGGTGAAACCATTGATGCGGTTCTTGCTGTAAGTGAAAATCCAGATATTACCATTGATGAAATTATGGAAAATCATCTTCCAGGCCCTGATTTTCCTACTGCAGGGATTATTCTTGGCAGAAGCGGAATTCGTAAGGCGTATGAAACAGGAAAAGGTTCCATCACTGTCCGAGCAAAAGTAAATATCGAAGAACAGGCAAATGGGAAATCTACCATATTAGTAACAGAACTCCCTTATCAAGTAAACAAAGCCAAGTTAATTGAGAAGATTGCTGAGTTGGTTCGTGATAAGCGAATTGATGGAATTACAGATTTACGTGATGAGTCCGATCGTAATGGAATGCGTATCGTTATGGAACTTCGCCGAGACGTTAATGCCAATGTCTTATTAAATAATCTTTATAAATATACTGCTCTTCAAACGACATTTGGAATGAATACATTGGCACTAGTAGATGGACAGCCAAAAGTATTATCTATTAAACAATGTTTAGAACATTATTTAGAGCATCAAAAAGTAATCATAAAACGTCGAACTGCATTTGAATTACGAAAAGCAGAAGCGCGTGCCCATATTCTAGAAGGGTTACGAATTGCTTTGGATCACTTGGATGAAGTTATTGAGTTAATCCGTAATTCAAAAACAGCTGATATTGCTAGAGATGGATTGATGGAGCGTTTTAATCTATCTGAAAAACAAGCACAGGCTATTTTAGATATGCGTTTACAACGTTTAACTGGCTTAGAGCGAGATAAAATCGAAAATGAATATAAAGAATTAATTGATTTGATTGCTGAGTTAAAAGCAATTTTAGCAAGTGAAGAAAAAGTGTTAGAAATTATTCGAGAAGAATTAACGGAGATCAAAGAAAAATACAATGATCCAAGACGTACTGAAATTACCATTGGTGGTGCTGATTTCTTCGAGGATGAAGATCTAATTCCAGAAGAAAACATCGTTATTACATTAACACACCAAGGTTATATAAAACGATTACCTTCTTCAACGTACCGTACCCAAAAACGTGGCGGTCGTGGTATTCAAGGAATGGGAACGAATGATGATGATTTCGTAGAACATTTAGTTTCTACTTCAACACATGAAACGATCCTATTCTTTACGAATAAAGGAAAAGTTTATAAAGTTAAAGGTTATGAAATACCAGAGTTTAACCGGACTGCAAAGGGGATCCCTATCATCAATGTATTGCAGATCGAAAAAGACGAGTGGGTAAATGCCGTTATTTCTGTAAATGAGTTTAGTGATGATTGGTATTTCTTCTTTACGACGAAACAAGGGATATCTAAACGAACGCAATTATCTCAGTTTGCAAATATTCGAAAAGGTGGATTAATTGCATTAGGCCTACGTGAAGAAGATGAACTTATTTCCGTTCGGTTAACCGATGGTACGAAGGATATTATGATAGCTACGAAATTTGGTTATCTCATTCGCTTCCCGGAAGAACAAGTTCGATCAATGGGAAGAACTGCTTCAGGTGTACGTGGTATTTCTTTACGTGACGATGATGAAGTTGTATCCATGGAAATATTGGATGAGGGATTACAAATCCTACATGTGACAAATAAAGGAATTGGAAAACGTACGCCAGAAGACCAATACCGGATTACCAAACGTGGAGGTAAGGGTATATTTACATGTAAATTAAATGATGATACCGGTCATGTAGTTGCTGTAAAGGCTGTTACTGGTGAGGAAGATATCATGTTAATTACAGCTGCCGGAGTATTAATTCGAATTCCTGTTGAAGGTATTTCACAAACTGGTAGAAATACACAAGGTGTGAGACTAATTCGGATTCAGGAAGAAGAAGAAGTTGCAACTGTTGCTAAAATAGAGAAGGATGAAGAGGAAGTTGAAGAAGGTTCCACGGATCCCGATTCAGATTCCAATTCAGATTCAGAAGAAATAGATACAGAGCCAGAAGCATAAGTTATGTAAGGTGACTTGGTAAAAGAAATAATGGTTTTCTTCCTAAGTCACCTTTCTTATATCAGGGTTTCAAATAAAGGGGGATACATATGCGAGTTCATCCTTCACAATTAATTCCAGGTTGTGTTTTACTAAGGGATGTTAGTGGAAAGGTTAGCCGACCAATTATTCCAAAGAAGACTGTATTAACAGAAGAACATATTACGGTTTTACATAAATTTTTAGTAGAAGCAGTTGAAGTCTCTGAAAAATTACATGATGGGAAAGTGTTTAAACCAAACCCAGAAGAGGTAAGTGAAAATCAATCACAAGAAAATATAGGTAAAGAAGTAGATGTAACTAGTTTATCGTTTAAGGATCACTACTTTTATGTCGTAAAATACTATCAGACCTTATTTAATGCATGGCGTAATAATGTTCCAATTGATATGGTAGAAGTAAGAAATTTAATCTTACCATTAATGGATCGAATGGATAACGTACGTACTAGAATTCATTCATTGCATCATTTCACAAACAAAAGGGATTATTTTTATCACCACAGTGTTTCTGTTTCACTTCTTTCTGGATTTTTAGCAAAAAAAATGGGTTATGATAAGGGAGAATGGATTCAGATAGGCTTAGCTGGTTTATTAGCTGATGCAGGAATGTCAAGAATTCATCCATTTTTGCTAGAAAAGAAAGGTGCTTTTAACCAAGAAGAAAGAATGGAAATGATAAAACATCCAACATACTCTTACAGATTATTGGAGAAGAATCCGTCTGTATCACTTGGAATAAAATTAGCAGTTTTGCAACATCATGAACGGATCGATGGAAGTGGTTATCCTCTTGGGTTATCCAATGGGAAAATTCATGATTATGCAAAAGTTGTAGCTGTTTGTGATATTTATCATGCAATGACTAGTGATCGTTTATATAAAGAAAAGCAATCACCTTTTCGTGTCATTGAGGAGTTGCAAAAAGAACAATATACAAAACTAGATCTATTTGTTGTCCAAGCATTTATTAATTCTATTTCTAATTTTACGATTGGGACAAAAGTACGTTTATCGAATGATAAAAAAGGTGAGGTTGTATTCATGGACCCGAAACATCCCACACGACCAATTGTTCGGATAGAAGAGAACGATGCAGTCATTCCGTTAATGGAGCATAAAGATATTTATATTCAGGAAATCATCTAATAAAACATAATGAGAATTAGATAAGTGTCTATCCAAACAAATCCGATATTGATTCAATTGCAATAAGAATTTGAATCAACATCGGATTTTTATTTTGGATTATTTCATAATCTAGTTGCAGTATTTACATATTATGTGACGTAACATTTTGTTTCGACTTTCCATTACTAATGGATGTAGTTTTAAAATACCGCTACGGCAGAATGCTACGCTTTCCGCGGGCACGGCCTCAGCCAGGGTACTACTTGAATATGCTTCTTTGTTCCCTTGCGCCGAGGAATTTGCTTCTAAGAGTTACTAGTAGACGTAGGCGCATCTGTACGGGGTCTTCGGACACGTGCTGTTCCCGCTGGAGTCTACGCATTCTGCCTCCGCTGATGAAGTTCTTTTATACCAAATATTTAATTAGAGAAAAGTGCTATTAAAAACTGAATGCAATAACTAGCGTAGGAAACACATGAAGACTCCAGCGGGAGGAAAGGCATCGGTGAGACCCCACAGTGAGGGTACTACTTGAATAATTCTTCTTTGCTCCCTTGCGTCGAGGAATAATACTTCGAAGCATTACTTGCAGACGCAGACGCACATGTTTTGCACGAGGAGGCTCACCAGCCGCCCGCGGAAAGCGAAATGTGTTTCCGAAGCGGTGTAATAGCATCAATACATCATTTCAATTTATGTCGCATTATACATCATTTATGAATTAATATCATAAAGTTAGTAACACTCAAGAAGATTCCTATGCTTAACGGCTCTTACAATGGGGGCAAGGGATTTCCATTGCCTCTACTATTTATGATGAAAAGTCATACGATTGGTATAGTTCACTTCCAATAAGGTACGGTATTTTGTTTGAGGTAACCTTCAGAAACTCGTAAATAAATGGATAATCCGCTTCCGACTTTAAATGAAGTAGGTCCCCCCACCATTCTGCTTCATACCTACTCAGCATGCTTAAGTTATATAAGAGTAAATAATGAACCATCACCTCTGTTATCGATATAAAATTTTCACGTTCAGTTGGAAAATAAATAGATTGGTCTTGATGGATGAAAAATGGTCCAACTGTGTCGATAAAAGGTGAAGATAGATTTACTTGTACATGTAGTGACTCCGAATTTACTCCATCTATGTTAGGAAGATAGGGCTTTATGCGCTCAATAAAAGCTCTTTCAGTGAGATGGTATGTATCTAAAAGATTTTTAGAAAAGATTAGTGAGTCGCTATTAACATGGCCAACTTTTACTAATTTCTGTTGTTGCTGAAATTGAAATAGATGGGATAGCTCAGGTATTAAACTTAACAATCCCTTCATTGTAATTTTTTCAAATGGCATTCTTTTAATGGAGTATAAATGCTCAGAAAGATACGGAAATAATCCATTATGCTGTACTTTTACTTCATCTTCAATAAATGTATAGTTTTTCTTTTTTCTTTTTCGAGCAGATACTCCATGAGCTAAGACAGTAGTAGATTCTGGGTAGTTTGGTCGTTTGGTTAAAAGGAGACCTTTTATTAGATGAACCATTCCATAAAAATATAAGATTGGCTGCATCAATGGATCTAACTTTTTGCCTGATTCATAAAATTGAATACCATGATCTAAATAATACATAAATACATTACAGTTTTGATAGCTTTTGGTTTCTGCATCGATGCCATCAATATTTTTATAACATTCAAATAAATACTTCTGTGCGGTTTGTTGGGATTGCAAATACACATATAATGAATCAATTTCCTTGTGTAACATCAAAACTCCCCTTAGAAATTATTACAAAAATTTAGAATCTATTTACTTCTTATTTCCAGGAAAGACATATTGAAAAACAATTGGTGTTCACGTATTCTAAATAACAATAGATATACCTATATAGTTTTTTCATCAAAGTCTAATAATATACCTAAGAAATGAGGAGGATTACAATGCGTGAGGACAAGTTTACCAAAGAAGGATTAACATTTGATGATGTGTTATTATTGCCGGATGAATCAGAGGTTTTACCAAGGGATGTTCAAGTTCGTACGACTTTGAGCCAAAACATTACGTTGAATTCACCTTTAATTAGTGCGGGAATGGATACTGTTACTGAAGCTTCTATGGCAATTGCTATGGCGCGTCATGGTGGTTTAGGAGTTATTCATAAAAACATGTCAATTGAACAGCAAGCTGAAGAAGTGGATCGTGTAAAACGTTCAGAGAGCGGTGTTATTACGAATCCATTCTTTCTAACACCGGAGCATCAAGTTTTTGATGCAGAGCATCTTATGGGGAAATTTCGTATTTCGGGTGTGCCAATTGTAAATTCTATTCATGATCAAAAGCTAGTAGGTATTATTACGAATCGTGATTTACGTTTTATTCAGGATTATTCCATTGCTATTTCAGAAGTTATGACAAGTGAAAACCTTGTAACTGCACCAGTTGGGACTACATTAGACGAAGCGGAAAAATTACTTCAACAGTATAAAATTGAAAAACTACCTCTTGTTGATCAAGATGGTGTATTAAAAGGGCTAATTACCATAAAAGATATTGAAAAAGTGATCGAATTTCCAAATGCAGCAAAGGATGCACATGGTCGATTATTAGTTGGGGCAGCCGTTGGTGTTACAGGCGATGCAATGAAACGAATTGAAAAATTAGTAGAAGTCGGTGTGGATGTTATTGTCATTGATACTGCTCATGGTCATTCCAAAGGGGTATTAGAACAAGTGAAGCGGGTTCGAGCGAAATACCCTGAACTAGATATAATTGCTGGAAATGTAGCGACAGAAGAAGCAACAAAAGCATTAATTGAAGCAGGTGCTACGATTATAAAAGTGGGAATTGGACCAGGATCCATTTGTACAACGCGTGTGGTTGCAGGTGTAGGAGTTCCACAAATTACTGCTGTCAATGATTGTGCAAAAGCAGCTGCAGCTTATGGTGTCCCTGTCATTGCAGATGGAGGAATTAAATACTCAGGTGATATTGTTAAGGCAATTGCAGCGGGTGCTCATGCTGTAATGCTCGGAAGTATTTTTGCAGGTGTATCGGAAAGCCCTGGTGAAACAGAAATCTATCAAGGTCGTCGTTACAAAGTTTATCGTGGAATGGGTTCTGTAGGGGCAATGAAAGCTGGTTCTAAAGATCGTTATTTCCAAGACTCGGAAGAAACAAAGAAACTAGTACCAGAGGGAATTGAAGGTAGAGTTGCTTATAAAGGACCGTTAGCAGATACATTTCATCAATTAATTGGTGGTTTACGTTCAGGAATGGGGTATTGTGGTACTGCCACCATTGATGCATTACGAAATGATGCTCGTTTTGTACGAATTACAAATGCAGGGTTACGAGAAAGTCATCCACATGATGTACAGATTACGAAGGAAGCGCCAAATTACTCCGTGTAATTAGGAGTACTTTCTTAGACAGAGACATAGATAGGGATTTTTCCCTGTCTATTTTTTTATTCTGTTTTGTGATAAAATAACAAAGGTGTATACATAAGTATACTAGTTTAGATATGGATAAGGTGGAGGTAAAGAAAAGTGAAAAATTCCAAATTCTTCTTAACAGTATTAACAGTAATTGCTTTGGGATTAATGGTTTTTACACAACCATTATCGACAAAAGCAGCGGAAATAGATATCGATGCGGAAGCTGCTATATTGGTCGATTTTGAGACAGGAAAGATTCTATACGGTAAAAATATTGATGAAGCCCTTGATCCAGCTAGTATGACTAAGATGATGACAGAGTATCTGATTTTAGAAGCAATAAATTCAGGCGAAATCAGCTGGGAAATGACAACATGGATAAGTGATTATGCCTATGAAATATCAAAATATAACACTTCTTCTGGTGTTGGTTTACAGCAAAGTAAAGATTTTCAGCTTCGTGAGTTATATAAAGCAATGGCTATTAACTCAGATAATGCAGCAACCATTGCATTAGCTGAACTGGAGCAATTAGCTGGTTCAGAAGGTGAATTTGTTAAAATGATGAATCAAAAAGCGGAGGAAATGGGACTTCCAGATGCTCATTTCGTTAATTCTACTGGATTAACCAATGATTACCTAGGTGAAAATTATCCAGAAGGAACAGATCCAGATGGTGTGAACCAAATGTCAGCAAGATCGACTGCGTTATTAGCTTATCGACTACTAAGTGACCAGTCGGAGGTACTTGATTTTTCAAGTGTTCCCGAGACTGAGTTTTATGGACAAACTATTCGAAATTGGAATTGGATGCTACCTCATGAAGGAGCAAATTTAGGACAGTTTTATTACGAGGGTATTGATGGATTGAAAACCGGAAATACCGGTGGTGAAAGAGGATACATGTTCACTGGAACAGCTGAAAGAGAAGGAAAAAGATTGATTTCTGTTGTGATGGGAGCCCAATCTGAAAGCCAACGCTTTGAACAAACAGCAGACTTAATGGATTATGGCTTTGACCATTTCCAAACCGTTGAGCTCTTTGCGGAGGGGTATCAACTAGAAGATGAATCAACACTTCCAGTTGCAAAAGGTAAGGAAGATAGTGTAGATATTTCAATTAGTAATAGCATTTCACTTCCTATTAAAAATGGGGAGGAAGAATTGTATTCTATTAATTATCACATTGATGAGGATAAGTTGAATGAAGATGGGGAATTAGTTGCTCCTATTGAACAAGGTACAAAAATCGGAACGGCAGAGCTTGTTTACACTGGTGGAGAAGATTTTGGATATCTTGAAGAACAAGCTAGCGATACAGTTGATTTAGTTACAAATGAAACAGTTGAAAAATCTAATTGGTTTATGCTTGCTTTAGGGGCGGTCGGTAATTTCTTTAGTGGTATTTTCTCTTCGATTGTCGATACGGTTAAAGGTTGGTTCTAGGAACTTTACAGTAATAGAAACAAAACACATAGGAGGAGTATTATGGCAAATAGAGGTACAGAACGGGTAAAACGAGGAATGGCAGAAATGCAAAAAGGCGGCGTTATTATGGACGTTGTTAATGCGGAACAAGCAAAAGTAGCAGAAGCTGCTGGGGCAGTAGCAGTAATGGCATTAGAGCGCGTTCCTTCTGATATCCGTGCAGCAGGTGGTGTTGCACGTATGGCAGATCCTACAATTACAGAAGAAGTGATGAATGCAGTTTCTATTCCTGTAATGGCGAAAGCGCGTATTGGTCATATTGTAGAAGCGCGAGTATTAGAAGCAATGGGTGTAGATTATATTGATGAAAGTGAAGTACTTACACCCGCTGATGATGTCTATCACTTAAATAAATCAGATTACACCGTACCATTTGTTTGTGGTTGTCGTAATTTAGGAGAAGCGGCTCGTCGTATAGGAGAGGGAGCTTCGATGTTACGGACTAAAGGAGAACCGGGTACTGGTAATATTGTAGAAGCAGTACGTCATATGCGTCAGGTACAGTCGGAAATTCGTAAAGTAACAGGAATGTCTAGAGATGAAGTCATGACATATGCTAAAGAAATTGGAGCTCCATTTGAATTATTACTACAAATTCGTGAAGAAGGCCGCTTACCAGTAGTTAACTTTGCTGCTGGTGGAATTGCAACCCCTTCTGATGCAGCTTTAATGATGGAATTAGGGGCAGACGGCGTATTTGTAGGATCTGGTATCTTTAAATCAGACAATCCAGAGAAATTTGCTAAATCGATTGTAGAAGCAACCACTCATTATACAGATTATAAATTAATTGCTGAGCTATCCAAAGATCTTGGCACAGCAATGAAAGGTCTTGAAATGAGTACTCTAGCAGCAAGTGATCGTATGCAAGACCGTAGTGAGTAGAAAGAGGGATTTGTATGAATACAATTGGTGTCCTAGCTCTACAAGGTGCTGTTCGTGAACATATTCGTTCTATTCAGGATTGTGGGGTATATGCAATTGAGATAAAGCATGTCGAACAGCTGGAAGAGATTGATGGCATTATATTACCTGGTGGCGAAAGTACAACCATGCGTCGATTAATTGATAGTTATGGCTTTCTAACTGCTTTACAAGAGTTTGGCAAACAAGGTAAGCCTGTATTTGGAACTTGCGCTGGGTTAATTTTAATGGCAAATGAAATTGACGGTGAAAATGCCCATTTAGGCTTAATGGATATGAAAGTAGCTAGAAATGCATTTGGTCGTCAGGTTGCCAGCTTTGAAGTTGATTTAGAAATAAACTATGTTGCAGAAGACTTTAACGCAGTATTTATTCGTGCACCATATATTGTAGAAGTGGGAACAGACGTAGAAGAACTAGCGACATATGATGGTCGAATTGTTGCAGCACAACAAGGACATTATCTTTGTACCGCTTTTCATCCAGAATTAACGGATGATAATCGGATTATTGAATATTTTGTTGAAATGGTAAATAAATCGAAACAATCACTTGCATCTTAATCATAATTTGGCTATGATATACCATAATAAATGTATTGAATAACTGAAGCAGGTCGAATAAAAGTATTGATAGGAAATAGTAATGGTAAGCTTTTCTTGCAGAGAGTCGATGGTAGGTGGGAATCGATGGAAGCTTACTATGAATCCATCCTTGAACTGGTTTATGGAACATAGAGTTACTTCTCTAATAGTAAATAAACCCGGTATCGCGCCGTTATAAGCGAAGAGCCGGAAGAGCTTTCTCTTCAAGAAGGGTGGCAACGCGGGAACTATAACTCTCGTCCCTATTTTGGGGCGGGAGTTTTTTGCGTTTTATTGTTCTTAGAATTCACGCTCTAGAGCTCTAGAACCTAGCGTCATAAATAAACTAAAAAATAAGGAGGAATTTGTTATGTTAGATATGAAATTTCTACGTACGAATTTTGAAGAGGTAAAAGAGAAGTTAAAACATCGTGGTGAGGATTTATCTGAGCTAGATCGTTTTGGAGAATTAGATGAAAGAAGACGTGAATTAATTAATGAAACGGAAAGCTTAAAGGCAAAACGTAATGAGGCCTCTAAACAAATATCTGTTTTGAAAAAAGAGAAAAAGGATGCGGAACCAGCTATTAAAGAAATGCGAGAAGTTGGGGAACAGATAAAAACATTGGATGATGAATTAAAAGGAATTGAAGAGGATCTTGAAACAATCATGCTCTCTATTCCAAATATTCCTCATGAGAGTGTTCCTGTAGGAGAAGATGAAGAGGATAATGTTGAAGCACGTAAATGGGGTGAACTTCCAGAATTCAACTACGAAGCCCAAGCACATTGGGATATTGCTACAAACCTAGACATCGTGGATTTTGAGCGAGCTGGTAAAGTAACAGGTAGCCGTTTTGTTTTCTATAAAGGATTAGGAGCTCGTTTAGAACGTGCTTTATGGAACTTTATGATGGATTTACATTCAGATGAGCACGGGTATGAAGAAATGCTTCCCCCTTATATGATCAATCGTACAAGCATGACAGGTACTGGCCAACTTCCAAAATTTGAAGAAGATGCATTTAAACTGGAAGGCTGGGATTATTTTATGGCACCTACAGCTGAAGTTCCAGTAACAAATTACCACCGAGAAGAAATATTATCAATTGATGATTTACCGAAAAAGTATGTTGCTTTCAGTGGCTGCTTTCGTTCAGAAGCAGGTTCTGCAGGTAGAGATACACGAGGATTAATTCGTCAACATCAATTTAATAAAGTAGAGTTAGTTCACTTTGCAAAACCAGAGGATTCTTATGAAACGCTCGAAACACTTACAGGCAATGCGGAGAAAGTACTACAGCTATTAAAATTACCTTATCGTGTGATGAGTATGTGTACGGGTGATTTAGGCTTCACTGCAGCGAAAAAGTATGATATTGAAGTGTGGATTCCTAGTCAAAATACGTACCGTGAGATTTCTTCTTGTTCTAATTTTGAGGACTTCCAGGCTAGACGTGCAGGAATCCGTTTTAGAAGAGATGCAAATGGAAAACCAGAATTTGTCCATACTCTTAATGGATCAGGGCTTGCTATCGGTCGTACTGTAGCTGCTATATTGGAAAACTATCAACAGGAAGATGGTTCAGTTATTATTCCTGATGTTTTACGTCCATATATGGGTGGAAAAGAAGTTATTCAGTAAATAATATGGAACTAGAGCTCATTCCTATAGAGTTCTAGTTCCTCTTTATTATCAGAAATTTATTTCATTTTTTCTATGCGTTGACATGTTATTTAATATGCTGTATATTAATTATTGTTGTTACGGAGGTATACCCAAGTCTGGCTGAAGGGATCGGTCTTGAAAACCGACAGGGGTGTCAAAGCCCGCGGGGGTTCGAATCCCTCTACCTCCTCCATTTATAATAATAGCGCATAAAATTTTGGAGATAGAATAAAGCCGTTACTTTTGTAGCGGCTTTATTTATTATTGTTAAATTTTTGGCTTATGAGGAATTCCGTTAAGAGAAAGAAAAGTAAATACACTTTTGCTCGGGCCCGGTTATTCACTCATATAAATCAGTAATCTTTTTCAACTCCCACGGATTGTTAGAGGAATTTACTAGGAGTATTGCGGGATCAAGAATAGAAATCCTAGGCACATAGAAAAAAGAGTTCCAACTTCAATTGTTGGAACTCTTTTTTTACTTGATTAATTCTCTTGTTTCCCAACGACGTGACTGTTGGATGAAATGGCCTATTTTTTCAAGGATTGGCTCGATTGAACTATCTTCTTTCATTAAATCATAATCAGATATATTAATGCGTAATATCGGACAAGCATTGAAATTATTAATCCAGTTTTCATAGCGAGTGTACATTTCTTCCCAATAGCTAATCGGTGTGCTTTTTTCCATTTCTCTCCCGCGTTCTTGAATACGTTTCAGTACTTCCTCAAAGGATCCTTCTAAATAAATTAACAAATCAGGATGCGGAAAATAAGGTGTCATTACCATTGCATCGAAAAGATTTTTATACGTTTCATAATCCGTTTCAGACATCGTTCCGTTATCAAAATGCATTTTGGCAAAAATTCCTGTATCCTCATAAATCGAACGATCTTGAATAAATCCTCCACCATATTCAAAAATCTTTTTCTGCTCTTTAAATCGTTCAGCTAAGAAATATACTTGCAAATGAAAGCTCCATCGTTCAAAATCAGCATAAAACTTTTCAAGATAGGGATTTGTATCTACCTTTTCGAAAGAAGTTTTAAAGTTTAACGCATCAGCTAATGCATTTGTCATGGTTGACTTCCCTACTCCAACAGTACCGGCAATCGTAATAATACTGTCATTTGGGATTTGATACTTTTCTCTTAAATTCATTACGTTATTCCCCTTTTTTATTTAGAAATAGCTATGTGGTTAGTTAGGCGCTGATGAACGGTGTTGATGATGGACTCTAGGTCATCCTGTCTTTTTACAAAATCCATTTCGTCTCCATTTATTCGTATAACAGGAATATCTGGATGTAATACTTCAAATTCGTTCATATATGCCTCATAATCAGCAGCTAATTGTGCTAGATAGGATGATTTTATATTTTGCTCAATTTCTCGACCTCTCATTTGAATACGCTCCAAAATTGTATCCAAACTAGCATGTAAATAAATCATCATATTTGGTACTGGCATATCTTCTGTTAAGATATGATATATTTGCTCATACTTATCAAACTTATCTGCTTGTAACGTTCGTTTGGCAAAAATCATATTTTTAGATATATGGTAATCAGCAACGACTGCTTTCTTTTTTGTTAGATACTTCTTTTCTATATCTTCTAACTGCTTAAATCGATTGCACAAGAAAAACATTTCTGTTTGGAAGCTCCACTCTTCTATATCATCATAAAACTTTCCTAGAAACGGGTTTTCTTCAACAATTTCTTTTAAAAGGTGAAAATTAAAGTGATTGGAAAGTTTTTTAGCAAGTGATGTTTTTCCAATACCGATTGGTCCTTCTATTGCAATAAAAGGGATTTCTGTCATATCTTCTCCCCCTATCAATATAACTCGACAGATATTTATTAATTTTACCATATAAGAACATTAGGTTCTATACCTTATTCATATCTTCTACGAGCGTTCAATTCTATCCTAGTATTGATCTACTAAAATGGAAAAATTCGTCACACTTTTCTTTAGCAACTTGATTTTGTATAATAGAGAATGTCATTTCCATAGCAACTGCCCCCGTAGCTCAGGGGATAGAGCATCGGTTTCCTAAACCGTGTGCCGCAGGTTCGAATCCTGCCGGGGGCGCCATCCCATCACTTTAAGAAATGCGTATTTATTTTCCATCCTGCTTTTCCAACCAATTATTCTTTAAGGAATTATTCAACAAGAAGGGAGCAATTATATGAACTTAACGAAAAAAATAATTATAGCTTTAATTCTAGGTGTTATTGTCGGATTTGGTTTAAGCTTTGCCCCGGCCAATATATTCTCCGCAATTGATAATTATGTGCTGAGCCCCATTGGTCAATTATTTTTAAATCTAATTATGATGATTGTTGTACCAATTGTGTTTGTGTCTATTGTTTTAGGTACTGCTGGGTTAGGTGAACCAGCCAAACTTGGAAAAATTGGCGTACAAACCATTTCTTTCTATCTTGTTACTACAGCAATTGCTCTAGTAATTGGCCTTGGTGTCGGATACATATTACACCCTGGTGAAGAAGGGGTATTTGAAACAGGTGAAAGAAATTATGAGGAGCAAGTTGCACCACCAATTACAGAAACGTTAATTAATATCATTCCAACAAATCCACTAGATGCAATGTCTAATGGGGATATGTTACAAATTATTGCTTTTTCAATTTTTATTGGATTATCATTAGCTGCATTAGGAGAAAAAACAAGTGGTATCCATCGACTTTTTGAACAAGCCAATGAAATTCTAATGTATTTAGTTAACCTGATTATGCGAACTGCACCATATGGAGCCTTTGCTTTAATCGCATCTGCAATCGGCGGGGCAGGCCTAAATGGACTTGGAGACATGGCAATGTACATGATCGGTGTCATTTTAGCACTTATTTTACACGGATTGATCACATATAGCCTGGCTATTTGGGGATTAGGAAAAGCTAGTCCAATAAACTTTTATAAACAGTTTTTCCCAGCAATGTCTGTTGGGTTTAGTACATCTAGTTCAAGTGCTACATTACCAATTGCAATGAAAGTAGCCCAGGAAAAACTTGGGGTGAAAAAATCAGTTAGTAGTTTTGTCCAGCCATTAGGAGCAACGATTAATATGGATGGTACGGCAATCATGCAGGCTGTTGCTACTGTATTTATTTCTCAAGTATATGGAATACCACTTGGGTTAAATGAATTATTAATGGTAATTTTAACAGCTACCCTAGCAAGTATCGGGACTGCGGGTGTTCCTGGTGTCGGATTAATTATGCTGGCCATGGTATTAAATCAGGTTGGATTACCGGTTGAAGGGATTGCACTAATTATAGGGGTTGATCGTCTTCTTGATATGTTACGTACATCCCTTAACTTAACTGGTGATGCGGCATGTGCTTATATCATCTCAGAAGGTGAGAAAAGAAAAGAAGCAAGAAAAGCATAATAGATTTACGTAAAAGAAACAGTTACGAAAAACGTAGCTGTTTCTTTTACTTTTATTAATTTTTTGCTCGTTTGGTTTTAAACACTTTAAAAATGTCATAGAATGTTCTAAAATATAAATTAGCTAATAATTTTAACATTTCGTAAAATACCAAATGTAATCGGTTCCAAATTTTCAAGATGAGGTGATAGGATGGATATGCAACGTATACCTGCAAGGGAAGGAAATCATAATCTAAAAAACTATGAAAAGATGCGTGAATCTTTTACTTGGGATGAAGTGAAAGAGAAATTTAGTTGGAATACGACTGGAAAAGTAAACATTGCTTATGAGGCCATTGACCGCCATGCAGAAAATGCTGCAACAAAGGATAAAGTCGCTTTGTTATATTCCGCACCAGATCGTGAAGAAAAGGTGACATTTGATCAACTCCGTAAACAAAGCAACCAGTTTGCTAATGTATTAAAAAAATATAATGTTGAAAAAGGGGATCGTGTCTTCTTGTTCATGCCAAGAAGTCCAGAATTTTATGCTAGCTTCTTTGGTATTTTGAAAATAGGTGCAATTGCTGGACCATTATTTGAAGCTTTCATGGAGCAGGCAGTTCGTGATCGCTTGCAGGATAGCGAAGCTAAAATGTTAATTACTACTCCGGAACTATTAGGACGAGTTCCACAAGAAGACCTTCCTAATTTAGAAAAAATTGTTTTAGTTGGTGAACAAAAAGAGAATTCTAATAAGTATATTAATTATCTTTCTGAAATGAAAGAAGCTTCAACAGAATTTGATATGGAATGGGTCGATCTAGAGGATGGAATGTTGCTTCATTATACATCAGGGTCAACAGGTAAGCCAAAAGGTGTTTATCATGTCCACAATGCAATGATTCAACATTACGCGACTGGTGATTGGGTTCTTGATCTAAAAGAAGATGATGTATATTGGTGCACAGCTGATCCAGGTTGGGTAACAGGAACGAGTTATGGAATTTTTGCCCCATGGTTACACGGTGTTACCAATGTGATTCGAGGAGGACGTTTTACTCCGGAAGATTGGTATCAAACATTAGAAAGAGAAAAGGTGACCGTTTGGTATACTGCTCCTACAGCGCTAAGAATGCTAGTAAGTGCTGGAGAAGAGCTGGTGAAAAAGTATGATCTATCCTCTCTTCGTCACATTATGAGTGTTGGGGAACCATTGAATCCAGAAGTTATTACATGGGGATTAAAGGCATTTGATTTACGAATTCATGATACATGGTGGATGACAGAAACTGGGGCACAGCTAATTGTCAATATCCCTTCTGAGGAAATACGACCAGGCTCGATGGGAAAACCAATTCCAGGAATTGAGGCATCCATCGTTGATAATGAAGGAAATGAAATTCCACCAAACCAAATGGGGAATCTTGCCATTAAAGCAGGATGGCCATCTATGATGCGTGCCGTTTGGAATAACCCAAGTAAATATGAAAGTTATTTTGTAAATGGCTGGTATGTCTCAGGAGATAGTGCATATCGAGATGAAGATGGATACTTCTGGTTCCAAGGTCGTCTAGATGATGTGATCAATACATCTGGGGAGCGTGTTGGACCATTTGAAGTAGAAAGTAAATTAATCGAGCATGAAGCTGTTGCAGAAGCGGGTGTCATTGGAAAACCCCACCCAGAGCGTGGTGAAATTATAAAGGCATTTATCACACTAAATGATGGATATACAGAATCTCCTGAATTACTTGAGGAAATACGTCAATTTGTAAAAACGGGGTTAAGTGCACATGCTGCTCCACGGGAGTTGGAAGTGAAAGACTCTATTCCAAAGACACGAAGTGGTAAAATCATGCGTCGCTTGTTAAAATCATGGGAATTGGGATTGCCAACTGGTGATACATCTACATTGGAAGAATAAAGTTAAAAACCGTTGATCCAATAAGATCAACGGTTTTTATATGCAATGTAATGTGAGTGCAGTGATGAAATGAAGGATAATTTTGGCTTATGAGCGAAACTTATATTTTTTGAGCCAAATCGTGTCGGTTATGAGCCAAATTTTTAATATATGAGCAAAAAAATTGATGGTTATGATCACATAATCAAATTTATGAGCAAATCCTATCCTTCACAATTGCAGTCGTTTAACTACCAGGCTTTGTAACCGTGAAGTTATCACGCAACAGTAACCAGTTTTGTGGAAAGGCTAATCCGAGCTTCCAATAACTGATTCCTCTTAAACCTAATTCTTTAATCATGTCAAACTTTGCTTGAATGGAGCGTGCGTCTTCAAACCATACTTCATGCTCCGAACCTTCTGCATCCGTATACGTGAAAAATGGTGCTTGTGCCGTTTGGTCATATTCAATTGGTACATTATTTTCCCGCGCTAAAGCAATTGCTTGTTGTGGACTAATAGCACGTGCGTATTCTCCACCGGGTTCGTATGGTAATGTCCAATCGTATCCATATAAATTCTGTCCTAATAAAATTTTATCAGCAGGCATTTCTGTAAGTGCATAGTCAACGACTCTTCTAACTTGATCTATTGGAGAAACGGCCATTGCCGGACCGCCACTATACCCCCATTCATAGGTCATTAACACAACAAAATCAACGATATCACCATGTGCACCATAGTCATGCGCTTCATACCATTCCCCTTCTTGCTCAGCACTTACTTTTGGCGCTAATGCGGTTGACATTAATAGACCCTCTTGAGAAAGGCGTTCTTTTGCTTTTCTTAAAAAGGTATTATATGCCTCTCGATCCTCTGGTGGTAAGAATTCAAAATCAAAATGGACATCTGTAAAACCTACTTGGTGAGCTGTGTTAACGATGTTATCTAATAGGGTGTTTTGTACGGACTGAACAGTTAGGATAATATGTCCAAGCTCTGCACTAAATTCCCCTTCTTCCAGATTTGTCACAACTAACATAAGTGATGCATTATTGGAGCTAGCTATTTCGGCGAAGTTATTTAGTGGTGGGGCTTTAAGGGTTCCATCACGATTAATTTCGTAACTAAAAGGTGCAAGGTATGAGAGAAACGGTGCTGCTTTTCGTGCTGAATTTTCCAATGTTTGTGGGACAGAGTCTCCAGTTGGTTCCACATAAGCATTCGAGATAATTTCTTGTTTTGGTCGTGGTGGAATATATAGCCGTAATCCAACAGATAATGCTCCTTCAACAGGGATGTTATTGATCTGCGCTAACTCTTGATATGAAATACCAAATCGTTGACCAATTGCATATAAGCTATCACCAGGTTGGACATAATAAAACTCCCCAACAATCGGAATCACCAAGGATTGACCCACAACTAAATTTCCTGGTGCATCTAGCTCATTGGCATCTGTTATTGCATCTGTAGAGGTTCCATATAAATTGGCAATCGAAAACAACGATTCACCACTACTTACCACGTGAATTTGCAATGAATTCCCTCCTTTAAGTGTGTTCAAATGTAAAAAATGAACAATCTTGTTGCATTCTACATCCTACTTACACGTATATGAAGGGAATTTAACTTTTATGTCATTAAATTCGATCAATCTTTGCCTTCATTACCGAATGCATTAAGTAGAGGGCATAGTCATTCCCCTCTTTTTCTTCGGAGGCCATACAGTTTTTGGGAATATGCATTGAAAATTTATACATGTAGGCATCTTTAGCAGAGAATAATACGCAAATATCTCCTGCTATACCAGCAATGATTAAATGAGTCTTCTCTAAGTCATTTAATAATGACTTTAATGGTGTTTGAAAAAAAGCAGAGTGTTGTGGTTTGATAAAAAAATAATCTCTTTCAGCCGGTTTTAATTCATCAATTATTTTTTTACTCTTATCATTCCAACAGTGATTTATGATTTTAGATGGATTTGCATTCCATAATCCATAATGATCATTAACATAGATAATAGGAAGATGATTCTCAGAAGCAAACTTTTTAAGGCGAATTAAATTGGGAAGTATTTGTTCGGTATGTTTTACTAATTTATCTCCCCCATCAAACTGAAAATCATTAATAATATCAATAAATAACAAAGCAGTATTTTTTAGTGAATAATCCATGTTATACTCCTTTATAGTAAAGATCAGATCCTATTATTATTGGCAATTGGAAAGTATTTTAAAAGTATTTTAGTAATGGTGATTCTTCTTTTCTACATAAATGTAGTAATGATATTAGAAATTCGTTGTGTTCGATCACTACGGCATAACTGAATAAAAGCATACTGTGGAGTGTAACAAAATACATTGACACGTTTGATTGTGCGAAGAAGCACTAGAAAACGGTGGGTAGTGGAAAGTGATTCCAAAGCTTGAAAAAAGTGTCAATAACAGAGTTCAACACGTATTTCCTAGTAGACCTTCATAATAATACGACCTTAGGAAATAACAGTTAGTAAATAAAAGATATTGGGATGATAATATGGATGAAAATTACATGCAATTAGCGATAAAAGAAGCGGAAAAAGCTCGTGAAGTTGATGAAGTTCCAATCGGTGCTGTCATTGTGTTTAACGATGAAGTGATCGCAACCGGATTTAATAAAAGAGAACGTTCACAAGAAACACTGTCACATGCTGAATTATTGGCAATTCAAGAAGCGAATAGAAAAATTGGAAGTTGGCGATTAGAAGATTGCACATTATACGTCACATTGGAACCTTGTCCGATGTGTGCTGGAGCAATTGTTCAATCTCGGATTAAGAGAGTTGTTTACGGAGCATCCGACCCTAAGGCAGGATGTGCAGGAACTTTAATGAATCTCTTAAATGATTCTCGGTTTAATCATCAGGTTGAACTAACGAGCGGTGTCATGGAATCTGAGTGTAGTCAACTACTTAAGGATTTTTTCCGAACCTTACGAAAACAAAAGAATTAGTTTACTTTTAGCTACTAACATAGATATCCGTTGTTACCAAATACTCTCAGCTTAATTCCATTGCATTTTTATTTAAAGATGTTATAATAATTATTACGTGCTAAGCGGGGAGGTAGCGGTGCCCTGTACTCGCAATCCGCTATAGCGAGGCTGAATTCCCACTCGAGGTGGACGACCTTATGGTCTGCCTTAAGGAATTGGTGTTGACGCTTAGGTCCTGCGCAACAGAAACCCATGAACCCTGTCAGGTCCGGAAGGAAGCAGCAGTAAGTGGTCATTTCTGTGTGCCGCGGGGTTACCTAGGCTGAGCCATGAACTTAAGTAACGCATGGGGTCGTTGCATCGAAGGTGGGTGCACGTCTTACATATGATCTTAAACCTCTTGTCAAACGGCAGGAGGTTTTTTGCTACCTAGTATCTTTTCCTTTAACATCCCTACGTTGTGTTAAGATCAACGAACCGTCCTTATAATTTTTTCATCGACTTGGTTCACATTCCACCATAAAATCGGTATAATTAGATAGAAATCATAGAGGGGAACGTGCATTATGAGCTACCAAGCATTGTATCGCGTTTGGCGTCCGCGAAATTTTGAAGACGTTGTCGGACAAACCCATATTACTCGTACACTACAAAATGCAATTGTTCAAGAAAAGTTTTCTCACGCTTACCTATTCTCTGGACCAAGAGGAACAGGGAAAACAAGTGCGGCGAAAATTTTTGCTAAAACAATTAACTGTGAACGTGCACCAGTTAAAGAACCGTGTAATGAATGTGCGGCGTGCCGTGGTATTCAAGATGGTTCTATTTCCGATGTCATCGAAATTGATGCAGCTTCAAATACAAGTGTAGACGATATTCGGGAAATTCGTGATAAGGTGAAATATGCATCAAGCGTTGTCCCTTACAAAGTGTACATTATTGATGAGGTGCATATGATTTCGGTTAATGCATTCAATGCATTGCTGAAAACTTTGGAAGAGCCACCAAAACATGTTGTATTCATTCTAGCGACTACCGAACCGCATAAAATCCCGCTAACGATTATTTCTAGATGTCAACGGTTTGACTTTAAGCCAATTTCCAATCATTCCATTGTGGAACGAATGCAGAAGATTATGGATGCAGAAGAAATTTCAGTATCCATAGAAGCGTTGGATGCCGTTGCATTGGCTGCTGAAGGCGGAATGCGTGATGCGTTAAGCATTTTAGATCAAGCCATTTCTTATAGTGAGGATCGGGTTGAATTAGAGGATGTATTAGCTGTAACTGGAGCGGTATCACAGAACCTTTTGACAAGTATTGTGCAAGCGATGTATGAAAAGGATGTACAGAAAGCTTTACAGCTGTTAGATGAATTGATTCAACGAGGAAAAGACCCTGGTCGTTTTGTATATGATATGATCTATTTCTTGCGGGACCTACTTCTGTATAAAAGTGCTCCAAGCTTAGAAAACATTTTAGAACGAGCACGAATCGATGAACAGTTTAAAGATTTAGCTAATCAAGTTTCGGAAGCTTGGATTCAAGATGCAATAATGCAACTAAATCAATGCCAGCAGGAGATGAAGTGGTCAAATAACCCGAAAGTGTTTATCGAAATAGCCTTATTAACGATTACAAATCAATACCAAAGCCAAACAGACACAAGCCAAGTATCTGACTCTGAAGCAGTAATGCAATTGACGAATAAATTGTCACAGCTTGAAAAACAATTGGAGAATTTAAAGCAATCAAATGTTTCTCCACAACAACCAGCACCATCTGAACCAAAAAGAAGACCACAAGCAAGGGCTTCGAAAAATAGTTATAAAATACCGTATGAAAGAATTCGTCAAGTTCTTAAAGATGCAGAGAAGCCAGCCTTAAAAGAAGTTCAGTCACAATGGGCAGCCTTTTTAAATAAACTAAAGACAACGAATGCTCCTGCTCATGCTACGATACAGGATAGCAAGCCAGCTGCTGCATCGGACAAGGCACTTGTTGTTGCATTTAAATATGAGATTCACTGTGCTTTATTTTTGGATAACAGAGAATTAGTGGAATCCATTTTAGCAAGTACGATTCAGAAGCAATTGACGATTATTCCTATTCCTGTTCAAGATTGGCAGGAACTACGCAATGAATATGTGAAGAAGCAAGAGGAATCTACCCCAAAAGAAGAGGTAGCGGAGGATCCGTTAGTTGAGGAAGCAAGAAAGCTTGTTGGGGATGATTTAATTGAAATACATGAGTAAAATTTAGGATAGACTAAAACACATAATAGAAGGAGGCGTTTTCCATGAAAGGTATGGGAAATATGGGAAATATGATGAAGCAAATGCAAAAAATGCAAAAAAAGATGATGAAGGCTCAAGACGAGTTACATGAAATGACATTTGAGGCTACTGCTGGTGGCGGAATGGTAACAGTAGTAGCAAATGGTAAGAAAGAAATCACAGATGTACAAATTAAAGAAGAGGTTGTAGATCCAGATGATATTGATATGCTTCAAGATCTAATTCTTGCTGCAACAAATGATGTACTTGGTCAAATTGACGAAAAAACAAATGAGACAATGGGACAATTTACTAAGGGAATGAATATGCCTGGAATGTTCTAATTAGGGGGAACATCGGATGTATTATCCAGAACCGATTTCAAAGCTAATTGATAGCTTTACAAAATTGCCAGGAATTGGGCCGAAGACTGCTGTCCGTCTGGCTTTTTTTGTGTTAAATATGAAAGATGATGATGTGTTAGAGTTTGCTAATTCACTTGTTAATGCAAAGCGGGAGCTGACCCACTGCTCTACTTGTGGACATATAACAGATCAAGACCCATGTTCGATCTGTCAGGATTCTTCAAGGGATGGCTCAATTATTTGTGTTGTCCAGGATCCAAAAGATGTTATCGCAATGGAAAAAATGAAGGAATATAATGGTAAATACCATGTCCTTCATGGAGCAATATCCCCAATGGATGGTATTGGGCCAGAAGATATCAACGTTCCTGATTTAATAAATCGATTAAAAGACGAGGAAGTGAATGAATTAATTTTAGCTACAAATCCTAACATTGAGGGGGAAGCAACCGCAATGTATATTTCACGTCTTGTTAAGCCATCTGGTATAAAAACAACAAGAATAGCTCATGGATTGCCGGTTGGCGGAGATTTGGAATATGCAGATGAAGTCACATTATCAAAAGCATTAGAGGGTAGGAGAGACTTGTAGAAATAAGGTGACGAAAAGTGGGAAGAAAGAGAAAGAAACGCAAACGAGAGGTCGATGAATCACTCTTAGATTCACTTTTTACAATTGAAAAGGAATGGAAACAAATCAAATCCATCGTGGATCAAAGTATTGATCCTACCATTGATGGGAAAAATAGCGAGCTAATAGCTCAAGCGAAGTATTTGTTTCTATTGCGAGAAGCAAGAGAACGTAATATTAGTGCAATAAGGTATAGTAAGTAAAAGGATAAGGGGAATTTCTCCTTATCCTTTTTAAATTTTTAGGATGAAGTTCTTTTTCTACGTTTCCTATCATACATACTAGTAATGGGACAAGAAAAAGGAGTGATGTTGTACGTGAGCTCTACATTAGTTATCTCTATCATGATCGCATTAATTGTTATTTTACTATTTGTTGGTGCTCCTGTTAAACCAATGCGTTTTATTGCGCAAGGTACAGTCAAATTAGGGATTGGTGTATTGTTTTTGTTTTTCTTTAATGTTATTGCAGGATCCATTGGTCTCCATATTCCGATCAATTTATTTACAGCAGTTGTTTCAGGTTTTTTAGGATTATTTGGTGTTGCTTCACTAGCTGCTATTCACTTATTTATTATTCCTTAAAATGATTCAACCAAGTCGATGAAAAATCTATGTAAAAAAGTTTCAAAGATTCCTGTATAGAATCCGTTAGATTAGGAGAAACTAATACTAGTTTAACGGAGGTGGGAATAATGGAAGAAACAGTGATGGAAATGGAACAATGTGGTATTTGTGAAGAAAAGAAGCGAAATGGAATACATTTATACAACATGTTTATTTGTACGGAGTGTGAATATAATATGATTCATACCGAACCACGAGAGGAAAAATATCAATACTATCTTCGGAAATTAAAAAATATTAATCAACCGACTTTATTTTCATAGATTATGGTCTTTGCAGTTTCTTGCAAAGACTTTTTTATTGCGTAGAAAATTTTAAAATACGGGAACGTGTGGCTTTGATTTTGTTATCATAAGGGTAATAGGTAAATTGAAAGGAATAACTACTATGAAATTAAATCATTCTCAAATGCCGTTATTCGATAAATTAGCGGAACTAGCTGATAAGAAACCAATATCCTTCCATGTACCGGGTCATAAAAACGGTGAGATTTTTCTGAGTCAAGCTAAAAGTTATTATGAGGGCATTTTACCAATAGATATGACGGAATTAAGTGGTCTGGATGATTTGCATGCGCCTAAAGGTGTAATAGCAGATGCAGAACGATTGGCAGCTTGTTATTTTCAAGCTGATGCAACTTTCTTCTTAGTGGGAGGAAGTACAGTTGGAAATTTATCCATGATTTTAGCTGCATGTTCAGCAGGTGATAAAATAATAGTGCAACGAAATAGTCATAAGTCAATAATGAATGGTTTAGAACTAAGTGGTGCTGACCCAATTTTGATCAATCCACAATATGATCCAATGGTTGACCGTTATACAGCGCCTAGCTATGAAACGGTAAAACAAGCAATTCAAGAACATCCTGATGCAAAAGCAGTTGTGCTAACGTATCCAGACTATTTTGGAGGTACTTATGAAATTGAACAGATGATTGACACGGCACATCAATTTCATATTCCAGTTTTTGTGGATGAGGCACATGGAGTACACTTTTCCTTAGGTACACCGTTTCCAACATCTGCACTCGAATTAGGAGCGGATATAGTAGTTCAGTCTGCTCACAAGATGGCTCCAGCGATGACAATGGCTTCCTATCTGCATATAAATTCCAACATTATGAAAAAGGACCAAATAGCGTACTATTTACAAATGCTGCAGTCGAGTAGCCCTTCCTATCCATTGATGGCCTCTTTAGATATCGGTCGGAGCTTTTTGGCTACGTTAACTAAAGATGAGATAAAAAGGATTATTCAGAGAGTTAACGGATTAAAAGCTATTTTAGAAAAGGGAAAGCACTGGAAGGTACTTAAGAGCGATGACCCGCTGAAATTCACCTTACATGTAGATGAAGGAATGACTGGCTATGAGGTAGCAAGTTATTTTGAAAAGACAGGAGTATATCCTGAGCTGGCAACTCATAACCAAGTACTATTTGTAGATGGATTACAGGGGTCTCCTAGTTCCTTCACAAAAATTGAAAAAGCAATAAAAACCATTAATGAACAATTAAAATCTGAGCCAAACCATGCTACAATAGATATAAGTGGAACTTTTGCCGAACCAATGAAGAGATTAGATCTACCTTACCGGGAAATGAATACGTTACAGACTAAAAAAATCCCATTAACACATACAGTGGGGCATATTGCAGCAGAGGCTATTATTCCTTACCCGCCCGGGATTCCATTGGTTGCAAAGGGTGAGATGATTGAATTAAAGCATATTCGGATAATAGAAAAGCTAATGGAGCAAGGAGCAACGATTCAGCATCGACATATAGAAGAAGGCATCCATGTTTTTACAGGTGTGTCTAAAGGAGAAGAACATTCGTGAGTGGTTATTTTATTACATTTGAAGGTGGAGAAGGAGCAGGAAAAACAACAATCCTTCATTCACTAGAGAAAAAGCTACAAGACCTAGGTTATGATGTACTTTCAACAAGAGAACCGGGTGGTATTGATATTGCCGAAAAAATTCGTAATATCATTTTAAATCCAGAGCATACAAAAATGGATGGTAGAACCGAGGCATTATTATATGCTGCAGCTCGGAGACAGCATTTAGTCGAAAAGGTTTTTCCAGCATTAGAAGCGGGTAAAATTATTTTATGCGATCGTTTTATTGATAGTAGTTTGGCATATCAGGGCTATGCTAGAGGATTAGGCATGGAAGAAGTGTTTGCAATCAATCAATTTGCGATTCAAAATGCGATACCTGATTTAACATTATTTTTTGATATTGAACCAAAAAAGGGATTAGAACGTATTTCGGCGAATAAAGATAGAGAAAGAAATCGTTTAGATTTGGAGAATATGCAATTTCATTATGACGTTTATTCTGCATATAAACAGTTAGTTGATCGATTTCCAGATCGTATTCAAGTGATCCATGCTGAGAATACAATGGAAAAAGTAGAACAAGAAAGCTTAGAAATGATTCTTGGTTACTTAACGAATAATCCATCGTAAAGGAGGGAAGTTTCGATGAAATTAATTATAGCTGTTATTCAAGATAAAGATTCGAATAGGTTAACAGACGCATTAGGACAAGGTAATTTTAAAACTACAAAGCTAGCAACAACAGGTGGTTTCTTGAAAGAAGGCAATACGACATTAATGATTGGTTGTGAGGATCAATATGTTGATGATGCATTAGACATTATTCGTGATAATTGCTCAAAGCGTGAACAAATGGTAGCACCAATTTCACCAATGGGTGGAAATGCAGACTCCTATATTCCAAAACCAGTTAAAGTTGAAGTCGGTGGAGCTACCGTATTTATCCTACCAATTGAGTCATTTGTTCAGTTTTAATAAAGATTTTTTTTGAATCATTTGTTACGTTTTATGTATATAATGCGTCATATCTTTTGATTTCATCTAATGGAATTATTGTTAGATAGCCGCTACGGCAGAACGCTTCGCTTTCCGCGGGCACAGCCTCAGCCAGGGGACTACTTGAATAGGCTTCCCTGTTCCCTTGCGCCGAGGAATTAGCTTCGAAGATTTACTAGTAGACGTAGGCGCATCTGTGCGGGGTCTTCGGACACGTGCTGTTCCCGCAGGACAAAGGGTTTCGGTGGGACGAGTAATCGCAGTCCCGAGGAATGCTTCGGCAGCTTAACATCGCACGCAGAAAATTGGTTTGTATTTTCAAGGGTTACGCATTCCGCCTCCGCTGTTGAAGTTCTTTTATACCAAATATTTAATTAGGGAAAAGAGCTAAAAAACTGAATACAATAAATAGCGTAGGAAACACATGAAGACTCCTGCGGGAGGAAAGGCATCGGTGAGACCCCGGAGTGCGTCAGCACGAGGAGGCTCACCAGCCGCCCGCGGAAAGCGAAATGTGTTTCCGAAGCGGTGTAATAGCATGAATCTATAATTACAAGTAATGACGCATAATCCATCTACTACACATCACTTGAACCAACGAAATGAACAGTAAGATATATGATTATTTATATAGATAGGGGGCTGAGCAGTGAAAATCAGTCAAGAAATGCGGACTCAAGTTGCAAACAAAAATATCCAGACCAATGTGGAAGGAAAGCAATCCTTTGATGCAATTGTTCAGTCCCAAACTCAAAAGTTACAGCAATCCGAGCTTCAGAAGTTAATGCAAGATATTACTTTACAAGGAAACAAATTAGCCAGATACCGATCCTTTAAGGATCTAGTGAAATTTAAACGATTAGTAAAAGGTTTTTTAAAAGAAGCAGTATCTAGTGGAATTGATTTAAAGAAATCTCAAAGCTTTAGTTTTACTGGCGGTAGCCGTAATCTAACTTTAGTAGAAGTAATTGATGAAAAATTAATGGATTTAACAGAAGAAATAATGAATCAAGAAAAAAAGACAGTAGACCTATTAGGACTAATCGGAGAAATAAAAGGTTTACTGATTAATTTATATACGTAATGAGGTAGTTATACCATATTTGATAAGGCGGTTAGAAGCTTTCACTCAAACTTTTATAAAAATAACTAAGGAAGGGAAGCTCGTCTTTTTACGTTGTGCGCAATGGCAAGAATTGATGTGAAGTTTTCCTTTTTAACTAGTATAGGAATTAAATGTAAATAGGATGGTTGATATGAAGACGTGGTCGGATGTAGCAGAAGTGCAACCTCTAGCAAGTAAAATTATAATAAATAGTATGAAAAAAGGCCGCATTTCTCACGCCTATTTGTTACAAGGAGAACGTGGAACAGGAAAGCAAGGTATTGCTCGATTACTTGCAAAGGGATTATTTTGTGATAACAAACAAGGTGTCGAACCATGCCATACTTGTAATGCATGTAAAAGGATAGATTCTGGGAATCATCCGGATGTGCACTGGATAGAACCTGATGGACAATCCATTAAAATTGAGCAGATTCGAAATTTACAAAAAGAATTCACATATTCTGGATTGGAATCGAATCAAAAGGTATACATTATAACTGGTGCTGACACGCTAACATTAAATGCAGCCAACCGTATATTAAAGTTTCTGGAAGAACCAAGTAAAAAAACTACTGCAATCATGCTAACTGAAAATAGTCAGTCGATTATTCCAACCATCCGTTCGAGGTGTCAGGTTATCGATCTTCAACCTTTAAACTCAGACCATTTTCAGTCTCAACTAGTAGAAGCTGGCGTACAAGAAAAGAGTGCGAAAGTACTAAGTGCATTAACCAATAATTTTGATGAAGCAATGGCTTGGAATGAAGATGAGTGGTTTGCAACAGCGAGAAAATTAATGGTACAATTGATAGAAGCATTTGTTAACCAACCCGACGATGCTTATCTATTTATCCATAATCATTGGGTTACTAATTTTAAAGAACGTAAAGAGCAGGAGCAAGGATTAGATTTATTATTGCTCGCTTTTAAAGATATATTATATTTTCATATTGGGACGGAAGACAAGTTAGTAGTTTTTAGTCCTGGGGAAGAGCGGCTTGAGCGATTAGGGATGTATTTCTCACAAGAAAAGCTTGTGTCGATCTTACATTACCTATTACAAGCGAAGCAAAAATTGAAGCAAAATGTCCATCCTACTTTAGTAATGGAACAGTTGACACTTCAAATTCAGAGGTGATATATGTGGTAGAAGTAATAGGTGTTCGCTTTAAAAAAGCGGGTAAAATATATTATTTTGATCCTGATGAACATGAAATAGAACTAGATAGTTATGTTATTGTGGAAACAGTTCGCGGGATTGAGTTTGGTAAAGTAGTTATAACCAATAAGCAGGTAGATGAAGAAGATGTCGTTCTACCACTTAAAAAAGTAATACGAAAAGCTACGGATAAAGATAAGATTACTGTCGTAGAAAATAAAGAGTATGCAGAAAAAGCTTTTCATACATGTACGGAAAAGGTTGTAGAGCATAAGTTAGATATGAATTTAGTTGATGTGGAATATACATTTGATCGTAATAAGATTATTTTTTATTTTACAGCTGACGGTCGCGTTGATTTTCGTAATCTAGTTAAGGATTTAGCGGCTTTATTTAAAACAAGAATTGAACTCCGCCAAATTGGTGTCCGTGATGAAGCAAAAATGTTAGGTGGAATTGGACCTTGTGGTAGGATGCTTTGCTGCTCCACATTTTTAGGTGATTTCGAACCAGTATCTATTAAAATGGCAAAAGATCAAAATCTATCGTTAAATCCAGCAAAGATTTCTGGTTTATGTGGTCGTTTAATGTGCTGTTTAAAGTATGAGAATGATGATTATGAAGAAGCCAAACGTGATCTACCTGATTTGGGAGAAAGGGTAAAAACACCGTATGGCCGAGGTCAAGTAGTTGGTTTAAATATTCTTGATCGCGTCATTCAAATCGAAATTCCAGAAAAAGAACGTGTTATTGAATATACTTTGGATGAACTCATCGAAGAAGGAATTGTTACAGCTCAGGGCCAAAAATAATGGAGTGGTAGCATGAATAAAAGACAAATATTTGACCAAGTATCCGATATGGAAAAACAAATAGGTGAATTGTATGAGCAACTTGGTGACTTGAAAGGGAAATTGAGTGAGCTCTTAGAGGAAAATCATCGCCTTGAAATGGAGAATCATCATTTGCGAAGTCGTATGGAACGTACGGATGAAAAAGAAGATGACGAAAAAAAAGCGAATTTAGAAAATAGTCCTTCAAGGGAAGTACCAGGAGAGGGATACGATAATTTAGCAAGAATTTATGAAGAGGGCTTTCATATATGTAATTTAGAATTTGGTAGTCCAAGGCAAAATGATGATTGTATGTTTTGTCTAGATTTTCTAAGTAAAAAAAATAAAGTATAATGGATGCTGTCTGCGTATCATAAGATACGAGGCAGCTTTTCTTATATAGTAATGAAAGGATCTTATCATGGTAGAATTATTTGATGATGAACGATTGGATTATTTAGTTGCAGATGAGAGCTTACAAATTATTCAAAGCCCTACTGCTTTTTCCTTTTCGATGGATGCCGTTTTATTATCCAATTTTACTTATGTTCCAATAAGAAAGGGAAATATTTTAGATTTATGCTCTGGAAATGGTGCGATTCCATTACTGCTTTCTAGAAGAACGAACGCCTTGATTACAGGAGTAGAAATCCAAGAACGGATTATTGATATGGCTCGCCGTAGTGTCGGATTAAACCACCTAGAAAATCAAATTAAAATGATTCAAGGAGACTTAAAAGAAATGCAATCCGAGCTTGGGCATAGCAATTTTGATGTAGTCACTTGTAACCCGCCATACTTTAAAACACCGTCCAAAAATGAATATAATAAGAATGAATATTTAACAATAGCGCGTCATGAAGTTTATTGCACATTAGATGATGTCGTAAGGGCTTGTAAATTACATGTTCGGCCTGGAGGAAAGGTGGCAATGGTTCATCGTCCAGGAAGGCTTGTGGATATTTTAACGACTTTTCGAAAGTATAATCTGGAACCAAAACGAATGCAGCTCGTTTATTCGAAAGAGGGGAAAGAAGCTACGATGTTGTTAATCGAAGGAATACGTGATGGAAAAGCGGATTTAACAATATTACCACCACTTTATATCTATCAAGAAGATGGTACCTATACAAAGGAAGCAAAGGAGATTATTTATGGATGAGCTTGAACATACAGTATATATTTTAAAATGTAACGATAATACGTTATATACAGGCTATACGAATGACCTTGAACATCGCCTTAAAATGCATGACAGTGGAAAAGGGGCTAAGTACACGCGGGGAAGAGGGCCTTTTCAGGTTGTGTTTGTAGAAAAGTTTCCAACAAAAGAAAATGCCATGCAGCGGGAGTATGAAATAAAACAACTTACTCGTAAGGGAAAATTCCAATTAATTCGCGATACATTAAAAGAGGTTATGAAAAATGAACATTCAAAAGAGCTTTGATCAAGATGAAAATGGTGCATTGTATGTAGTACCTACCCCTATTGGAAATCTCGAGGATATTACATATCGAGCGTTAACAGTGTTAAAGACCGCATCTATAATTGCTGCGGAGGATACGAGAAACACAAAGAAACTACTGAATCATTTTGAGATTACCACCCCTTTAATTAGCTATCATGAACATAATAAAATGGAACGAGAGAACCAACTTCTTGAAAAGATAAAAAGAGGGGAATCCATTGCCGTTGTAAGTGATGCTGGTATGCCGGCTATATCTGATCCAGGTTATGAGTTGGTACAAGCAATTATCGCAGCAGATCTTCCAGTTATTGTTTTACCAGGGGCAAATGCTGCTTTAGCTGCATTAGTAGGATCTGGACTTCCATCTACAGAATTTTACTTTTATGGTTTTCTTCCAAGAAAGAAAAAGGATAAAGAAAAGGAATTAAACAGGTTGAAATCGATGCAGGCAACCCTACTTTTTTATGAGTCACCATATCGATTAAAAGAAACACTAAAAGCATTAAAAGATCAACTTGGTAACCGAAGGATCAGTATTGCTAGAGAATTAACAAAGAGATTTGAGGAATATATTCGTGGTACGGCAGAAGAAGTAGAATCCTGGGCAAACGATACAAATTTAAAAGGGGAATTCGTTATTGTTGTAGAGGGTAGTACTGATGTTGAATCTGAAGAAAGTAATAATTGGTGGGAAAGTATATCCATTGTTGACCATATTCATTACTATATGAATGAAGAGTCGATATCAAGTAAAGATGCGATCAAGAAAGTGGCAAAAGAACGGCATCTACCTAAGCGCGAAGTTTATCAAGCGTATCATATTGAATAGAAAAAGAGCTGACAAAAAATGTCAGCTCTTTTTCGTGAAGTAGGAAAGTATCTGTTTTATACTTCTCTAAACGAGTGGTGCTGTTTTACTACTTCACTTCGAAATTGGATTCTATTTCCTTAACCAATGCTTTTGCACCTTCAGGACTAAGAACTAGTTTACCATTTGCTAGAGTGATATTTTCATCGGATGTCTCTCCCGTTATATGGCAAGACATATTTGGTTGGTATTTTTTCAGTACTACTCTATCATTATCAACATAAATCTCTAACGGATCTTTAATGTTAATATCAAGTGTTCGGCGTAACTCAATTGGAATAACTACGCGACCTAACTCATCAACTTTTCTTACAATTCCAGTAGACTTCATCTTACTTCCCCCTCTTCCGAATAACATTTTTCGTCAATTTCCGACAACTTCTAACAAATATAATACCAACGTTCCCCATTACTGTCAATAAATTTTTGTAAAAAACAAAAAATAATGGAAAAATTTTATTTATTGATTAACATATACCCTATTATTTTTATATTAAACCACTTTTTTAATATAAATTTGAATTTATTTGTTTATAATGATAAGAAATTCTGTTGTTCCATAATGGAAATGTTATGATAAAATCGCTACAATAGAAGAATGAATAATTCGAAAGGTGATTGAGGAGGAAAGATAATGTCTACGGAAAAGAAAACTTTTTATATAACAACTCCTATTTATTACCCTAGTGGTAAATTACATATTGGCCATGCTTATTCCACTGTTGCTGGGGATGCTGTTGCTCGTTATAAGCGAATGCGTGGTTATGATGTTATGTACTTAACTGGTACAGACGAACATGGTCAAAAAATTCAACGAAAGGCAGAAGAAAAAGGTGTTACTCCACAGGCTTACGTTGATGAAATTGTAGATGGTATTCAAGATCTATGGAAAAAGCTTGAAATTACTAATGATGACTTTATCCGTACCACACAGGAACGACATAAAAAAGTAGTTGCTAAAATTTTTGACCAACTTGTTAAACAGGGAGATATATACCTCGATGAATATGAGGGATGGTATTGTACTTCTGATGAATCATTTTTTACCGAGCGTCAATTGGAGTATGGACATTGCCCTGATTGTGGAGGAGCAGTTGAGAAAGTAAAAGAAGAATCCTACTTCTTTAAAATGAGTAAGTATGTTGATCGACTTGTCCAATATTACGATGAACATCCAGAGTTTATTCAACCAGAAAGTCGAAAAAACGAAATGCTTAGCAACTTTATTAAACCAGGATTAGAGGATTTAGCTGTGTCTCGTACTACATTTGACTGGGGAGTTAAAGTCCCAGGCGATCCGAAGCATGTTATTTATGTTTGGATTGATGCGTTAAGTAACTATATTACGGCACTTGGTTATGGTACAGACAATGAAGAAAAGTATCAGAAATACTGGCCAGCAGATGTACATCTAATGAGTAAAGAAATTGTACGGTTTCATACGATTTATTGGCCTATCATGTTAATGGCACTTGATTTACCATTACCAAAAAAAGTTTTTGCACATGGTTGGATTCTAATGAAAGACGGAAAAATGTCAAAATCGAAAGGGAATGTGGTAGATCCTGTAAGCTTAATAGACCGATATGGATTGGACGCATTACGTTATTACTTATTAAGAGAAGTACCATTTGGTTCGGATGGTGTATTTACTCCAGAAGGTTTTGTGGAGCGCACCAATTTTGATTTAGCTAATGACCTTGGTAACTTATTAAATCGAACAGTTGCTATGATTGAGAAATACTTTGATGGTCAAATACCAGCGTATGTAGCTTCCGAAACAGAGGTCGACGCTTCTTTAGAAACATTTGCTACAAAAACGATTGAAAAAGTAGAGAACGCATTAGAAGATATGCAATTTTCCGTAGCATTATCTTCCTTATGGCAGTTAATCAGTCGAACAAATAAATATATTGATGAAACAGAACCATGGATTCTTGCTAAAGATGACCAGAAGAGAGCTCGTTTAGGGAATGTTATGGCTCACTTAGCAGACTCATTACGCATTGTAGCTGTAATGCTTCAGCCTTTCCTTACAAACGCACCTGCAGAAATCTTTAAACAACTTGGAATCAAAGAAGAGTCGTTAAAAGAGTGGGATACGATTTATAAGCATGGGTTAATCCCAGCTGATACAAAGGTGGAAAAAGGAAAGCCTATTTTTCCTCGTTTGGACGTAGAAGAAGAAGTAGCAGCGATTAAAGCTATGATGCAAAAGCCAGCAAGTGAAAAAAAGGATACATCCTCTAAAGAAACGAAGGAAAAAGAACAGATCGTTTATGATGATTTTATGAAGCTTGATTTACGAGTAGCGGAAATTCTTAAAGCAGAAAAAATGAAAAAAGCAGATAAGCTTTTAAAGCTTCAACTGGATTTAGGATCTGAAAAACGCCAAGTAATTTCAGGTATCGCAGAGCATTATCAACCAGATGAATTAGTAGGGAAGAAGGTTATTTGTGTTACGAATTTAAAAGCCGTTAAATTACGTGGTGAAATGTCAGAAGGTATGATCTTATCAGGCGAGGATGAAAATGGAAAACTTTCTCTTGCATCCGTTGAAAATGATCTACCAAATGGTTCTGTCGTAAAATAAAACGGAAAAGGGTCTGCTTTCTACTAATGTAGGGGCTGACCTTTTCTTTTGGAGGTTAAATAATATGTTAATTGATACACATGTACATGTTAATGCAAGGCAATTTATGGATGATAGAGATGAAGTTATTCAACGTGCTTTTGATTCAGGCGTTAACTATATGGTTGTTGTGGGCTTTGATCGAGAAACCATTCCATTAGCAATAGAAATTGCAGAAAAATATGATACAATCTATGCTGCGGTTGGTTGGCACCCAGTAGATGCAGTTGATATGACGGATGAGGATTTAACGTGGATTGAAGAATTATCTTCTCATCCAAAAGTTGTTGCAATTGGAGAAATGGGGCTTGATTATCACTGGGATAAGTCACCAAAAGATATTCAAAAAGAAGTTTTTCGTAAACAAATTCAGTTAGCAAAAAAAGTAAAGATGCCAATTATCATTCATAATCGTGAAGCAACAGAAGATATAATAGAAATTTTACAGGAAGAAGATGCGAATGAAGTTGGAGGAATAATGCATTGTTATAATGACTCTGTTCGCTACGTGCAAGCTTGTCTTGATATGAACTTTTATATATCCCTTGGTGGGCCAGTTACATTTAAAAATGCACCATTACCTAAGGAAGTTGCTGCACAAGTTCCCTTAGATCGCTTATTAGTTGAAACGGATGCTCCGTTTTTAGCACCACACCCGAATCGTGGAAAAAGAAATGAACCAGCTTATGTTAAATTAGTAGCAGAAAAGATTGCAGAAATAAGGGAAATGCCAATCGATGAAATTAGTGAAATCACGACAAAGAATGCATTTACTTTATTTGGAATCCAAGCAAAATAAATACATTAAACTGGATATTTTTTCATGGGAATTTCATACAAAAAAGAAGATTAGCTCAAAAGCTAGTCTTTTTTTATGCGGAATTTTAACACGAACAATCCCTTTCATACCAATGCTTAGAGATATAGGATTGTCCATTTGTAACCTAATTGTAAAACAAACGTAATCGTATATACTTTGACTTTGCATATTACTGTTTATATAATCGAATTCGATTAAAGGAGGCATGTAGCATGCGAAATTTTTCAAAGCTATTGCCGGCCTCGAAAATGAAGCTGGTTATTTCAAGTATCGGTTTGCTGGTTCTTGTCGCATTCTCTTCATTAGTACTATATGAAGCTACGAAGACAAATGTGACGGTACTAAATGATGGTGAAAAAGAATCAGTTAAGACACACGCTGATACTGTAGAAGAACTGCTTGATGAAGTAGATATTACTGTTGGAGAATATGATGCATTGTCACACGCAATGGACACAGGAATCGAAAGCGGTATGGAAATAGAATATAAATCTGCTAAACAAGTTCTAGTTACGATTGATGGGGAAGAAGAAGAATTTTATACTGTTGCTGATACAATTGGTGAATTCTTGAAAGATCATCATCTTTCTTTTTCAGATCGTGACGAAATTTCACATAGCGAAGATGAAGAAATCGTCGAAGGATTACAATTAGAAGTAAATCAGGCGTTTCAAGTAACTGTAAATGATGGCGGGGAAGAGAAACAAATTTGGTCTACAGGCGGCACGATAGAGGAATTATTAACATCTAATGATATTACGCTTGAAGATCAAGATAAAGTGAAACCCGAAATCAAGGAAGATGTAAAAGAAGATACAACGGTTACAATTGTACGTGTAGAAACCAAGACAGAAAAAGTTGAAGAGTCTATTGCGTTCAAAACAGAAACAAAAGAAGATAAGAGCCTTGAAAAAGGAAAAAAAGAAGTGCTTGCACAAGGAAAAGACGGTCAACTTGTAAAAACCTATGAAGTAACGTATGAAAATGGCGAAGAAGTTGAACGTGAACAAATAGACGAGGAAGTAAAACAAGAAAGTGAAAACCGAATTGTTGCAATAGGAACAAAAGAGCCAAAGCAGAATCTTTCTACATTATCCTCAGGTTCTAAGCCATCAGGTAATGGAAAAGAGTTTACAATGACTGCAAGTGCCTATACAGCAAGTTGTAGTGGTTGCTCTGGCTATACTTCTACAGGTATAAACTTAAAAGCAAATCCTAATAAAAAGGTTATTGCTGTGGATAAAAATGTGATTCCACTTGGGTCAAAGGTATGGGTCGAAGGTTACGGAGAAGCAATCGCTGGAGATACTGGTGGTCATATTCAAGGTAATCGAATTGATATTCATGTCCCTACCAAATCAGAAGCCTATAAATGGGGCGTTCGCAAGGTTAAAGTGAAAATATTAGATTAAGATATGAAATGTATGCTCTTCCCATGTATAATGGGGAGAGCATTATTTTTTGGGTAGATTACTAATTGAAGGTCATATGACGGTTCAACCTATTATATAAAAATAAAATGAGATAAAATAAGTCAGTGATTAAAAAAAGTGAGGAAAGTAACTTGAAGATTAAGGAAGTAATTGTTGTAGAAGGTAGAGATGACACAGCAAAAATTAAACAAGCAGTCAATGCGGATACTATTGAAACAAATGGGTCAGCAATTAATCAACGGATACTAAAACAAATACAACATGCAAAAGATAAACGTGGAGTTATTATATTTACAGACCCAGATTATCCTGGTGAACGAATACGTCATATCGTAGACCAAGCTGTTCCAGGATGCAAACACGCTTTTTTAACGCAAGAGAAAGCACGTGCCAGGCACCCTAAAAATAAAAGTTTAGGAATTGAACATGCCTCCATTGCGTCGATCCAAAAAGCGTTGTCTGATGTGCATGAGTTAGTTGAATTGGAAGAAAATGAAATAACCAAGGAAGACTTGATTACGTATAGGCTTATTGGTGGTACAGGTGCAAGTGCTAGAAGGGAACGTCTTGGTGAGTTACTTCAAATTGGGCACACTAATGGGAAACAACTTTTAAAAAGATTATCGATGTTTCAAATAACCAAAGGACAGTTTGAAGAGGCAATGGAAACATTGCAACAGGAGGATAAAAACTGATGGATTCAATGAAGTATATTGCAACCCCATTCCGAACAAAAGAAATTTTAAACAAGTATAGCTTTACTTTTAAAAAGAGTCTAGGTCAAAACTTTTTGATTGATTCGAATATACTTCGTAATATTATTCGTCGTGCTGGAATTAATGACTCTTCTGGGGCTATTGAGATTGGTCCAGGTATTGGTGCCCTCACAGAGCAATTAGCTATTCATGCAAATAAAGTTGTCGCTTACGAGATTGATCAACGGTTACTACCTATTCTTAAAGATACATTGAAGACATACGATAATATTGAAATAATTCATGAGGATATATTACAAGCGGATGTAAAGAAAATGATTCAGGAACAGTTTCAGCGAGAGCAAGAAGTAAATATTGTCGCCAATTTACCGTATTATATTACGACACCAATTTTGATGAAACTATTGAGAGAAGATTTACCAGTTTCTAGTATAACGGTCATGATCCAAAAAGAGGTAGCTGATCGTATGGCTGCCAAACCAAATAGTAAAAGTTACGGATCTTTAACAATTGCCATTCAATATTATACGTTTGCAGAAGTGGTTATGAATGTACCGAAAAGCGTTTTTATGCCACAACCTAATGTTGATTCTAGTATATTAAAATTAACTAAAAGAGATGAACCACCTGTTCAGGTAGAAGATGAGGATTATTTCTTTCAAATCGTACAGGCTTGCTTTGCTCAACGTCGGAAGACATTGCGTAATAATTTGTCGAGCCATTTTAAAGAACAGTATACGAAAGAAGAAATATCGGAACTATTAGAATCGATTGGTATTGATGGTATAAGACGAGGAGAGTCTTTATCAATGGAGGAATTTGCAACATTGGCAAGCGAATTTTATAAAAAGTCCTCACGATAATAGATAGGGACTAAAGCGTTCTACATGCAGAAGATCCGAGCTAATTTAGCTCGGATTTTTCATTGTAAAGCGTTATGTTACTTTATTGCGTATTACGTATATAATGCGACGTAACATTTTGTTTTGACTTCCCATTACTAATGGATGTAGTTTTAGAATACCACTACGGCAGAATGCTACGCTTTCCGCGGGCATGGCCTCAGCCAGGGAACTACTTGAATATGCTTCTTTGTTCCCTTGCGCCGAGGAATTAGCTTCGAAGATTTACTAGTAGACGTAGGCGCATCTGTGCGGGGTCTTCGGAC
>NZ_FOHE01000023.1 GCF_900111445.1 Oceanobacillus limi | reverse complement strand
GAGGGAGCTTTCATCCATTCGGATCAAGGATTTCACTATACAAACCCTACCTATCAAAAAATGGTTAAGAAATATGGTTTAGGACAATCCATGTCAAGGCGAGGAAACTGTTGGGATAACGCCCCACAAGAATCATTTTTTGGGCATTTCAAAGATGAAGCATATATTAAACCTTGTGAAACACTAAATGAGTTAAAGCGTGAAATTAAGAGTTATATGACTTATTACAACAATTACAGATATCAATGGAATCTAAAAAAGATGACCCCTGTACAATACAGGAATCACCTTTCCAGTGTAGCATAGTCTTTTTTTTTAAAAGTCCTTTACAAAGGGTACATATTATTTAGGACGATTCTCTTTTTCATTAATTCTTCTTTTTTATTTTTGCTTAAAAAATGGATAGAAACGGTCATCCTCTTGTACACTAATCCACTTAACTGTTGTAAATTTCTCTATTGCCCATTCACCGCCGAATCTTCCTACTCCAGATCCCTTTTCACCACCAAAAGCAACATGTGCTTCTTCATTAACAGATTGATCGTTTACATGGATCATACCTGTTTCAATTTGTTTAGCAACCTTTACTCCATGATTTAAATCCTTGCTAAATACGGCACCACTTAAACCATATGGAGAATCATTGGCAATGCGAATCGCATCTTGTTCATCTTCCGCTTTAATAACAGAGGACACAGGACCAAACATTTCGTTTTGGGCAACAGGCATATCATTCGTAACATCACTTAGAATGGTAGGGTGTAATACATTCCCTTCAGCTTGTCCACCTATTACAACTTTGGCACCTTTTGCTTTGCTTGTTTCAATTTCTTTTTGAATCCTTTCTACTTCACTACTATTTATTAACGGGCCGACTGCAGTTTCAGGATCTGCTGGATCTCCCGCCTTCAACTGGCTAACTTTATCCTTAAATTTACCAACGAATTTGTCATAAACATTAGCATCTACTACAACCCGATTTAAAGACATACAAATTTGTCCTTGGTGTAAGTATGCACCAAACGCAGCGGCTTCAGCTGCACGGTCAAGATCAGCATCATTTAATACAATGAGAACATTATTTCCACCCAATTCTAATGCAACATCTTTTAATGTACGTCCAGCTATTTCCCCAATTCGACGTCCAACCTCTGTTGAGCCAGTAAATGAAACTAGCTTCGGAATCGGATGTTCTACAATATCATCGCCGATTTCAGAACCTTTCCCAACAATTACACTAAGTACTCCTTTAGGAAGTCCTGCTTGTTCAAAGATTTCAGCAATTAGAAACCCAGAAGTAACTGGTGTTGCAGATGCTGGCTTCAATAGTACGCTATTACCAGTTGCAAGTGCAGGCGCAACAGAACGCATCGTTAATATTAAAGGAAAGTTCCACGGACATATTACTGTTACGACACCTTTAGCAGAACGATAAATTCGATTTTCCTTACCAGGTACATTCGAAGGTAAGATTGATCCCGTCATTCGGTATGGAAAGGAAGAAGCTTCTTTTAGTGTATTAACAGTCCCTCCCCATTCAATTTCCGCTTTCACCCTTGTACTACCTGATTCTTTTATTAACCAATCAATTACATCCTCTTTTCTCTCAACAAAGATCTGTGCCGCCTTTTCCATTACTTCTCGTTTTTCTCCAGGCAGTTTATCCTCCCATGCTTTTTGAGCATCTTTTGAAGCCTCATACGCACGATTAAGATCTTCTTTTGATGCACCTTTTATTTCATTGATTATATCATTTGTATATGGATTTACATTTTTTATAACGCTATTACTAGAACCCTCTTCCCAATTACCTGCTATAAATTGTTTTGTATATGTTCCCAAAGCAAAATCGCTTCCTTTCTAAGCTGTTATTATCTTACAAATTAATGATAGTTTTAAAAACGTTTACATATCAAATTGTTTGCTTATATTATGTGACTATTATTAGATTTCATGTTCTTTCCTTGAAATAAATTTTGCTTTTCGGAGGTCATATGCGTATTGTAAAACAATATTATTACAGCGATTAAACATGCCATTCGAGGGGACTGAATATATTTTGAACTAGCGTTGATGATTTTCAAACATCAATTTATTAATATTTCCTCTCAAACATTTATGTTATCGTAATTTATAAAGGGTTGACTTTTAACATTACTTACTTGGGGAAGGATTGATTTGGTGAAGAATAATATTATTGAGTTCATTTTTAACGATAAAAAATTCAGAAAAACTAGGACCTTCCTATCAGTTATCCTTTTTGTTTCAATTTATTATTTAGCTTACAACCTAGTCGAGCCTTCTGTAGTAATTAAATTTTCATTTTTCCTGTTTTATATTATATCTATTAAAAATAACATGGTATAACAAAGTGAAAAATAATAAGACTAGTAAGAGGGACTGGGCAGCAGTTTTTGTTATTCTTTTCGCATTACTAGTCTGTATGGATTATTTAAACTAAAAGTAGATTACCGGAAAAGTTAGAACTGTAAATCGTTGAACTTTTGGAATTTCTTCAAAGAATCAGAGAATTGGATTCACTGATCCTTTGTATGTTTTTTAATATATATTCATACCATATTTCTCGAATCTAAATTATCTTATTTTCATTAAATACTTCTATAATCGTTAGATCTATATTCTGCATAGATCTTTTTTTGTGTCCATCATTTAGTCAGTAGTAAAAATACGTAAGCTTCTTAAGAAGACTACAATACACCGTTTCAGACACACACTTGCATCACTATTATTGGAATGGGGAGCAAATATTAAAAATGGTACAAGAGAATTAGGTTATTCTGAATTCAAATGACAATGAACAACTACACCCATATAATTTAACAGTAGAGAAATTTATTAAGTATATGGAGATGTAAAAGGATGTCAATTTCCGTACTAAAACGTGGTCAAAAGTGTTTCTCACACAAAAAAGACCCCCAACCAAATTGATTGAGAGTCTTTGAACGTAAATATATTAACGTTTTGAGAACTGTGGTGCACGACGAGCGCCTTTAAGACCGTATTTCTTACGTTCTTTCATACGAGCGTCACGAGTTAAGAATCCTTCGCGTTTTAAAGAAGCACGATATTCTGGATCTGCTTCTAAAAGAGCACGAGCAATTCCGTGGCGGATAGCACCAGCTTGGCCAGTAAAACCTCCACCATCAACGTTTACTAATACATCATACGTGCCATCTGTTTCTGTAGCCTTCAGTGGCTGATTTAGAATTAGAAGTTGAGTTTCATATGGGAAATAGTCTTTCGCGTCACGACCATTAATTGTTACATTACCAGTTCCTGGTACTAAACGTACACGTGCAGTTGAACTTTTACGACGTCCTGTGCCGTAGTATTGTACTTGTGCCAATTGATTAACCTCCTTTTAATTATCCACGAAGTTCGTAAACTTCTGGTTTTTGTGCTTGATGATTGTGTTCAGAACCTCTGAATACATGTAATTTCTTACCCATTTTACGTCCTAAAGAACCTTTTGGAAGCATTCCTTTGATCGCAAGCTCTAACATTTGCTCAGGGTATTTCGTACGCATTTCGTATGCATTACGTTCTTTTAATCCACCTGGATGTCCTGAATGACGGTAGTACATTTTGTCATTAATTTTGTTTCCTGTTAATTCGATTTTTTCAGCATTGATAATGATCACATTATCACCTGTGTCAGCGTGTGGTGTGTAAGTTGGTTTGTGCTTTCCACGAAGAATTGCAGCCACTTCACTAGCTAAACGACCTAAACGTTGGCCTTCAGCATCCACAACAAGCCATTTGCGTTCGATATTATTTTCATTCGCCATGAAAGTTGTACGCATGATTGGTTTCCCTCCATTATTCATAAATCATTTTTAAAATTAATTCGTTATTCCTATATCTTCAACACAATTAGTTCCGGGGCTAATCGCGGTTTTAGAAATAAAATGCCATAGATCATAATACATCATTATAGGGGGAAATGTCAAGGGGTCCCGATTACTTTATCAAAACCTAGCGATTAAATTTGATATGCTTTTATGATTCGACATAACTAGAAAATATATTGTCGACATTTCCCGGGAAATGATTCTTATTTCCATCATTCACTAGAATCTTTGTCTTCATACTTCACTTGCCATAAATATAATCCTTGGGGCGGAACAGTTTCCCCTACAAGTCTACGGTCTTTACTCTCTAATAGATCTTGTATTGCACTTGGTTCAAGTTTCCCTTGACCGACATCTAGTAATGTACCTACGATAATACGAACCATATTATATAAAAAACCACTTCCTCGAAATATGAACTCTATTTCATGACCATTTTTGTTACAAGTGACTTCATATAAGTTACGATTTTTACTTCCCCTTACAGTAGCCTTTGCTGAAGAAAAAGTTGTAAAGTCATGTAATCCTTCAAAGTATCTACACGCTTCTTGCATAGCTTTTATATCTAAAGGATATGGAAATAGGTAGGCATAATTTCGCTTGAATACATCTGTTTCTTTTGTGTTCCAAATGTAATAATGGTACTCCTTCTCAATCACATCATAACGAGAATGAAATCTGTCAGGAGCTTCTATTACATCTTTTATATAGATATCATCTGGTAGGAGTGTATTCATGGCCTTCTTCCAATTATAATTTGAAAGTTGATAATCTGTTTCAAAATGAATCGTTTGCCCTTGAGCATGGACACCAGTATCTGTTCTCCCAGAAGCATGGACACGTATTGGTCTTCCTTTATGAATTTTATATAAAGCTTTTTCTAACTCGCCTTGAATGGTACGCTTTTTAGGCTGGATTTGATACCCTGAGAAGTTGGTACCATCGTAGCTCAACACACATTTTATTTTTCGCATCTGATCCAGCCTTTCTATCTATTAATAGGTTCTCGTTAAAAATAATCCAATAATAACACAAGTAAATAATATATAAACAAATACATCTCTTGTTTCAATCTTTAACTGACGTAGCTTTGACCTTCCTTCTCCGCCCTGATATCCCCTTGCTTCCATCGCCATCGCAAGTTCCTCAGCACGTTTAAAGGCACTAACAAACAGTGGAACCAGTAAAGGAACAACTGCTTTAATCCGTTCCTTAAAAGGGCCTGTCCTAAAGTCCACACCACGAGATGCCTGAGCCTTTGAAATCTTTTCTGTCTCCTGCATCAATGTAGGAATAAACCGCAATGAAATGGACATCATTAATGCTAATTCATGTACAGGAAATTTCACTTTATTTAATGGATAAAGCATATCTTCAATAGCATCTGTTATTTCAATGGGAGTTGTCGTTAGCGTTAATAACGATGTAATTAAAATTAGCAAGAAAAAACGCAACGAAATGGCTAACCCTTGGATGACACCACCAGAATAGATTTCGAGTGTTAAAACCTCAAATAATACGGAACCTTCCTTCGTTACAAATATGTGTAATATAAATGTAAATACAATTAAAAACCAAACTGGTGTTAAGCCTTTTAAAATGTAACGCAACGGAATTCGAGTTACTAAGGTGGTTATAATCGCAAACAATGTCAGTATTCCATAACTTGGCACCGAATTTGCAAAAAAGACAAAGATCACGAAAGAAAATATGATCGTTATCTTTGTACGTGGGTCTAGACGATGTATAATTGAATTGCCTGGTACATACTGACCAATAATTAAGGAATTATTCATCTACTCCAGCCTCCTTTAGAGACTGGTAAACTTGATCTGCTAGCTGCTCGATCGATTGCCGTTTAAATGGTATTGCTTTTCCAAACCTCTGCTCAAATGCGTAAAGGAACTCGATCATTTCTGGTACATCTAACTGAACCTTATTTAAAGCCTCTTGTTGCGTAAAAACATCCTCTGGCTTACCTTCCATATATTTGCTTCCTTTATTTAAAATAATCACTTGGTCCGCATATTTAACGGCATCTTCCATACTGTGGGTAACAAGAACAGTTGTTAATTGTTCCTCTTGATGAAGACTATAAAACATCTCCATGATTTCCTTTTGACCACGGGGATCTAAACCAGCAGTAGGTTCATCTAACACTAATATTTCAGGTTTTACAGCTAAAACCCCTGCGATAGCAACACGGCGCATTTGTCCTCCACTTAGCTCAAAAGGTGACCGTTCTAATAGCTCCTCGGAAAGACCGACAGCAGGAATAACCTCTTGAATCCGCTTCCTAATTTCTCGATCCATTACACCAAAGTTTTTGGGACCAAACGAAATATCTTTTTCAACCGTCTCATCAAACAATTGATGTTCTGGATATTGAAAAACCACACCTACTCGACTACGGAGCTCCTTCAAGTTTTTTGGTTTATCAGCATGTGTAAGTCGATAATCACCAATTCGAACTTCCCCCTTAGTCGGTCTTATCAAACCATTTAAATGCTGAATTAATGTTGACTTACCAGATCCTGTGTGCCCAACAATTGCTACAAATGAACCTGAAGGGATATGAAAGGATAGGTTTTCTAGAGCTTTGTGTGCGAAGGGAGAGTTTTCTTGATAAATATAGTTTACATTGTTGAATGTAATGTCCATAAGTCCTCCAGTAATTCATTATGATTTAATGGTTCATTTTTCATTGAAATACCTTTTTTCTTTAATTCCTCTGCCAAAAGCGCAATAAATGGTACATCAAGCCCTATTTCCCTTAATTTATCCTTTTTAGCAAATATCTCCCTTGGATTAGCCTCATCCCATATGACACCTTCATTCATCACAATAACCCGTTCTGCTTGAACAACCTCTCTTAGGTCGTGGGTAATCGTAATTAATGAAATTTGATTCATTTCCTGAACATTAGAGACGGTATTCATGATTTCCATTCTACCTTTTGGATCAAGCATAGCTGTAGCTTCGTCCAAAATTAAAACCCGAGGAGAAATAGCTAATACACCAGCAATTGCCACACGTTGTTTTTGTCCACCCGATAATCGATGTGGTTCTGTTAAACGGTAATCATTCATTCCAACCGCTGTTAGAGAAGTATCAATACGCTTTATCATATCTTCTCTAGGTATACCCCTATTCTCCATGCCAAAGGCCACATCATCCTGAACAGTTGTGCCTACAAACTGGTTGTCTGGATTTTGAAATACCATTCCTACTTCTTTACGAACTTCCCAAATCGTCTCTTGATTAACGATTTTACCACTTATGTATATTTCCCCTTCTTGCGGAAATAATAATCCATTCATCAGCTTTGCGATTGTCGATTTTCCTGATCCATTATGTCCAATAATAGCTACCCATTCATCCTTGTAAATAGAAAATGAGCAATCTTTCAAAACCCAAGGTTCCTCTTCTCCATATCGAAACGATACGTTTCTAAACTCTATTAATTTCTCTCTCAATGATATTCCTCCTCTACTGCTCGGCTAACCCTGAGTTATTTGTAAGTATATTTCACGTTATAATTGTACAACTATTTGCGAGTAATGTTAACTATGTGGAATATATTTATACTTCAGAAGAATCTTAGTTCGTAGTTGATATATTATGATGCTATGTAACTGGTTCTAGTATTTAGTTGATGGTGGAATACATAATCCGTCAGTAGGGCAACATGACTTATCTGGCCAATTAACCGAACCACGACCTCATCAAAGCGATGTGGATCCTCATTCCGCTAAATGGTCGAAATAACTCGTCTAGAGCATGGTTTCGGTTCCTCGTTCCTTTATTTTCCTTTTTCCAGTACAATTTTTACTGTATTATGTCTAATAGCGGAATGAGGATCATCATATGCCTTGTTTGGACGGCTTTTCTATCATTTAACGGAACCACGATCCTCTCAAAAACGAAGTGGAACCTCTTTCCGCTAAATGACTGAATCCGTACCCACGAACAGCGGAAAGCGACTGCCTGCAACAGAAGCAACGTTGCTGTTACGTCACATATTAGGTAAATAGCAAAAAGCAATGTCTAAAGAAATATATAACAAAAAAAGGGCTGGGATTCACCTCGTGGAAGAGATTCAGTCCTGCCCCTTAACGCATATGGTCTCATTAAACTAATTCAATGATTGCCATCTTCGCTCCATCACCTTGGCGCTCACCAAGTTTTAGAACACGTGTATAACCACCTTGTCTGTCTTCATAGCGCTTCGCAACATCATTAAAAAGCTTTTGAAGTACAGTATCTTCTTCATTAGCTTCTTTTTCATATAAGAACGCTGCAGCTTGACGACGTGCATGAAGATCACCACGTTTACCTAGCGTAATCATTTTTTCAACAACTGACTTTAACTCTTTCGCTTTTGCTTCTGTTGTTTCGATCCGTTCATGAATAATCAAATCAGATGCAAGGTTGCGAAGTAGAGCTAGTCGTTGGTCTGTTGTACGTCCTAACTTTCTAGCCATGGACTATCCCTCCCTTTCTCGTGAATCTAAAGGTGTCTGTACCTATTATCAGTCATCTTTACGTAAGCCTAAGCCAAGATCCTCTAGTTTTACTTTTACTTCTTCTAGTGATTTACGGCCTAAATTACGTACTTTCATCATATCTTCTTCTGATTTATTTGAAAGCTCTTGAACTGTATTTATGCCAGCACGTTTTAGACAATTATAAGATCTTACAGAAAGATCTAATTCCTCAATTGTCATTTCCATTACTTTTTCTTTCTGGTCTTCTTCTTTCTCGACCATAATTTCAACATTTTGAGCTTCGTCTGTTAGTCCTACGAAAATATTTAAATGTTCCATATAAACCTTAGAACCTAAAGAAACTGCTTCTTCAGGGCGAATACTTCCGTCTGTCCAAACATCCAAAGTCAATTTGTCAAAGTTTGCGCTTTGTCCTACACGAGTATTCTCTACTTGGTACGTTACACGTGATACTGGTGTAAAGATCGAATCAACTGGAATGACGCCAATCGGTTGATCCTCTTGTTTATTCTCTTCAGCTGGACGATAGCCCCGACCACGCTCTGCGGTGATTTTCATATGCAAGTTACCTTTGCTATTTAGGGTTGCAATAGGTAGGTCTGGGTTAAGTACTTCTACATCACTATCATAAGTTAAATCAGCAGCAGTGACTTTTCCCTCTCCTTGCACATCAATTTCTAATGTCTTTGCTTCATCAGAATAAATTTTAAGAGCTAGCTTTTTCAAATTCAAGACGATAGTCGTAACATCCTCAACGACACCTTCTATTGTTGAAAATTCGTGTAACGCTCCATCAATTTGAACTGATGTAACAGCAGCACCTGGAAGTGAGGATAGTAGGATACGACGCAAGGAGTTACCAAGAGTAGTACCATAACCACGTTCTAACGGTTCTACTACAAATTTTCCAAACGTAGCATCTTCGCTAATTTCTACCGTTTCAATTTTTGGCTTTTCTATTTCGATCATTCCATAAAACCCTCCTTAAAAACGTCGAAACCCCGGTTAGACTTCAGTCTAACCGAAATTCCCCAAATAGGCAGTTGGCGTTTCTGCGCTACCTAAAGTTTATCGTACTTTTGTCTATGCGATGTTGTATATTGAGACTTTCACGTTATTGTAATTTAAAATCAAACCTTAGGTAAATTACAATTCGAAGAAATCCTCCTGAAATTTGTCAAAAACTTCTTTTTTATATACTTTTAGCCATCATAACCCATTATTGACAGGGTGACAAATTATATACGCTAAAAATTAAACACGACGACGTTTTGGTGGGCGACAACCGTTATGAGGTACTGGTGTTACATCTTTAATAGCTGTAACTTCTAAACCAGCTGCTTGAAGTGAACGAATTGCTGCTTCACGACCAGCTCCAGGACCTTTAACTGTAACTTCTAGAGTTTTCATACCATTATCAACTGCTGTTTTAGCTGCAGTTTCAGCAGCCATTTGTGCAGCAAAAGGTGTTGATTTACGAGAACCTTTAAAGCCTAAAGCTCCAGCTGAGCTCCAGCCAATAACATTCCCTTGCACATCTGTAATCGTAACAATAGTATTATTGAAAGTTGAACGAATATGTGCAACACCTGTTTCAATATTCTTTTTCACACGACGCTTACGTGTATTTTGTTTACGTGCCATGAATTAGCTTACCTCCTTTTTGTTATTTTTTCTTGTTAGCGATTGTACGACGTGGACCTTTACGAGTACGAGAATTGTTCTTCGTTTTTTGTCCGCGAACTGGTAAGCCGCGACGATGACGAAGTCCTCTATAGGATCCAATTTCAATCAAACGCTTGATGTTAAGAGAAACTTCACGACGAAGGTCTCCCTCGATTGTATATGCTTCAACAGCTTGACGAATCTTACTTAATTCATCCTCAGTAAGATCGCGAACTCGTGTGTCTTCTGAAACGCCTGCTTCTTTAAGGATGTTCTGTGCAGTTGTTTTTCCAACTCCATAAATATAAGTTAATGAAATTACTACACGTTTATCACGTGGAATATCAATACCTGCAATACGTGCCATATCTGTAGATGCACCTCCTTATTATTTAGCCTTGTTTTTGCTTGTGTTTAGGGTTTTCGCAAATCACCATTACTTTGCCTTTGCGTTTAATAACTTTACATTTTTCACAAATTGGTTTTACAGATGCTCTTACTTTCATCATCTTTACCTCCTTTTATATCGGAGCTCGCTTTATTTATAACGGTACGTGATTCGTCCTCTTGTTAAATCATACGGAGAGAGTTCTACCGTTACTTTATCACCTGGTAATATACGGATGAAATGCATACGGATCTTACCTGAAACATGTGCTAAGACCGTATGGCCGTTTTCAAGCTCTACATTAAACATTGCATTTGGCAATGTTTCCGTTACCGTTCCTTCCACTTCAATTACATCGTCTTTCGCCATCGTGTTGATCTCCCTTCTTCAAATCAGTCACAATCTCACCTACAAATTTTGTTAAGGCAAATCGTAATTTCCCATTTGTGACACGACCAGTTTCTAGAAGGCTGTTTTGGACTTCCGGAGAAGTAAAATCCATAACTTCAATATGATGTAAATTCTTTTTCTTTGGTCGATCATATTTACGTTTTTCCCCATCTGCTAGCAAGACATACCGATCGTCGATCACTTGGATGACGACCATATATTGCCCCGCTTCTCGCCCTTGCATAATACGAACAACTTGACCTATTCGTGGAATCGAATCATCTTCGCTCAACAACGATCACCTTCACTTAGGTATATTTACCTTATATCGCAATATAAGGCCTCATATATTCTCAAACCACCATGCGTCACGTTACGTAGCAAGCTTCTCACTTGCATACAATACATAATATCCTTATACAAATAGAAACTCATCTATTCGTGTTGGCCATACAGTTAATTGCTTATTTTTCAATGTGTTGTTGGATATCTTGGAAAACCTGATCAATTTCTTGGTCACCATTAACACTTACAAGATACCCTTTTTCTTCGTAAAAGTCGAGTAACGGTTTCGTTTGCTCGATATTAACAGCTAAACGATTCTTCACCGTATCAGCTGAATCATCATCCCGTTGAATTAACGTTGAGCCATCACGATCACATATACCCTCTTCTTTTGGAGGGTTATAGATCACATGATATGCTTTACCACATGTTGGACAAATACGACGCCCTGTTAAACGCTCCACTAAGATTTCTTCTGGTACATTCACATGTATTACATGGTCAATCGACTGATTCATTTCAGATAAAAGATTTTGTAAGCTCTCGGCTTGTGCAATAGTTCTCGGGAACCCATCTAACAAGAATCCATTTTCACAATCATCCTTGCTTAGACGTTCTTTCACAATACCAATTGTTACATCATCTGGAACTAGATCACCTTGGTCCATAAAACTTTTCGCTTTTTTTCCAAGTTCTGTTCCTTCTTTTATTGCTAAACGGAACATATCTCCTGTTGAAATATGAGGGATGTTATATTTTTCGTTTATCTTTTCTGCCTGTGTACCTTTTCCGGCACCAGGAAGACCCATTAAAATTAAATTCAACACTTTCCCCTCGCTCTCATTGGCAGCAGATTTTTATTTAATAAATCCTTTGTAGTGTCGCTTCACTAACTGACTTTCAAGTTGTTTCATTGTTTGTAACGCTACACCAACAACGATTAGTAAACTTGTGCCACCGATTTGTACTGCTTGAGGTAGATTTGCAAGACCACCTAGTAGAATAGGTAGTACAGACACGGCTGCTAAAAAGATAGAGCCTACAAATGTTAAACGATACATAACGCGAGTTAAATACGTTTCTGTATTCTTACCAGGACGAATTCCCGGTATATATCCACCTTGTTTTTGTAAGTTTTCAGCCATTTGTTCGGGGTTAACCTGAACAAATGTATAGAAATACGTAAACGCAATGATAAGCGCTACATAGATCACCATACCAGCAGGCTGTGTATAGTCAAAAATCATTTCGATAGTTGATGCTACATTACCTTCAAAGAATGTCGCAATCGTCCTCGGTGCAATAATAAATGCAATTGCAAAGATAACCGGAATAACTCCTGCAGCATTTACTTTTAACGGTAAATGGGTAGAGTGTCCGCCTACTGGGGAACGATTAACGAGTTTCTTAGCATATTGAATTGGAATTTTACGTAATGCTTGTTGAATGAAGATAACCCCAACTGTTACCGCAATAACAACTAATGCAATCAGCACAACAATTACAATGTTAAGGAACAGTTCATCACCTGGGTTCGTGAAGTACTGTGCAAATAATTGTTGTACACCATTTGGTACTGCCGCAACGATACCTGCGAAAATTAAGATGGAAATTCCGTTTCCAACTCCATGTGCAGTAATTTGTTCACCTAACCACATTAAAAATGTTGTTCCACTTGTTAATACGAGCGCAATGATTAGGAATTTAACTGGACCTGGATCTGCAATTAGCATACCATTTGCCATCGCATTAAACCCGATGGACATAGCAATTGCCTGAACAAATGCAAGAACAACTGTACCATATCGGGTAACTTGAGCAAGCTTTTTACGGCCCATTTCACCCTGTTTTTTCCACTCTGCAAACTTTGGTACAACATCCATCTGTAATAATTGCATGATAATCGATGCTGTAATGTAAGGCATAATCCCCATTGCAAAGATGGAGAAATTTTGTAATGCCCCACCACCAAATGTATTTAAAAAGCCAAAAACATTTTGTTGGTTCATAAAATCGATTGCTGATTTATCTGTGAACGGCACTGGAATAAATGTGCCTAGACGGAATACAATTAACATAAGCAATGTAAATATCAGCTTCCGTCTAATGTCACCTACGCGCATAAAATTGGAGATTGTACGGAACATTAGATCACCTCTACTTTACCGCCCGCTGCTTCGATAGCTTCTTTAGCTGAAGCAGAGAACTTATGAGCTTTTACTGTTACTTTTTTCTCGACAGAACCATTACCAAGTACTTTTAAACCAGCTTTTAGGTTCGATACGACACCTTCTTCAAGTAAGAGCTCAGGTGTGATTTCTGTGCCGTCTTCAAAACGATTTAGTGCATCTAAGTTAACAATAGCAAACTCTTTGCGGTGAATGTTGGTAAACCCACGCTTTGGTAAACGTTGGAATAATGGCATTTGGCCACCTTCGAAACCTGGACGTGTGCCTCCGCCTGAACGTGCGTTTTGTCCTTTATGTCCTCTACCTGATGTTTTACCGTTACCAGATGACATTCCACGACCTACACGATTACGATTTTTGCGTGTTCCTTCTGATGCCTTCAATTCATGAAGTTTCATGCGAGCACCTCCTCTTTTCGTTTAATATTTATTAAACTTCTTTAACCGATACTAGATGTGATACTTTGTCTACCATTCCGCGAATAGCAGCTGTATCATCAAGAACTACCGTTTGACGAATTTTCTTTAATCCTAGTGCCTGAACCGTTTTGATTTGTTTATCTTTTGATCCAATAACACTGCGAGTGAGGGTGATTTCTAATTTTTTAGACATAGTGTTTCCCTCCTTATCCTAACAGTTCTTCTACAGACTTTCCACGTAGTTTAGCTACGTCCTCTGCACGCTTTAAGTTTGTTAAACCATTAATTGTTGCACGAATCATGTTAATTGGTGTGTTTGCTCCAAGTGATTTTGTTAAGATATCACCAACACCTGCTAATTCAAGTACCGCACGAACTGGTCCACCTGAGATAACTCCAGTACCCTCTGTAGCTGGTTTCATTAATACGTTACCAGAACCGAATTGCCCATGAATTTCGTGTGGAATTGTAGTTCCAACAATTGGTACTTCAATTAAGTTTTTCTTTGCATCATCTACTGCTTTTTTAATCGCATCTGGTACTTCCTGTGCCTTACCAGTACCAAATCCAACGTGACCATTTTTATCGCCAACAACTACTAAAGCAGCGAAGCGGAAACGACGTCCACCTTTCACAACTTTTGCAACACGGTTGACAGCAACAACGCGTTCTTCAAGATCTAATTTGTTCGCATCAATCATAGTTTTCATGTAAGGTTTCCCTCCTTTATCGATTAAAATTCAAGACCTGCCTCGCGGGCAGCATCTGCTAATGCTTTTATACGTCCATGATAAAGGTACCCTCCGCGATCAAATACAACTGATTTGAAGCCTTTATCTAGGGCACGTTTTGCAACTAATTCGCCGACTTTTGTAGCAGCTTCCACACTACTAGTAGATTCAACGCTTAGTTCTTTATCTACAGTTGAAGCACTTACTAATGTAGTTCCATTAGTGTCATCAATTAATTGTGTGTAAATGTGTTTGTTTGAACGATACACGTTTAGACGAGGACGCTCCGCAGTTCCGAATAGGTTTTTACGAACACGTGCATGTCTTCTTTTACGTGCAACATTTTTGTCAGGTTTTGTGATCATCTAGGTCACTCCTTTCTCGCCTAACTAGCCTTACTTAGCAGTTTTACCTTCTTTACGTCGTACATATTCATCCGCATAACGAATACCTTTACCTTTATAAGGTTCTGGTGGTCTAATTGCTCTGATGTTTGCAGCAACGGCTCCAACTTTCTCTTTATCAATACCTTTAACCACAACGTTTGTATTTTTAGGTATTTCAATTTCAATTCCTTCAATTGGATCAATTTCAACTGGATGTGAGTAACCAGCATTAATTACAACTTTATTACCTTGTTTTTGTGCACGATAACCAACACCGATAATTTCAAGTTGCTTTTCAAATCCTTTCGAAACTCCCTCAACCATATTTGCGATCAGGCTGCGAGTAGTTCCATGTAATGAACGATGTTCCTTATGATCACTTGGACGTTCAATTGTCACAACATTCTCTTCGATAACAATGTTCATTTCGCTACTAAAGTTTCTAGTTAGTTCACCTTTAGGGCCTTTAACAGTAACTGTATTTCCATCAAGTTTCACTTCTACACCACTTGGAATTTCAATTGGTTTAAGTCCTATACGAGACATTCCATGCACCTCCTTCTAAAAAATGTTAATTACCAAACGTAAGCAAGAACTTCGCCACCAACAGCTTGAGAGCGTGCTTCTTTATCAGAAAGTACTCCTTTAGATGTTGATACGATTGCTATGCCTAAACCGTTAAGTACACGAGGTACCTCGTCAGCTTTAGCATAAACACGTAGTCCTGGTTTACTGATACGTTTAATTCCTGTAATTACTCGCTCTTCGTTTGCACCGTACTTAAGGAATATACGCAGAACGCCTTGTTTGTTATCTTCAATAATTTCATAATCACGTACAAAGCCTTCTCGTTTAAGGATATCTGCAACCTCTTTTTTCATTTTAGAAGCAGGAAGCTCCAATTTATCATGTTTAACCATGTTAGCATTACGAATACGAGTTAGCATATCTGCGATTGGATCTGTCATAACCATTACTTATTACCTCCTTCCCAAATCGGGGTTTACCAGCTTGCTTTTTTGACACCAGGAATTTGACCTTTATAGGCAAGTTCACGGAAACAAATACGGCAAAGTTTAAATTTACGAATTACAGAATGTGGACGACCACAACGCTCACAACGAGTATATTCCTGAACTTTATACTTAGGTGTGCGCTTTTGTTTCGCAACCATTGATTTTTTAGCCACAATTTTCCCTCCTTGTACTAGCTCTTAGCTTATTTTTGGAAAGGCATGCCTAGCTGAGCTAAAAGTTCACGTGCTTCTTCGTCAGTATTAGCTGTTGTTACAACAACAATATCCATACCACGAATTTTACTTACTTTATCATAATTAATTTCTGGGAAAATTAGTTGTTCTTTTACACCTAGTGTGTAGTTACCACGACCATCAAAAGCTTTCTTAGAGATACCACGGAAGTCACGTACACGTGGAAGTGATACCGCGATTAGCTTTTGCAAGAATTCATACATACGTTCACCACGAAGGGTAACTTTTGCACCGATCGGCATTCCTTCACGTAGACGGAATCCTGCAATTGATTTTTTTGCGCGAGTAACCATAGGTTTTTGACCAGAAATCAAAGATAGTTCTTCGACTGCATTATCTAGTGCCTTAGAGTTTTGAACAGCATCACCAACACCCATGTTGATAACGATTTTTTCAACTCCAGGAACTTGCATAACTGATTTATAGTTAAATTTATTCATTAAAGATGGTACGATTTCATCTTGGTATTTGTTTTTTAATTCATTCATCATGTCGCCCTCCTTTCGTCGCTAAATTATTTATCTAATGCTTCACCGGATTTTTTAGCGATGCGGACTTTCTTTCCATCACGTTCTTCATAGCCAACACGAGTTGGTTCACCGGATTTTGGATCTACTGGCATTACATTAGAAACATGAATCGGAGCTTCCTGGTTAAGAATTCCACCCTGTGGATTTTCTTGAGAAGGCTTAGCGTGTTTTTTAACCATGTTAATACCTTCTACAAGAACGCGATCCTTTTTTGGATATGCTTCTAAAATTGTACCTTCTTTTCCACGGTCTTTACCGGAGATTACTTTTACTTTATCACCTTTTTTTACATGCATGCTTTACGCACCTCCTTACAAGGCTTTTCATTACTGCTTATAGAAGTTTTACTTAATGTTATAGAACTTCTGGAGCTAGAGATACGATTTTCATGAATTTTGCATCACGTAATTCACGAGCAACTGGTCCGAAGATACGAGTACCTCTTGGACTTTTGTCATCACGGATGATTACGGCAGCATTTTCATCAAAACGAATATATGACCCATCTGCACGACGTGCACCTGATTTTGAACGTACAATAACAGCTTTTACTACTTCACCTTTTTTAACAACGCCTCCTGGTGTTGCTTGTTTTACAGAACAAACAATTACATCACCAATGTTAGCTGTTTTGCGTCCAGAACCACCTAATACTTTGATAGTCAATAGTTCACGAGCACCAGAGTTATCTGCAACTTTTAAACGAGTTTCTTGTTGAATCATATCGCTGTGACCTCCCTTCGGATACCTTCCGAGCGAACTTTATTATATAATTACCGCTTCTTCAACGACTTCAACTAGACGGAAACGCTTAGTTGCTGATAGCGGACGAGTTTCCATAATGCGAACAACATCACCAGTTTTAGCTTGGTTGTTTTCATCATGAGCTTTAAATTTCTTAGAATACTTAACACGTTTACCATATAATTTATGGAATTTATACGTTTCAACTAATACAGTGATAGTTTTATCCATTTTATCTGAAACGACACGGCCTGTGTATACTTTACGATCATTACGTTCTGTCATTTGAGGCTAACCTCCTCTCATTATCAGTTATTTACGCTAATTTCACGTTGACGTACAACTGTTTTCATTCGAGCAATTGTTTTTCTCACTTCACGAATGCGTGCAGTGTTTTCCAATTGACCAGTTGCAAGTTGAAAGCGCAAATTAAATAATTCTTCTTTCAATGATTTAACTTTTTGTTCAATTTCGGCAGTGGTTAGTTCTTTTATTTCATTAGCCTTCATTGCTTTCACCACCAATTTCTTCACGTTTTACAAATTTAGTTTTAACCGGCAATTTGTGTGAAGCAAGACGCAACGCTTCGCGCGCAACTTCTTCCGGTACACCTGCGATTTCAAACATAATTTTACCAGGTTTTACTACTGCAACCCATCCCTCAGGAGCACCTTTACCAGAACCCATGCGGACTTCTAGAGGTTTTGCAGTATATGGTTTGTCTGGGAATATTTTAATCCAAACTTTACCACCACGTTTCATATAACGAGTCATTGCAATACGAGCAGCCTCTATTTGACGACTAGTAATCCAAGAAGCTTCTGTTGCTTGAATTCCGTACTCACCAAATGCTACAGTTGTGCCACCTTTTGCTTGACCTCTCATTTTCCCACGATGTTGTCTACGATATTTAACACGTTTAGGCATTAACATAGAAATGTGCCCCCTTCCTTAATTGTTGTTTTTAGTTGGAAGGACTTCTCCACGATAAATCCACACTTTGACACCTAATTTACCATAAGTTGTGTCTGCTTCAGCATGTGCATAATCAATATCTGCACGTAAAGTGTGTAGTGGTACTGTTCCTTCACTATAATGTTCCGCACGAGCGATATCTGCTCCACCAAGACGTCCGGAAACTTGAGTTTTAATACCTTTCGCACCAGCGCGCATTGCACGTTGAATTGCTTGCTTTTGCGCACGACGGAATGAAATACGGTTTTCTAATTGACGAGCAATATTGTCTGCAACTAACGCTGCATCAAGATCAACTTTCTTGATTTCAACGATATTAATGTGAACACGTTTGCCAGTCAAGCTATTTAATGATTTACGTAGAGCTTCTACTTCAGAACCGCCTTTACCAATAACCATACCAGGTTTACCAGTATGAATAGTGATGTTTACACGGTTTGCTGCACGTTCAATTTCAATAGAAGAAACAGCAGCTGTTTTTAAACGGTTTTCAAGATATTCTCTGATTTTAATATCTTCGTGTAGTAAGTCTGCATAGTCTTTCCCAGCGTACCATTTTGACTCCCAGTCTTTAATGATACCAACTCGAAGACCTGTTGGATTTACTTTTTGACCCACTGACTATCCCTCCTTCTTTTCTGTTACCACTACTGTAATGTGGCTTGTGCGCTTGTTTATTCTGCTTGCACGTCCTTGAGCGCGTGGACGGAAACGTTTCAATGTAGCACCTTCATTTACATATGCTTCTGAAATCACTAGATTATCAGGATCCATTTCGTAGTTATGTTCTGCATTGGCAACAGCAGAATTTAATACTTTTTCTACGACTGGAGAAGCACCGCGTTGTGTGTGGCGTAAAATTGCAATTGCTTCACCAACATTTTTTCCTCGAATTAAATCAACGACTAATCGTACTTTACGAGGAGCAATGCGAACTGACTTCGCTACGGCTTTAGCTTGCATATTGAGTGCCTCCTCTCATTAGCGTTTTGTTTTCTTATCATCGGCAGCGTGCCCTTTGTACGTACGGGTTGGCGCGAACTCACCTAATTTATGTCCAACCATGTCTTCAGTAACATAAACCGGTACATGTTTACGACCATCATATACTGCGATTGTATGACCTACGAAAGTTGGGAAAATTGTTGAACGACGAGACCAAGTTTTAATAACTTGTTTCTTGTCAGTTTCGTTTAGTTGATCAATCTTTTTCATAAGATGATCATCAGCGAAAGGTCCTTTTTTCAAGCTACGACCCATGGATAAACCTCCTTTCAGAGTTAAGAGACAGGACTAAGCGTCCATTCGATATTTCGATTATTTTTTACGCTTACGAACAATAAATTTATCCGTAGATTTATTACGTTTACGCGTTTTGTAACCAAGAGTTGGTTTGCCCCATGGTGACATAGGTGATTTACGTCCGATTGGTGCACGTCCTTCACCACCACCGTGTGGGTGATCATTAGGGTTCATTACAGAACCACGAACAGTTGGGCGGATACCTTTCCAACGAGAACGTCCTGCTTTACCAACACGGATAAGTTCATGTTCGATATTACCTACTTGACCAATAGTTGCGCGGCAAGTTGATAAGATTAAACGAACTTCTCCAGACGCTAAACGTACAAGTGTATATTTTTCTTCACGACCAAGAATTTGTGCCTCTGCACCTGCAGAACGAGCAAGTTGTCCTCCATTACCAGGCTTTAATTCGATGTTGTGAATAATTGTACCTACCGGAATGTTTGCAAGTGGTAGTGTATTACCTAATTTAATATCTGCTTTTTCACCAGATTCGATTTCTTGACCAACTTTCAATCCTTTTGGTGCAAGAATGTAACGTTTTTCACCATCTACATAGTTAATTAACGCAATGTTAGCAGTACGGTTTGGATCGTATTCGATCGTAGCAACGCGTCCTGGTATTCCATCTTTATCGCGTTTAAAGTCAATAATGCGGTATTGACGTTTGTGACCGCCACCTTGATGACGAACCGTTAACTTCCCTTGGTTGTTACGTCCACCACGTTTAGAAAGTGGAGCTAAAAGGGATTTTTCCGGAGTGTCCGTAGTAATTTCAGCGAAATCAGATACAGACATATTACGTCTACCATTTGAGGTAGGTTTGAACTTTTTAATCGCCATCTTTTTTCCCTCCTTCACATAACTTTTTCTTAAGCTTCAAAGAAGTCTAGTTCTTTACTATCTTCTGAAAGCTGAACAATAGCTTTTTTGCGATTTGGGCGGAAACCTCCGTAACGACCCATTCGCTTGAATTTACCTTTTAGGTTCATCGTGTTAACTTTTTCAACTTTAACACCAAAGATTTCTTCAACAGCATCTTTGATTTGAGTTTTGTTTGCTTTTGTACTTACTTCGAACGTATATTTCTTCTCTGCCATTAAATCAGCAGAATTCTCTGTAATGACAGGGCGCTTAATGATATCACGTGCATCAGTCATTATGCAAGCACCTCCCCTGCTTTTTCAGCTGCATCTTTTGTTAAGATCAACTTGTCATGCGTAAGCAAATCTAATACGTTAACCTCTTCTACAGTGAGTACTTTAACTCCTTGAAGGTTATTAGCTGAACGTACAACATTCTCTTCAGCTTCAGCCGTAACGATTAATGCTTTTTCATTTACATTTAGTGCAGCAAGCATGTTAACTACTTCTTTTGTTTTAGGAGCTTCAAATGAAAGACCTTCTAAAACAACTAAGCTTTCCTCTTGTACTTTAGATGATAATGCAGATCTAAGTGCAAGACGACGTACTTTTTTAGGTAGTTTATAGCTATAACTACGTGGTGTTGGACCGAATACTGTTCCACCACCAACCCATTGTGGAGAGCGGATTGAACCTTGACGTGCACGACCAGTCCCTTTTTGACGCCATGGTTTACGTCCACCACCGCTTACTTCAGAACGGTTTTTCACAGCGTGTGTTCCTTGACGTAAAGATGCACGTTGCATAACTACCGCTTCATGTAATACATGTGTGTTTGGCTCAATACCGAAAACAGAGTCGTTAAGTACGACATCTCCAGCTTGAGAACCATCTTGTTTAAATAGTGCTACTTTAGGCATGACATATCCTCCCTTCGTGTTTATGATTAGTTAGCCTTAATTGCACTCGTAACTTTCACGAATGATTTTTTTGCACCAGGTACATTACCTTTGATTAGTAAAAGGTTACGCTCTGTATCTACACTTACAATTTCAAGGTTTTGAATTGTAACTTGTTCAGAACCCATATGACCTGGAAGTTTCTTACCTGGGAATACACGCATTGGGTCAATTACTCCCATAGCACCTGGGCCTCTGTGGTAGTGAGAACCGTGAGACATAGGTCCGCGTTGTTGGTTATGACGCTTTATCGAGCCTTGAAAACCTTTCCCTTTAGAAGTTCCTGTTACATCTACTTTATCGCCTGCTTGAAAAACATCAACGCTGATTTCTTGACCAACTTCATGCTCATCAAGATTCGCGTCACGGAATTCACGAACGTAGCGCTTAGGGTTTGTGTTTGCTTTTTCAGCATGACCTTTTTCCGCTTTGTTTGAACGTGATTCCTTTTCATCAGCAAAACCGATTTGTAATGCTTCGTAACCATCATTTTCTAATGTTTTCTTCTGCAATACTACGTTTGGCTCAGCTTGAATAACTGTCACAGGGACTAATTCTCCGTTATCAGAGAACAACTGAGTCATGCCGATTTTACGACCTAAGATTCCTTTCGTCATCCGTTACACCTCCTATTAATAAAACATTAATTATAGTTTAATTTCAATGTCCACACCAGATGGTAAGTCAAGACGCATTAACGAGTCAACTGTTTGTGGTGTTGGGTTAACAATATCGATTAGACGCTTATGAGTACGCATTTCGAATTGTTCACGTGAATCCTTGTACTTGTGCACCGCACGTAAAATAGTATAAACTGCTTTTTCTGTAGGCAATGGAATCGGACCAGACACACTAGCACCAGCACGTTTCGCAGTATCTACAATCTTTTCAGCGGATTGATCTAAAATGCGGTGATCATACGCTTTTAAACGGATTCTAATTTTCTCTTTTGCCATTATTTACCCTCCTTTTCGCCCATTTTTTAATAGACATACTCCATGAAAATTCCTTGACAACCCGCCATGGCAAAGGGGCCGGGTGTGCCAACAACCTTTCATTTCATCGCCTTAAATGACCAACATTAATATTATATAGAATATAACTGGTCAATGCAACCCTTTTTTTAATGGGAAATCTATTTGTTGCACATCTATGTATTATACTTGCTATTTCTAGTGATTGCAAGGGTTCATAGATTTTTTTTATTGGGAAACTTTGGTTCTAACCATTTTATCCAATAGTTTTCTTATCAAATGGGACACAGGCTAACAATTCTAACACTGTCATTTAGAAATTGATAGACAGCATGGTATAAAACTTACGTCATATGACTACATAGTACGAAGTAAAATTGCTATTCAAAAACAACATTCCATCTAAGGGATCTTCAATTAAAAATAAAAGACAAGCTGCTATTAAAGCAACTTGCCTTTCTATTTCAATACTATTATTTAGAGATTGAAGTTACAACACCAGATCCAACAGTACGTCCACCCTCACGGATAGAGAAACGAGTACCATCTTCAATAGCGATTTTTGAGATTAGCTCAACATCCATTTCGATGTTATCGCCAGGCATTACCATTTCTACTCCTTCTGGAAGTTGGATAACTCCAGTTACATCAGTAGTACGGAAGTAGAACTGAGGACGATAGTTTGCGAAGAATGGAGTATGACGTCCACCTTCTTCTTTTGATAATACATAAACTTCAGCTTTGAAGTTTGTATGTGGTGTAATTGAACCTGGTTTAGCTAATACTTGTCCGCGGTTGATATCTTCACGAGAAACACCACGAAGAAGTGCACCAATGTTGTCTCCAGCTTCTGCATAGTCAAGAAGCTTACGGAACATTTCAACACCTGTTACAGTTGTTTTAGAAGCTTCATCAGCAAGACCGATAATTTCTACTTCATCACCAACACGTACTTCTCCACGCTCAACACGTCCAGTAGCAACTGTACCACGTCCAGTGATTGAGAATACATCCTCTACTGGCATCATGAATGGTTTATCAGTATCACGTTCTGGAGTTGGAACATACTCATCTACTGCATCCATAAGTTCAAAGATTTTAGCTTCATAGTCAGCGTCACCTTCAAGAGCTTTAAGAGCAGAACCTTTGATTACTGGTACGTCATCACCAGGGAAGTCGTACTCAGATAGAAGGTCACGTACTTCCATTTCAACTAGTTCTAATAATTCTTCGTCATCAACCATATCTACTTTGTTTAGGAATACTACGATTGAAGGTACTCCAACGTTACGAGAAAGTAAGATATGCTCACGAGTTTGTGGCATTGGACCATCTGCAGCAGATACTACTAAGATAGCTCCATCCATTTGTGCAGCACCAGTGATCATGTTTTTAACATAGTCAGCGTGTCCTGGGCAGTCAACGTGTGCATAGTGACGAGTGTCAGTTTCATACTCAACGTGAGAAGTTGCAATTGTAATTCCACGTTCTTTTTCTTCTGGAGCACCATCGATTTGGTCATATGCCATCGCAGTACCTTTACCAGATTTTTTGTGCAATGTAGTTGTGATTGCAGCAGTTAGTGTAGTTTTACCATGGTCAACGTGTCCAATTGTTCCAATGTTCACGTGACTTTTCGAGCGATCAAACTTTTCTTTAGCCATTTATAGTTCCTCCTTAAATAGATCAAAGTGTATTTTTAAGTATATTTACAGCCAAGAAATAACTTTATCTCATATAGTTATTTCTTAGCCTACAATAAAAGTTATACTTTAGAATAACGAAAAAATCAATTATTCACCAGCATTTTTCTTAATAATTTCTTCTGAAACGCTTTTCGGTACTTCTGCATAGTGATCAAAATGCATTGTGTACTGTCCACGACCTTGCGTATTTGAACGTAATGAAGTCGCATACCCAAACATTTCTGCAAGTGGTACAAATGCTTTAACAACTTGAGCAGGTCCACGAGCTTCCATACCTTCAACGCGTCCACGGCGTGAAGTAACATCACCCATGATGTCTCCCATGTATTCTTCAGGGATAACAACTTCTACTCTCATCATTGGTTCTAAGATAACAGGATTACACTTGTTCTTAGCTGCTTTTAAAGCCATAGATGCAGCAACTTTAAACGCCATCTCATTGGAATCGACATCGTGGTAGCTTCCATCATATAGTGATGCTTTAAAGTCAATTAGTGGATAGCCAGCTAACACACCGTTTTCTGCAGCTTCTTTAATTCCAGCTTCAACAGATGGGATGTATTCACGTGGTACTACACCACCAACAATTTTATTTTCAAATTCAAAGCCAGCGCCTTCTTCGTTAGGCTCAAATTTAACCCAAACGTGACCGTATTGTCCACGACCACCTGACTGACGTACGAATTTACCTTCGACTTCAGCAGAGCCTCGGAATGTTTCACGATACGCAACCTGAGGAGCACCTACATTAGCTTCTACTTTGAATTCACGTTTTAGACGATCTACGATGATGTCTAAGTGCAACTCACCCATACCTGAAATGATCGTTTGACCAGTTTCAGCATTCGTTTCAGTTCTAAATGTTGGATCCTCTTCTGCAAGCTTACCTAAAGCAATTGCCATTTTGTCTTGGTCAGCTTTTGTTTTTGGTTCAATTGCTACCGAGATAACTGGCTCTGGGAATTCCATAGATTCTAGAATTACAAGATTCTTTTCATCACATAGTGTATCCCCAGTTGATGTGTCTTTCAAACCTACAGCAGCAGCAATTTCTCCAGAGTAAACTCTTGAAATTTCCTCACGAGAATTCGCGTGCATCTGTAAGATACGTCCAACACGTTCACGCTTATCCTTTACGGAGTTCCTAATGTACGAACCTGAATCTAATGTTCCAGAATAAACACGGAAGAAAGTTAACTTACCAACAAATGGGTCCGTCATAACTTTAAACGCTAATGCAGAGAATGGTTCGTCATCAGAAGATGGACGAGTAACTTCTTCCTCAGTACCAGGGACAATACCTTCAATTGGAGGTACATCTGTTGGTGCAGGTAAGTAGTCAATAACACCATCAAGCATTAATTGTACACCTTTGTTTTTAAAAGCTGATCCAGCAAATACCGGATAGAATTCAACATTTAGTGTAGCTTCACGAATCGCTTTTTTAAGTTCATCGTTAGAGATTTCTTCTCCTTCAAGATACTTCATCATTAGCTCTTCGTTTAATTCTGATACTGATTCAAGTAAGCCTGTACGAAGTTCTTCAGCTTTATCCTTGTACTCAGCTGGTATTTCACGAGCCTCAGCACGTGTACCTAAGTCATCTTCATAGTAGTAAGCTACCATGTCGATTAGGTCAATAATACCTTCAAATTCATCTTCAGCACCAATTGGTAACTGAACTGGGTGTGCATTAGCACCCAAGCGTTCTTTTAAAGTTCCTGTAGAATACAAGAAGTCTGCGCCAACTTTATCCATTTTATTAATAAATACAATTCGTGGCACACCATAAGTTGTTGCTTGACGCCATACAGTTTCTGTTTGTGGTTCCACACCAGATTGTGCATCAAGAACAGTTACCGCACCATCAAGTACACGTAATGAACGTTCAACTTCTACAGTGAAGTCTACGTGTCCTGGTGTATCAATGATGTTGATACGATGGTTTTTCCATTGAGCTGTTGTAGCAGCAGATGTGATCGTGATCCCACGTTCTTGCTCCTGCTCCATCCAGTCCATTTGTGAAGCACCTTCATGTGTTTCACCAATTTTGTGAATACGTCCTGTGTAGAAAAGAATACGCTCAGTAGTAGTGGTTTTACCTGCGTCGATATGAGCCATAATACCAATATTGCGCGTCTTTTCCAAGGAGAACTCTCTAGCCATGTATTCTTCTCCTTCCTGTTAATTGCTTTAGTTTGGTTATTATTACCAACGATAGTGAGCGAATGCTTTGTTCGCTTCAGCCATTTTATGCATTTCTTCACGTTTCTTAACAGAAGCTCCTGTATTGTTAGAAGCGTCTAGAATTTCATTAGCAAGACGTTCTTCCATTGTTTTTTCTCCGCGTAGACGTGAGTAGTTAACAATGTAACGTAATCCTAATGCTTGACGGCGTTCAGGGCGTACCTCAACAGGTACTTGGTAGTTTGATCCCCCAACACGTCTAGCACGAACTTCAAGAACAGGCATTACATTTTTCATTGCTTGTTCAAAAACTTCCATCGGATTTTGTCCGCTTCTTTCTCCAACAAGTTCAAATGCATTATAAAGAATTTTTTGTGCCTTACCTCGTTTACCATCAATCATAATTTGGTTGATCAAGCGAGTTACTAATTTTGATTTATAAAGTGGATCTGGCAAGACATCGCGCTTAGGTACTGGTCCTTTACGTGGCATATGTCCCCCTCCTTTCCTATCTATGATGTTAACCTAATAACTTATTTTTTAGGGCGTTTTGTTCCGTATTTAGAGCGTCCTTGCATACGTCCGTCTACTCCTGCAGTATCAAGAGCACCACGTACAATGTGATAACGAACCCCTGGTAAGTCTTTTACACGACCACCGCGAATCAAAACAACACTGTGTTCTTGTAGGTTGTGTCCAATTCCTGGGATATATGCAGTTACCTCCATGTTGTTAGACAAACGAACACGTGCATATTTACGAAGTGCAGAGTTCGGTTTCTTAGGTGTTAGTGTTCCAACACGAGTACATACTCCACGTTTTTGTGGTGAGCTTTCGTCAGTTAATGACTTCTTAAAGCTATTGTACCCTTTGTTAAGTGCTGGTGAATCTGATTTTTTCCCTTTACTTACGCGACCTTTGCGTACTAGTTGGTTAATTGTAGGCATTTTTATGTTCCTCCCTTCTCGTTGATAAACTATTAATTAGCAAGCCCTTGTTGTAAACCCACACATCCAGGCGGTTCATCTTTGGGCAAAAACAAAGCTTTCGCGAATCAATCGCCAAAACTATCTTTTTTTATTGCTACGGTTGATGCGCCAACATCTATACCACAAGCGTTACCTAACTTATCTTTGGAATCTACACGCCGATATGGTATATCAAGCGCTTCGGCTAAATCTTGCACTTTTTGTGTTATTTGCTGATCAGCATCTTCAGCAAGATACACTTCACTTATTTCGCCATCTTTCATGGCTTTAAGTGTTTGTTTTGTTCCGATAATCACTCGAGATTTTAATTGCGCTACTTTCTCATAAGACATTTTCTCATATCCTCCAAAGTAACAAGAATGAATCGGAAGCACCTAGAATATATTATCAAACTAACATTTTAATGTCAACTTAATTTTAAAGATTTTTGGTGCTCCCAATATATTACTTGTTGAACAAGCCCGTCATTCTATTGAACTGGTTGTTCTATATCCTCTACATCATTTTCTTCTACCTGATCTTCTGGTACTTGAATTTTACGATATCGTTGCATTCCAGTACCTGCAGGAACAAGCTTACCTATAATAACATTCTCTTTTAATCCAAGTAATTCATCGCGCTTACCTTTTATGGCTGCATCTGTTAAAACTCTAGTTGTTTCTTGGAAGGATGCTGCAGATAAGAATGAATCTGTTTCAAGTGATGCTTTTGTAATACCGAGTAGTACCGGTTTACCAACTGCTGGTTGCTCACCGTTAACCAATACAGATTTGTTTGCATCTTTAAATTGGTGAATTTCAAGTAGTGATCCCGGCAATACATCCGTATCTCCAGAGTCAATTACTCTGATTTTACGTAGCATTTGACGAACCATTACTTCTACGTGTTTATCGCCTATTTCAACACCTTGCATACGGTATACACGTTGTACTTCACGTAAAATGTAGTTTTGAACACCTTCAACACCTTGAACACGTATCAGTGCTTTCGGATCAATAGAACCTTCTGTTAGTTCTTGCCCAGCAATAACCTCATCGCCAACCGAAACTTTTAGACGGGCGTTATAAGGCACTGCATAAGACCTTGATTCTACATCACCTTGGATAACAATTTCTTGTTTATCTTTCACTTCAACTACCTCATGCACGGTTCCATGAATTTCACTAATAACCGCTTGCCCTTTTGGATTACGAGCCTCAAACAGTTCTTGAATACGTGGAAGACCTTGTGTAATATCGTCTCCTGCTACACCACCTGTGTGGAATGTACGCATTGTCAACTGTGTTCCTGGTTCACCAATTGATTGAGCAGCAATAATTCCAACCGCTTCTCCAACTTCAACTTCAGAACCTGTAGCTAAGTTGCGACCGTAACATTTTTTACATACACCATGTTTTGTATTACATGTGAACACCGAGCGAATTGTTACTTCTTCCACACCAGCTTCAACTACTTCTTTCGCCTGATCCTCAGAAATAACAGTATCACTATCAACAATCACTTCATTTGTTTCTGGATGAACAATTGTTTCAAACGATGTACGGCCAATTAATCGGTCAATTAAAGGCTCGATTATTTCGGTACCGTCCATTAATGCAGAGACAGTTAAACCACGATCAGTACCACAATCTGTTTCACGAACTATTACATCTTGTGCTACATCAACGAGTCGACGAGTCAAGTAACCTGAGTCAGCAGTTTTTAGTGCTGTATCGGCCAATCCTTTACGAGCACCATGTGTTGAAATAAAGTACTCTAATACAGTTAGACCTTCGCGGAAACTTGATTTAATCGGTAACTCAATAATTCGACCAGCTGGGTTCGCCATTAGACCACGCATACCAGCTAACTGAGTAAAGTTAGATGCGTTACCTCTTGCACCTGAGTCACTCATCATAAAGATTGGGTTGCGGATATCTAAGGACTGCATTAATTTATCTTGAATCGTATCCTTCGCCTGTGACCAAATTGCAATAACGCGATCATATCTTTCTTCTTCAGTTATTAAACCACGGCGGAATTGTTTCAACACTTTATCAACTTTAGATTGTGCTTCTTCTAAGATAGCCTCTTTCTCCGCTAATACAACAATATCTGATACCCCAACAGTCATACCTGCTTTTGTAGAGTAGCTAAATCCTAAGTCTTTCATACGGTCAAGCATTTTTGAGGTTTCACTGATCTGGAATCGTTTAAACACTTCGGCAATAATATCCCCTAGGAAACCTTTCTTAAATGGCTTGATTATTTCTCGGTTTTTGATTTCTTCCCTAATATTTGTTCCATCCTCAACGAAATATTTAGAAGGAGTGCTCACTTCTAAGTTTTCCTTGGTAGGTTCATTAATGTAAGGGAAGGAATCTGGTAATATTTCATTAAAAATCAATTTCCCTACCGTTGTCAGTAATAATTGATTTTGTTGTTTATCTGTAAAGGTTCTATTATTCAAGCTTGATGCTTGAACAGCAACGCGAGTATGCAGATGAACATATCCATTTTGGTATGCCAGCATAGCTTCGCTCGTATCTTTAAATACTGCACCTTCACCATATGCGTCCTCGCGCTCTAAGGTTAGATAATAGTTTCCTAATACCATATCCTGTGATGGAGTAACAACAGGCTTCCCATCTTTCGGATTCAAAATATTTTGAGCAGCTAACATCAAAATACGCGCCTCTGCTTGTGCCTCTGCTGATAATGGTACGTGTACAGCCATTTGGTCTCCGTCAAAGTCCGCGTTATACGCTGTACAAACAAGTGGATGCAAGCGAATTGCTCGACCTTCTACCAAAGTAGGCTCGAATGCTTGAATTCCTAATCTATGCAAGGTAGGTGCACGGTTTAGAAGTACTGGGTGTTCCTTGATTACTTCCTCCAACACACCCCACACATCAGGGTGAACACGTTCAATTTTACGTTTCGCGGACTTAATATTATGAGCTATACCGCGTTCTACTAATTCCTTCATGATAAACGGCTTAAATAATTCAAGTGCCATTTCTTTCGGCAATCCGCATTGGTACATTTTCAAATGTGGTCCAACAACGATTACAGAACGGCCAGAATAATCAACACGTTTACCTAATAGGTTTTGACGGAAACGTCCTTGCTTCCCTTTTAACATATGTGATAAGGATTTTAATGGACGATTTCCTGGACCAGTTACAGGACGACCGCGTCGGCCGTTATCAATTAGCGCATCAACCGCTTCTTGAAGCATACGCTTTTCATTTTGCACAATTATACTTGGTGCACCTAAATCTAATAATCGTTTTAGACGATTATTACGATTAATTACACGACGGTATAAATCATTCAAATCAGAAGTCGCAAAACGTCCACCATCTAGTTGAACCATAGGACGAATCTCCGGAGGAATTACCGGTAGAACATCTAAGATCATCCAAGAAGCGTCATTTCCCGAGTTACGAAAAGCTTCTAAAACTTCTAAGCGTTTAATTGCACGAGTTCTTCGCTGCCCTTGTGCTGTTTTTAATTCTTCTTTCAAGGCATCTACTTCATTATCAAGATCTACATCTTGTAATAATTTACGGATTGCCTCTGCACCCATTTGCGCCTTGAATGTTGCACCATACTTATCATAATAAGCACGATATTCTTTTTCTGATAATAGCTGTTTCTTTTCCAGAGGTGTGCTACCTGGATCGGTTACTACATAAGCAGCAAAATAAATAACCTCTTCTAGCGCACGTGGAGACATGTCTAAAACGAGCCCCATACGACTTGGTATTCCTTTGAAGTACCAAATATGAGATACAGGTGCTGCTAACTCTATGTGACCCATCCGTTCACGACGGACTTTTGCTTTGGTTACTTCTACACCACAACGATCACAGACTACTCCCTTGTAACGTACACGCTTATATTTACCACAATGACATTCCCAATCTTTTTGAGGCCCAAAAATTCGTTCACAAAACAAACCGTCTTTTTCAGGTTTTAACGTACGATAGTTAATTGTTTCTGGTTTTTTTACCTCGCCATATGACCAAGATCTAATTTTCTCCGGTGAAGATAAGCCTATTTTCATATACTCAAAGTTGTTTACATCTAGCAAGGGTATACCTCCCTTTTAATGTGCGTTTTTACTACCATTTATTTAATAGAGGGATGAAAATTAGTATGCTCTAACTTTCTGCTCCCTCTTCATTGAATAAAACTAGTTCCTTAGTTTTCTTCTACTTCGATATTTAACTTGCTCGCTGCCTGCGTTTCTTCATCTTCTAATTCACGCATCTCAATTTCTGTATCATCACTAGAAAGGATTTTCACATCCATTCCAAGACTTTGCAACTCTTTAATGAGTACTTTGAAGGATTCTGGAACACCTGGTTCTGGAACATTATCCCCTTTAACAATTGATTCATATGTTTTCACACGACCAACAACATCATCTGATTTAACTGTTAATATCTCTTGAAGGGTATATGCTGCACCATAGGCTTCTAATGCCCATACCTCCATTTCCCCGAAACGTTGCCCACCAAATTGAGCTTTACCACCGAGTGGTTGTTGCGTTACAAGTGAATAAGGTCCAGTTGAACGAGCGTGAAGTTTGTCATCAACCATATGCGCTAGCTTGATCATGTACATAACTCCAACTGATACACGGTTATCAAAAGGTTCGCCGGTTCTTCCATCATAAAGGACTGTTTTCGCATCTCGAGACAACCCGGCTTCTTCTAATGTACCCCAGACATCTTCTTCACGAGCACCATCAAATACAGGTGAAGCAACATGGATACCAAGCTCTCTAGCGGCCATACCTAAATGCAACTCAAGTACCTGTCCGATGTTCATACGAGAAGGTACCCCCAACGGGTTAAGCATAATGTCAATCGGTGTACCATCAGGTAAGAATGGCATATCCTCTTCAGGTAAGATTCTGGAGATAACACCTTTATTACCGTGACGTCCAGCCATCTTATCTCCTTCATGAATCTTACGCTTTTGCACAATATACACGCGGACAAGTTCATTTACGCCTGGAGGTAATTCATCTCCATCTTCACGGTTGAAGACTTTAACATCTAATACGATCCCACCAGCTCCATGCGGAACACGTAAGGATGTATCACGAACCTCTCGAGCTTTTTCACCAAAGATAGCATGTAACAGGCGTTCTTCAGCAGATAATTCAGTCACACCTTTTGGCGTTACTTTACCTACTAAAATGTCACCATCTGTTACTTCTGCCCCAACACGGATAATCCCTTGTTCGTTCAAATTCTTAAGTGCTTCTTCACCAACATTTGGGATATCTCGCGTAATTTCTTCTGGCCCTAATTTCGTGTCACGTGCTTCTGACTCGTATTCTTCGATGTGGATAGAGGTATAAACATCATCTTTTACCAATCGTTCACTCATGATGATGGCATCCTCATAGTTGTAACCTTCCCATGTCATGAAACCGACTAGAACATTTTGCCCAAGCGCTAATTCTCCGTCTTCCATGGAAGGACCGTCTGCTAATATTTCACCTTTCGTTACGCGATCACCTTCGCTCACGATCGGGCGTTGGTTATAACAAGTTCCTTGGTTAGAACGAATGAATTTCTGCAATTTATAACGATCAACATCGCCTTTCACTTCTTTACCATCAACTTCAGTAATACGACGAACGTGAACCTCTTTTGCTTCCACGCGTTCAACAACCCCTGCATTACGGCAAATAACCGCTGCACCAGAGTCTTTCCCTGATACATATTCCATACCCGTACCTACAATAGGTGATTTCGGACTTAACAACAGCACTGCTTGTCGCTGCATGTTCGCACCCATCAATGCACGGTTGGAGTCATCATTTTCCAAGAATGGGATACATGCTGTCGCTGCAGAAACTACCTGTTTCGGTGATACATCCATATAATCGATGCGATCTCTTGCTACCGCAGTATTTTCACCACGGAAACGAGCGATTACTTCCTCATCTGAGAAACTACCATCATCATCCAACCTCGCGTTCGCCTGTGCCACTACGTAATTATCTTCCTCGTCAGCAGTAAGGTAATCAATTTGCGCGGTAACTTTACCGGTTTCTGGGTCGACTCGACGGTAAGGCGTTTCAATAAAACCAAATTTATTCACTTTTGCATAACTTGATAACGAGTTTATCAATCCAATGTTTGGTCCCTCTGGTGTTTCAATCGGACACATACGACCATAGTGAGAGTAGTGAACGTCACGAACTTCAAATCCTGCACGTTCACGAGTCAATCCACCTGGTCCAAGTGCGGACAAACGACGCTTATGCGTTAACTCGGCTAATGGGTTTGTTTGATCCATGAACTGAGATAACTGGGAGCTACCAAAGAATTCTTTGATAGAAGCAATCACTGGACGAATATTTATTAGCTGCTGAGGTGTCACACTAGATGTATCTTGAATGGACATTCTTTCTCTTACTACTCGCTCCATACGAGATAACCCAATGCGGAATTGATTTTGTAGTAATTCCCCAACAGAACGTAGTCTACGATTCCCAAGATGATCGATGTCATCTGTATCTCCAACTTGATGAAGTAAGTTAAAGAAATAACTAATCGACGACAAAATATCGGCAGGTGTTATGTTCTTAACACTTGTATCAATATTTGCATTCCCGATAACGTTTAGCTCTCGTTCACCACTTGGGTCAGTGGGATCCACAATCTTAATCGATTGAAGTCGAACAGGGTCATCTAACACACCTTCTTGTGGTTCAAGAACTTTTTCGCCAAGCATATCATCTTTGTTATCCAAATAAGGGATTATCTTATCTAAAAGCTTTCTTTCCAATTTATCGCCTTTTTGGGCTAATACTTCACCTGTTTCAGGATCAACAATAGTTTCCGCTAAAACCTGGTTAAATAAGCGATTCTTTATGTGTAGCTTCTTATTCATTTTATAGCGTCCAACATGCGCTAAATCATATCGTTTTGGATCAAAAAATCGAGAAACTAATAGACTTTTTGCATTTTCTACTGTTGGCGGCTCACCAGGACGCAATCGCTCATAAATTTCTAATAATGCTTTTTCTGTTGTTTCGGTATTATCTTTTTCTAATGTATTAATTAGGTATTCGTTATCGCCAATAAGATCAATTATCTCTTGATCTGTACCAAAACCAAGTGCACGTAATAGTACCGTGATTGGTAATTTTCGTGTGCGGTCAATACGAACATGAGCGACATCTTTAGCATCTGTTTCAAATTCTAACCATGCACCACGGTTAGGTATAACAGTTGCCGCAACGCCTCTTTTACCGTTTTTGTCTATCTTTTCGTTATAGTAGACACTCGGAGAACGCACAAGTTGTGAAACGATAACTCGTTCCGCACCATTAATAACAAACGTTCCCGTGTCTGTCATTAGAGGGAAATCTCCCATGAATACTTCTTGTTCTTTTACTTCGCCAGTTTCGTTATTAATCAAACGGACTTTCACGCGAAGTGGAGCATTGTATGTCACATCTCTTTCCTTTGATTCACCTACAGGATATTTAGGATCACCTAAACTATAATCCACAAACTCTAAGGATAGATTTCCTGTAAAATCCTCAATCGGAGAAATGTCTTGAAACATTTCTCGCAAACCTTCTTCTAGAAACCATTGATAGGAAGCGGTTTGGATTTCGATAAGATTGGGTAATTCTAATACTTCACTAATACGCGCATAACTTCTGCGCTGCCGGTGCCGTCCATATTGAACTAGTTGACCTGTCAACTGCTTCACCTCTCAAATCATGCGTTTTTTGTTCTGTGAATAATAGTATGTTCACATATATATTTTTCAGAGAACCACACCCGATTTCACCTTTATCATAATGGTGTTGAATCCTCCGATTATTAACACTATAAGTAAAAAAGTAGTTACTAACATCGTTCATCCCCATTCCACGAATGGCTTTAGTTCAATCGTTTATTGGGGATAGGTACAGGATTCTTAAATAGGAATTTTACACAGAGATTTTCAGCAAGCTATTAAATCATACTTGCCAACCCTAGAATAATGGGGTATCATTTTAAAAAGAAATAGATTTTCAAAAACATCACTTTCGAAACAATATGTATAGGGAAATACTAGAAATACGAACGATCTCGATTTTATTAGTGTTTCCGAATACAAATGATTTATACATTTCATAAAAATTCCTCTTGACAAAAGAAGTCCCATGTTAGCATTTTATTATGTTACCATATCAATTCTTATTAAGTCAATCATTTATAGCGTGTAAAATAAAATATCCCTTATCACGAGCAATAACGTCTACCTCACCAAACAAAGATTCTAGTTTGTCTTTAGCAGATGGCGCTCCTTGTTTTTTTTGGATGACAACCCACAACTCTCCACCAGTGACAAGCGATACTTTACTCTCTTCAAAAATTCCATGCACAACTTTTTTCCCAGCTCGAATCGGTGGATTTGTCACGATAGCTGCGTATTTCTGTTCTTTTAGTTCTGAAAATTGATTACTATGCACAAACAATGTATTGTTCACACCATTACGTTTTGCATTTTCCTCAGCCAGTTCTAAAGCTCTTTCATTAATATCGGCCATAATAACTTTCCGATCCGTGTAGTGGTCCGCTAATACGACTCCTATCGGTCCATAACCACATCCCATGTCAAGTATATCCCCTGAAACATTAGGGTGCCGAAAGTTCTCAATAAGCAATCTTGAGCCAAAGTCTACCTCATTTTTCGAAAATACACCAATATCACTCGTAAATATATATTGTTTTCCTTTTAGTTGGTAATTCCATGTCTTGGGTGAACGTTTTGATTGGGGTTTTTGTGAAAAGTAATGCTCAGACATTTGGGCACCTACTTTACTCTGTTTTTTTATGAAGAAAGGAATTTAACTTCTATAGCGAAGGTTCTCTCCTCCCTTCACTTATTAAAGATCAAGATCAATAGACAACACACAACCTCCTAATAATAGACATAGTTATATGCATCTATTCCAAGTTGTGGTGTTTTTTCTTCTTATTTCACGACCCTTTAAAACTATTATCAAAAATTGTTAAATGTCAGGGTATGCAGGTCGAGAATTGACTGAAGAAACCAGTTAATTGCGGGATCGTATATGTAAGTGTAGAGCTCGCCGAAAATACGACGAGCTCTCATTAAAAGATTAATTATTTAACTTCAACTGTTGCTCCAGCTTCTTCTAGTTGACCTTTAAGCTCTTCAGCTTCTTCTTTAGATACGCCTTCTTTAACAGGTTTTGGAGCGTTATCTACTAATTCTTTAGCATCTTTCAAGCCAAGACCAGTGATTTCACGTACTGCTTTAACAACTTTAATTTTTGATGATCCAGCACTTTCTAGTACAACATCAAACTCAGTTTGTTCTGCACCAGCGTCTCCGCCAGCAGCTCCACCAGCAACAGCAACAGGTGCTGCAGCAGTTACTCCGAATTCTTCTTCAATTGCTTTTACTAAATCGTTTAAGTCTAATACAGACATTTCTTTAATAGCATCGATAATTTGCTCTTTAGTCATTTTTGTTTCCTCCTAGTTTTTTAATTTATATAGTCATACATAAAATTTCGCGTTTAACTTACGCACCTTGTTCTTCTTTTTGCTCGGCAACAGCTTTTGTAGCATAAGCAAAGTTGCGTACTGGTGCTTGTAACACGCTTAGTAGCATAGAAATCATACCCTCGTAGTTTGGTAGATCTGCAAGCTCTTTGATTTGGTCAAGACTTGCCATCTCGCCTTCAATAACACCAGCTTTGATTTCTAACGCCTCATGATCTTTTGCGAAGTTGTTTAGAATTTTAGCAGGTGCTACCACATCATCTTTACTGAATGCAATTGCAGTAGGTCCAACTAATAATTCATTCAACTCACTTAAATTAGCATCTTCAGCAGCACGACGAGCCATTGTGTTTTTGTAAACTTTAAACTCAACGCCAGCTTCACGAAGTTCCTTACGTAGTTGTGTCACTTCAGCAACATCAAGTCCACGGTAATCAACTAGTACAGTAGATTGGCTATCGCGTAATTTATCAGCGATTTCTTGAACCACTTGTTTCTTCTGTTCGATAACTTTAGACATTATTCCACCTCCTGTAAATTCATCCATCATACCGTTTTATGAACTCAAGTATTATAAAAGCCTCCATGTAGACATGGAGGCTTAACTAAACACAAGTGTAGTTGTATTTAATATTAAACACCTCGGCAGGATATTAAGCGTTATTCGCACCTACTGTCTACGGTACAACGTATTCGATTTTATTAGAAAATCCGGCATTTGCCTAGATTTTTTGACGAGTAGATTGTTTATAACTTTCCCTTTCGCCAACAAAAATTAGTATACCGAATTGATCCCATAAAGTCAATTACCAATTAACGGTAATTAGCAGTATCGATTTTAATTCCAGGTCCCATTGTAGAAGTAACAGAGATATTACGTAAATAGGTACCTTTTGAAGCTTGTGGCTTAGCTTTTACAATCGTATCAGCAAGTGCTTCGAAGTTTTCAACTAACTTTTCATTATCAAATGATATTTTTCCAATTGGCACATGGATGTTAGATTGTTTGTCAACGCGATATTCTACTTTACCCGCTTTGATTTCTTGTACAGCTTTTTCCACTTCGAAAGTAACCGTTCCTGTTTTAGGGTTTGGCATTAATCCTTTTGGCCCTAAAACACGTCCAAGTTTACCAACTTCAGCCATCATGTCTGGAGTTGCAACAATAACATCAAACTCAAACCAACCTTGGTTGATTTTATTGATTAACTCTTGATCTCCAACATAATCTGCTCCAGCCGCTTCTGCTTCTTTTACTTTATCGCCTTTAGCGAATACTAAAACGCGTTGTGTTTTACCAGTACCATGTGGTAATACCATCGCGCCACGGATTTGTTGATCCGCTTTTTTAGGATCTACTCCTAAACGGAATGCGACTTCTACCGTTTCATCAAATTTTGCTTTAGCTGTTTCTTTTAACAATGTAACAGCTTCTTTTATATCATATGCTTTTGAACGATCAACAAGCTTTGCAGCTTCTTGATAGTTTTTACCTCTTTTAGCCATTGTAAATTTCCTCCTCTATTGTGGTTATAACGGTAATACCTCCCACTTATAAAAGCTCCAATGAACCTTTATAAAGCTTACGGAATGATCTTTAACTTTTTAAGTTACATCACATTCATGAAAAAGGTTGCGCGAACGAAGAAGACCTCATTGCCGCAACCTTGTCTATTAAAATTTTTTATGGTTATTAGTCTTCAATGACAATACCCATACTACGCGCAGTTCCTTCAACCATGCGCATCGCTGCTTCTACGTCAGCGGCGTTTAAATCTTGCATTTTAGTTTCTGCAATTTCTTTTACTTTATCACGTTTTAAAGTCGCAACTTTATTACGGTTTGGCTCACCTGAAGCAGTTTCGATACCAGCTGCTTTCTTAAGCAATATCGCTGCCGGTGGAGTTTTTGTAATAAAAGTAAATGAACGGTCTTCAAACACTGTAATTTCAACCGGAATAATCATACCCGCTTGATCTTGCGTACGTGCGTTAAATTCCTTACAGAATCCCATGATATTAACACCTGCTTGACCTAAAGCTGGTCCTACTGGTGGTGCTGGGTTAGCTTTACCAGCTGGAATTTGCAATTTAACTAATTTGATTACTTTTTTAGCCACGAGACACACCTCCTTAAAGTCCGTGATGTGGTAATAGGGGTTTAGATTTGTCCCCTCCCACTCCTATTTAGCCATGTCCCCCTCAAAGGAAAGAGAGCATGAATAACAAAAGAATTTTAGCATGAATCTACAAATAATGCAAGTCTGTCTCCGTAAATATTTGGACTATAGCTTCTCAATTTGTGAAAAGTCTAGTTCAACCGGGGTTTCTCTACCAAACATGTTTACGTGAACTTTAATTTTTTGCTTATCCATGTCTATGTGTTCAATTGTGCCAGTGAAATTCGAAAATGGCCCATCTGTAACTCGAACACTTTCTTTTAATTCGAAGTCAATCTGCATAACCGGCTCGTCCATACCCATTCGTTTTAAGATGGTATCAACTTCATCCGGCAATAACGGTGTTGGCTTTGTTCCTCCACCACTCGAACCAATAAAACCCGTCACACCAGGAGTGTTACGTACCACATACCAAGAGTCATCGGTCATGATCATTTCAGCTAGCACGTACCCAGGGAATACTTTTTTCTTTACAATCTTTTTCTTCCCATTTTTCATTTCCGCTTCTTCGTCTTCGGGTACTATAACGCGAAAGATCTTGTCCTCCATACCCATTGTTTCTACACGTTTTTCTAAATTCGTTTTGACTTTATTTTCATACCCAGAATATGTATGAACAACATACCAGTTCTTTTCCATTGTATCAGGACAATCTAGTTGTCCTTCCCTCCCTTTGGATATAATAAAATAAAAATTACCACTCAGACCGATTAGAACCACCACCAAGACTTGAAAGCGGTGGTCTACATTGCACTTTTACTTGGCAAAAATATATTTTCTAACTACACAAAAAAACAATACTAAAAAAACCCGTTTTCTCTCCCGGGTTTTTTATTTTACTATATTTATTTACATTATAACATAATCTTAATCTATTTATTCAATAAATCCTTTAAAACAGATTTAATACCAATGTTATGAGTTGATCAATAATCGCGAAGAAAACTGCAACAAATACAACCGTTGAAATAACTGTAATTGTATAACTTGTTAGCTCTTTCCCTTTCGGCCAGCTAACCTTTTTCATTTCACGAGATACATTTTTTAGGAATTTAAACATTTTGTACCCTCCCCAAATTCTACCCGAAGAATGCGCTTATTTCGTTTCGCGATGCAATGTATGTTTTCCACATGTTTTACAGTATTTACGTACTTCTAAACGTGTAGATTGTGTGGATACATTTTTATTCGTAGTATAATTTCTGCTTGAACAAATTGCACACGCTAAAGTAATTTTTTTCGTCATCACTTCACCCCACTAAGGGTTTTCTTTTATAAATGTAGCATGGTTGTCCGACCGTGTCAATGCGACTTTCGGCAACCACATACTCGCCGCTATACTTTTTAAGTATTCACTTCATTGGATGCGAGTAACTGCTCTAATTTCCGTTTTACACGCTGCAGTGCATTATCAACTGATTTTACATGCCTCTTCAATTCATCAGAGATTTCCTGGTAGGATCTACCATCTAAGTATAACTGAAGAACATCCCTTTCGAATTCGCTCAATAATTCAGATAATTTTATTTCCATATCTCCGAACTTTTCTCTGTTTACGAGCAATTCTTGTGGGTCAATTGCTTTTGATCCTGCAATGACATCCAATAATGTACGGTCTGACTCTTCATCATATATAGGCTTGTCCAACGATACATATGAATTTAATGGAATGTGCTTTTGCCTTGTGGCTGTTTTAATGGCTGTAATGATCTGTCTTGTAATACACAACTCAGCAAATGCTTTAAAGGAAGATAGTTTTTCTCCATCATAATCACGTATAGCCTTATAAAGACCAATCATACCTTCCTGAATAATATCTTCTTTATCAGCACCTATTAGAAAATAGGTTCTTGCTTTAGCGCGGACAAAATTTTTGTATTTATCTATCAAAAAATCCAATGCTTGATTATCCCCTTGATGGATCAAGCAAATTATATCATCGTCATCAAGCGTTTGTATTTTTTTATTTTGAAGTATCTTTTGCTTGATGTTCACCTATACTGCCCCCTGACCACACAACTGTAAATATATATTATTATACAGTAAGCGTTTTAATAACTCAACCAAAAGTTTGTACTACAACAGAAGAACACCTTTTTATAAACGTTTTTTCGTTGATGTAGATGTTAAAAGTGAATCTTTACAACGTAATGACCGTTCCAAAAAAAGAAATGCTTTTCTGGAACGGAATTGGAACGAACATCACAATCTATAACAAAGTATTTCGTTTATGAATCCCCTCGACGCCATTTTTCAAATTTTTCTAGAATATCTTTTTCCAAGGCAATCTTAGTTTGTGGACGATTATTTTTGTGTACTTCCACTTTCTCTTCAATTTCCCGTTCAATATTATCCATCTCAATCTGAAGTTCTCTTGCAGATTTACGCAATGCGCCTTGACCAAAAATCGTTCGTTGCTCTGCATAATCAGACGTGGCAACATAAACTTGTGTTTTTATATTTTTGATTTTTCTTACCAACCGTTCGATGCATTCATCAGCAGTTTCTTTTTCTCTCGTATAAATAACCTCTACTTTATATTGTTTCAATTTGCTTTGGAGGCCTCTTACATAATACGCATCAAAAACGATGATAACACGGTGTCCTGAATAAGCCTGGTACTCTGCCATCCATTCAATGAGACGGTCTCTTGCTTGTCCAATATCTTTTTCTTTTAGCCTTCTTAATTCTTCCCAGTCCCCGATTATGTTATATCCATCTACCACTAATACAACCATAATTACTCACCAATTGGATGCCTTTTTCGAAACACCTCATAGAGTAAAAGACCGCAAGCAACTGAAGCATTTAAAGAGGAAACTTTTCCACTCATCGGAAGATTAACAGTCCAATCACATTTATCCCGAACTAACCTACTCATACCTTTCCCTTCATTTCCAATCACAAGTGCGAGCGGCATTGTTCCATCTAATTTTCGATAATCTTCTGTAGCTTCCGCTTCTGTCCCTACGACCCACACATTACGCTGCTTTAGTTCATCAATTGTATTGGCTATATTCGTTACTCGTGCAACTGGTATGTGTTCCATTGCACCAGCTGCTGTTTTAGCTACCGTGGCAGTCAACCCCACCGATCTCCGTTTTGGTATTATCACTCCATGAACGCCTGTTGCATCTGCTGTACGTAAAATAGACCCTAGATTATGCGGATCCTCTAGTTCATCCAATATTATAAAAAACGGATCTTCTTCTCTTTCAGAAGCACGTAAAAACAAATCCTCTACTTCCGCATATTGATAGGAGGCAACATAGGCAATTACTCCTTGATGATTCCCATTTGACAATCGATCTAGCTTATTTTTCGGTACTTTTTGTACAATCGTTCCAGCAGATTTTCCAAGTGAAATCAACTTACCTTGTACATTTGCATTTAATTGTTCTGAAAGCAAAACTTTATTAACAGATCGGCCTGATTTTAATGCTTCCATTACAGGATTTTTTCCGATTATCATCTCTTGATCCACTATTGCTTACTCCCTTCTGTTTGTTGTACCGCTTTATCTAGCAATTCAGCTAATCTTTCCTCATTATTTGATAAGTAGTGGTATCCAATTAGCGCTTCAAATGCCGTACTATAACGATAAGTTTGTACACTTGTGTTCTTGGGAATCGAACCCGATTTTGCATTTCTACCACGTTTAACGATACTTTGTTCCTCATCTGTAAGTATATCCGCTTCTAACCAGTTTAATATAACGCTTGATTGCGCTTTTGCAGATACGAAGGTAACAGCATGCTTGTGCAATTGTTGGGGCTTCACTTGTCCTGTTTTCAATAGGTACTCCCTAACATAAACTTCATAAATTGCATCGCCCATGTAGGCGAGGGCTAGACTTTTCATTTGTTTAACATTCAAATCCATGTTCTAGCCCCTTTTCCAGCGTACACCTTGAGGAGTATCTTCCAAGATAATATTTCGTTCCTTTAAGCTATCTCGAATTTCATCTGCACGAGCAAAATTACGTTCTTTTCGTGCCTCATTCCGTTCTTTAATCAATGCTTCAATTTCTTCATCCAATAATTCATTTTCATCTTGAATTGTAATGCCAAGCACTTGAAGTAGGCTGGCAATTGCTTCTTGAAATGCCTCAATAACTTGTGTAGAGGTTTGATTCGCTTGCAAGTAAACATTCGCTTCCTTCGTTAAATCGAATAATACAGAAATGGCATTGGCAGTGTTAAAGTCATCATCCATTTCCGCTTCAAAGCGGCTTTTAAATGCATTTATTTTCTCTAACCACTCATCTTTATTTTTATCCATATCTGTACTAGTTTCTTTTCGATGCTCTAAATTAGAATAGGCTGTTCTCATTCGCTCTAAACTATTTTTTGCTGATCCTAAGAGCTCCTCGGAAAAATTAATAGGGTTGCGATAATGAACGCTTAGCATAAAGAATCGAACAACTTGCGGGTCATGCTTCTCTATAAGATCTCTCGTTAGAACAAAATTTCCAAGCGACTTCGACATTTTTTCATTATCAATATTAATATATCCATTATGCATCCAATAGTTAGCAAAGGTTTTATCGTTCAAAGCCTCGGATTGAGCTATTTCATTTTCATGGTGAGGGAATGTTAAATCCTGACCACCTGCATGAATGTCAATTGTTTCGCCCAAATATCTTTTCGCCATGGCAGAGCATTCAATATGCCATCCCGGCCTTCCTTTTCCCCAAGGTGAATCCCAGGCAATTTCCCCCTCCTTTGCACCTTTCCATAGAGCAAAGTCCAAAGGGTCTTCCTTCTTCTCACCAACCTGTATTCGAGCACCAGATCGCAATTCATCAATGGATTGATGGGATAGTTTTCCATAAGCATCAAAAGCACGCGGTTTGAAATAAACGTCTCCATCCGCTTCATATGCATATCCCTTTTCTACTAATCCTTCAATAAAAGAAATGATGTCTCCCATCGTTTCTGTAACACGCGGATTATACGTTGCTTTTTTTACTCCCAAGGATTCTACATCCTCTAAATAGGCATCAATAAAACGATTGGCCACTTGAAGGACATCTTCTCCACGTTCATTTGCTGCCTTAATGATTTTATCATCCACATCGGTAAAATTTAATACATAATCGACATGGTAGCCTTTGTATTCAAAATGTCTGCGTACTGTATCAAAAACAATGGCAGGACGGGCATTTCCAATATGAATATAGTTATATACAGTTGGACCACATACATACATACGTACTTTTCCATCTACAATTGGGTTAAATGGTTCCTTCTCACGGGTAACCGTGTTATAAATTGATATTGTCATTTGAATTCCCTTCCTTTAACTTAGCAATTTCCGATTTTAGTGAATTAATTTCCTCTTGTAGTTGTGAACATCTATCTTCAATTGGATCAGGTAGTTTATGGTGATCTAAATCCCTACGAACTTTATAGCCATTTTGTACAACGACTCTACCTGGAATACCAACAACCGTTGAGTGGTCTGGTACATCTTTTAACACGACAGAACCAGCACCTATCTTAGCGCTTGCTCCAATAGTAATAGAACCGAGCACCTTTGCTCCTGATGCGATCAAGGCATTATCCTTAACGGTGGGGTGACGTTTTCCTTTCTCCTTACCTGTTCCACCTAAGGTAACCCCTTGAAAGATCGTGACATTATTTCCTATATTACACGTTTCCCCTATAACTACTCCCATCCCATGATCGATGAAAAGGCGCTTACCAATCGTTGCACCTGGATGAATTTCTATCCCGGTAAAGAACCGACTAATCTGTGATATGGAACGTGCAATAAAGAATAGATTACGTTTATAAAAAGCATGTGCCACCCGATGTGCCCAGACAGCATGCAATCCTGAGTAGGTTAAAATGACTTCTGTATATGTTCTTGCCGCTGGATCCTGTTCAAACACCACATCCATATCTTCTTTCATTCGCTTAAAAAGCCCCATCTCGAACCTCAACCTCCTCCCTAAATAAAAAACGTCTCTGTGTATATGTATACACAGAGACGCCTCTCGCGCGGTTCCACTCTGTTTGAAAGCACAATCCTAGTTCGCACCTTCCAACTTATACTCTGATAACGGTAGAGCGCACAACCGCTGTTATGTACTAAAGGCAATTGCCAACGGTTCCATAACAGACTCCAAGGGGCACTTCAAAGCGGTAGCCTAAAATCACTCTCAGCCGGTGGTGATTCTCTCTGGATAAGCCAATCCGCTTTTACTTTCCCTCTTCAACGTTCCATATTGTATTACTACTATATTATAAATAGAAGATAATGTGAATAAATTAAGCTCCAAGTTCTTTTAAAACGTTATCCAAGCGAGTTAATATAACATCTTTACCTAATAATTCAATGGCAAACGGTAGCTCCGGACCATGTGTTTGTCCAGTGGTCGCAACACGAATAGGCATAAAAAGCTTCTTCCCACGATGCCCAGTTTCTTTCTGTGTTGCTTTTATCTGTGCTTTTATCGTGTCTTTATTAAAGTCGTCCAAATGAATCAGTTTGTCCGTGAATACTTGCAATACTTCTGGCACCTGCTCTTCGGCCAATACTTCTTTTGCGGCTTCATCATACTCAATTTCCTGATTAAAGAACAACTCTGTTAACTCCACGATTTCCTGACCGTAACGTAATTGCTCTTTGTATAAGGAGATCACATTTTCAGCCCAGTTTCGTTTTTCCTCATCCATATCCTCTGAAAGCTTACCCGCTTCAATTAAATGAGGTAAAGTTAATTCAATAACTTTATCTAAGTCAGCAGCTTTAATATACTCATTGTTCATCCACTTCAATTTATGCGCATCAAAAATAGCAGGGGATGTTGATAAACGTTCTGGGTCAAAGATTTTTACAAGTGTGTCTTGGTCAAAAATCTCTTCCTCTCCAACCGGAGACCAACCAAGTAAAGCGATAAAATTAAACAAAGCTTCTGGTAAATAACCTAAGTTATGGTATTGCTCGATAAATTGTAAAATATGTTGATCACGTTTACTTAGTTTTTTCCGCTCTTCGTTTAAGATTAACGTCATATGACCAAATTGCGGTGGTGTCCAATCAAACGCTTCGTAAACCATCATTTGTTTTGGCGTGTTAGAGATATGTTCTTCCCCGCGAAGAACATGTGAAATTTGCATCATATAATCATCAATTGCTACTGCAAAGTTGTACGTCGGAATACCATTTTGCTTTACGATAACCCAATCTCCGAAGTCTTCGGATTCAAACGTAATATTTCCTCGAACAATATCGTTGAAAACGTATGTCTTATTTTCAGGAACGCGGAAACGAATGCTTGGTTTTCTTCCTTCTGCTTCAAATGCTTCAATTTGTTCCGTTGTTAAATCCCGGTGTGCTCCCGAATATTTAGGTGTCTTACCATTTGCTAGCTGTTCTTCACGTTCTTTTTCTAGTTCTTCAGAAGTCATATAGCACTTATAAGCGAGGCCTCGTTCTAGTAGCTCATCAATATACTTCTGGTATATATCCAGACGTTCCATTTGACGATAAGGTCCATAATCACCACCAACATCAGCACCTTCATCCCAATCAACACCAAGCCATTTCAAAAATTTTAACTGACTTTCTTCTCCACCTTCAACATTTCGTTTATCATCGGTATCTTCAATACGAATAATAAATTTACCATCAAAATGCTTTGCATATAAATAATTAAATAATGCTGTACGCGCATTCCCTATATGTAAATGACCTGTGGGGCTTGGCGCATAACGCACACGAACTTCAGTTGACATAAGTCTAATCCTTCCTTTCAAACAACATCATAACATTTATTTCAAGCCTATTAGAGCTAGTTTTACACGCTCTATTATGTACTAATTTAACTAAAATAAAAAGCGATAACAACATGTTATCACTTTTTATATCTATCATTATAAGTTATACCTTTTTTATAGTGCTTTTTCAAGTAATTTTGGTTTTGCAAAAATCATCCGACCAGCAGAAGTTTGTAATACACTCGTTATAAGAACCTCAATTGTTTTACCAATATAGTTTCTTCCCTCTTCTACTACGATCATCGTTCCATCATCCAAATAAGCGATTCCCTGATTTTGCTCTTTTCCGTCTTTAATAACTTGAACCATTAATTCTTCACCTGGTAGTACAACTGGTTTTACGGCATTTGCCAAATCATTAATATTCAATACGGGAACACTTTGCAAATCGCAAACTTTATTTAAATTAAAATCGTTTGTAACAACGATACCATTAATTACTTTTGCTAATTTAATTAGTTTGCTATCAACTTCAGGAATGTCTTCAAAGTCACCCTCGTAAATCTCTACTTTTACAGGAAGTTCCTTTTGAATTCGATTAAGCACATCTAAGCCTCGGCGTCCTCTATTCCTTTTCAGAACATCTGAAGAATCCGCTATATGCTGTAATTCTCCCAACACAAACTGCGGAATAATAATGGTTCCTTCCAGAAAACTTGTTTGACAAATATCTGCAATACGACCATCTATAATAACACTGGTATCTAGAATCTTCGGTTTAGGAACTAAAGTATCATTGCTTTCTTGGTCATTACTCACGCGTTTTTTATCTCGTTCCTTCTTATTGATATTCAGTAAACTAACAAATTCATCACGGCGTCTAAAGCCAACTTGGAAACCAAAATACCCTAATAAAATAGTAATAAATAGCGGAATCACCTGTGATACAAACTCAATATTAATATACTGCAAAGGGATATTCATTAAGTAAGCTATCACAAGACCCATGATTAGTCCTAAACTACCAAAAAACAAATCACCAACCGGTAGTTTTACCAACCCTTCTTCGATCCATCGCAGAAAATCTACAATGTAATCTACCAACCAATACGAAACGAAAAATAATATAATTGCACCTAAAATTGTTCCTAAATATGGGGATGCTACCCATGCTGCATCAGTAAAATCCAATAAATGAATGATGTCTGGTACATATAAATATCCAATGGTACCGCCTGTTATAATAAAAAACAGATGTACAATTTTTTTCAGCACCACCCTCACCTCCTATCCATTATTATTACCTATTCCATAAAATAATAACCATTATTTTCAAATTAAAAACTAGTACAATCTAAATAATAGCACAGCTGATCGTAACAATCAATTGAGTAAACAAAAAATTTTACCACACTGAAATGACAATGTCAATTAAATTTGGCCAAATTTCGACATTTTTCTAGCAAATGAATCTCAAAGCTTCCTTTTATCTAGCTAAACCTACTTCTAATGCCTCTTTCACAGTATTCACACCAATTACTTGAATTCCTGTTGGTGTCGTCCATCCATCTAGGTTATTTTGTGGACAAATCACGCGTTTGAACCCAAGTTTTGCCGCTTCTTGCACTCGTTGTTCAATTCGTGATACACGACGGATCTCCCCCGTCAATCCTACTTCACCAATAAAAATATCCTCAGGCCTTGTCGGTTGATCACGAAAACTTGACGTAATACTAACTGCAATAGCTAGATCAATAGCTGGCTCATCTAATTTTACTCCACCAGCTACTTTAATATATGCATCTGATGTTTGTAACATTAATCCAACTCGTTTTTCTAGTACAGCCATTAATAACGGGACACGATTATGATCAATTCCCGTTGCCATTCTACGTGGATTACCAAAGCTTGTTGGTGATATTAACGCTTGAATTTCAACTAGTACAGGTCTTGTTCCTTCCATGGAAGCAACAACGGTAGAACCAGAAGCCCCCTCTGAACGCTCTTCTAAAAAGATTTCGGAAGGATTCATTACTTCTCGTAATCCTTCTTCTTTCATTTCAAAAATACCCATTTCATTAGTACTACCAAACCTATTTTTTACACCCCGTAAAATACGATAGGTGTGGTGTCTTTCCCCTTCAAAGTATAAGACAGCATCAACCATATGCTCCAATAATCTTGGTCCAGCAATTGCTCCTTCTTTCGTCACATGTCCAACTATAAATATTGGAATACCACTTGTTTTAGCAATTCGCATTAACTCACTTGTACACTCTCTAACTTGAGATACACTTCCTGGTGCACTAGAAATCTCTTCACGAAAAATCGTTTGTATCGAGTCAATGACTACGAAGGAAGGCTTTAATTGTTCAATATGATTGGTAATATCCAATAAATTCGTTTCCGATAATACATAGAGCGAATCCGATTTAATTCCTAACCGATCTGCTCTTAGCTTGGTTTGCTTAGGTGACTCCTCTCCAGAAATATATAAAACATTTAACTGTTTATTTGCTAGTTGAGAAGATACTTGAAGCAGCAATGTAGATTTTCCGATCCCAGGGTCCCCACCAATCAGAGCTAAAGACCCTGCAACGATTCCGCCACCAAGCACACGATTGAATTCTTTTAGATCAGTTGTTACCCTTGGTTCCTTTTTTGATTCTATCGCCGATATTTTTTCTGGTTTACTCCCTGAAGTTGTAACACCACTGAATGTTTGTCTGCCTTTCGTAGTGGACACTTCCAATTCCTCTACTAACGTATTCCAATTATTGCAGCCCGGGCATTTTCCCATCCACTTAGCTGATTCATATCCACAATCTTGACAAACATATTTTGTTTTTCGCTTTGCCATCTTCCCACCTCTTTCAGTCATGTAAACCCAGTTGTTGCTGCTTCGCTAAACTGTATATCAGTTTCAACAAATTGTCTATCTTGTCTTGATAATGCTAAAATATTTTCATCGATCAGCGTTTTACCTTCTAACTCTATTATATACGATCGAGATAACATATAGGTTACAGACTTCTATCAATTCATTTTATTTTTCCCTTATTTTTGCCACATACTGCAATTGTAGCATGGGATCTTTGCATGTTGACGATAGAATGACTTCCACTAGGAACAGAACAAACTATTCATTAGCAATACCTATTGAAAAAACTAGAAAGGTGGTTCCTTTCTAGTTTTTCAGAAAATAGAATGCTGATTTTTTACGGAAGAATGATAAATTCTCCCTTATTATTTAGACCAATTTTAACTTTTTGTCCTATTGAAATTGTTCCTTTTAACAGTTCTTCCGACATCAAGTCCTCTACATTCTTTTGTATGGATCGACGTAATGGTCTTGCTCCATATTCAGGGTCAAACCCTTCGTTTGCAATTTTTTCAATTGCTTTATCCGTTAAGGTAAACTCAACATCTTGACCTTTCAATCGTTTTTGTAGCTGTTGAATCATTAACGTTACAATATCTTTCATATGTTCTTTTTCAAGTGAGTGGAAGACGATGGTTTCATCGATACGGTTCAAAAACTCAGGACGGAATGCTTTTTTCAATTCACCCATAACTTTTGACTTCATATCACTATAGGCTTTTCCTTCCTCTTCTAAGTTAAAGCCGACATGCTTGTTACGTTTCAATTCACTTGCTCCAACATTGGAGGTCATAATTAATACCGTATTGCGAAAATCAACAACTCTACCTTTCGAATCCGTTAACCGTCCATCCTCTAATACTTGCAGAAGAATGTTAAACACTTCTGGATGGGCTTTCTCCACTTCATCTAATAGTACAACAGAATATGGTTTCCTACGTACTTTTTCCGTTAATTGGCCACCTTCATCATACCCTACATAGCCTGGAGGCGATCCAACCAAACGGGAAGTCGAGTGTTTCTCCATGTATTCAGACATATCTATTCGAATCATTGCCTCTTCATCAGCAAACATCGCTTCGGCTAATGCACGGGCTAACTCGGTTTTCCCTACCCCTGTTGGTCCTAAGAAGATAAAGGAACCAATTGGACGCTTAGGATCTTTTAGTCCGGCACGTGCTCTTCGAATCGCCTTGGACACGGCTTTAACTGCCTCTTCTTGACCAATCACCCGGTCATGTAATACATTTTCCAAGTTTAATAGTCGTTCACTTTCATCTTTGGTTAATTTAGATACAGGTACTCCAGTCCATGTAGAAACAACACTAGCAATATCCTCTACATGTACCTGCGAATCCTCTTGACCTTGTTTCTCTTTCCAAGCATTTTTGGTTGTATCTAATTGTTCCCGTAATCTTTGCTCAGAATCACGTAATGACGCAGCTTTCTCAAACTCTTGTGATTGAACGGCAGCATCTTTTTCTTTACGTACTTCCTCAAGCTTTTCTTCTAATTCTTTCAGATTAGGTGGTACTGTATACGAGCGTAATCGAACCTTTGATCCAGCCTCATCGATTAAATCAATTGCTTTATCTGGTAAGAATCGATCCGTTATATAACGATCAGATAAAGTTGCCGCAGCTTCCATTGCCTCATCTGTAATCGTTACACGATGATGTGCCTCATATCGATCCCGTAACCCACTTAAAATTTGAATGGTTTCTTCTACAGTCGGCTCATCTACTTGAATTGGTTGAAAACGACGTTCTAATGCTGCATCCTTCTCAATATACTTGCGGTACTCATCCAACGTTGTTGCACCAATACATTGCAATTCTCCACGTGCAAGTGATGGTTTTAAAATATTGGACGCATCAATTGCACCCTCTGCTCCACCTGCTCCGATAAGTGTGTGCAACTCGTCAATAAATAAGATGATATTACCCGCTTGGCGAATTTCCTCCATGACTTTTTTCAACCGATCCTCAAACTCGCCACGGTATTTTGTTCCTGCAACAACCGTTCCCATATCCAGTGTCATGACACGCTTTTCTCGTAACGTTTCAGGAACTTCATTTTGTACAATCTGCTGTGCCAGTCCTTCTGCAACAGCCGTTTTACCAACACCCGGTTCACCAATTAAGACAGGGTTATTTTTCGTACGTCTACTTAAAACTTGGATCACTCGTTCAATTTCCTGACTGCGACCAATAACAGGATCCACATTGCCTTCCTTCGCACTTGCCGTTAAATCTCTTGCCAAGGAATCTAATGTAGGCGTATTAGCACTGGATGTTTGCCCACGTCCTTGTCTTCCTGCTTGTGATTCATTACTTCCTAAAAGCTGTAATACTTGTTGTCTTGCTTTATTTAAGCTTACACCGAGATTATTTAGTACCCGTGCAGCAACTCCTTCTCCTTCGCGAATTAACCCTAATAATATATGCTCCGTACCAACATAGGAATGTCCTAATTTTCTAGCTTCATCCTGTGATAACTCCACTACCTTTTTCGCTCTTGGGGTATAATGGATCGTTTGCATCGGCTGTTTTCCAACACCGATTAGCTTTTCCACTTCCTCTTGAATTTTAGATACTTCTAATCCAAGCGACTCAAGAGCTTTTGCAGCTATTCCTTCTCCTTCACGGACAAGACCTAGAAGTATATGTTCTGTACCAATATTATTATGCCCCAGTCGTACAGCTTCTTCTTGAGACAATGCTAATACTTTTTGTGCTCTTTCTGTAAAACGTCCAAACATCATATAGCTTTTCCTCCTATTTTTCCTCTAATAGTAGCCTTTCCCTAATTAATGTTGCTCGTAACACATCACGTTCATTTGCTGACAATGTTTTTTTGGCATAATGTTGGAGAAAGCCTGGTTGTGTTAATACCATTAATTCATTAAGTATATTACGTGAAATGTTTTTTATGATTTCTAAATCAATCCCTAGTCGAACATTAGACAAACAACTAGCTGCTTCTTTTGATTCAATAATTCTACTATATTTCAATACACCTAAAGACCGGAAGATACGATCTTCTAACTTTGTGCTTGATTGTTCCATTAATCTAGTACGCGCTTTACGCTCGTGTTCAATTAATTGTTTAACGACACTCTCGAGATCTTCAATAATATCCTCTTCCGTTTTCCCTAACGTAATTTGGTTGGAAATTTGAAACAGATTGCCTACTGCTTCACTCCCCTCCCCATAAATCCCTCTCACAACAAGACCGAATTGGTTAATCGCCGGCATCATTCGATTAATTTGCTTCGTTAAGGCAAGCGCTGGTAGATGCATCATTACAGAAGCTCTCATACCTGTTCCAACATTCGTCGGGCAACTTGTCAAAAAGCCTCTCGTTTCATCAAAAGCATAATTTATCTTTTCTTCTAACCAGTCATCAAATTCAAATGCCTTCGTTAGTGCCTTTGATAGTTGTAGCCCTGGAAAATAAAGCTGCATACGTATGTGATCTTCTTCATTAATCATTACGGACACTTGTTCATCCTTCGAAATCATGGTAGCGGCTGCATCTGCATTCTTTGCAAGCAAAGGACTAATTAAATGCTTCTCTACAAGTACACGCTTTTCTACCGAGGATAATTCTTTAATCGGAAAAAATTCAAATTCATCTAAGTCTTGAAAAGTTGCATGTTCATATTCCTTCTTAAAAAAGTCCCGAATCTCCTCTAAATCCTTCACATCAGCTATAATTGGAAACTTACTATCTGCTAAGTTCCGAGCCAAACGAATTCTACTACTTAAGACAATATCACTATCAGGCCCTTCTTCTCTCATCCAAGGACTAATTGCTTCATTCATAAAGTGCTGGAGTGTCATTGATTATCACCCGCTTCTTTATTTTGGATTTGCTTTTCTAAATCCTTAATCTTATCCCTAACCGTTGCAGCTTCTTCAAAAGCTTCATTAACGATTAAATTTTGTAGTTCCTGTTTATAGGTTTCTACTTGTTTTTTTAAATGTAAGTCTCCACCTTTTCGTTTCGGAATTTTTCCATGATGCTTAGAGTTACCGCTATGAACACGACGAAAAATCGGATCAAGATGTGTCGCAAATGTATGGTAGCACTCTGCACATCCAAATTTACCTACCCGTTTAAATTCCGAAAAGGTCATATTACATTTTGAACACTGTAATTCCTTGACCTGTTGAAATTGAGAACCTTGAGGGGTTTTCATCTGTGATGAATCAAAATTAAATAATCCCGTTAATAAGTTATGAAGTGAATAACCATCTTCTGGATATGACATATAGCCTTTTTCTTTCGCACAAACCTCACACAGCTGAACCTCCGTTTTATTGCCATTGATTACTTGTGTGAAATGAAGGGTAGCTTGGCGCTTTTGGCATTCTTGACATTGCATCTATGTTCTCCCCCTTTTATATAAAAATAGGACAACTGCCTCTTCTTCCTAAAACAGTATTGTACATTTTACGATCTAAAAATAAGAACTACTTATTTAAATATTTTAAGGTTGTTAGCATGCTTGTTAGCACTCGTGCTCTAACCTCGTCTCGAATCGGAAGCTTTAACCCTATCGTATTTCGATCAATTGCACTGACCATAATTTTCGCTTCTCTTTCTGTTACTAATTTTTCCTCTAATAACCGTTCCAAAACATCTATAGATGCCTGTTGTGTTACCGTGGGGTTTATTAACTTAATAATTTCATCAATTAATTCTGATTTATCTTGGTGTTTGATCCGAATAATCCGAATATATCCGCCACCACCACGTTTGCTTTCAACAATATATCCTTTTTCCATTGTAAAACGTGTATTAATCACATAGTTAATTTGTGATGGTACACATTTAAATTGATCAGCAATTTCGCTTCGCTTTATTTCTATTACATCTTGTCCTTTTGATTGTAGGACGTTTTTTAAATACTGTTCAATAATGTCAGATATATTACTCATCATCTAACCTCCCTATTCCCAAAAAACCATATGAACTAACCCATTTTACTTACTATCCTTTGACTTTGACTATCTTTGACTATGCACTTATTATACGTTAAAAAAGTATTAATGCCAAATATCTTACCCGTAATATTCTTGACAAATAATTAAAAATAAAAACACTTTATTGATGGAATCATGAAAAAACCGCACTTAAACAGTAACGGTCCCTTCCATATTACTATGTTCTTTCACTTATATTCTTTACATTATTTACTTGAGATAATGCTTCAAAAAACGAAATTTGATCTAAATTTTTATCGCGCTCAATTTTTATAAAAATACTACGTAAATCATTTTCTACTTTTACGATTTCAACCTTTTTAATAGTTACATGGAACGTTTCAATTACAGATACAATTTCATGGATTGCTAAATTGGGTAAGGCAACTATTTCAATAACTGTTGACTTATGACCTTTCCTAAATAGGTTTTCAAAATTATTAAGAAAAACTAGGCTCAATAAGATTAATATAGTTGTAAATAAGGCGGTTGCATACATTCCAACTCCGACTACTAACCCTAACCCCGCAACTGCCCATATTGAAGCTGCTGTTGTTAGACCACGTATTGTTCCACCATAAACGATAATTGTACCTGCACCTAAAAAGCCTATCCCGCTAATAACATAGGATGGAATTCTAGCAGGGTCAAATCTTACATTATCATGTTCATCGATAAAGGCATCGAAGCCAAATATAGACAATACCATCATTAAACAAGAACCTACACCGACTAAAATATGTGTTCGAAACCCCGCGGAGTGGTTTTTTAACTCTCTTTCAAACCCTATAAGTCCGGATAAAACCAATGCAATAAGAACACGAACGATTATAAGAAGAAAGTTATCATCAATCATGTCATTAAAAAATCCTTCCAATGTGCAACCTCCTTCTCCTTGATAAGTTTACAATAATTCGAACAATTTAAATAGTATATTACTAAATTTCTAATTGAATTAAAAGTGATACTATGTAATACTATGAAAAATCATTTAATTTAGAATGGCAATTCAAAGTTAATCTACAATAAGTGGAGGTTTTCTTCATCCACCACTTAACCTCCTGGTTTTATTTCCTAGGTTTGAAGTAGGATTAATGCCAGTTATATGCAAGATAAAATAATCTACTAAAAAATTTCATTAGTATAAGTAATTCCGACCTATATAGAGTATCACTACATTTAAAGAAATACACGATGATTAAAGGAGTTGTTGTATGATATGAGTGATCAATGGTTACATTGGGCAAGAAGAATCCAGGCCCTTGCACAGTCAGGTATGGCATTCTCCAAAGATGAATTTGATAAAGAACGATACCAAGAGCTAAGAGATATCAGTGTAGAGATAATGTCTAACTACTCAGATTTAGAAATTTGTTCCGTGAAAAATCTATTTGCATCTGAAGAAGGTTACCAAACTCCAAAGCTTGATGTTCGTGGCGTGGTTTTTAGTAATGATCAACTATTACTTGTAAAAGAAAAATTAGACAACAAATGGTCATTACCTGGAGGGTTTTGTGAAGTGGGTTTATCACCTGCTGAGAATTGTGTAAAGGAAATCAAAGAAGAAGCTGGATTCGACGTTACCCCAATAAAACTACTCGCACTGCATGATAATAACAAGCAATCCCACCCACCAGATGCTTATCATTACTATAAGTGTTTTATTCAGTGCAAGATTAATAATGGAAAAGCTTCAGGAGGATTAGAAACAAATGAAGCTAAGTTCTTTAGTCGAAATAATTTACCTCCATTGTCTACTAGAAGAAATACAGAAACGCAAATTTTAGAGATGTTTTCCTTTTTAAAAGAAAACCGTAAGGAGAGCTTGTTTGATTAATACTAGAACAGAAGGTTAGGCCCGTATTTACTATACTATGTACTTTAATATAAGAACAGAGTAGCCGGTAATTAAGTAGCCTATCGATGTTTTTCTCAGAGGATCAATTAGTTTACTGTCTTAACTCCTAAAGTTGGTGGTTACTATCACGATAAGGTATACCTACAACTATACCTTTGGCAAGTCTAGTAGTCCATATATATTCTTTAGCTTACGGAGGCTTTGGGAGGCTTTGGAAGGCTTTAAGATTACTTTTCACAAAAAAGATAAAGTTTTAATAATGAATTTTCCTACCAATGATTTATGGTTCTACGTCAAATGTTGGGATAGGAGTGCACACTCCTATCCCTTATCCTACTTGAAGGTCTAAATCTTTATATTGATGGTGTAGTAATACACGTAACCTTAATCGATCATATCGTTTAAAGCCAAATGCATTTCATTTAATAACTTTAGTTTGAATATTCATCCCTTCCACAAATCCATTGTTATAGCCAAAGGCAAAGCTATTCAAAACCTCTGGTTGCCAATTTTTAAGTGTGCCGATTGCTTGGATAAACTCATCCATTCCTGACTTTTCTACTTGGTTGTAAAAGTGGTATAGATCTTGTTTTATCTCACCTAAATCTTTTGTTCCATTCTTTGCTTCATCAGACCAGGAGCGAAATGCCTCTTTCAAACCATATGCTGTTCGTAGGTCCTCTGATAAACCTAAATACCTTTCTAAATACCAATGTTGCTTATCGGTTAGCTCTTCGTATCGTTTGTAGAAAATATGTTTCATTCGCTTGCACTTCTTAC
>NZ_FOHE01000008.1 GCF_900111445.1 Oceanobacillus limi | reverse complement strand
GAATCGGGATTTGTCGTCTGCCGTAATGGCGACTTTATAAATATATCACACTATCATTTAAGTTGTCAATGCTTTTTTGAAATTTTTGCAACAAATTGATTTGTGTACGTGCGTTATCTTGAAAAAAATTGTGCTGTGATTAGCAGCGGATATTTATCATACAACGGGACTATAAAAAAGTCAATAAGAGCTGATCCGCTTCTTTTTTCCATCTCTTCCATAGTTAACCATTTAATAGTTACATAGTATAAGTGAATAAAAACTTCACCAATTAAAATTAAGAATGTACCACAATAATAGGTCCAACAATATTCCTTCTACTATAGGAAATCCTGTTGCGTCAATACATTAATAAACTCATCCACCTGTGGTAATTTGCGAATACCTTCTTGAAAGCAAACCCAAGTATCTCTGGTGACAGGGCTCCCATCTAATGTTAGTGGGATATGTGGATATTCATCCATCATCGAGTCAGATACACTTTTTGGCAGAACCGCCATACCAATCCCTTGCTTCATAAATTGCTTACATGTTTCAATTTGATCCACACGAATTGTTTTTTGAGGCAGAATTGCATCCTGATGGTGGTATAGCCAATTATCTACTAATTCATGCATACTGTCATCACTTTTAAAGGATATAAGAGGTCTCTCTTTAACGTTATTTCGTGGGAATGGTTCTGTATCATATATATATAATGGATCCTCAAACAAACGAATGCATGTGCTCTCCTTTAATTTCGAGCCTCTTATAATACAAACATGGTAATCTTTGTGATGGTTCTTTATATCCTCACTAATACCAGTAACTAGGTCTATTGTTACTTTTGGAAATGACTGGGTAAACTCACCGAGTATTGCTGGCAGAAAACGTTGGCTAACCAACGAGGAACATGCAATGGAAAGTGTTCCTTGTACTTCTTCACTTGATTCAGTCAAGTTATTTTTTAATGCCCGCTCCTGTTCTAACACTTTTTTTGCATGCTCTAAAATCATTTCCCCACTCGGCGTTAGAACGAGGTTTTTTGAAGTTCGAATAAAAATCTTCACCCCGAGATATTCTTCAATGTATTTTAGGCGTTGCGTTACAGCGGGCTGAGAAATTAACACGGCTTTAGCTGTTCCTCGAATTGTCCCTATCTCATTCAACTTAATGAGTAACTCATAATCTTCTATTTTCATACCAATCTTCCTTAATGATAAGAATTTATTATTGAATATTATAAAAAACAAGTATTTTACTTATTGCACAATCCATTATAACGTAAAGGTAACAATAAATCTATCATAGATAGGGGATAATTAAATGAAGGAAAAAGACATTATAAAAAGCGTATTTTCGAAAAATCGAAATGCCTATGTTACCAGTTCAACACATTCAAACGGACTAGACTTACCTCAACTAATGAAGTGGATTAAACCAAGTAAGAATATGAAGGCACTTGATATCGCCACAGGGGCTGGTCATGTTGCTAAACAGTTATCTATGTACGTAGATACCGTTTATGCCACTGATATTACAAAGGAAATGCTTCAAACTGCATCTCATCATTTAGCGGATTACCAAAATATCCACTATATAATTGCCGATGCGGAAAATCTACCTTTTCTAGACCGATCATTTGACCTTGTTACATGCCGTATTGCAGCACATCATTTCCTAAACCCACAGGCATTTATCAAAGAAACGTCGCGTGTATTAAAGTCAGGCAGAAAATTTCTTCTTATTGATAATATATCACCCGAGAAGCCTAAATTTGAGGATTTCATTAATAATCTAGAAAAAATGCGTGATCGAAGCCACAATCGTTCCCTGCGAATATCGGAGTGGGAACAATTGTTTCAGGAAAATCAATTAACAATTTCTCGAAGTGAAACAAAGAAAAAAACACTCCCCTATGATGAATGGATAAATCGAACATTAGCTTCGACAAAAGAGAAGAATCAGGTAATGAACTACATTAAAAACGCCCCCAAAGATATCCAATTATATTATCAAGTTACTACGAATAAATCTTCAATCCACTCGATCTCTATTGATGAATGGATGGTTCTGTGCCAAAAGGATTAATTAGGTTGTTCTTTTCCCACATTAATGTACGAATTTACTATTAACGGCAACAGTTTCTTTCCCTGTACTTTTAGGGAATTAACTTACATGTTTATATGTAAAAAAATAACAGCTAAGTAATCAGAACTTAGCTGTTATTAATTATAAACTGTTTCTCCACAAAAGTAGTTTTGCCTTGGTAGCATCATCAATTTGCTTATTCTCTACTAAATTATCTACTAAAATATCAAAACTTGTAATCGTATCAAATGAAAAATCATTCTTGAAAAAGTTAGCCCTCGCCGTCTCTAAACCATATGTAAAAATTGCCATAACCCCCAACACTTCTGCCCCCTCTTCTTGTAAAGCTTGGGCAGCCTCTATGGAGGATCCTCCTGTTGATATAAGGTCTTCAATGACGATTACTTTTTGTCCAGGTTTTATACTCCCCTCAATTTGATTACCTTTTCCATGTCCTTTTGGTTTTGATCGAACATATACCATCGGTTTATTTAGTAAATCTGCCAACCACGCAGCATGGGGAATACCTGCTGTAGCACAACCTGCAATAACGTCCGGTTTTTCCGACATCGCTTCTATCTTTTTGGAAAATGCCTTTGTAATTTTTTTTCGTACATCTGGAAACGACATCGTTATACGGTTATCGCAATATATAGGGGCTTTCATTCCAGATGTCCAAGTAAAATAATTCTCTGGCTCAATTTGAACCGCCTCAATCCGCAATAGATCCTTCGAAATCTCCTTGTCTAATTTCATCGACCTTCCTCCCATTCTTTTACAACCTGTAAGTATGCCTGTCTTGGATTATCTGCCTGTGTCACACTTCTACCAATCACGATTATATCTGATCCATTTCCCCTTGCCTTTTTTGGAGTAGACGTTCTTTTTTGGTCATTGGAATATGATGAATTTAGACGAATACCTGGTGTTACAGTTAAGAATGATGGAGTACATACCTCTTTTATCGGCAAAACTTCATGAATAGAACAAACAACTCCATCCGCTCCATTGTTCTGTGCAACCCGAGCATAATGAACCACTTGATCCTCTACCTTACCTGGTATACCTAATTCTACATTCATCGTTTGCTGATCCATGGATGTTAATATCGTAACTGCAATTAATTTGGGTTGTTTGCTCTTTGCTCCTATTAACAATCCTTCTTTCGCAGATTGAATCATCTTCTTCCCACCTAAAGCATGAATATTAACGATATCAACATCTAAAGCAGCTATATTTTTCATGGCTTTCTTAACCGTTGTCGGTATATCATGTAATTTTAAATCTAAAAAGATTGGATGATTATTTTCTTTTAAGTGTTCGATAACTGCTGGTCCTTCACGATAAAATAACTCCATTCCTACTTTTACCGGTACGCCTTTAAGTTCGTTTTGTTTCAAGAATAGGTCTGACTGCTGCCATGTCGGAAAATCTAGAGCTAAGAAAATGGAATCATTCATATAGCTATCCCCTTTCCAATCGTATCTTGTAAAGAATTAAATCCATATTTATTTAACGTAGAAGGTAATGCTTCTATTAGCTCTGCACATATGAATGGGTTTTGAAAGTTTGCTGTCCCTACTGCTACTGCGCTTGCACCAGCTAACAGAAATTCTAAGACATCTTCAGCTGTGGAAATCCCTCCCATACCTATTATTGGTATGTTAACTTTTTGTTTCACTTCATAAATCATCCGGATCGCAATAGGCTTGATTGCTTGCCCAGATAACCCTCCAGTGCTATTGGCTAATAAAGGTTTACCAGTTGGTAGATGGATTTGCATCCCGGTTAGCGTATTAATCATGGATAGACCATCAGCTCCAGCAGATTCTACCGCTTTTGCCATCGAAACAATGTCTGAAATATTCGGTGATAACTTCACATAGACTGGAAGATTACTAGCCCGTTTGACAACCTCTGTTACGCGTGCAGCCATTGCTGGATCCGTGCCAAATTGAATGCCTCCTTCCTTGACGTTCGGACAAGAAATATTTAGTTCCAGGGCATCAACATTTGGTGAGTCATTAAAAGCTCTTGCCACAAATTCATATTCTTCCAACGTACTACCTGCTATATTTGCAATAATCGACGTATTGTATTTCGCCAAAAATGGAACTTCGTTTGTGATAACATTTTCAACACCAGGATTTTGTAAACCAATTGCATTTAGCATTCCTGCGTGTGTTTCCGCAACTCTTGGTGTAGGGTTTCCATAGCGTTCTTCTCTTGTTGCAGCCTTCATGATAACAGCTCCAAGTAAGCTTAAATCATAAAACTGACTGTATTCACGCCCAAACCCAAAGCATCCTGATGCTGGCATAATTGGGTTCTTTAAATGAAGACCTGGCATTTCAACCGATAAATCCATTATAGTTTTACCTCCTCGGCATTAAATACGGGTCCATCTTTACAAATTTTTCGATACCCGGATTCCTTTTTCGATGGCACAACACAAGCAAAACACGCACCAACACCACATCCCATACGTTCTTCCAAAGAAATATACCCTCTAGTGGTAGGAAGTGACTGAGTGACTGCTTGTAACATTTGTATCGGCCCACATGAGTAGTAACAATCGATATGGTCAATTGTATGAACAACATCTGTCACAAAGCCTTTTTCACCATATGATCCGTCATTTGTTACAATAAGGTTTTCACCTAATTCTTGGAATTCCCTCTCATAAAAAACGTACTCACTTGATTGAAAACCTAGTATAGAAATAATCTTCATCCCTTTTTCTATAAGTGACTTACCAAGATAGTAGAGTGGTGGAACACCGATACCGCCACCGATTAATAATATAGTTGAATTACCCGTATCCATTTGAAATCCATTACCACTTGGGCCTAGGACATCAAGAATCGTTCCTTCTGGGGAGCATGCAAGCTGTTCTGTTCCTGAACCCAATTGTTTAAACAAGATCGTTAGGGTATTCGCATCTTGATCGACATTAGCAATCGAAATTGGCCTTCGAAGCGTGTGACCGTCAACATAAATGTGTATAAATTGACCAGGTATGGCTATAGAACTGATGTATTTATTTTCTAGAACCATTTCAATGGTATCTTTTGCAATCTTTCTTTTCGTTTGAATACGTACACGTTCTTTTTTTATCATAGAATCACAGCCTCTTTATTTGTCATCGGTTTTGCACTGAATGTTGTCGAATCAATGACATTTAAAATCGCATTAGCCGTATCTAAATTTGTTAGACAAGCAATTCCATGTTCCACAGACAATCGACGAATCATAAAGCCATCTGAGCGTGGTTGTTTACCGGAAGTTATCGTATTAATAACAAATTGCACCTGTCCTGTTTCGATGATAGATAGTACATTTGGTTCAGCATCTCCTACTTTTGCTACTTCTGTAACAGGTATCCCTAATGTACGAACCTGCTTCGCTGTACCATGCGTCGCATAAAGCTGAAACCCTAATTGATGAAATCGTTCCGCAATTTCTAGCATCTCTTGTTTATCTTTATCCGCTACGGTAAGTAATACTGCTCCTTCATTAGGAATAGACAACCCCGAAGCGATTAACCCTTTATATAATGCCTTCTCAAGTGTTTTATCATAACCTATTGCTTCCCCAGTAGACTTCATTTCTGGGCCTAAAATTGTATCCACACTGCGAAGTTTTTCAAAAGAGAATACGGGCACTTTGACAGAAACTTGTTGGTTCTCTGGTAGAATTCCAGACTGGTAACCTAAATCTGCTAGTTTTTTCCCTAAGATGCACTGGGTAGCGATGTTTGCCATGGTCACCCCAGTAATCTTACTTAAGAATGGAATCGTTCTACTTGCTCGGGGATTTACTTCCAGAACATAAACATCTTCCTCACTAATAATGAATTGAATATTAATTAAACCCTTTACTTTTAGTGCATTCGCTATTTTTATTGAGGCATCCATGCATTTGCGCTTCACTGCATCTGAAAGTCGCTGTGGTGGATAAACAGCAATGGAATCACCAGAATGGACACCTGCACGTTCAATATGCTCCATTATACCTGGAATAATTGTTGTTTCTCCGTCGCTAATAGCATCTACTTCAACTTCGATCCCAGTAATATATTTATCTATTAGAATCGGGTGCTCATTTGTATTGTTCGTTGTTTTGGATAAATAGGTTTGTAATTCTCTATCACTATAAACGATTTCCATTCGGCTACCACCAATGACATAGGATGGACGAACTAATACAGGGTACCCAATGGTATTTGCCACCTCCATTGCATTATCAAGGTGTAGTACCGCTTTTCCTTTTGGTCGTAGTAGTTTGAGATCGTCCAGTAACACCTCAAACTTATCTCGATCTTCAGCACGGTCGATCGCTTCCAGGTTTGTTCCTAGAATAGTCACCCCACGCCGTTCTAAACCTGCTGCTAAGTTTATCGCCGTTTGACCACCAAATTGGACAACAACACCTTCAGGCTGTTCCAATTCAATCACGTGCATCACATCTTCTAATGTTAACGGTTCGAAGTAAAGTTTGTCTGAGATACTAAAGTCCGTTGAAACCGTCTCTGGATTGTTGTTCATTATGATTGCTTCGTATCCCATTTCTTTAATTGCCAATACAGAATGAACCGTTGCATAATCAAATTCAATCCCTTGCCCAATTCGAATCGGTCCAGACCCTAATACGAGTACTTTCTTCCGATCCGTACGCAGGGACTCATTTTCCTCTTCATACGTGCTATAAAAATAAGGTGTTTGTGATTCAAATTCAGCAGAACACGTATCAACCATTTTATAAACGGGCGTAATATTTTCCAGCAGGCGTAATGCATATACTTCATCTACATGAACATTCCATACCCGAGCAATTTGTACATCAGAAAATCCTAATTCTTTTGCCTGGGTTAATAATTCCATTGAAAACGGATTTTCTTGTAGTTTTCTTTCTAATGCAATTATTTTGTTAAGTTTGGTTAGGAAAAAACGATCGATTTTTGTTACTTCGACGATTTCATCAACCGATTTCCCACGTCTAAGTACTTCTGCCAAAACAAAAATTCGTTCGTCATCCGCTTTTTGTAGGCGATCCATTAATTCCGCTTCCTCTACGTCTAATAAGGATGCCAACCAAAAATCCTCCGTCTCCACATCTAGGGAGCGTATTCCTTTTAACAAGGATTCTTCAAATGAACGGCCAATCGCCATTACTTCACCGGTTGCCTTCATTTGCGTACCAAGTTTTCTGTCTCCTGTTACGAACTTATCAAAAGGAAATCGTGGGAGTTTGGAGACAACGTAGTCTAATGCAGGTTCGAACATAGCAAACGTTGTACCTGTGATCGGATTTTTAATTTCCTCTAGTGTTAACCCAACAGCGATTTTAGCTGCCATTTTAGCAATTGGATATCCAGTAGCCTTAGAAGCCAACGCAGATGAGCGACTCACCCGAGGGTTAACTTCGATAATGTAATACTCAAAACTTTGCGGATCTAGTGCTAATTGAACATTACAACCACCTTCGATTTTGAGTGCACGAATTATTTTTAGCGATGCATTCCTAAGTAATTGATACTCTCGATCACTCAATGTTTGGGATGGTGCTACTACGATAGAATCGCCTGTGTGTATCCCAACTGGATCGACATTTTCCATGTTACAAACAACGATCGCTTGGTCGTTGTGATCACGCATTACTTCATACTCGATTTCTTTATATCCAGCAATATTTCGTTCGACTAAACATTGTTGAACCGGTGATAAAGCTAATCCATTACGGGTGATTTCCTGTAATTGCTTCTCGTTATAACACATACCACCACCAGTTCCTCCAAGCGTATATGCTGGCCGTACGATTAGCGGGTAGCCGATTTCTTCTGCAAACGCTAATGCTTCGTCTACGGTGTGAACAATCTGACTTTCAGGAACAGGCTCATCAATTTCATGCATGAGGGTACGAAATTTTTCACGGTCTTCTGCTTGCTGGATAGCATCTAAAGATGTACCTAGTAACGACACGTTATATTCTGCTAAAATACCTGTTTCCTCTAAAGCAACTGCTAGATTTAATCCTGTTTGCCCTCCTAGTGTGGGTAAGAGTGCGTCAGGCTGTTCCTTACGAATAATCTTCGTTAAAAATTCAACGGTAAGCGGCTCCATATATACTTTATCTGCAACGGTATGATCGGTCATAATGGTTGCAGGATTTGAATTAGCGAGTATAACGGTATATCCTTCTTCACGAAGTGCTTGGCAAGCTTGGGTTCCCGAGTAATCAAATTCTGCTGCCTGACCAATTACAATTGGTCCTGATCCAATGACAAGTATCTTTTTAATATCATTCCGTTTAGGCATACGCTATCTCCTCACTTCGCTTTTGATTTTCTTTGACCATACGTAAAAAGTCATCAAATAAATAATTGGTATCTTCTGGTCCAGGTGAGCTTTCAGGATGATACTGTACCGAGAAAGCAGGATAATGGTTATGCTTGATTCCTTCCACTGTTTCATCATTTAAAGCAATTTGCGTTAACTTCAATCCAGTATTAACTAGAGAATCTTTTACTACTGCATAGCCATGATTTTGAGAAGTCAAGTATGTTCGATTATTCTCCAAATCTTTTACAGGATGATTACCGCCTCGATGACCGAATTTCATTTTTTTGGTTTCGGCACCACAGGCCAAGGCTAATAATTGATGCCCTAAACAAATCCCGAAAATCGGAACCTGTTTGATAACTCCCTTGATCATTTCAATGGATTCTGGTACATCTTTTGGATCCCCTGGGCCGTTCGTGAGCATAATTCCATCTGGCTTTAAACGTAGTATATTTTCAGCCCCGTAATTATAAGGAACAACAGTAACATGGCAATATCGTTTCGTTAGTTCGCGAAGTATTCCGTGTTTCATTCCAAAATCTACTAAAACGATTCGAAATCCTCTACCGGGTACAATATAAGGTTTAATAGTGGAAGTTTGTTTTACTTGATCATTCCGAAGTGATCGATTCGTCAAGCTCTCTAAAATGGAAGGAACAGATTCATCACAATCTGCGATAATGCCCTTCATTGTCCCGTGGTTACGAATGATTTTCGTTAATTTACGCGTATCAATACCAGCTATTCCAGGTATTTGATGTGCTTTTAGAAAATGATCAATCGTTTCATCACTTCTAAAATTCGATGGATAATCACTAGCTTCCCGTACAATAAGCCCATTAATAAAAGGGGCAACCGTTTCAAAATCATCGCGATTTATTCCATAGTTTCCTATTAACGGATAGGTAAGCGTAACAATCTGGCCACAATAAGAAGGGTCTGTAATGATTTCTTGATATCCTGTCATACTTGTATTAAATACGACTTCTCCACTAATTTGACGATCACTTCCAAATCCTTTTCCTCTAAAAACTGTTCCATCTTCTAAGACCAATTGACGATTATTCATGATGAAAACCCTCCCCATAAACAATTTTACCTTCACTTATTGTCAGTACTGGTGAACCGATCACTTCCCAATTATGAAAAGGCGTATTTTTACCTTTTGAATAAAATGTATCCTTGTCTATTTTTGACTCTTTGGTTAGATCTACTAAAGTTACGTCCGCAATTTCCCCTTCCGCTAATTTTCCATAAGGAAGATGAAATACAGTAGCTGGCACTACGGTTAACCAATCAACTAATTGATTAAACGTTACCTTGCCATTTTTCACAAGATAGGTATAGAGCAATGAAAAAGCCGTTTCTAAACCGACTATCCCAAAAGGGGCATCTTGTATTCCTAATGCTTTCTCTGCTTCTGAATGTGGGGCATGATCGGTTGCTATAAAATCAATCGTTCCATCGAGTAACCCTTCTAATAATGCTTCTTGATCGTCAGTGCTTCTAAGTGGTGGATTCATTTTATAGTTCGCATCATCCTCTGTGATCACGGATTCATTTAATAGAAGATGATGTGGCGTTACTTCTGCTGTTACATGAATCCCCGCCTTTTTTGCATCACGGATAACACGAACCGATTCCTTGGTACTAACATGACACACATGATAGTGACAGCCTGTAGCTTCAGCAAGCAGGACATCACGAGCAATTTGTACGGACTCACTTATCGAGGGGATCCCTGGTAAATCAAGACGTTGACTTACCTCTCCTTTATGTACCACCCCTTCATAAACGATAGAATTATCTTCACAGTGAGCGACAATTGGTTTCCCACATGCAGCAGCCTCTTTCATGGCACGGAGCATGAAATCAGCCGTTTGAATTCCTACCCCATCATCGGTGAATGCAAACACTTGATTTATTTTTGCAATCTCTCGAATCGAAGTTAGCTCCTCACCTGCTAATTCTTTCGTTATCGACGCGTAAGGTAATACGCGAACAACTGCATCATCCTTGATTTTGTCTAACAATTGCTGTACTTTCTCGGGTTGATCTGGAACTGGGTTGGTATTTGGCATGGCACATACAGTAGTAAATCCACCGCGTGCTGCTGCTTGGGTACCGGTTTTTATTGTTTCTTTATGTTCTCCTCCAGGCTCTCGTAAATGAATATGTACATCAATAAAACCAGGAAGTAATACATTGTTTTTACAATCAATCACTTGTTCAGCTTCTATTTCAATAGATGAATCAATTTTTTTAATCGTACGATGCTCAATAAGGACCTGACATGCTTCCATTTCTTCGTTTATATTCAATCGGTTAACATTTTTTAGTAGTAAACTCATTAAATTTTCCCCCATTCTTGTAATACGTGTGTCATGACAGCCATTCTTGCATAGACTCCATTTTCCATTTGCTTAAATATCCTTGAACGATTACACTCAACTAATTCAGAATCAATCTCCACGCCACGATTAACAGGTGCAGGATGAAGAATGATAGCATGAGGCTTCATTTTTTTCTCTCTATTTTTTGTTAATCCCGCCCGATTCAAATAATTCTCTGTTTTTGATTGGACGATATGCCTTTCATGTTGAACCCTTAGCAACATGATGACATCCATATGTTCTGTAGCTTCATCTATTGATAGATATGGAAGGTTTAGCGACTCGTCTTCAAAGCCTTCTGGTGCTGATAAATAAACCTTTGCTCCGAGTCTTTGTAGAGACAAAGCATTCGTTCGAGCAACTCTGCTATGTTTGAGATCACCAACAATTGCTATCTCCAAATCTTCAATTCTGCCAAACTCTTGATAGATCGTTAGCAAATCTAACATGCATTGAGTTGGATGCTCTGTTTTTCCAGAACCGGCATTAATTATAGGAATGGATAGTTTTTTGTCTAACTCGTTAAACCAATCATCAGATTCATGACGAATCACAAGTAAATTGGCTCCAATAGATTCAAAGGTCTTCGCGGTGTCATAAAGTGATTCCCCCTTCTTCATACTCGAAGTCTCCGTGTGAAAATCCAGTACATCCATCCCTAGTTTCCTTTGTGCAACTACAAAACTCATTTTCGTTCTCGTACTAGGTTCAAAAAATAAATTAGCAACAAACTGATTATCTAATTTTGGCCAGCTTGTTTTTCCTGTGCGATAAGCTTCTGCCGTTTCTAACCACTGATAAATTTCTTCTGTCGTTAGCTGGTTTGTTGAGAAAAAATGTCGCATGATAACCTCCCATGATACTGTTTTAAAATCACTCAGACTGCTGTTTAGATAAATGAAGGTAAAAAAATACCCCTTTGCTTTTGGTCGCAAAGAGGTATACGTGTAGTGATTGAGTACACGTAGTCTATACGACCTTGTAAACCTCTCTGGATTTACGTTAAAGGTCTTTTATTTACTTTTCATAAATAGCAACTTGATCTGACGCATCTATTTCATCAAGTTGAACCACTATAATCTCTTTTTCTGAAGTTGGGATATTTTTTCCAACGTAATCAGCACGTATCGGCAATTCACGGTGGCCACGATCAACTAAGACACCTAATTGAATTTGTGAAGGTCTTCCGATATCCATAACTGCATCCATTGCAGCACGAACCGTTCTACCTGTATATAGTACATCATCAATTAAGATAACTTTTTTATTTGTCACATCAACATCTATTTTTGTGTCTTTTAGCTCCGGTTCACTTGATTCAACTGCTTTTTGCAAATCATCACGATATAATGTGATGTCTAACTCACCAATCGGTACATCTATGTCTTCTATTTTTTTGATTTTTTCTTGTAACCTTTGAGCGAGAGGAATTCCTCTTGTCTTTATTCCAACGATGACTAAGTCTGCCCCGCCCTTGTTCTTCTCTAGAATCTCATGGGAAATACGTGTCAGTGCACGATTCATCGCTTTATCATCAAGTACGACATTTTTCTTTTTCACTTGCTCACCTCTTTTACATTGCTATGTCTTTTTACCGCTATCATTTAGTTGAGATTAGGAGCGGAATGAATCGCCCTAAATCACCTTTTCTAAAGAAATAAAAAACCCTTTCTTCCATGAGGAAAAAAAGGTTTTGAATACACTTATCTCGTGTAAATGTTTATTCCGCACCTTTTAGCCTCACGGGACTATGTTAAAGGATCTATTCATTTTATTTATTATTTCAAATATAACTTTCTCTGTCAATACATTTTTTCAATGTTCGCTAATAACTCCTCAAAGTAAGCTGGTAACTCCGCTTCAAATTGAAGCCATTGCCCAGTGCGTGGATGTTTAAACCCTAGGACTCTTGCATGCAGTACTTGGCCATTCGTGTCCCATGTTTTACGCGGGCCATATTTTGGATCACCTACAAGCGGAAAACCAATATAGCGCATATGTACACGAATTTGATGCGTTCTTCCGGTTTCTAATTGACATTCAATATGAGAATACTCTTTGTAGCGTTTTAATACTTGGAAGTGAGTGACAGCATTTTTTCCATTCTCAATAACTCCCATTTTTTGCCTATCCTTTGGATCCCTTCCAATTGGTGCATCAATCATTCCTGTGTCATGGTCAATAACCCCATGAACAACAGCTTCATATTTTCTTTCAATTTCCTTTGAAGCCAATTGTTCTGCTAGTCCTGTATGGGCTTGGTCATTCTTGGCAACAACCAATAGTCCGCTCGTGTCTTTATCAATCCGATGAACGATACCTGGCCGTTCTACACCGTTAATGCCAGATAAATCGTTACAGTGATGTAATAAAGCATTGACCAAGGTACCTTGTTGATGACCTGCTGATGGATGGACTACCATTCCTTTCGGTTTATTGACAACAAGTAAATCTTGATCCTCATACACGATATTTAACGGGATGTCTTCTGCTTTAATTTCGAGTGGTTTCACCTCTGGAATATCCCAACGAACAACATCTCCTACTTGGCATTTGTAATTTGCTTTGACGATTTGATTGTTCACCGTAACAAGATCTTCTGTAATCCATGCCTGTACTTGTGATCGAGACCTATCTGGATTGATCTTAGCCATTAACTTATCCAGTCTCGTTTTGCCTTCTGATTCTGTTACTACGTGCTCTAAAGTCATTTAAGCTTGCTCCTTCTTCTTCTTTTCATCTAATATCGTTGCAACTATCACAAGTCCAACTCCAACAACAAGTGCCGAATCTGCGATATTAAAAATTGGGAAATCATACCCAAAAATAATAAAATCAAAAAAATCCACTACTTCTTGATGTAGCACACGATCAATAAAGTTACCAATTGCACCACCTAAGATAAAACTCAATGCAACCGCAAAGAGTTTACTTTCTTTGGCAAATTTATGCATGTAATATATAACTCCTACTATTACAATGACCGTAATGATATAAAAGAATACCATTCTTCCTTGTAAAATTCCCCATGCTGCACCACTGTTACGATGTGAAGTTAAGTAAAAGAAGTTTTCCAATATCGTAATTTGTTCATATAGCTCCATATTTTTGACAACAAGCCACTTTGTAAATTGATCAATTCCAATAATTATTGCTGCGATTATGTAGTACCAATACATATTTATCCTCCGATTCCTCTTTAACATCCATTTATGTATAGTCAATCCTTCATTTATCTTATACCGATATCCTATATTTTTCAATATAAGTTATCAAAAGCACCTATATAGAAACCATGGAAGATCCAACATTCGCTCGAACTAGAATTTAAATTAGTTCAGTTTTTCTTTAAAGCATCTCGTCACTAGGGTGCAGATAAGATATATTATGTGACATAACTAAAAATGATTGTTGGTGCATATAACTCGCTACGGAAATACATTTCGCTTTCCACGGGCTCGCGCTGAGCCTCCTCACTCGCAAAGACCGCTCCCTACGGGGTCTCAGCGTCTTCGCTTTCCCGCAGGAGTCTCCATGTATTTCCTCCGCTGATATATTTTGTGATTTTTATTCAATCAATAATCATAGTTTCATGATGTATATTCTCGAAAAATAAGAAACACTTAAACAGCGGAGACAGAATGCGTAGACTCCTGTGGGAACAGCACGAGTCCGAAGACCCCGCAAGAAGTGGTTTTCTTCTGAGGAGGCTGAGGCCGTGCCCACGGAAAGCGAAGTATTCTGTTGTAGCGACATTTTAGCACTATTGAAAGATGAAGATGATAGGAATTTCACTAAATCATTATGTCACATAATACATCTTATGTGAAAAAAGTTCGATGAACTATAACATTTAAATTTGCTCTCAATCGTTTCGTTAAGTCCGAACACCTAGAAAATAAAGCCCTCTAAACTAATAGAGGGCTTTATGACAAAGGTTTTATCCTACATAATGTTCTTTTACTACATCCGCACAACGTGTACATAGTGTTGGATGCTCAGCATCTTCTCCTACAGAATCAGATGCAACCCAACAACGTTCACATTTTTCAGCCGAATGTTTTTCAACAGCAACATCGACTAGTTTGTATGTTTTTGCATTTTCATTACTTTCACCAACCACAGCTTCTGAAACAATAAACAATTGATGAACTTCTTCAATGGAAGTTAATACATTCTTCGTTTTTTCATCCTTTGGAATTACAGTGATTTTTGCTTCTAATGATTTTCCAATTACTTTTTCATTCCGAGCTTCTTCAAGCGCCTTATAGACGTCATCACGTACTGCCATGAAATGATTCCATTTTTCTTCTAAGCCTTTAAAGTTTGCGATTTCACGCGGATCTGGAATATCCGTTAATTGTACACTTTCCTCTTTAACTCCTGGAATGTATTCCCATACTTCGTCTGCTGTATGTGGGGTAATAGGAGTTAATAGCTTAACTAACGTTGTTAAGATTTCATAGTATCCTGTTTGAATACTTCTACGACGCGGATTATCTTTTGCTTCAATATATAAAATATCCTTTGCAAAATCCAAATAGAAAGAACTCAAATCATCCGCACAGAAATTATGGATACGATGAAATATTGGAGAAAACTCATATTTCTCATAGCTTTCTCGAACATCTTTTAGCAAGCTCTGCAAACGATGAAGCATGTATCGATCGACCTCTTGCATATCTGCTTCTTCTACACGATCTGTTTCTGGATTGAAATCAGAAAGATTTGCGAGAAGGAAGCGGAACGTATTTCTAATTTTGCGATATGCTTCTGATGTCTGTTTCAATATATCGTCAGAGATTCGTACATCTGCTTGGTAATCAACGGAAGATACCCATAATCTTAGAATATCAGCACCTAATTGTTTCAATACCTTAGAAGGTAACATAACATTCCCAAGAGATTTACTCATCTTACGTCCATTACCGTCCAAGACAAATCCGTGACTAATTACATTCTCGTATGGGGCCTTCCCTGTTACCGCAACGGAAGTAGATAAAGAAGAGTTAAACCATCCACGATATTGGTCACTACCTTCTAAGTAAACATCAGCTGGCCGTCTATGATCATCACGCTCCAAAAGTACTCCTGCATGAGAAGAACCGGAATCAAACCATACATCCATAATATCTGTTTCTTTTGTAAATTTACCATTCGGACTATGGTCAGATGTAAATCCTTCAGGTAGTAATTCATTTGCTTCTTTTTCAAACCAAATGTTTGAACCGTGCTTGGCAAATAGCTTAGACACATGTTCGATCGTTTCATCAGTAATGATAGCAGTACCATCTTCACCATAAAAAACAGGAATTGGAACTCCCCAAGTACGTTGACGTGAAATACACCAGTCTTCACGATCACGAACCATGTTATATAATCTCGTTTCTCCCCATGATGGATACCAATTTACTCGGTTAATTTCATCTAGGATGTCTTGACGAAAGTCCTTAATGGATGCAAACCACTGTGAGGTTGCCCGGAAAATGGTTGGCTTTTTCGTCCTCCAATCATGCGGATAGGAGTGAGTTATAAATGTCAGCTTTAATAAAGCACCTACTTCTTCCAATTTCTCTGTTATCGTTTTATTCGCTTTGTCATAGAACATACCTTCAAATCCAGGAGCTTGAGCTGTAAATACACCTTTTTCGTCTACTGGACACAACACATCAATACCGTATTGTTTAGAAATATAAAAGTCATCTTCCCCATGACCAGGAGCAGTGTGTACACAACCAGTACCTGCATCCGTTGTAACATGGTCACCTAATATAACAAGAGAATCTCGATCATAGAACGGATGTCTAGCAACTGCTCTTTCTACTTCTTGGCCTTTAAAGGTTTTGACAACTTGTGGGTTTTCCCATTCTAATTCCTCTGTAACAGACTCCAATAAATCTTCGGCGATAACAAAACGATCCCCTGCAACTTCAACAGCAACATAATTTAATGTGGGATGCACAGCAATTGCTAGGTTAGCTGGAATCGTCCATGGAGTTGTTGTCCAGATGATTATCTTATCACCTTGTTCTAGAACCCCTTTTCCATCGGCCACTTCAAAAGCAACATAAATAGAAGGAGAACGCTTATCTTGGTATTCAATCTCTGCTTCAGCAAGAGCTGATTCCGATGACGGAGACCAATATACGGGTTTTAATCCTTTATAAATATACCCTTTCTTTGCCATTTCTCCGAACACTTTAATTTGAGCTGCTTCATAATCTTTAGTTAAGGTGATATAAGGGTTATCCCACTCTCCTCGAACACCTAATTGCTTAAATTGAGTACGCTGATTATCCAATTGTCCCATTGCATATTCAGCACATTTCTGTCTAAATTCAGCAATACTCATTTTTTTGCGGTCTACCTTCTTCTTCTTCGTCAATGCCGTTTCAATTGGTAATCCATGAGTATCCCAACCTGGGACATACGGGGCATGATAACCTGTCATTGATTTATAACGTGTAATAAAATCCTTTAAGATTTTGTTTAGCGCGTGACCAATGTGGAGATCACCATTAGCGTACGGAGGTCCATCATGTAAAACAAATAACGGTCGATCCTTCGTACGTTCTTGGCCTTTTTCATATAGATTCATTTCTTCCCATTTTTCTTGTCTCTTTGGTTCCTTATTTGGTAAATTTCCACGCATCGGAAATTCTGTTTTCGGCATGAGCAGTGTCTCTTTATATTCCATACCAACTTTCCTCCTTATCGTTTCTTAAAATCAACGATTGCCTATCTTTTAGACAAACTTCGAATGAAACTAAATTAGATAGTAGCCTTATTTCTACCTAAAAAACAAAAAGAGCCCTCTTCATCCCAAAAGGGACGAGAAGGCTCGCGGTACCACCCTTATAAATTTAAAATCAACCATTTTAAATTCACTTGATATTCGTAACGTGAATAATCCGTCCATTTCTACTAGGAATCCGTTCGAATGGATACTCCGGAGTGATTTTCTAAAGCAGTACTATACCAGGCTTCCACCCACCCTGACTCGCTCTTACAGTTAAATCTACTTTATACTTTCTCCATCATCGTACTTTTACTTTTCTTTTCAACATATACTATGTGTATGAATTATATGTAAAAAAGCAATAAACGTCAAGGGTTATGACTCATTATTTACTAATTCGAGTTCTTCACCCATTTCTACATCAAACAGTTCATCCCAATCATCTGTGTCAATCAAATCGAGCTGCGCTTCTACTAACATCTTGAGACGAGTGCGGAAAACTTTCGCCTGTTTCTTAAGCTCCTCTACCTCTAAGGAAATCCGTCGAGATTTCGCTAATGCTTCATTTATAATACGATCAGCATTTTTTTCAGCTTCTTTAATAATAAGCTTGGATTCTTTTGTTGCGTTACTTTTTACTTCTTCTGCCGTTTCTTGAGCAACTAAAATTGACTTATTTAACGTGCCTTCAATATTTGTAAAATGACTTAACTTTTCATTCATTTGTTCTACTTTTTCATTTAGCTCTTTCTTTTCTCGAATTACAATTTCATAATCTTTAATAACCTGATCTAAAAATTCATTAACCTCATCTTCATCATACCCTCTAAAACCTCTGGTAAACTCTTTATTATGAATATCTAGCGGTGTTAATGGCACAAAGGCCACCTCCTTACATGTAATGGAATTTCTATGTTCGTTCAAATTATTATACTATTGTTATAACTACTTTTCGACATAAATTTCAAAAATCCTGCAAAAAGATATAATTATTTCGGAAAACTTGCTAACTTATCTTTTAAATTTAAGACTAATACTAATCACGCAATAGAGCTGTAGTTATCCTTATCTTTTCTTTCTTTGTATACCCGTTCACCTTTAACAACTTGCTTCTACCTTTTCCTCTTAACGAAATGAGGTCGTCCTCCTGAAGGATAAATTTCCCATCTTCGACCAATTTATAATTTACTTTCACATATTTTTTTTGAATAAATTCTTGGGCAACTTTCCTTGATATATTGTAGATCTCTTTGAGAACATTATCCAATCGTAGTGAAGAAACCGTTTGCTCTGTTTCCTTCCAGTCTGGCTTATTTTCAGTAAGGCTATCAAGAGGGATTTCTTCCAATTGTAAACTTGCTTTTTTGATAGAGGTTAAATTAGTGCTTACATAAAGAGCAATATCAGCAGAAGTAATTAGTTGTATGATTCCATCTTTAACTACAATATCCCCTAGTTTTTTTCGCTTCATTCCTAAAGAAAGAAAAGCACCCATTACATCTCGGTGGGATAAACGAATAAACTTCTCTGGATACGATGCTTGTAAAAGGCATAGTTGAAAGTCATCCTTCTCTATTTCCTCGTAATACGGAGCAATAATGACCCTTTTTCGTTCGGAATAACTACCACCTCCAAATTGCTTCACAATAACATCTTCATTAGATGTGCCAATAATCATTTCCACAATTTGCTGTTCACGAGGATCAAGGAAATCTGTGATTTTCCTTTGATAGGACCTCTCCACTTCCTCTTTCCATGAAAGCACTTGATCAATAAAATCATGTTCGTCTTTTCTAAAGTGTTGATATATATCCATAACCTTCAACCCTTAAAAAGCAATCATTCGATATAATTCCCAAAGTCCGCTTCTTGCTAGATGAATGACAAGAATCGCTACAATAGGAGATAAATCAATCATACCAAGTGGAGGGATTATTTTTCTAAACGGCTCCAAATAAGGCTCACAAATCTTCGTTAAAATTGTACCAAATGAAGATTCCCTTGCTCCCGGAAACCATGACATAAAAATATAAATGATTAATCCGAAGCTATATATATGTAATGCCGTATCTAATAAACTAAAAATTTGACCCATCTATTACCATCCTTTACTAAAATCTTGTTCTGCAATCGAATCGGATATTGATCCACTAATATCAACATTATTTGGAGCGCATAAAAAAGTCTGTGAACCAAGCTTTTGTATATTTCCATTTAACGCATATACCGTTCCACTTAGAAAATCGACAATTCTCATTGCCTCATAATGCTCCGCTCGCTGTAAATTTATGACAACAGCCCTTCGATTTACAATATTATCAGCTATTTCTTGTACTTCATCATAATTTCTCGGTTCACAAAGTACAACCTTGGATTCCGATTTTTCAATACTAGTTAGACTAATAACATTGTCACGCTTAACACTTCGTGGCTGATCGGATTGTAGCGTTTCCTCTTCAACATATTCATACTCATATTCTTCATCCATCGTGAAAAAGTTTTTAATCTTATTTCTAATACTCATTTTTACCCCCCTATTCCCTACCAACAAGCTTTGAACCTATTCGAATATGTGTTGCACCTTCTTCAATAGCTATTTTGTAATCGTTACTCATCCCCATTGATAAATAATTACAAGGCGCATGTTTATATTGTTCGCTTTTAACCTTATCCCTTAACAAAGATAAATTCTTAAAGATCTCTCGTAATTGACTTTCATCTTCGATATGTGGTGCCATTGTCATCAATCCTATAATTCGAACATTAGGATATCGTTCAACATCTTTAATAAATGATACTACTTCCTTTGGATCGACTCCATGTTTAGATGCTTCACCACTAACATTGACTTGTACAAAACAATCTATTGGTTCTATAGCACGCTTGTCTATCTCTTTTGCTAAAGAAATCCGGTCCAATGAATGAATAGCATCAACCTTATCGATAAGATCTTTCACCTTCCGAGATTGTAGGGTCCCAATAAAGTGCCAATTTGCACGATCTTGAAAATGATTAAACTTTTCTTGAAAACCCTCTAGACGGTTTTCGCCAAGATTTGTAATGCCTGCATCAATTGCTTCTTCTGTACGTTCTATTGTAACATATTTCGTCACACCGATTATGGTTATTTCTTCAGGATTACGATTTGCTTTTTGACAAGCCTCCAATATATCTGTTTTTATTTTTTCTAGATTTGTTGCTACATCCATTATTACCAATTCACCTCTCCCTTAGAATTTCCTATAGCCAATATACCCTAACATTCTCCCGGTTTGGCCTCGGTCCCGACGATGTGAATAAAATAGCGAATTTTCTTTGAAAGTACAATAATTTGTTACATCTATATTATTACGAAATACCCCACATTGTAAAAGGATTTCGACATTTAATTGCTTTAGATCCAATAAATAACGATCTCTTCCTGTTTGTATAACGGTATGATCCATAAAATTAGATTCTATTTTACTAACGACATGGTCGTTTACTTCGTAGTTTTCCTGGGAAATACATGGCCCAATAACTACCAATAGCTTTGAAGGATCTACTCCTTGTGACTCAAACTTTTCCACCATTTGTTCAGCAATTCGGTTAACCGTTCCCTTCCAACCTGCATGGGCTATACCTAAATAGCCAGTTTCTGGATCAAAGAAAAATAATGGTACACAATCTGCAAAGAAGGCCGTACACAGCAAGCCAGCTTCATTGGTAATTAATCCATCTGTACCTTTAATCGAAGTATTATAATCGGCTGAACCTTTTCCTTTATCAAGTTGTGTAACGAAATGTACATATGATTGATGAACCTGCTCACCAGAAACCCAATTCTCAAGTGGGAACTCTAACTTATCAGCCAGTGAACGCCTATTTGCTATAATATTGGACTGCTCATCGGAAACATGTAATCCTAAGTTAAGAGAATCGAATGGAGGGTTGCTTTCCCCTCCATTTCTTGTTGTAAAACCCGCAATTAGTGATGGATGCAATTCTTGCCATTTCTCTATCATAAGAAATGCGTCGTCTTGTTGCTTAAAAACTTCTGCCATGTCACAACCTCCTAAATGGTGTGCTTTATCCAATCTTATCATAACATAAGATTGATACAGAGGTTATTAATCAATAAGTAAACGCTGCCCATTTGCGTCTCGAACTAAAATAACATCAATTCCAATTGTAACAATTTGATCCCAATAAATAATTAATTCATCTGCTTTTCCAAATAGTCCATTCTTCTCTCGCAAATATACGATCAATGCGGTAATTCTTCCACGAATTGGGTCAATTTCTAAATCGGATATATGACCAACTCTTTTCCCATCACTGATTATGATTACCTCTTTTGTTTGAAGTTCCGACAATGTGACCATTTCAATCACCCACCTCATAATGATATATATGCACGTACTAGTCGAATTATCCCGTATGAGTAAGGTTGTTTCTTTTTTCTCTTCTTTCGTAGTAGATGGATGATGCGTCATAACTTTAGGTTGAGTTTATTTCAGCATCACCGACGTGATTTCCGATCCGGGCAGTCGCTTTCCGTGGGCACGGCCTCAGCTTCCTTGAAAATAAAAACCAATTTTCTGCGTGCGATGTATTGCTGACGAAGCCTTCCTTGTCCTCGGAAGCAAAACCACTTCCTGCGGGATCTTCGGACACGTGCTGTTCCCGCAGGAGTCGACTGCCCTTCTCTCCAATCACTGTATCTGTTTTTACCATCTAAACGATAAAAAATTCATATTAGCGAAGAAAATTCACTCCTGCGGGAAAGCGAAGACGATAAGACCCCATAGAGAGCGAGGGTACTACTTGAATATACTTCTTTGTTCCCTTGCGCCGAGGAAGCCTGCTACAAAGCGTTACTGGAAGACGCAGGCGCACTTGTTTTGCGAGCGAGGAGGCTTATCGCGAGCCCGCGGAAAGCGTAGTGAAATTTTCATAGCGGCGGTTTGATCTTTCAATTATTTTATCAATTACTGAAAGCAAATATAACAAATGATTACTTCGCATTATATGCATAATACGTAGTAACATGAAGGCAAAAGAAAAAATCCGAACGGGTTCGGATTTTTTATAAGTATATATTTATTTTTCAATGCTATGTTATTCAAACATTTGCTTATTCATTTGGCTAATAGCAGCTTTTTCTAATCGAGATACTTGAGCTTGGGATATCCCGATTTCATCAGCAACCTCCATTTGTGTTTTCCCCTGAAAAAACCGCTTATTTAAAATCATTTTTTCCCGTTCGTTTAATTGGTACATCCCCTCTTTTAAAGAGAGCTTGTCTACCCAGTTCTCATCTTTATCTTTATCATCACTAATTTGATCCATCACGTATATAGGATCCCCACCGTCATTGTAAATAGGTTCGAATAAGGACACCGGATCTTGAATTGCATCCATCGCAAAAACAATATCTGAATGAGGTACACCCATTTCCTCTGCAATTTCCATCGGAGTTGGTTCTTTTGATGTTTTGTTAATCAATTTTTCTCTAACTTGCAATGCCTTATAAGCAATATCCCTTAAAGACCTAGATACTCTAATTGGATTGTTATCTCTTAAGTACCTTCTGATTTCACCAATTATCATTGGCACGGCATACGTGGAAAATCGAACATTATGGCTTAAATCGAAATTATCAATTGATTTCATAAGTCCAATACAACCGACTTGGAACAAGTCATCAACATATTCTCCACGATTGTTAAAACGTTGTATAACACTCAATACTAGACGTAAGTTTCCATTTACAAGTTCCTCTCTAGCTGAAATGTCACCTTCTTGCATTTTTACAAATAACTCTCGCATTTCTTCGTTTGATAATACTGGTAATTTTGATGTATCTACACCACAAATTACAACTTTATGTCTAGTCATTCTGTACCCTCCCAGTTGGAGATGCTGTTCATGGACAGTATCTCCTCGAGGAGGGATTTTTATGCAAGGTGTTTTATACTAACCGAGGAAAAAAAGCGCTTTAATTCCTATAATGATAGGCTATACCATTTTATTAAATTCTTTTTTCAATCGACGAATAATTTTCTTTTCTAAGCGGGATATATACGATTGAGATATTCCTAACATATCTGCTACATCTTTCTGTGTTTTTTCTTCCTCACCAATTAATCCAAAACGAAGCTCCATTATTTGTTTTTCTCTTGGATTTAATTGCGATAGTGCATTTTTTAATAAATGCTTATCTACTTTTGTTTCAAGGTTTTTTGTTATGATATCTTCTTCTGTTCCTAAAACATCTGACAACAATAGTTCGTTGCCATCCCAGTCAATGTTCAATGGTTCATCAAATGAAATTTCAGACTTCAGTTTATTATTGCGACGCAAATACATTAAGATCTCATTCTCGATGCATCGAGATGCATATGTTGCAAGTTTAATTTTCTTCTCTGGATTAAACGTATTTACTGCCTTGATTAAACCAATCGTTCCAATACTAATTAAGTCTTCAATGTTAATACCAGTATTTTCAAATTTTCGAGCAATATATACTACTAAACGTAAATTACGCTCAATAAGCACAGCCCTTGCAGACTGGTCACCTTTAGGTAATAGCTCAAGCAATTCACTTTCTTCTTCTTTTGATAAGGGTGGGGGCAATGCTTCACTACCGCCAATATAGTAAATCTCTTCGGATTTAATTCCTAATTTAATAAGGATTTTATACCACCATAGACGCATCCTCAATTTAAGTAACCTCAATATTAATCGCTCCTTTTTGTTATCATGCTGTATGTACAGCGGATAATTTAAAAATTTGTGGATGAAGTAAACAATGATATCGATGATCTCTCGTTAACTCACCGAATTGAATTCCAACTAATACTTTGTTTATAACGATTTCATTTGCTTCGTCGTAGATGATTAGTTGATCGGGTTTAATGGCAAATAAAAAATTACTTTTACCCGCAACTCCTTGGTAAGGTATCAATTGAATAAATTTCTCCCAATTCTTTGGAATGTTCTCCACCTCTAAATGATCATGTGCTAATTTGAGACTTCTCCAGTCATCTTCACTAAACCATTGTTTTAAGAAGGATTCATCACAAATTATTACAGCTTTTTTCGTTATAGGATCAATAAGTTGATTGCCACTATCAATATAACCAGTTGTCGAAAAGCTTTTATTTTTTACAGAGATTGTTACTGGGTACATTTGATCGTAGCGTATTTTCTCAACAGCATGCTTGTCCATACGGATCTTCGTGTATATCCAAGCAAGAGGGAAACCAATAATAACAAACATCCAACTAACAGGATCTCCGTAACCACTATCAAACGTCAAAAAGCCTCCTTGTGATAAGCCAATTGGATTCTGAAAGAGATAATGCGCAGCTATTAAACCACCTCCTACAGAAAACGAAACAAAATAAAACAATAACAGTAACTTAACTGTTCGATAAATTGTATAAAAACGAAAACTACTTAAAATAATAATTATTGAATATAGTAGTTTTCCAAATACACTAGCAAAAAAAGACTCTGGATAAAATAGAGTAATAGGAACAAGCAAGGAAGCAACAAATGCCCCTATAAACAATCTATATCTTTTTGCATATTCCCTAGCTAATGCTTGGGTTAGTAATAAAAGCATAAAATCTAAGAAAAAATTTAAGATCCAGACAGCATCTAGATAAATAGTCAACCTGCTCTTCCTTTCTAGTCAGATAGAGTTGAATACTAGCTTTTCAGTTCCGCTAACATGTAGTGAAGACCTTTTGTTTTAAGTGCTTGGAAAAGTCAAGTTTCAAGGAAAAGGAAACCATAAAACTTATAACCATTTCTAAATTGGAAAGAGTTTAACTGTAGACAAAGTATAGCTTAATCAGTTAGCAAAGTCTGTCACTTCTTGTATGCAGATAATCGCTAATTTTAACTAGTTATTAGAAAGTTTGTCGGAGAGGAATAAATGCCTTATACAGTGGGGAAAGCTGGTACAAATCGTACAAAAGCGAAGGAAATCTTTTACCAGCGCTACCTCGGCACAAAGGCAATAAAGTTATTCATAGAAGTTCCTTCGTTAATCGCTGGAAGCTGGACGCGACTCTTCCTGCCAATAATTTAGCTACAAGGACTTAATTTTACAGTTTCTTGACAACAAAAAAACGTATAGATGAACTATACGCTTTCTTTTCAGTCTTTTCTTTTAGCGGTTTCGATCGCGATTACGGTTTCTTAGGAAAGTTGGAATATCAAGTGTATCTTCTTCTTGTTTTGTACGCTGAGGCTGTTGAACCGATTCTCTACTAGTAACATCATCATTTGCTTTTGCAGCTGCATGCTGTGGTTGATTTACAACTGGACGCTGTCTAGGAGCTGGCTCGACTTTTTTCGCTTCGTCAAAACCAGTAGCAATTACAGTAACAACGATTTCATCCTTAAGATCTTCATTGATTACCGAACCAAAAATGACATTAACCTCTTCATCCGCTGCATTTGTAACGAGGTCTGCAGCTTCCTGAACTTCATATAAGCTTAAGTTTGTTCCTCCAGTAATATTCATTAAAATACCGTGCGCACCATCAATAGACGTTTCTAATAATGGTGAGGAAATCGCCTTTTTAGCTGCCTCTGTTGCTCTACTTTCCCCAGTTGAAACACCAATTCCCATCAAGGCAGATCCTTTATCAAACATAATAGTTTTAACGTCAGCAAAGTCCACATTAATTAGACCTGGCTTAGCAATTAAATCCGAAATACCTTGAACACCTTGTCTTAACACATTATCCGCCTCACGGAAAGCTTCAAGCATAGGAGTGTTCTTATCAACAATTTCCAGTAAACGATCGTTTGGAATTACGATTAATGTATCCACATTATTCTTCAATGCATCAATTCCGGAAATAGCTTGGGTTGACCTTCTTCTACCTTCAAATGAAAACGGTCTTGTCACAACACCAACTGTTAATGCACCTAAATCTTTTGCGATTTGGGCAATAATAGGAGCTGCTCCAGTACCAGTTCCACCACCCATACCGGCAGTTACGAAAATCATATCGGCACCTTGTAATACCTCTTCAATTTGTTCTTTGCTTTCTTCTGCAGCCTTTTTACCAACTTCCGGATTAGCCCCCGCACCTAAGCCACGAGTAAGCTTACCACCAATTTGAAGCTTGATTTCGGCTTTTGATAAATTTAATGCTTGTGCATCTGTATTTACTGCGATAAATTCAACGCCTTCCACGCCGTGTTCAATCATTCGGTTAACAGCGTTATTACCGCCACCACCTACACCAATTACTTTTATGGAAGCTAATTGATCCATATTCGTATCAAACTCTAACATATTTCGTTCCTCCTAATATGCAAATTACAAGATTTCTAGAAGCTAATTTTTTTGTATGGGAACGCTTGTTTAATCAAAGAAATACTTAAATAAATTAGCTATTCCAGACTCTTTTTTCTTTTCGTCTTTTGGTTCATTTGTTTTCGTTTGTTGTTTTTTTATCCGCTTCGGTTTTGGTTCATCCATTGTACCTTGTACGGCAGGAAAAAGTTCTTTTCCTTGAATTTTTGCGTTATGATAAGCAAATTGTAATATACCTACTCCCGCAGCGTATTGCGATTCCCTAACACCTATGTAATCAGGTATGGCAATTCTTACATTTGATTGGAACAAGTGTTGTGCTAATTCCAATACACCGGGCATCTTCATTGTACCACCAGTTAATACATATCCTCCTGGTAATTCATGGTAGCCCATTTTTCTAATTTCTCTTTCTGCAAATGCGTAAATCTCTTCCAACCTTGCTTCAATCATATCAGAAATTTGCAATTGATTATAGACTTCTGTTTTATTACTCCCAATAATTGTTGCCTCAAAAGTTTCATCCTCCTGAGCATCATCATAGAAAGCATGTCCATAATTTAACTTGATCTCTTCAGCTTCCTCAGTTGTCGTACGAAGGCCAATAGATAAATCTTTTGTAATGTTGTCTCCGCCTAAAGGAATTACACTTGTAGAAACAAGGTGATCATTTTCAAAAATCGAAACAGTTGTACAACCCCCACCGACGTCGATAAGAGCTACACCAAGGTTTTTTTCATCTTTTGATAATGCGACTGTTCCTGCAGATAATGGCTGTAAACAAATGTCTGATACTTGTAAGTTAGCACGCTCCACACACTTTAAAATATTATGTAAAACAGTCTTTGAACAAGTGATGATCGTACCTTCCATTTCTAACCGTACTCCAATCATGCCACGAGGATCGTTAATTTCATCTAAGCCATCTACAATAAACTGCTTAGGAATAACATCAATAATTTCCCGTTCAGGTGGCATTGAAATAACCTGTGCACCATCGATAACTCTTTTAACATCCTCGTCACTTATCTCACGGTTTTCACTTTGAACAGCAACTACTCCATGACAAGGTTGTAATTGCACATGATTACCATTAATACCTACTACAACACTATCAATTTGCATCCCTACCATGCGTTCCGCTTGCTCAACAGCTGTTCGTATCGATTGAACAGTCTGATCAATATCCACAATGGCTCCTTTTTTCATGCCATTTGACTTGGCGGTACCAACACCGATAATGTTTAATGAGTCGTTTAATACCTCACCAATAATTACTTTAATTTTTGCTGTACCTATATCAAGACTAACTAGTATCTCATTGTTGTTCAACGAAAGGCACCTCCTAATTCAGAAGCATCTAAAAAACGCTATGTCTATCAGATGATATTCTTTAACTCTTTATTCTATTAATATACTATAATCTATTATTTTATAGGAAATAACACAAAAAAGAAATATATAATAGATAATTCAATAAAAAACTAGTAATTCCTCTATATAAATCCTACTTTTTTAAGATTTAGCATCTTTTTTTCAGAAAACTCAATAACTATCATTCGTTTTCTAATTGTTCTTTTGTTTCTTCTTTTTCCTCCATATGCTCCAACGATTCAAAGTAAGCACCCACACCGATATGTATGATTCCCATTTCATCCGAATCCAACTGAGAAACAATGGACGGGTATGCTTTCATTTTTTCAGAGAAATCACGAATTGTTCCATCAACAATATATCCATCATTCATGTACAGCATAATTTTATTGTTATTTTCGGCTGTAGGGATCCAGTGAACCTCAGATATTAAATTTAAAATTCTTGCTGGAAGTTCACTTAATTCTACTGACATTTTATGTAAGTATTCTTCGTCTGTAAACTGAACGAGTAATGGGGCGTCACCGTTTTGAGTCTTTTGTCCATACTCCCTTAAAATTGTTCCATTACTAAGTATGGGAAAATAACTGTCTTCTTCCTTCGTATAAGCCACCCGTTCGTGTTCTGTTACCGAAATATTTACTGTCCATGGTAACCTTCTTTCCACTGCAGCTACCTCGATTATTGGATTGGTTTCTAGAGAATCCACAACTTCTTCTTTATCTACAGACCAAATACTAGTTTGAACCTCAACATTACTTAGCTCAATAATGGCTTCATCGGTAAAAAAAACATTCCCATTAACTTCAATTGTTTTCACATGACTAAGTGGAGACTGAAGATAAACAATGATAGATATCAAGAAGAAAAAAAATGAAAGATATAACACTAAACGCCTATTTGCCTTTTTCTTACGGGCTTGTTTCAATTTAGGAATACGGTCCTCAATAGAAACAATCTTCTTTTCGCTCATTGCTACTTCTTCCTTTATGCAATTTTAACAATGAAACGGCATATTAATGCCGTTTCATTTGCTACATAAATTATAACATAATACAAGCCTAAACATATAGTAAACTTTCACTAGATTCTGATTAAAATTTTCCAGTAACATGATAGATACGTGATGAAAAATAGGAATCAAAAGAATGGAGGTCGTCTCCACCTCGGTATCGAGCCTAAAATTGATGTCCCAAGTGTCTAAATGCGAGAGTGTTTTACGTTAACTAGCAGACCATATTTAATTTTACTAGGCACCAGAGACATATTTTATGCGGATTTATTTGACCGATTTAAACTTTTGTATATCTGCTAATATTTAATAATACCCCTACTGAACATAAAGTAAGTGTTAATGAAGAACCACCATAACTTAAAAATGGTAAGGTTATTCCTGTTACAGGTATTAAACCAATTACTACACTTACATTTATCATTACTTGAATGGTTAGCATGGTGACAATACCTAGAGCTAAAAATCGACCGAATAGATCTGGAGCCTCCAATGAGATTTTTATACCTCTCCAGAATAATAGCGCAAATAGAATAATAACTACTGTTCCACCGATAAAGCCTAGTTCCTCTCCTAATATTGCAAAGATGAAATCAGTTTGGGGCTCCGGCAAGTAAAAATACTTTTGCAAACTTTCTCCCAAACCGACCCCCATTAATCCACCTGGTCCAATTGCATAAAGGGATTGTATAATTTGAAATCCATCACCCAAAGGATCCTCCCATGGATTTAAAAATGCTGTTATTCTACTTATTCGGTATGGTGCAGATAGTATTAAAAACACGAAACCAATTATACCTATTACAGCAAGTCCGATAAAATGGGAAATTCGTGCCCCTGCAACAAAGATCATAACCATAGATGTTAATACTAAAACCATTCCGGTTCCTAAGTCAGGTTGAAGCATGATTAAACCAAATGCTGTAAACACTAAGATTAAAGATGGAAAAAAACCCTTCTTAAAGGACGTAATATATTTTTGGTTTGCAGCCAAATAAGCTGATAAAAAGATAATCATACCTAGCTTCATAAATTCAGAGGGTTGAATGCTAAATGCACCGACACCAATCCAACTTTGCGCCCCTCCCCTAACCATTCCGATCCCTGGAATTAAAACAATCAGAAGTAAAAAGAAACAGGATAATAATATAATTTTTGCATACCTTCCCCATGTGTTATAAGGTGTGTACATTGTAAAGAACATAGCAACCACACCTGCTCCGGCAAACAACAATTGTCTCTTTAAAAAGTAGAAAGTATCGGAGTATTTATAGTCCGCCCAAATATAAGAAGAACTAAATACCATGACGACCCCTACAATTAACAGTAGGACAACAATACTTAACAGTGTATAATCTGGCTTATCTTTCATTTTAAATATTTTAGGAATCAAAAAAACACCCCTCATTTTCAAATAAACTTAGGGGCGAATCTTTTGGATTAAAGTAGTGACGTTCATAAAACAAGCCCCTACTTTAATGTATGCACAGCATGAATAAACATGTCTCCTCTTTCTTCAAACGTTCGATATTGATCCCAACTTGCGCATGCCGGAGATAACAAAATAATATCATCTGCTTCCGAGAGAGAATATGCTTCATGTACCGCTTCTTCTACATCCTTCACAGGTACAACCGTTTCAATTCCAGCTTTACTTGCTATATCTTGCAACTTCGATGCAGTTTCCCCAAATACAACCATGGTTTTGACGTTTTCCAATGCAGGAATTAATTCATCAAAATGGTTACCACGATCAAGTCCCCCAGCAAGTAAGATTATCGGTTGTTGAAAAGATGAAAGCGCCTTTTTAGTAGCTAACATATTCGTAGCTTTTGAGTCATTATAGAAAAATCGATTATTGATATTGTCTACAAACTGCAAACGGTGTTTGACTCCAGAAAAGGAGGACAATACTTGCTGAATACCTTCATTAGTAGCACCACTTAATTTAGCTGCACTTATAGAAGCTAAAATATTTTCTAAATTATGATCACCTACTAGCACAATATCTTTACGTTCCATAACCTTCTCGTCTTTAAAAAAGATAGCTTCTTCTGTTGCCCATGCACCATCAAACATTCTCTTTTTCACAGAAAAGGGGATCTTAACTGCTCGAGCGTTTTGTACAGCCTGAACAACATTTGGATCATCCGCATTATAGATTAAATAATCATCCTTTGTTTGATGTTTAAAGATATTGCTTTTTGCCTCAACATAATTAGCAAACGATTTATGATAATCCAGATGTGCTTCAAAAAGGTTTAGAAGTACAGCGATAGTTGGACGAAATGTTTGGATACCCATTAATTGAAAGGAAGATAGTTCTAGAATCATCTTTTCATTACTAGTTAACTGTTTCGCTACATCTGTTGCTACAATTCCTATGTTCCCAGCAACCTTTACCGGCTGTTCACTTTTTACAAGCATTTCATGAGTTAGCGTCGTTGTAGTTGTTTTTCCATTGGAACCAGTAATACCTATGATCATTCCATCTGTTAAACGACCTGCGAGTTCAATCTCTGTTATTATCGGAATATCCCGATTGCTAGCTTCAACCAAAATAGGGATCTCATATGGGATTCCAGGATTTTTAACGATCAATTCTACATTGTCCAATACAGACAATGGATGTTCCCCCAAAATCACTTCTGCACCTTTTGATTTTAATTCCACAACATCTTTATCATTATTATTTGCATTCCTATCATTTATCCGTACATGAACATCATTATCTAGTAATACTTCAGAAGCGGCTGTGCCACTTTTAGCGAGACCTAGAACAAGTACATTCTTATACGGAAAATTTACAAGTTTATTCAACCTAACCACACCTCAATATAAATACCTAATGCAGCAAAAATAATTCCGATCAACCAAAAAGTCGTAACTACTCTCCATTCTGACCAACCTAACAACTCATAATGATGATGCAAGGGACTCATTTTAAATACCCTTTTTCCAGTTGTTTTAAACGAGATAACTTGAATAATGACAGAAAGTGTTTCAATTACAAATACTCCGCCAATGATTACTAATAGTATCTCCATCTTTGTCAGAATAGCGATCGCAGCTATTGCGCCACCTAACGCTAGCGAACCTGTATCTCCCATAAATACTTTTGCAGGGTGTGCATTAAAGACTAGAAAACCTAACAGTGCTCCTACAACTGCCAAAGAAAAAATAGCAACTTCATTTTGGGGGAAACCATACCAAGCTAGGACTCCAAAAGCACCAAAAGCAATTGCAGCCGTACCAGCAAGTAAGCCATCAAGTCCATCCGTTAAGTTCACCGCATTTGATGCACCGACTAGCATAAATATAATCAGTAGGGCATAGAACCACCCTAACTCCCACTGAATATTTGTGCCAGGGATTTGTATATATGTTGGAAAGCCTTGATCCCGCAAAATAAAATAAAATACTAATGCAATTACAATTTGCCCCAACATCTTTTGTTTGGAAGTTAACCCAAGATTTCTTTTCATTGCTACCTTAATAAAATCGTCTAAAAAGCCTAACAGACCGTAACCAACAAGTACAAATAATAATAAATATAATTCATATCCTATGGAAGTAGCGTTTGATTTGTTAACCACAATTACAGAGGTAATAATGACACTAATGACAATCATTATTCCTCCCATAGTAGGTGTTCCAGTTTTCTTTTTATGAGATTTAGGTCCCTCTTCTCTAATGCTTTGTCCAAACTTTAAACGTCGTAGAAACGGAATAAAAATTGGTGACAAGAGGACGGTAATTAAAAATGATATAGCTATTGTTAATAATAATACGATAAGATTCACTACAATTTCCTCCTCAGCTTAACCGCCCGTACACAATAAAAATTCTATTACTTGATTTCCTTAATAATTGATTCGAATTCCATCCCTCTGGATGCTTTAAACAACAGTAAAGTATCTTTCTTCAAATATGATTTCAAATCATCTATTAACGATTCTTTCGTATGATAATGCTTGCTAACAATCTGCTTATTTTTTTCTTTAGCAGCATCTGAAATAAATTTCGAATCATTTCCTACTGTCAATATTGCTGAAATTTGCTCATCTATCACATCTGCTACCGAACGGTGCAATGCTTCAGAATGAGTTCCTAACTCAAAAATATCACCGAGAATCACTATTTTTTCTTGGTATTCATCCATTTGTTTAATCACCTCTATTGCAGCCTTCATAGAGGTTGGAGAAGCATTATATGCATCATTGATAATGGAGACATCATTTTTCCCGATAATCATTTCAAAACGCATGGATGTCATCTTTAAGTTATGTAAAGATTCTTTAATTGTTTCTGGGTCAATCTTCATTAGTTTCCCTAAGGTGATCGCGTACGATGCATTTTGAGCTTGATGACTTCCTAACAAAGGAATCGTATAGGTGTACTCATCTAGATTAAATTTCGTTTGATTTTCTCGTACTTCAGCATTTTTTATTGTAACATCGTTATGAGGTTGAAAGCCACATGTAATTACTTTTTCTCGCTCTTGTACATCCTGTAATAATCGCTCATCTCCATCAAGAATTAGCCTTCCATTATCTTTCAGTCCACTAACAATTTCAAGTTTTGCTTTTGCAATGCCTTCGCGAGAACCTAAGTGTTCGATATGAGATTCACCAATATTCGTAATCACTGCATAATCTGGTTCAGCAATATTTGAAAGGAGTTCAATTTCTCCAAAATGATTCATTCCCATTTCTAAAACTAACACTTCTGTCTCCCTACCCATACTTAATATCGTTCGTGGTACCCCTAAGTGATTATTCAAATTTCCCTGTGTAAAATGGGTTCGATACGTTGATTTTAATACAGTAGAAACCAAATCCTTAGTTGAAGTCTTGCCATTTGACCCTGTTATTCCAATAACGATCGGATTTATTTCATGACGATAGGCATTGGCTAGTTTCTGTAAAGCCACTACAGTATCCTCCACCATAAAAATCGGAAAATCTTTTGGTAGGAATTCTGGTAAGTCTCTTTCCACACTCCATAGAGTCGCTACAGCCCCATGTTTAATTGCTTGTTCCAAGAATTTATGACCATCAAATTTATCACCTATTATTGGGATGAACAGTGAATGATTAACTTTCTTCCGACTGTCCGTTGTTATCTCATCTATTGAAATTGTTTCTTGTGCATCGCCACGATAATTTGGAAAAATAGAGGTCATCCAATGAGTTGTAAATAACATCTTTAATTCTCCCTCTCTCTCATTACTTCCAACGCTACTTCTCGATCATCAAAATCATATTTCTTATGTCCAATTTGCTGATAGGTTTCATGTCCCTTACCAGCTATTAATATCACGTCTTTTTCTTCAGCACGTTGAATAGCATAACGAATTGCCTGTCTCCGATCTGCTATCACCTCATATTGTTTCGAGTCACTTGGTAATCCATCAGTCATATCTTTTAATATAGCTTCTGGATCTTCCGTACGTGGATTATCAGAAGTAAAGATCGGATAATCCGCATATTTATGTGCTATTTGTGCCATTAGTGGGCGCTTCGTTTTGTCTCGATCCCCACCACAACCGACAACAACATAAATATTCCGTTCTGCAATTTCTTGTATCGTTTGTAATACATTTTCTAGAGAATCTGGTGTATGTGCATAATCTACAATTACCGAATATTTATGATCAGGTATTACCGATTCAAACCTTCCTTTTACACCTTCAATACTTTCTAAAGATTCTTTAATATCTACAAGTGGTATATCCGAAGCAATTGCTACAGCAACAGATGCAAGCATATTATATACATTAAATTTTCCAATTAATTTACTATGTATCTCTGTAGTGCCTAGTATCGTTTTTAACGTAAATTTAGTTCCATTGGCAGCTAATTGTATGTTTTCTGCCATGACATCAGCAGTTGTATGACAACCGTATGTAATAACATGTTGTGCTGTACTTTTCATAAGTAATGTACTAGATGGATCATCTACATTAATAACAGCAGCTTTCTTGTTATTTTCTTGATACCCATTTCCTAACTGAGCAAATAATAGACTTTTTGCACGTAGATAATCCTCCATGGAATCATGGTAGTCGAGGTGGTCTTGTGACAGATTGGTGAATACTGCAATATCATAATCACAACCAAAGACCCGTCCCATATCAAGCGCATGGGAAGAAACCTCCATAATGACCTGATCAACATCTTGCTGAATCATTTCTGCAATTTTTCGTTGCAAAAACAATGCGTCTGGGGTCGTGTTTTGAATTGGAAAAGATTCTTCCCCTATCTTCATTTGGATGGTTCCAAAAATTCCTGTTTTTTTGTGATATCGATTAAATATTCGTTCAAGGAGATACGTTATCGTAGTCTTTCCATTTGTCCCTGTAATCCCAATCATAGGCACTTTTGATGTAGGATTGCCGTAAAACATTGCTGACGTCATTGCCAGTGCTCTTTTCGTATCTGAAACTTTAATCGTTGCTACCTCAGCCTGTACTTCTTTTTCAACCATTACTGCAACTGCCCCATTATTAATAGCATCATCAATAAAATCATGGCCATCGACCGTAAACCCTGATATAGCTACAAAGAGACTTCCTTTCTTAACCTTACGTGAATCTGTTTCAATTGAAGTTACTTCTATATTATCATCATAGGAAACATTATTTGAAACCGATATGAAAGATACAATATCTTTTAAATGCATTATAAACATCCTTCCTGCGACTAATTCATAACTCTATATTTATTCAATAGGACATTAAATTTTAAGAGGGTAAACCTACCCTCTTTTTTATAAATTATTATATCAAAAGCTAGCACTAATCTGTATCATTTTCCTCTGATAAGAAAATTCTTATTTTAGATCCTGCCTCAACCTTTGATCCCGCTTTTGGAGACTGATCTACAATATAATCTCCTTGACCACTAGCTTCAACTGTTAAATTGGTCATATATTTCGTTAATTCTCCCTTTTTCAGTCCTATTAAATCTGGAACTTCTACTGGTGGCTCATCTGGCCATTGATATTCCTTATCCATTCCACCTTCTCTAGGTTCCACGCCAAGTGCTCTTAAACTATCTCCAATAATAGAACCTACAATAGGGGCAGATACAACACTACCAAACTGCATCGTATCTTTTGGGTTATCAACCGCAACGTATACGACAATTTCCGGATCATCTGCCGGCGCAAATCCAATAAATGATACGATATGGTTATTTTCCAAATAACCACCATTTGGCCCAACTTTTTGTGCTGTTCCAGTTTTCCCACCAACACGATAGCCATCAACATAAGCAGGTCTACCAGAGCCTTGCGCAACAACACTCTCTAACGCTCGTCTTACTTCTTCTGAAGTCGATGTAGAAATGATCTGATCTTTTACGGTCGGTTCCACTTTAGAAACAACTTCTTTTGTTTGAGGATCAACCCATTCTTTAGCAACATGTGGTTCATACAAATAACCACCATTGATCGCAGCTGATACAGCCATAACTTGTTGTATTGGCGTAACAGAAACCCCTTGCCCAAATGCAGTGGTCGCTAATTCCACCGGACCGACGTTCTCTGGTTTAAATAAGATCCCATTCCCTTCTCCTTGAAGGTCAATTCCTGTTTTCTTTCCAAAGCCAAAACTATCAATGTAAGAAAATAGTTTTTCTTTTCCTAACTCCTGTCCCAAATGAACGAAACCAGGGTTACACGAGTTTTGAACAACTTCTAGAAAGGTTTGATGTCCATGCCCTCCATCTTTCCAGCAATGAAGGTTTGAACCATCGACTTCAATATGTCCAGGATCATGAAATTCATCTTCATCTAAATCGACTATATCTTCTTCCAAAGCTGCTGCTAAAGTTATTATTTTGAATGTTGATCCTGGTTCATAGGTGCTCCAAATTGGTAAATTACGATTATAGATATCAGGATTTGCTTCTTGATAGTTTTCAGGGTTAAACGTTGGACGAGATGTCATCCCTAACACTCCGCCCGTTTTCGGGTTTACCGCAATCGCTAATGCACCATCTGGGTTGTATTTTGCGACTGCTAAATCTAACTCCCTTTCCATAATGGTTTGTACGCGTGAATCAATTGTCGTTTTTAAATCTAATCCATCTTTTGGTGGTGTATAACTATCTGCAAGTTGTTCTAATCTTCCACCTTTAGCGTCAGAGTAAAAAGATAAGCTACCTTCGTCACCATTTAGCATTTCATCATAATATAGTTCCAACCCCATAAGTCCCTGGTTATCAATTCCCGTAAATCCCAGTACATGTGCCAAGTCATCTCCATATGGGTAATGCCTCTTAGAATCCTTCGCCAAATAGACACCATCTAAATTCAAAGTTCGCAATGCTCTTTCTTGTTCATTAGATATTTTTATTCCTTCTGGTCGGATATTTACCGAAGATGAATTTTCTGTCACTTTTTCAAGCGCCTTTTCATAGGTAATATCTAGAACTGATGCTATTTTTTCTGCTGTGTACTCCGGATCCTTTACTTGTCTAGGAACAATGACAACGGAAGGTGCCGTTACATTTTCAGCTAATACATCCCCATTAACATCTAAGATATACCCTCTTTCAGGCTGAAACTTGATATCTCTGCTCCATGACTCGTCAGCTAGGTCCATTAATTGATCGCCAATAATAAATTGGACATATCCCAATCGAAAATCAATGATCGCAAAGAAAACTAGTCCAATTAGAAAAACAGTGACTAAACGTTTTCTGACTGTTACAGTGGATACTCGTTTCATACTACATCCCCTCTTCATAGGTAGGCTTGTATCCACTATATGAGTTTAAAAAACTGAATAGTACACTGTTTTAAAATCAATACGTTATATCGTTTGGGATATCTGTTCATCTAAACCTTTATACATTAACATATAGTAAACTTAAGAGTGATATTCTTTCATAGACTTCGTGATTCACATAAACTTTTATCGCATCACTAATAACGTTTCATGTATATTATGCGACGTAACTTTATGTTGGAGGTTACTAACTTTTCACTTATTAGCGGTATAAAACTGCTACGACAGAATACTTCGCTTTCCGTAGCGGTAATACATTACGCCGCATAATAGATCCCAATTCATATACAGTCCTTCCTTAAATGGAAATTCTCCTACTCTTCCTCATCGTCCGATTCTTCTGCTTCACCTATTTCTGTTGGTGGTATAAGCTCTACATGTAACTTGTCATCTTGTGAAATTGAACTTCCTTCATCGATATTTTGCTTATAGACATAACCATGTCCACTAATATCCAATTCAATTCCTAATAAACCTGCAAGCTTCAAGACTTCTCGCATAGACCATCCTGTAACATCCGGCATGGTTGGCTCATTTGTAACTAAAATAACCCGTTCATTAGGTAGTATCGATTCACCAGTTTTTACATTGGATGCTGAAACCTGACCCCCCTCACCTACTACATTTACAGTTATCCCTTTACTTATTAAATCCTCTCGTAGAACAGAAACTTTTTTTCCAATGAGATCAGGAATTTCAATCTGCTGTAAATCAGTGGAATCATCCTTATCAGGCTCGATATCTAAGTAATGCAAACTATTCTCCATGACATGATTAAAAATAAAAGAAACAGGACTACTTCCTGACTCAATACCATTTTCTGTTTCTAAATCAGGCTGTTTAACAGAAACATACATCATTAGCTCAGGATCATCTGCAGGCGCCATCCCAAGAAACGAGTAGACATTATTACCAGTTCCAGTTAAGTATCCTCCACCTTCTGGATTCGGTATTTCTGCTGTACCAGTTTTTCCAGCTACAGAATAATCACGTAAATTGAATCTACTTCCGGTACCGTGTTCCGACTGAACTACTGATACAAGTAATTCTTTCACCTGTTGTGCGGTTTCTTTTGAGATTGGATTGCCCACTACTTTCGTCTCGTTCTCTTCTAGTAATTTGCCAGTTGTAGAATCAACAATTTGTTTTATAGTATAAGGTTGAACCATCTGACCATCATTAGCAATAGCTGTTGCAGCTTTCATTAGTTGAATTGGTGTAGCCGTACTACCTTGACCAAAAGAAGTTGTTAGCTTTTCGGCTGGCCAATTATATAGAATCTGCCCCCCCACTTCACCAGGTAAATCAATACCTGATAATTGATCAAAGTGAAAATCTTCTAGGTATTCTAGAAAACTATCTGGTCCAATTTTTTCCCATACTAGTTTTGAGGCAGCAACATTCGAAGAACGAGCAAACCCCTCATCGTAAGAAATCGTTCCCCAACCTTTACCATAATTATGGTCGTTAATCGCTTTTACGCGGTCATTTATTTTATAACTACCTGATTTAAATCCTTCAGATCCATTATATACCCCTTCTTCAATCGCAGCAGCCCAGGTGAACATTTTCATTGTTGACCCAAGTTCAAAAGGAGTTGAAATAGCATCATTATACCAATTCTCCACATTGGATGGGTTGTTTGGATTATAGCTCGGTCGGTTCCCCATCGCAACTATCTCACCAGTCTTCGGGTTCATTACGATTGCGGTTATCCTTTCAGGTGAATATTTGTCCTCAACTTGAGACATAACATCTTCTAACAACGTTTGAACCTTCTGATCGATCGTCAAGTAAACATTATCTCCATTTTCAGGTTCTTGAATCACTTCATTCGGATCTAGTAGTTTTTTATTATACAAATCACGTTGATATGATATGTAACCATCTTTTCCACCTAATAGGTCATTCATTTCGTTTTCAATACCAGCAATCCCTTTGACCTGTCGAACGATCGCTCCGTCTTCTGTTTCAACTTCCTCATCTCGGGCAAACCCTATGATATGAGAAGCAAACATACCGTTAGGGTAGTACCTAGAGGATTCACGGTAAAAATTAATCCCCGGTATATTCAAATCATCTATTGCTTCCATTTCACTTTGACTTAACGCTCTACCTGCATTCCCGAACTCTACTTGCGTCCTTTGCGTATCAATGCCTTTATTTATTTGGTCTAGAATATACTTTTCATCCACATCTAGTAATGGCGCCAATTTATTAGCAGCACTGACAGGATCATCAACATGCTTTGGGCTCTCTAAGTTTTCCGAAAATGCTGGATCAACAATGGCATACATTCGATATGTGGGCATATCATATGCTAGTGTCATACCATTATTGTCAAAGATTTTCCCTCGCTCTGATTCAAGCGTGTAGGAAGAAGTCCTTTTTTCTATTGCCCATTCTTCCAAGGAAACGTTTTGAACTTCGCCAGAGGCCTGTATATAAATAAACCTACCAGTAAGGATCAAAAAAATCGCTACAAAAAAGATGATAAAAATACCTGTCATAAAGTGGGTCGTTTGATTCTTTTTCATCTCTTATCACCTTATTTAATTATTAACGGAACTCGCTTGCTTGACTTTAGCATTTTGAATCGTTAAACCACTCTCTTTAGCTCGTTGGGTAATACGCTCTGGTCTACTCAATTCTTTAATTTCAAACATTAATGCTTCATTTGTCACTTCCTGAGTTTGTACCGTTTGTTCCAAAGATTGTAGATCTCTATTTAACGAATCGGTAGAAGACGAGAAAGATACAATATAAACACCAGCAACTAATAACAAAGCACCTACAAAAGAGTATAATACTTTCTCTCCCTTTGTTATCCAACTATGCTTTCGAACTACTACTTTCTTCTTTTCAGGTGTTGTTTGATGTGTAGGTTGTGACGTATATGTTTGCCATGTTCTAGCATGATTAGCTGCCATTATTTTTTCCACCCTTCTTCATAAATAAAGTCATCATTCCATTCATTGACCTTTTCAACAATTCTTAATTTCGCAGATCGTGAACGGCGATTTTCATCTAACTCATCTTCATTAGCTATTATCGGCTTACGTGTCAACAATTTGAATGGAGCCTCGTATTCTTTTGGGATTATAGGTAGGTTTCTTGGTGTTTCTTTTGCTGTACTCCACTTTTTAAAAGCTTGTTTACACAATCGATCTTCTAATGAATGAAAAGTAATCACCGCAACTCTCCCTCGAATCCCTACAACTCTCGCAGCTTGATGAAGCGCATCGTTAAAAGCATCTAGTTCATCGTTTACGGCAATACGGATTGCTTGAAAAATACGTTTTGCCGGATGCCCTCCCTTCCTTCGCGCTGGAGCAGGAATAGCTTCTTTAATAATTTCAACTAATTGATGTGTTGATTCAATGGGAGCATTCTCTCGATATTGTTCGATCTTTCTCGCTATCTGTTTCGAAAATTTTTCTTCCCCGTATTTAAAAAAGATAGAAACCAGCCTATTGTAAGGCCATTCATTTACAACTTCATACGCAGTTAACTCTTGCGTTTGATTCATCCGCATATCTAGTCTTGCATCATGCTGGTAGCTAAATCCTCTTTCCCCTCTATCCAACTGTGGGGAGGAAACACCTAAGTCAAATAAGACACCATCTACTTCATGTATATTGTTTTTCATTAGTTCAGACTCTATTTGCCTGAAGTTATTATGTATAAATAACATCCGATCGGCATATGGTGCTAACCTCTCCTTCGCTGCAGTTAACGCATCAATATCTTGATCAAACGCAACCAACAATCCGTCTTCGTCTAAATGAGAAGCAATCCTTTCAGAATGCCCTCCCCCGCCAACGGTACAATCCACGTATGTACCATTCGGTTTTATATCTAATCCTTTTACTGTTTCATCTTTTAGTACTGTAAAATGTTCAAACACGTTTACACCCACTTCATTGATTTGTTGTATTCGTTAAATGTCGAAATCCAATAGGTTCTCGGCAATTTCAGCAAAAGATTCCTCAGAATCATTAAAATAATCTTCCCAATTTTCACTAGCCCAGAACTCAATTCGATTCGATACACCGATCACAACACACTCTTTATCCAAAACAGCATAATTTCTAAGTGGTTGTGGAATATTTATTCTTCCCTGCTTATCCACTTCACATTCTACTGCTCCAGAAAAGAAAAAACGCGTAAAAGCTCTAGCGTCCTTTTTTGTTAATGGGAGTTTTTTTAACTTTTCTTCTAGTAATTTCCACTCTTCCATTGGGTATGCGAACAAACACTTATCTAATCCACGGGTGACTACAAAGCTTTCTCCAAGGTCTTCACGGAATTTGGAAGGGACAATAATTCTTCCTTTTGTATCAATGTTATGTTGAAATTCACCCATGAACATATAGTTCGCCCCACTTTCATGTAACTATCTTACCACATCCCCCCACTTTTCACCACTCTATTACACTAAAAATTATTCAAATGGTAAAATTGTTACTTTCGTCCCATGTAACTCACTTTAAAACCATCTCATTTTTATATGACCCAGTTATAATAAACACCATGAAATCAGCATTCACCCCACTTTTATATCGGTTATGAATACGAAAGTGGAGAAAAGTGGTGAATTAATTCTTACGTCTCATTTCATTGATAGCATCATGGGTTACTTATGTATTTGCCAAAAGCTAAGTCGCGATTAAACACCACACTGTAGAAGAAGCTCCTTTGTCCGAATCGACTTTCTCCTTACCATTTTGTAATAAATGAACAAATAAAAACGTCCTCTTCACCAAAGCCATGTTAGGTAAAGAGAACGAGAACGCATTAATTCATATTAAATTGCAAACAGATTAAAGCCGTACCAAATAATGGTCATGTTCATACGACCACGTTTCCTTAGTTAATTGCTTGATAAAAGATAGCCCATACTGGTTAATGAAAGGAATTGGATTCCAAATCCTCTCCTGCAATCCACCAAGCGGATGCAAGGTCTCATTTAGTAGGTCAAACCCACTTAACTCCTTTTCGTATTTTGCTTCTAACGTTTTTAGGATCCTTCCTTCCATAAATTCGATTTCTCGGTGTAAATAAAACAAATTCTTGTCTGCCAAATCACCCAGATCTGATTGAAGCTGCCCAGCTATTTCACGAAGCGGTTTATGCGCTTCCTCAATAATTCGCTTCACTTCATTTGCAACCTTTTCTACCGGCGGGTCACTTTTTGCCATTAGCCAATTTACCTTTTGCACATCCACTCCTTTATTGATCACATCAATGGATGGGATGTTATATCTCGATAACAACTTTTCTATTTTTCTATCGATGTATGTAAAAGATAACCTTGGAATTACGGGGGGCATTTTAATATTCAACACTTCAAATGCCGGTTTTAACACCGACCAATAACTGATCTCACCTGGCCCACCAACAAATCCTAATGTAGGAAATACTAAATCCTGCATAATTGGACGAGTAACTACATTATTACTCAAGTTCTCTGGTGTAGTTTCAGCGATTTTCCGAATAGCATCTGTGGTTAAACGAACTTCATTTTGTTTACCAACCCATTCTCCCGCTTCATTTCGTTTTAATAAAATTCGTTCACTATTATGATGGTAAAATAAATGTGCATCATCTCGCTCAACATCTAGTGAGATCGAATAGCCTTCTTGTCTAATAATTTCGGATGATTGGTATACACCTTCACTTAACTCATGTTGGTGATCAATCATTTTCATAAAATATTCACTTTCTAAGTTTCGAATCCTCGCATCACCAGAGTCGATTAAAACAATACCTTCATCATCGAATAATTGGAATATTACTCTTGCAAAAAAATCAATATATGTTTCAGATTTTCTTAAACAATTTTTGACCTTTACATACAAATCTTTTGTATAAGAAGTTTCTGTTAAAGATTCAAAAAGACTTTCAAGCCAGTCCATTACGGCTTCTTCATCTATTTCTATATTAGACACCGAACGTTTATCCGAAATGTAATGATTGATCGTATGTTTTTTCATTTTATTCTTATTAAGTAGGTACACATGGTTGATTTCAGCAAAATCATGGTCCTCACCCGCTATCCAAAACACAGGAATAACGGGGATATTTAATAGTCGTTCTTGCTCTCTTGCCAATTGTATTATGGAAATCACTTTATTTATAGTATATAAAGGGCCAGTAAGTAAACCAGCTTGTTGACCACCAATAACTACTACACTATTCGGGTCACGTAACATTTCTATTCTTGACAACGTATCGCTAGGAGCATCCCACTGCTTATTCATCTCATATAAGGTAGTCGCTAATTCTTCCCTTTGGTATTCTCGTTCCTTTAACTCAGAAACCCTTTCTTCCATCCCTTTAAATGATGCTGTGTAATCAAAATGCCGCATAACATTCTGCTCATTGTTTCGATAATCACGTATAAATTGATTTTTATTCTCTATATGTACTGGTTCTATCTGCATAGATTACATGCTCCTTTAAAGTTTGATCATTTATCTCGTTCACACTTCATTCCGATTCAATTCGTATTGTACCTAAAAACAAAAAGAATTTCATGCTTTCTGTTTTAAGACACAGCAATTTATCTTAACCCAAATAAATGTTCATGAAAATTCTTAACACTTATATGATTCCAACTATGTTATTTATTTCTACGGCCATTTATATTATAATAATATCAAAGATACAAAAACAATATATAATTCTGACATCGGGGAGGATGTTTGTATGCAAGAGGTAAAGGTTGAAAGACTTTTAATTAATTATAAAACTTTAGAAGAGTTTAAACGGTTTAAAGAATATGGCAATCAGGAATTATCTATGCTAGAAGACTTGGAGTCAAATATCGTAGAAAATAACAGTGAATCACCTTTTTATGGTATTTACTATGGAGATACACTCGTAGCAAGAATGAGTCTATATAAGGTTAACAAAAAGTATGACGCATATTTCGAACCACCACAAGATTATTTAGAGTTGTGGAAATTGGAAGTGCTTCCACATTACCGTAATAAAAAATATGGAAAGGAATTAGTCGATTTCGCCAAGAGTTTTAATCTTCCAATTAAAACGAATCCAAGAATTAACTCCCATGGATTCTGGGAGAGAATGGGCTTCCAAAAGGCAAAATACGAAATGGAAAGAGATCTAGGGGAAAATCCATTAATTTGGCTACCACAAGGTGTTAAAGAACAGAATCATTCCGAATGACATAAATAAAGAGGAAGACATGAATGGTTTTTCATCAACTCATTCATGTCTTTTTACTATTACATGGCTAATATAATGGCAATAAAATATATGAAATAAAGATATCAATTTTTAACTATTTTTGATCTTTTTCCCTAACCCAGTTCCACAAATTGCCCATTTCTTTCCATGCATTCTCATATCTCGTTAGCTTTTCCTTTAATTGCTCATTTTCTTCTTTTAACTGGTTTAATAATTTCTCATGCTTATTTATATCATGTTGAGTGGAATATTCGGACTTCATTTTTTCTAACAATAGAATCGCTGTCTCTAATGTGTCCTTCTCTTGAGAAGCTTTTTCAGCACCAGTCCAAAGTGTAGTTTGTTTAGGTGGTAGATTATTCCCTTTTTTCCTCTCTTCTTTGGCTTGTTGAATCGCTTCAGAGTATTCTTTACGAATTGTAGCATTCCACCGAAAGCCACAGGCAGCCGATGTTCTTGATAATCGTTTTGCAACTTCTTTAAATGCTTCTAGTTGCGTTTTCCCCTCTCTAATATAGCGAAGCACTGTCTCTGCTAATATAATATCTTCGTCTTCGGTCCAAGCATCCTGACGTGTCGCATTCATAACATCACTCCTTATCTATTTGCTATCAATGTATGCTAAAAGTAGGAGTGATAGAATCACACTTTAGTATTTAACCATGAAAATTTACTAATTATGCTTAATTTATTATAAATTACTTACGATTTAAAAAACGTTCAACAGCTTCGATATGCTCAACAGAATCCCATAGGTTAGCACATTTACGAACTTCTTCGTTCATCTTTTGATAAAGATCATCTAATTTCATCCTGTCATTGTACTGTCCCTTCAATGCTGTCATTTGTTCGTAAGACTTTGACAGGTATGGAGCTAATATTTCTTCGACTTTGTTCCAATCGCTATTTGAAATTACTTTATGTATCCACCCTTTTTGTTGTAAGAATTTATCAGAATAAACTTCCGCTTCCATTAACCACTGATATGCAAAACTAGGAAACAATTTTTCATATAATAAAGCTCCGCCTCCCCAGCCCGGGACTATACCTAATGTAGTTTGAACAAAACCAAAACTTGTATCTTCTTTTGCAATTCTAAAGTCACAAGCACTGGCTAATTCACAACCTCCACCTAATGCATTACCATTTAACAAACAAACTGTTGGAACTGGAAAAGATACAATTGAATATAAAATTTCCTTCATTTGGTTCAAGTGCTCGTAGGCAGCATCTGGTGTTAAATCACCGTGAAGTTCTCGTAAATCACCGCCAGAACAAAACATTTTCTCACCTGCACCCGTTACGATCAAAAATTTACATTTATCTTTTAAGGCACGTTGAATTGCTTGTTTCATATCCTGTGCAACTTGATTAGAAATTGCATTCCGTTTCTCTGCGCGATCAATAGTAATTACACTATACCCATCGCTTTTATATTGATAACGAACAGTTTCTTCCATATTTCCCTCCTGGTTTTAGAAATATTTTATATAAAAAAACAGATCACTTATTCTTGTGATCTGTTTCTCTCAACTAGTTGTTTACAACTTCTTTACCATCATAATGTCCACATGATTTACATACATGGTGTGGTTTTGTTAGTTCACCACAATTTGAACATTCTACCATGCCAGGTACGTGTAATTTTTTATGAGTACGACGTTGATTTTTTACTTTTTTAGAAGTTCTTCTTTTAGGTACTGCCATGACTTACACCTCCTTCAAATACGAAAGCAAAACATGAATCAAAATTCTTATTTTTCTTTCTCGTTATCTTTAAATAGATTCTCCAGTTTTTTCAAACGTGGGTCTATTTTCTTTTCTTTTGTATTTTCTGAAGTTACTTCCCAATCATTTCCTTTTTGAAGGAAGTTTTCTTGGACATCCGCTTCATCAGAAAACACTCGAAAAGGAACCTCCAATAAGATATTTTCCTTGATATACGGCGTTAAGTCAAGCACTTCTCCATCAATTAAATGAATTTCATCCTCTTGATCTCCATCTGCAAGATACGATGTCGTCGTAAATATCTCGCGAGCTCGAATATCAAATGGGTAAGTAACATCTACTAATGTTCTTGCACATGGTAAGATCATTTCTCCACGTATTGTAAATTGAAAAATAAATTGATCCCCATGTACCGTGCACTCACCTTGTACATCGACAGGTTTGATTTGTCGTATATCATTGTTCATTGTTTCAAGTTCAGAAACATCGACCTTATCAGCAAATGTGAAAGGCTCATTAAATGCTTTTTTCTTAATTTGTGCTACTGTAAATTTCATTGTTTTCACCTCAAGGCAACAAGAGTAATTGTAAAAGGAAAATAGCGTTTTGTCAATATATTTTCTTTACAGATTGTAAAAAGTACTCAAATTTAGGAATAGTATTCCCTTTTGATTATAATGTAATCATTATATTAAGCGTACCAAACACCAATACATCATGCACATATAATGTTTTTTTGGTACAATATACCATAATTAGATTGTAGGAGTGTTAATTATGAGAGCGTGTGGGCTAATTGTCGAATATAACCCTTTTCACAATGGACATGTTTACCACCTTCAAGAAGCTAAAAAAACTTCTGGAGCAGATTGCATGATCGCAGTGATGAGTGGGTCATTTTTACAACGGGGGGAGCCGGCTATAATGGATAAGTTTCACCGTACAAAAGCCGCTCTTCAAACAGGTATTGACATTATGTTAGAGTTGCCCTATCCGTTTGCTGTTCAAAGCAGTAAATTATTTGCTTCTGGAGCAGTACGAACACTTCACGAAGTTGGAGTTGATACAATTTGTTTTGGGAGCGAGACGGGAGAGATAACTCCATTTCTAACTAGTTATGAAACACTACATAAAGAGGACCATACCTATCGATACCAACTAAAAAAAGGATTGAACAAAGGCCTTTCCTATCCGGAAGCGAGTAAAGAAGCTTATCAAGCCATCGGTTTAACCGAACAGGAAATGGATCTGTCAAAACCAAACAACATTCTTGGCTTTAGTTATGTCCAAGCAATAAAAGACCATCAGCTATCTATCGAACCACTCACAATTAAACGAACAAGTAATAACTATCATGATGAAACCATTACCAGTGCTATATCGAGCGCAACAAGTATTCGTAGACAATTAATAGAACACGAACGCCCCATTAGTAATATTCATTATACAATGCCTGAAGCAACAATCAACCAGTTAGAAGAATATAAGCAGACGGCAACAGCTTGGCATGATTGGGAAAGGTACTTTCCTTATTTAATTTACCGAGTTCAAACGATGAGTATAGATGAGTTATCCGAAATCCAAGGTATGGATGAAGGGATCGAGCATCGTATAAAAAAGACTGCTCAAAAAGCAATATCGTTTAGAGATTGGGTCTCTAACATCAAAACAAAACGGTATACGTGGACAAGGATCCAACGTATATTCGTACATCTTCTAACGAATACAAAGAAGTATGAGATGGAACATATTGAGAATATAACAACGATACCCTACGTTAGGTTGTTAGGTTTAACTTCAAAAGGACAAGCTTATTTAAATGTACGTAAAAAAGAAATGAATGTCCCATTAGTAACACAGCTAAGTCGTAACACTAATGAAATGCTTATTATGGAGGAACGAGCAACCAACGCTTATTACAGCGTATTACCTATTAAAAATCGGCATCGTCTGTTTAAACAAGAAATAATCGGTCCAATTGTAACAAAAAAATAGACCTTACCAGGTCTATTTTTTATTCTAACTCCTCTAAATAAGTGAGTGCATCTTGAAATGTATCTACAGGCACAATTTTCATATCTGTCTCAATTTCTTTTGCCGTTTCCTTAGCAAGTTCATAATTCGAATCGCTTGCTCCATTTTCATTCGGAGCAAAGAAAATATCACAACCTTCTCGGTCTGCAGCAATTACTTTCTTATCAATACCACCAATTCGCATTACATTACCTTCGTAGTCAACTTCGCCAGTTCCTGCTATCTCATAGCCTTTCGTTAAGTCTTCTTCGACTAGTTGGTCATATATCTCTAAGGAGAACATCAAACCAGCACTCGGACCACCTATTCTACCACTGGAAAATTTTACTTCTGGGTCAACTTCTACATTTCTATCCGTTACTAAACTAATTCCAATTCCAACATTGTTATCAAGTTCTTCTAACTCACTAAGCAAAATGTCTTCCGTATGTATTTCACCATTTCGTTCAAACTCAACTGTTATGGTGTCGCCTGACTTTTTGTTTTCTACATAACTAATTAAATCCTCTGCACGCTGGATCTCAATTTCATCAATAGCCATTATTAAATCTCCCATTTGAAGAATTTCAGCAGCAGGAACCCCTTCCAAAACAGATACTACATATACTCCATTATCCTCAATTGATATATTACCATTCGCAGCTTCATAAGCTACTACGATGGCTTTTTCCTGTGAACTATCCATCATCTGCAATTGAGCCTGAATATATTCTTCCTCAGAAACTCCTTCTGGACGAACTTGATGAAGTGGTAAAACGTCTTGATAGGGTAAAAGTTTCGCAAACATATATTGAATTGGGCTAGCTTGTCCACCTCTGACTGTTACCAAATGCATATCCCCTTCACTTTCAAAACCATTTACAACTTCAACAATTGGGTTTAACTCATCTGCTCCCCCAGGCTTTTGAATATAAAAAGGTAACTTATATGAAGAAAGGAATAAAGCTACGGCAACGACAATCACTAAGAATATTATCTGCTTCTTGGAAAATTTCATCGTAAAACTCCCTTTAACTGTTGAATGACCTAATATACAACTTGTGGATCACATAAACTCTACAAAATTCTAATAGCTTGTAAAAAAGTGTATGGCATAAACCTAGGTTGTATGTGCGTATATTGATATAAACATGCAAACCTGTCTTAAAAATACGATAGCCTGTACATATTTTAAAACTCAATTCACTTTGTGATGAACGATTTTTGTTCAACGGATTTTAGATAACCAATATATTTGATTTAACTGTCCAGTAATTCATATAGGATATACCTCTTAAAAGGATTTTTCAAATGAATTGCATAAGGGACAAGCTAAAATTATTTTACTATTCCTATAAAAATAAGTACAGACAAGATTCACCTTTAGGAGGCAATATGTTGAAACAAATAATAAAAACCTTAATGCTAGCAGGATTCACCATCTTTTTTGCGTTTACTTTAATTAAATTCCCACAAGACGCTTTGGAAGCAAGTATCCGTGGACTCGATATGTGGTGGGAAATTGTTTTTCCATCTTTATTACCATTTTTTATTATAGCAGATTTATTGCTTAGTTTCGGAGTAGTTCGATTTGTTGGCGTATTATTTGAACCAATCATGCGTCCTTTATTTAATGTTCCAGGGGCTGGTAGCTTTGCATGGATTATGGGGATGGCAAGTGGTTACCCTACTGGAGCAAAGATTTCCGTTCGATTACGAGAAGAAAAGCAATTAACTCAAATTGAAGCAGAACGTCTTGTTTCCTTTACCAACGCTTCTAGTCCGCTATTTATATTCGGGGCAATCTCTGTAGGCTTCTTTCATGATCCCAAACTTGGTATTTTGCTAGCAATATGCCATTACGTAGGAAATGCCATGGTAGGTATTTGCATGCGTTTTTACGGGCGAAAAGCAGAAGCACCTAAACAACAGAACAATAGCAGAAGAAAAGTATCCTTAAAACGCGCCTTTAAAGAAATGCACGAGACACGATTGAAAGATTCACGCCCTCTCGGTGAAATAATGGGTGATGCTGTACTAAATTCCATTAAGACATTGGTGATGGTTGGAGGTTTCATTATCTTATTTTCCGTATTAACGAAACTGTTATTTTTAATAGATATAACACCAGTTATAGCTGTTGCATTTCAGACGATCTTTAGCTTGATAGGATTACCTGTAGAACTGGCATTACCTTTTATTTCTGGTCTATTTGAAATAACCATTGGAGCTAACTTAATTTCCAAAGAATCAATTGATCCTTTCCTTTCAAGTATGATCATCGTTAGCTTCATTCTTGGATTTAATGGATTTTCTGTTCAAGCACAAGTAGCCAGCATCATTTCCAAGACAGATATTCGATTTACTCCTTATTTTATGGCTAGAATTTTACACGGCTTCATTGCGGGTATGTTAGTAATTATTTTGTACAAACCTCTGTATATTAATCGTCAAGTAATTGAACTCGATCAAATACCTGTAAGCAAACCAGTTTACCAAGAAAATACGATGTATTATGTTTTAGAATTGTTCAATCAATTCGGACCAATAGTAACGATGGCATTCTTATTCATTTCTGCTATAATCATCTTCCGTCGATTAAAGAGATATTAAAGAATTTGCTGAAATAGAGTTGTGTTAATCGAAAATACTGTTACCGTAACAGCCTTTGGAAATTGCGAAAGGTCAGTAAAGGGATAAGTTTTTAGCAAGGAAATTGTAATGTAATGAAGGAGAAAGCGGAGCTGAAAGGTAAATATCAGATGGCTGGTTACTAAAAAAACATTATACCTTCTTCTGCAATTGGATCAGCTTACATGTAGCTGAAATCTATATTGAAAGATGGAGAATATGAAATCTCGCCAAACTAAAGAGTTACGACACATTAAAATACGTTATCTGCAATAAGACTTCAAATACGGAAGGAAAATCCAAACTGATTCCTTTACTAGTAAACGTATCAGCTATGGGATTTTCCTGAAATAGTCTTGGCACCAAAACCTATCCATCGTTCTATAGTGTTAAAGGTCCCCTCTGATAATTATTTAAATTTGTCCTGTAATGCTTTTTCAACTACCTCTGGCACTAAATCAGAAACATTTGCTTTATACTTTGCAACTTCTTTAACGATGCTTGAACTTAAAAAGGAATATTGATTGTTTGTCATCATAAATAAAGTTTCTATCTCTTCATTTAATTTCCGATTCATCGATGTAATTTGCATCTCATATTCAAAGTCACTTACTGCTCGTAACCCTCGCAGAACAGCTTGTGCATTCTTTTCTTTTGCATAGTTTATTAGTAGTCCAGCACTTGCATCAACTGAAACATTTGGTAAATCTTTTGTTGACTCTTCAATGAGATACATTCGTTCCTCAACAGAAAATAATGGATTTTTTGACTGGTTATTAAAAACCGCAACGATTACTTCGTCAAATATTGAAGCCCCTCGTCTTATAATATCCAAATGTCCATATGTTATCGGATCAAAACTTCCTGGACAAATCGCCAATCTACTCACTAGCTTAAACCTCCCTAACCAATATGTTCTTCAAGATTTTTTAATTATCGTTACCCCAATAGCGCCACCATAATCACCTTGCTTTAGTATTTGGTAATTATCCATAGGTATCTCAAATAATTCTTTTGGATCATGTTCACAGTAGACAATGCCATCATCAGTTAACAGTTGATTCTTTTCGATATCCTGCAATAAATTTGTGTAATTAACTTTCCCATACGGTGGATCTAAAAAAATCAAATTAAATTTAAGGTCTCTCTTGTCTACAGCTTTTAACGCACGAAATGCGTCTGTGCGATAAACTTCTGTAACATCTTCCAATTTAAAGTTTCGGATATTCTCATGGATTGTTTGTATAGCTTTTGGATGTTTATCAATAAAAATACCATTATCCATTCCTCTACTAATTGCTTCGATTCCTAATGAACCACTTCCTGCAAACAAATCTAAACAAGTACCTCCGTCAAAAAATGGACCCATCACTTGAAATATAGCCTCTTTCACTTTATCAGTAGTTGGCCGAGTTGACTTACCAGGTACAGCTTTCAATTGTCTTCCTTTATGTATACCTGCAACTATCCGCATCAAAGCACCTCATCCTGTGACATTATTCGACATTAATCCTATCATAAAACGGTTTAAATTTGTACTTACTCCACTTCTAAAAAAATATTAGAAAATAAGTATATATTTCTAATCCTTGTCCATAATAACACATGAGACAGCTAATGCGTAGCTTGGTTGTTTCAAAACACGGAGAAGAGACTTACACTTCCCCATAAGTTCTCCTCCGGTTTCTCCTCTCCCTTTGCCTTTTTGTTTTCTAACAAGAAAACAAAGGGACCTGCAGAATTATTTCTGCAGGTTTTTTTATTGCTTAGGAATTTTAACATTAAAGTTTACTATACTCATTCCAATCTAATAAAGAAGTGGATTCTAGTAAAAAATATAATACAAAAAAACTTTGCGGCTCGTATAACCGCAAAGTTTCATATACCCATTTTATAATCATACTGCTTTGCTTTATCAGGCTTCGCATTTTCAAAATCCGTACGAATATCAGGCTTGAAAGAACGATCTACACGTGAGACAAAAGAATGCTTCGATAGTTTTGCCTCAATTTCTTCAATTGCTGATTGGTCAACATATAGAACTGCATATTTGAGTTTTTTCGATGTATAAAGTAAGTGACCATATCGCTTAATTTGCTTAAGATTTTTCATATGCTGAAACCAAACAATGATACCTTGTCGCTTCGTTCTCATTATGCCTCCTCGCTTCCACCGTTAATATCAGTAATATTCCAAAAAGAGTGATGCCTTAATAAGTTGCTTAGGAAGCCTTACTCCCTCCACAGCCACAGCTACCTCCACTACCGCAGCCACACCCGCTATCGGATAATGCTGCTCCGTCCTTAGGAACTTTTATATCCTTACTTACACTATGTGCAATGTGCTCACTAATTTCATCCAGTAACCGCTGTAGATTTCGTTCAGCTATTTTATAGGTTGCAACCTTTTCATGCATATCCATCTCACGCTTGGTGGTACGGACCTTCTTCATAATCTCATTATAATCAGGATGGTATCTCCCAAAACGCTGTACATCCTCGTATTGTTCTTTTATATCATTAAAAGCTCGAATTAGCTTTTGTGCTTCTGGATCGGTATTAAGTTCATTACGTGCTTTTTGAAAAGCAACAACAACTTCCGATTGTATGATCATATTTCCTAGTAACTCAGCTCGATCTAGTATATCTACATATTCAAGTGTAGCTATCATACGTAGTATCACCTCCACCTATATCTTACCATTAATTTGATACGGTGAAAATGAAAACGGCTAATCTTTCATTGTTTCTGCGAATTGTAAAAACATCCCAACCATCTGTACTCCATTATTTATCTTTTCTACTTGCTGTGGAAAAGTTTTACCATAAAACCGTTTCGCTTCCTTTTCTATCTCATAAATCCTGTTAGGATCTCTAGTCAAATAACGGTACCACATCGGATTACTTCGTACAAATTGCAGCAATTCTGGTCGAGATTTTAAATAATTATAACATGAGCTATTCATAATACGGATCAATCCCTAAACCAGTGGTAAGGCTGGTTTTGTTGATACTGGTTTGATTTTTTCTTGTCTTGAAACTGCCCCAATAGTTCTTGTAAAGTAGCTACCGTACTACTTAATTCATGTACTTGCTTTTGAACTTTATCGACATCCACATTCTCTGTTAATTTCATTAACTGGGAAAAAAATTCTGATTTATTCCCTGATTTTTTCTCTGATTCATTACTATCTTTCTCAAACTTATCCCAAAGTGGATCATCTTCACCAAGTAATATCCACTTTTCATAATACTCCTGCCACGACCGACCACTTTTTCTAATTTCTTCCCTTAATTTTGGATGTTCATTAATAAACTTCTTAAAAGCAACGACTTTAGGATGCAAATCATTACTCACATCATTCACCCCATTTTTCTTTGCAGGTATCGCCTGAAATTACTAATTTATCCTTTAATTAGGGTATGCTTAGAAATATTAACTGTGCATCTATCCAATCGTTTCTGAAAGTATAATGAAATTTTAAACATACTTATTTGAAGATGTTTATGGCTTGGTTAAAAAGTTCTGTGTGTAATACAGTCGATACACCCCAACGCCTAAATGCGTATATTTATTGTTTAATAGCGCTTCCCGATGGCCTTCACTATTTAACCATCCTTGAACAGCTGCAGGTGCATCTACATATTGTGCGGCAATATTTTCACCAGCTGCAAAGTAATACACTTCATTTTCAGCAAGTCGTTCTTTTAATCCGTCACCACTTAAACCATAATGAGAGAAATAATTATTCTCAGCCATATCCCTACTGTGGCTATAAGCAACTTCACGTACCTTGTCGTCCCATTTCAGTTGTGACTTATTAAAATAATTTCGTATCACGTTTGATATTTCAAACACCTGTTGCTCCATCCCATGTTCAATATCCGCCCATTTCTCCTCACTTGGATTTGGAGAACTTGGTATCTCCCCTCGGTATTCCATAGCATATGGGTGGTGTTGTAGGAGAACATCCCCTTTCATAATTCGTATAGAAGATAATTGTTCCGTAAAAGAATCGAAATAAGTTTGAATAAATAAATCACTTGTTACTTTAGCTAAAGGTCGATGCTGTAAATCCTCGTCCGTAAGCTGAAAAGTATAGGATGATGGTCCACTCGTATAAGTCACTTCTTGTTCAAAAGGTAACTCCTTATCTACCAAATCATAGGAATCACCTATCGAGAATGGAGCGATTTCCAAGTCTAACCCAGTAGCATAAATTGTAATAATTTCACCTTCTGCAACTCCAAATTGAATGAAGTGAGTTTCTTCATTGGTGTAAACCCACCAATCATAGGTATAAGCACTAGGATCTATTCGAATTGGCTCCCCGTATTTTTCTACCAGTTCCTCTGGTTTTTTGCCAATCCAATCAAATAGATCTCCTTCTAATTTTTGATCTGCAATCCGCTTCTCCGGTAGCTTTTTTTGCTTCAAGTCAAGACTCTTATCTTGAAAGACTAGTGCAATATGATCTATAGCCTTTTCTGCTGATCCAGCCTCCTTCATAAAGCCAAGGATTGCTACAACCGTTAATAAAAATACGACAACCAATACGTGAACTAAAGTTCGCATGTTTCTTTCCCCTTCTCCTATTATGATATAACTACTATATGTATTAGAGTTCAATTACATTCTTAATAGTTATACTAAAATGGTTGAATTATACTAGAAAAGAGTTGTTTCAATTTCATGAACTCAATAGGAAATCGTAGGAAATGTTTTCCCTTTTCCGTTGCAACTTGGTGGAATTCGTACTATTATAGTTTTAGTGATGATAATTTTGTGAGGTGGAGAAAATGAAGCTAGAAAACTTAGGAATTGAAGATACAGTTATGGATTTAAAGCCACTTGATCATATTATGGGAAAACATGCATTTATCCGTGCTGGTCAATGGGATTATGAACGAGTTACATATGATTATAAAATAGGTTCAAAAGAAAAAAATGTTACATATTATATTCGAATTCAAGGATATGCTGTTGAAGGCGATGTTGATAGAGGAAATGCCGTTATTAAGTTATTAACACCATTACTAGGTAAACATTATTACCCTCATGGTGTTGAATATGGTGAAGAAGAAAACTTCCCTGAAAATCTTGTAGAACGTGCACATAAACTTGTTGCAAAGGTCAAAGAGGAACTTACTAATTACGAAAAGTAACTCTTAAAAGAATCAACTTATACCTTAGACACCAGCCAACAGCCAGTTACTAGCTGTTGGCTTTTCATATTGCAAATGTATAAAAGGAAAAAAATCTGTTCAAAATCGGGATTACGTGCTATATTTTGAATAGGAATGTATTCTGAAATTTAGTGTTTTTTGAAAGGAGACTTCACGTCTTTTGTCCTTAAAAATTACGAAACGTCAATGGAAATTTATCATTTTATCAGTAGTGCTTCTATTATTACTATTAGCGCTTTATTTTATTTTACCAATTGCCCTTCCATTGGTTATTGCTTTAATTACAGCTTTAGCGTTGAATCCAACTGTTAGGCTAGTCCAACGTAGGTTGAAATTTAGTCGAAAAAACTCTGTTCTCGTTGTATTTTTACTTTTCATATTGTTAATTGGATTCCTTGCTACATTTTTCGTTACAAAAGCAGTAGCTCAAGTTATAAATTTTGTTGAAACTGTACCAACTTATGTAAATCAAATCAACGTCATCATTCTAGAGTGGGAAGAAAAGTTAGAGATTTATACGCAAGATTTGCCACCAGAATTCTTTGAAGAGATCTCAGAAAGCATTCAAGGATACGTAAATGACTTAACAAATACGGCAAAAGATAAATTAACAATTGAAAATATTTCAAAAGCATTTGCGGCAATTCCTCAATACTTAATTAGTTTCATTGTATACTTAATCGCTTTATTTCTTTTTATGTTAGAATTGCCAAAACTCACTGCTCAAACGTATCAATTATTTACCGTACAAACAGCTGAAAAGGTTTCGTTTATGACGAACCGCATAAAAAGTGTAGTTGTTGGTTTTTTCAAAGCACAGTTTCTAGTAAGTATACCAATTTTAATTGTTACGCTAATCGGATTGTTCCTGATTGTGCCGGATATTGCTTTAGTCATGTCTATCATTATTTGGTTAGTAGACTTAATACCTATCATTGGCTCCATTATCATATTAGGTCCATGGGCTATTTTTATGTTCTTAGCTGGTGATATATCAATGGGAGTACAATTATCCGTACTGGCAATAATTCTACTCGCCATTCGTAGAACCGTTGAACCAAAGGTTATGGGAAAACATATTGGGTTATCCCCTCTAGCAACTCTAATAGCAATGTTTTTAGGGTTACAAATCTTAGGCTTATTCGGATTTATATTAGGTCCAATGGCTGTTATAATCTTTAACTCCGCTAAAGAAGCAGGAATTATCAAATGGAATTTAAAGATATAAATTAAAAAAAGGTGTGAGACCTCAGCCTCACACCTTTTTACGTTCCTAATATTGCTTTTATTAAACTCGTTGTCTCTCCACCATCAAACAATACGTATAATAGTAAATAAACAGCTACACCAGTGATCGCAGTGAAAAACCAGATAATACTTGTAATAGGACCGATCTTTCTATGCTTCGATATATTCCTTTTCAATGCTAGTGTTAAGGTTACAATACCAAACACAGCACCCGTTGTAGCTAGAATAATATGAAACACAAGGAAGATCGTATAATAAATCTTTATCTCATCTGGCCCACCAAAGCTTGTATTTCCAGTAAATATGGTACGAGATGCGTAAATGATGAAAAATATGATGGCACTTATCGCCGCTGATATCATAACCTTTTTATGGGCACTAGCTTTCCCTTTAGAAATGAGTCTCCATCCGATTGCCACAAGAATTGCACTGAGAACAATAAAAAATGTACTTATTGTCGGTAGTATATACATTACTAATTTTCCTTTCTACATAAAAGCTTCTAAATACGTTATGTAAAAGTGGAAAACATAAGCTTATCCTCGTTTTCCACTCTATTTAATTTATAACTACTTAATTAGAATCCGTAGCATTTGCTACCGGTAATGGATCTATCTTATGACTTTCTGCATTAAACCAACCATAAAAAATTTGAGCTAGTAACGTACCATAGGCTATTTCTTGGATGATTTTCATAATAATACCACCAAGTTGCTGATCTTCTAATGTACTCATCGGAGAGAACATTTCTGGTCCTGACAGCGTGAATGTTAAACCATTTAGTACGTCTCCCGGCACACATAATGCTAATGCCTGTAACCAAGCACCACTAGCACTGTACGCCTCAAATAATGGAACATTTGAAAAAATAATGAGTACACAAGCAGGAGTAATTAAGACACTATTACCAAATATATAAAAGATCTTTAATAAAGGTTTTAACTTATCCAATTCTTTAACCGGCGAAATCATTGGGAAAAACACAATAAAAGCAGCTATCAATAATATAATCGAAATTGATGTATGGGCTACTAGTGATGTCTTCGAAAAGTTAAAAACCGCAGGAATATGGTAAATCGAAAACAGCGCATTAAATAGTAGAATAGCTATTAATGGCTTGGTTAAAAACCGCATTAAAGGATAAATAATTGGTAGTTTAATTACTTTTTCCCAAATCCACGCAGGAATTCCTTTAATCATAAGGATTGGAAAAATGATTAAGTAAACAGCCATTTGCATCATGTGAGCTGTTAGCATAATATGTGTAAGCAAATCAATAGGCGACCCTTTAACAAGATACAATAAGAGCAAACCAGTGTAGAAAATAGCTTGTTGTTTCACACTTGGTTTTTCAATTACTCCAAATTTATGTCGCAAAGGTCCAGTCACTAAGAAATAAGCAATTCCTAGTGATAAAACAAATAATAGAAAATACGGACTCCATAGTGCACGAAATCCAAATATTTGTAACTCTAACCACATAGTTAATTTCCTCCAAAAAAAACTTATATAATTTAGTATAACGTATTTTCCAAGTGAGGAAACGCTATAAATGTGACATTTTACGTAAAAAACTAACTAACTAGGACTTAGCTAAAAGAAAAAGATCAGGAATTGTCCTGATCTTTTCTATCTTACCACCAAATGATTAACGTAAGAGCTAATATAGTTACTATAGCAGCTCCTATTCCTCCGTAAATCATTAAGGATGGCATTTCATGGCCTGCATCTTTCATATGCATGAAATAATAAAATTGGAATGCAACCTGAACCACTGCTAATAGTAACAATAGTGGTATAGCGAATATTTTATCTACTCCTGTCAGTACTACTACAAAGGCTATAAGAGTAAATACAATCATTAACGCAAAAGTAATTAGTTGCTTTACCATTTCATCTTTATGTTTTTGTTTATGGAACGAATCAAAATTCCCGGTATTGGTGTTATTTGCCATAATTTAGCCCACCTTCCCCATTAAGTATACAACAGTGAAAATAAATACCCATACGACATCAATAAAGTGCCAATATAAACTGAAAGTATTAAATTTCGGAGCGTTGTATAGGTTTAATCCTCTTTTGGCATTACGAACCATAATTGCTGTTAACCAACAAAGTCCAAATAATACGTGCCCTCCATGAAATCCAACTAGTGTATAGAAAGCTGAACCAAAGGCAGATGAACGGAACGTAAAACCATATTCATGGATATAATGATAGAACTCATAAATCTCAAGGGATAGGAACGCAAGACCGAGCAAGCCAGTTATTCCTAACCACAATTGCATTTTCTTAAAGTCATTATTTTTCATATGATACATTGCATAAACACTAGTTAAAGAACTAGTCAATAGCAACATTGTCATAATGAAAACTAATTCTAACCCAAACAATTCCTCTGATGAAGGACCGCCAGCAGTTGAATTTTTCAATGCTAAATACGTTCCAAATAAACTTGCAAAAAGAACCGTCTCTCCACCTAGAAAGAACCACAAACCAAGGAATTTATTTTTCCCTTCTAGAGTTGCTTTTTCTGGGTTATGAGGCATTGTTTCCGGATTTAAGGAATGATCGTGACTCATATTAGTCAGCCTCCCTTTCAAGTTCTTCTTTCGTAATATGGTAGCCGTGATCATCCTTAAGAGACCTCACTAACATACTACCAAGACCAATTGCCATTCCACCAAATAAGAAGAGGTAGGCAACATCATGAGTTGCATGATAAATGAAACCAAAACTTGCGATAAAGAAACCTAGTGACATAACAAATGGAATAAACGATCCATTTGGCATGTGTACATCACCTAAAGGCTCTGCTGGAGTCATTTTTCCTTTACCTTCTACTTTTTCAATCCATAAAGGATCTAACCCACGTACTAATGGTAATTGTTTAAAGTTATAATATGGTGGTGGTGAGGCGATAGCCCATTCTAATGTACGTCCTCCCCATGGATCAGCTGGTGCTTTTTCCCCTTTAATAGCGGTGTAGATTGCATTGATTAAAAATACAATAACACCAAATGCCATGAAGAAAGCTCCAATTGTACTGATAAAGTTTCCAGTATCTAACCCTTGGTCTTCAAGGAATACCCAATAACGACGTGGCATCCCCATTAGCCCTAGGAAATGTTGGATAAAGAAAGTTAAATGGAAACCTATAAAGAATGTCCAGAATGTTAATTTACCCATTCCTTCATGTAGGATACGTCCGAAAATCTTCGGCCACCAATAATGACAACCTGCAAGAATACCGAATACTACCCCACCAACGATTACATAGTGGAAATGGGCCACTACAAAGTACGTATCATGGTACTGATAGTCGGCAACTGATGCTGCAACCATTACTCCAGTCATACCACCAAGTGTAAAGGTTGGAATAAATCCTAATGCCCATAGCATGGCAGAATTTATTGTGATCTGTCCACCCCATAAAGTTAGTAGCCAGTTAAAGATTTTTATACCTGTTGGTACTGCAATTGCCATTGTTGCAATTGCGAATATAGAGTTTGCTACAGGTCCCATACCAACTGTAAACATGTGGTGAGCCCATACCATGAATCCTAAGAATGCAATTAATACGGTTGCAAATACCATTGCCGTATAACCAAACAATCTTTTCTTAGAAAAAGTTGAGAATATATCACTAAATATTCCAAATGCTGGCAGAACCAAAATATAAACCTCTGGATGACCAAAAATCCAAAAGATATGCTGCCAAATAATTGAGTTACCACCTAAGGCAACATCAAAGAATGCAGCTCCAAACATACGATCAAACATTAATAGGAAAAGACCTACTGTTAATGCCGGGAACGCAAATAAAATTAACACACTAATCACAAATGTTGTCCATGTGAATAATGGCATACGCATATACGTCATACCTGGTGCACGCATATTTACGATCGTAACTAGAAAGTTAATACCACCCATTAGTGTACCTGCACCCGATAACTGAAGACCCATAATATAATAGTCTACACCATGACCTGGTGAGGTGGTTGATAATGGTGAATAAGCTGTCCACCCTGCATCAGGTGCTCCACCAGTAAACCAACTAACGTTTAACATAATTCCACCAAATAAGAACATCCAAAAACCTAATGAATTTAAAAATGGAAATGCAACATCACGAGCACCTATTTGTAATGGCATAATCGCATTCATTAAGCCAAGTAGTAACGGCATGGCTGCCAAGAATATCATGGTTGTACCATGCATTGTAATCATTTCATTATATAAACCTGCTGTTATAAAGTCATTTTCAGGTTCGATTAATTGTATACGGATAATCATTGCTTCTAGCCCACCGAGTAGGAAAAACAAACCACCTGCATACAAATACAATTTACCAATTTTTTTGTGGTCAACTGTAGTCAAGTAGTCCCATAACACGGCAGCGAAGCCTTTGTTCTGAGTAGCTATACTCACAAGATAAACCTCCCTTTTACGTCTTCCATCCCTATTTTTTATTAGTTACCAGCGCTATCAGGAGTTATATCTGAAGGCTGTAATTGCAGTAAATAATCTGCTAATTTATCCGCATCTTCATCTGAAAGAGTAGGATATTTACCAGTCATTTTATTTCCTGGTTTAATTAACTCAGGGTTTTTTAACCATTTTACTAAATTATCTTTTGATAGATCTTCAATTCCAGCTAAACGTGAACGATCCCCGAAGTTTGTTAAGTTTGGTCCTGTCGCCACTGGTGATGAACCAATTGCATGACATGCCATACAGTTATTTTCTTCAAATAATTGCTGACCATCTTCAACTATTTCACTATCTGCTGGTTCTTCAGGATCAACATTTTGCATATCTGCAACCCATTCCTCATATTCTTCCGGACTAACAACTACTACTTTAAAGTCCATCAATGAGTGAGAAGGTCCACAGAATTCAGCACATTTTCCCCAATATACGCCTTCTTCATATGCTTCAATGTACATTGTGTTCTCGTTCTCAGGGTTAACATCCATTTTACCCGATAACGAAGGTACCCATAATGAATGGATAACGTCTGACGATAGCATGTTTAAATACACTCTCTCACCAACCGGGATGTATAGATCCTGACTCGTTTGAATTTCTTCTCCTGCATAATCAAAATGCCACCAATACTGATTACCAGTTACATTTACATTAATAGCGTCCTCTGCACCTGCATCATCTGCCAAATCAAATGTAGCTATTACAGTAGGAACTGCAATGATGATTAATAGGAGAATCGGAATCACAGTCCATATTGTTTCTAATGTGTGATTTCCTTCAACTTGTTTTGGTATGTAATCTTCTTGACCTTTCTTTTTACGAAAACGTACAAGTGCGATCACATAAATAACCATAACTACCGCAAAAACAAATAACATAATAACGGTTGTTAAAATAATTAAATCTAATGAAGATTCAGCACCATACCCCTTTGGTACTAAAGCTGTTAAATTTTCTTTACCACAGCCAGATAATACTAGTGCCAATGAGCTTAACAAAAACAAAGCTCTAAATTTTCCCATCCAACCTAACATGTATTCATACCTCTCTTTCTGTCATTCATCTTTATATTTTAATTAATAGGGAAATCGATTGTTACTAATGCCATCATTACAAATAAAATTGTCAAATAGTTTAAAGAATATATGAAAATTAAATTCGCCCATTTCAAATCGTTTTTCACGGAGAATCCTCTGATTCCAATTACAAGCCAACCTATATTTAACAGGGTTGCAATTGTGACAAATACGAGGCCTAGCTCATAGAGAAAAAATGGTAATGGCAATAAGCATGCAATGTAAATAACAATTTGTCGCTTTGTAAATTCAAATCCATAAACAACAGGTAGCATCGGAATATCAGCTGCTTTATAATCATCTACTTTTTTCATAGCTAAGGCTAAGAAATGTGGAGTTTGCCATATAAACATAATGAGAAATAATACAACTGGTACAATATGAAGGTTTGGATCAATTGCTGTCCAACCTATTAAAGGGGGGACTGCTCCAGAAAAACTTCCTACTACCGTATTTAATGTATACTTCCTTTTTGACCACATGGTGTATAAGACCACATATGCAAACCAGCCAAATAATGCAATTAAGGTAGCTTCAATTGTTGTAAACATCAATAGAATTAGACCTGTAACTGTTGAAGCAATTCCTAGAAATAGCACCGTTTGCATTGATAAATTCCCAGTAACTGTAGGACGTTTTTTTGTCCGAGTCATGATAGGATCGATATCAACATCGTACCAATTATTGAAGATACATCCTCCCGCAATAACAAGAGCGCTACCAAACATAGTTAATAGTAAAACATCCCAATTTGCTAAAAACGAGGAATTGGTAAAATGAAGTGCTAATAAAAATCCAGTAAATGTTGTCATTAAGTTTGAATTTACAATACCAACTTTAACAAGAGCTTTTAAGTCTGAAATAAATGATGTTTTATTTTCCTTTGATACAGTTACATTCCCCAACACTTGTGATGAAGTTGTTGTCTCGACCTTGTTCATTATGAATATCCCCCCTTCAAATCCCTGACTTAAGGAACACATTTAAATAAGCATACTTCGAGTAGTTCAAGAACTATTTTTTATTACTATTCCCATAAGTATCCTTATTATAATCTTCATTGTATCATGGAAGTATAAGTACAATCTATTTTGCTACATAAGATTCATGCCCCAAAAGGGATAGAATATATGACAATTTTGTGAATGTCATATATAAAATAAAATAAAAGGCATCATAGCCTTCCTTTTAAGTATAAAATATGTAGCTGCCCAAATAAAAATGGACATAGTTTTATAAAGCTTATCAAATATCCCCTACATTATTTCTAGCAGACAATGACGAACAATGCAAGGTTTTTTTCTCGTTTTTACCATGAAAATAGTAATAAACCATGATATTATGTAGATTGTGTGTCAATTATCACATTTTCCCATTATTTAATTGATTTATCTGCTCAAGAGATATTATTATGGAAATTATAGAAAATAAACAGTGGAGATCTTTAAAAATTCCATATTATAATCAACATGAAGTGAGGATATTTTTATGATCAAAATATTAAAATGGCTTTCAATAGTCGCGTCAATTGGAATGATATTTATCTTAATTGGCGGAGCGCTTGTAACAAAAACAGAATCTGGGGCAGGATGCGGGGAAAGCTGGCCGTTATGTCATGGCCAGTTCATTCCAACCAATATTAATGCCGAGCTAGTCATCGAGCTTAGTCACCGATTAGTGTCCGGGGTTGTTGGTGTGGTCGTATTATTATTATCTTATTTCTCTTGGAAACATATCGGCCACATTCGAGAAGTCAAATTTCTTTCGTTTTTATCCATCTTTTTTCTCGTTTTACAAGGATTAATTGGGGCAGCAGCAGTAATGTGGGGACAATCTGACTTCGTATTAGCAGCACATTTTGGAATTTCTCTCATTTCTTTTGCAGCTGTATTCTTATTAATGCTACTTATTTTTGAAATTGATAAGAAGTTTGATGCGAGTTCACTTTTCATTCAGAAACGACATCGAATAGAGATCTATTTACTGACATTATACACACTTATTGCTGTATATACCGGGGCACTTGTCCGTCATACAAATGCAAATCTAGTCTGTGGGGATTGGCCATTTTGTACGAACACCTCCCCTTTCGCATTTTCAGCTTATAGTTTGGAACAGTGGATTCAGATGGGACATCGCTTCATTGCAGGCATTCTATTTATTTGGACCGTAACCTTATTTATAAGAATGATAAAACATTATCGATCTAGCCGGGTCATGTTTTGGGGATGGACAACAGTTGTCACACTTATTTCTCTACAAGTGTTTTTTGGTGCAATGATTATTTTCACCCTGCTTAACCTAGGCATCGCTTTACTTCACGCGCTGGTTATATCTTGTTATTTTGCAATGCTTAGTTATTTTATCCTTCTATCATCTAGAAGTGCAGCAGCAGAGCGAAAAAACAGTGAAACATCAAACTCTAATAACGGAATAAGTAAAGTCAAATAAACATGACAGATGGCGAAACCTTTGATCGTAGACGTCGCTATCAAATTTACGAAAACCCTGTAGTAGATCGTTTTCTACCACAGGGTTTTCTAGTGTGAATTAATATCTATTTACTTAAATTCGATCAATAGATCATCTACCCCTATTGCTTCTCCATCCTTCACATAAATTGATTGGATGGTACCGGCAAATGGTGCTTGAACCGTTGTCTCCATTTTCATCGCTTCCGTAATTAGTAAATGGTCTCCTTTTTGAACATTTTGTCCTTCTTCACAGATTACTTTTACAACGGTTCCTGGCATCGTAGCTCCAATATGCTTTTCATTCAGCTTATCCACTTTCGGTTTTGTCTCCACTTGCGACTGAACACCTTCGTCCTTCACAACTACTTGACGGGATTGACCGTTTAACTCAAAGTAAACAACTCGAGTACCATCATTACGAGGCTCTGAGATCGATACTAATTTTACTATTAAGGTTTTCCCCTGTTCAATCTCTACTTCTATAACCTCTCCAATTTCCATCCCATAAAAGAAAGTTGGTGTATCCAATACGGAAAGATCACCGTAAGTTTCATAAAATTTATGATAGTCCATAAATACTTTCGGATATAAAGCATATGCAATCATATCAAAACTAGTAACCTGACGATCTAATGTTTTAAAGAGCCTTTCTTTTAACTGATTAAAATCAATCGGTTCCATTAATTCACCTGGTCGAACAGTGACTGGTTTTTTCCCTTTTAAGATGATACGCTGTAATTCTTTGGGAAATCCTTGATAAGGCTGCCCCAAAAGACCTTCTGCAAGTTCTATAACTGAGTCCGGGAAATCAATAGACTCCCCTTTTTCGTATATATCTTCTTCGGTCAGGTTATTCTGTACCATAAATAATGTCATGTCCCCTACTACTTTGGATGACGGAGTTACTTTTACAATGTCACCAAACATATCGTTAACCCGTCGGAACATTTTCTTTACTTCATTCCATCTGCTTTCTAATCCAACTGCCCTAGCTTGTTGTCTTAAATTACTATATTGTCCTCCAGGCATTTCATGTAAATATATCTCCGTATGAGGTGCTTTCATTCCACTTTCAAATGCTTGATAATAATCTCTTACCCCTTCCCAATAATGAGAAAGTTTTTCATAGGAATCTACATTTACATTTGGCTGTCGAGGCGTACCTTCTAGTGCATGATATAAGGTTTGTGCACTTGGCTGCGAGGTTAACCCAGCCATTGGACCACAGGCAACATCAACTGCATCGACCCCGGCGTCAACAGCGCGAGCGTATGTGTAAACACCATTACCACTAGTATCATGCGTATGCAAATGAATTGGTAAATTAACAGAATCTTTTAGTGCGGATACTAACTGGTAAGCCGCTTCTGGCTTCAATAAACCAGCCATATCTTTAATTCCTAAAATATGTGCACCGGCTTGCTCCAATTCTTTAGCTAGGTTTATATAGTAAGCCAGATCATATTTTGATCTACTAGGATCTAGAATGTTTCCGGTGTAACAAATAGAAGCCTCTGCAATTTTATTGTTTTTACGAACCGCTTCAATTGCAGGTTTCATCCCCTCTACCCAATTTAAACTGTCAAATATTCGGAACACATCAATCCCAGCTGTTGCACTTTTTTCAACAAATTCGTTTATTAAGTTATCCGGATAATTTTTGTAGCCAACTGCATTACTAGCGCGTAATAACATTTGGAACAATACATTTGGCATTTTTTTCCTTAACTTTAATAGTCTTTCCCATGGGTCCTCTTTCAGGAATCTATAGGCAACATCGAAGGTCGCCCCTCCCCACATCTCTATGGAAAATAAATTTGGTAGTAGCCTAGAAGTTGGTTCTGCAATTTGTACAAGATCCTTTGTACGAACTCTAGTTGCAAGCAACGATTGATGCGCATCCCTAAACGTCGTATCTGTTAATAGTACTTCCTTCTGATCTTTCAACCAGTTGGATAATCCTTCTGGTCCTAATTCATCTAAAATTTGCTTGGTACCATTCGGAGCAGATTTTACATGATTCACCGCAGGAATAATTGGATTTGTAAATGAAGGCTTGGCCTGCTTTTCCAATCCTTCAAACCCATTCACGGTTGTATGACCAATATAAGTTAACATTTTCGTTCCACGGTCTTTACGTTTTGGAAAAACAAACAATTCTGGTGTTTGATCAATAAAGGTAGTATTATATTCACCTGACATAAATTGCTTGTGAAGCATTACATTTTCCAAGAATGGAATATTCGTTTTTATTCCGCGAATACGAAATTCCTTCAAATTTCGTACCATCTTTTGTGCAGATTGCTCAAAAGTTAACGCCCAAGTAGAAACTTTTACTAATAACGAGTCATAATGTGGTGAAATTTCCGCCCCTTGAAATCCATTCCCTGCATCGAGTCGAACACCAAAACCACCACCGGTACGGTATACCATTATTTTGCCAGAGTCCGGCATGAAATTATTTAATGGATCTTCTGTTGTTACTCTTGATTGAATTGCATAACCTGTTGTCGTAATTTTATCCTGCTCAGGAATTCCAATTGAATCATCATGAAGTTTTAGTCCATCTGCAATTTTAATCTGAGTCTGTGCAATGTCTATTCCAGTAATCATCTCTGTAATGGTGTGTTCTACTTGAATTCGTGGATTAACCTCAATGAAATAAAAATCATTACCCGTTACAAGAAATTCAACTGTGCCAGCATTAATATACTGAACATTTTCCATAAGATCAGTAGCTGCTTTACAAATATCTTCTCGTAGCTGACCACTTAAGGACACACTAGGAGCAACTTCGACCACTTTCTGATGCCGTCGTTGAATGGAACAATCCCTTTCGTATAAATGAACAATGTTACCGAATTTATCTCCGATAATTTGTACTTCTATATGTTTTGGATTTTCAATTAATTTCTCTACATAAACCTCATCATTTCCAAACGCTGCTTTTGCCTCCGATTTGGCACGATCATAACTTTCGGCTACATTTTCTGCGTTTCTAACAATACGCATACCACGACCGCCGCCACCTAAAGATGCTTTAATGATAATCGGGTATCCATGCTTTTCTCCAAAACTTTCTACTTCATGAAGGCTATTGACAGGTCCATCACTTCCAGGTATTACTGGTAAACCTGCTTGAATAGCCTGTTGTCTTGCTCTGACCTTATCTCCAAACATATGTAAATGCTCACTAGTGGGGCCAATAAATTGGATACCCTCTTCTTCACAGCGCTTAGCAAATTGAATGTTTTCTGATAAAAACCCATAACCAGGGTGTATGGCATCTACACCTACTTCTTTTGCTAGATCAATGATCCCTTCAATGTCTAAATAAGCATCAATCGGTTTTTTACCTTCTCCAATTAAATAAGCCTCATCGGCTTTATAACGATGATAAGAACTTGAATCTTCCTTAGAATAAATGGCCACCGTGCGAATGTTTAACTCCGTACAAGCACGAAAGACACGTATTGCAATTTCTCCACGGTTTGCAACTAATATCTTATTTATTTTATTTAACTTGTCCATGTTTTGCCTCCTTTGTAATTAGAAACACTTCTGATACTTGGAGTTTGTTTATTCTCAGGAGCGGGTTCTTGAGCCTGCTTTTTAACCGTCATAGCAATATTATTTAATATCCCCATCGAAATCATAAGAACAAGAAGGGATGAACCTCCATAACTAACAAATGGCAAGGTTACTCCAGTAATCGGGAGAATCCCACTAGCCGAACCTAAGTTAATGAATACTTGTATACCCACCATAAAAGATATCCCAATTGCTAATAATGCACCAAAACTATCCTCTGTTTTTCTAGCGATAAAAATCCCGCGTAATACAATTGTCGAGAGCATTGCCATTACAGTTAAAACACCAACTATTCCTAGCTCCTCTGCGATTATAGCCATTATAAAATCCGTATGAGGCCCAAATAAATAGCCTAATTTTTGGACACTTTGCCCTAATCCTTCTCCAATTAAACCACCTGAACCAATCGCAACATAGGACTGTATTAAATGATATCCATCATCATCTGGTGATTCGAACGGCTGATAGGCACCGGTAAATCGTGATAAACGTTCATCCGTAACCATGTTTGGAATAGCAATTGCTACAAGAATCAAACCAACCAACACCAAAACAAAAAGATGCTTAAAACGTATCCCCGAACTAAAAATTACAGAACACGCAATTAAAAATATGATCGAAGCAGTTCCAATATCAGGCTGTAAAACGATTAACCCTAATATAATACCAGTAAGTATTAATGGGGGTAACACACCTCTATTAAAGTCATTAATATAAGATTGCTTCTTTGAATATATAGAAGCAAGGTAGATAATAAGTCCTAATTTAGCAAATTCTGCAGGTTGTAGACTAATAGGTCCTAAAGCAAACCAAGATTTTGCATTATTAACTGAATTCCCGAATAATAATACACCTACCAGCAAACCAATTATGACCAAAGTAATCAGCTTTGTAAATTTCTGATAATTCCTATAAGGGAAGACACTACAAAAAACAAATCCTAATAACCCCATTGAAAACCACTGAATTTGCCTAAACAGATAATATGTACTTTCTCTCCCCTCAACGACTGCTACTACCATACTAGCGCTATAAACCATTACAATTCCAAACCCTGCTAATAATAATGGCATAATGATCAATGTAAAATCATAGTGTTTTAATTTTCGTATCATCTTGGCTTCTCCCATTTTATATAGTATAACAATTATTCTGACTATTGTCACATTATATTAATATTTACGTTAACTCATTAACTATCGTTTTAAACAAAAAAACCTTGCCCAATCCTTTCCGGCAAAGTTTTATTTCCGCATCCTCCATAGATGATCCTAATTGCTACACAGAGTTCTGTGCAGCTTCGTGTAGTATATTAAGCTGCCTCTCCAAATTCTCTAAAAGTGCTTTACCTTCATCTTCGCTGATTAAGTTTAAACGTACAGCAAAATCAATCTCTCTAGAAAGCCCAAACATTTGCGTATCCAGTACCTCTTCATACAAAGGGCATTGTGGCATGGTTAGATTTTCTATTTGGACTTCGATAAGCCGTAAAATTTTATCAGCATCAGCCTTAAGAAGGGCATAGGCTTTTTCACGATGATCGATCGTTACCTCAGGCATCAAATATATCCCCTCCCATAGAAAAATAGCTCATTGCTTCAGTTTATGAAATCAAAGTTAATATTAGTAGTAAAAAGTATACTTTCTTTAATCTATATTATCGTTTGAACTAAGAAATTGCAAATATTATTGATATACTATAGTAAATTTATGTGCGATATGTCATAATTATTTCGAAACTCGTGAAAAATAAGTGGTTGTCTGCTAACCTGAATATAAAAGAGTTGAAAGGTGGAATAATAATGATAGTTCCTATAATAGGTAATGTTACATACTCGATTACAATGGATCCTACTGTTTGGATCTTCGACGATCGGAAAATAGAGCTAGGTGAGGCCTTCTCTTCTAAAGTAAACAAAGATGTCAATCAGGATGAAGTACTTGAACAAGCAGCGAAGCGCTGGGACCGTGAAGTATATCATCAGAATGTAAAGCCACCAGTAAATAAAAGTATCTCACGTCTTGAGGGTGAAAAAATACTTACAGAGTCCTATGTTATGCCAATTCAAGATTTTATAAATCATGCCGAGATTGGTTCTGATGCTAAAGAAGCTCAACTAATAACAACGCATGAGGAAATAGTAATTCCTATCGAGGAACTAAAGAACTCATATTTTTTATTTGCATTAGAGGGGAAACCATTAAAAGAAGATGGGCCAGTTCATTTACTATACAAGGATGGATCAAATCAAGACAATCCAATTAAAGGAATTCAAAAAATAAATATCTTATAATCAGATGGTTTGTAGGGTGCAATGCTCCTGCAAACCATTATTATTTGGTAATACTTTTTCACAATACGTAGTGCCTCCCCCTGCGTTGCGTTCACTTTTAAATTGTATAATTTGACACACACTACTAAGAATAACAGTAGAGAACTTTCTATTGTTGATATTAGGAGGAGTGTCAAATGTTCATTCGAATAAGTATTCTTTTGGTTAGCATATTAATGATTGTTGGTTGTCAACAAGACAATACTGAGAATTCGTTACCATCTAAAGAACGTGATCAGGAAGAAAAAATTATTAATGTTAAAAACTCTGATCCAAAGGAACAACGAGATTTATCTAATGAGGAAATCGCCGACCATCTTGCCAATGTCGCAAGTGATGTCCCAGAAGTTGATGATGCAGCAGCTGTAGTAGCAGGACCTTATGCTGTTGTTGGGATTGATGTCGATAAAGAACTAGATCGTTCCCGAGTAGGAACCATTAAATATTCAGTTCTTGAAGCGTTACAACACGACCCATATGGTAAAACTGCTGTAGTTGTGGCTGACGCTGATGTAAACGAACGAATTCGGATGATGGCGGAAAAAGTGAGACAGGGCCATCCGGTACAAGGAATTGTGGATGAAGTTTCTGGAATTGTCGGAAGATATATGCCTGATTTTCCAATTCCAGAAGATCAACCTGAAACACCTGACACAAATAAAGAAATCCTTGAGGAAGAAAATGACAAAGATAAGCTAAATGATATTCAAAATGATCAATCAAAGCACCACAAAGAGCAGCGAGGAGATTAAAGTTTCCGCTTCCAAATTATAAAAGGTGTTACCAAAGCGGTAACACCTTTTTTCTAATTGTCTTTCGAATGGATATGTTTTTCGATATCATTAAAATATTGAACGCCATATTGAGATCCTTCAGAGACCATTTTAGCATTATCTAATTGTGCTTCATTTTCAGACGAGATTTGGTCTGGAATTCCAGCATTATATAATGTCGAATCCACTGTATTATCATCTTTTACAGATTGTTTTGATTTCTTCTTATTCCCTACTAATAGTCCTGCTGTGACCCCTACTGCACCTAAAGCAGAAATGATATATCCTTTTTTCAAAATATCATCCTTTCTTTCAACTCTATTATAAATCGATACCCTCTCTATTTTTCGTTTAAACATAATTAGTATTCCTAAATTTGCATGACGTATGATATAGTAAAATTATACACTCCACTTAGAGGTGAAAAAATGCAAGTTAAATGTGTTATTTGCGATAATATAGAAGATATTGAGGATGATTCCTTACAAGCAAAACGATTACGAAATCGTAGAATTCATATGTATTTGTGTAATCCTTGTTACAGTAGGGTGAAGGAAAATACGAATAAACGTCATGCAACAGGCGAATTCCGCTTGTACCGCGAAAAGAAACAACCAAATGATCTCATATAAAAAACCACTATAAAAGTGGTTTTTTATATGAATTCGTATGATCTGTACCAAGCTAACGAATCGAAAATCCTTTAATTTGATTTTCGTTGGGTATACAATCGAAAGCGATAAATCCCTAAGACTAAGCAGATTACAACTAAGCTCTCTGCTATTGGCAATGGACTCCTAGCCCATGCTGAAGGTAAAACAATAAATAATATATTTAATACAAATACACCTATCGCCAGTAGAATGTATACAATAAAGGACTTCACAACGGAGAGTTTCTTTGCAAACCCTAATTTATAAGCAATAGCAGCCAAAATATAATTAACAATAAAAAAAACCGTGAAAAGTTGTTCTTCACCAAAACGTTCCATAACGAAATCAAAAAACATATGTATCCCCCATTACAATTTCATTCCTTGTCTATCATACTAAATTTACATAAAACGCGCTAGTTTAAATATAATTCATGAGCTAAATTATTTTGTACAATTTGGTCATCTAATATATACTTTAATTACAAAAGTGAGGTGTTTTACATGAAAAACTTTAACTTTCCAATGTTCCTACTTTCTTCTTTGGTGATTCTTATGTTTTTACTCGTTGGGGTAGCAATTGCATTCCGAAGTATTGGATTCATAATATTATTTCTAGCAATAGGATTTATAATTATGGGCATAGGGATTTCAATAAAAAGAAAGAAAGTGACTTCATGAGTCACTTTCTACCTTTTTGGATATACTCGGTAATAATTTTCTGATGAACCGCTGGATGACATGTTAATACAGTATCCTTCTGTAACAAATTTAGGGAGATACCATCAATGTTACTAGTAACACCACCAACCTCATTTACAATTACCATACCTGCTGCTACATCCCAAGGAGCTAATCCCATAGCCAAATATCCTTCCAAAGTACCTTCTGCAACGAATGCAAATTCCAATGCAGCGGAACCATAAGCTCTCGCCCCTCTAACTTTCTTTACTAATTTTTGCATTACTTTCTCGTCAACCAATCGATTTTCACATAACCAAAAATGATTAAGACCTAAAACTGATTTATCTAGCGATACTTGTTCATTTAAGGTCGGAAGTTTTTGATCATTTTTAAAGGCTCCATTATTTCTTTGCGCAGTATACAACACATCGTCTATAACATTATAAATGAGACCAATTTCTCCGATTCCATCGTGAAAAACACCAACTGAAATAGCAAAATTCCTTTTTTGCTGTACAAAGTTCATTGTCCCATCTATTGGGTCAATAATCCAAACAGTTCCGTCTAATGTGGTAACATCGTCCCCATAGCCTTCCTCGCTCAGCAATTGATGACTAGGATATGCCTCTTTAATTCGTTTTACAAAGAAATATTCAATCGCCCTATCCATTTGGGTAACTAAATCTTTTGCGTCTGATTTTGTGTCAATTGTTAAAGGATCCTTTATTCGATTACGAATAATTTCACCAGCTTCTTTGACCCAAGTTTTGGCTTGGTGAAATAATTCTTCACGCATATCTATATCCATAATTGTTCCTCCATCTAGTTCGTGTTTATTATATATAGCTTATCAAATTTAAATTACCTAGTCATATTATATGAAATAATTAGGTCAAGTCTTTTTAATCATTAGAAATTGTTTACGTAATTCCTTTAAGCGCTCTTTCGATTTAATAACTTGAACGGTGTCATTTTCCTGCAATGCGTCATAAAGTGTTAATAGTTCATAATCGATTTCCATTTTAATTACTGGTAATTTTTCTCGTTCTTCCTCTAACCTTAATGTTTCTAAAACAAATTTCATAATGATCCACACCCTTTCTTAGCTTTTTTATCGAAGTGGATACACATTCAAAAATATAATTAAATATTTTTATTTATATATATGAGCATTATTTGATTTCGTTCTATTAAATGCTTCATTCTGGGCTATTTCAACCATTTTCATTCAATTTATAGACACAAATTACATAGGGTTTAAATGGACAAACACCAATTGTTTGACTTGATCTTTAATTTGCTTAATAATAATTATTATAATCTAACTGAAAGGAATGATACCTTTGACTTTTCAAGGTTTCAATAAAGAAGATTTTAATACTTTTTCCATAGAGGGACTTGATGAAAGAATGGAAGCGATTCAGACAAAAATTCAGCCAAAATTTCAAGAGATTGGGGCTGAATTAGTGGATTATCTTTCTGCACATTTAGGTAACGAGGTTTACTTACATATTGCAAAGCATGCTAGAAGAACCGTAAACCCACCAAATGACACCTGGTTAGCAATCGCTGATAATAAGCGTGGCTATAAAAAACACCCTCATTTCCAGGTTGGATTGTTTGATGATCATGTATTTATATGGTTAGCACTGATCTATGAATTAGACCATAAAAAAGAAATTGCCAATAAATTTGTAGAAAGTTTTGATCAACTAAAGCAGTTACCAGACCATTACGTCGTTTCCTTAGACCATATGAAAAAAGCTTCGATCCCATTACCTGAACTTGAGTTAAAGCATGTAGAGAGGTTTAGAGATGTTAAAAAAGCTGAGTTTCTTGTTGGCCTACATCTAACACCTGATGACCAACGCGTTACAAATGGAGATGCCTTTATAAATACAGTTAAAGACACTTATCAAACATTAATACCATTCTATCAAAAAGCATTACAAGCAAGATCATAAATTGAAACTTCAATCACTGGGGTCTTACTTCCGGTTATTCGTGGGATAAACGATGCCTTTTCTCTTGACGGAAGCTTCACTTGATTCCTAAATTAGTTCATGCATTATTTATATCATAGTTCATTACAAAAATATCCGAACTAAATGAATTCAAGAAAATTTGAATTATTAGTTCGGATTTTACGTTATCAGTAAATTTACATTTTGATTTTATCTGCCTTTTGTTCTCTTGCCTTTTTCACAACATGATAACTAGAATAACCAGATCCCTTTTCAAATTCTGCGAAAAACTGTTTTTCTTCACTCTTAGATGGCACAATCTGTTTAAATTTCCGATACGCATCAATTACCTCATGACGGGAAATTCCTTTTTCATATGCTTTTTCAATTAAGTTAAAGAAGTGAACCACATCGATTACCTCTTGTTTAGACCAACTTATATCAAAAGGATATTGATAATTCATTATTCATGCACCTCAACTCTATAGGTTTTCTTTAATATTTTTAGCGTCTTGAACTATTTGTTGAAATAATTCACTTACACTAGGAATATCATTAATCCGGGCTGCACCTTGCCCTGCCCATCCAAAACCTTTACTCCTGTCACCTTCAATAATATACCTTTTATTAGCTTCTCCACTTATATACTCTTTTAGTGACTCATAGCCTTCTTTTCTTTGTTCTATTTCTAAAATTTGGTCGGTCCATGTATTACGTAATGCTCGTGCAGGGGCACCTAAAGAACGTTTGATCACTACCGTTGATTCCTCATTAGCATCTAACAAATCTTGCTTATAGGCTTCGTGAGCATCCACACACTCCTTCGTTGCTATAAACCTTGTACCCATTTCAATTCCATCTGCCCCAAGTGCTAATGCTGCAATTAGTCCGTGTCCATCAACAATTCCTCCTGAAGCAATTACTGGGATTGATACATGATCGACAACTTGAGGAGTAAGAATAAAAGTTCCAACATCTCCTCTCCCTAAATGCCCACCCCCCTCTTGACCAACCACCATAACGGCATCAGCACCTAACTCTTCTGCCTTTACGGCTTGTCTTTTTGCTGCAACTAATACTAATGTCTTAATTCCGTGAGGCCTTACCATTTCTAAAACTCCTTTTGGATTCCCACCTGTCACAGAAATTATAGACACTTGTTCGTCTATAGCAACTTGTACCATCTCTTCATATGGTCTTCCATGTTGACCAATTGCAAAGTTTACACCAAATGGTTTATCTGTTAATGTTTTAACGCGTTGAATCTCATTTCTTAAATCAGTTGGATTGCTTAAACTCATAGCTGTTATTTGCCCTAGACCACCAGCATTAGATACAGCTGCAGCTAAATCAGCATATGCTAGATGGGCTAAGCCACCTTGAATTATTGGATATGTAATATTTAGTAATTCAGTTACTCTCGTATTCCAAGTCACATAAATCCCTCCACTCGATAAAAATCCCTTTCCATCATCCTACCATTGAACCTTTCTTCTTGGCTAACCATTAGGCATTTAAGAACCATAAAAATACCACAGCTGAGATCAGCTGTGGTTCATTATAATAAAAAACACTCTTCCCTATTTATTTGATTTACAAGTTGGACAAGTCCCATATAATGTGGTTACTTTCTCTTCTTCCACATAATCAATCACTTTTTGACAGTCTTGGCAAACGATCGTCCCCATTTGGCCCAACTCCTTTTTTAATTTGAAATTGCTTACACTTACTATAGTATGTCATAATTATTTTATCAAGCCTAATTAGTATAACATTTTTCAAAAAAGTGTGATCCAATAAAAGAGTAGGTGGAAAAACCACCTACTCTTTTACTTGTCCTTCTTTATTGTGTGTGGATCTACAATTTCATACCCCTCTTCTCTTAGACCTAAAACGATTTCTTCTAGCGCCTCATTCGTCCATTCTCTATCATGCATTAATAAATTGGCACCGGATTTTAACAGAGAATAAGGTACATCCACTTCTGGCCCCTTCCCTGATACCATTGCTTCAGTTAATTTATCCACATCCTTATACGGTTCAAAATAGTCATATCCATACGTCCAATTCATGACGATCATTTTTTCTTCTTGTGCTACTTTTGTAGAATAATCTGTATTAACTCCATGTGGAGCTCTAAAAAAGGCAGGACGTTCACCAATTATTTCTTCAATTTCATCATTTAATTGAGTAATTTCATCCCTCTGTTTATCTTGATCCTCTTCGATATCCTTTAAATTCGTATGGTTATACGTATGATTTCCGATTAAAAATCCCATTTCATGTATTTCTTTCAATATTTCTTTTTCCTCTTTTGTGTCAATGAAATGACCATTAACAAAAAAAATGGCGCCTGCATCTAGACTTTTTAATGTCTTTGCCATTTCAAGGGCATATTTATCAGGTGCATCATCGATCGTAAGTAATACTACATCTTCGTTTGTTCCCTCTTTAATTGGTACAACAGATGCATCTGAAGTAATTTTGTATAGGGGTTCATCGTTAAGTTCGTTCGAACTCTCCTCCTTACGTTCTTCTTTCTCTTCTACTTCCTCTTTATCCTGCTCAAGACTCGTTGTATTACTGCCATCTTCCGAATGGTCATCGTGATTTGCTTTATTTTCAGATTGTGGTTCTTCACCTGAAGATTGTTGTTCCGAGCTCGTATCACCATTATTGCAAGCGGCTAATAGGCAGAGTATTAATAGTACCCAGAATAATTGTTTCATCTGTATTCCTCCTGATGGTTTTATATTTATCTTAAGTCTAGATGAGTATAAATAACCATACAAGTATAAATGAATCTTTTTTTAAAAAATTGTCGAATTGTAAGGCCTTAAAATGGAAATAGTAAGAACTGACTTGATATAATACCCTAGTGTATTCACATCAGTATGCAGAGAAAGGATTTTTGAAATGAAAAGAGTCTCAAATGTATTCTACATATCGGCAATTGTAGCATTTCTATTTGTATTATGGGGGCTCATACCAGAAAGTATCCTGCCCAATGGTAATCTAGATAATGTTACAACTGTTATCCAAGGATTTATCGTCGGTCAATTTGGATGGTTTTACTTAATAAGCGCAACGGGCTTTTTAGTATTCGCCATCTATTTAATTTTTTCTAGGTATGGTCAAATAAAGCTAGGAAAACCTGGTGATGAGCCTGAGTACTCCTATATTACTTGGTTTGCGATGTTATTTAGCGCAGGTATGGGAATTGGTTTAGTCTTCTGGGGGGCAGCAGAGCCATTGTCGCATTTCTATACCCCTCCATATGGCGATCCTGAAACAAATGATGCCGCCAAAACGGCGATGCAATATAGTCTTTTTCACTGGGGATTCCATCCATGGGCAGTTTATGCGACCATCGCGCTAGCACTTGCCTATTTTAAGTTTCGCAAACAATCTCCGGGTGTTGTAAGTGCTATTTTAGAGCCATTATTTGGTGAAAAAGTTAAAGGTGGATGGGGAACACTTATCGATACCATTGTTGTATTTGCCACTGTTTTCGGGGTCGCGACATCCTTAGGGTTTGGTGCAATCCAAATTAGTGGCGGCTTGTCGTTCGTATTTGGTATTGATCAAACTTTTATGTTTCAGCTTCTTATCATTGTAATTGTTACCGTGTTATACATGATATCCGCCTCGACTGGTCTGAATAAAGGGATTAAATACCTAAGTAATGCTAATATTGTACTTGCTATTAGCCTCATGTTATTTTTGTTATTTTTAGGACCAACCAATTTTATCATGAACTTATTTACAACCTCATTTGGAACATACATGCAGAATCTCCCAAGTATGAGTTTCCGGATGACACCTTTTGATTCGGATAACTTGGACTGGATCAATGGATGGACTATCTTTTATTGGGCTTGGTGGATTTCATGGGCTCCATTTGTTGGAACCTTTATTGCGAGGGTATCAAGAGGGAGAACCATTAAAGAATTCGTCATTGGTGTATTGTTAGTTCCAACTATCTTTGGCGCACTATGGTTTTCTGTATTTGGAGGATCAGCAATTCACTTAGATTACTTTGAAGGTGCAAATATCATGAATATTGTAAATGACCTTGGGACCGAAGCTGCTTTATTTGCAGTGTTAGAACATTATCCACTAGGTCTTATCATGTCATTAATCGCAATTCTTTTAATTAGTACGTTCTTTATTACATCAGCTGACTCGGCAACATTCGTACTAGGGATGCAAACCACTAACGGTAGCTTATATCCTCCAAACACCGTAAAATTAATATGGGGATTTATTCAATCAAGTGCTGCAGCAGTATTATTATGGCAAGGTGGTTTAGAAGCTTTACAAACCGCAGCGATAATCGTTGCGTTTCCTTTTACAATAATTATGATTTTAATTGTGGCTTCTTTATTAAAGTCCTTTAAAGCGGAGCGAAAAGAAATGGAAGCAAGATCGAAAAAGGCGAGTCGAAAATCTTAAGTAAATAAAAAAAGTTGTACGAATTTCATCGTACAACTTTTTTATATCCTTCATTAATCTTATAGCATATGAATTGGAGTACCAAGTGCTACTTCTGCAGCCTCCATTGTAATCTCACCTAAAGTTGGATGCGCATGAATTGTTAATGCAAGATCTTCTGCAGTCATACCTGCTTCAACAGCCAAGCCAACCTCAGAAATCATATCACTAGCATTAGGACCAGCAATTTGTCCACCAAGGACAAGTCCATCCTCTTTACGAGTAACAAGTTTTAAGAATCCGTCACTATTGTTTAAAGATAGTGCACGGCCATTAGCCGCAAACGGGAATTTTGCAACTTTTACATCATAACCCGCTTCTTTTGCTTCTGCTTCGTTCATACCAACAGTAGCTAATTCTGGTTCAGTAAATGCAACCGCCGGAATACCGATATAATCGATTTCTGATTTCTCACCACTAATTGCTTCAGCCGCAATTTTACCTTCATAAGAAGCTTTGTGTGCAAGTGGTGGTCCCTCAACAATGTCACCAATAGCAAAAATATTATCAACATTTGTACGGCATTGCTTATCGACTTTTACAAGGCCACGATCTGTAACATCAATACCTACTTGTTCTAAACCAATCTCATCTGTATTTGGACGACGGCCAACTGTTACTAATACGTAATCTGCTTCAACTGTTTCTTCCTTACCTTTTGCTTCATACGTAACTTTCACACCATCTTTTGTTTCTTCAACGCCTTTTGCCATTGCTTCTGTAATTATTGTTGCACCTTTTTTCTTCAAGCGTTTTTTAACAAGTTGGGTCATTTGCTTTTCAAAACCGCTAAGAATATCTTTGGCACCTTCAAGGAAAGTAACTTCTGTTCCAAAGTTAGCATATGCAGATCCTAATTCACTACCAACATACCCAGCTCCGATAACAACCATTTTCTTTGGAATCTCTTTCAAGTTTAATGCACCAGTTGAATCTAACACACGTTCAGAGAACTTGAACGTTGGGATTTCAATTGGTCTTGAACCAGTTGCTATAATACAATTGTTAAAAGTGTATGTTTGAGAGTTTTTCTCATCCATTACTTTTACTGTATTTTTATCAACAAAATAAACTTCACCACTTACAATATCAACTTTGTTTCCTTTTAATAGACCTTCAACTCCTGATGTTAATTTATTAACAACAGAGCCTTTCCATTCTTGAACCTTTTCAAAGTCTACTTTTACATTTTCAGTCGTAATACCTAGATCTGCACTTCCGTGTGCGTTTTCCACTTGGTGCCCTGCCTCGATTAGTGCTTTAGAAGGTATACATCCTACATTTAAACAAACACCACCAAGTGCTCCTTTATCAACTATTGTTACTTTTTGACCTAATTGCGCAGCGCGAATAGCAGCAACGTAACCGCCAGGACCCGCACCGACAACTAATGTGTCTAACTCAATTGGAAAATCTCCTACTACCATAACCTTACGCCTCCATCATGATTAATTGTGGATCACTCAATAAACGTTTGATTTGATTTAGGGCATGTTGAGCTGTTGCACCATCAACAATTCTGTGATCAAAGCTCAATGATAATGCAAGTACTGGAGCAATAACAATTTCTCCATCACGGACAATTGGTTTTTCTGCAATACGACCAATACCTAGAATTGCTGCTTCTGGGTAGTTAATAACTGGAGTAAACCATTGACCACCTGCAGAACCAATGTTAGTAATTGTACTTGATGCACCTTTCATCTCTTCAGGGCTTAGTTTACCACTTCTTGCCTTATCTGCCAATTCATTGATTTCTGATGAAATTGTGAAGATCGACTTACGATCTGCATCTTTAACAACTGGTACTAATAGACCTTTTTCTGTATCTGCAGCAATACCGACATTATAGTAATGCTTTTGAACAATTTCATCTGTAGCATCATCAATTGACGCATTTAAGATAGGATATTGTTTCAACGCTGAAACAAGTGCTTTTACTACATATGGTAGGTAAGTCAACTTGATTTCTTGTTCTGCAGCAACTGCTTTAAATTTCTTACGATGTGCAACTAATTCTGAAACATCCACTTCATCTAACAATGTAACATGTGGAGCTTTTGTCTTCGAATTAACCATTGCTTTAGCGATAGACTTACGGATCGCTGTCATTTTTTCACGTGTTTCAGGATATTCTCCTGCTGGTGCTGGCGCAGCTTGTTTTTGAGTAGTCGTTTCTTCTGTTACCGTAGTATCTGCTGATTCTGGAGTAGCAGTAGTTTGTCCTCCGTTTAGGAAGCTATCAACGTCCTCTTTAACAATACGTCCATTTTTACCAGTACCATTCACTTGACGAATGTCAACACCATTGTCACGTGCATACTTCCGAACAGATGGCATTGCGATAACACGCTTACCTTCCGCCTGTTCGTCTGTTGTCTGTTCGCTGTCTGTTTTTGGTGACTCAACTGGAGCTTGCTCTTCTTTTGTTTCTGCAGCAGGTGATTCCTCTTCGCCCTCGTCTTCATAACCTTCTGCATCAAAAGAAATCAGACTATCACCTACAACTGCAACTGTTCCTTCTTCTACATGTAATTTTGTAACTTTCCCTTCTACAGGAGATGGGATTTCAACGACTGCTTTATCATTTTGTACCTCACATAGTACATCATCTTCTTTTACATCGTCGCCTTCTTTTACAAACCATTTAACGATTTCACCTTCGTGAATTCCTTCACCAATATCCGGCAATTTAAATACAAAAGCCATTATTACTACCTCCTTTTAGAAATTCATTACGCTGTTTACTTTTTCTACGATGTCTTTATGATTTGGTAGCCAAACTTCTTCTGCTTCTGAGAAAGCATATACGGTGTCTGGTGCTGCTACTCGTAAAATCGGAGCCTCTAAATGTAAAATAGCACGCTCTTGAATTTCTGAGATTACATGTGAAGCTACACCTGCTTGACGCTGTGCTTCTTGTACAACTACCACACGATTTGTTTTCTTCACAGATTCTAAAATAGTCTCTGTATCAATTGGTGATACCGTACGTAAATCAACAACTTCCACACTTACTCCGTCTTTTTCAAGCTCTTCTGCAGCTTTTAAAGAAGCATGAACCATTGCACCGTAAGTGACAATTGTTACATCTTTACCTTCTCGTTTAACATCTGCTTTTCCTAATTCGATCGTATATTCTTCTTCCGGTACTTCACCACGGAAAGAACGGTATAGTTTCATGTGCTCTAAAAATACAACCGGATCGTTATCACGAATGGATGCGATAAGTAGTCCTTTTGCATCATGCGGTGTAGATGGAATCACAACTTTAACACCTGGTTGTTGCGCGATTAAACCTTCTAGTGAATCCGCATGAAGCTCAGGCGTGTGTACTCCACCACCAAATGGTGAACGAACTGTTATCGGCGAGGTATGAGTACCACCGGAACGATAACGCATACGGGCCATTTGACCACTAATAGAATCCATTACTTCGTATACAAAGCCGAAGAATTGAATTTCTGGAACTGGACGATAGCCTTGTAATCCAAGACCAATTGCTAAACCACCAATTCCTGATTCAGCTAATGGCGTATCAAATACACGGTCTTCTCCAAATTCTTTTTGTAAGCCTTCCGTCGCACGGAAAACACCGCCATTTTGGCCTACATCTTCACCAAATACAAGCACATTTTCATCATTTTTTAACTCTGTGCGCATTGCATCAGTGATTGCTTGAATCATTGTCATTTGTGCCATGATCTACTTCGACTCCTTTGCTTTGTATTCTTCCATTTGCTCTTCAAGATGTGCTGGAAGTTTTTCATACATGTTTGAAATAAGATCCGTTACTTTCTGTTTTGGATATTTATCTGCTTCTTTTATTGCATTTTTAATTTCTTCTTTTGCTTCTTCAATAACTTTATTTTCTTCTTCTTCAGACCAAAGTTTCTTGTCTTCTAAGTACTTACGGAAACGAACTAATGGATCTTTTTTCTCCCACTCCGAATCCATTTCTGAAGTACGATAGCGAGTTGGGTCATCCCCAGCCATTGTATGCGGACCATAACGATATGTCATTAGTTCTAGTAGCATTGGCCCTTCACCATTAATCGCACGCTCACGAGCATGTTTTGTAGCTGCATACACAGCAAGAACATCCATTCCGTCTACTTGAATTCCTTCGATACCAGCAGAAACAGCTTTTTGAGCTAATGTTTTCGCAGCGGTTTGTTTATCACGAGGAACTGAAATAGCAAATCCGTTATTTTGTACGACAAAAATATTGTTCGCACCGTAAGCACCTGCAAAGTTAATTCCTTCATAGAAATCACCTTGAGATGTACCGCCATCACCTGTGTATGTGATTGCAACAGATTTTTTACCGCGCATTTTCATTCCAAGTCCTACACCTGCAGCTTGAACATATTGTGCACCAATAATAATTTGCGGACTTAAAGCAGGAACATTTTCAGGCATTTGATTTCCGTGGTAATGTCCTCTTGAGAACAAGAAAGCTTGGTATAATGGAAGACCGTGCCAAATCAACTGTGGTACATCACGATAACCTGGTAAAATGAAATCCTCTTGTTCTAATGCAAAGTGACTGCCTAACTGAGAAGCCTCTTGACCTGCAGTAGGTGCATAAAACCCTAATCGACCTTGACGATTCAAAGCAATAGAGCGTTGATCAAGAATACGAGTATAAACCATTCTTCTCATAAGCTCTTTTAATTCGTCATCTGATAAATCAGGCAGATATTCCTTATTGACTATTTTTCCATCTTCATTAAGAATCTGGAACATTTCGAACTGACTTTCAACATTTTCAAGTACATGTTTCAAAATAGTTCACCTCTTCCTTTCTTATATCCTTTTATAATTATCTTTTCTAGCCTTCCCAAAACATAAGAAAATCTGTACCCTTTTTCCATTTTTCTGCACTATTTTCATGTAGCCTAACAATGGGAATTTTGTTTAAGCAAACTGTTACATAATTTCATCGAAAAATACTGGTACAATTTTATTACTCCTAAAGTTTAGCTCATATCGTTCCATTCGGTCAACTACTTTGTTTTTAATTTATTTTTTTATCTTCCCATACTTCGATCTTTCATATTGGCCAAGCCAAAATAACAACATCTGTTACATTTTTAAATACAAACTGTATTATAAAATTGGATAAAAAAAGAACCGCCTAGTAGGCAGTTCTTTTTAGTAATGGAAAATAATAATTTTGTATGTTTTACAGAACATTTAACGCTATGAACAATTCATTAGCTTTCGTCTTCATCATAATTCACGGTTATATCAGCCACATTATAGTATTCTTTTTTTAATTTATTATATTCCATCGTGTGACTATTAAATGTTTCATTTGCTTGAATAACATCCTGATAACTTTCGTTAATCGTTTCAATATGTTCTGTCACAGTATCCTGATCCATCTCTTCTTTCTGAAGCATTTCGTATAGTTCTTTTTCTAAAGTTAAGGATTTCATATATTTTTCATACAGCACATCATACGATTTATACCGTTCGACCATAGCATCATACATTTCATTGGCTTTTTCCTTTACCGAATCATCATCGATTTCATTAATAAGTTCTTCCGTATTTAAAAATTCTTCACGTGAATCTTCAATACTATTTTTTTCTAACTCAATTTTTTCTTTACGTTCGTCTATCACCGATATAGCTTCATTTGACAATTCTTGTATTTTCTCAAAATCATCCATTCCTAAATCAATTATTTCTTCATAAATGGACTGTTCTTGTTTTTCTAATTCATTTATAGAAGTCTGTTGTTGTTCAAATCCTTCTTCCAGACTCACCGCTTTTTCCAAATGATTATAAACTTGCGTGTCTATTGATTCCCCACAGGCTGATAATATAAAGAAAGTAGTAAAAATCAATATCAAAAATAGTTTTTTAATCCTCACAAATATCTTCCCCTCTTCATTGCTGTACCTTAAATGGATAGTCTAGATTTATCATAAGTATAACATAATGCCTATTACGAACGAATACAATTTTAATAAATTTGTTGATAGTAAATTTATGATAAATAACTATTAATTATGATAAACTGTTAGAATGATACACATTGTACGAGCAGTTACAAGAAGGAATAATCAATTGGAGTGGTAAATAATGATTACGATGGAAAATATTGTACGAGAAGGTCATCCTGCTTTACGAGAAGTTGCAACTGAAGTAACGCTTCCTCCATCGGATGAGGAAATAAACTTATTATCCGATATGCTTACTTATTTAAAAAATAGCCAGGACGACGAGATGTGTTCCACATATGATTTACGACCTGGTGTTGGTTTAGCAGCACCTCAATTAGGAATTACGAAGCGAATGGTTGCCATACACTTTGAAGATTTGAATGGAAAGTTATATAGCTATGGATTGTTTAATCCAAAAATTGTTAGTCATTCCGTTGAAAAAGCTTATCTTTCTGCAGGTGAAGGCTGTTTATCTGTTGACCGAAATGTTGAAGGGTACGTTCCGAGATATGCTCGTATCACAGTTACAGCAACTGATTTAGAAGGTAACAAATTAAAACTACGTTTACGGGATTACGCAGCAATCGTTTTCCAACATGAAATTGATCACTTAAATGGAGTTATGTTTTACGACCATATAAACAAAGAAAACCCATATACAATCCCAGATAATGCAAAGGCAATTAATTAAAGAGAGAACAGCTGAACGCAGCTGTTCTTTCTTTATAATACAACTTCCACTCTCATTAATGTATAAGAAATGATTCTAAGTGAAAAATATACATACGAAACCTATTTAACAAATCACCATTCACGAATATACTTTTCCTACTAAACAAAGTTATTTATAGATAAAATATAATTTTTTTTATGGAAAAAAGGGATTTTTATTCCAATATTCTTCAAACCGTACTATACTATAGTTAAGAGGGATTGGATCGGTAGAACGTTTGTATGCTTTTCTTGATATTCTTGAAAGGAGATGTAATACAAACATGTTAAAACGCCTAAAAGAAAAGCTTAGAAAACGCTGGAAGGATTTTTTAGGCCAAGGACGTGTACCCACAACTTATAAAGACTAAGTTAATTCATGCTAAGGGTGCGACTTCTTGTAGTTGCACCCATGCTATCTACCGCTAATGATATAAGAAAATATTTTTAACTGAAACAATATTACCGGAGGCGTGAGGTAGTAATAACAGTTAATTACGGAAATATTCAATTCGTTACTATGTATTATGGAGAAGTAAATGAATAGTCAGTTTAAGAATCGTTATGTTATTTTGCATGACCCTTTTTTAGAAATGCCTAAACATAATACATAAATCGTTTTAGAAGTTACTTGAATAGTAAAATTAGAAATGAATGTTATAGAAAGATTAAGGAGAGATGAAATGATTTTCAAAGTATTATATCAAGAATCAGCGTATCAAGTACCAGTACGTGAAAGAACAAAAAGCCTTTACATAGAGGCAGAGTCAAAAGAGGAAGTTAGAAAAAAATTAAGTGATCGTAACTACAACATAGAGTTTATCCAAGTACTAGATGAGGCACATCTAGAATATGAAAAACAATCCGAAACCTTTACAACGGAGTCCGTATAAACGATGAAATTTGTAAAGAATGACCAAACAGCAGTTTTTGCACTAGGTGGATTGGGTGAAATTGGAAAGAATACGTATGGTGTTCAATTTCAGGACGAAATCATTCTAATTGATGCAGGTATCAAGTTCCCAGAAGATGAATTACTTGGGATCGATTATGTCATTCCAGATTACACTTACCTAGTACAAAATCAAGAGAAAATCAAAGGTTTAATTGTAACACACGGTCATGAAGACCATATTGGTGGTATTCCATATTTACTTAGAGAAATTAATGTGCCTATCTATGCTGGAAAACTCGCGATCGGACTCATCCGAAATAAGTTAGAAGAACATGGTTTATTAAGAAACGCCAAATTAAACACTATTCAAGAAGACGATATTATCAAATTCCGTAAAACATCTGTTAGCTTTTTCCGAACAACTCATAGTATTCCAGATTCCTATGGTATTGTTGTTAAAACGCCTCCTGGCAACATTGTTCATACCGGAGATTTCAAATTTGACTTCACCCCAATCGGTGAACCAGCTAATTTATCTAAAATGGCTGAAATTGGTAAAGAAGGAGTATTATGCTTACTTTCTGATAGTACAAATAGTGAAGTTCCAGGTTTTACAATGTCTGAAAAAGTTGTAGAAGGAAATATTCATGAAATTTTTGGACGTGTAGATGGAAGATTAATCTTTGCCACGTTTGCATCTAATATTTACCGACTACAACAAGTAGTAGGTGCAGCTGTTAAGCATAATCGAAAAATCGCTGTATTTGGTCGTAGTATGGAATCAGCGATAAATTTAGGACAAGAACTTGGGTACATTCAAGCTCCTAAAGATACATTTATTGATGCCAATCAAATCAATCGCCTTCCAGCGAATGAAGTAACTATTCTTTGTACAGGTTCTCAAGGTGAACCAATGGCTGCTCTATCAAGGATTGCCAATGGTACGCATCGACAGATACAAATTATTCCTGGTGACACAGTTGTATTCTCATCCTCTCCAATCCCTGGAAATACAATTAGTGTTAGCCGTACAATTAATAAGCTTTACCGCGCAGGTGCAGATGTCATCCACGGAAAACTTAGTGATATTCATACATCTGGTCACGGTAGCCAAGAAGAACAGAAATTGATGCTAAGACTCATGAATCCAAAGTATTTTATGCCAATTCACGGTGAATATCGAATGTTAAAGGAACACACAAAACTAGGTGAGCTTTGTGGAGTACCGATAGATAATTCATTCGTAATGGATAATGGAGATGTATTAGCATTAGGGAAAGACAATGCAACTGTAGCTGGTAAAATACCTTCTGGTTCTATTTATGTTGACGGAAGTGGTATTGGTGATATCGGTAATATTGTACTAAGAGACCGTCGAATATTATCAGAAGAAGGATTAGTAATTGTCGTTGTCAGCATCAATATGAAAGAGTTTAAAGTCGCTGCTGGCCCTGACATCATTTCACGTGGTTTTGTCTATATGAGAGAATCTGAAGACCTAATCAATGATGCACAAAAACTAGTTGCAAAACATTTAGAAAAGGTAATGGAGAGAAAGACAACACAATGGTCAGAGATTAAAAATGAAATCATTGACACCATTGCTCCGTTCTTATATGAAAAAACAAAACGTAAACCAATGATACTTCCTATTATAATGGAGATTTAGAACAAAAAGGATGAAAACCGAATCTAATGTCGGTTTTCATCCTTTTTACATACGTTTTAATCATCATCAATGACAAGTTGTTTTTCAAAACGAGAGATATCCTTATCAGCACCAATAACGATTAGAATATCATCTTCTTTTAACGTTTCATCAGCTGCAGGTGATACATTAATATTTTTTCCTTGCTTAATTGCTACAACGTTACAACCATAGCGAGCACGAATATCTAATTCAACTAGCGTCTTCCCAATAAGTTTTTTTCCTGCTTTTACTTCAACAATACTGTGGTCATCTGAAAGCTCAAGATAATCTAGTATATTATTTGATATAATGCTATGTGCTATCCGCTTCCCCATGTCTCTTTCCGGGTGCACAACATGATTTGCTCCAATTTTGTTTAATATTTTTTCATGATAATCATTTTGCGCTTTCACTGTAATTCGCTTAATTCCTAAATCATGTAGGATTACTGTTGTTAAAATGCTAGCTTGTATATTATCGCCTATTGCAACTATAACATGATCAATGTTTTTAATTCCTAATTCTTTTAAGGATGCTTCATCTGTCGAATCTGCAATAACAGCATGTGAGGCAATGTTTTTAAATTCATTAATTTTATCCTCATCACTATCTATTGCTAATACTTCCATACCTTCTTTACTCAATTCCCGACATATACTGCCGCCGAATCTACCTAATCCTATTACTGCAAATTCTCGCTTCATGTGCTTTTCCTCCAAGAACAAAATACTTATGTATTCATTACTATTTTACTGTACCAAGAATAGGAAAAAGAAGCAATCTCTATTTTTACATGAGATTGCTTCTTCTTTTACATTACATTGCATCGAGCATTTGGAATTGTGATTTTACCAATTCATAATACTCACCTTTTTGTTCCATTAATTCATCGTGATCTCCATTTTCTAATATCTTTCCTTGTTCCAATACGAAGATATTATCAGATTCACGTATTGTTGATAGTCGGTGAGCAATAATAATTGCTGTTCTTCCCTTTAGCAATCTACGTAATGCATTTTGTATTTTAACTTCCGTTTCTGTATCAATACTTGCTGTTGCTTCGTCTAAAATAATAATACTAGGATTCGCTAATAATGCACGAGCAAAGGACAATAACTGTCTTTCGCCAGCTGAAAGGATATTCCCTCTTTCCTCGACCTCTGTGCTATATCCATCCGCTAGACGTTCGATAAAGTCATTTGCACCCACTACTTTAGCAGCTTCAATAACTTCCTCATCACTAGCATCCGGTCGACCAAAACGAATATTCTCCATAATGGTTCCAGAGAATATAAATGTGTCTTGTAGTACAACACTTATATGGTTACGTAAACTACTTAATTTAACATCCTTTAAGTCATGTCCATCTACTTTAACGGTACCGCTTGTTGGATCATAAAACCGACTAATTAAATTTGCAATGGTCGATTTCCCACTTCCCGTATGTCCCACTAGAGCAATGGTTTCTCCCGCCTTAATTTCCAATGAAATTTCATGTAAAGCGATTCGTTCACTGTCATAAGAAAATTGCACTTTATCAAACGCTATATGACCTTTCATTTCTTCAAATTCAATCGCATTATCTTTTTCAGAAACATTTGGTTGTTCATCAAGGTATTCAAAAATCCGTTCAGAAGAAGCCATTGCCATTAGTAATTGGTTATATACTTGACCTAGTCTAGAGATTGGATCCCAGAACATACCTAGGAAAAAGGCAAACGATACAAACGTACCAAGTTTTATTCCTCCATCGCTTGGCCCTAAGATTATTAAATGAGCACCATAAGATATTAATACAACCGTTCCAATCGCATTACTCATCTCTACAAACGGACGGAACATCGCACTCTTACTGGAAGCAGTTCTCCAGCTTTGAAAATTATCCGTATTTACTCCATTAAAGAATTCCGTATTTTCCTTTTCCTGGGAAAAAGATTGGGTTATACGAATCCCTTGAATACTTTCATTTAAATGAGAATTCATTCGTGATTGCTGAATTCGTACATTCTGCCATGATCGACGAATTTTACGACGTAGTTTCGTTGATATATAAAACATTAATGGCAATATAACCATTACTGCTAAGGCTAATTTAGGACTCAACGTAAACAAAATAACTATAATCCCTAGTAAAGTAGCTATATCCATTAACAAATTAATGATACCGTTGGTAAATAGCTCTTGTAAGGAGTTGGTATCATTCATGATACGAACTAAAATCGAACCCGCTGAACGGTTATCAAAAAATCGATGCGATAACCGTTGTACATGGGTAAATAGATGTTGTCTTAAATCATAAATAACATTTTGCCCTAATAAATTCACCCATTTAATTCGATAAATATTACCTACATAACTTAGCAAATAAAGTAAACCAATAGCAATAACCAAATAAGTAAGCAGGCCTACATCTTTATTTTCAATTGCTACATCAAAGGCAACCTTACCTATAATAATAGGGACAGCTAAGCGGACCGCAGTAGATACAATCATTGCAATAATTGCACCTAGTAAATATGTTTTCGCATATGGTTTTAAATAGGTTAGTAAACGCCATATTTGTTGCCAATTAAACGGTTTTTCTATCGCTTGATCAATCGTATAATGAAATCGTTTCAGGTGACGATCTTTTTTATTTTCATTTGTTGTTTCTGACAATATTTCTCCCCCCCTTTAGACTGCTGACGGATTCATAATTGCGTCACGGTCTTGGTACTGAATATCATAAATACGTTGGTATGGACCATTATTTTCTACCAGCTCATCATGTGTACCACGTTCTACAATCTTTCCTTCTTCAAGCACAAGTATTTCATCCGCATGCTTTAATGAAGAGATACGATGAGCAATAATGAATGAAGTTCTTCCCTTCATTACCTCTTTCAATGCTTGCTGGATCTTAAATTCAGTTTCCATATCAACTGCTGATGTAGCATCATCTAGTACAAGGATACTTGGGTTAATACAAATAGCACGAGCAATCGCAATACGCTGCTTCTGACCACCAGAAAGCCCCATTCCACGCTCGCCTAATAAGGTATCATAACCATTTGGCATATCCATAATAAAATCATGTGCTTGTGCACGTTTAGCAGCATCGACAATTTGTTCTTCTGTAACATTTGGATTACCATAAGCAATATTTTCACGAATCGTAGTTGAAAATAGAAAAGATTCTTGTAAGACAAAACCGATATGTTTACGCAATGCTTTTATTTGATAATCAGAAACTGGATGACCATCAACCAATACTTGACCTTGTTCAGGCTCATAAAAACGTGTTATTAATTGAGTAATACTTGTTTTACCTGAACCAGTAGCTCCAATTAAGCCCACAACTTTTCCTGGTGGAGCATCAAAACTGATATTTTTCAACGCCTCATCATCATCTTCTACATATGTCAGTGTTACATCATCAAAGGTTACATGACCTTTAATTGGTTTATTAATAGCATTCTCTTTCTCTACGATATCTTCCTTTCCTTCTAAAATTTCTAGCAACCTTTCTCCAGAAGCTTTCGCTTGTGAGAATTGGTTAATGACAAACCCTAAATTCATAAGCGGCCCCATGATGTACCAAACTAAACTAAAAAATGCTACTAATTCACCTGGCTGCATCTGTGAACTAATTACTAAGTAGCCACCAAATGCAAGTAATGCTACCGCGCAGAAATTACCGATAAACTCCATTAATGGAAAGTATTTTGCCCAAATATTAGATGTTTTTAAGTAGTTTTGCCGGTAATTATCATTACTTCCCGAAAATCTACCTATCTCAAAGTCTTCTCTTGAAAGTGATTTTACGGTTTGCATACCACTAATGTTTTCTTGAACCCTTGTATTTAATCGTCCAAACGATTTACGAATACCTCGGAAAGCAGGATGTACTCGTTTATCAAACTTGAAAACAACAATGGCTAAAAATGGCATAGCTGCCATTGTTACAAGAGCAAGTGGAATGGAATAATAGAACATAACACTTAATGACATTAGGATTAACAACGCTATTCTTATCAGCTCTGCAAATCCAGCAGATAAAAAGAAGCGAAAGCCTTCAACATCTGCTGTTAAACGCGACATAATATCCCCAGTTTTGGCATTATCATAATACTTAAAGGATAAGATTTGGAGTTTTTTGTATAACGAATTCCGTACATGGAAAACGGTTGTTATTCCAAAAAGATCCCCTAAATATTGGTGTAAATACGTTGATATACCTTTAATAAACATAAGTACTAAAAATCCAATTGCAATGTATGGAATAAAGGAATACCTCTCCTTTGCCACTACTTCATCAATTGTTAATTGCAGTATAATCGGATACACAACGGTAATACCAGTCACAAAAAATAGGAAAAACAATGATATGAAAAAATATTTTCTGTGTGGCCAATAAAATTTCTTCAGTTTCTTAAATGTATCCAAATGTCTCCCTCCTTCATGAAGTTTTTATTTTCCGTAATTACTAATATAACGGTTTCCGAAATAAATTACCATATCTTTTGCTTAATTTTTTAAAATTTTTTTAATAACGATAAAATTTAGTCCCTAAGCCAGAATCCAAACCAAAGAAATCAGTACTTATTCGGTATCGATAATTACGTAATAGATATATGATGTGACGTAATGAACTTAAAAGATTTTGGATAGCATCTTCACCGCTACGGAAATACACTGCGCTTTCCGTGGGCTCGCGCTGAGCCTCCTCGTTCGCAAAGCCCGCTCACTGTGGGGTCTCAGCGTCTTCGCTTTCCCACAGGAGTCTCCGTGTATTTCCTTCGCTATGCTTGTATGCGTTTATGTTTAAATATCTTTCTATGTTATCCTTAAAAAAATAAGAACCGCTTCATCACCGGAGACAGAATACGTAGACTCCTTGAAAATACAAACCAATTTTCTGTGTGCGATGTTAAGCTGCCGAAGCATTCCTTGGACTGCGATTACTCATCCCACCGAAAACCCTTGTCCTGTGGGAACAGTACGAGTCCGAAGAGCCCGTACAGATGCGCCTACTTCTACCACTAACTCTCCGAAGCAAATTCCTCGGCACAAGGGGACAAAGAAGCATACTCAAGTAGTACCCTGGCTGAGGCCGTGCCCACGGAAAGCGAAGTATTCTGTCGTAACGGTATTCCTACACTATTTGAATATGATTGGATGAGCAAATTATATAAGTTACGTCGCATAATATACGTTATCTGCAACGAAACAACCAAAAAAATAACCTTAGCGGATGCTAAGGTTATTTTTTTACGATTTATTTAACTGGTTTACCTAGTACACGATTCACACGCTTACGTAACATCTTCATGCCACCGCCACCTGCTTGAAAATGTCTTAATTTACCTTCTGCATCAAAAACATAATACGCAGGTACGTATTGGTTATCAAAAGCATCTGTAAGTTTATGTGCATTATCAACAAAGATTGGTTGCGTAATATCATGCTCTCCAGCTACTTCTTGGATTTGATCTAGGTCTAAGTCTTTTTCTGAACGAGGCATATGGACTGCGATAACATTTAACTCGTCCTGATACTCATCACGGAACTCATTCACATTTGGCATTGCTTCCTTACATAATCCACAACTTACGGACCAAAAATGAATTAATGTAGGCTTCCCACCTAATAAATCCTCTTTCGTAATAGGATCACTATTATACCAAGTTGTAGCACCTTCTAATTCAGGCATTTGATCTCTTAATTTCATTCTGTGTTACCTCCTAATTTTATATCAAAAAGAAGCTGACCCGTATATTACAACAATATACGTCAGAGAGTCAGCTCCTGTATCATATTCAATTTCTATTAATAAATTTCCAGTTAATTATAATGTTTCTTGACCTGGCTTCCAGTTTGCAGGGCAAAGTCCACCAGTTTGCAACGCTTGTAATACACGTAATGTTTCGTCTACATCACGTCCAATGTTGTTGTGGAATACCGTTTGATACTGAAGTTCACCTTCTGGGTTAATAATAAATAAACCACGTAAGGCAATACCTTCATCTTCAATTAGAACACCATAATCTTTAGATACAACATGATTTGTATCTGCTGCTAATGGGTATGCTAGTTCACCAAGTCCATTGTCATCACGAGAAGTATTAATCCACGCTTTATGTGTATGAATTGTATCCGTAGAAACTCCAATAACCTCTGCATCTAAATCTTCAAATTCATCATATCGATCTGACATTGCAGTAATCTCAGTCGGACATACAAACGTGAAGTCCATTGGATAGAAGAAAAGAACTGTCCATTTATCTTCTTTCATATTTTCTTCAAGGCTTACCTTTCCAAACTCTTTGTTTGGCAATACTGCCTCCATTTCAAAACGTGGTGCTTGTTTTCCTACCATTCTTTCTGCCATATGTAATCACTCCAAATTTTAAGTATATTAATTTGACACCAACCAAAATTGTATGTGACTTGATTAACAAAGTCAATTGATAAAGGAAATATGCTGATCATTTATCTGTTATCATCATATCAGTATAGCCATTTCCATATTTTTTAAACAATTTAAACAGTAAATAAGGCTTTTTCTTTTGGAAAAGAAAAAGCCTTATTTTGAATTAACTCAATTTATTATTCACCATTTGGCAAACTTGTTCAGCATTCTGTCCTTCCGCACTTATTACAGGACCAGCGATACTTGTATCCGCCATTCCCATAACATCCTTGTCCTGCCCAGAAATTACACAACAATCACAATGGGCTGTGTCTGCTTCAGAACGTAGATCCACTACTTCATGTCCCATTTCCATGAGCGCTTCCCTGACATCAGTTAGCGTACCTTCAACTCCGATACGTGCCATTTTTAATCACTCCTCTAACTATGCATATTTTCATAGTTAGTATGACCAGGAGTTTGGAAACTATTCCATATCATCATTTTTTGAAGATAATTCATGGATCATCTTTGTTACAGCTCTAACACCAATAGTAAGAGCATCTTCATTTGGTTGAAGTTTATTGTGATGAAGACCAAATGGCGATTCCACTCCTAACCAAAACATAAAACCTGGTATCTCTTTTAACATATAACCAAAATCTTCACCTGTCATCGCTTTATTCGCTTCATGATACGATAATCCTTCATCCTTCATTGCTTTTTTAAAAAGATCGACATAGTTTTTTTCGTTATATACTTGATAATAATTTGCCCCATAGTCAATTCCTATAGAACAATCATAATTTATTTCAAATCCTCGAATGATTGATTCTAGCCTTCGTTTAACTACATGAATGGTATCTGGTCTAAGGGTACGAATAGTTCCCTCTAAGCGTGCAGTTTCTGCAATTGCATTTTGTACATGCCCGCTTTCCATTTTGCCAATTGTTAAAACAGCGCTGTCCAATGGATCAATTCCTCTTGAAATGATTTCTTGTATTTGGGAGATAAAAGCACCTGCAGCAACAGACATGTCCTTCGTTAAATGTGGATATGCTGCATGACCGCCTTTTCCAACAAAATCTAAGAACAACTCACTTGTATTTGCAAATAATAATCCTGATTTACTTGATACAGTTCCAACGGGTAGCTCTGGTGCTATATGCAAAGCAAAAATACAATCTGGTCTCCACGTATTAAATTCTTCCGATTGCATCATCGGTAACGCTCCACCAGGACCTTCTTCAGCTGGTTGAAAAATAAAAACAACATCATCCTGAATCGGTTCTTCAATTATACGTTGAAGTGAACCTAATGCAATCGTCATATGAAAATCATGGCCACAAGCATGCATTCGACCTTCATGTGAAGAACGAAAGGAAAAGCCCGTGTCTTCAGTAATTGGTAAACCATCAATATCACAGCGATACCCAATTGTTTTGCTAGGGTTTGTTCCTTTTATCTTCACTAGAATCCCCGTTTTCCACTCTTGGATCAGTGTACGGTCATTAGCGATTAAATTTATTTGTTTTATTAAATAAGCTTGTGTTTTATACTCCTGAAATCCCAATTCTGGAATTCGGTGTAATTCACGCCTTATATTCTGCAAGTTGGCTATAGTCATCAAATCGCCTACTTAGTTGTCTAATTTACGTAGTTCATGCTTAATTTCCGTTTTTGATTTCGTGCTTTCATCAATTTCCTTTAACACTTTAGCAGGGGTTCCAGCTACTAATGTGTTAGGCGCTACGTCTTTTGTTACAATTGCTCCAGCTGCAACAATTGCTCCCTTTCCAATCGTAACTCCCTCTAGAACTACTACGTTTGCACCGATGACAACATCATCTTCTACAACCACTGGTTTTGCTGATGGTGGCTCTATTACACCGGCTAGCACTGTACCAGCACCAATATGACAATTTTTTCCTACTGTTGCACGGCCGCCTAGTACTGCATTCATATCAATCATCGTTCCGTCACCAATGACAGCACCAATATTGATACTTGCCCCCATCATAATAACAACGCCATCACCAATTTCTACCTGATCACGAATGATCGCACCAGGTTCAATACGTGCGTTAATATTTTTTAGATCAAGTAAAGGAATAGCAGAATTACGTCGGTCATTTTCAATAACATAATCAGAGATACTAGTTTTGTTTTCCTCTAAAAATGCAGAGACAACCTTCCATTCACCAAAAAGTACTCCACTCTGATCCTCTACAAAAGATTGTATGTCTTCATATACTAATGACTTAAGGTTTTCACCTTTTATGTATACTTTTACTGGTGTACTCTTCTTACTATTCGAGATAAAATTAATAATTTCATTTGCATCCATTTGATTCATTTAAAATCCTCCTAGATATATATTCTTTTTTACTTTAGCAAACAGAACTCGTTCAAGCAACAAAGGAGTACTAATAAAAAAAGATGAAAAAACGTCCTTGCATTCTCACAAGGACGTACATTTCCTATTTATTTGTATTTTGCCGTATATAAATCTCTACGCATATTCTTTAAAATAGCTCTTCGTGTTACAATCCCCTCAAAATAACCATTTTCATCGTCTACACACACAAATGGATAATTAATTACCGAGGTCAACCCATCTAAAAAATTGTCTTGTTTTGCTAGTCGTGGTATATCCGTATGCATAACTTCCTCGACCCGCATGTCAGACAAACGTTCCATTTCAAAACGCTCTAACCCTAAAATTTGATTCAAAATAATGGTCTTTCCAATTGTTCCAACTAATTTATAAGATGAATCTAACACAGGTACTGCAGAATAACCTGACTTTACTAAAACCAATAAGGCATGTTCTAAAGGATTATTTACTTGTACATGGGCGACTTTTTCTGATGGAATCATCAAGTCCTCTACCGTAATTGATGTAATTTCCTTATCTTCTATCATGCTCATCACAAACGCTCCTTTATTATTGTCATGAAACATTCCTAACCCTTTACAAAAGGAGTTTTTATTACTCTAACCATAGTTTACCATAATTTTGGTTAAGACAAAATTTTCATTCCTTCGTTTTATGTAACACATATTTAATATGAACATATAATCATATTACCCAAAAGGTGGAAACATCACGGAGAATTACTATCAATTAGTCATACTTTCATGTAATTACTGATAGTGCCTAAAGCCAACTCTATTGGGGATAGTTATTTAAATTTATATAGTATATGTAGATGTTCGTTAATTTGTTACATAGTACCTAACAACGTAACTTCTCCCTTAAGATGACACGGGAAATTAGTGAATTTCTTGATAAATGGAAGCAATTTTCTATCAAATAAAACAGTTATAATTCATGAATGACAACCACTTTAAGGCAACATAATAAACATAAAACAGAAGAATGAAATGGAGTTTTTCGTAATATGAAAGTCTATTCATTTACAAAAAAGGAAGAGTATGCACACGCTATCCTCCACGGTATTGGGGCATTATTTAGTCTGATCGCCCTTGTTTTGTTAATAATATATGCTACTTCAAATGGAAATCTGTGGCACATAGTATCTGTAGCGATATTTGGAATTACAATGTTGCTTATGTATTTAGCATCTACAATCGTTCATAGCTTGCCACCAGGAAAATGGAAGGATCGCTTTTTGATCATTGATCATGTATCTATCTACTTATTTATTGCAGGATCTTACACTCCTTTTTTGCTTGTCCATTTACGTGGAGAAATTGGGTGGACATTGTTTTTTATCGTGTGGGGATTTGCCATAGCAGGTATCATATTTAAAATATTTTTCGTCAAAAAATTAATCCTGCTATCTACTTTATTATATATACTGATGGGGTGGCTCATGCTTATTGCTTGGGATCCACTCACTTCTATTATGCATGAGCGCGGCGTAAAACTATTAGTTATCGGTGGTGTTCTTTATACTTCCGGTACCATATTTTATATATGGCGAAGCTTTCCTTTCCACCATGCAGTTTGGCACGCATTTGTTTTAGCCGGTTCTGCCTTTCACTTCTTCACCGTACTTTATTATGTCTTATAAATCCGCGTGCTAACGTTTAGTTAGCACGCTATTAAATTAAAATGGAAATTTATTAAGCCATTGACCACCATCCATGGTCACAACTTCGCCATTGATATAAGATGCTTTGTCGGATAATAAAAAGTATGCTAGTTCTGCTATTTCTTCTGGTTTTCCTAAACGCTGGAGAGGTACAGATTCTAACGTTCGTTTAGCCGCATACTCTGATTCAAATAACTTGTCCGCTCCACCAGTTCTTTCAATTGGTCCTGGCGCAATTGCATTTACTCGTATACCATATTTCGTGCCCCACTCTACAGCCAGTGTCCTCGTCATATTCAAAACACCAGCTTTTGCTGCCGATGAATGGATGACACCTGCCCCTGCATTCCAAGCATACGTCGCAACCATATTTAATATCGTTCCTTTTTGTTTCGAATCGATCCAGTGCTTCCCAACTTCTTTACTACAGTAAAAAGTACCATTCAGTACAATGTCAATGACAGAGTTCCATCCATTTATAGATAAATCCTCAGCTGCACAAATAAAGTTTCCTGCAGCATTGTTCACTAAGTGGTCAATGCTACCGAAGTGTTCGACGGTATCAGAAACTACTCGTGCAACCTCATCTGGATTACGTACATCCATTCTTCCAATACGTATTTCACCTGTTGCTGTTTCCAAAAGCTCTTCCTTAACTTTGTTTAGTGTTTCATCGTTCCTCCCACTAATTACAACATTTGCTCCTTCATCAGCAAATTTTTTTGCCATGTATTTCCCCATACCACTTGAACTACCTGTAACCAGAATTGTTTTACCCTTCATATTAAACTTCCCCTTTACCAATGTTTATCCTAATCATAGTAATTTATCAGTCTAGTGTCAAAAATTAGATTATTCCCTTTGCTACTATTTTCTTAAACAATCTCAAACAAATTCATGCTATAATTTGGAGTAATACCTGATAGAAAGGTTGTAAGTATGAATAGACGTTCATTTCTCAAGAAAACCTTTGGGGGGATATTAACTTTTCTAGGAGTAAGTGGAGGGGCTTACTTCTATGCTCGGGATATTGAACCCAAGGCACTTAATATACATACAGAAAATATCAAATCATCCACTATTCCAAAATCATTTCATAACTTTAAAATTGTTCAGTTCTCGGACACACATATCGGTTTTCATTACGATTTAGCACAGTTTGAAGACTTAGTAAATGTAATTAACAAACATAATCCAGATCTTATTGTCTTTACTGGAGACTTAGTTGATGAACCAAATAGATATAATTGGGATACCAAATTAATGAAATTGCTTCAATCCCTAAAAGCGCCTTATGGGAAATTTTGGATATATGGCAATCATGATCATGGTGGATATGGTACAGATATTGTAAAAGAAGTTATGGATCAAGCAGATTTTCAGCTGCTTCAAAACGAACACAAAATAATCCAAAAGGACAATGAATCGATCAATTTAGCTGGAATAGATGATGTCATGTTAGGAAATCCAGACTTAACGAAAACATTACAACAAGCTAATACAGACCTTTTCACTATTCTTCTTGCACACGAGCCAGACTATGCAGATCAAGCAATAAAGTTTCCTATTGATGTACAATTATCAGGTCATAGTCACGGTGGTCAGGTTCGGTTACCTTTTATCGGACATTTGTATACGCCTTCCTATGCACAGAAATATGTAAAAGGTAATTATGTATTTGACTCTAGTAACTTATCACTTTATGTAAATCAAGGCATTGGCACGACAAGAGTACCTTACCGATTCTTATGTAAACCAGAAATATACGTATTCTCATTAAAATCCGAATAATGCTATAATCAGAATAAAACGAGTTTGCCAAAGTAAACCTTTAATCAGTGGGGTTTCCTTTCCCCACTGAACCTCCTTTGTTTTACCTAGAAGGTTTAACGTAAGGCCTTACGACGGACAGGACGTTTCCGTATTGCTTACCATAGTTTATTGCCACTAAAGTAATCAAAAAGGATTCTTTGAATCAATTAATTCATTTATTCATTGTTCTTGAAAGTGGACATGCTTTCATATAATATAGAGACAAGTTACCAATTTGAAAGGAGGACAGACAATGAAGCAACGTAATCAAGAAAGCTCTCTAAGTGATTTAGCAAAAGCAATCTATACTATTAATCGCCATGCAAAAACTGCACCTGAACCAGGACATCTCTATTTTATAAAAAAAGAATCAATCAAACGCCTTCTCCAAGAACGTCGCGCAGTCAAAATAGGACTCCACTTTTCAGATCATCCAAAATTTAGTAATCAACATTCCACTCTTTTAGTAAAGGTGGATCAATATTACTTTCATATTCCTCCATCGAAGGAAGACTTCAAAGAGCTTGAGCATTTAGGTACTCTCGATCATAACTATCGAAATCCTCAGACGAAAATGCCATTGTCACAAGCAAAGCGTATTATCTATCAATATATAAACTGGCAACCGAATAAAAGCGCGAAACGAACAAAACAAAAAGAATACGCTTCAGCATATTTTACTCCGTCATCCTTAGGTAAAATGGAATGGCCACCAAAAAAGACTTTCCGATAATACGCTGTCCATTTCTTCTTAGCAAGTAGAAAATGACATTTCCACTTGTGCTGTTATCTTTTGGAGCTTTCTTATCACTGTCTAGGTTAGCACAAACTGTGGCGAATCTATCTGATACCTCCTTTATTGTTTCCGTTTCCCAACTAGCCAAAAAAGGCGTACAGTTGATCCGAATACTGTACGCTTTTTCATATTCTTTTTCTTCTCAAATAGTTAAATACATGAATAACCCATAAAGCTCCTCCAAATACTCCTAGAGCTTGCAAAGAAAATTTAACTAATTGAAGTGTTAATCCTCGTATTTCACCTATTATTAATACTACAACAAAAAATGCCACGATAAATATTAAACTACTTATCACATAACACAATAATTTTGTTGAATTTAAAGCAATAAGAAAGGAAATCACTGGCTTAGTAACGAAATAAATACCAATAATCCCGAAAAATATACTTATCGAGTAAACCATTTCATCGGTTAACCCTAATGAACGAAAATGAGCCATTTTAATAATGAACACTTTGTCTAAATACATACTAGACCAACTCTTTCAATCTTAACATTTTATTCTAAGCATAAACGCTTTAACAAAAATATATACATTAATCGAAATATTTATATTTTTGATATACTAGTTTTAATATAAATAATGAAGGTGGCGGAAAAATGAATAGAGCATTTATATTAATTCTCTTAGGTGCAGCGCTTTGGGGGACAATTGGTTGGTATGTTAAAAATCTCTATGTATTTGGCTTCACGCCCATGGAAGTTGTAACCCTAAGAGCCTGGTCATCCGCATTATTATTAGTTGGTTATCTTACGATCATAGCGCCAGCAAAATTAAAGTTATCTAAACTGATTGACATTAACTATTTCTTGGGTACAGGTATATTGAGTATCATTTTCTTTAACTATTGCATGTTTACTGCAATTGAACAGTCAACACTTCCAGTAGCAACTGCTTTATTATATACAGCACCAGCTTTTGTAACCATTCTATCATTCTTCTTGTTTAGAGAAGTTTTAAACTATATGAAAATAATTGCTTTGTCTATTACATTATTAGGTACCTGTCTAGTTGTCGGATTAATTCCACTAAACATACCGTCAATTCCTTTCAGTAGTATTCTTTTTGGTATTGGATCAGCAATAGGTTATGCTTTGTACAGTATTTTCAGTAAGTTCGCCTTAAATAAATATAGCAGTATTACCATTACAACTTATACGTTTGTGATCGCATCATTAGCTCTTATTCCTTTCTTTCCATACCAAGAAAAGTTTCACTTATTAATAGAACCAATGATATTATTTTATGCGTTCGGACTTGGGTTTCTACCAACAGCTTTTGCTTACATTGTTTATACTCATGGATTACAGCAAACTGAGGCTTCCAAGGCCTCTATACTAACAACTGTAGAACCTGTTGTTGCGACATTAATTGGTATCTTTATCTTTAATGAGGAATTTTCATCCATGCAAATGTTAGGTATGCTTTGTATTATAAGTGCGGTTATTATCATTCAACTTTCAATGAAGCAAAGCATTCACTTTAAACCTAAAAAAGCCCAAATTAAGTGACCTTCCTCACGCCATTACAATTCAAAAGGCGTTATCATGTAACCATACGATATCAAGGAGGTTACATGATGAATATTTTTACTGCTGAACATACACCGGCTGAAGTTGTTAAAGCATTTCCAAAAGCAAGTGATTTATTTAAGCAATATAAAATTGATTTCTGCTGTGGTGGGGATCAATCATTAGCTAGTGTTTTTCTTAATAAGGATTTAAAAGAGTCTACTATATTAAATGAATTAAATACTGCTTACAAAAAGTGGCAGGCAGAAGATCATGAGTTAACAAATTGGGACGACATGGCTCTTTCTCAGTTGATCGATCATATCGTCAATCATCACCATAGATTTTTAGAGGAAGAACTGGCGCCTCTGAGTCAATTCGTTACCAAAATATATAAAGTACACGGTGAAAAACATCCACATTTAAAGGAGCTTCATCGCTTATATCACGAGTTAAAAGTAGAATTAGAAGAGCACACAATGAAAGAAGAAGCTGAAGTGTTTCCTCTAATTAAAACCTATGAAAATCAACCTACTGAGGATCTATTACATCATATCCATGTAGCTAACGGGACATTAGAGGATGAGCATGATCATGCAGGTGCTCTTTTAAAACAAATTAGAGAAATAACGAATGACTTCACTCCCCCATCAGATGCATGTAACTCTTATCGAATCACTTATGCTCGGCTAGCAGATTTAGAATCAGACACCTTTCAGCATATACATTTAGAAAATAATGTATTATTTCATCGGCTATAAAAAAGAATATTTTCTATAGCCGAAAAATTTTAATGAAAATCCGTTCAATGAATCCAAAATTCTACCATCAGAATTCGAATTCGGTTCGGATTTTTCTTTTGGTTAAACACAAACCTATGTTGCAGATAACGTATATAATGCGACGTAACATTTTGTTATGACATTCCATTACGAATGGATGTAGTTTTAGAATACCGCTACGGCAGAACGCTTCGCTTTCCACGGGCAAGGCCTCAGCCAGGGTACCACTTGAATATGCTTCTTTGTTCCCTTGCGCCGAGGAATTCGCTTCGAAGAGTTACTAGTAGACGCAGGCGCATCTGTACGGGGTCTTCGGACACGTGCTGTTCCCGCGGAGTCTACGCATTCTGCCTCCGCTGTCGAAGTTCTTTTATACCAAATATTTAATTAGGGAAAAGTGTTATTTAAAAACTGAATGCAATAACTAGCGTAGGAAACACATGAAGACTCCAGCGGGAGGAAAGGCATCGGTAAGACCCCGGAGTGCGTCAGCACGAGGAGGCTCACCAGCCGCCCGCGGAAAGCGAAATGTGTTTCCGAAGCGGTGTAATAGCATGAATCAATAATTACAAGTTGCGTCGCATAATTCATCTAATACGTAAAAGATTCGACTACTAAAAAGGTAATTCTTTATACAAGATTGTTCGTCTTAAGAATCGAAAGTTCGCCGTTTCATTCCCCACCCCATTTTTATTTCATATTTTTTGGGAATTTTATGTTATGATAATTATAAATCAGACAATGATGCGTTACTATATACATAATTGGAGGGCATTTTCTTGCAACATCTATTAAACACCAACGTAAAAAACATTGAAATCTCTGGAATACGAAAGTTTTTTAATCTCGTAGCAGGCGAACAGGATGTCATTTCATTAACAATCGGACAACCTGACTTTTATACTCCAGCTCATATAAAATCTGCAGCAGTTTCTGCAGTAGAGAACAATAAAACTTCTTATACTCCGAACGCTGGGATTATCGAACTTCGAAAAGCAATCACAGCTTATTATGAAGAAAATTATGAAGTCGTATATGACCCTGAGTCTGAGGTTATCGTAACAACAGGAGCTTCTCAAGCAATAGATATTACCTTTCGAACTATTTTAAACCCTGGAGATGAAGTAATATTGCCAGGTCCCATTTATCCTGGTTACGAACCACTGATTACCTTAGCTGGCGCATCTCCAGTTTATGTGGATACAACAAAGGATAATTTTAAACTCACCAAAACCAAATTAGAAAAAAGCATAACTGAAAAAACAAAATGCATCGTTCTCCCTTATCCATCTAACCCAACAGGTGCTTCTTATTCATATGAAGAACTGCAAGAAATCGTTTCTGTCATGAAGAGCAATGCTATTTTCATTTTGGCTGATGAAATTTATAGTGAACTGGTTTACGAACAAAAACACATATCAATCGCAGGATTTGAGGAAGTCAAAGAACAAACGATCATTGTAAATGGTCTTTCCAAGTCACATGCAATGACTGGTTTTAGGCTAGGCTACACACTAGCCCCACAATGGCTATCCCAACAAATGTTAAAAGTTCACCAGTATAACGTTACTTGTGCTACTTCAATAAGTCAATACGCTGGATTACAAGCATTAAGAGCTGGGAAAGATGATGCTATAAGAATGCGTGAAGCCTACCTTAAACGTCGTAATTATGTATACGATAGGCTTGTTAATATGGGATTAGAAGTTGGTAAAAAACCTGAAGGGGCTTTTTACTTTTTTATAAAGTTTCCTTGTGGAAAACTAAATTCATTCCAACTAGGTTTAGATTTAGTTCGTAAAGGGAAGGTTGCGCTAGTACCAGGAAGTAGTTTTTCATCTATTGGTGAAGGATATATGCGCCTTTCATACGCCTATGACATGGACACGCTTAAACAGGGATTAGATCGATTAGAGGATTATTTAAACAATGTATACGAGTAGAAAATGAAGATAGATGGGGTTATGATCCCCCCCTACCCTGTTCGTGATATTTTGAACGATCATTTGCCATCATTTCATTGTATCTATTTAATAATCTATCTAGTTCTTGACTTAGAGTAATCGATTCTATACTAGTAATTCCTTTTGTAAGTGCAACATCGGTCATTCTATTTCGTACTTTTTCAATTTGCTTAAGGAGCTGTTCAGAATTGTACATTACTGGATATGCCCCCTCCTTTAAGTCATTTATAATAATTTAACATATTTTAATACATGATGAACATTAATGTACATAAAATTTTATAAACAAAAAATAAATAACAAAATAAATTCTGCTCCGCTAATAAAGTTGGTATAATAAAACTATATAATTGTCTACTATCTTATTTATAACAGAAAATAAATTTGCTGTTTTATAGAGAGAAAGGAATGTCATTTTTGGCAAAAGAAAAAAAGAAAAATGAATGGGTTGAATGGTTGAAGGCAATTATTATTGCTGTTATCCTAGCATTTATAATTAGAAACTTTTTGTTTGCTACTTCTATCGTTGAAGGAGACAGCATGGACCCGACACTAGAAAACGGAGAAAGAGTAATCTTTAATAAATTTGTTTATTTTATCGGAGATCCAGAGCGTGGAGACATCGTCATCATTCAACGTCCACAAAAGAATTATGTAAAACGGGTAATTGGTTTACCTGGTGAAAAAATAGAAATAAAAGACCATAATTTGTTTATAAACGATGAACAATATGAGCAACCATTTTTAACAGAGGAATCGAAGAATCATACGGGAAACTTTGGACCTATTGAGGTTCCTAAGGACAGTTATTTCGTTATGGGGGATCATCGAGCGATAAGTAAAGACAGTAGGAACGGATTAGGTTTTATTACCGAGGAAGAAATTATTGGGAAGTCTGAATTAATAATCTATCCATTTACTGATTTTGCTAGAACAAAATAACAATGAAAAGGTCCAAACTACTGTTCGGACCTTTCTTTTTACTTTTCATTATCAAAAATACAATACCCAATATTTAATACTAAGATCCCTAAGCAAACGATACCAAAAGCGAGTTCCATTCGCGCTGCACCTCCTAAATTTACTTTATGTAGTATGCGATAGTTTATTCAGCGACGCTGTCGTACGTTTTAGGCAGCACCCCATAATTACACATATCATCTTTTTTTCAATTCTATCATATCAAGATTCCCACCCTAAATAAAGAAAAATATGTTAAAATAAAGTCTAATCTAGTAAACTTATATTTCTCTAAAGCAGGTGATACTATGCTCCATTGTCCCTACTGTGGTTCAGGGGTTAAAGAAAAAGAGATATATTGTATAACATGTGGAAAAGAATTACCTGAGGACCTTGATCTCAGGAGCAATATAAAAAAGAAATTCAATAAATTATGGTTTGTTCCAATAATTGCTATTGTAGTTTTTCTAATTGGTATAAGCGTCCTTAATCTAGTCTTACAAAATCAAGCCTCCGAGGCGAAGAATTTGTATGAGCAAGGGGAAAAATTATTATCTGATAATGAATTTGAAGAATCATATGATCTTTTTAAACAAGCAACCCTTAAAAAATCAAATTTCACACAGGCCGAATCAGCACTAAACTTTGTTGGTGAAGCAATGAAAGTAAAAAACGCCATTAAACAAGCAAATTCACAATTAGACAAGGAAAACTTCCAGGAAGCATTATCCTTACTAAATGATGCAGAGAACTCCTTAAAGAATTATAATGGTTCTGCTGTTAGTGAATTAGTAGATGAAATTGTTTTTTACCGTAACGAAATTAAAGTTGCGCAATTGCAAAGCATTCTAGCTGAAAACCCTACAATTGATGAATTGAAAATCCTCTTATGGGAAGCGGATGCTATACAGCAAGATCAAGCAGATCAAATTGTAACAGATATTCGAAATCAAATTATTGATTTCACCTTTTCAAAAGCCAGTGAACATTTATCAAACAAACAATTTACAGATGCACAAACCATTGTTGAGGATGGTCTAAAATATGCTCCCAATTCGGAAAAGTTAAGTAGTTTAAAAACAACGATTGAGAAAGAAAAAGCGTCCTTCGAAGTTACCCAACAACAACGAATTGAACAGGCAATTAGCGCAGAAGCTGAAGAACGTGAACTTAACGAAACCGATGCAATCGAACTCCTTTCTGTTGAAGTGGAACGTGACCAACAAGGAAATGTTGTCGTTAAGGGCGAAGTAAAAAGCGTCGCATCTGATCCAGTTCATTCTGTGTTAGTTGATTATTCCCTTACTACAGACAATGATTCAGAATTTCTTTCCAATGAAGTATATGTATATCCGGATACATTATACCCAGAGGAATCTGGTAAATTCGAATTCACACATTATGAGGTAAGTGAAGATATTGAATTGATAGATATCGAAGTTAACACGGTAAAATGGTATTTAAATTATTAATGGAGTGATTTATCCATGCGTCAAAAAAGATATCCACCTATTATTCTAACTATCATTATTGGAATCCTAGGAATAACGATCTCTACCTTTATGTATTTAAATTGGAATGAGCAAGATATTACGATTAACAATCCAATTGTGAGCAAAGTAAAAGTTGAAGCCCAGCCAGCAAATTTAAAAAACATTATTCATCAAACGGAAAAGAACGTCGTGCAGATTGAAGCGCAAAACGAATATAGTACATTAACTGGTTCTGGATTTGTTTATAATGAAAAAGGAGATATTATAACAAATGCTCATGTCATACAGGATGCAGAGATCATTTATGTACGAACTGCTAATGCGCGAATTTATCCTGCTGCTGTAATTGGTGTAGGAACGGATACTGATATTGCAGTTGTTCGGGTTCCTCAACTAGCTGGAGAGAGCGGATTACCTGTTGATGAAGAGAATACCACCGAAATAGGTGATGAAGTTATTGCTCTAGGAAGTCCACATGGATTCCAAAACACCGTTACTCTTGGTATAATTTCGGGAACGGAACGAAATTTCTCTGTCGATGGCTTTAATTATCAAAATGCCTACCAAATATCTGCTCAAATCACTCAAGGAAATAGTGGTGGTCCATTAGTCAATAGAGCAACAGGGAAAGTAATCGGAATTAATTCTGTAGGTACCGATGACGGCACCATAGGATTTAGTATTCCAATTAGTGATGTATTGTCACAAGTAGAGACCTGGTCCAATGAAGCCCAAAATGATCAGCTTCAATTCACTAGTACCGAAGACATGATAAATTCTTTAGATCCAGATCAATTTAAAGAAGACGCTTCGTACTTAATAGAATATTTTCTTGATAGTATTTTTATAAGAGATTATGTTAGTGCATATTCCTTATTAGGGGACGATCTTCAGTCTTCTACATCATATTCCAACTTTAGAGATGGTTACATTCAAATTATAGACTTGGAATATGAAAACATTAAGACAGACTCACCTGAAGATAATAAAATAACTGCAACAGCAGATGTAGCCATTAAGCAAAAACTACCTGATGAAGATGAAGATGAAGAAGTGACCGAAAACAAAACATTTGAATTTACAATTGGCTATGAAAATGACCAATTAAAAATAATTAAGCTACAAACAAATGAGTAAAAAAAGCTCTATCTCAGCTAACTTTATCTAGAGATAGAGCTTTTATTTATTCAACAAAAAATTTCGTTAACTGCGGAGCTGGCAATGGTTTACTTAAATAAAACCCTTGCATCTCATCACATCTCGCCTTGGATAAGAATGTTAATTGTTCTAGTGTTTCTACACCTTCAGCAATGACTTTCATGTTTAGAGAATGTGACATATGAATAATTGATTTAACAATCGCTTTATTTTCTCTCTGTTCATCATTTAGAAACATCTTATCAATTTTCAACTTCGTTATAGGAAACAAACTCAAATATTTGAATGACGAATATCCCGTCCCAAAGTCATCAATCGATACAAGTACACCTAACTTCCGAAGTTCATGTAGTGTATTTAATATAAAATCCTCGTGGGCCATTGCCATGCTTTCTGTAATTTCTAATTCAAGATATTGCGGATCTAATCCAGTATCCGCGAGAATATCCTTCACTTTTTGGACCAAGCTTCGCTGGTGAAATTGTTTTGCTGATAAATTTACACTTACGATTACTGGCTCATAACCTTGATCCTGCCATCGTTTATTTTGCTTACAGGATTCATACAATACCCAATCACCTATTTCCATAATTAACCCTGTTTTCTCTGCGAGTGGGATAAATTCACCTGGTGATATATATCCTTTTTCCGGATGATTCCACCTTAGCAAAGCTTCCAACCCGACAATCTTACCAGTATTAAGATTCTTTTGTGGTTGATAATGTAATTCAAACTGTCCTTGTTTTAGCGCTTTACGTAACTCCGTTTCCATTGTGAGTCGCATTTTAAAGTTTTCAGAAATAGACGAATCAAATAGATTATAATTATTACGATGCTTTTCTTTAATAACATACATAGCTGAGTCTGCATGTTTAATTAAATCATTGGCATTTGTACCGTTTTCAGGGTAAATACTGATCCCAATGCTCACCGAAGTATAAATTTCATATTCCCCCATTTTAATCGGTCGCTCAAATTCTGCAATTAACCTTTCTGCAAGATCAACAGCCGCTTCTTTTGTCGGTGTGTTTCGCTGCAAAATTAAAAATTCATCCCCACTCATCCGAGCAATAAACGTATCCATATGTAAAAATGCTTTTAATCGATCTCCACAAGCCTTTAACAACTGATCTCCGAATGTATAACCAAGTGTATCATTAATTTCTTTAAAGTAATCTAAATCGATAAAAAACACAGATAGGATTTCACCTGATTCCTTGGCTTCACTAACAGCTTCTTGCAATACTTTATGAAAAAAGTTTCGGTTGGGTAAATCCGTCAACTCATCATAATATGCCATGTATTCAATACGATTCTCATTTTCTATTCGTTCGGTTATATCTTTCACACTAGCTACTCGAACAATTGTTCCTTGATTGTTATAAGGATAATCAATGACTTCTACATGGAACTTTGAGCCGTTACGATGGACCCCAATTAATTCATAGGTGTTTTCACTAGTAAGACATAGCCGTTCCATTTTATGTAAACTTTTCTGGTCAATTAAATGTCGAATTTCCATTCCTTTAATTTCTTCTGGAGCATATCCAAACATATTTGAAAAGACCGTATCACAATCTACAATTGTATGATCTCCATACATCACAATACCTTCTGAGCCAACAGCAGTATTTTCATTAATGTACTGTTTGATTTCCTCTGCTTTATCCTGGAAAGATAACGTGTGAAGCAACAAGCAATAACTATTTTCAGATACTTGAATGGAATTAACTTCAATCAATTCTCTGTCTTGATTTCGAAGCTCCATTAATTGATGAACTTCTCTTGACTTTTTTAATAAATCAAAATTGAAGTAATCATAAATGGACTGTTTGTCAAAGCTTTCAATACTCAACACATTCGCAGCTACGTCATTTCCCTTCATAATAATTCCATCATCTCGAACAAAAAGGACCGCTTCCCTTAAGGAGGATAATATTCGATTATGCATAGGTAGTACTGTTTTACCGTTTGTCATAGATTTATCTCCTATCTGTCTAATGCACCGTTACCCAATGATAATTCTTTCTTTTGGATAATGATATTTTCCGTTTTGTTTATTATTCTTAAACATAAATAGAAAAGTAATAATCCCTACCCTACCAATAAACATAAGGGCCATTAAGAAAATTTTACTAAATGTTGTTAATTCTGAAGTGATTCCCATTGATAATCCTACGGTTCCAAACGCTGAGGTTACCTCAAATAATATTTCAGTGATCGTAAATGGCTCAACAATGGATATAAGTAATAAAGATCCAAATACGACCATTATTGCCATTAATGTTACTGTTACAGCCTTCATTAAGTCTTGCTCGTGTACTTCCCTTCTAAAAATACGTATACTGTTTCCACCACGAGCATAGGTGATTATGAATATAACTACCAATGCAAATGTTGTTGTCCGAATTCCCCCACCTGCACTACTTGGTGATGCCCCGATAAACATTAAAAAGGACATAAATAAATTATTTTGCTCTGATAACTGACTAACATCCATCGTAGATAATCCACCACTCCGAGTTGTAACAGACTGGAATAATGAATAGAAAATAATTTCGTGCCAAGACTTATCTGCAAAAAATCCTTTCATATCAAATAAATAGATGGAAATAGATCCTATTACAACCAAAAAGAGAAATGTAACAGTAGTAAGCTTTGTAAACAAGCTGAAGCGCATAAATTTTCGTTTGTCGTATTTAGAGAATAAAAAGTCCTTTACCTCTATTAATACCGGAAATCCAATCGCACCAAAAATAATAAGTAAAATATGTATAAATTGAACAAAATAGTCTTGTTGGAATGGTATTAGAGACTCTCCGGTTATATCAAATCCACCATTCGTTATTGCACTAATGGTACTAAAAAAACCATTTAAATATGCTTCTGCTGTAGTAGGAAAATACTGCAAATAATATGTACCTAATATAAGGAATCCTAATAATTCTATTGTTAATAACACGAGAAAAATTTGTTTTATTAACCGAACCATTCCTTCGAACGTTGTTTGGTTTTGATCAGTCATGATTAACCGACGCTCTTTTAAACCAATCTTTTTTCCTAAGATAATCCAAATAAAAGTCCCAATAGCCATAACTCCAACAGCACCAAATTGCATAATAATAGCCAGTATGATTATTCCTGGTGTACTCAATGTGTCAGCTACCGTAATGGTACTCAGACCAGTAACACTTAATGCACTTATTGCTGTAAAAATAATATCAATAAAAGCCAATTGAACCCCTTGTTGATGAGCAATTGGTAACGCAAGTAGAATTGTCGAAATAATTGCTGCCAGGAAATAAAAAAGAAAAATCATTCGAACTGGCGACAAGTCATGTATCCGGCGTAATAACGATCTAAATAATAACATAAAGCTTCTCCTTCTTACCTAACACTTTTCTTCGGTGATTTTATACTATGAGATTGCTTATTATTATAGCAGTTCCGGACATTATTTTCCTCATTTTCGACAAAAATATATATTAAATATACAATTAGTGTAGCAGAAAATATATTAATTTGTAAAAAATTAAAATATTCGTGTTAAATTAACAATTAAACTTAGGGGTGGAGCACTATGGAGTTAACTGCTCAGTTGGGGACTAAAATTATTGGAGAAGCAAAAAAACTTATCAATGAAAATATAATTATAACAAATACAGATGCTATTATAATTGCTAGTACAGATCCATCTCGGATTGGAGACTTTCATGAGGGTGCTAAAATAACTATAGAAAACAATTCTATTACGATCCTTACGAAAGAACACCAAAAAAAGTTAGCTGGTATTCGACCAGGTGTAAATTTACCCATTTCAATTGATCAAAACGTAATAGGTGTCATAGGTATCACAGGTGATCCATCTGAAATAACACCTTTTGCCTCCTTAATGCAGAAAATGACCGAGTTACTAATTCAGGAAAGTATTTATGTTAGAGAAGCTGAGTGGAAATCCAGGTCATTAGAAAATTTCTTTCTTGAATGGATACAATTGGAATCTGTTTCATCAGAATTTATTCAACGAGCAGAGGTTTTCGGTATTACCCATACCGCACCATTACGTTGCACATTAATCGATATCAAGCCAAAAGTGAAAAATTACCAACTTCAAGAACTAATAAACTGGTTGGAATTACATTTAACCAGTACAATCGTTCGTTGGGGAAATAACCGTTTGCTAATGATAACAAAGGAAGTCGCAAGGAATTCCAAACAATATTTAAAAACTAAACTAGAAAAGTTTCAAACATATGCTAATTCCCAACTAAGCCTTACAATTGCCATAGGGATTGGACCTGTAGTCAAGGATAAGGTGATCAAACCGTCTTACCAAAAGGCTGAAAAAGCAATTCGAGTCGCAAGAAATGCAGATGACATAAATTTCTTTGAAGATCTCTTACTTGAAATCTGCCTAGATGATATAGATGCCGAATTAAAACAATCCTTAATACAACAGATACTAAAACCGTTACAGCCTGAGGCCGATTTATTACAGACATTAATTTCTTATTTACATCATGATTTACATATCAAAAAAACTGCTGCTAATTTACACATACACATTAATACACTGCATTATCGATTAAAAAGAATTGAACAATTAACAAATTTGAATCCAAAAGAAACATATTCCATCACCACTTTCTATACCGCTCTTTATTTTTTGGATAAAAAAACAATTTGACATTGTTTTTTTTATCTTTTTTTGTTCCTTGATACATATAAATTCCTTTAGGTCTACTATAAAATGATAAGAAAAGGAAAATAGGAGTTGGAAAAATGTTTACAGAAAAAATAAAGGAGAACCTAAAACAAATTGTTGGCTCGAAAAATGTTGATTTTAAGAAAAGTAGTTTACTAGTATATTCCTATGATGCGACACCACAATTCCAATCTCTCCCAGATGCAATCGTATCCCCCCGAAACACGAATGAGGTTTCTCAGGTCGTGAAGCTTTGTAATGACAATCGAATTCCAATCGTCCCACGCGGATCAGGTACAAATTTAAGTGCGGGAACAACACCCCTAGAAGGTGGAATCGTTCTATTATTTAAACATATGGATCAAATTTTAGATATTGATGAGGAAAATTTAACAATTACTACACAACCAGGCATTATTACGCAAGATTTAATTCATGAAGTAGAAGCTAGAGGTCTATTTTACCCTCCCGATCCAAGTTCCATGAAAATATCGCAAATCGGCGGCAATATTAATGAAAACTCTGGTGGACTAAGGGGGTTAAAATATGGTGTAACAAGAGACTATGTATTAGGGTTAGAAATTGTATTACCCAATGGAGAAATAATTCGGACCGGAGGAAAGCTAGCAAAAGATGTGGCTGGTTATGATTTAACACGGCTGTTTGTAGGGTCAGAAGGTACACTTGGTATTATTACAGAAGCAACCTTAAAGTTGATACCAAAACCTGAAACAAAGAAAACGATGTTAGCGCTATATCAGAACATTGATGCAGCTGCGAGATCAGTATCTGCAATCATCTCCAACCGTATTGTCCCTGCTACATTAGAATTTTTAGATCAACCAACATTACAAGTTGTAGAAGACTTTGCCCAGATTGGATTACCTACCGAAGTTAAAGCCGTGTTATTAATTGAACAAGATGGTCCCGAAGTCGTTGTGCAACAAGATATGCAACAAATAGCCCAAATTTGCGAGGAAAATCATGCCGTCGAAGTTTCTCTAGCGAAAACAGCTGAGGAAGCTGAAGGGTTAACAACTGCTAGAAGATCGGCATTATCCGCTTTAGCACGTCTAAAACCGACAACAATTTTAGAGGATGCGACTGTACCGAGATCTGAAATTGCAAATATGGTAAAAGCAATCGAGAATATTGCGAAGAAGTATGATGTTACGATCTGTACATTTGGCCATGCAGGAGATGGGAATTTACATCCTACATGTTTGACCGATGTACGGAATACAGAAGAAATTGAACGGGTAGAGCTAGCTTTTGAAGATATTTTTCACAAAGCGATTGGTTTAGGTGGAACCATTACAGGAGAGCATGGTGTAGGTGCAATGAAATCTGCATACTTACATTTAAAAGTTGGTGAAGCTGGCGTAGAGGCTATGCAACAGATTAAAAATGCATTTGATCCCAATAATATCATGAACCCTGGGAAAATATTTGCTAAGTCGGAACGAAAAAGGGTGGTAGTTTCATCATGATGAATACAAAAGAAAAACAAAAAATCCAAACTGAATTTAAAGAAAAAATGGATTATGATGAATTGTTAAATTGCATGCGTTGTGGCTTTTGCCTTCCGAGTTGTCCAACATATATCGAATCAGGAAAAGATGAGGCCCACTCGCCTCGTGGAAGAATAGCGATGATGAAAGCTGTTGTTGATGGCGATATCGAACCTGACGAGGATGTAAAAAGGTCACTAGATTTATGTCTAGGTTGCCGCGCTTGTGAGCCTGTCTGTCCTTCCGGTGTTAACTATGGTCATTTGCTAGAACAAGCTAGGGATATAATCTATCAAAATAGTAATCAGTCACTCCCTATAAAAGCTGCACGTAATATGGCCTTTGAACATCTCTTTCCAAATCAAAAGCGAATGATTGGGTTTACAAGTTTAGTAGGATTCTATCAACGATCTGGACTGCAAAACGTGACGAGAAAAACAGGTTTACTAAATCTATTTCCAGAAACGTTACGTACGATGGAAAAAGTATTACCTGCTATACCAAAAAAAAGCGAAATGCAAAATCGTCCGAGATACCTCCCTTCCCTAACCGAAGAAAAAAAGAAGGTCGCTTTTTTCTCTGGTTGTTTAATGGATACCGTATTTATGGCTACGAACGATGCGACTACCAAACTTCTTCAATATGCTGGTTGTGAAATCATCGTTCCAGAAACTCAAGGTTGCTGTGGCGCATTACACGGACATAGTGGTGAACGGGAAAGAGCAAAAGAAATGGCAAAGAAAAATATTAAAGCATTTGAAGATGAACAGGTAGATTATATCATTACCAATGCAGGTGGTTGCGGTGCATTTCTTGTAGATTATGATCATTTATTGAAGGATGAGCCAAATTGGGCAGAACGTGCCCTTGCCTTCACCAAAAAAATTAAGGATATTACCAGTATTCTTATCGAGCTTAATTTTCATCAATTAGATCTCCAATTGGATGAACAAATTATTACTTACCAAGATTCATGCCATTTAAAAAATGGACAAAAAACGTTTATGGAACCACGTCAATTACTGCAATCAATTAAAGGTGTTGAGTACGTTGAAATGAAAGATGCCAGTAGATGTTGTGGTTCTGCTGGAATTTATAATATTGTGGAATCTGAGATGTCGATGCAAATACTTGAATACAAGATGGAACAAACGAAAAAGACCAATGCTAAAACAATTGTTACTGCAAACCCAGGTTGCTTATTACAAATGAAGCTTGGAATCGAAAAAGAAGGGTTATCAGAAGAAATGGAAGCCGTTCACATTGTAGACATTTTATTAAAAGCATATGAAAACTGCAATCGATTGACTACATCCAACTAAATAATAATTGGATAATGCATCCTGATTAGGCGATGCATTATCCTAAATTAGTTCCTTAAATCTGTCTAATAATTCTTCCCCTTGATAGCCCTTGTTGATTAAGGCACCTAGCATTTCTTCAATTTTATTTTTTCGTTGGTCAACAATGGTACCCATAAACAGCACATTTATATGGTCGCCTATATCATTTATTCCGATAATAGAAGTAATAAAGGTTGCAGGGTCATTACTTTCTTTTGTAATAATAACTTCTACCATTATTTCTTCATAATTATCTCGTAAATTCATAAAATATTCCTTGCAATCCGATTCTAAATAAGCCTCTATTACCCAGCGATTTTTTTCGTCTTCTCGATTTATTATCAACCCATCAAGTAATTGGATTTTATGTTTGACAAGTTCTTCTTGTTCATTCTCAAAAATCTTCATGGCATGTAGTTTAAATGTCTTCATATTCTCCCTCCCTTTTTATCGATTTCCTATTATGTTTATTTTAACAAACTTCTTCCTAATTCTATAATGATTTTCACCTATACTGGACAAAATATGAACAAAATGCATGTTACGAACTGGACTAACCCAAGATAACAACAATCAAATGGAGTCGTCTCTATCCTAGCGTACATATTTAAGAGAATTTGCGATAGAATTGTCCCTTTTCCCTTTCGCTAGAAATAGACGTGGTTGTCCTGTAATAAATATACTTTAAAAGGAGTAATAGATATTATGACAATGGTATTTATATTTGTATCGGTTATTGTTTTACTTATAATTGGTTTAATAATAAACACGAAGGGAAAAGAAGATAAAAGAACGAATTCCCTGAATGAAAACGAAGAATATATAACACAAGGTACTAGAAAAAATATAGAGGATCCTAAAAAACTATAATAGTGAATACATCGTTTGAGAGTGATGTTTTTGCAACTCTCCCCCTTTCCCTCTTTTGGAATATTGTATAATATTATTAAAAACGGAATGGGGTGTATCCAATTCGAAGTTTAATGATAATTTCCTTATTTACTTTCGTTTTACTTTCTTCTTGTTCTTCCGATGAGCCTGTATTAGTAAAAAAGAAGACAACACTACCTCATTCGCAAGAAAACCCTGAGCTTATTGAACAAAAAAACGAAGATGAAGAAGTTAACGAATTCATTGAGTTTACTTTAGATGATGAAGTTGTTATGTTAAATTTAAATTTAGTTCCGATATTAAATCAATACTTACATGCTGTATCTGATCGAAATAAAAAAATTGAAGAAATGAATATCCAACGCATTCATCAGAAAGTTACGAATAGCATTTATTTATTAGAATTTTCATGCCATAATAGTTTATGTTCTTATTTATTATTTGACCAAAATAAAGACAACACAGGACATCTCGTTGCAGATCTTGCTAATTTAATCCATGCTAAATTATCTCCTGACCATTCCAAACTTCTGTTACAATTTAATCGAGAGTCCAATTTACCACTACCAGTTACCCATCTCGTTGTTTTGAACCTTGAAGAATGGCAACCAGTCAAACTCGAAAACGAACATACTGATACACAACTTTTACATTACAAATGGCCAATTTTGGGGCTGGATTGGGTGAATAATGAAACAATTTCAGTAGTAATACCGGATATTATTGAACCTACACCTGAAATGATCAATAATTGGCAAAATGAGCTTGAAATTACTACTACAATTTTACTTAAAACACAGCTTGAGTAAGGGAGTATTTATATGAATCAAATCATTGAAACCATCTTTAATCATCGTTCAATCCGAAAGTTTACCGAACAGAAGTTAACACAAGAACAAATAAAAACGATCGTTTCCGCTGCTCAACAGGCTTCTACTTCTAGTTATGTAATGGCATATTCCATCATAGGAATCACGGATGAATCATTAAAGGGGCACCTGGCTAACATCTCTGGGCAGCCATATGTCAAGGATAATGGCCACCTTATGGTTTTCTGCGCGGACTTACATCGAGTGTCACAGTTGGCGACGATCGAAGTGAAAGAAAAAATTACAGAAAGTGTTGAAACAACTGAACAGTTCATGGTATCCATCATTGATAGTGCACTCGCTGCACAAAATGCAAGTATAGTTGCCGAGTCAATGGGATTAGGAATTTGTTATATTGGGAGCTTGCGAAATAATATAAAACGAGTGAATGATTTATTAGAACTTCCAAATCATGTCATTCCATTATTTGGTTTAGCTATTGGCTATCCAGCTGAGCATCCCGAGAGAAAACCACGTCTCCCATTTAATATGGTGTATCACAAAAATAAATATCAACCAGTAAATAAGAAACAATTTAAAGAATTTGATGAAACATTAGATCATTATTACCAAAATCGTTCCGATAATACAAGGGCTGATACATGGACAGAGCAAATGATCCGAAAATACAGTAGACAGGAACGTTTAGATGTTTCACCATTTGTGAAGGATAAAAAACTCAACAAAAGATAACAATAAAGGTGCCCATGATTAGGGTACCTTTTTTTATTTAAGTTTAAAATTTGAAAGTATCAATCGTTGGCTAAGTTCACGTAGGAAAAATGTAGTAGGTATAAATCAATCGACAAGAAAAGATGATAATGAATGAGGGTAATTAAAAGGAGGGGCAATTGATGACTGTATCAACTCAGGTAAAACAAACAATTGCAGGGCTGAAAAGTGCACAAGCTAGTTTTGAACAGTTTGCCTTACAAACACAAAATAAACAAGCAAAAAAGCTGTATGAAAATGCAGCACAACAAACACAAAGTATTTTACAAAGTGTTGAACCTAGGGTACAACAAATTGAACAAGAGGAACCACAGTATAAAGGTTTTTAATATTTAAGGGGTGGCGGGACTCCCCCTCCCCTACTTCATACATGCGATAGAATTGGGTGAAATCATGAGCAAACTAAAAAAAACAATTCTTACAGGAATACTTCTATGTTTGCTAATTGGGTGTGGAACAGATACCGGACAAGGCACATCCGATAATCCGAACAACGTTGAATTAACAAAAATTTCAACGCAAAGGAAAGATACGGATCAACAGTTAGCAAATAAAGCAAAAGACATATTAAAGAAGAAAGAAAGTGTCAGCGGTGTTAACGCCGTAAACACATCAAAAAAACTGGTTATTGCAGTGGATGTTCCCCAACATGAACGGTTCAAAATGGCTGAAACTAGAAAAAAGCTTCGTAAAGAGATGAAAAAGAAGTTCTCACAAGTAGATGTTGAGTTATCTACTGACCAAAAGATTATTTTAGAATTAGAAAAACTCGAAGAAAAGTTACAGAAAGGCTCCATAAAAAAGAAAGATCTTGAGAAACAAGTTGAAGACATTATTAAGTTATCTAAAGAACAAACATAAAGGAAAGAGTGAAGGAAATGGCAGATAAGAAAAAAAAGAACTTACCACCTTCCGCCCAACAATATCAATCATTTCAAAGTAAGCGTGAAGTAAAAAGACCAGTTTTTAAAAACTGTTTAAAAGCATTTTTTGTAGGTGGATTTATTTGTTTTATCGGCCAACTTATTTCCACATTTTATATATATTTTTTTAATTTCACCGAACAAACTGTTGGCAACCCAACAACTGCAACACTAATCTTTCTAACAATGCTACTAACCGGCTTTGGAATATACGATCGTATTGGTCAATTTGCTGGTGCAGGGACAGCAGTTCCAGTTACCGGTTTCGGTAACGCCGTTATTTCAGCAGCAATTGAGCATCGAACGGAAGGTTTTGTCCTAGGTGTTGGTGGAAATATGTTCAAATTAGCTGGTTCTGTTATTTTATTCGGTGTCTTTTCTGCATTCATCGTTGCATTGATTAAGACTATCTTCATTCAATGGGGTGGTATGTAATGTTACAAGGTCATCGCACTTGGGTATTTGAAAATAGTCCCGTTATCATCTCATCAGGTACTGTTGGTGGCCCCTTTGAAGCCAATGGAAAGATACCAAATGATATCGATATTTTACATGATGATATGTGGTTAAACCAAGCATCTTTTGAGAAAGCACAACAAACAATGATGGAAGAAGCTTGTCAACATGCAATTAAAAATAGCCATATCCAAAAGGAACAGGTATCTTACTTCATTAGTGGCGACTTAATCAATCAAATTACACCAACCAGCTTAACTGCTAAGACGATTGGAGTTCCTTATTTTGGCCTTTTTAGTGCATGCGCAACTTCCATGGAGAGCTTAGCATTATCCGCATTTCTCATTAATGGAAATGGCGCCGAATACATCCTAAGTGGAGCTTCCAGTCATAATGCAGCTACGGAAAAACAGTTCCGATACCCTACTGAATACGGTGGTCAAAAGCCACCAACCGCTCAGTGGACGGTTACAGGAGCAGGATGTGTCCTGCTTGCAAAGGAAGGAAATGGCCCTATTGTAACTTCAGCTACCACAGGAAAGGTAGTTGACATGGGAATGACTGACCCATTCAATATGGGTGGTGCAATGGCTCCAGCAGCTGTGGACACCATTACAACCCATCTGCGTGAGCGAAATGTGGATCCATCTTATTATGATTTAATCATTACCGGTGATTTAGGTCATATCGGTAGAGAGGTTTCATTAGACCTCTTCCATAAAAACGGAATCGATATAAAAGAGGACAAATATGTAGATTGCGGATTAACTATTTATCGAGAAGATCAACCCGTTTTAGCTGGGGCAAGTGGAGCGGCATGCTCTGCTGTTGTAGCTTATGGACATTTTTTAAATAAGTTGAAAAAAGGTGAGCTAACTAAAATTCTTGTTGTAGCAACAGGAGCATTACACTCTCCATTAAGTGTAAACCAAAAAGATCCCATTCCATGTATTGCACATGCAGTTTCAATTGAGTCAGGAAGTGATCGTGTATGATATTTTTTTGGGCATTTGTTGTTGGCGGCCTTATTTGTGTGATCGGACAAATAATGTTTGATGTTTTTAAACTTTCACCTGGACACACCTTAAGTATCTTAGTTGTTTCAGGAGCAATCTTAGATGGGGTTGGATTATACGAACCTCTTATCGATTTTGCTGGTGCAGGCGCAACCGTTCCTATTACAAGCTTTGGGAACTCCCTCGTACATGGTGCCATGCAAGAAGCAGAGAAACATGGAATTATTGGAGTCATAACTGGCATGTTCGAAGTTACAAGCTCCGGTATTTCAGCAGCAATTATCTTCGGTATGATTGGTGCATTGATTTTTAAACCAAAGGGATAATATTGATGGGAGCCGTTTTCATACGACTTCCCCCTTTTACTAACAAGTTGGAGGTATCGTCAAGACATGACTGTAGGATCTCAAGTAAAATCCTGTTATTCAACGATAAAAAGCGTGGAAGCAAATTTAGAGACGCTCGCTATACAATCAAATGAACGTGAAGCGACGGAAGCCTTTCACAAGGCACAAGCAATTGTAAGAGAAATTAAAAAAGACTTAGACAAGCAAGTGATTTTATTATCACAAGAGGAACCACAATATAAACAATAGAAAGGATCAGTAGTTATGCCTGATTGGATTCAAATTGTACTACGGGCACTATCACTCGTAATCATCCTTTTCTTCATGACAAAATGGTTAGGAACAAAGCAACTTTCACAAATGAATATCTTTGAATATATTTCGGGGGTTGTTTTAGGTGGTATTGTAGCCATCCACGCCAGTACATTAGATAGCCCATATTATTATGCACCGCTTGCCATGTTTATTTGGTTTATCGTTCCCTATATGGTAGAACTCATTTCGTTAAAGAGTAAGAGCTTCCGTAATTTCACCCAAGGAAAGAGTAAAGTTGTTATACAAAACGGGAAAATTATGGAGGATAACCTTAAGAAAGAACATTACTCAACGGATGATTTACTAGAAAATCTTCGAGAAAAAAATATCTTTAAAGTTGCAGATGTTGAATTTGCCGTATTGGAGCCTACCGGTAAATTAAGTGTTTTACCAAAAAAAGAAAACCAACCGTTAACAGCAAAGGATTTAGATATCAAATTAGCCCCAGAAAGAGAACCTCAAACAGTTATTATGGATGGAAAGGTATTATTGGAACCTCTTGCCAACCTATCTTTGAATACCAATTGGCTTGAGACAGAGTTAGATAAATTAAATGTAAGCATTGAAAATGTATTCTTAGGTCAGGTAGATTCACATGGACAACTAACAGTTGATTTGTATGATGATAAAATAGCAGTCCCAAGCCCAAGTCAAAAACCTCTTTTACAAGCTACAATGAAGAAGACTCAGGCAGATTTGGAACTCTTTGCATTAGCTACGGAGAATGAGGATTCAAAGCAAATGTACGAGAAAAACAGCAAGAAATTACAAGAAGCTCTAGATATTGTCTCCCCTTACTTAAAGTAAAATCCTACAAACTTAAAAGTGGGATTTTATTTTTTATTCATTTTTACAGCACATATTTTTAAGGGCATCGTGGAAAGGTAAGACTAGTAATCATTGGAGTTGAAGTAAATGTTTAAAAAATTATTAAAAAAAGCTTATCAAACAGTACCAGATGTTCCAGAAAAGTCATCAAAAGAAGATATAAAGTTAAAAGATTCAAATATAGGAAATAATTTAGAACAAACATTAGATATATTTAAAAAGATATATACGTATCCGCATAATCAGGATTTTAAAGTTAGGAATTTACATATCGGTGGTTCAAATAAAAAGGCAGCAATATTGTTTATCAATACTGTTACCGATACAAAGATTATTGAGGAAAATGTAATTAAGCCATTATTGTCTAATAATGATTCAGATAAAAAGATTGATGATATTGTGTCGGTCCTTTCCATTTCAACGGAATGCAAAATTAAAAATGTGTTGACCAACTTAAACAAGGGTAGTGCTATTCTTCTAGTTGACGATGATTCAAAAGCATATATCTTAAGCGCGGCTAATTTCGAAGGTAGGAATATTGAAAAATCAGAAAACGAAACTGTTGTGAAGGGGCCAAAAGAAGCATTTAATGAAAGAGCAAATACGAATATTTCCATGGTACGCAAAAAGGTTAAAAATGAAAACCTAGTTGTTGAATCTTTGACCATCACCGAAAGGTCCAAGAATGATCTATTTATTCTTTATGAAAAAGACTTAGCGAATGATAAATTAATATCCAATATTAAAAAGCGTATTAATGCATTGGATGTTGATGCCATTCAAAACCTAGGCTTATTAGAACAACATATCGAAGAAAGAAAATTGTCCATCTTCCCTACTGTTCTCTATACAGAAAGACCAGACCGCGCTGCCTCTTTCATTGAGGATGGATACATCGTATTGTTAATGGATAATTCACCCGCCTGTTTAGTTTTACCAGCAACATTCTGGTCCTTTTACCATTCATCCGAAGATCATTATTTGCGGTTTCCATATGGTAATTTTACGAGAATTCTACGAATGGTTGCGTTATTTATTACATTATTTACTTCTGCAGTTTATGTTGGAGTTGTTTCCTATCATTCGGAAATGATTCCACCCGATTTATTACTCGCTATTGCTGCAACTCGAGAAAAAGTACCCTTTCCTGCCGCAATAGAAGTAATTATTATGGAACTCGCTTTTGAACTTATACGGGAAGCTGGACTACGTGTACCAAGTCCTATTGGACCAACCATCGGAATCGTTGGTGCACTAATTTTAGGACAGGCTGCTGTTCAAGCAAATATCGTTAGTCCAATTGTTGTAATTGTAGTTGCTCTCGGTGGACTGAGTTCCTTCGCAGTCGGTGATATTAGTATGAATTTCTCGATACGATTAATTCGGTTTCTTTTCCTAATAGCTGCAAGTTTGTTTGGCATATACGGAATGGCGGCTTTATTTACAGCTGGGATTTTTTACTTAGTTTCCATTAAATCTTTTGGTATCCCATATTTAGCGCCTCTTACACCAAAATATGTTTCCTCTGGAGATACAATTTTTAGGCGCGTATTACAAAATGAAATGTTTCGTCCTGGTTATGTTAAACCAAAAGATATTAAGAAGAAGTAAGGAGAACATGAATGGAACAATCAAAAGGAAAAATCGGGGTCAAAGAATTTATCGCTATTATTATTTTGATGACAGGTACAAAGTTAGCGGATGATACACCTGCGATTCTGTATGAGAAATTGTCAAATGCAGGTTGGGTGGCCCCACTCATTATCGGTGTCATCTCGATTATTCCTGTATTTTTGTTAATAAAGGTAACGACAACCTATCAAAACAAGAATCTCATTGAAGTTGTTGATCATGTATTTGGAAGAATTATTGGTTTTTTCATTATACTTTTTCTTTGGATTATCTCTTATTCAGCACTTATTATCGATTCGGCCATTTATACAGATATCATTGGGACGATGTATTTCGTTCGAACACCGACCATTGTAATCTACGCCTTATTAATGGCCGTTTGTGCGTATGGCGGAAAAAGAGGATTCGAACAAATTGGATCAACCGCTTGGGCAGTTATTCCTTATATAAAAGCTTCCTTGTTTCTGGCATTAATCCTATCTTTTAACAAAGGGAATTTCGCTTTTATTCATCCTATTTTTGGACCTGGCGAATGGGAAGTTTTGAAGGAGAGTACCTTAAAATTATCTATTTTTGCTGATTTATTATTTATTTTTATCCTTTACCCTCTCGTTAAAAGCAAAAAAGACTTTACAAGAGGAGTGTGGATTTCATTAATTATTCTATCAATTGAACTAACATTGGCAATGCTTGCTTATGTATTTCTATTTGATTATAAAACCGTGGAAATGTTAAATTACCCTTTTCATGAGGCAATTCGTTCCGTTGAAATGGGGTTTTTATCGAACATGGAAACTTTTTTCTTTCCATTTTGGTTAATTTCTTCTTTTGTACGATTCTCGGTTTACATTTATATTACAGCAATTCTATTCGGAAGATTATTCAAAATCGATCATTTTGAATACGTAATACCCTCGATAGCGACACTTGTAGTTTTCATCGGTTTAATTCCAGAGAGCCCAACTCATTCTATTTTTGAATTAAGGGAAACCTTGATTAACCTAACAACACCTGTTTATTTCATATTACCGTTCTTGTTATGGATTGTAGCAAAACTTAAAGGAGATTTTAAACATGATAACAAAAATGGTTCTAAAGATGGCTAATTTACTTCTTCTTCTCCTTTTCATTACCGGATGTTGGGATCAACGAGAGGTGGAAGATATGGCGTATGTCGTTGGTATAGGCTTGGATAAAGCTGAAGATGATGATGACCGAGTAAAAGTAACCTATTTAATTTCGAACCCTGAGGTCGGCTCACTGGCACAAGGAGGTAGTGCCGGTGAGGAGCCACCCCGAGAAATTATTTCCTTTGTTGCGGATGATTTCGTAACCTCCAGGAATTTAGCAAATACGGTAGTTTCAAAAGAGATTACCTATGACTTATTAAGAATCTTAATTGTATCAGAAGAATTTGCTTCGAAACCAGATTTCTTAAGATGGGTGTATGATGCAACAAAATCAATGGAAATCCGACGCGATACAAAACTATTGGTCACCAAAGAAAAGACAAGTGAGTTCATTCAAAATAATCAACCGTTATTAGAAACCAGACCACATGAATATTTCGAGAAAATGTATGACTTAGGAAGCGAATCGGGGATGACTCCCAAATCAGATTTAATGACGTTTTTCCGGATTACAGAAGCTGATGCCGACCTCTTCCTAGCTGCCTATGGGACAGCCCAACAAAGTAATGAGAGAAATAAAGGACAAGATCCAGAGCAAATTATTGCTGGCGAATTTGACTATGAAGGAGAAACAAATACTGCTCAATATGCGGGTTCAGCTATATTTAACGAAGGAAAGATGTTCAATACGTTAACACTAGAGGAAACAAGAATAACATATCTTCTAAATCCTACATTAGAATTTGAATCCATACTGACAAGCTTACCAGACCCTTTTAATGAAAAGTACAAAATCGCAACAAAAATAATTCAAAATGGAGAAACGAGTATTAAGATGAATCTCAAAAAGAAAAATCCTACGATTGATGTAGAAGTCCCAGTACTCGTTGAGGTATTAACAAATCATAGTGGTATAAACTTTGCAAAGGATAAAGATAAACGGGAAAAGTTAAAAAAATCATTTGAAGAACGATTAACCGAAAAGATTGAGGAATTAGTCAAAAAAACCCAAGAAGAATTTGGGACGGAGCCTTTTGGTTGGTCACTAATCGCCAGAAAACACTTTAAATCCATCCCCGAATGGGAAACATTCGACTGGATGAACACGTATCCAGATATGAAAATAAATGTTACAACAAAAGTTCGATTAGGTAAATTCGGAAGACAAGGTGAAATGTTAAATATAGAGGACGTGAGAGATTAAGATGAATATTGTCATCTGGATTGTTATTGGAATTGTCGTTTGTTATTCTCTTGGGTTTGCCTTTACTCTATGGAAAGAAAATAGCAAAATTGGCGCTTTCACGATGATTGCCATGGCTGTAGCCATCATCGTTTCCCCCTTTTTTTCCATTCTACGGTAAGCAGGGGAGCTAGGCTTTTTGTAAGCCTAGCTTTAATCTTGAATTTTTAGTGCTATTTTTCCAAACTGTTTGTTTTCTTCAAGGTAGTCAAATGCATCTTGTGCTTGATCTAACCGATAGACCTTATCCACAACTGGATGTGTTTGGTGTATCTCCATGTGCTCCAGCATCCCTCGTAGTTCTTCCCTACTCCCCATCGTCGAACCGAATAACTGATATTGTCCATAAAAGAAAGAACGTAAATCAAAATCAATTGTATCCTCTGTTGTTGCACCAAAGGTAACAATCCTACCGCCTTTTTTTAATACACCTAAGGAACGATTAAACGTAGCACGGCCAACACTTTCAATTACAAGGTCAATCGTTTCATTTTTTAGCTCCTCCGACCAATCGCTATGTGTTTCAATAGCAATATCGGCACCTAATTGTATAGCTTGCTCTCGTTTTTGTTCACTACGAGATGTCACGATGACCATTGCACCACTGTTTTTAGCAAATAAAATTAAAAAGGTTGCTACACCACTCCCTGCACCAGGAATAAAGACGGTTTCTCCTTCTTTCAACTGACCTTTGGTAAACAACGCTCGATATCCTGTTAAGCCTGGTAAAGCTATTACAGATGCTTCCTCCATGGAAAGATATGATGGTTTCTTTTCTACTTGTTCGGCTGACAAGGAAATTTTCTCTGCAAATGTGCCATGGTCTGGCATACCTAAAATATCAAATCCAATCGGTGGTGCATCACTATTCGCATACCAACGTAATGCCGGATTAACAATCACCTCATCCCCTACTCGTACATTTGTTACACCAGGTCCAACAGCTTCTATTACCCCAGCACCGTCTGAACCTAGAATCAATGAATCAGCTTTATCACCTCGTCGAGAAGGTATATAGAGATCACGACGATTCAGACCAGCGAAACGTAACGCAACTACTACCTCTCCTTCACCCGCAACAGGTTCTTCCATATCCCTCAATTTCAAATTTCCATATTCATGGACAAATGCTTTCATGTACGTTCCATCCTCTCTACAAAATACTTGCTTATTTGATTTAAGTCTTTTTCATTCGTAATATCGTGTGGAAATAAAGGTATTTTAATGAATTCTTGTTCCGGGAAATATTTAAATATCATAGCTAAATATTTCTCCTCATGTTCTTTTCGTTTCTGAAAAAATCCACCTACAGATTCCTCTGGAAGCACTTTGTTTATGATTAATGTTTTCACATGAAGATGGTATTTTTCAAGTAATTCGATTGCTTTTTTCGTTTCCACTATAGGTAACCGCTCTGGATTTAACACAAATATAAATCCTGTCTTCACAGGATCAAGCAATACTTCTCTAGCCTTTGCAAAGCGCTTTTGACGTTCTCTTAGCACATCATAAATTGGATCATCAACGGCTTCTCCGTCATTTAACAATTGAGTATAATTATCATTGGTTTTTTTTCGACGTTGTAATAGTCCTTTAATCCAAACCCCCATTAATTCTGGTAAAGTTAACAAACGGATCGTATGACCAGTTGGTGCTGTATCAAAAATGAGCTTATCATAATGATTACTTTCTTCTAAAATGATGGAAATAAGCTTATCAAATAACGCTGCCTCATCAGCACCTGGTGAAGCCTTTGCCGTATCTAATTGACGATGAACCTCCTCCATCATGTGGGAATGAACGACACCTTGTATATTCTCTTTCACACGATTAATATAATTAGTAGTTTCTACATCCGGATTAATTTCCAATGCAAAAAGATTCTTTGTGATTTTCTTCGTATCTCCACCAATAGCTTGTCCGAAAATATCTCCTAAATTATGTGCAGGGTCCGTGGATACTAATAATGTTTTCTTTCCAGCTTGCGCTTCTTGCCAAGCAATCGATACGGCGGTAGTGGATTTCCCAACCCCACCTTTTCCACCAACAAACAAGATCTTATTATTCTGTTGCATCTACATCCTCCTAACTAATCCACACTAACAACATCGAATACCAGACAATGGTGAGTTTTCCATTCCCATTCGTAGATGCCAATCATGGAATTTTTCAATCATATAGGGGTATAACTCCAACGTATAATAATAAACCGGATTTGGTATACCAATCATTTCAGAATACAGCAGTAGTAAGAATAAATCATCTTCATTTCGTAGTTCTCTAGCTATTTCCTGGCGATGCGGCATTCTTAATACTTCTTCATAATAATCAATAAGTTTTTTCACTTTATCTAACATCCAATCACCTCCTATAGGTAGCAGAAAAGGGATCACATTATCCATTGATCCCTTTTCCATTTCTATCACTCTATTCATTACGCTTTATTATTGATTGGTGGATCATCTTTTCCACTTAATGCTGAGAATGCTGTTAACACGATCCAAACAGCAAATACAAATATAATCGCCCCTAGCACGAACAATAACGTGTTTGATTCATTACCAAACCATGACCATTGGAATACAACCTGCTGGAACATAGCATATAATGTCATAAACATGAGGAAAATCATCGGTATCAATGTAATCGCGTAGTTTCTTCCTTGACGTTTTAACCAAATAGAGATTAATAGTAAACTGATACCAGCTAACAATTGATTGGAAGTTCCAAATAACGGCCAAAGCAGGTATCCGCCTGACCCGAACCCTCGTGAGCCTTCCGGTAATAAAACTAAGACTCCACTTGAGATGACGGCAACAGATGTAGCAACATGTGTTTTCGTTAATAGTGGCATTTTATACTCAACACCGAGCTCGGATATGATGTAACGCATTAGCCTAACAGATGTATCGAGTGTTGTTGCCGCAAAACTAACAACAATAATGGATACGATCGTCGTCGCCACTTCAGGAGGGATTGCTAAGCCTTGAGCTAGAACTGCTGCTCCTTCAACAAAGTTACCTAAACCGCTTTGATTCGCATCAGTAAAACTACTATATACACCAACAAATGCCTCTTCACTAGAAAATAGCGTTACAACCGCTATAATGGAGACTAATGCAAGTATTCCTTCCCCTATTGCTCCTCCATAACCAACAAATCGTGCATCTGGTTCTTTATCCAATTGTTTCGACGATGTACCAGAGGAAACCAATCCATGGAAGCCTGATATTGCTCCACATGCGATCGTAATAAACAGAAGTGGGAACCATGATACATCTGTCGCACTTCCATTGACTGCTGGTGCAGAAATAGATGGATTTGTAAATAATAAACCTAAATATAAAATTAATAACCCAACAACTAACTGATGAGAATTAATAAAATCTCTTGGTTGAAGCAATTTCCACACTGGTAAAGTAGAGGCAATGTAAACATATACCATTAAAATGACGATCCAGATTAAAAATGCAGAAGACACAGCTCCTAAACCAAAGAGACCTGCTCCACCTTCTCCTCCCATATACCTTACTAAATCAACTTGCAAAAATTCTACGTTACTAGCAATGATAGCCGTGATGTACATGACGGCAAGTGCTAGTAAGGACGGGACTAGCATTTTTACATTTCGTTTGTATACCGCATACCCAATCCAAATTGCTAATGGAATTTGAATGAATACCGGAAGTACACTTGCTGGATAAGAAATGAATAAGTTCGAAATGACCCAGGCAAAAACCGCATTTACCATTAACACAAGGATAAGGATAATGAACAAGAACAATATCTTTGCTCGTTGACCAATTAATCTGTGGGCTAAAGTTCCAACCGATTGTCCTTTATTCCTTACAGATAATACTAATGTTCCAAAGTCATGTACCCCCGCTGCAAAGACTGTACCTAGAACGACCCAAAGAAGTGCTGGTAACCATCCCCAATAAACAGCAACAGCTGGGCCTAGAATAGGTGCCGCCCCTGCAACAGATGTAAAATGATGCCCCCATAATACAAACTTATTCGTCGGGACATAATCAACTCCATCTTTATACCGATGTGCTGGGGTTACATAATTTGGATCCAATCGAAAAATCTTTTCTGCAACGAATTTCGAGTAAAACCGAAATCCTAAGGCATAAACGACCAACCCAACAATTGCTATTAAAATACCATTCATATTAATCTACCTCCCCCATATAATTGGATTTTCCATCAAAACTAAAGTTGTCATTGATGAAATGGCTAATCCTATTTAAACGCTATGTGAAAGCGTTTTAAATTAGTACAAATTCATATAAAAATTATGAACAAAATCTTATTAAACAGAGAAGAAGCAAGGTGACATAATATAGTCTCCTTGCTTCTACAAATAGGGAAATAGTATTTTATTGTAATGACATACAAGTCACGATCATCTTAATACAACTTTCCTTGACGATACATAATTGTAGATAGCTTCATCACAGCATGAATATAGCAATTTTGCCGAAGAGGAAACGGATCTCCAAAAAACTGTGGATATACAGATTCAAACGTTTGTTCCATTTTCTCGTACAATTTTTTAAAAACCTCTTCCTCGCTGTAAAATTGTGTTTCTCTTCCTTGTAGCCATTCAAAATACGATACAATAACACCACCGGCATTGGCTAAAATGTCGGGAATAATCACGATACCTTTGTCACTTAAAAAATTATCTGCTTCAGTAGTAATTGGAGCATTGGCACCTTCGACAATAAATTGTGCTTTAATTTCATTCATATTGTCCTGATGGATTTGGTTCTCTAAAGCTGCTAATAACAAGACATCGACATCAAGTGTTAACACTTCATCACGATCCATTATATTTGCTTTTACATCAGCCTTTTCTAACTCTTTTTCAGTTGTAGGTAGGTCACCGCGATTGTTCTCAACAAATTTCACTAGGTTTGGTATATCTAAGCCATCTGAATTATACAATGTTACATTCCGATCACTTACAGCTACCACTTTATTATTTAAATGATTGCATTGATAAGCCGATAAAGCCGCCACAGAACCAACGTTTCCAAATCCTTGAACTGCAAGAGTTATGGATTTATCCTTTAATGATAACGCCGTCTTAGCAAAAATATTATCTCGTTCGGATAACCATTTCTCCTGTTTTTTTACAAAATCATATAATAAATAACGAAATGTAAAATAAACACCTTTACCCGTAGCTTCTCTACGACCTAGTGAACCTCCATTTTCTACACTTTTACCGGTAAAGCTACCACGATAGGATTCACCTGGTCGGATGCTTTTATATTCCCCCATCATCCAGTCCATTTCTCGGGCGCTTGTTCCTACATCAGGAGCAGGAATATCTTTATCTGGACCTAGAATATCACTAAAATATTGAACATATTTTTTACAAATTAAATAAAGGTCTTTTTCACTATAGTTTCTTGGATTAATGACAACGCCACCCTTGCCACCACCAAATGGCACTTCGTGTAGCGCATTTTTCAAGGTCATTAAAGCAGCTAAATTAGCAACTTCCCCCTCATTAACTGTTTCATGAAAACGAATCCCACCTTTATAAGGTCCAAGTACATTATTATGCTGTACCCGAAAAGATGGGATACGAACGACCTTACCATTTTCTAAAGCAATACGTAAAAATGATTTATTGACGTGATTTGGTGTAGATAGGATAGAGACCAAGGAGGTAAATGCTTTTTCCCTAGTCTCTCCTTCTAAATCTGGTAAAAATGTCGGATCATCCAATAAAGCCTGTAATGAATCTTGCACGATTTCCACCGTATTAGTAGCCACAACATAACCTCCATATTTCCATACTTTTGGTTCCGATTGTATCAAAAGTATAACCAAATACCAACGTCAAGAAAACTAAATTTATAATATAAACACGGCAACTAATGTCATAATGAGTAGCCCTGCCATAACCGGAAGGAAGTTCTTTCTTACTAAGTCCATTACCGAGACACCACATAGACCTGCTATAGCGATAAGTGAAGACCATGCTACAAGTGTTCCTCCTCCAGTCCAAATGGCACCCATTTGACCAATAGCTGCAAGTGTTGCGGCATCAATCGAAGCTGTTTCTAATGAGGAGGCCAATGCGCCAGTTAATGGTAGTCCCGAGAAGCCAGAACCATCAAGACCGGATATTATTCCAATTACCAATACACTTAGCGCTGCAAGTAAGGCACTTTGTGGTAAGAAGCTCTGTGTTGCTTCCACCAGACCAAATAATAAGGAAGGTCCTTCTTCTACACCTAAAATGCTACCGGAAAAATCCGGGCTCCCTAAAAAGAAGAAACCCGCTATAGGAATCACCGGTCCCATTGCTTTGAATGCGAAGACGAATCCATCTGTAATATGGTTGCTTATATAATCCAAGGCTTGATGTTTACCAAATGCAATGGTCGAGAGCAACAATAGAATGACTGCTACCCCTCCTACAAATGCAGCACCGTCTCCCCCTGCTAAACCGTCACTACCCGAGTAAAGCTTGTTGTAAAGCATATAAACAACTACAGCTAACAGAGATAATGGAACCAAAACAGCGAAGACCTTACTCCACGTCGTTAGGTTATCTGTTTTCGGTTGATTCGTAGATCTTTCTTGTGACTGCAACGCTTGTAATTCTTGTTCATTTCTTACATCATTTTTAGAACGAATTGTTTTTCGATACATGAAGTAAGCTAATGCTATCGCTACACCACCAGCAATAAGTGATAATACGATCGCTCGATCAGCCACAACTCCTGCATCAAGTCCAGCAGAGGAAGCCGATAAGCTAGGTGCTACTTGAACAATATAATCAGAAGACAAAGCCATACCTTGCCCCGCAATTGCGATTGCCACAGCTGCTGTCATTGCAGGTAATCCTGCTCGTATTGCTGCTGGAACAAGTAGTGCACATATAAGTGGAACAGCTGGAGTTGGCCAAAAGAATAAAGAAATAACATATGTTATTGCAATAAGGACAAAAAATGAAATATGACCATTTACCATCATTTTCTGAACCGGCTGTATCATTCGAATATCTGCACCTAAATCCTTTAAGGAGTTGAGTAAAGCTAACATAAAGGTAATGATTAAGAAAATACTAAAAAGCTCTTGAGCAGCAACTAAGTTCGCATTAAAAATCGCTGTGAATCCATCTACTAAACTTCCTTTATATACCCAAGCAATGATAAAGGTACCTAATAAAGTTGGTAAAACAACACCTTTGCGGAAAATCATCGTACCGATAATTAAAAGCGTGAACAAACCATATAGAAGATGGGATATCGTTAGTTCCACATATATCTTCCTTTCTTTATTTAACTGTGCTATAGCCTATGCATGACTATATCCAGCGGTGAAAGGAAAATAAAAGCTCCAAAGTCATAGCCTTTCTACAACTTTGGAGTTATTTACTTATATCTTCTGGAACTAATTGTAAAACTTCTGTCTCTCCATCCAAGATAAGCTTTAATTCTATTGGATTTTCAAAAACACCAAATACATCAGAACTGTCAACAGGTAAATTAAATACTGTTTCCCTTGGTGCATCGTTATCAAATGTAACCCCCATACTACTCGAGCTGCTACCAAATTCTGCTTTTATGTCTAGTTTCTCAGCTGCATTTAGCTTACTTATATCTCCTATATATTCAACATGACCAGTACCCTCATGCCAATATTCCTGTTCTAATACGCCAAAAGATTCATAGGTTATCTCTTCGCCCTCTAGAATATACTCTCCCTTCCAATGTTCGCTTTCTCCTGTATATTTATAATTTATTTTTTTATAACCGGTATCATCCAGCGTATTTTCCGTTTCCTGCGATGGTGGGTTTTCATTCATAATGACAATATTCACCACTACAAGAAAAAACAGAACACCAATAATACCAAATAAGATTTTTTGTAGATTCATTTAATCACCTCTAATGTTCTATTCCTTCCTTATACCCCATCACTTTCCCTTCAATCTCATCTACAGGTAACGGTCCAAACACCCTACTGTCGAAACTATCCCACCACTGATCACTTAGTATAAAAAAAGTATTAGGAGGAACCTCAACAGCCTCCATACCTTGATCAAAATAGTTCAATATCTCTTCTTTCTCACTACTTGTGTGATCATCTATTTTCTTTTCTAAATATGTTTCTTTATTCATTCCTTGTATAAGAGCCTTATTATAAGGACGATCTAACTGTTCTTCATCGATATAAACTACCCCATCTTTTATCGATACTTCTTCCCCAGGCAATCCTACTATTCTACCTAAGCTATTGCTCGGTACATCTGACTGATTTGTGTTCTCCATCTGAGGAGTTTGATAAAAGATCACATCTCCTCTCTGAAGTGTTCGTTTATCATATGACTGATTGACGATGATTTCACCACGCACTTCTGAAACATATTCATTGTTACCTCGCACCATGTTGTCATATGTATACAGTACCTCTAAACGGTCTTCTTCAGAAACGCGGTACACTTGATGCATTTCTTCTCCTAAATAAAAACGGCCAATCTCTTTCTCTTGTATAGTAACAACAATATCTACTTCTGTAGCATGGTCTAGGAGAAGATCCATATCTTTTACTGCCGGAACAATTGGCGTATCTCCATTTTCAAATTCTGATCCTACTTGATAGGACAATGTATACAAATTTCCATTAATCGTAGATATTACAGGATGTCCTTGAAAGCTATTAGGCTCCGTAAATAGATTAAATCCAAGCACATCATCCATCAGGTCAACAAATTCCTTATGTGGCTCGATATGAACGCTTACACCGTTTTCATAGGTTTGTTCCTCTGGATCATATCCCCTAATACTTCCTAGTGGTTCTCTCCATATGTTAGATAGACCAATATCGTATCGCAAAACAGTTGGATGGAAATAGGATGACATGCCATTATTCCTTACGATAGGTTTTTCTACAAAATAACCTTCCCTGAATGGATTGGTACCGATTTCTATTAAACCCATTTCCAGCTTCAATACATCTTCATTTTCATTTGGTATTGGTATTCGTTCCTTTTCTGTTTTACTCCACATACCATTCTCACTGTAATAAAGAAGGAATGAAAGAATTACGATGCAAGCAATACCTCCTATATAAATCCAACGGCGAGGGAACGCCTCCTTGTTAACATCCTCATTCTTATCCCCTTTTGAAGGGCTTTCTCCAATTGATGATTGCAACTTCTTTTGATCATCTTCATATTGATTATCCTCCATGAACGACTCCTCCTACTACTTAGATGAATGAAGCTTATATCCATAATCATGTTCAGGAATAATACATCATTCCTCAAATTTGGCTTCCGAACATTGATTGCACATCAACTCACCATCTTCATGAATTCCAACAAGGAAACCATTTTCACAAAAAACGTCTTTCCCACAAACCATACATTCACCAACGAATTCACGCATCCAATCACCCCTTACTAAAAGTATAGAATAATTCGTAAATTCATGAAATACTATAACAAAAAAAATAAAAGGACAACCCTAATTAGGTTATCCTTTGAAATGAGCGGACTGTTACATATTAAGATTGCAGTAATGTTCTAGGCTGTTTGATAAACAAGAAAAATACTACGATTGTACATAATATAAATGATGGAAGCATGTAAGATCCATTATAGACAAGGGAATAAATCCAAACTTCTTGATTTTCCGGAGCGAAATGATCCCAAAAAACAATTCCAGCATAAAAATGCGCTAAGAAACGTAACACACTTCCAATAAACACACCCAACATGATATATAGAAATCGTTTAGCGAATTCCCCATCTCTCATGGATTGTTGAACAGGCTTGGCAAAAATTCCAGCTAAACCTAATACTGTGAATGCAAAACCATATTCAATAAAACCTTGTAATGGATGAATAATTGACGGATTTACAGTCAATTGCAACAAACCCCATAATAATCCAGAAAGTAAACCGCCTTTAAGTCCCCAGCGGAATGCTACAATAAAAACTGGAATCATTGCAAAGGATACTGACCCTCCATTTGGCCACACTTTAAATGATAAAAATGGAATGATATCCAGTAAAAATGCTAAGGCCGTAAAAATTGATACTTCAACTAAAAATAACGTTTTCTTTGAACTCATGTAAAAATTCCTCCCCTTATAAGTAATCTAAAAATCTACTAATTCGATTTTTAAACATACAAAAAAAGCAATGCCAAGGGGAAGCTTCCTGATGGGGAATCCGCTCACATTGCTTTTATTCCATCAAAAAAGCCACCATCCCTACGCTAGTACTAACTAACAGGTTCTAAGGGTCTGAACATAAACCGTCCACTCTCAGCCACTTGGCTCCCCCTGTAGGCTTCTACATTCACTTTTTTTGCTAATGGTATTGTAACGTACTTTATAGATATTTACAATGAAAAAAGGGCAAATGGTTGCAGATCTTCGTAACTACATTATCAACCTTCATCTCGTGTTATCAACCTTCATCTCGTGTTATCAACCTTCGTCTCCAAGTTATCAACCTTCATCTCGAGTTATCAACCTCCATCTCGTGTTATCAACCTTCGTCTCCAAGTTATCAACCTTTGTCTCCAAGTTATCAACCTTCATCTCGAGTTATCAACCTTCGTCTCCAAGTTATCAACCTTCGTCTCCAAGTTATCAACCTTCATCTCGAGTTATCAACCTTCGTCTCCAAGTTATCAACCTTCGTCTCCAAGTTATCAACCTTCATCTCGAGTTATCAACCTTCGTCTCCAAGTTATCAACCTTCGTCTCCAAGGTATCAACCTTCGTCTCCAAGGTATCAACCTTCACCCCAGTGTTAACAACCAACGTCCACAAAAAAGCAACCTAATTTCAAAGATGAAATTAGGTTGCCAATGTTAGCTTTTATAGCGCTACAAATTCTTCAACGTCTTTCACACATAATGCGATTGCATTTTCCCAGAATTCTGGTTTAGTTAGGTCCACACCTAGGTGTTTCTGTGCAAGATCTTCTACTTTCATGCTTCCAGTATCACGTAATAACGCAATATAGTCATCCTCAAAGCTTCCGCCTTTTTCTACTGCGTGTGCATAGATTCCAAGGCTAAATAAATATCCAAATGTGTACGGGAAGTTATAGAAAGGTACACCAGTAATATGGAAATGTAATTTAGATGACCAGAAATTCGGATCATACTCACCTAGTGCTTCACTATATGCTTCTTTTTGCGCTTCCACCATTAATTCATTCAAACGATCAACAGATACTAACCCATTTTTACGTTCTTCATAGAAACGAGTTTCAAATAAGAATCGTGCATGAATATTCATGAAGAATGCTACACTCCGGCCAATTTTGTCTTCAAGTAATGCTTGTTTTTCTTCTTTTGTTTGTGCACTTTTGACTGAAGCATCAGCAACAATCATTTCAGCAAATGTTGATGCCGTTTCGGCAACGTTCATTGCATAACCTTGATTTAGTCCATGAATATCATTCATCACATGTTGATGGTACGCATGTCCTAATTCATGGGCAAGTGTCGAAATATTCGATGTCGTACCAGAATACGTCATGAATATACGTGTTTGCTCACTATGTGGGAAGCTTGTACAGAACCCACCAGGTCGTTTACCAGCGCGGTCTTCTGCCTCAATCCAGCTTTTATCAAATGCCATTTGCGCAAAATCAGCCATTTTCGGACTAAATTCACGGAATTGATCAACGATAAAATTAGCACCGTCTGTGTAGTCTGTTTTTTTAACCGATTTTGAAATAGGCGCTCCAATATCATACATGTTTAACTTATCTAAACCTAATAGTTCAGCTTTTTTATCTAGGAATTTAACAAAATGCTTTTTGTTCTTTGAAATTGCAGTCCACATTGCATTTAATGTAGCTTCTTCCATGCGATTTATTGCTAATGGTTCTTTTAATACATTTTCCCAACCACGGTGCTTATACTTTTGTAGACGGAACCCAGCTAAATGGTTAAGTGTTTGTCCAAATAGATCTGCATTATCTGACCATGCCTTACTGATTTGTTCAAACACATGCTTGCGGACGCTACGATCAGGATTACTTAGTTTGTTGGCAGCTTGTCCAACCGAATACGAATTAACTTCACCATCTTCTTCGATATCAACTGTCATATTTCCTACAATCGTTTCATACATTTGACCCCATGCGTGATAACCATCTACAGCTAGATCATTAATAAGCACTTCTTGATCCTCTGAAAGTAATTCTTTTGCTTTATCCCTTGTTTCATTTAAAACGTAAGATAATTCACTGAATGGTTCTTGACTTAGTAGTTCTTGCCAAGCATTATCTTCAATTTCAACTAGTTTTTGATCAAAGGATGTTTTAACTGCATCCATTTCCGCCTTTAATGCACTGCGTTTCCCGACTAGTAAGTTTGCTTGTGCGTCTTTTACATTCTGTGCACTTAAACAACTTATATATGCAAAAGATTCACGTAATTTTTTCATTGTACTTTCTAACTTGCTAATTATATCAGCTAAGTTGGAAGATCTTGTTTCCTTATTATTTGGATCAAACGCGTCTACTGCAGATTCGAGCGTTTTGATTTCATCCTGAACCGTATTAAGAAATTGTTGGAACTCCTTCGATTCGCTTCCACCAGGGAAGATCGTATCTAAGTCCCATGTCTGACGATATTCTTTTGTGCCTTGCATGTAACCTCTCCCTTTTTTAAAAATATCAGTATATTTTCTATAATAACAATAAATTCTACATTTTTCACGAAATAATACTTAGAAAACCGAAATATTTTTAGTTAATTTTTTCCATCATGTAAAAGAACTTACGAATGAATACCTTGACTTTCTTAAATTATGATTATATACTTAGTAACATAAAGTAAGTAACTCATTAATAATTATATTTGGAGGGGAATAACAATGACAAAAACCGTATGGAATGTAGACGCATCGCATAGTGAATTAGGATTTTCAGTAAAACACATGATGATTTCTAAAGTGAAGGGAACATTTGAGAAGTTTGATGCAAAAATAGAAGCTGACCTTGATAACCTTACTGATTCAAATGTAGCACTTACTGTTGATTTAGATAGTATTAATACACGAAATGAAGACCGTGATAATCATTTAAAATCAGCTGACTTTTTCGATGCAGAAAATCATCCAAAAATGACCTTTGTAGCTACTGATATTAAGAAAAAATCAGATAACAATTTTGACCTAACTGGAGATCTTACAATCCGAGGTACAACCAACCCTGTCACGGTTGATGTTACATTAGAAGGAGTAAGTAAAGATCCAATGAGCGGAAATGAAGTAGCTGGTTTTAGTGGTGAAGCGACAATTAATCGTAAAGATTTTGGTTTAACTTGGAATGTTGCAGTAGAAACTGGCGGCGTATTAGTTGGCGAAGAAGTAAAAATCAACTTCGAAATCGAAGCACATAAACAAGCGTAAAGATAGAAAGGGACGCCGTCTGAGGCGTCCTTTTTTAATATAACCATAAATACTATCCATTCCGCTTCATTAACCATAAAAAATATGGTGCACCGATAATTGCTACTAGAATGCCGGATGGGATTTCATTTGGTGCTAATAGGGTACGACTAAGAGCATCAGCAACAATTAGTAACAAACCACCAATTAACATCGTAACTGGAAATAGTCGCTGATTGGATGGACCTACTAACAATCTAGCAAAATGTGGCGCAATAAGTCCGATAAATCCAATTGATCCAACTGCAGCAACACTGAATGCTGCTAATAGAGTGGCCATTAATGCAAGCTGAAATCGAGTAGACATTACCTGTAAACCGAGGCCCATTGCTGCCTCATCCCCTAATGACAAGGTATCTAGTCTGCTAATTTGCAATAAAACGATTGGCAACAGAATAATGACCGGCCAGATAAGGTATTGGAATAACTCTGACCATCCTCTAGCATAAGTTGTTCCGGAAAGCCATGTTAATGCAGAAGCAACACCCATATCAGCTTGGACAACTAATATTTGTATAATTGCAGATCCAAATGCGGAAACCCCAATCCCTAACAACGCTAAAATTGCCGGTTGGAATTTAGCACGAATGGCTAGAAGCATAACCAACATGAAAAAGACAAATGCTCCAATCATCGCTCCTACAGGAATCCATATCGCAGAAACACCCACTACATACATGGTTAATAATGCTCCAACACCGGCACCAGAAGTGATTCCAATAACAGAAGGATCTGCCAATGGATTTCGAAGTACTCCTTGAAATATTAAACCACTTACCGCCAAGATTACCCCACTTATAAAAGCAACTAATGTTCGTGGGAAACGAAGATCGACAATTAAATTCTTCATGAATTCATTTTCCCCAACTAAAGCCTGTAAGGTCACTATCGGTTCAAACCCGTAATTTCCCGAAGCAATACTGATAAACATGGTACATGCAATAATAAATAGAAGTACCGGAACAATGATCTTTAATGGTAATCTCATTGTTGTTTTACCAGCTATGATCGCAGTATTCTCGGAACCATACTTATGTTTTCTCATTCGAAGCACAAGAAAAATTAACCATGGTGCACCAATTAGAGCAGTTATTGCCCCAACTGGAAGTTCCGAAAACGAAGGGTCTATAATTCTAGCCATTATATCAGCCAGTAATAGAACATTCGCCCCCCATATAAAAGATGCGATAATCAATGGGAAATGTTTACGGTATCCAATTAGTTTAATGATATGTGGGGCAACTAATCCCACAAAACCAATCGGTCCAACGACACTTACCGTAACGGATGTTAAGAGTACAGCAAAAATAACAGAGACAAACTTTATTCGATTTACATTCTGCCCAAGCGCAATTGCTACATCATCACCTAATGTCAACGTATCTAATTTAACCGACATAGCTAGTAAAATGAATAGTCCAATTGCAACGACAGGAAAAGAAAATTGTACTCCGCTCCAATCATTTTGCACGAGCGTGCCAGACCCCCATAAAAAAATTCCTGCTGTCTCATTTTCATAAAAGATTTGTAAGACACTTGTCAATGAAGAAAATAGGAAGGTTACAATCATTCCTGCTAAAACCATTCGTACAGGCGATGCCTGGTTACCTCCAGATAGGATAAATACAATTAAAAATGTAAAAAGACCTCCAAGAAATGCAACGACAATACCGTTCCCCATTAACATACTTGGAAATAAAACAGTAGCAAAAACAACTGAAAAATAGGTTCCAGAATGAATTCCCAATGTACTAGCAGAAGCTAAAGGGTTTTTTGTTACAGTTTGTAAGACAACACCTGCAACTGCAAGCGCCCCTCCCGCAATAACTCCCATCATAGCACGTGGGAGCCGAAGATATCTTACCGTGTGATGTTCCATAATATCCTGTGGGTTGAAAATAGCACTCCAAACCAAATCAATCGAAATCGTAACATTTCCTTGATTTATATGTATAAATGTGAATAGGCATAAAAGCGCGGTTCCACCACCAAAGGTGAGAACCGCAACAATTAAATTTTTATAATTTATGTTCATATAATCACTCATTTACCATAGCATCGACTAATTGTTCGGCAAGTACTTCCGCTGATAATAATCCACCAAATGTCCAAGTATCACCAGGTAATGCATGTGTATTCCCTTGTTCAACGAAGCTCAGGTTCTCCCATACCGGATTTCCTTTTAACTGATTTTCAAAAATATTATCATCTTCTTGAACGATATATAAGAACTGGAGATCTTCTTCCTGGAAATTCTGTAACGCTTCAACGTTCACTTCACTATAGCCATATACCTCTACTGTATCAGATTCATATGCATTTTCAAATCCTAATTTCCCCATAACTTGAGCTACGATCGAATTATCTGTGAACAACCTTAAGATTGGTGTGTTTTGTGCCGTGTATGCTTGCGTCGATAAATATTTCGCACCTTCAAGTTCCGCATCTACTACACGTTGTTTTTGTTCCTCTATAAACGAATCTAAATCAGCTAAAGCTTCATCTGCATCGTTTTCACGATCCATAATCGTTGCAATCGTTTTAAATTCATCAATCATGTTTTGATAATGATCCTCTATTGCTGCTTCGCCATATGGCGCAAAAGTAACAACAGGAGCAATATCCTCTAAGCTATCCAGGTATTGTTCATGTCTAAAATCTACTGCTATAATCAAATCTGGGTTTAAACGAGAAATCGCTTCTAAATTTGGTTCTTGTCGAGTTCCAACGTCTTCTACACTTTCATCAAATTCTTCATCAATATTTACCCATTGATGAAAACCATCAAGGTCTGCAACCCCTGCAGGCTGAATACCTAACGAAAGTAAATGTTCTGCATAAGACCATTCTAGTACAACAATATTTTCTGGAGTACCAGTAATGGTTTGCTCACCATTCGCATCTTCTATTGTTACCGAACGTTGTTCTTCATTTGAGTTATTTCCATCTTGCGCTTGATTCTCCCCATCGTCATCTCCACCACAAGCGACTAGTAATGTTAGCGCTATAAAAATAGTAATTGCTAATATTTTTCTCATCTCATAGTCTCCTATCTCGTTTGTTTATGCTTGAATCCATTCTATTGATTCTTGAATTGGTGTTCTTTCCTTACCTTTTGGAACTTTATTTGGATAACCAACCTGAACAACTGCTACTAACCGATGTTCATTTGGTGATAAGCCAACATCCCGAATAAATACCTCGTCACGTAGCGTTTCTTTCGCAGTCCACATTGTCCCAATGCCCTTTTCCCATGCTAGTAGTTGAAAGTTCTGGATAAAGGCACAGATTGCCGCAAAATTTTCATCGTCTAAATATCCACCATTGTCCTCTTTATCCATGTAAAAAAGGATATGGTGTGGTACAGAAGTAAAAAATCGATCATATGCCTCACGCGCTTTTTTTAATTTACCTTCATTTAACGTTTTTAATAATCCTAACCTTATGTAACTATCAACTACTTTTTCACCGAATTTAGACCGAGAATCTTCCTCATATATCTTTAGCTTCCATGGTTCTTTCATATGATGGTTTGGAGCAAAAGAAGCATTTGTTAATATCTCCATTAGTAATTCCCGTTTTATCTTATCGGGCTTATAATCAAGTATGGTACGTCTGCCCCGAATAGCATCTATTAAATTTATACCGTTCACCACCTTATTGATAATGAGAATCTTTATCAATTATAATATATCCAGTATTAAAATATGTCAATAGAAATTCGTAATTATACTTGTTTTACCCTATATTCGTAGTTATGATTGAATTTCTTCCGATTTGTCACTATTCTTTTTTTCAATCGACTCGGAAGATAGAATACGGATAGCTACTCTCCCATTTTTCGCTGTCGCTCGAATTAATATTGGATGGTTATACTCGTTTAGAAATACAAAATCCGGTCCCCACCAGCTCACCGTAGCATCCTTACCAGGAGGAACATATGGTACGTTGCGACTATGAGAGTACCGTTCTACTATTTTTATCCCCTCTAAATTCACTGCATTAAACAATGTGGAAGATACTTGACAGATGCCACCACCTATATCCTCCGATAACTCTCCTTTTACAATAACTGGAGCACGCATATACCCTTTCTCTTTGGTGCGCTTACCAACCACCTTATTAAATGAAAATTTTTCTCCAGGGAAGACTACAGAATTATTAATAGCTTCTGTGGCTAGTGCAATATTGTTAGATCTTTCCTCATTACCACTTTTAAAATACGTTGTATAATTTGCTAACTCATATGTAGTTATCTCAGATAATAATTCACTGTCCACTCGGGGATATATTATTTTTTTCGGAACTCTTATTTGAAAGGACACATTGGAATAATAAAAATGATAGAACTGTTGTAATAGTAACCTTCTATCTAGCGTCACCCCTGGTTTTGCTGGTATAATCTCCCCGGTATCTGTCAAATAAGCATTTTGCGGGGATTCATACACTTGTTCTTCTATACGTTCAACCAATAAGTCAAGTTTGTTATGATCGATAAAGGAATCCGTAATTGGGTTGGAGAAATGATCACGGACAATGGTCTCGCTAATATTTTTTTCAGATATCACTAGCGTTGTAGCAAACACTTCTGGTGAAAACACAAATAGCATAATGGTTAAGAGTAATAATATCCTCATATAAACACCTCCTCATAGTTAGTCATTTACAAAAAATGAAAAAGCATGTACAAAATGTAAAATTTACGCAAATAAAAACGTTGATCCCTTTTATGAACAGGAATCAACGCTTAATTTTATTATCGAAAGTCTCTTTTATCTTCCATCCTTCTACTAGCTAGCATATACCCAACTAAAGATGCTAGAACAGCAAGGATCCAATAAAAAGTTCGTTTCATATATAAATCCCCCTTTTGGAGTACTAATTTAGTTTAAAAAGGACGTACTTTGCCTTTTTTCAAAAATAGGTTTAATCCGCCGAGTAAGAACAAATAACGATTATCTACTACTTTTTTCATAGCAGCTGCTGGCTTACCATATAATTTTGTGCCTTCGAAAATAGTACCCATGGCATCTGTTACCCCCAGTGATGCTACCGTTCCTTTATCACTGAAAACGAATTGCTCTAAAGGCTGATGGTGAAGCAATGCCTTCAAATTGTTGGCACATGTAGTTGCATGTTGCATAGCAGCTTGAGCTGTTGGTGGATATGGACGATCTTCTTTTTTATTCATTACCCATGCACAATCACCTAGTATAAAGATATTCTCTTCACCAGGAGCACGAAGATCACTATTTACAGTCACTTTTCCCTTTGTCAACTCAAAACCAGAATCCGCTAGTACTGAATTACCTGTTACACCACCAGTCCATACTACAGTACCAGCTTTGATAAGCTCATTTCCTTCACCTACAATAAATCCTTCTTCCGTACATGCTTGAATTTTTGTTCCCTCTCGCAATTCTACTCCTCGTTCTTGTAGTGAAGTTTTAGCATATGCAACTAAATCCGTATCAAAGCCCGGTAAGATCGATGGAGAGGCTTCTACATTAATAATTTTCGGTACATTTGGATCAATATCGTATTTTTTACAAAGCTGTGGTACCTTTTCTGCTAATTCACCCACAAACTCTACTCCAGTAAAACCACCACCACCGACTAAAATGGTTAGGTTGTGATCTTCTTTTGCTTCACTGTTTTTATATTGAGCAAATTGGTACTCGATATGTTCGCGGATTAATTGACAGGAATCTATATCTTGGATGAAAAATGCATTTTCATCCATTCCTTTGATTCCAAATGTATTTGTTTCAAAGCCAAGTGAAACAACTAGATAATCATAATCAATTTCACTATTTTCTAGCACAACTCGTTGATCATCTCGATTTACCCGAACAACTGAATCATAGATCAAGCGAACTCGATTCGGATCAATAATATCGCGAATCATTATTCTCGCTTGATTGTGATTAATTGTACCTGCTGCCACTTCATGTAACCACGTTGTCTGATAATGATAATTATGCTTATTAACTAATACAATATCTGCTTCTTCTGGTTGCAATTGTTGCATCAATTTCTTTGTCGTCATCATTCCAGCATAACCAGCTCCGAGGACGACAATTTTTGGTTTTGAATTCATTCATTTTCCATCCTTTCTAGTTTTCCTAACCTTACAACCTTAAGTCTTGCATTTGTAATCTGCATTATTTACCAATCAATACCAATATTATCTTATTATTATGATAGCAAAGTTTCTTTTAATAGGCTAATATCTCGGTATATTCTTGACATATGCTTTATTATTTCAAAAAAGAGATCAATCATTCACAAAAGATATTCGCATTAGCCCAAGTATTACCCCACCATCGGAAGGTTTATTCCAAAAAAATGAACCGCTCAACAAACTAGCGGTTCATTTCGTTTTACCAAACATCTCCTCGCTCTTTTTTTCGTTCTCTCATTTCTTCCGTCCATTCATTTACTCGCTCTTTGATATCTTCAGCAATCGCATCGATTTGATCAATTTTATCAGAGCGTATTTGCCTTAATTCATCCATACGCGAACGATATTTGGTGTCTATAGCATCATTCAATTCTCGTTGTTTTTCCTCTGGGATTAACTCTAACTCCTTCATAACAGCTAAAGCATAATCATAACGTTCTTTTTCCTTTTTAATAATTGATCGAATCTTTTCATGTTCGATATCATATCTTTCATATTCGTCAAGTATTTCCCACGGACCTGGTGCTTTCGTAAACGCCCAAGCTAAATCAATACTAGATGGAAGCCATTCATACTCGATTGTTTGTTTTAGTTCGCTTGCATTATTTGCTGAAAAATATTCTCCATTCCCAACTTCCGAAACTTGCTTTAATTGCTCTTCTGCTTCTTGATCTACATCAAACCCAATAATGTTAACAGAGCGTTGGTCATGTTTCGCTACAAAATCTTTAGCTGCCTGGACCGGGTCTCCATCACATGTTTCAACACCATCACTGACAATATACAAAGTTATCGGACCGCTTCCTGCTTCACTCATCGTTGCTGCGTAGTTGATTGCTCCAGCTAAAGGTGTGTAACCTTTGCTTTCAAATGCTGATAAAGCATCCGCAAATTCCTCCGAATTATATGGTGCCATTTCGTATAATTCTTCTATTCCATTACAAGAAAGCTCTTTATCAGCACTAGACTCTGAACCTTGATGTCCATAAACTACTAAGGAAATCTCACTGTTTTGTCCGATTACTTCTGCAAATTGGCCCACTGCTTTCTTGGCGATATCCATTTTCACCTCTCCGTCAACAGCCAAAAGCATGCTTGAACTTGCATCCAACAATATAATGGCTTTTTCACTCTCTACCGTATTCTCAGTTTCTTCGCTGACCTTCCCTGGATAAGGAAGATAAGGCTCTTCAAAATTCGGTTCGAAATTATCCGCTTGTGCTAAAACCGTAGGATAATTCGGAGTAGCAAATAGAAAAGAAACAACTTTTTCGAGTTGTGTTAGATCCAAGTCCTCTGTGATCCCGTCTTTTAAATGTTCCCTTAATTCATCATCCAATGTAGCTTGGATATCCTCGATCCCTTTTTCTAATTCCTCTTCCAAAGTTAATTTTTCTACCAATATTCCACCCTGCTGTTGCTCCATTTCTTGTTTACTTTCTGGTAAAACTATATCCTGCAAGTCGGAAGGTGAAATCGATTCTCCATTTTGTACTTCTTCAGCCACACCCTCATCAACGTTTGCTTCTGTGTCTTGTTGTCCTTCAACAGTTGCATTTGTTTTTTCCTCATCATCCTTTGTACAACCAACCAAAAGAATAATAGTCATGAAAACAGCAAGCATAAAAATACGAATCACGCTTGTTTCCCCCATTTCAACAATTATATCCTTAAGATTGAATATATACTTGTTATTTGTCAATATTACTTTTATCCTAATTTTCACACTTAAATGACGAAATAATCAGTTGATACTCCTATGAATTCGTACCTAATTTAAAATTAAAAAGCCACCTTAATGGTGACTTATTTGTGCAAATACACCTATCTAGATAATGTTTGACTAGAAAGGTCTGTGATAGTTGTTCCAGGATAATAATATCCAACAATCTCCTGATAGTTTTTTCCGTCTTCAGACATATAATGAGCTCCCCATTGGCTCATTCCAACACCGTGCCCGTATCCTTTCCCTTTCATCGTATATTTTGCATCGTCTGATTCAAAGGATTCAATTAAGTAACTTTTAAATATTGCTCCACCTATCATCGGCCTAATACGATTGAGGTTAACATCTTCTAACTCAAGCTTCCGAAATAATACCGTTCCTTCAAATAATCGTTGCATAAATTCAATTGTAATGGATCCTTTGTGACTTCTTCCAGATTCATAGGTGTCATCCACTACTTCAAAATTCGAAATGGAGAGTATTTTAATTTCGCCTGGATATCCGTTATTTCTTAAGTAGCCTTTCATCGAATCTGTAATTTCTTGATCTTTTTCCTGTAATTTATCCCACCAATCAACTCCATCCCATGCAAGGCTTTCAAAATCAATCTGTGTTTTATCCAATGTGAATTCCCATGGGTGTGTTGGATCATAGGGGTCTTCTTTGATTGGAAAATATTGCAAAGCGCTCCCTCCCCAAACATTCGAATTATTCTCTGTAACTCCTCCATTACTGGCGGAGTAAAACGTTTCTATTAATTCATTGTTGTAAGTTATCACCTGGCCAGCTGTTTCTTCCACAGCCTTTGTTGTATTTTCATCCCACGTATACCCTCCATAAACTTGGTAGTTAATTGTATCATCCATTACTTCAGTCATTTTAGAAACTGCATATGTCCTAGCAGCTAACGCTTGTGCTTTTAATGCTTCCATCCCCCATGTAGAGAAAACTTCAAACGGTACAACCCCTTTTAAATAATCTTCTAGTGGCAGCTGGTTGATTGGTCGAATCTGGTCTTCTTCCTCTATTACAAATTCCATTGCCCCTAAGTAAGGTCGATCATCAATACTTATTTGTTGATCCTCACCATATGATTCAGGGATTAATATAAAAGGACCATTTACTTTTTGTGTTTCATGTTTACCCTCTTGTATATACATGGACCCATCCTTCACCGATAATGTATAGTTCACCCCTTCTTTTAATTGTAATGTTGGGTCTAATGAAAAATATTTCCCTGTTAATTTAAATTCAATATTATCTGTTTTGCCAACATAATTGACTAGTTTTACTGTTACCATTTCATCTGCATTTGAGATTGCTGGACAAAGGAAAAATAAGATTGTAGTTAAAAGCATAATGTATTTTTTCATACCCATATTTTCTCATCGTTAGGGATGATTATACAGCTATTTCATAAAAAAAAGATTGACTGATGAGCGCTTATTGTGTAATATCAAATTAAGTTCATACGGTTACCTTTAATTCAGTCCCGTGAGACTGGCAAGGTGGAACAGACGTGGTCTGTTTTGTAATGAAATCGAAGGGGGAGGATCCCCCTCCGATTTGCAGTGCATGATAACACCTTGCCGATTTGGCAAGGTGTTTTTATTTTTGTGAAGATTTCTAGCTAGCGAAAGTTCTTCCCCTTGGTAACTGTTGAACAATTTAACAAAGGGAGAGAAAACTATGGAAAAATATGAAGAAATACAAGTAGACCAACGCTTACCATTTTTACAAAGCTTACCATTAAGTTTACAGCACTTATTTGCTATGTTTGGTTCTACCGTTTTAGTACCAGTATTATTTGGGGTCAATCCTGCTACCATTCTATTAATGAATGGGATTGGTACACTGCTTTATATTTTTATTACCAAAGGAAAAATTCCAGCCTATTTAGGTTCAAGTTTTGCATTTATTTCACCAGTTGGTGTTGTATTAGGGCAACATGCGGGCGGAGATGGATTTGGTTATGCACTAGGAGGATTTTTAGCAGTAGGTATTGTATTAACAATTGTTGGTTTCATCGTAAAGGTTGCTGGAACTTCCTGGATTGATGTTATCTTCCCACCAGCTGCCATGGGAGCAGTTGTTGCTGTTATTGGTCTTGAACTAGTTCCTGTTGCTGCAGAAATGGCTGGGTTAATTGCTCCATCTGGTGCTGAAGCAAATTGGACAATTGATCCAAAGGTAGTTACCGTTTCCTTATTAACACTGATCATTACGATTATTTGTTGGGTTACATTAAGAGGTTTTCTCAAAATAATTCCTATTTTAATTGGTTTTATTGCTGGATATATTCTTGCAGCACTATTTGGTTTGGTCTCCTTTGATTCCGTTGAAGAAGCTGCTTGGGTATCGACACCAGAACTTTATCAAATGAAGTTTGATTGGTCAGCTATCCTAGTCATTTTACCAGCTGCTCTAGTTTTAATTCCTGAACACATTGGCCATCTGTTCGTGACAAGTAATATTGTTAAAAAAGACCTAGCCAAAGACCCTGGATTAGACCGATCACTGATTGGAAATGGAATCTCAACAATAATTTCCAGTTTTGTCGGATCTACTCCAAATACAACGTATGGAGAAAATATTGGCGTATTAGCTATTACACGCGTATATTCAACTTGGATCATTGGTGGGGCCGCAGTTATTGCCATCATTCTATCTTTCTTTGGAAAGTTAGCTGCTTTAATTAGTTCGATACCAGCTCCTGTTATCGGAGGTATTTCCTTACTCCTATTTGGTATCATTGCAGCAAGTGGGATTCGTATGCTAGTAGAAGCTAATGTTGATTATAGTAGATCCCAGAACTTAATCCTAACCTGTGTCGTACTTGTTATTGGAATTAGTGGTGCTACCATCCAAATCGGAGATGTTCCATTGACAGGAATGGGATTAGCAACCATTGTAGCAGTATTGTTGAGTTTATTATTCAAGCTATTTGATATTCTTAAGCTATCAAATGAATAGACAAATGTGGTTTTAACCCACGGTAATAATCCGAGCGAAATATTCGTTCGGATTATTCTTTTTGGGGTTTTCTTAACTTTATTGCCAAGTATGGATATGATGCGACGTAACTTATATAATTTGCTCATCCAATCATATTCAAAATAGTGTAAGAATACAGCTATGACAGAATACCTCGCTTTCCGCGGATTGCCTGAGCCAATATATAAAGGAATGAGGATCCACCTCGTTATTCATGAGGATCGTGGTTCCGTTAAATGACAAAAACACCGCCCAAACCAGGTGTATGAGGATCCTCGTTCCTCTATTAGCCATAAATCAGTGTGAATTATACTAAATATAGGTGAATAAAGGATTGAGGATCCAAAACCATGCTCCAAATGAATGATATCGGCCATTTAGCGGAATGAGGTTCCACTTCATAATTGATGAGGATCGTTCTTCTACTATTTGGGCTGATGGATAGATGGATCTTGCATTCCCTCATTGACAGTTTAACTTTGCCACTATCAGCTTAATATTTTGAATACCAATTTTTTAGTTACGTCGCATAATACATCTATTATGAATTATATCCAACCGTTTAAATATACTCAACCTTACTATTCCTAATGTTGAACATTAGAATGAAATGTTTTCGTTATGTCCTCACCTATTTTTGTTTAACACTTTTATCCAGTAAGCTATCACTTTTTAAATTCCATTTTCCAGCTATAATAATCGTTTTCTTTATTCTTTTCATAGCTCAAGTAAGCACTGAATTTTTTTCCCTGTTTACTTGTTAATCCTTTTACAAATGCTTGTTTATTTTTTAATAATGCTTTCACCATCGTTTTTGTTGGGCGCTTTTTCATCGAACGTAAGTAAAAATCATTTTTCCAGATAACAAACTTACATCCTTTTTTCCAATTGTTACAACCAAACCCTTTACTTCCTTCAACAATATTCCCTCCACATTCTGGACAAATTCCCAATACTTCATTTGTCTTTCGTTGGGCAGACGTTATTTCATGTATAATTTTTTCTTGATCTGCTTTAATGGTCGCGACAGATCCATTGGTAAAGTTGAAAATACTGTTTAAAAATTCCCTTTTGTTTACTTTTCCTTTTTGAATATCAGAAAGTGTTTTTTCAAGTCGTCCAGTAAACTCCAAATCAAACAGTTCTTTAACAGGAAATGTCTCCACTAGCCTTCGACCTAAAGCAGAACAAGTTAGCGTTTTTCCCTGGCTGGTTATATAACCAACATCTTTTAGCTTTTTTATCGTTTCTGCCCGAGTAGCTGGCGTCCCAATACTAAAACCAGTCAGAATATTCCCCATTAATTCTTCGGTCTCTTCTTCTTCTTTAAAGCTCTTACCGCATGTTTCCATCACTCGAAGTAATGTTTTTTCCGTATGGGGCTTTGGTGGTTTGGTCACATGTGAACTCACCTTGGAATCAACTTCATGAACAGAGTCCTCCACATGTACCACTGGTAATATAGCATCCTTTGATTGAATTTTTTCTACTTTCTTCCAGCCTTCTACAAGCTGGACTCTACCTTTTGAGGCAAAATATCCTTTTATAGACACATCCTCTAGTTTTGTTTGTAACCTAGTTTCTTCGTATTCTGCAATTGGCATAAATTGCATGATCAACCGATTTTTTATTGCTGTGTACACAATCGTTTCGTCGTTTGTCAATTGCTTCGGTTTCATATACGTTGGAATAATGGCACTATGGCTCTCCACCTTTGCATTATTAAACACACGTTTTGTCTTCACGAATCGAATTTCATCCTTATAAGGTAAATCCTCTGCTAACGTTCGAACTACTTTAGCTGTTTTACTTACTAAACTTTCCTCCAATGCTATACTTGATGTTCTAGGGTAGGTAATAAATTTCTTCTCATACAAAGACTGTGCTACCTTCAATACTTTATCTGATGTCCACCCCTTATACTTACTTGTTATATAGCCTTGTAGATTGGACAAATTAAATAAAAATGGGGCAAACTCTTTCTTTTTTTCTACCTTTTTATCAATTATAGTTGCTCGCTTTTTATTAATTTGTTGATGGATTCGATCTAATACTTCCTTTTTCTCGAATTTATCCTCTTTGTTCTCTACATAGGTTCCTTCATATGTTTCATCTGTTTCCGTTTGAAATGTAGCCGTCAATTTAAAATAATCTTCAGGGACAAATTTTTCAATTTCCATATCTCTATCATATATAATCTTTAATGTTGGAAGTAGAACGCGCCCGATGTTTAAGGCCTTTCCTCTTCCTTTTTGATATTTTAACGTTGCAACTGAAGTTAAATTGATCCCTATCACCCAATCAGCCCACTGTCTACTTACTCCAGCATCTTGTAATGGTCTTAATTGTTCATTTGGCTTCATATTGCTCAACCCTTGAAGCACTTCATCCTTTGTCCACTCATTAAGCAATAACCGATAAACAGGCTTTGTTGGCCTTGCTTTATATATGATGCTATCACCAATCACCTGACCTTCACGATCATAATCACAGGCAGAAACGATACAATCCACGTCACGTCGTCTCATTAGAAAATGAATCGTTTTTAACTGCTTGTCAGCTCCGCGATCTACTTTTCCTCGATTTCTCGGGTCATTCTTTACTTTGTATTCAAACTTATTCGGAATGAATGGAAAATGCTCCATGTTCCATCTAGCCATTTTGGTATCATAATCTTTTGCATCAAAAAGCTGTAATAGATGACCAAATGCCCAAGTTATTATGTATTCCTTTCCTTCAAAATAGCCGTCCTTCTTTGTTCTTATTGTCAATGCATCTGCAATATTCTTTGCTACAGATGGTTTTTCAGCAATTATTAATTTCATGATTAAACACTCTTTTCAATTCTAGAATTCGTTTCAGGTGGGAACATAAGAGGGGTAACTGTAGATTTAATAAGATACAATCTATTATACTATAAATTTCACGATGTTTCTAAAGACAAATGGAATAGCATGCATATAAAGGAAAAGACTGTCGTACGAGACAGTCTTTTAATAGAATCTTATTATTTCATGTCAGGGTCTGGCATATCATCAGATTTACGAAGTGCAGCTGGTGGGGTATCATGAATGTATGGAGGTGCTGGGTTTAATTTTGGCTTTTCACCAAACGGTACCGGGTTTTCGAAGTAATTAAACTGTCCTAATCCATCAATACTCGGTCCATGTGCCCAACGACCTTTTGCACTTTTCGTTCCAGCTGAATTGTTGTAGAAAGTATAAGCAACTTCTTGTTTCTCAAGTTCTCGAGGGAATGTGCTTGGTACAACAATGTTTTCTTTAGCTTCTAACTCTAGACAAGCCGCGTACCACTGATTTTGGTGCATGGTATCTCGAGCAATTAACCAAGATAGCATATCCTTCACGCCACGGTCATCCGTTTGCTCATACAAACGAACTGCTTGTAGCCTTCCTTGAGATTCAGAATTTAAATTGGCTCGGAAGTCAGCGAGCAAATTTCCGCTTGCAATAATATAATCTGCCGTCCATTTATTTCCATTTGCATCTGCTGGCATTGCTCCTAAGCCTGAAACAATGGAGTGTTGTGGATTCGAACCACCCAATATTGCTGCGACAAACGGATTTTTTGCAGCTTCATCTAGTTCAACATCTGGCGCACCATCTAATAATCTAGCAATCATCGTTGCTAACATCTCGATATGTGCTAATTCCTCCGTACCGATATCCATTAACATGTCACGGTATTTCCCATCACCACGTGTATTCCAACCTTGAAATAAATATTGTAATGCTACAGATATCTCACCAAATTGCCCACCAAGTATTTCTTGTAACTTTCTCGCAAAAACTGGATCTGGGCGTTCTGGTTTCGCGTGATATTGTAACTCCTTTACATGATAAAACACTCATCTCACTCCTTCTTGAAATGGGTAAAATAACCACTCTCTAACTAGGTATTCAACCAAGGAGGAAAAGGTGACGAAAAAGCCCGCCCATATTTTATATAATAAATAGAAAGAAGAGGTGAAATCACCTCTCCTTCATCCAAATTCTCTATTGTTTAACGAGATCTTCTGATTTTTGTAGCACTTCACCAAGATATTTAGCCATCTCTAACATTCCGTACTTCTCCGTTGTTTCTTCTGCTTCCCTATTATAATTCGTGTTTGTATTGATATCGTACGTATATATTTCACCGTTTATATCGCGAATAAACTCAATCCCAGCTACTTGTATATCATTTGCTGCTAAAACCTGTTCATACTTTTGCAATATCGGGTGTTCAAAACCCTCAATAATTTGAAATTTAGCTGGTGTAGAAGCATTTTCTCCGACGGCACAAAACAAGTCCTCAATTGTACAAGCATCTGCTGGACAAAGTTCAAATCCATCTGAAGTATCCACACGGACTGCATAAACGAATTTCCCACCAATAAATTCACATCGCGTAATAGAAGACTCTGGGGATTCAATATACTCCTGAATCAACGTAATTCCATCTACAGGAACTTCAAAATCTTCTCCAGTTACATAATCCTCTAATGCCTCTAGTGAATGAAAAAGCTGTACCCCAAGACCTTTACCAGCTCGGTTATGTTTCGTAATAAAGCTCTTTCCTTCAAATACCTTTGCTGCTTCTAATAATTCTTCTTTTCCAACTGCCGCAACTGTTTTCGGTGTTTTCACTCCATGCTTCTCTAATTCAAGATATTGTAAAACTTTACTAACCTCTAATTGGAGTGCACGAGACCCATTTACAACAACACGATTATGGTGCTCTAGCCAGGACAATACAGCACTTGCCAATTCTGGGGAGTAACGATTGCCCCTTGTATGAGAGGAAGCGCTCATTCTACTATAAAATACACCCTCTGGCGGTGTACTCGTTAGGTCTACTTTTCCACTGTCTAATAACCAATCCTCATACGGAAGATTCAATTCTTCTAATCGTTTTAATAAGTGTTCTGTCCATTCACTGTTTTCGTGTATAACATAAATTTTACTCAAGCAAATTTCCCCTTTTATATGTTTGTTAGCTGTTCACGAAGTTCCTCTACTTTTGGCATCACTTGTTTGGAAACTCGTTCTAACTCCTCCAGTTGTGGGGAGCATTGTAATAGGAGTAAATCGACACCTACTTGCTCATATGCAAGTATTTTCTTGGCAATTTGTTCTGGCGTTCCTACTAAATTTGGACGTAAACCACGGTTAGAAACAGAATAATCCTGGAGCTGAATTTGTTGTTCTAGCTCCGATTTTGATGTGAAATCTTTAAAACCAGCATAACCACGCTTATCCTTTACTGTCGTAATCCTTTTTAACTCTTCCTGTGCTTCTTCCTCTGTATCGCGACAGATAACATAAGCTGCCATTCCAAATGATTGTAATGGTTCCTTTTCTGATTTAATCCTTCTATCCTTCATGTCCTGAATTTTTGTACCTACTTCCTCCACCGTACCACCATGCATCACATAAGCATCACAATGGGAAGTGATGACCTGTTTTCCTTTCTCACTTTCTCCACCAGCATATAAGACAGGATTGGGCCGTTGAATCGGTTTAGGTGAAAGTACCGTGTTTTCTATTTGATAAAATTTACCGTCATAAGAAAACTTCTCATTCGTCCATAGTCCCTTTACAACTTCTAAGAATTCATTGGTTCGATCATAACGCTCATCATGAGCTGTAAAATCTCCACCATATTGTTTGGCTTCTCCTTCCCACCATCCAGAAACAACATTTAACGTAAAACGACCATTACTAATATGGTCAATATTAGCTGCCATCTTAGCTGTCACTGCTGGATTATGAAAAACCGGACGGACAGCAGTCATAATTTCAATTTTTTCTGTTACAGCAGCAAGTGCAGCTGCAGTTGACCAAGCTTCTAAAGAATCTTGATCAGGTCCTTTTATATCATTTAAATATAACTCGGCAATTAACGTAGTATCATAACCCCATTTTTCCGCATTCTGAATGACTTCTTTTGCATAATCAAATGTTGGAGGCATCCCCTCATCCTCAACATTTCGCAGCCATCCCCCAAAAATTGGTAACCAAAAACCATATCTCATTAAAATCCTCTCCTCTTCTCAGCTTTATGAAATAAAAAAACTCTTTTCTTAATGATAAGAAAAGAGTTTGATTACCTATAATAGATATTTTCTCTTCCTTATCTTTCAAGCATATGCTTGCTGGAATTGGCACAGTATTCATAAGAACCTGTTGCCGAGGCTTCAAAGGGCCATCTCCCTCCACCTCTCTGGATAAGAATAAAAATAATTCTATTTAATTGTTAAAACAAATAATATAGGAAGAATTCAAAGCTGTCAATCTATTCGTTTTAAAATATCTCATAAATTTTCTTCACGATCTGATCAACTACTTGTGGCCCATCATCTTCATCCACTAAATTATTTACTAAGATTGAAAAAATCACTGTTTCGCCACTTTTACTCTCTACATACCCTGACAATGTACTGACACCTGCAATTGTTCCAGTTTTCGCTTGTACAGGTAGGTCTGCCATTCGATACCTTAATGTTCCTCCAAGCATTCGCTCTGGGTTCCCGGCATCTGGTAAGGAATGCAAATAGACTGGAAACCATTCTTCTTGTCTCGCTCTATAAAGAAGACTGGAAATAGCATTTGGAGTTAACAAATTAGCGTGAGAAATTCCAGATCCATCTCTCAAATCTAACTTTGTTGCATCAATTCCTGCTTTCTCTAACTCTGCTTCGATAACCTCCATTCCCTTTTCCCAGCTTCCTTCACCATGTACTACCTTCCCCATTTCTTTCACCATTACCTCGGCATGTGCATTATTGCTTAACTTCATAAATGGAACAAATAATTCCGATAATGGCATTGATTTGTGTGAATACAATACCTCACTACCATCTTTTACTCGACCTGTTTTCCATGTTCCATTCCAAGTTATTCCTTGCTCTTTTAAGGACTGTTTAAATAAGTCCAATACATATCCTGTTGGCTCCCAAACAGACATCCACTCTTTTACACTTGAAGAATCAACCGGAATCGTACCGTCAATCGTAAATATATTTGTCCCATGTTTTCGATTTAATGTTACGTCTTCCTCTTGATTAGCTGAAACAGTTTTGGCGTTATTCTGTATTTCTATGTAATCTACTTTAGGAGAGATGATTACTTTTGGTTTGTCACCGGCTTGATCGCTTGGATGTACCTCCACAATAATTGATCCAGCATCATAGTCTTTATTAGGAGATGCGGTGAGGGCGGATATTTGAGCTCCATAGTACCAATGCTCATCACTCCAATTTAACCCCCTAGATAACCGAACATCATCATACCAAGTATCATCACCGATAATGTCACCATTAATGGTTTGAATTCCACTCTCCTGAACTTTTTTTGCTAGTAGTTTAAAATCCTCAGGAAGCAAGGTTGGGTCACCTTTCCCTTTTATATACAAATCCCCATCTAAACGGTTCTCAGTTATGTCACCATTTGTTAATATCTCTGTTGTAAATCGGTGATCCTCTCCCAAAACGGACAATGCAGCAAATCCCGTAATTAACTTCATGTTAGAGGCTGGTTTCAAACGAGTATCGCCAAGAGAATCATATAACAAATCACCAGTGGATGCAGATCGAATACTTATTCCTACAAGCGCCCCATCTAAGATTGGCTCATCTTGCAAATAGTTTTCCAGTTCAGCAAATTGTTTATTTTCGGTGGAGGAGGTACTGTTAACGACTACTTGATCCTTTTCATTCAACACATTATTCGCCTCCATAGTGCGAGCTTGTTTACTTTCAGGGCTTGATGAGATTGTTGTATAACCAAACCAAATAAAGAAAATAAATACGATGAAAAATCCTACCTTATAGAATTTCAATATAATCAACTCCCGGTACCTTTATTTCCTTTATAGTGTTTACATCAGTGGCCCTATTTAAAAGATATTCATCATTTTTTTGTATGATGATAAATATGATAATTTATGGTTAGAAAAGGGACAGCAAATATCCACATTTGATGCGTAGCTTTAAGAATCCCTTTCTCTATCTCTCGCAAATGAAAATCTTCTTCTAACGGAAGTTTAAAAAGAAATTGTTTACCTGCTAAATATATGCCGGAATCGGAACCAGAGTGAGAGATTTTTTTACTCGTTAATTGCAGATCAATCCCTTTTTGATGTGCTTCTAAAACCCCTACCATGGCAGAACCCGGTAATGGTAATGCGATATTCATATACCGCTTATCATGTTGAAAATGGCTGGAATAAAGTGCTATAAAAATCGTTTCGGCCTTTGCTTTCCGCACCCATGCTCTTGTTCGTTCCCTACCATCCAGTTCATCACGAATAGAGATAATATCTCCCTTCATTTCCATCCACTCTCTTGAAAGAGGTAGATTTAATTGTTGTATAAAACGACTTATTAATCGATAAACAGTAGCAAACGGTAAGAACCATAGCTTCCATTTCACCTGAGCAACCAGTCTGTAGTTTTGCGTATTTTCATAAAAGTCTTTAATGGTTGACGAAAGTGTATCCATCTGGAGTGCTGGTTCATAATCACTCAAGTCATCCACTAATCCGCTTACCTCTTGGGTATCCTTTTTTCCCATAATAAAGTTCTCACCAATACGACTCTTACCTCTTATTTTACTAATTGGAAATACTTTTGGTTGATAGCGAGCGAGAGGAACTTGAAGACTCCATCCAACTATTCCAATTAATCCAAAAATAATTGCATTACTAATCCCGTGGAATAAGAGCATAAAATCAATTGACAAAGACCATTGATTTGTAAGATTCCCTAGCGCATAAACAAGTGAAAATAAAATAGTAACTCCCAAAGTCAATAAAGAAAGGCGGACTGCAAGCCTTTGTAGCCTTGAGTGGAATACTGTTTGATAAGAAAGGATTATTATTCCGTAGATTCCAACTATATAAAGTACTACAGAAAATACTTCCATAACTGGTGAGAAAGTAATACCTAGCGCCACAATAATTGGAGATAGTAAAATAATGATGCCGACATACTTGTAAATCTCATTCTTATATATTCTCCCAAGAAAACCAACGAAAATTGGCAATAGAAATGCGGAGTAATGAAAATGGATCGCTGTCAACCAAGTTAATAGCGGTGAAAAACCTGTATCGATTCCCATTTCAAATGCTAAGAACCATCCTCCACCAATCGCTAAATACATCAAGCCAAAGTCGATCATAGCTTCCTCTACATGTTCAAATCCTCGGTTCATAAATCTAGTAAATCCGTAAAAAGCAACAACGATCGTGAAAGAAAAATAAAAGAAAACTAGAATTGGATCAAATGGAGTAACATCCGTTACTAGTAAAATAAATACAGCGACAAAAGAAACAAATCCAAAATAAGTACTATATGGTGGTAGCTGCTTTTCTTCTTTGTCTATTAAATCCAAAGCTATTGGTACAAAAACAACTTGCGCTACAACAAGTAAAATCTCATACCAAGGATCAATGCCTAAGAAAAAGATTATCAATAATACGATCGCATTTATCAATCCCAGCTTACGAAATGTCATCGGTTGCGAACCTCCCCTTATATGACATCAAATTCCCTACTAATGGATTGGTAACTTTTACATGAATCAAAAAATTCTTTTCTACATCATCAAATTCTTCTATTACGGTAGCGACTCCTTGGAATAGTTTTGGAACTGGTATTTCCATTCTACCTATTACCAATCGTTGTTGCTTTGATTCAATTTTTAATCCTTTTGCTTTCGTTACTGTAAATGACAGATCAGAATAAAAAATAGGAGGTTCTCCAAAATAGTCTTTAATCATGTGACTATGTTCATCGAAGCTCATCAGAGCATTGAAGTATCGTTTTTTATTTTCAAAATGAAACTCCCGTTGCCAATGAATTTGTTGTTCACCATCGTTCCCTTTACATGGTGTATTGATAATCGTAAATGGAATATCCCTTCCATGCTCAGGAAATAACAGTTTCCGCTTTAATCCTAGTCTGTATAATGGATATAAAAATGTAGATCCCCTATAAACATAATCCATAACTCCTTTCGCCCGAAAAGGACGATCACCCTCAAAAAGATAACGTTCTTGCAACTTCGGATGCATTTTTCGAAATTGATTTCCTAGTGCACGTTCATAAATTGACATATAAATCCCCTATCTTGTTCGTTTACAACTTTTAGCTGTTGGTACATTCTTACTAAGCAGGAATCCAATTACAGATAGCACGAATAATGACATATTAAAAGTCAGTGGATTAAATGGTTGAATCAAATAACCCGGTTCTGCAATAACTGCTCCTAATGTCAGCAACGGAAAAATAATTATTTGGAACGTAAACAACTGCTTTTTATTCCGGTAGAATAACCAAAGGAAACCAAATGCAAGTTCGAGTATCCCAGCTATATATACGATCCATTTCCCCTGTTCAAAAGTTAATGGTATGGTATTGGTTATCATCGTTACTTCATCTGGATGCATAAACAACAATTTGGGTATTAGTCCATGATACATCCAAAGAAACATAAAGAAGAATGATAGAATCCAAATACTAAAAAAGCGAAGAAACTGTGATGCAGGGCTTTCTTCTTTTTCTAGCCAACGTTTCAATACATCAAAGCTTAAGGCTGTGCCCCAGCCAATTAATGGACGGAAAATATAGTGGTCAATTAAACTACCTATCCTTCCAAAACTAGGCTCATAATTATATTGAGTTAAAAACGTGATAGATCCATCCTCTTTCGGTATGTACTTCCAATAACCTCTGCCTTCACGAATAATCGAGATTTTTTGGTCCGTACCAAAATGTAAGGAAGATGTTCTCGAATCATTTTCTGCATGATGGCTTCCAACACTTTTCCCCCAACCAGCTATTTCAATTCCAAATCCAATTTTAGTTTTATAGGAAAATAACTGTGGTTTGCCTTCTTCCTTCGGTAAATACGTTATCGAAGAAAAACGCACATCCCACTGTTCGTGTAATTTCGGATTTTGTGTTGCATGCCAGAGCTCGTCCATCTTTGCATGAATTGGAATTTCGACATAGATGGGTTTATGCTTCATTAAAAATCCTCCAATCTTATCTATTCTTCTAGTTTATCATATACATAAATCTATTTTTTTCTAATTTTTATAACGATAACTAACAGAATACCTATGATAAAACTAAAGTTAATTTGGATACCTACGATTATGGAAGTCTTTTCAATTACAAAAAGCATTATTACCGTGTACGTTACAACTAAAATAAGTATAAAACCAATCCAATTATCTTCCTTCATGGTAACACTCCTCACGTTTTCGTCATTATCTAAATTTTAACATAGAAAAAAGAGAGTCTTTCATTTAAATAAGAACTCTCTTTTCTCCACGAATTATTTAATACGATTCTTCTTTTCTTTCAGTAATAGTTGGAACTCTTTTTCCAGTTCAGGAGTTGGATCTATACTTAATCTACTAAGCACATCAGATATTTTCGTTTCCAAGATAAGTAGATCGTCTTCTTTGGAATTTTTTCCTTGATCAAACTGAAGGTATTCCTGGTAACTACCATTAAACCCATGGATTTTCTGATGATGAATGTGTAGGATACGACCAGCAACCTCTTCCATAAAGCGTCGATCATGCGATACGAATATTACTGTACCTGGATATTCCTTTAAAAGAGACTCTAACGCTTCTACAGCATAAATATCCAAATAGTTCGTCGGTTCATCTAAAATTAGTAGGTTTGCATCACTAAGAAATAGCTTCGCAAAAACAACTTTGACTCGTTCCCCTCCGCTTAGCACATCTACTTGCTTATGAACATCTTCTTGAAAAAAATGCAATCTTGCTAAAACTGTGCGTATTAATGAAGATTCTTGTGATGATGACTGCTCCACATTTTCTAAGATTGTTTTATCGAGATCAAGTATATCTAAATTTTGGCTAAAATAACCGATTTTCACAGCGGGTGATACGTGAATTCCTTTGTCACGGGCTAGGATTTTCTTAACTAACGTAGTTTTCCCTGTGCCATTATCGCCGATAATTGCTAGCTTATCCCCAGATTTCACTTGAAAGGACACTTTTCCCCATAATAAACGCTTTCCAATTCTCCCTTCCAAATCCTCCACCTTTACTATAATACGCTGTTTTAACTTTTCAGCACCGATTACATCCATATTTAAAGGCGGATCTTCCTGTATTTTCTCAACGCTTTCTAATTTCTCCAACCTTGTTTTAATTGCTTTCGCTGTCGTTTCTAATTTCTTTTGCTTTTTAGCAAAGTAAGGTCTAGCTCCAGTTTGTTTTGTTTCGGAATCACTCTTTTTATTCGGTTTCTTGGTCGCACGTACAGCCTTCTTCTTCTTTTCAATCAATGCATTTTCCAGTTGTTTCTTTTTTTGGACATATTTCTCATATTCCGTTTTTTGATGGTTTATTTCCAAATTCCGTTGTAACTCGAAGTCTTCGTAATTACCTACGTATTCTTTTATAGCACCATCCTTCACTTCCCAGATTTTTGTACAAAGCGCATTTAAAAAAGTACGGTCATGGGAAACAAGCACTAACGCACCGTCTATTCGCTTTAATTGCCTCTCCAATTTTTCAATGTGTGCCATGTCTAAATTCGTTGTTGGTTCGTCAGCAAATAGTATGTCTGCTTTTTCAGCTAGAGCATGATTAATATACGCTTGTGTTGTTTCTCCACCGCTTTTTGTTGTATTCTGATACTTTAGCTGCGGTAGCAATGTTCGAGTTGCTGTTGTTTGAACCACTCCTGTTGTTGGTTCTATTTCACCAGCTAAAATCGTTAATAATGTTGACTTCCCAGAACCATTTTTACCAATAACCCCGATACGATCACCTTTTTGTATTTGCAAATGCTTGGTGTTTATCAAAACTTTGTCGGCAATTTCATACGTTAAATGAATTCCTTCTAGTAATACCATGCCGTTTTCCTCCTTATCATGAGTTGGAGGGAAACTAAAAAAGCTTCCCACTCTGTTAGAAGAATAAGAAGCTGACAGTCAATTAAATGAAATAGCTAAATCTATTAAAACTGGGCAACCACATACTACTTACTGGTTTGCCCAAGTTTATCCCTATGCAGAAAGAACAATTTCTACTTTCCTTCTTCAAAATAGATGTAGCGAAAACACCTCTACAAGTGTTACATAGACAGTCTAATCCTATTCTTCGTTATTGAATATAGTCCATAACAAAATAAACAGAGATACTCTCTGTATTAGCATGACTTATTCAAATTACGGTAAAAATAGAATTAATTGTCCATCTGCCTAAGTAACACCCTTTCTTAGTTAATTATTCGTAGTATAAAACAAATAGCTCCAAATAGCAACCTTCATAAAGACCTATTCCAATTAACACCAAACAAATCTAAAAAGATGCCCCTAATAAAAGGGACATCTTTTCACTTACAATCGGAACTTACGAACTAACTGGTTCATTTCCTCTGCCAGTTTGGAAAGATCTTCTGAACTTCTTGACATTTCCTCCATTGAACTACTTGTTTGTTGCGAAGATGCTGACGTTTGTTCTATTCCTGCAGCTGATTCCTCAGATATAGAAGCAATCTCCTCTACAGAAGTATTCATTTGCACCGTCTGTTCTTCTATTTCCGTTAAGTTCTCTGAAACCTTCTCTACTCGTGAAGCCATATTCTTAATAGCATCACTTATTTCCTTAAATGTTTCACTAGTAGACTTAATTTGCTTTGTTCCTTGTTCTACCTCTACATATCCACCTCGCAATGATTCGGTCACATTACTCGATTCTTGTTGTATATTACGAACAATATCGGTAATATCCGTTACCGATACGGACACTTGCTCTGCTAGCTTTCTAACTTCATCAGCTACTACAGCAAATCCCTTTCCATGTTCGCCGGCTCTAGCTGCTTCAATAGCTGCATTTAAAGCTAACAGATTTGTTTGATCTGCGATATCTCGGATAACAGATACTAGTTCTGTTATTTGTTGAGATTGCGAATCTAATCCTTGCACTTTCGCAACTGCTGTTTGTACGATTTGGTCAATCTTTGTCATCTGTTCTGTGGATGTTTCCATTAAGTGTGTTCCTTTATTTGTTAATTCAAGGACACTGTTGCTAGCCTGTTCAATACGACCTCCATTTTCATTTGCTTCTCTCACTTTATCAAAGAAAGAATTCATTGTAGCAGATAACTCACTAGCACTAGTTGCCTGTGTTTCTGAACCATGAGCTAATTCCTGCATTGTAGAAGCAACTTGTTCGGAGCCTTCTCTTACCTCATTTGCTGATTGTGTTAACTCCTCACTTTGACTGCTTACTGATTCAGAAACAGTGGTTACTTCCTTTAATAATTCCTGTAAATTTGAACTCATCTTATTTACGGAAGATGCTAACTGACCAATTTCATCTTTCCCCACATAATCTAGTTTAGCTACAGTTAGATCCCCTTCCGAAATTTTATTACTCATCTCTACTACTTTATGTAAGTTACTAGAAACAATTTTACTGATATACAATACGAGTAGTCCACCAACGATGACCGACCCAATTAAAGTAGCAAGCTGGGTAATAAACGTAACATTTTGGCTTTGCTTCGTATCAGAAATAGCCGACTGACGCTCCTCATTCACTGTTGCAGTTAATTGATCTAATAAATCAATTGCCTCTGCACGTAGCTCATTTGCATTCTTTACGTATGCTTCTGCTGAACTCATTTTCCCTTCGTTGATAGCGGATACAATATAATTTTTAAAAATTCGATTTATTTCTTGATCATTGGAAATAATATGCTGGAATAATAGTTCTTGCTCCTCGGTTTTATCCATTAAACTAACATCTGTTGCTAGCGTATTAAATTGTTCTTGCCTTATCTCATATTCTTCAACAAGCGCTGGATCTTGTTCTTGAAGATACGAAACAATTCGAATCCCTTTCGAACGGGTTAGGGAACCCATTTCAGAAATACTCATCGTTATATCGCTACGATGTTCTACCGTCTCAATATCTCCCCCGATACTGTTAACCATATACATGACAACACCAGAAGCCCCCCCAAATAATAATAAGACGATCAATAGGGCAATACCATATTTCCAACCTATTCGTATATTCTTAAAATTTAACTTTTGAAATTTAAACCGTTTAAACATTTATATCCCCCTATGCTAATCATTTACAATTATGTAGTGTACATAGTAAAAAATGACTATCCTTAGAAGAATAGCCAATTCATATAAAATTGGTAGTCAGGCGATCATTAGTATTAAACCTTAGACCCTAAACTTTGCGTCCTATCTTTTCAAATAGTTTGCCTTTGTCATTTATCTACTATTATATATTTAATAGTAATCTATCATGAAGTAAAATACAATACATCAAGTAGTTATTTTATCCTATTTAAAACAAAAAAGCACCGCTAGTACGGTACATTTAAAATAGATTACTTCCTTATGCTTTATTTCACAAGGCACACAGACCCTAAATAGTCCATACAGGAAAGTTGGTTCAAAAACGATTAGCGAATTTTTCAAATGTTAGTTAAACACCCTGCTCAATAGAAAAGTTCTTTCTACGAGCAGAGTAGGATAAATTTGTTCACTTAAGGTCCGCTATTTATTGTTACGGTCACTGTAGAAGTATATGTTCCTGTATACGCTCCACCCGGTACATTAAGTGTTAGTGCGTCAGGATCAAATGAAGTCGTGTAACTCCCCATTCCTTCATCTGTTCCAGCACTTAGAATAGTTGTACCAGCACCGTCATCAATCAAACCACCAGTCTTTATAATGTCATCTGCCGGTGTAGATCCAGAGCCCTCATTGGCAATTAGATTTGGGGCTTTTACAGAAAGTGAACCAGCTGGGAGTGTTCGTTGCGTATTAGGATCCGTAAATTGAGTTGCCGACATAATAACATTCCATCCAGCACCAGAGCCAGTTGCATCTGTAATTGTAAAATCATTAATATCTGCAAATGTTTCTTGTGTCCTACCATCTAAAACTACTGCAGTAAAATTTCCCACAGTTAAATCACTTATTTCTGCAGTTTGTGCCTCTGTAGTAACACCTACCTCAGTTGGGGCTGCATGCACCTGATTTCCAGCTGCTCCAGGAACAACGAGTGCCATTCCTAGCACGCTTGCAATCACAGCACCACCAATCATAACTTTTATTTTCTGATATTTCACATCTGGTAAGTTTTTACGGACATACTGTATTGCTGACTTCTTAATGTTAGCATTTTGGTCATGTCCAAGCTCAGCCGAAAATTCTTCTAACGCTGTAGGTGCTGTATCGAGATGAAGAATAACTTCAACATTGCCATTGTTTTCGTGTATTTCATGTCCCTTAATACGAACCAATATTCCCCCTCCTTCCTATTTTAATATTTTTTAGTTTCTGTTGGTTTCATACTATTTATACATATGGGTAACATATACAAGAAAGGTGGTTGTAGTATGAATATTCGTGTTACTTGTTTATTCTTTTTACTGATTATCTCAAGTCCTTTCATAATTTTTGCTCAAGAAAATACAGTGCCTTTATATATTGAGCCTGTTTACCCATCGAATCAGGTAGATGGGGTTAGAGGATATTTTCATTTAAATGTGGAGCCAGGTCAAGACCAAACAGTTACAGTAAAACTTAAGAACAATTTAGATGAGGATTTAAAAGTAAGAATGGAACCAGCTAATGGTTATTCCAATCCAAGTGGAGGAATGTTATATAGTAGGGAACTTCAATCCGATAAATCCAAACTACTTAACCAGGCAATAAAATTAGCTGACCACATAAGTTTGGATTCCGAAGTAACACTTGAACCGAAAGAAACAAGAGAAGTTACAATTGATATTACTGTTCCAAATATGGATATTGGAACAGCTTTAGGCGGGATACGATTCGTTACTGAAGGGACACCAAAAGAAGAATCTTCGGATGCAGAAGAAGGCGAAGCTAATTTCATCTTAAAAACGGAAATAGCTAATGCCGTTGCGATACAATTGGATTTTCCAAATCGTGCTCATTCGAACTTCCAATTAGAAAACGTTGGGTTTAGTCCAGAAGGCCCTAGTGTTTACTCAATATTCAAAAATGCAGCCGGACTAATTCAAGAAAATATATCAGGTCAGTACCGAGTAGAAGACTCAAGCGGTAACCAACTTTTCAACGGTGAAATTCCTAGCTTTAAAATGGCTCCTTTTACACAAATTCGATATCCTATGTATTGGGATTATGAAACGTTAGAAGAAGGTAGTTACAAGTTATTCTTAACAATGAATGTAGATGGAAAAGAAATCACATCGGAAGAAGAGTTTTCGATTGGAGACGAAGAAATTAATAAGTATGTAGAAAGAACACAACCCACTGTTACAACTCATGAAGATAATAATCGTTTTCCATCATGGATCTGGTTTGCTATTGGTGGCGTTGTACTTGCTGGAGGAATGTATTGGCTAGGAATGCGAAAACGTTAAACAATAAAAAAGCCAAGGGCTCTCTCTTGGCTTTTTTATCGTATTTTAAGGACCGTGAATAATGGAAAAGGTTAGGGTTGTTTCATACTTATATTCTTCTCGATAATTTGGTACGGCTAGCTGCAAAGAATCATGAGGAAAAGAAATATGAAACTGTCCCATCCCTTTTGACTTATTTGCGACTAAAAGCGTATTCGGCTCCCCACTATCTAGGATGAGGTAAGCCCCACCCACAAAACGTGGAAGCATATTTTCCTCTCCTACTATTTTTGCACCTTGTTTATGTATACGTATTGATTCATTTTGTAAAACTGTTTCTTTCCCTTCATCCAAAATAGTCTTTACACTACTTGCTTCAACATTAATCTTCCAACCTTTTCCTGAACCAGATGAATCGGTAACTACAATGTCTCCGATTGAGCCGGTTAATAAATCTAAATCTTTTTGATAATTCATTGCAATTGGAACTGATTTATAAGTAATGTTAAGATTACCTGGTAATATTTCTGCTTTTGTATCAGTTGAAGTGCTATTTCCGAAGATTTTATCAGTAGGTATCAATAAAACCATAAAAATTACAATAGCGATAAAGTGTTTTTTCTGACAAAAACTCTTTTTTTTCATACTTTCTCCTCTTTTCTAGATGACCACATGTAAAAATATACTACATCAACGAACATATTCCTAAGGTAATATTTCCCTCATAACAATTAGAGGCATATAAAACGTTAAAAACGCTTTATATGCCTCGTCTTATAATTAGTTACTTCTGTGGCTTCGAAGGGGTTGAAATGCTTGAAAGTGCCTGTTCTGCTTCGTCATCAAATTGATGATCTACAGCAAGGTCACCCAACGCAACCATACCTACAACCTGTCCATTTTCTACAACCGGTAAGCGACGAATTTGCTGCTGTGCCATAAGTTGAGCTGCTTGATCAGCATCCATATCTGGAGTTGCTTGCACAATCTGTTGTGCAGTCATAACTTGAGATATAGGTGTCTGAGCCTGTTCTCCTTGCGCAGTGGCACGAAGCGTTATGTCGCGGTCTGTTACAATCCCCGTCATTTGACCGTTGTCATTAACGACTGGAATCGAACCAATATTATGCTCACTCATTATTGCTGCAGCCTCTTGAACAGATTGATTTTCATTAATGGTAAATACATTTGATGTCATAATATTTCTTAATTGTTGATGCATCAAATATCCTCCCCTTTCACTTTTAGAGTGAGTTATTTTTTGTGAATTATGATAGGAAGATATTTCATGATTTTTCTTGAATTCATTTAATACATGAATAATGGTGAATAGCTGTTACTTAATTTGGAATACTATAACTAAATTTAAACGTATGTTAGGCATTAAAGATTATTTTCTTTTTAATAGCTAAACAATTTATTCATACACAATAATCTAACCTATTTTTTTATTTTATATGTCTCAATAATACTGTTCTGATCAAGCTTGGCATATTTAGACCGCCCTAGATATAACGGTATTTCTAGCTGTTCAAAGTTAGGTAGTCCATTATTATGAAAACGTTCATCGTCCTTATAGAACTGGACTATATCTCCAACAAACCAATCATGATCTCCATACGAATTCAAATCGATCGTTTTACATTCATATGCAACGTAAGCATCGTGCAGGATTGGTGCATCTATTTGAATTCCTTGATCGAAACCCAATCCACTAGACGAAAATTTATCTACATCGCCCCCACTATATACACCCGTTTGCTGTATGAGTTCGGCTTTCTCAAACGGTAAAAAGTTTATTGCAAAACAGCCCGCTTTCTTAACTAACTGGTAAGTATACCGCTCTCTCCCAATTGCCACACCATATATTGGTGGTTCAAAGGATATGTATGAATGCCAGCCGGCTGCCATAATATTATGTTCTCCCTGATACGTTACAGTTACGATTGCAACCATACCTGGATAGCTATGCATTACTGTGTTTTCTGTTTGTTTTCTCATCAAAACATCCTAACTTTATATGATTTACATTTAAGCTTTATGAAATATCCGAGATTTACTCGATCAATTTTAATAGCTAAATCGCGAAACAACTCTAGTTCACTTTAGCAATTGAGGAAAAGATTTCTTTAATTTGATCTAATGTCATTGTATCTTCTTGCATACCAAACATAGACCAAACTTTTTTCAATTTAGTTAAATACCGATAAGCATATTCATGGTGTTCCTCTTGTGTAAAGTCTTTTGTTTTTATGTCATCTAAATAACGATGGGTATCAATAATTACTAGTGTGACAAGTTCTAAATTACGATAAATATGAACTTGATCTTGTAAGTAAGATAAACTGTGAAATTGTGCATTTTCTTTGATATATTCGTTTAAGAATAATTCTTCTTGATCAGGTTCATATCTCATTTTTGATAGATGGACCGCTAAGTCGTACACTGGGTCACCAATTACGCAGGTTTCCCAATCAATTAATACAAGTCTTTTATGCTGATCATCATAAAGGAGATTCGCTCGATGCTATAATTCATCGATTTCCCACCCTTACTCAGTACCACATGAATAATTCTTGTTAAATCACATTGTTTTTATTAACTACAAATCTTTAATATCTACATCATTAAGAATCCCCATATTGGTATACCGAATAAGCGAAGCAATTTCTTTATTTATCGTCTTTTCTTCCTTGGGGTCTGTCCACCAATTATGTTTGCGTCCGCGCTTTCGATCATCTGGACAAAATGAATAGTCTATCCAGTTCGGCATATAAGTCCTAAGGGTTAAATAACATCTTTTCACATGGAAAGGTGCACTTACAATCAAAATTCGCTTGATTCGATGTAGACCAATCTTCTTTTCTAGTACATAGGCCGCACCGAGTACGTTTTCTGTTGTGTTATCTGCTTCTAATTCCAGAAATATCTTATCTTCTGGAACACCAAAATTTAATAATTGCCCTTTCATCCAAATAGCTTCAGGAGTTTCATTATCTCCCCATCTATTTCCTGAACCCGAAACAATTATATAAGGTGCTCTTTTTTTCAAAAATAGGTCTGCAGCCTTTCTAGATCTAGAAGAACTTCGATCACCAAAGAGCAAGATACAATCACCTTGTATACCATCGTCTTCTGTACCATCAAAGATCAAGCTTGTTTTTTGTTCCCTTGATAGTTTATCAAGGTTAATTGAAGACAATAACATCCAATCCACCTCTATTTGATTCATTCAAACTCTATCAATTAAAAATAACTTAATTAGAAATTTCTGAACTAAATGGGTAAATATAATCAACGGAAAGTCACACTCGAATCATAACATTAAATATTATGAAACAAAATACCTTAATCCCGTGAACTGCTTTCATTTTTAGCAAGTTTTCATCTATTATAACGACTTTTTTTGTAAAATCCTTTTATAATTCTCTCGATAATACCATAGCAATGATATTTCAAAAATTAATAGTAAAATTGCTAATGGAAGAAGTGAATGATCGACGAATAGGTGAAACGCGAAAATATTGACTATTAATCCAGCCAATATTAATAAGGTTAGAGAAACATATCTACGTATTAATAGTAAAATACCACAGATAATTTCCGTTGTCTTCTCTAAAACTAATAAATATCCATCGCCTAAAAATTCCATTGCTTCTGGACTAGTTGGTAAAATCGGATGATACCCAAATAACACGATATAGCCGTTCAATCCTGCACCAAGAAAAATTATACCTAGTATAACCTCCATGAATCTAATCACTTTTTTGTTTTCCTCCCTTATGGTCTTTTTAAATCTTATTTAAAGATATCATAATTTCGAAAAAATAATTCTCAATATCCTTATTTTATGCAAAAAAACCATGATACGGAATTCCGTATCATGGTTTCTTCAATTGCCTGGCGGCGTCCTACTCTCGCAGGGGCAAAGCCCCAACTACCATCGGCGCT
>NZ_FOHE01000030.1 GCF_900111445.1 Oceanobacillus limi | reverse complement strand
ATGTTCGTTCAAAAATTTTTAAGTGTTGTACTTTTTGGATTCTATAGTCATGGATACGACTTGTCCTCTCCCCACAAGCAGGACAACGGTGCTTTTTAACTGGTAGCTTTACGTGTAAGTAAAAGTTCCCCTCTAACTCCTCCATCTTCGTAACTATTACACTTTCTAATCCAGGTAATTTCATGTTAAACTGCATATACACGCATCTCCTATCCCTTTGGTTTGTTTCTAGTCAATTCAAGTGTAAAGGATATAGGAGCTTGCGTGTTTTATTTTGCTTAAATTTTTTCATACCCCAACATATATAATAGAGCCTATAAAAAATAAAGGCGACTAAATGTCGCCTTTATTCATACAAAATTCCCTCTTTTTCTTTTATACCTTTTTTAACTACACAATTTTTCCCGAAACTCTTCGCTTCATATAAAGCCTCATCTGCACGAACAAAAAAGTTCTCTGATGTGTCCTCTGTGTTCGCAGTCCAAGAGGAAACTCCTGCTGACATTGTAACAGCTGGAGAAGTAAAATTAGCAACTTGCTTTCCTATTTTACCTGCTATTTTTACGCCGTTGTTTAATGACGTGTTCGGTAGATATATTGCTAATTCTTCTCCACCCCATCTAGCAGCTACATCTTCCTCTTCTATATTGGTCAGAATTATTTCTGCAATTTGTTTAATAACCTCGTCACCAATGTAATGGCCATGTACATCATTAACCTTTTTGAAATCATCAATATCTATTAGAATTAAAGTTCCCACTTCACCTTCCTCCATATGTTTTCGAATAATTGTATCCAAATAGCTTCTTGCATAAAGCTTGGTCAAATAATCCGTGTTTACTGCTTTTTCTAGTTTTTCTTTTAGTATTGTATTAGCTAATGCCAATGTTGAATGTTGCAATAGTGACTGTATCAGTTTAAAACTATCAAAGGAAAAGAAATAACGCTCCTCATGTAGTACCATTACCAACCCATTCGTAGTCCCTGAATGCTGCATTGGAACTGCCATTAATGAGTGAAAAGGAATTTCTCTGTCGCTTTGAAATTCTCCTCTGAAAATTGGTTCCTGGCGATTTTGAATTTGTCCCCATAAATCCTTTGCTAAGGAACGTCCCCCGATGGTAGAAAAATATGGTGTACTCCCATTTAATATTTCAAAATGATTAGCATCTATATTATCTGTATAGATAAACCCTACTTCGTTTGCATTACAAATATTAACGATCTGGTCTCGCACAATTCGAGTTATCTCAGTTAAATCTAAATTCGAATTTAATTCATGTGTTATGTCATTAATTAACTTTAAGTCTGATACCAAATGCCTAGAATCTTGGTATAACGTAGCATTTTCTATTGCTTTTCCCGCAATCATTGTAAATTCTTTTAAAAACTCCAATTCTTGCTCTGGAAACTCCATTACAGTAGGCGTGATAATTTGCAGTACACCATAGACCCCTTGATTCCCTCGTAATGGTGCATAGACATACGTTTTTTTATCTTGAAGTCGATCTTCAATTTGCGTTTCACCACTTAAAAAAGCTTGTGAACTAACCTGTTTTGTGGAGTTATCACTAAACTCTAGTGCTTTAATTGGTAAATTTAAGTTATTTTCATGGTCTTGTGAAAGTAATAAGTAATGTGATAAATTGGGGTACCTCTTTTGCACAGCTTCAATAATCTCCATGAGAATATCCTCTTTATTACTTGTTGAAAATAATCTTGATGTTAATTCCAATAAAAAGTGTTTTTCTTTCTCTCGTTTCGTTCGATTAACCATATTATCAAGTATCGTTAATACTTTTTCTGTTTCCTCTTTAATTACATTTTCAAATTTCATTATTTGGTTAATCTGATCTTTTTCTAGAATAATGAACAAAAAGTCTACTTGTCCCTTATTTGGTACAAGTGGTATCGTAATATAGTTTTTCTTCATAACTTTTGGTAGCACGATTTCGTTTTTAGACAATAAATCCATGTTGTTATGATAAACAGCATCTCTAAACACATGATCATAATCATTAATTTGTTTACGTACGTATGAAGGATTATTTTGATCAGAAACTAGGAAGAATGAGTTCGTCCATATATCATAACGATAAACCCCTACAAAAGCTACGTGGAGAATCGTTTCTAAAGACCTACTAACGATAGAAAATAAGTTGTTATTTCTAGTTGTTTCATTAGATAATAATTGAAAGTATATACTTCGTATTTTTTCTCGGAATTGTAATTGCTGGTTTATCTGCATTTAATCACCTATCATCGGAAAATCTATCTACATCTCTCTATTATATAATAAGATTAGAATAATTCCTAACCTAATACAGAAGTTTTTGATAATTATTACTATAAACATTATTTAATAGGGTAATGCTAGGCAATAAGATTAATTACATGTTATGTATAAAAATAAAGAAAAACATTGACTTAATCGTACATAACTTATATACTATTCCTTGTGTAAAATAATTAGGTAGCCTATGTGAATCACCGCATGCCCCCATTATGTACCTCTAGTATAGAGGTGTATCGTGTAACTCTCTGCTGCTGGAGCGATGGTACATGAATACATAATGGACATCGGAGGAGTCACGGTTGTTTTTATTTTATGCAAATAAAATAAAAAGGAGGAAATGTCCTATGGCACGATATACTGGATCCGTATGGAAAAAATCACGTCGTCTTGGCATTTCATTAACTGGAACTGGCAAAGAGCTAGATAAACGCCCTTATGCTCCTGGGCAACATGGAGCAAACCAACGCAGAAAAATGTCTGAGTATGGTTTACAATTGCAAGAAAAACAAAAACTACGCTTTATGTATGGATTGAACGAGCGTCAATTCCGTAATCTATTCGATAGAGCTGGGAAAATGAAAGGTGTTCATGGTGAAAACTTCATGATCCTACTTGAATCTCGCCTTGATAACCTTGTTTACCGTTTAGGTCTTGCACGTACTCGCAGACAAGCTCGTCAATTAGTTAACCATGGTCACATCACAGTTGATGGTTCACGTGTTGATATTCCATCATACCTAGTAAAACCTGGTCAATCAATTGGTGTTCGTGAAAAGTCTCAAAACCTAGACATCATCAAAGAAGCAATCGAAGTAAACAACTTTGTTCCTGAATATGTATCATTCGATGCAGATAAATTAGAAGGAACTTTCTCACGTTTACCAGAACGTTCTGAGCTTCCTGCTGAAATTGCAGAGCAGCTTATTGTTGAGTTCTACTCTCGTTAATAAGATTGCATAATAGAATGAAAACCCGCAAATCCTTGATATAGTTAAGGATTTGCGGGTTTTTTATTACATTTTGCTTTATAATAGGCTAAAAACTGAACGAATATGAAATAATACAATAAGCTACGATACATTTCCATTTTGAGTCAATAATAATTATCATATAACAGGAATTAATCTTATCTCTTTAAAATAGTGTTGCAACTGGTTTCTATTAATTCGCTATGGAATATTCTATCCAATGTTACATTCCACACAGGCATAGCATGCAGATGAAGCTTCTCTATGTCACTTGCGAAGTTTAAGAAATAATTATTGAAATCGGTTTTCCACTGACCATTTGCCCCCATTCAGTGTAAATTCCATTTCACCTTTCCTTGATAACATTACATTACACTATAAGAATCTTTTCCGTTATTTTTTGAATCATAAAGTGCCTTATCAGCATCTTTTAATAATGAATAATAGGTAGAGTCTGTATCCGCCAGAGTTATCCCCATACTAGTTGTAAGCCTTAATGAGTGGCCATTTATTACCCAAGGAATTTGAACAGCTTTTTGGATTGATTGAACAAAAAATAATGCATTTTCCTCCTTAGAGGTATCTGGTAGGAGGATGATGAATTCATCCCCTCCTAGCCTTCCAACAGTATTCTCAACTCCTATGGATTTGCTAATTCGCTTACCAAACTCTACTATCACACCATCACCTACATCATGACCTAATTGATCATTTATCCCTTTAAAATCGTCAATATCTAACATTATTACAGCAAACCCTTTATTTTCCGTATGGAGCGTTGCTAATAAGTCTTCCATTTGCTTCTTAACCAAGCGACGATTCGGTAAACCTGTTAAAGAATCATGATGAGCAAAGTATTCAAGTTGTGACTCATATTCTCTTTGCATACTAATATCTCTCGTTATTACTACCATATGTTTAAATTTTCCCTGTTCGTCAAAAACTGGTGACCCTTTCGCTTCCGTCCAGATTGTTTTATTGCTAGGATTATATTGCCTAAATTGGACTTGAAACTTTTCGCCGTTTCTGATTGATTTGATAACTTTTCGATCTATTTCGTGTTTATCAACTGGATGTACATTATGCAAAAAGAATTTACCCACAAATTCGTTATAATCATGTCCTAGAACATCTTTATATGAAGGCGAGGCATATATTATTTCACCTCTTTCATTAATTAACGTGATTAAATCATTGGCATTTTCAGCAATGATACGGAATCGCTCTTCACTTTCTTGTAGTTTTTTCATCGATTTGACTAACTTGGTAACATCTTTTAAGATGCCATATAATCCTGTCACCTTGTTATCAATTGTCAATGGGGTTACTTTAACTGACACGACTACGTTTTTTTGATCTTTCGTGCGGATGGTTAAATACGTATGTTCTAGTTCCAAATCCCCTTCTAAGGATTCCGCTAATATTTGTTCTACTTTATTAAAATCTTCACCAATAAAAAGTGAATCTAACTTACGACCTATTAACTCATTTGATTGATAGCCCGTAACTTTTTCAACAGCGATATTCCCATTTGTTATACAGCCATTTAAATCAAAAGCTAGAACAGCGTCTGAATGAAACTGAAATAAAGACTCGTATCTCTGCCTACTCTCACTCAGTTCTGTCCATGCTTTTTCGATCTGTACTTCCGTTACTTTTTGTTTTGTTATATCCTTAACAATTGCTAGTATCTGTACACATTTTTGATGATCATCAAAAATAGGATGAAGCTTTGTACTTGAGTAATATTTTTCCCCAGATAATGCTACATAAGCGTCCTCATATTCTACACAGCTTTTATCTGTAAGTACATTTTTATATTGATTAATTAGAAAATGGGCAACTTCATATGGGTACACATCTTGAATTCTCTTCCCTAACACATCATGAGATAACCCCGTTTCCTTCATTGCTTTCTGATTTATAAAATCATAAACAAAAACAGATTCATCCAAAACATTTACTACAAAAATCATGTCACTTATTCCATCCAATAATCTATGATCTTTATTCATTTTCACTTTTCCTCACTAATTATTTTAAACTCTTCTGACAATAGCAAGTGTAAAATACGTTTATTCAAATTTTAATTCTCTCATAATTACAAGAAAAAGCGATGCCCCTATGTTCTTATTTATTTCATAAATAATAGGAATGTAGTGCTATTTTTAAAAATAAAAAGGCCTGGCTAATCTTTTCAGATTAGCCAGACCTTCAACTTTAAATCTTAAATTTTGCCATTTCTTCTTGAAGCTGTTGTGCTAGCTCTGCTAATGACTCAGATGCATTCGCGACTTCTGCCATCATTGACATTTGTTCCTCTGTTACCGCTGACACGCTATGCGCATGATCATTTGTACTTTCGGAGTACTTTTGCATCTTATTCGATAGATCGTTCATCGTGTCCATATCTGATAACGATGTTGTCATTTCTGTCGTCATACTTGATATTTTAGAAGATAGACTAAATATAGAACTGGTTATCTCTTCAAAGGACTGTCCTGTCTTTTCAACAGATTGAATCCCTTCACCAGCAATATGCTGACTTCTTTCCATCATCGATACAGATTGTGATACTTCCAATTGAATCCCATTAATAATCTCATTAATTTCCTGAGAAGCTTTACCAGACTGTTCTGCTAGTTTCCGAACTTCCTCAGCCACTACAGCAAATCCTTTTCCGGCCTCCCCAGCACGAGCTGCTTCAATTGCAGCATTAAGAGCCAGTAGATTTGTTTGTTCCGTTACATCTGTAATTAAATTAGCCATTTCACCAATTTGATTGGATTTACTTTCTAATGCATATATTTTTTGGGATGAGGAGGTAATTTGCTCATTTAATTGTTTCATCTTCTCGATTACCTCTTTAACCATTTCACTTCCATCCCCAGCTAATTTGGTAGATTGATTAGCTTCTTCTTCCATACTTTTAACAGCTACTTCCATTCGAGCCATATTGTTTCTCATGCTTCCATTGGAAGTGGATAGGTCATTTGCTAATTCATTTTGTGATGAAGCTGCATCTGCTACTTCTTGAATGGAACTTGCAACTTCTTCTACAGACGAATTTATCTCTTGTGAACTCGCTGACAATTGCTCCGAGGTGGCTGCTACATGATCTGTACTTTGACCGATCTTCGTCAACATCGATTGTAGCGAGCTAACTGATCGATTAAAATATTGACCCATTTGACCAAATTCATCTTTTGATGTTGTATTAATTTTCGTTGTTAAATCCCCTTGTGCAAGAACCTCTAATTGCCTGTTTATACCCTGAACATCCTTCGAAACCGTTTTTCCAATAATAAATACAATGATCACAATTAATAAGATTAATACGCCACTTGTGATAAGTAATTGGTTTAGTAGAATTGGTAAAGAAGAATAAAGTTCATCCGTTGGAGCTAACAGTACGATTTTCCACCCTACTTTAGGCAGTGTTTCGTAATGAAGTTCATATTCACTTCCTGCTACTACAGCAGTATGTTTACCGTTATCCTCTGTAACGATTGTGTCTATCATACTGTCATCATTTAATTCATCTGACAAATTACTAGATAGTAGTTTATCAGAATCTGGATGCGCGATAAAGTTGCCATCTTGATCAACTAGCACTGCATAACCAGAATCTTCTACCTGGATTTCGGAAATAATTCCTTGAATCGAATCTAGTACATAATCACTTGTAATAACCCCTTGTAAACTTCCACGCTTATCTTTAAACGAAACAGCAGTTGTTATAAATGTTTGGTCTAACGTTTCATCATAATAAGGAGCTGTCCAAACTGGTCTATCCGATTGTTTTCCTTGTTTATACCAATCTATTTCTGGGTAATTATAGGATGGAACCTCATATTCCTCCGTATATACGGTGTTATCCCCATCTTTATAAACATATGGGCCAAAGAATTCTTCGTCTTCGTTATATTGATAAGGTTCATACCATACGCCTAACCCAAACGTTTCTTCATTACTAGGAAGTAGATTTTCAAAGTAAGCTCGATACTCCGCTTTTGTAAAGTATGTATCTTGAGATTCTATTAAAGCCTTCGTAGTAACTAGATTTCGCTCATGAGTAGTCAGCTTTATATTAACCCTTTCAACCGTTTCTTTTAATTTGGAATCCATTCGCTCATCAATAGCTTGGTTTAACTCATTAGAAGCATTATTGTAACTAATAAATGTCAATATTGCCAAAAATACTATGATAAACGGTAATATCACCATAATCTTCCAAAGGATTGGTAATTTCCCCATTAAATTCTTCATTTTTACACCTACTTTTTTTATTAATTTCGACGTTAAATGAATGTAGCAGCATTTAGCACAATGTCTTTATCATAACATACGAATTTCAACAAACCCTACAAAAGACCCAAATATAGTGAATAACAACTACTTCTTCATAGTTATTTTTGATTATAAAAAGACTATTTCAACAGTTCCCCCATTGAAATAGTCTTTACACCAATTTATGAATTGTATCGAATTAAGAAGTACTTTTTCTTCCCTCGACGGATGATTGTAAATGTATCTTCTATTCGATCTTCCTTCGTAACCGTGTACTGTAAATCTTGCTGCCTTTCACCATTAACATAAATAGCACCATTACTAATATCTTCTCTTGCTTGGCGCTTAGAAGAAGATATTTTAGCATGAACTAAAAGATCAATTAAACCCATTTCTTCTTCATCCATTTGATATGTTGGTACATCTTTAAATCCTTGTTCAATCTCACTCACACTTAACTGCTTCAAATCGCCACTAAATAAAGAATCAGATATTTTCTGTGCCTGCTCCAAAGCTTTTTGGCTGTGAACCATTTTAGTCATTTCCTCTGCTAGTCGTTTTTGAGCAACTCGGTTTTCCGGACGGTCATTTACCTCTGTTTGTAATTCCTCTAATTCAGCTTCAGATAAAAAAGTGAAATAGCGTAAAAACTTCATTACATCTCGATCATCGGTATTGATCCAGAACTGGTAAAATTCATATGGAGTTGTTTTTTCAGGATCAAGCCAAATTGCTCCACCAGCCGTTTTACCAAATTTTGTTCCATCTGCTTTAGTAATTAACGGAACGGTTAATCCGAATACTTTAATATCCTCATCTTCGTTTTCTCTTGAGCGACGAATCAATTCCATTCCCGCTGTAATATTTCCCCACTGATCACTACCACCAATTTGTAGCGTACAATGCTCTTGCTCATATAACTTTTGGAAATCTAAAGATTGTAAAATCATGTAACTAAATTCTGTAAACGAAATCCCCTGTTCAATACGAGCGGAAACAGATTCTTTAGCAAGCATGTAATTGACACCAAAGTGTTTTCCTGCATCACGCAAAAAGTCAATCACTGTCATACTACCGAGCCAATCACGGTTGTTCCGTACAACTACTGAATTAGATTCCGAGCTAACGTCTAGAAGCGTAGAAATTTGTTGTTTTAGCTTGTCACTAAATCCTTCTACAACCTCTGTTGTGTTTAACGAACGTTCAGCCGTTCTTCCACTTGGATCACCAATCATTCCAGTTCCACCACCAACTAATGCAATTGGTTTATGGCCAGCTAGTTGGAATCGTTTTAGCATGGTAATAGGTAGCAGGTGCCCAATATGCAAGCTATCTGCTGTTGGGTCAAAACCACAATATAGCGTCACTTGGTTTTCTGCTAAATGTTTTTCTAAGTTTTCCCTATCGGTTGTTTGCTGGATTAATCCACGCTTCTCTAGATCTTGTAAAATATCCATTATTTTCACACTCCTATTTTATTCCATCAAAAAAACTCGTTCCTATTCATAAGGGACGAGTTTAAACACGCGGTACCACCCTTGTTGCAATAACATTGCCACTTTGGGGTTGTTAACGATGACTACACCGTCTTCTCGTTACGAATAACAAGAAGATGCTCCAGATTGTATTTCGTCCGTAAATTTATGCTAGCTTCCACCAACCGCTAACTCTCTATGATAGGGATTTACAGACTACTGAATTCCTTCAACGCATTTTATGTTTTAGTATTCTATATTCATAACACATTTTAAAATATATTGCAACAATATTATGATTTCATATACCCGTTATATCGGCATTGTGCTATAATATATAGTGGAATTTTAGGAGGTAATATTGTGAATTATAAAGAGCTACTCCAAAAGTATGGTAATAAAATAAAATCAATCTGGAAAACAGGGAAAATCCAACGTGGTTCTCGAATTACTTATGATGTTATTTGGAATATCATCCTGTTCTTCCTCGTTATTGGTTTTGTAGGTATGTTTTTCGGTGTCGGTGTCGGGGCAGGCTACTTTGCTTCCCTTGTAAAAGACGAACCAATCCGTGCCTACGATAGCATGGAAAAAGATATTTATAACTATGAGGAAACTTCCCAATACTTCTTTGCAGACGGAGTTTATTTGGGGGATGTAAGCTCCGATTTACACCGGGAAGAAACGTCTTTAGATCAAATATCGGAAACATTAATAGACGCGGTAATTGCCACGGAGGATGAATATTTTGAAACGCATGAAGGAGTCGTGCCAAAAGCAATTGTACGTGCAATGGTGCAGGAGTTTACAAACTCCGAAGTAAAAACCGGTGGAAGTACGCTAACGCAACAATTAATCAAAAATCAAATTCTTACGAATGAAGTATCCTTTGAAAGAAAAGCTAAAGAAATACTTCTTGCGCTACGGTTAGAACGTTTCTTTGAAAAAGATGAAATATTAGAAGCATATTTGAACATCGTTCCTTATGGAAGGGATGCTTCTGGCCGAAATATTGCAGGTGTTCAAACAGCTGCAAAAGAGATATTCGGTATTGATGCGAACGATGTAAACCTAGCTCAAGCTGCCTTCTTAGCAGGACTACCACAAAGTCCATCTTATTATACTCCTTACTACGGCCCAGCGAGCGGTGGTGGATTAAAAAATGAATCTGCTCTTGAACCTGGTATTAATCGTATGAAAACCGTTCTAAATCGGATGTATGATATGGGATATATTAACGGAGAAGATTATAAAGACGCTCTAGAATATGATATCGTTGCAGACTTTGTAACAGAAATAGAGACACCAGCTGACCAATATGGTTATTTAACTGATGAACTGTTTAGTAGAGCAGTAGATATTATGAAAGAAAAGCTAGCTTCAAAAGACGGATACAGCGCTGAAGATCTTGAAGAGGATGATGAATTAGACGGCCAATATAAAATTCTAGCAGAGCGAGATATACGTCGTAATGGTTATCAAATCCATTCAACCATTGATAAGGATATTTACGATGCCTTCCAAGAGATCGTTAAGAACTTTCAGCATTTTGGCCCAGATACAACAGTCATTGAAGTTGACCCCGATACAGGTGAAGAGATAGAGGTAGTTAAACCTGTACAAACTGCGGGTATGTTAATTGAAAATAGTAGTGGTCGTATCATTAGTTTTATAGGCGGTCGAGAATATAGTTTAGAAAATCAATTCAACTTTGCAACCGATGGAGTAAGACCGAATGGTAGTACCATGAAACCACTTGCTAGCTATGCACCGGCAATGGAACTCGGATACGTTCAACCTGGAACTCCAATTGCAGACATTAAAACAAGCTGGGGAGGTTACAAGCCAAATAACTTTGACATGAGATTTCATGGCATCCGTTCTGCGAGAGACCATTTGGTACATTCTTATAATATACCTGCAATTAAAACATATGCGAAAGTTATGAATGATAACCCTGTTGAGGCATATGTACAGAAAATGGGGTTGTCTGTTGATGTTAGTGCAACGGAAAACTATTCGTTAGCAATTGGTACATCTGATGTTTCTATTGAGGAAAACACCAATGCTTATAATACCTTTGCTAATAATGGAAAATTCGTCGAAGGTTATATGATTGAAAAAATTACGACGAGTGAAGGAGAAGTAATTTTTGAACATGAAAGTGAACCAGTAGAAGTGTTTACACCGCAGACGAGTTATTTAACACTAGATATTTTGCGTGACGTGATGACCCAAGGATCCGCATCCTATATTCGAACAAGGTTAAACAATAACAATGTCGATTGGGCTGGAAAAACCGGTACTTCTCAAAGACAGCGTGACGTCCATTTTGTTGGCTTTAATCCGAACGTAACGATGGGTACATGGTTAGGATATGAAGATCCGAAATCATTAAAGTGTAATAGTTGTCAACTTTCACACAGTCAACGAAACCAGGAGCTCTGGGCACAATTAGTAAATGCTGCTACGGAAATTAATCCTGAGTTGATGGCACCATCTGAAAGGTTCAAACAACCAGAAGGGATTGTATCCCGCAGCTATTGTGCGATATCAGGCATGCTACCATCTGATCTTTGTAGTGAAGCTGGATTGGTAACATCCGATATATTTAATGCGAACTTTATCCCAAGAGAAACAGATGACAGTCTTGTTCGGGGAGATTATGTCATGGTAGATGGGAAGGCAGTTCTTGCTGGGCCTAATACACCTCAAGAATTTGTTGATGGAGATGGATTTACATTCAATCCAGAATTCCTAGAACGAAATGGTTATGATAAGTTAGATGATTTAACACAATTGTTCCCGAACGTAAATCGATCTGCATGGGAAAAGATTAGTTTACCAAACGGTGATTTAAGTGGAGATTCGAGTGTCGAGGATGACGGAAAAGCACCTTCAGCTCCAAGCTCTCTAAATGTATCGGGAAATACCTTATCTTGGAATAAATCATCTAGTAAGGACGTTGTGGGCTATCGTATCTTCAGAGCTACCGACTCTGAAGGATCATTTGAATTAATTGGAAGTACGGTTGATACCGAATTTTCGATTCCTAATACTACTGCTATCTATCATGTAAAAGCTGTTGATTACTTTGGTCTAGAGTCTGGAGCATCAAAAGAAGTGATTAAAGGTGAATTCACCGAGCCAGATGAAGATGAGGACTCAGAAGAAGAAAAAAATGAAAATGATGACCGAAATCGTGATGATGATGATGAAAGTGGCGACGGAAATAACAATGAGGGCGAAGACGAGAATGGCGATAACGAAGATGAGGGTGATGATGAAAACGAAGATAATGGTGACGGAGAAGATGGCGACGAATAAAAGTTGTTACGAATAGACTTATATGTAAATACTCCCTATACAAAGAAATAAATACGCTTTGTAGGGAGTATTTTTTATAATGCTTCTTCGGTGAATTGTTTTCTAGATATAAGCCTATGAATATGCTATAATCAAAGCTTAGAAATCTTCTTATTTTAGTTTATATTTTCGACAAATCCCCCCATAACCTTCGATAATAGAACGTATCGTTTAATAAGTGATAAATAATATTCGGTGGTGTAAACATGACAAAGAAAAAATTAGGCATCTTAGGAGGTATGGGTCCTAAGGCTACATCCGTGTTTTTTGAAAAAATCATTTCAAATACAGTTGCACATAAGGATCAAGATCATTTGGATATGGTCATACTAAACCATGCTAGTCTACCTGATCGAACAGTATCCATTTTAGAAAATAAAAAGCAAGAGTTCTTGGATGCCGTTAGACAAGATTTTATGCTATTTGATCAATCAGGTGTATCAAATATTGCAATACCGTGCAACACTTCACATTATTTGATCGAAGAGATGCAAAGCATGACTGATATAAATATTATTAACATGGTACAAGGTACCGTAGAATATATCCGTGATAAATTCGGAGAACATCGTAAAGTTGCTATCCTAGCTACCGATGGAACCATACAAAGTGGTGTTTATGAAAACGAATGTAAAAAACATGGTATAGAACCTTTTGTACCGAATAAAGAATTGCAACAAAAAGTGATGCAAACAATATATAAAATAAAGTCTGATGTAGATTTTAAAGCTAGTGAATTTGAGTCTATTATTAACGAGGTAATAACGAAAGAAAACTGTACAGATGTTATATTAGGTTGCACGGAATTATCCTGCATAGATATAAGTGAAGAATTGAAAAGCTACTGCGTTGACCCAATGGATATTCTAGTTAGACTTTCCATTACGTTATCCGGGAAAACCACCATATAGTGAAGCTGCACTCCGTATGTCCTCCTCTACATAATATGGGGGTAACGTCCATTAACTAAACAAGGGTATTAGAGGAAATTTTTCAACACAAATCCGAACGAATGTGATCATTTTGACTTGATCATTCGTTCGGATTTTATTATTTAGGTGTATTACGTATATAACGCTTCTTAACAGCACCATGATTTGCGTTGTGGGCGCTACTTTCTGTGGGTAAGTTCCGGCCAAGAAAACTTAGGAATGCTTTGCTTCCTTATTAGCACTTATAAGACGGAGGAACACCTGTAAAAACGAAGCAAAGAGAAAGAGGACCTGAAACCTTACTCCTGTTGAATTTCTTCGTCCATTTAGACAGAATGAGTTTCCGATGGGCCTTTGATAAGATTCGTGGTTCAACTTGGACCCAAGAATCTAATATCCACCATCAGCCGAATACTAAAACACCATTTTTTAGTTACATCGCAGAATTTATAAACTTCGTACTATATCTAATAAGTTTATAGCCGATACGGAGTAATTAAATTCCAAAATCGATTAATAAAACACTAAAAATTTGTTCCTCAATACGGTATAATACAAATAAGATCTATAAGCTGGTGGTGAAAGAATGAATCACAAAAAAACTTACCATTCAACAACAAGAAAAACAAGTAAAGGTACAATAACAATTGAAGGACCGGTTCCTTCTGAAGAGCTAAAGCATTATCAGTTCGATGATGAGCTTACTGCTTTTCGCCCCTCTAACAAACAATTTGAAGCTATTATAGGAATTTCAGAACTACCGGAGGGACGTATTATCATTGCTCGTAAAGATAATACAATAATCGGTTATGTCACCTACCTGCATCCAGATCCTCTAGAAAGATGGTCCGAGTTTAAGATGGATAATTTGATTGAATTAGGCGCAATTGAAATCATTCCTGCCTATCGTGGAGAAAGAATTGCTTCATCCCTATTGCAAGTATCGATGATGGATGAATTTATGGAAAACTATATCGTTATTTCTACTGAGTATTATTGGCATTGGGACTTAGATGGTACCAAATTAAGCATATGGGATTATCGAAAAGTAATGGAAAAAATGATGGCAAAGGGCGGATTACTTCCTGCTCCTACCGATGATCCAGAGATTATTTCCCACCCAGCAAATTGTTTAATGGTCCGTATTGGTAAACATGTAGATGATGAATCCTTAAAAAAATTTGATACACTACGCTTCTTACAAAGACATCATTATCGGAAAATGAGGGAGGGATTGTAAATGTTAGTTGAGGAAATTATGAATACCAATGTTATTACTTTATCTCCAAGAGCTTCCATTGCTGAAGCACTGCATTTATTACAAAAGCACAGGATCCGTCACATCCCTATTATAAATGACCAAAATCATGTTGTTGGTATCGTATCAGATCGTGATGTTCGCGATGCAAGTCCATCCATACTAGATAGGGATGCGGACCAACTCGTCTTACAGAATGAGATTCAAACGATTATGACTCGTCAAGTAGTGACGGTACATCCGCTTGATTTCGTTGAAGAAATTGCACGAATTTTCTATGATGAAGAATTTGCGTCGGTCCCTGTTGTTCAAAATAATCAGCTTGTCGGTATCGTTACGGAAAAAGATATGCTATATACTTTAATTCAATTAACCGGTACCCATGTGCAAGGTTCTCAAATTGAAGTAAAAGTCCCCCATATACCTGGGATGATTCCAAAAGTTACCTCTCTCTTTGGAAAAAGAAATATGAATATAATTTCTGTTCTAGTTTACCCTTTTTATGATGATCCAAATTATAAAATTCTAGTATTCCGTGTACAAACAATGAATCCAAACCCTGTTATCCAAGAGTTACGAGAAGCTGGATATGAATTAATGTGGCCAAATAATATACCGGAGCCAAAAGTATGACCTGTAAATCATCTTTTATCTATTCAGATGATCTATTACAATACCATTTTCATTCGGATCATCCATTTAATCAAAAAAGGGTTTTATTAACAAAAGAATTATTAGAAAGTTCCAAACAAATTAACGGACAGGATATGATCACTCCGCGTATGGCTACGGAGGAGGAACTTCTTCTTTTTCATGATCTAGATTATGTAGAAGCTGTTAAGAAGGCTAGTGAAGGTCAATTAAATACAGGTAGTGGACTTGAATTTGGATTAGGAACCGAAGATACACCAATTTTTCCTGGAATGCATGAGGCTGCATCTCTGCTAGTCGGTGGTACCTTAACAGCAGTAGAAGCTGTCATGTCAGGAAAATCATTACACTCCCTACACTTAGGTGGTGGACTGCATCACGGGTTTAGAAGAAAAGCATCGGGTTTCTGCATATACAATGACGGGGCTGTTGCAATCAAATATATTAGGGAAAATTACAATTTAAGAGTATTATACGTTGATACAGATGCCCATCATGGCGATGGTGTTCAATGGGCATTTTACGATGACCCAAACGTATGCACATTTTCTGTTCATGAAACGGGAAGATACCTTTTCCCAGGTACAGGAAATGTCAATGAGCGTGGAATTAAAGAAGGACATGGGTATTCATTTAATCTTCCTATTGATGCGTTCACTCAAGATGAATCATTCTTACACGTTTTTGAGATCGCTTTCAAAGAAGTGGTAGATTACTTTAAACCAGATATAATTATTACACAAAACGGTGCTGATGCACATGTATTTGACCCGCTGACCCATCTCTGTACGACAATGAAAATCTATGATCAAATACCAAAACTAGCTCATGATTTAGCGCATGAATATTGTGATGGAAAATGGATTGGATTAGGTGGTGGCGGCTATGACATTTGGCGAGTTGTTCCTCGTGCTTGGGCGCAAATATGGAATGTTATGAAAACTGGTTTACCTGCTAGTGGAGACCTCCCTTCCGAATGGGTGAACAAATGGCAAAACAAGGCAACTGTACCTTTACCAAAATATTGGCACGACACAGATGACATTAATCCTCATATACCTCGTAAAGCAGAAATAACGGATAAAAATGAAAAGCTATTATTGAACTTACTTAAATATACGAAAAATACGATATAAAAAAGGAGTTGATCAACTTTGGTCAACTCCTTACTATTCGGGTACTTCTAGTATTACGATTTCTACTCTACGATTCTTACTTCTATTTTGATCACTATCGTTAGAGACAACAGGTCTTGTATCACCGTATCCAGCAATCGAAAACCGCTCTTCACTAATATTATTTTCATTGACGAGATGGCGTACAACACTGCTTGCCCGAGCACCAGATAATTCCCAGTTCGATGGATAACGATAACTCGACATTGGAACCGTATCGGTATGTCCTTCCACCTTGATTTGGTTTGGTATTTCAGTTAATAAAGTACCAACCTTATTTAAGAAAGGTAATGCAGTTGGAAGTATCTCAGCCTCTCCTGAATCAAATAGAATACTATCCTGTAGTACAAGGACTACTCCCCGTTCTGTACGACTTGCGGATATAACATTGTTTAACTCATTTTGATTCAAATAACTTTCAACATCATCCATTAGGTTTGAAAGAGAATCTTCTTCAGAGGCTACTTCGTCGTCACGCTCATCAACAAGTACAGGTTTTTCGTGGCCATCAGTTAATTTTATACTTTCCTCATGGCTAGAATCGTCCGTTGGATTATCCATTGGTACTGGTGAAGGGTAAAAATCAAATATTTGTTGATTCTGAAATGATTCGGATACAGCTTGAAATTTAACTAAGTCAATCTGCGACATGGAAAATAATAAAATAAAGAAGACAAGTATTAGCGTAACCATATCCGAATACGTTACCATCCATTTAGGTGCACCTGACTTTTTGTTCCTTTTTATCTCTCTACGCTTCATGGAAGCTCTCCTCAGCAAATTTAGCAGCTTTTTCTTTTTCCTGCTCCTTCATCATATCACCAGAAAGAAATGCACCTAATTTTTCCTCTAAAATACGTGGATTTTGCCCAGACTGCACTCCTATTACGCCTTCAATAATGATTTGCTTCAAAAATACTTCTTCTTCGGTCTTAATTTCTAGTTTACTAGCCATCGGTAAAAATACTAGATTTGCAAGAATCGTACCATATAAAGTTGTTAGTAGTGCGACTGCCATATTTGGCCCTAATGTTGCAGGGTCTTCTAAACTATTCAACATCAAAACCAAACCTACTAATGTTCCGATCATTCCCCATGCTGGAGCATATTCGCCACATTTCTCAATGATCATTCGACCACGGTAGTGCCTCTCTTCCATAGCAGTCAATTCAGCACTCATGATATCCTGAATAACCTCTGGTTCAACTCCATCTATAGCAAGAAGGATCCCTTTCTTAATAAACGGGTCCTCTACATCATCTATTTCATTTTCTAAGGCTAATATTCCTTCTCTTCTTGCCCGTTCAGACAAAGAAATAAAGAGCGTAATTAATGCCGGTAGCCGTTGATTATTTTGTCGAAAAGCTTCCTTTAACACTTTATTGGTTAACTTTATTTGTTCAACCTTAAAGTTAATCAGCAACGAACCTATAACTCCACCTATTACAACAAAAATGGAAGCAATGTCTAAAAAGGAATTAACTCCTTCTGTTCCACCTTTGGTAAGAATAGCAAGCATAATCATTATAAATCCAAATGTGATGCCGATCGGAGTTAAAAAATCGCGTTTTCTCATATTTTCTCTCCCCATATTGTGTAGGTTTTTACTATCTTACTATACTATCGGCTGCTTGCTTATTTTGTTGAATTTCTTTCAACAATTCGGTGAGGAAGAACAACCTTTTGTTCATCTACTTCTTCCTTATTCATAAACTTGGTTAATAGGCGCATTGCAACAGCTCCAATATCATACATTGGTTGTACAATAGTTGATAAAGTTGGACGTACCATTGTTGCCAAACGCGTATTATCAAAACCAAATACTTCTAGATCATCTGGCACATGATAACCAAGATCTTGTGCACCGTGAATAACCCCTAAAGCCATTTCATCTGATGCCACAAAAATACCGGTAGGCTTTTGGTCTAAATTCATTAAGCTTTGTACAGATTCGATACCTGAATCATAAGAATAATCACCGTGAATAATGTATTCATCTTTTTTATCAATGGAAGATTCTTTAAGAGCTCGCAAATAACCTTGGTACTTAAGTTGGTTTATAACCGTATCTTCCTGCCCAGAGATAAATGCTAAGTTAGTATTCCCTTGATCGATAAGGAATTTAGTTGCTTCGAACGCCGCTTCTTCATAATCAATATTTACAGATGGTATGGATTCGGAACCGTCATACGTTGCAGCTAAAACAACAGGCACTGATGCTGTTGAAAATTGTGAAACATGTTCCTCAGATATATTCCCACCCATAAAAATAATACCGTCAACTTGTTTTTCTAACATTGTATTAATCAATTGTAATTCTTTATCTTTGTTTTGGTCTGAGTTACTTAAAATGATATTATATTTATACATCGTAGCAATATCTTCGATTCCACGAGCTAACTCTGCAAAAAAGATACTAGAAATATCAGGAATAATTGCTCCTACTGTCGTCGTTTTTTTACTTGCCAACCCTCTTGCAACTGCATTTGGTCGGTAACCTAACCGTTCAATAGTAGCTAACACTTTCTTTCTTGTTGTCGGTTTTACATTTGGATTTCCATTTACAACACGAGAAACTGTAGCCATAGAAACGTTGGCTTCTCTCGCGACGTCATATATTGTTACTGTCATTAAAAATTCCTCCTATAATTTTTGAAAACTTGACAAATACTTATCTACTCTAAATTAGTAGAATTAAGTTTGATCCTTTTTCATTTAAAATTTCGCTTTTCCCTCTATTAACAGGTAATGGTTTTGGTGACTGGAAATGAGAGTCTATCGTTCTTCCCGTCCTACGAAAATCGACCTCTTCTTTCATTTATCATACTCTTATCTACATAAAAACACAAAATATTTTTCCATTCTTACATAAAGAGAATTTTCATATAGGGGCCCACCCACTAATTGTTAGATGAACGGATTGGACATTTATATTTCAGTTGACCTCCCGCTTAACCTCCTTGATTTTACCTCGTAGGTTTGCAATGAGGGGCTTACGACGCATAAGACGTAGTAATGCCGACAATGCGGCAGACCTGTCAGTTATATGCGGGATAATTGGTATTTTCCTCCATTATGCTCAGGAATGGGTTGTTACATACCTTTCTAGCTCATTCATAAACTGCTCGAACATTGGGATGTCCATTTGCTGAGCAGAATCTGATAAGGCAACAGCTGGATCCGGATGAACCTCTGCCATAATACCATCAGCCTCAATCGCTAACGCAGCCTTGGCCATAGGAATCAATAGGTCCCTTCTGCCAGTTGAATGAGTTACATCAACCATTACTGGTAGATGTGTCTCTTGTTTTAATATTGGTACTGCCGAAATATCTAACGTATTCCGTGTCGCTTTTTCATAGGTTCTTATGCCTCGTTCACATAAAATAATATTCCCATTACCACGTGAAAAGATATATTCTGCCGCATTGATAAATTCAGAAATAGTAGCCGATAATCCTCGTTTTAGTAAAACCGGTTTATCCACATCTCCTGCTGCTTTTAACAGTTCAAAATTTTGCATGTTTCGTGCGCCAATTTGTATAACATCCACATACTCTACAGCATTTTCTATATGGGCAGGGTTTACAATTTCACTAACAACTGCCAAATCATGCTCGTCGGCAACTTTTCGTAATATCTGTAAACCTTCCAAACCTAGCCCCTGAAAATCGTATGGAGAAGTCCTTGGTTTGAATGCTCCTCCTCGGAGGAGTTTAACACCCTTCTGCTTCACTGCTCTCGCAACCTGGTCTACCTGTTCATAACTTTCAACAGCACACGGCCCCATTACAAAATGGGTTTTTCCATCCCCAATAAATTCGCCTTTTATTTCAATAACGGTATTTTCGGGTTTCTTTTTCCGTGAAACTAATAATGCTTTACGATGGTCCAATTCTAATAGTTCCACCCCGGCTTTAAAAATTTCTTTGAATAAATGTTCCACTGTTTTATTTTCGAAAGGTCCCTGATTATTCTCAATTAGTTGATTAAGCATTTCTCGCTCTCGAACCGGATCAAACACTTTCATACCTTGCTTATATTTAATTTGGCCAATCTCTTGCACCATTTCTGCACGTTTATTAATCAATTCTAGTATTTGTAGGTTTACATCATCTAGTTGTTTCCTTAACTGTTCTAACTCATTATGACTCATTAATTGAAGCCTCCTGCCTTGCAGTTTGTTCACTTCTGAACTTATCGTTACACCCTATTGATTTCGATAGGAATACTAATAAAAATAATTATAGCTAATTATTTTTCCTTTGTCATTAATTAGTTGTTATAATAGAGTAGATATTCTTCCTAGGGGGAAAGTAGTGAGTTATGATGAATAATTATATATTTGCCCTTGATATTGGAACACGTTCTGTTACAGGAATTATCTTAGAGAAAGACAGTGAAGGGTATTCCTTGATCGACTATTATACAAAAGAACATAAAGTACGTTCCATGCATGATGGACAAATCCACCATGTTGTTGAAGTGGCTAATGTGATTAAAGATGTAAAAGACGCACTTGAAGAGAAACATGGAAAAATTAAAAAAGTGAGTGTTGCAGCTGCTGGTAGGTCGTTAAAAACCGTAGAATCAGAAGCTACAATTCAACTCGAGAAAAAGCCAATAACAGATCATGAGACAGTAAAACATTTAGAGTTAAGTGCTGTACATACAGCACAGTTAGATTTGGCATCACAAAATTCAGCACATGATTATTCTAATTATTATTGTGTTGGTTATTCCGTATTAAGATATAAAATAGACGGAGAGCAAATTGGTTCTTTAATTGAACAAAGTGGAAGCACGGCAACTGTTGAAATCATTGCTACATTTCTACCAAAAATTGTTGTCGAATCCTTATTGGCGGCATTAAACCGAGCTGGATTAGAGATGGAAGCATTAACGTTAGAACCGATTGCAGCTATTCACGTGTTGATTCCCGAATCCATGAGGAGATTAAATGTTGCACTTGTCGACATCGGTGCTGGTACAAGTGATATTGCGATAACAAACCATGGTACCGTTGCTGCTTACGGAATGGTCCCAATTGCTGGTGATGAAATAACAGAAGCAATGAGCGATCATTATCTTCTTGATTATCCAATAGCAGAGGAAATGAAAAGAAAAATTGTAAATGAAGGGGAAGGTGTCGTATCTGATATTTTAGGCTTTGACACAACGATTACATATGACACTTTAGCAAGTGATATTAAACCAAGCATAGATAAATTGGCAAATGCAATTGCAGAGGAGATTCTGTTATTAAACGCAACTCCTCCAAAAGCAGTAATGTTAGTTGGTGGAGGAAGTTTAACTCCAGAACTTACGACAGTATTATCGGAGAAATTAAAGTTGCCAACAAACCGGGTGGCGGTGAGAGAAATTGACGCGATTCAAACATTAAATAAAACCGAAAACTTACCTAGTGGCCCAGATTTTGTAACTCCAATTGGGATAGCTATTGTCGCTGAACAAAACCCCATTCATTATATAACTGTAAACGTAAATGAGCAGGTTATCCGAATGTTTGAAATGAAACAATTAACTGTAGGGGATTGTCTCGTACAAGGTGGAATTGAAATAAATAAGCTTTATGGAAAACCTGGAATGGCTTCTATGGTTCTTTTAAACGGGAAAGAAGTTACTTTACCAGGGGAATTCGGTCAAGCACCTTCTATCCTATTGAATGAAAAACCAGCAACCGTTGATAGTATTGTAAATAACGGGGATCAAATTAAAATTGAAAAAGGTTCAGATGGCAAGGCTGCAAATGTGACCCTAGAACAACTTATTGAAGAACTTCCATCAATTAACATTTTTTATCATAATCAACCATACACATTAAAAACAACAATCTATGTAAATAATAAGCGTCCTTCACTTGAATATATTGTACAAGATAAAGATGAAATAGAATTAAAGCAGCCAAAGACAATTCGAGAATTTTTGGAAAGTTTAGGAGAACTTCCATCGACCAAAGCGTTTTTCATTTATGTTAATAACGAAAAAATGAAGCTTAAAGACGGTGAAACACAAATATTAGTTAATGGTTCACTAGTTTCATTAGATTACCAGCTAAAACAAAATGACAACCTAGTTATCCAAAAAAATAAAAAAATAGTCTTAAAGGATATTTTAAAAATAATGGAACTCGATTACTGGAATACGATAGAGGTTAAATTTAATGGAAAACCAATTACAATGAAGCAGGCTAAGCTTGAAGTTACTCGGGACGATGAGCGATTAGAAGAAGAAAGTGAAATTCATTCGTTAGACAATGTTCAATTGAAAGAACGAAAGCCAGAGCCTTTTATATTTCAAGACATCTTTCGCTATATCGATATTGATATACAGTCAGTAGGCGGAAATTTTAAACTATACAAAAACAACCAAGAAACAACGTTTTTTGATACAATCCATAATGGAGATCATCTCGAGATAAAGTAAGTAGTAGCCCGTGGCGATTCTTCCCTATAAACTTGTTACGTGAATGAATCGCATAATAAGGGCAAGTGACTCCAATTTATCACTTTCCTAGTTAAAAATAAAAGAACAAAGGAGGGCTATGCACCGATAGCCCTCCTTTTTATTATTCTTTATTTAACTCTGCTTGTGCTTCTTCAATCGCTTCTGAAACTTCGTTTACAACCTCCAACGCTTCATCCTCTTCATTACGACTTTCATGTAGCTTTTGCTGTACGTTCTTTGTAAGGTCTTGTGTTTTATCAGATATTGCTTTCGTTAGATGTGAAGTAGAGTCTACTGCTTTTTGTTTCCATTCAGACCCTTTCACATAAGCTTTATCCTTCCACTCTGTACTTTTTTCTTGTACATTTCCAGTCCATTCACCTGCTCGTTCTTTGACAGCATGTGCACCATGGTTTAAATCTCCACGCAATTCTTTACCTGACTTCGGAGCAAATAATAGTGCTAAGCTAGCACCTACTGCTCCACCAATTAATGTCCCTATTAAAAAGTCCTTACTGTTGATTTGATCACTCATACCTGTTCCTCCCCAATTATGTTATTTTTTTCTATTTTTTCTCCATAGATCCATGATTGCTGATCCCCATGTTACAGCTTGTGAAGCCTTGTCCTGATTTTGGGTAGCGCTACGGGAAATACTGGTAGAAAACTGTCTTAATGATTGATTAAAATCATTCACTGTTTCTCCAATACCCTTAACACCATCAAATAAACCCTCTAACTTTGATGATTTTTGATTAATATCCTCTGCAAGGCGGTTGGTTTTGTTTAATAGCTCTGTTGTTTCGTTCGTAATCCCTTGCATTTGTTTTTCTAGTGACTCTAACGTATCTGCTACATTATTCAATGTTCGTTGCGAAGCTTTTAACGTCATTGCTAAAAACACAACAAGAACTGCAAAAGCAACAGCAGCAATAATTGCTGCAATGTATAATAGCCCTTCCATCCTGTACCATTCCTTTCTCTATATTACAAGTCCATCGATCATTACGTCAAAAGGCTTTTATATAATAGTTCTACCCTTGAAAAGATCAAGTTAAACTTTCCTACTAACTCTTAATATAACTTATATTACAATTGGTATACTAGTAAAAAGTAGCCCTATTATTTTATTCGACATTTATGTAAAGAAATCCTTTTTTATTATGTATCAATTTCACATGAATATGTAAACCCATCTTGAAGATATTTTGGGTTATATTAGGGTTACGCTTCGGCTAATACGAATACCAGCGTTTAGCTCTATGATTGAAAGATCTGATAAAAAATACTACTTCAACCTTTAAAAAGAAAAAACGATATAAGAGAGCATGCTCCCTTATATCGTAGAAATCTCTAATTATTAAATTTGTAAAGTTTGCTCATACGATTCCTGAAATTTTTGGATATCACCAGCACCCATAAAAATTAATACGCTATCAGAATAATCCTTTAGAATTTCAGTATTTCCTAATTCAATAATTGAACTACCTTCAATCCGTTGCTGAAGATCCTGTATGGATAATTTACCACTTTCTTCTCTAGCAGATCCAAAGATATCGCATAGATATACATGATCCGCTTCTTTTAAGCTATCTGCAAACTCTTGTAAAAATGTTTTTGTTCTTGTAAATGTATGGGGTTGAAAAATAGCTATGATAGATCTATCTCGGTATTTTTTTCTCGCTGCATCAATTGTAGCTGTAATTTCTTTCGGGTGATGTGCGTAGTCATCGATAATGATTTGATCACCAATTTTCTTCTCTGTAAAGCGTCTTTTGACTCCTTGAAATGAACTTAGTTTTTTTATTTCTTCAGCTTGAAGACCTTCATAATGACAAATTGCAATTACAGAAAGTGCGTTTAATACACTGTGATCTCCAAATGTCGGAATTTGAAAGGTATCATAATAAGTATTACGAACAAATACATCAAATTCCGTACCTTTATCTGTTTCCTTTACATTTTGGGCTTGAAAATCATTTGAAGGTAGGAATCCATAATACATAACTGGAACTTTCGCTTGTATTTGTTGTAGTTGCTCATCGTCTCCACAAGCAATAATTCCTTTTTTGACGTTATCTGCCATCGATTGAAAAGCGTCAAACACGTCATTAATACTTGTAAAATAATCTGGATGGTCAAAATCAATATTTGTCATGATCGCATAGTCTGGTTCATAGCTTAAAAAATGACGACGGTATTCACATGCTTCAAAAACAAAATACTCGCTGTCCACATGTCCCTTACCAGTTCCATCCCCAATTAGATACGAGATAGGAAAATTTTGATTAAGCACATGCGCAAGAAGACCTGTTGTCGATGTTTTACCGTGCGCACCTGTAACAGCAATGCTCGTGTACTGTTTCAACCATTCTCCCAAAAATTCATGGTATCGGTAATACGTTAAACCTAGTCTTTTGGCTTCTTGAATTTCTTCATGATCATCTGAAAAAGCGTTCCCCGCAATAATTGTATAATTTTCTTTGATGTTATTTTCTGAAAAAGGATAAATTGGAATATTTTTTTCTTCCAACGCTGCCTGAGTGAAAAATCTTTTATCTACATCAGACCCTTGCACGTTCTCTCCGGAATCATGAAGAATCTGTGCAAGTGCACTCATCCCAGTACCCTTAATACCAATAAAATGGTAAGTTGTCATATAATAGAACCTCCATATTTATGTGTAGGCAACTACCTCCTACACAGTGGCTGAAATAGAAATAGTTACTATATTGAATTCCTTATTAAACTCTTATTTTACTACATAAAAATTAATATAAATAATAACTATTTAATTATTATAGCAAAACAAGATATCCTGTAAAACATTATTGATAAAAATATTCCGATTTACTTGAAAAATTCCACTTTTTCTAATCTAGGGTTAGGACGATAACGTCGGCCATCCTTCGCCTCAGGAATACCGTTCAATACAACATTATCTCCTGTGAAACCAATCTTCATATTTAATAAGCTTCTTCCTACTCCGTACGTATCAACGGGAACACCTAAATTTTCAAAGTGACGAATTTTTTCCTCCGTAAAACCACCAGTAGCAACAATTTCTACATGTGAATATCCTTCATCATCCAAGGCTTTCCGTAACGCAAAAATAAGTTCTGGATTAACTCCTCTTGGATCAAAGGTTCCCATTAAATGATGATTTCTCAAAAAGTATTTGTCAACTAATGTTTTGGAAGTGTCTACACGAACGCCTTTAAGCTTTTCGCCAAAAGCTCGAGCCACTTTTAATGAATCTGTTATCACATCATTATTATAATCCACTAACGCCACTAAATCATCTTCTGGATAAATATCATGATATGCTCTTGTCGCTGCGACAACATCTCCACGAAACATTTGAATCATGGCATGTGGCATTGTACCCATACCTTCTTTTCCCCACCACTCATTCATTGCATGTGTCGCTTGTGCTGTTGAGCCACCAATAAAGGCTGCATATCCATCACCTGCTTGTTGGGTATAGTGGTCGTCACGATCCCCCATAAATATTACTGGCTTTTGTTTACCAGATGTTCTCGCTGCTTTTACCACATTATATACATTTGTAGCTACTGATGTTCTTCTTGCCAATATCCCATCAATAATGCCTTCTAGGAACCCGAAATTCTGGTAGGGGCCAGAAATCGTCAAAACAGACTCAAAAGGACTAATTTTATCTCCATCTTTTAGGGAATGTATTTCTAGTGATTCTGGCTCTTTTGCAAACGTATGTATCAATGCTATTGCTTCATCTGAACCACATAAAACTGCATCTTGTTTTTGGAAAAACTGCATTGTAATTATATTTTCAGGAATCTTTTTTTCCACGATTTCCTTTGTTTTAAGAAAATAAACGGCTGAAAACCAGCCTTCCTTAATACGCTCATCAAACTTGAACGTTTTATTCGTGAGTCGATCGATTTGACCTTTTAATTTTTGCTCAATCTCTTTCATCGTGTTTCTCCTTTAATTCATATTTACAGTAAATCCTAGTGTCTATTGTACCATATAACACAAAACTTCAAACAGATACGAACGATACGGGTACGAATCTCTCGTACTTGTCTTAATTACACAAGATCATGTAATTGAGAATTTGATACTAGAATATCTCGTGGTTTACTCCCATTCTGTCCAGAAATGATTCCTTTGGCTTCTAACGTGTCCATTAACCTTGCAGCACGATTATAACCAATTTTAAAATGACGCTGTAATAATGAAGTGCTTGCACTATTCTGTTCAAGAACGAATTCGATCGCTTCCTGCAATAAATCGTCTTCCGCTTCATCTACTGTCATCTGTTGCAATAAAGATTCTTGCTCAAATAAGTAATTTGGTTCAGCAATCGTACGTGCATAATTTGTTACTCTTTCAATCTCGTCATCTGAAACAAATGGCCCTTGAATCCGTACACTTTTTCCAGCACCATTTTCAATAAATAACATATCCCCTTTACCTAACAATTTTTCTGCTCCACCCGTATCAATAATGGTTCTTGAATCTACCTGAGATGAAACACTAAAGGCAATCCTTGTTGGGATATTTGCTTTAATTAATCCAGTTAATACATCTACAGATGGTCGCTGTGTTGCTAATAATAAATGGATACCACATGCCCTTGCTTTTTGAGCAATTCTACTAATGGAATCTTCAACATCCTGTGGAGAGACCATCATTAGATCTGCCAATTCATCTATGACAATTACAATATATGGCATTTTTTCTTGATACCTTTGGTCTCGATTAACCTTTTGATTAAAACGTTCAATATCTCTAACACCTTCTTGAACGAATTTATCATAGCGATCTTCCATTTCGTTCACTGCCCATTTTAACGCAGCAGTTGCTGCTTTGACGTCTGTTATCACAGGAGATACTAAATGAGGAATTCCATTATAAGGTGCCAATTCAACCATCTTTGGATCGATAAGCAAAAACTTCACATCGTCCGGACTAGCTTTATAGATTAAACTTACAAGTAATGTATTAATACAGACACTCTTTCCGGAACCAGTCGCGCCCGCAATTAGACCGTGTGGCATTTTTTGAATATTTGTTACGATAGGTGCTCCTTCAATACTAAGGCCCAGGGCAATGGTTAACGGTGAGCTGCTCTCCTTAAAAGCGGAAGACTGTACAATATCCTGCAGATGCACCATCTGAGATTGCGGATTAGGCACTTCTATCCCAACCGTATTTTTTCCAGGTATTGGGGCCTCGATGCGTATATCTCGAGCAGCCATATTCAATTTTAAATCATCACTTAAATTTTTTATTTTGCTAACCTTCACTCCCAGCTCTGGTTGAATTTCAAATCTTGTAACCGATGGGCCCTGTGTTGCAAGCACTACTCGTGCACGCACATTAAAATGAGAGAGTGTTCTTTCTAATAGTGCTTGCTGTTTTTGAACCCATACATCGTTGGTATCATTCTCTTGTTCCGAATCGTCTAACAAATGCATTGGAACGGACTGTTTTTTCTCCACAACCGGAGGCTGCTCTTTTCTTGATGCTGCCTTTCGTTCATATAGGTTCTTTTTATCTCTTGGTGTCATCATTACATTGTATGGAACAGCACGTTCTACCGATTGTCTTGTAGGAGTTAATTGTTCGCCCTCTTGATCTTGCATTTTATGTACAGGCTCTGTTTCACTTGATGTTCCCTTAGTTTCTTGCTCTTGCGATTCTTTTTGTTCTTTGGCAATCTCTTTGAGTACGATTGGAGAATCTGCTTCGTTTACTACTTCTTCTAGATGAGCCTCCTCCTGCATTCCATGTCCAATTTCTAATGTCTTATCATCCGTTGTATGAAATCCCTCATTTTCCAATGAAATAGCTTGATCCTCATAATTAGAATGGACAATCTCCTCTATTCGAGAATTGTTACGTTTAAATGCTGGAATTTGCTCTACTTCCTTTTGCGAACTTCTTTGTTTAAATCCATAGATTGGTGATGGAACATCACTCGGTTGAAAGGGCTTTTTCGAATTAGATTGAGAAACAACTTCTTCCTGTCTTATCGTCTGTGATGGGTGTTGTTTCTTTGGTTTTTCGGTTTGACTTCGATTCGTGCGACGTTTAAATGCTGGAATGTCTGATTCATCCACACGCTTTCTACCTTTATCTGGGAGTACCGGAAAGTGAGTAGATTTGTATTCTTTTGTTGGGTATTGATATACCATCTTCGCCTCGATATGAGGTATATCCTCCAAGTGATTATGGCGTACCGTTGTCTCTTCTTGTTCTTCTATTTCTTCTTCCCATATAAAATTTTGTATTTTCTTCTTCCACTTATCCCACATAACATCCACTCATTTCTCTTTCAATTGTTGCTATCTACTAATATTTTAACAGTTTTCTACATGTTTTGTAGAATTTTATGAAGAGGCAAAGAAAACAACCCGTGTCATTAATATGTACCCTTTGTAAAGGACTTTTAAAAAAAAAGACTATGCTACACTGGAAAGGTGATTCCTGTATTGTACAGGGGTCATCTTTTTTAGATTCCATTGATATCTGTAATTGTTGTAATAAGTCATATAACTCTTAATTTCACGCTTTAACTCATTTAGTGTTTCACAAGGTTTAATATATGCTTCATCTTTGAAATGCCCAAAAAATGATTCTTGTGGGGCGTTATCCCAACAGTTTCCTCGCCTTGACATGGATTGTCCTAAACCATATTTCTTAACCATTTTTTGATAGGTAGGGTTTGTATAGTGAAATCCTTGATCCGAATGGATGAAAGCTCCCTCTGCCATTTTT
>NZ_FOHE01000027.1 GCF_900111445.1 Oceanobacillus limi | reverse complement strand
CATCTTCGCTGTTCCCGCAGGAGTCTCCATGTATTTCCTCCGCTGATATTTTTTGATTATTATTCAATCAATAATCATAGTTTTGTATATTCTCGCAAAATAAGAACCACTTCAACAGCGGAGACAGAATGCGTAGACTCCTGCGGGAACAGCACGAGTCCGGAAGATCCCGGAAGAAGCGGTTTTTGCTTCTGAGGAAGCTGAGGCCGTGCCCGCGGAAAGCGAAGCGTTCTGCCGTAGCGGTTATCTAACAATATTTCCATTAGGTGAAACCAAAAGTTACGTCGCATAATATACGTTATACGTAACAAATGTTCAGAGATCTATGGAAAATCTCCGTTAAAGGTTATACCTTATAACTAACAGCTACGCCATCACCAATTGGTAGAATTGTCGTCGTATAATCAGGATGATTCATTAACCATGCATTATATGATCTAATTTTTTCTACCATCTTTTTATAACGAGGGTGATCAAAGTTAGGTTCAGCAACATACCCTCTAAATAATACATTATCCGTAATAATAATGCCGTTATCCTGTAGTAGAGGGCTCGACAGCTCAAAAAAGCGTTGATATTGACCTTTTGCAGCATCAATAAATATGCAGTTAAACTTTTCCCCTTGATTTAACAATTTCTCTAGTTCCTCTAGTGCATCCCCATGGATTACCTGTATATTAGTATGCTTATTTCGTTTATTAATATTTTCAATTGCTTGATTATATCTATTGTCATCTTTTTCAATCGTTACAATTTCACCTTCAGGATTTGCCTCTAGCATCCTTAAGGCAGAATAACCTATTGCAGTACCAATTTCCAAAATACGGTTAGGCTTATGTAAACGAATGAGTTGTAAAAGAAACTCAATCCCAATCGTATCCATAATCGGTACACGGTCTGCTTCAGCTTGTTTTTTCAGATCTTTAATCCACTCTTTATCTTCAGGAACTAAATCCAATAAGTATTTGGTTATATTTTCATCCATTCCAAAACCTCTTTTTGATTTTATTCGCAAACATCATTGTGTCAAAAAAACGGGAAATGTGAAATAGTTTTCACACTTCCAGTTCTTTAATCCATATACTTTTGTCTATTCTCATTATGCTCATCATTGGTCTCAGCATAATGTATATTTCCTTCTCCATCATGTAAAAAGTATTTGTAATCCGTTTCTTCCGGATATATCGAAGACTCTAATGCACTTTCGGAAAAATTGGAGATTGGTCCGATTGGTAGGGCATCAACATAATACGTATTATAAGGTGATTCAACCTCCGTATCAGCATATAACACGGTATCCTTATGCATTCCAATTGCATATAAGACGGTTGGGTCTGTCTGTAAACGCATGCCCTCATCTAAACGGTTATAGAAGATGCCTGCTATGATTTTCCGTTGCTCCTCGGTAACAGCTTCTTTTTCAACAATCGAAGCCATTGTAAGTGCCTCATGAATGGAGAGCTCTTTTTCTGTAATACCGTCAATGTACTTGTATACGACTTCTCTTGTTTTATCAAGCATATTTGTAATAATAACCTCTAGCGGTGGATCTTCTTCATAAAAATCATAAGTAGCAGCAAATAAATAACCTTCTAAAGGCGATAATATCTCTTCATCTAAAATATCTTCAGATAATATGGAAGGATATTCTTCCATTAATTGCTTTATATACTCTGAGTCATTAACTTTCTCCAAAAATAGATCTTCTGAAATTGGCAATGTCTCACCATAGATCTCAGCAATTTCTGCTATGGTTAATCCTTCTGGAATAGTAATCCGATAAACGGGCTCTTTGATAATTCTTCCACTTTTTAAGGATTCGATAATTTGATTGAATGTCATAGATTTGGTAAATGTATATTCACCAGCTTGAAAACCCGATTCATTTTTGAACTTTATGTAGAATCTAAAAATACGAGAATCCTTAATTAGATCATTTTCCTCCAAAATCTCAGCAATTGTTGAAGTGGATGAACCCAATGGGATTTCAATATCTACCCCTTGCTCATTATTCGGATCGACAGGTTGCAAAGCTGATTTAATATAGTTATAACCTGAAATTCCACCTACTACTAAAATTAATATTAATGAAATCACTATAATTGCGACGATCTTTCTTACCGTTCGAGCTTCTTCGCCACGTTTAAGCAAATTTTCTTTATATTTATCTTTATTATTTCGCTTGGACATGAAACATCCCCCTCTCATCCGGTATATTATACTAAAAAAAAATAATATACGCTAGACTTAGATAATGTGAATTTTCAACACTGGGGTATCTTCCTTTAAACACAGGGTGTTAGATAAACTAAACGGATATTTATGATTCGCTATTTATTTACCAAAACTTCGACAACTTTTTTGAGCTGGGTTTTGCGCGTCCCATGTGGATTTACTCCATAAAATTAGCTGGTGTTCTAAGACACCAGCTAATTTTAGTATTTGTTATAAAAGCTAATTTAATTCTTCCTCATCTGCTAAAGTATTTAGCATTTCTTCTACCATTTCCCACTCATCGTCTGATTCGATTGGGAAAAGTGATAAATCATTATCTTCTTTTTCCTTTTCTTCATAACGAAACGCATATACTTCTACTTCTTCATCATCCTTTTGCTCCACAGGTACAACCGCGATATAGGATTGATTTGTTGCATCTACATCAAATGTAAATAAAACCTCAAATAAATGTTCTTCACCATTCTCATCTGGAATAATAATCCGTTCTTTCTCTTCTAACGGCATAGAAACTCTCCTTTATATTTTTTGATCAAGGTAACCTTGTAATATCATTACTGCTGCCATCTTATCAATGACTTTCTTTCGTTTTTTCCTACTCATATCCGCTTCGAGTAATACGCGTTCAGCAGCCATTGTTGTTAATCGTTCATCCCATAAAACGGTTGGAATTTGATGAACTTCTTCAACATGTTTTGCAAATGTTTTCGAAGCCTCACCGCGTTCTCCAATAGTACCGTTCATATTTTTTGGTAACCCAATAATAGCTTTCCCAACATTATATTCATATATAATGTTTTTTAATTGCTCATCAGCAGATTCAATTTCATTTTCGTCCCATTTAATTGTTGTTACTCCTTGGGCAGTCCAGCCTAATTCATCACTAACAGCAACACCAATTGTTTTGGAACCAACATCTAAACCCATTATTTTCATTTACTTGTCCTTTTTTTGTTGCTCTAAGTAGTATTTAACCAGTTCTTCGATTACTTCATCACGTTCAATTTTACGAATAAGATTCCTTGCATCTTTATATCTTGGGATATAAGCAGGATCCCCAGATAATAGATAACCAACAATTTGATTAATTGGATTATAACCTTTTTCCTGGAGTGCTTCATGTACTGTCATTAGAATCTCTTTAATATCTTGATCAAATGGTTCTTCTGAAAAATTAAATTTCATTGTTTTATCAATCGAACTCATCGTGACACCTCATTCCATTTATTACCCTTCTACGATTAGTTTAACATGTTTAGCAGGTTTAACCTATTTATTTCTATTATATCGAGATAGGATGCTTAGTTTTTTATGTTTTCTGTCACGTATTCTTTTGCATAATCAAGTGCTTCATTTATTTTAGCTGGATCCTTTCCTCCTGCTTGTGCCATATCTGGGCGACCACCGCCACCGCCACCACAAACCTGAGCAGCTTGCTTTATAAGATTACCCGCATGTAATCCACGGTCTATTAATTCTTTAGAAACACCCGCAGCCAGCTGTACTTTCCCATTATTTTCAGCTGCTAATAAAATTATTCCGGCCCCTATTTTTTGCTTTAATTCATCAACCATATTTCGCAATTGATTCATATCTTTCACATTAACTTTTTGTGCGAGTACTTGAACATCGTTGACCTTTTCTACTTGATCAAGGATATTGGATGCTTCAACATTAGATAACTTCGCATGTAATGATTCATTTTCTTTTTGAAGCGTTCGAATATCTTGGAATAAACCCTCAATACGTTCCGGTAGCGTTTCATCATTTGTTTTCACGAGTTGAGCAGCCTGTTGTAATAGATTCATTTTATTTGATAAATAGTTATACGCTTCTTTACTCGTTACTGCTTCAATTCTTCTTGTACCAGCACCAATACCACCCTCTGATACGATTTTGAATAGTCCAATCTCAGAGGTGTTGCGCACATGACAACCTCCACATAATTCAATGCTGTAATCACCAATTTGAACGACGCGAACAACATCGCCATACTTTTCACCAAACAGAGCCATCGCACCCATTTCTTTCGCTTCTGCCAGTTTTTTCAAATTAATATCTAATGTAAGCTCACTCCATATTTTCTCATTCACGATTTGTTCAATTTGATGTAATTCCTCTGTTGATAATCCACTGAAATGAGAGAAGTCAAATCGTAATCGATCTGGTGTTACTAAAGATCCAGCTTGATTCACATGGTCACCAAGTGTATCTTTTAACGCTTGATGCAATAAATGTGTCGCCGTGTGGTTTTTAATAACAGCTGTACGGAACTGACGATCTACTATTGCTTTAATAGTATCACCAACACGGAGTTCACCGTCTTTCACACGAACCTTGTGTATGTGATCGCCTTTTGGAGATTTTTGAACATCTTCAATATAAGCGGATGCATCATCTGTATAAATCCAGCCATTATCAGCAACCTGCCCACCACTTTCTGCATAGAAAGGGGTTTGTTCTAAGATTACAAAGATTTCTTCATCTTTTCGTGCTAATTCTATTACTTCTTTCCCGCGAATCATTGCATTAATCTTTGTCGATACATCTAATGTTTCATAACCAACAAATTCACTTTTCACATCGACTTCACTTAAAATGTCATCCTGAACCTGCATGGAATCTACTTTTTGTCGAGCATTTCTTGCACGCTCTCTTTGTTTCTCCATTTCCTGATTAAAAGCAACTTCATCAATATGGAATCCTTGTTGTTCAACATATTCTTCTGTTAATTCTTTAGGAAATCCATACGTATCATACAAACGGAAGACTTCTTTCCCTGGAAAAACAGTACTTCCTTTTTCCTTTTCGCGTTCCATAATAGACGTCAGAATATTTAGACCATCATTTAATGTTTCATGAAATCGTTCTTCTTCCACTTTAATAACGTTTTGAATAAAATCATGTTGTTTTAATACTTCTGGATAGAAATCCTTCATAATTTCCCCAACTGTTTGAACAAGCTCATACATGAATGGCTTATCGATTCCAAGCTCTTTTGCAAATCGTACAGCGCGACGTAGTAGCCTTCTTAAAACATATCCCCGACCTTCATTTGAAGGAAGCGCACCATCACTAATTGCAAAGCTAACGGTACGTATATGATCTGCTATTACTTTATAAGCTGTATCACTTTCTTTACGCGTCCCATAAGGAGTCGTAGTCAATTTCTCTGTCTTTTTTATAATTGGCATGAATAGATCTGTCTCAAAGTTAGTTGGTACATCTTGAATTACGGATACCATGCGCTCAAGTCCCATACCTGTATCAATGTTTTTCTTTGGAAGTGGCGTGTACGTATCATCTGGATTATGGTTATATTGTGAAAAAACAAGATTCCATATTTCTAAATAGCGATCATTTTCCCCACCGGGATATAATTCTGGGTCGTCGGGGTTATTCCCATATTTTTCACCTCGATCATAGAAAATCTCGGTATTCGGGCCACTCGGTCCTTCACCAATATCCCAGAAGTTTTCCTCAAGTCGAATAATTCTTTCCTTTGGAACCTTAATGTCGTTTAGCCAAATATCATATGCTTCATCATCTTCTGGGTGAACGGTTACTGATAATAGCTCTGGATCAAACCCAATCCATTTATCACTTGTTAGAAATTCCCAAGCCCATTCAATCGATTCTTTCTTAAAATAGTCACCAATTGAAAAATTACCTAGCATTTCAAAGAAAGTATGGTGACGTGCCGTATATCCAACATTTTCAATATCGTTTGTTCGAATGGACTTCTGCGCATTAACAATTCGTGGATTATCAGGAATGACACGACCATCAAAGTATTTTTTCAGGGTTGCAACTCCACTGTTAATCCAAAGTAAGGTTGGATCATCTTTTGGAACAAGTGAAGCACTTGGCTCAATCCGATGCCCCTTCTCTTGGAAGAAGTCTAAAAACATTTGCCTAACTTGTGCTGAAGTTAATTGTTTCATTATATTTCCCTCCGATATATATTTTTCGCCAATAAAAAAATCTCCTCTCTGCTTGATTGCAGGGACGAGATCTATCGCGGTACCACCCTATTTATGACTAATCAAATAGACTAGCCATCACTTAAACATGATAACGGTTTGAAACCGACGGGGATTAGCCGCACTCCAGTATAGCTTTCCATGGCTCTTATTTAGGATTTTTTTCAGCCTCGAAAATCCCTCTCTGAAAACCGAGTTCCATGTACTCATTACCTTCAATATATTGACATATAACGTTATGCGATATTATAGAAAACTTTTACCAAAAAGTCAACGATCACGTCGAATGGTAAAGATATGTTTTACAATTACCTTTGAGATAGTTAATAATGGGACAGCGACAATCATCCCTACTACTCCACCTATTTTTCCCCCCAACAGTAATGCAAAAATGATAGCAACTGGATGGATTGCGACACTTTTTCCCACTATATAAGGTTGTAATAAATTACTTTCAATTAGCTGGATAATAAAAATTGAAATTACAACAAATAAAACTAGCTGTCCTGACATTGTCAAAGCAATTCCTACGGCAGGAACTGCTCCAATAATAGGACCAAAATATGGAATTAAATTAGTCAATCCCATGATAATCGCTAATAACAATGTATATTTTAATCCAAAGAATTGAAAGATGATATACGATGTCAAACTTACAAATAAGCTGACAAGTAACTGACCGCGGATGTAATTCCCTAGATTTTCATCAATTGCATGTACGAGCTTACTTGTTTGTTCCTGATATTTCTTAGGAATAAACGTTTTTGAATAACTTCTTATTTTCTCATAATCCTTTAAAAAATAGAAAACTAGTACAGGAATTACGGTGATAATAATAATCATATCAAATATTTTTGAAATACCACCAAGTAAATTAACGATCAGATCTTCAATATATGCTTCGATACTAGCAATAAACTCATCCATTCGATCATGAACTGTCTCTGGAAGAAACGAAGTTGATTCATAAAGCTGATAGATTAACCCTTGATACATTTCAATTAATTGTGGTAGATAGTCATTTAAGTCTCGTAATTGATGAATCACTGCGGGGTACACGCGATAGATAGCATAACCGACACCACCAAAAAACAGACAATAAATGAACAAGACTGCAATGCTTTTTGGTATATTATATTGATGGATTTTCTTTACAATTGGGTACAGTAAATAAGCAATCAAACAAGAAATAAGAAACGGTGTAAATAGTTGTAATAAAAATGCAAAAAATGCACGATAAAAAGGAAATAATTTTACTAACAAATAGATAAATAAAAATACAAAAATTCCTGTTATAACCCAGTAAAGGAAGTTTAATTGTCTTTTATGTAAAAACATTGTTGTTCACTCCTTAGTATAAAAATAGAATTACCTTCACACTAAGGATTACCACTTCAACTTCCTCTCATCCTCCGTAAATAAATCGTTCAACGAGCTTAACGAGCCGTCCGCTTCAACTTGATGTACGGTTAATTCATCCCCAGTAACCGACATCTCAATAAAACAATTCCAACAATAAAATTGCTGAGAGCCAATTTTCCCTATATCCTTTCCATTACAGTTTGGGCATTGCATAAACATAAAATCTCCCCTATTAGTGCTAAGATATTATGTTATGCTAACCGGAAAGTGATGAATTTATACATACCTACATAAAATCATATGGAGAAAGCTCATCATCCTCTATCATTTCGTTTTTTTCCAATTCTACATTATGATGTTCCTCTATCCGTACAGTTAATTGTTCTTTAAGTGAGGTATAACGCTTATTCGTATCAACTGTTTCTACGCCTCTGGTCAGAGCATTCTTCTCCCCACAAATAATTAGTGATTGCTTCCCTCTTGTTATGGAGGTATAAATCAAATTCTTCCTTAACATACGGTGATAAGAAGAAACGATTGGCAAGATGACAATTGGAAATTCACTACCTTGTGACTTATGAATGGATATACAATAGGCAAGCATTAGGTTAATATAGTCTTTTCTTTCATAAACAACTTCATTTTCTTCAAACTGGACGACTAATTGTTGGACATGATCGGTATTCTCGTCCTCTTCAAAAATTGCTACAACCTCGCCAATATCACCATTAAATACACCATCTTCAGGTTGGTTAACAAGCTGAATCACCTTGTCTCCTTTTCGAAAAACAGTATCATTTACTTTCACTTCGCGTTTTTTGTTGCTTTTTGGATTCACAAGTTGCTGCAACCCTTTATTAATCATTGTAATCCCGGCCTCTGTACGGTACATGGGTGCCAACACTTGAATATCTTTCATATCAATTCCTTTATCAATTGCTCGTTTATAAACCTTTGTAATAACATCAACTACTTGGTATTCTTTACAATCAATAAAACTAAAGTCTTTGTCGTTATGCAATAGATCTATTTGAAAGGAGTCATTTTTAATAGCATGGGCAAGCTGAATAATCTTTGAGCCTTCTTTTTGTCGATAAACCTCGTGTAAACTGATGGTTGGTATCAATTCACTGTCTAATAAGTCGGAAAGAACTTGTCCAGGCCCAACAGATGGTAGCTGATCCTCGTCGCCAACAATCAGAACTTGCATATCATTAGGGATTGCTTTGAATAAATGGTTAGCTAGCCAAATATCGACCATCGAAAATTCATCAATGATTAAAATTTTTCCTGATAATTGTTCCTGTTCGTCCTTTTCAAATCCATCACTTCCATTCCAGCCAAGCAATCGATGGATTGTTACAGCTGGAAGACCCGTTGATTCTTTCATTCTTTTGGCAGCTCGACCAGTTGGTGCTGTTAACACAAAAGGAAAGTCTGATTTATTATCATAATCAGAAGGATCGGTTGAAAGACTCTGAATGGATCCATATGCTTTAATAATACCTTTGATGACTGTGGTTTTACCTGTTCCAGGTCCACCTGTTAATATCATTAATTTTGAATGGAGCGCTCTTCTTATTGCTTCATATTGCTCTTTCCCATAGCTTAAAGTTTCTTCCTCCTCGATTTCACCGATAATCTTCATTAATTCCGCTTCAGTTGTATCAAATTCCACTTTATTCTCTAACAAACGTTTCACATGTGATGCAAATCCATCTTCAGCATAATAAAGAGAAGGAAGGTAGACATTTCCTTGGTATATTATAACGGACTTTTCGTTATTTAATTCTTCTAATCGATTCGTTATTTCTTTACCATCTAGTGGTACTTCTGGATTCCATAATAATTGTATAACCTGATCCACGCAGTCCCCAAGTGGTAAATAAACATGGCCGTCTTGAATACTTTTTTGCAGCACATAAATACAACCAGCACCAATTCTATTAGGATGATTCAATGATATGCCATTTTGTCTTGCTATCGAGTCAGCGGTTTGAAAACCGAATCCATCAATATCAAACACATAGCGATAGGGATCTTCTTCCAATACCTCCATAGCAGCTTCTTTATAGACCTGGTATATTTTTTGGGCCATCTTCAGCCCAATATTATACTTAGAAAGGTTAACAACAATATGTTCGAAACCTTGGTTTTCATGTAAGCTTTTCACTAGCGTTTCTGCTGTCTCTTTTTTAAGACCAGGTACATCTGCTAACACTTCTTTGTTATTGAAAATTTTCGATACAGCATTTTCTCCTAAATGATCAACAATCTTTTTTGCCGTTCTTTTACCAATACCATAAAACATGTCACTAGATAAATAAGCTACAAGCCCATCCTTTGAATCGGGAATAAAAGTTTGATAGGATTTCACATGATACTGGGTTCCATACTTAGGATGTTTCTCAAATTGACCATAAAAATAATACAAATTTCCATCCTGCAAATTTGAAAAATAACCCTTAGCAACAATTTCCTTTTCACGATAGTCTGTGTTTGTATCATGGATTTTTAATTTGACTATGGAAAAGTGCTCCACATCATTCGTAAAAATCGTATAAAGTAATTCTCCCTTGATATATTCTTTTTCCCCAGTACCTGTTTCCATTTTCATTACCCCACTGTCTTACGTGTCTTTTTCTTCCATCAATTGTTCTAGTTGACTTTTACCATTCGCTGCTAATACATGGTCTGGTTGGATTTCTAAGGCCTGATTGAAATGATGCAATGCACTTTCAGCTTGTTCATTATATATTGCGATGACCCCCAGATTATAATGTGCATCACTATGTTTTTCATCTTTAGACAAAACATCTTCAAATACTTTTTTGGCATCAGAAATCAGATTGCTTTGCGCAAGTGCTAATCCATATTGGAAATTCATCTCCACGTCGTCTTGTTTTAACTCAGTTGCTCTGAGAAAATATGGCAAAGCTAGTTTATGGTGCTCTTGATGTTGGAAAGTCATCCCCATCATGAAATAGACATCTGCCTCTTCTAAACCTAGCTCTATTGCCTGTTGAAAGTTTACTTGAGCTTTTTTATATTCAGCTTGTTCAAAATACAAGTTACCTAACCCGTAATAAGCTGTAGCTGATTTTTCATCAAGCTCAATTGCCTTATCAAAGAAACGTTGGGCACGTTCAGGGTCCTTCACATGTAACAACAAATTTCCAAAATTAATGTAACCCAGCGGATCATTGGGTTGTTCTTGAATCACTTCATTAAAAATTGCTGCCGCTTCCTCATATTTGTTCTCTTTCATAAGCTCAATTGCTTTTGTGTTTTTATCCATCTTGCAAATCTCCTTACTATATGCTTTTGCTATTTCAAAACCACTGCCGGTTCTTGAGATTGTTTTCGTAGTTTGTTTCACCTAATAGATATACTTTTAGATAGCCGCTACGGCAGAACGCTTCGCTTTCCGCGGGCACGGCCTCAGCTTCCTCAGAAGCAAAAACCGCTTCTTCCGGGATCTTCGGACTCGTGCTGTTCCCGCAGGAGTCTACGCATTCTGCCTCCGCTGTTGAAGTGTTTCTTATTTTGCGAGAATATACATCATGAAACTATGATTATTGATTGAATAATAATCACAAAATATATCAGCGTAGGAAATACATGGAGACTCCTGCGGGAAAGCAAAATGTATTTCCGTAGCGAGTTATATGCACCCAACAATAATTTTTAGTTACGACGCATAATATGCATAATACGTAAAAAGGATCTTATGTCATCAAATTGATGATTAAGTTGAAATCTAAGAGTTTGGAGGATTTGAAATTCTCCTTACCTGCCAAAAAAGGATCACGCGATTAACCATAAGCACAGTGTGCATTGGATTTTGAAGTAAATCCAAATGATCGGCGTGATCCTAACTTTTATCCTACATAATCAAGTGCCTGTTGATCCTTTATTACTTCATCTATTGTTCCTCCACCTAAACAAACATCGCCTTCATAAAATACAACGGCCTGTCCCGGAGTAATTGCTCGTTGTTTTTCATCAAAAACAACTCTTACATTTCCATTATCTAATACGTGAACTTTCACTCCACTGTCTTGTTGGCGATAGCGAAACTTAGCGGTACAAGTGAATGTATCTTGTATAACGTCTGGATTAATCCAATTCACATCAGTTGCAATTAATTCATCTGAATAAAGTTTTTCATTATGATATCCTTGCTCTACATAGAGGACATTATCTTTTAAATTTTTACCTACAACAAACCATGGATCGCCCGCTCCACCAATACCTAATCCTTGACGTTGTCCAATGGTATAGTACATTAATCCATCATGGCGCCCTTTGACAACTCCATCCATCGTTTGCATCTCACCAGGCTGAGCTGGTAAGTACTCACTTAAGAATTCTTTAAAATTACGTTCTCCAATAAAACATATCCCTGTGCTGTCTTTTTTCGTAGCTGTTACAAGTCCAGCCTCTTTTGCTAATTCACGAACTTTAGATTTTGGTAAATGTCCTAAAGGGAACATTACTTTTTGTAATACATCTTCAGTAAGCTGATTCAAGAAGTATGTTTGATCTTTATTATCATCTACCCCTCGAAGCATTTCAATATTACCATCGTTTTCACGAACCTGTGCATAATGCCCAGTTGCTAGATAATCAGCTCCTAGAGATAAAGCATGATCTAAAAAGGCTTTGAATTTAATTTCCTTATTACACATAACATCAGGATTTGGAGTTCTTCCCGCTTTATATTCATCCAAGAAATACGTAAACACTTTATCCCAGTACTGCTTTTCGAAATTAACTGCATAATATGGGATATCTAATTGATTACACACACGTACAACATCGTCGAAATCCTCCGTTGCGGTGCAAACACCAAATTCGTCGGTGTCATCCCAGTTTTTCATAAAGATTCCTACAACGTCATAACCTTGTTCTTTTAGCAATAATGCCGCAACCGAAGAATCAACTCCTCCGCTCATTCCTACTACAACTCTTGTATTTTTATTTTCATTCATTTATGTTCACCACCGTTTTACGCTGTCAATCGATTGATAATTTTTGCCACTCGATGTGCAGCTTCTGTTATATTTTCTTCTGTATTAAAAATACCGAAACTAAATCGAATTGAATTTGTCGTACATTCATTATTTTCACCATAAATGGCAGATAATACATGAGACGGCTCCACTGAACCTGCTGTACACGCACTACCACTAGATGCTGCAATACCAGCTAAATCAAAATTAGTTAGTAGAGTTTCCACATTTGTCCCAGGAAAGCTAATATTTACAATCGCCGGAACTGTATCCTCTTCCTTCCCATTTATCTCGAAATGGACTCCTTCTGATTCTAATATCCTTAGGAATAAATCTTTAAATTTCTGATATTCTACTCTTCTGTTTTCCTTATTTTCCATTGCCAATTCAACAGCTTTCTGAAAACCAACAGCACCCACTACATTTTCAGTACCTGGTCGCCGTTTTCGTTCTTGCTCTCCTCCAAATTGTAACGCACTTAATTTCACATTCTCGGAGGCATATAAAAAGCCAATTCCCTTTGGACCATTAATTTTATGTGCGGAAACAGTTAGTAAATCAATACCTAATTCTTTCACATCAATATCCAACAAACCAAATGCTTGAACTGCATCCGTATGGAAATAAGCTTGGTGTTCGTTAATTAATTCTGCCACTTCCTTGATTGGCTGAATAACGCCAGTCTCATTATTAACATACATGATCGAAACAAGTATGGTTTCCTCGGTAAGTGCTTGTTTAACATCCTCTACTTGAATCTTTCCATCTACACTCACAGGTAAGTAGGTTACATCAAAACCTTCCTTTTCCAAATACTCTGCAGTGTGTAGGGCTGCATGGTGCTCCTGTTGTGTTGTAATAATATGGTTTCCTAAATGCCTATTTGCTTTTGCAGTTCCAATTAGCGCTAAATTATCTGCTTCCGTTCCGCCACTAGTGAAGATAATTTCTTTTTCATTTGCACGGATACTACTAGCTAAAACACGTCTAGCTTCATCCAATAGCTGTCTAGCTTTTCTTCCAAAAGAATGAACACTTGACGGGTTACCAAAAACATCCTGATAAATAGGATTCATAGCATCGATGACACGCTTATCCATTGGTGTAGTTGCTGCATGATCCAAATAAATATGATCCATGATTCTTTCACTTCTTTCCATTAAATATAAAACATATATGCATCTTGTACGATTTCATCTTTATCATAATTAATTAAGTCTTCTAATGTTGTTGTATCCAACACATCTTTTACAGCATCTCGAATTCGCAGCCATAATTGCTGTTTTGCTGGTTCTTCATCCTCTATACCTTCTACCGGAGTAATTGGGCCTTCTAACACCCGAATAATATCTCCTGCACTAATTTCTTTCGGTTCCTTCGGTAACATATAACCACCGTAAGCACCTCGAACACTTCTAATAAGTCCTGCATTACGTAATGGAGTCGCTAATTGTTCAAGGTAATGCTCCGAGAGATTATTCTCCCTAGCAATTGCTTTTAATGGTGTTGGTCCATCACCGTATTTTTTTGCTAAGTCAATCATTATCGTTAAACCATAACGGCCTTTAGTTGAAATTTTCATTAATCATACTCCCCTAATTCCAGCACTTCTATTATCCATTAAATATAACATATCATAGGTGTTTTTTTAATAACTGATATTATAGCACGAAATAGAACTCTCTTGCATTTTAACGAATTCGGCCTTACGCTTAAATTAGCAAACTATTATATATAAAGGAAGAGATTGATGAAACAACAACCATTGGCCTACCGCATGAGACCATCTCATATATCAGAAATTATCGGACAAGAACATTTAGTAGGAGAAGGAAAAATCATCCATCGTATGGTACAGGCGGAACGTTTAGCCTCAATGATTCTCTTTGGACCACCTGGAACTGGAAAGACGTCGATGGCGGTTGCTATAGCGAAAAGCTTGAATCTACCTGTAAAGTTATTAAATGCTGTTGTAGATAAAAAGAAGGATATGGAAATTGTTGTGGAAGAAGCTAAAATGACCGGACAGGTTGTTCTTATCCTTGATGAAGTTCATCGCCTGGATAAAGCCAAACAGGATTTCCTACTACCGCACTTGGAAAGTAATTTAATTACCTTAATAGGTTGTACGACCAGCAACCCTTATCATGCCATTAACCCTGCGATTCGTAGCAGGTGTCATTTATTTGAATTACATTCGTTAAGTAGCCAACACGTAAAAATTGCATTACAAAGAGCCACGTCAGATGATGTGAATGGTCTTGGAAAAAGCAAAATTAAAATTACGGATGATGCCTTAGATCACTTTGCACAAAGCGCTAATGGGGATATGCGATCAGCATTAAATGGATTAGAGCTCGCAGTCTCTTCTACCCCTAAAAATGAAGATGATGAAATAATTATTTCCTTAGATACTGCTGAGGAATGCATGCAGAAAAAAAGCTTCTCCCATGATAAAGACGGGGATGCACACTATGATGTATTATCTGCATTTCAAAAATCGATTCGAGGTAGCGATGTTGATGCAGCCCTTCATTATTTAGCAAGATTAATTGAAGCAGGAGATTTAGATAGCATTGCTAGAAGAATGATTGTTATTGCGTACGAAGATATTGGCCTCGCAAATCCGCAAGCAGGGCCACGTGCTGTGGCTGCAGTTGAGGCTGCTGAAAGAATCGGCTTTCCAGAAGCACGTATACCATTGTCCGTAGCCATTGTTGAACTATGTCTATCGCCAAAATCAAATACAGCTTATAAAGCATTGGACGCTGCGCTATCAGATATACGTAATGGAAAAACAGGTGATATCCCGATTCATTTAAAAGATTCTCATTATCAAGGAGCAAAAACACTTGGACGTGGAGTTGATTATAAGTACCCGCATAATTATGAAAATGGCTGGGTTCGCCAACAATATTTACCGGACTCAATAAAAAACAAGCAATACTATTACCCTAAACAAACTGGAAAATTTGAACAAGCTATGAAACAAGTTTACGAAAAAATACAAACGGATAAAAAGAACCATAAATGATAGGTATAAATCCTTTTCCAAACGGTCAAACTAATGAAAAGTAAACACAAATTGATAGTTATAAAATCTATTGTTTTAATCAACGCTGTTAATTGGAAAAGGAGATGAAATAAATGGTTAAGGTTAGACAAGATGCTTGGTCACATGAAGATGATCTATTATTAGCAGAAACGGTCTTACGCCATATTCGTGAAGGAAGTACACAATTAAACGCATTTGAAGAGGTTGGAGATAAGCTTAACCGCACCTCTGCAGCGTGTGGATTTCGTTGGAATGCAGAAATAAGACAAAAATATGAAGACGCTATTGATCTTGCAAAAAGACAAAGAAAAGAGAAAAAACGAGCAATGGAACGATCAAAATCTAGAGTGAATCAAAAACCTGTAGTAACGCTACAACAACCGGCTTATAATGATGAAAGAACTACATTAACAGAAGTTTCCAATGAATCTTCCATGACATTGGATACTGTTATTCAATTTCTTAAGGAAATGAAAAAAGACTATTATGCTTCTAATCAATCAAAAGCAACGCTTGATCAAACCCAAAAAGAGAATGAAATGTTAAAACAAAAGATTACTAATTTAGAAAAACAGTTAGCAGAAACAGAGAACCAACTGAATACCATCCAAGAAGATTATCAAGTATTTGTACAAATTATGGATCGCGCTCGAAAAATGACAGTGTTAGACGATCATGGTTCAGCTATGAAGGCTCCAGCGTTTCGGATGGATAAAAACGGTAATCTAGAGCAGATGGCACAAGGTTCGAATTAACTTAATAAAAAAGGAAAAACCTCTCTGACTTGTTGAGAGGTTTTATTTTGATAAAAAAACTGGCCTTCGTCATTCTTCATACGAAAGCCAGTTATTCTATGTATTCGTCAATCCCAATAGTGCCGTCTATCCTAGTTTTGATCCCGCTCCTGGCAGGTGGGTGTCCTGTTTTATATATATTGTACTTCCTCAACTCCCATAAAAGAGGAGGCTTGCACGCAATATAAAAACGTTCGGGCTCCCAAATATATAAATGTTCGGTCAAAACATTTAACTAGACGTACACATCAGGATTGATTTCAATGTTTTATTGTAAAATTATATTAACATACAGACTTTCATTTTTCAAGAAGTCCAAATATGAAGTATTCATTACAATCATTACAACTATTGAACAATTTTAATTTCTATTCATATTTATTATTTATTCGGATAGCTAATTCATCTAATTGGGCATCACTCACTGCGTTTGGCGCATCCGTTAGCAAGTCGGAAGCTGATGCTGTTTTCGGAAATAATATCGTATCACGCAGATTAGAGCGTCCTGCTAGGATCATAACAATACGGTCTAATCCTAAGGCAATACCTCCATGTGGTGGAGCTCCAAATTCTAATGCATCTAATAAGAAACCAAACTGTTCCTCTGCTTCTTCCTTTGTAAATCCTAAGACCTCAAACATTTTATCCTGTTGTTCTTTTTTATAAATACGGAGGGATCCACCACCAAGTTCATATCCATTAAGGACAAGGTCATATGCAACAGCTCGAACGCTACCTGGATCAGAAGTTAATTTCTCAACATCTTCCTCGACAGGCATTGTAAATGGATGATGGGCAGCAGAGTATTGATCAAGTTCCTCATCATAATCAAACAGCGGCCAGTCAGTAACCCATAAGAAATTGAACGACGATTCATCTATTAATCCTAATTCCCTTCCAAGTTTCAATCGTAAAGCACCTAAGCTATCATAAACTACTGAGGTTTTATCTGCACCGAATAGTAGGAGGTCTCCATCCTTTGCATTTGCTTTATCTAATAATCCGGCTTTCTCCTCATCCGAAAGGAATTTCGCAATTGGACCTTTGACGCCTTCTCCTTCAACCTTTACCCACGCTAAACCTTTTGCACCATATACGTTCACAAATTCGGTTAACTTATCAATGTCTTTTCTAGAATAATTATTTGCTTGCCCTTCTACATTAAGTAAACAAACTGTTCCTCCAGACTCTAGGGCACCTTGGAATACTTTGAAGGTCGAGTTCGCTAATACGTCAGACACATGAATGAGTTCCATACCAAATCTTGTGTCAGGCTTGTCAGAGCCATAGCGTTCCATCGCCTCTTTATAAGGCATCCTTTGCAATGGTAATTCAATATCAATATTCTTGACTTCCTTCATTACCTTGCTCATCATATATTCCGTCATTTCCATAATTTCATCACTAGATAAGAAAGATGTTTCGATGTCGATTTGTGTAAATTCTGGCTGACGATCGGCCCGCAAATCTTCATCACGGAAGCAACGAGCAATCTGATAATACTTTTCAAAACCACTCATCATAATTAACTGTTTAAACAGTTGTGGTGATTGTGGCAATGCGTAAAACTCTCCAGAGTGAACTCGACTTGGAACTAAATAATCACGTGCCCCTTCTGGTGTACTTTTAGTTAAAATTGGCGTCTCCATTTCCAAAAAACCATCATTGTTTAGGAAATTACGCACAGACTGTGTAATTTGATGACGCATTTTAAACGTTTCCTGCAATGGCCCTCTTCGCAAATCCATATAACGATATTTTAATCGAAGATCTTCAGCCACATCCGTTTCATCTTGAATTAAAAAAGGAGGGTTCTTCGCTTTATTTAACACTTCAATTTTGGAAGCGATGACTTCAATTTCCCCGGTTTCCATAGCAGGGTTAACCGTTGCTTCATCACGTTTTACGACGTTTCCTTTTACTTGAATTACATATTCACTTCTTACTGTCTCTGCAATTTCTAAAGCTTCTTTTGAATGGTCTGGATTAAAAACAATTTGAACAATTCCAGATTTATCTCGTAAGTCAATAAAAATAAGTCCACCTAGATCGCGACGCTTTTGTACCCAGCCCTTTAACAATACCTCCGATTCTATATCTGTTTGTCGTATTGTTCCTGCTAATTTACGTTTACTCATAACGGTTTCCTCCTAGAAGCTTTTGTTTTAATAGGTCAGCTAGTTGATCAACAGACACTTCATGTTGTTTGCCAGTATCCATTTCTTTTACGTTAATAACCCGTTTTTGCAATTCGTCTTCTCCAAGAATTAATACATACTTGGATTGATAACGATCTGCAGCTTTAAATTGTGCTTTCATCTTACGCCCTTGGTAATCCATATCTACTTGAATTCCGTTCCTGCGTAAATCATGGACAAGCTTAACTGCTTCTTTCTTCGTTTCATCCCCTACTGCAACTAAAAACACATCTAGCTGCTCATCAAGAGTAAGTTCTTTACCTTCTGCCTCTAAGGCCATTAATAGACGCTCGATCCCCATGCCAAAACCAATCCCAGGTGTATCTGGTCCATCAAGCTCTTCCACAAGTCCATTGTATCTTCCACCACCAGCTAAGGTAGTAATCGCACCAAACCCTTCTGCCTCACTCATAATTTCAAAAGCTGTATGATTATAGTAATCTAATCCACGAACCAAATTAGCATCTACTTCATAATCAATCCCCATCATTGTTAAATAAGTTTTAACTTGTTCAAAGTACGTTCGTGACTCTTCATTTAGATAATCTAGTATCGATGGAGCTTCTTGTATAGAAGGATGATTACGATCCTTTTTGCAATCTAAAATTCGCATAGGATTTTGGGATAAGCGAGATTGACAATCTTCACAAAGTTCCTCCTTATGTGGTGTGAAGTGCTTTATTAATGCATCACGATAATTTGTGCGACTTTCTTTGTCCCCTAAAGAATTTATTACTAACTTTAATGAACGAAGTCCCAACTCATAATAACTTGTCATTGCTAAGTCAATTACTTCTGCGTCTACCGCCGGATCCGCGCTTCCCAACACCTCTACTCCAAATTGATTTAGTTGCCGCATTCTTCCCTGTTGTGGACGCTCATAACGGAACATTTTCGCAAAGTAATATAATTTTACCGGTTGATTTGCTTCCCCATATAGTTTATTTTGAACAAATGCTCGAGCAACCGATGCAGTACCCTCTGGACGAAGGGTTAAGCTTCTCCCACCTCGGTCCTCAAATGTATACATTTCTTTTTGAACGATATCGGTTGAATCTCCTACTCCTCGTTGGAAAACTTCCGTATGTTCAAAAAGAGGTGTACGTATTTCCTCATAATGATATCGATCACAAATCGTTTTTATCGTATCTTCAACATATTGCCATTTTTTTGCTTCTTTCGGTAATACATCAGCAGTACCTCTTGGAGCTTTGATATTCATTTTTAATACCCCCACATTTTAATAAAATATAAAAAAACTCCCATCCCCATATAAAAAAGGGACGAGAGTTACCCGCGTTGCCACCCTAGTTGATGCGAAAAGGCATCCACTTTGCACAGTTAACGCCTGCAAGACGTCCATACCTACTGTTGTTTCGATATGGAACCTCAGGAATGTCTTTCATTAGATCATCATGTAAAATGCTTTCAGCCAACGACATTTTTTCTCTTTCCAGATGACTTCTAATTACTTTTTCCTTCACTGGTAATATTCCGTATTATACTTCTTGAATGAATACTATCTTAATGTTTCCATGAATGATTGTCAAGTACGATTTATCTTTTTCTTTAATGATTTGACTTCACCTAAAGAGATTCCAAGTTCTTGTGCTATTTCCATATGATTCGATGATTCCTCTAATTCTATAAAACGGTGAAAATTAACTCCAAATACATCTTTATTATTACTAGAAGACCATTGTTTTTCATTTACACGCACGTTGATTCCTCCTTTGTAAGAATAGTTTTGCCTAAATGAAATTTTTTTATTAGAATATATAGAAGAAATAACTTGAATTGTAACGAATACATACAATGATTAGGAGGAGCATTATTGAGATATAAATACAGCATTAGATTAGCGACACTAACCTTACTACTCGTAATCATTTACCAGCCGGTAGTTGATGCAAATGAAGCCTTCATTAATGTAGATAACCTCAATGTCCGAAATGGACCCGGGACGGATTATGATACAATTGGCCAGGTCCACTCAGATTCAAGCTTTACCGTACTCCGAACAGAAGAAGAATGGGTACAAATTGAACTTCAAGAAGGAACTGGCTGGGTTAATAAAGCGTTTATTTCATTTATCGACGAAGAAACACGCAATAGCGATGTATCTACAGAAGATGGCGAGGAGGAATCAGATACGAATTCCATGACATCAGATAGAGATAAAGAAACAATGGACCCCTCTCTAAATCCAGTAGAGGAAAACCAAACGATTACAATCGGTTTTGATCGGACACATATCCGAAATGGACCTTCAACAGATTATGAAATTACACACTATGTTGATAAAGGAACAGAATTCAATATCGTAGCAGAGACAGATGAATGGTATGAATTAGAAAATGATTCTATACGTGGTTATATACTAAAGAAGTTAATTGAAGGACCCAAAGTTCCATCTACTAGTGAGTTTATGAATAAGACGATTGTCATTGATGCTGGACATGGTGGACGAGATGTTGGAGCAATTGGTGTAAATGATACATACGAAAAGAATTTGACGTATAAGACAGCTGTCGAGTTAGCTCAAGAACTTTCTATGTTAGGCGCTGAAGTAATTTTAACAAGACAAAAAGATGAATATATTTTCTTAAGCAGCCGATCTAGCATGTCAAATAACTCCAACACTGATGCTTTTATTAGTATTCATTACAATAGTGTACCGGAAATCCCAAATGCTACTGGAATCGGAACCTATTATTATCAAGATCAATATCAGGAACTGGCAGAATATGTCCAGAAAGGAATCATCAAAGAAACCAATGCCAGGGATCGTGATTCCACGTTTGGTAACTTTCAGGTGATTCGTCAAAATTATCAACCATCGATTTTATTGGAGCTTGGCTTTATGTCAAATTCAGAAGAAGAAAAATTACTTCTGACAAACGCATATCAAAAAAAGATCGTTTCTGGTATCGTTAATGGATTAGGAAAGTACTTTAGTAGTCAAGAATAAATTATTCTTGCTCAGATTCATTCTTTATGAGCTATGGAATCTTTTAAAATACCTATGAATAAAGCATGATTGCAACAGTCTCTCCTTCCCAGAGGAGCGGCTGTTACTTTTTTGACCGAATCAAAATTCACCTTAAAAAAAACTGCACCCCGACTAGGTGCAGTTCATTAAAATATACTATTTAACTTATTTGTTCAAGTTACTCTTATTTATCATTGCTATCGATGATTAAGGTAACCGGACCGTCATTGGTTAGCTGTACATCCATCATAGCTCCAAATTCACCGGTTTCAACATGTACTCCTTCATTTACAAGAAGTTGGTTAAACTGTTCATATAAGTTATATGCCACATCTGGCTTAGCCGCTTGAAGAAAATTAGGTCTTCTCCCTTTACGAGTATCGGCATACAGTGTAAATTGAGATATCGACAGAATACCCCCCTCTACATCCTTCAGCGAGAGATTCATCTTTTCATTTTCATCTTCAAACACTCTCAGATTAACTAGTTTTTTAGCAATATACGAAGCGTCTTCTAGGTTGTCGTCATGCGTGACACCAAGAAGTACAACAAAGCCATGATCTATTTTTCCAACTACCTGATCATCAACAGTTACACTTGCATTTTTTGCTCGTTGCACTACTGCTTTCATAAACGTAAATCCCCTTTTACCACCCTAATGTTATTGTACTGTTCTTGTTACGGAATAGATATCCTTTAGTTGTTTAATTCGTTCTACAATTTTACGCAAGTGGTCTGTGTTATGAATTAAAATCGTAATTTGAATAACAGCTATTTTGTTACGATCCGAACGACCATTTACATGTGTAATATTGGTTTTCATTTCGTTTACAGCCTGTAGAACTTCATTTAATAAACCTCTACGATCATACCCAGATATTTCCAGGTCAACGTGATATTGTTTTTGCGTCTGGTGGTTCTCCCATTCTACATGTAAATATCGCTGTTTAGCTTCCTCTGTTTGTATATTTGGACAGTCGTCACGATGAACGGAAACGCCACGTCCTTTTGTGATATAACCGACAATCGTATCTCCTGGTACCGGGTTGCAGCATTTGGATAGCCTTACAAGTAGATTATCGACTCCCTCAACTCTTACTCCAGAATCTTTTTTGTGGAGTTTTTTATCTTTTACATCATTTTTCACTTCTTCTAACGTTTGAGCAAGGTCCTGTTCCTTTTGTTTCGTTTGACGAATTTTTTCAGTAAGCCTTGTCGCTATCAATGCAGCTGTTATCCCTTGATAGCCGACAGCAGCATACATATCCTCCGCACTCATAAAATTAAACCGTTCATACACACGTTGTAAATTATCATCGGTCAGCGCTTCTTTTGGTTCGATTCCTAAGGCACGGATTTCTTTGTCAACTTGTTCTTTACCTTTACTGATGTTTTCTTCTCTGCGTTGCTTTTTGAAAAATTGTTTAATTTTATTTTTCGCTTGAGAAGTTTGTGTTATTTTCAGCCAATCCTGTGAGGGACCATACGAATGTTTTGATGTCATGACTTCAACTATGTCACCATTTTGAAGCTTGTAATCTAATGGAGCCATCTTTCCATTTACTTTTGCTCCAATTGTCTGATTTCCAATTTCCGTATGGATTCGGTAAGCAAAGTCCAATGGAATAGAACCAGACGGAAGTTCAATTACATCACCTTTTGGTGTAAATACATATACCATATCTGAAAACAAATCAATTTTGAGCGATTCAATAAACTCTTCCGCATCGTGTGTTTCCGTTTGCCATTCTAAAATCTCCCTGAACCAGGTTAATTTTTCCTCGAATGATTTCTTACCTTTTGCTATTTGTTTACCTTCTTTATATGCCCAGTGAGCCGCGATACCATATTCGGCTATCTCATGCATTTCTTTTGTACGAATTTGAACCTCAAGTGGGTCACCTTTGGGACCGATAACCGTTGTATGCAGGGATTGGTAAAGATTCGGCTTAGGCATGGCAATATAATCTTTAAACCTTCCAGGCATCGGTTTCCAACATGTATGAATAATTCCTAAAACAGCATAGCAATCTTTAATACTATCTACAATGACGCGAACGGCTAATAAATCATATATTTCATTAAATTGCTTGTTCTGAATGGACATCTTTCTATATATACTATATAAGTGCTTCGGTCTCCCTGACAATTCAGCTTTAATATTTACATCTTCTAATTGTTTCGTTACCTCATCAATTACTTCTTCTATATTGGTTTCCCGTTGGTTCCTCTTTTGTTTCATGAGCTGCACAATTCGATAATACTGTTGCGGATTTAAATAACGCAGTGCAGTATCTTCTAGTTCCCACTTAATCGTCGAAATACCTAGTCGATGCGCTAAAGGTGCAAATATTTCTAACGTTTCATTTGCTTTAATCCGTTGTTTTTCAGGTGGTAAATGCTTTAACGTACGCATATTATGCAATCGATCTGCAAGTTTAATCAAAATAACACGAATATCTTTTGCCATAGCAACAAACATTTTACGGTGATTTTCCGCTTGCTGTGCTTCTTTTGATTCATATTTTATTTTTCCTAATTTAGTAACTCCATCCACTAGCATAGCAACTTCACGGCTAAATTCTTCTTCTAATATTTCTAGTGTTATATCTGTATCCTCTACAACGTCATGCAAAAATCCACCTGCAATTGTTACAGGGTCCATGTTCAAATCAACCAAAATACCCGCAACTTGGACAGGGTGAATAATATAAGCTTCCCCCGATTTACGGTATTGGTTCTGATGAGCCTTGTTTGCAAACTCATATGCTCGTTTAACTAAATCGATATCCTCTTCGGAAAGGTATAAACGAGCCTTTTCTATTAAATTTTCTATCGTCATTACACCGTCTTTTGCCATATAATCACCTTATTCTGCCTGTTACTAGAAGATACTTTTCTAATAGTATCGAAAACTTTTTACAAAATGTAAAGAGATAAACTTAAAATACTTCGTTAACTCTATTAGAATAGGTCTGGTGAATTATCCTCAACCAGACCCATTTGGGATATTAGTATTTCATTAGTGTTAATACATCGTAACCATCAAGTTTTTCTAACCCATCTAGATACGATAGCTCAATTAAGAAAGCACAACCAACAACAATTCCACCCAATTCTTCTACAAGTTTTATTGTTGCTTCAATTGTACCACCTGTTGCAAGTAGATCGTCAGTGATCAAAACTCGTTGACCAGGCTTTATCGCATCTTTATGAATTGTTAATACATTCTCTCCATACTCTAAGCCATAGTCCACTTTAATTACTTCCCTAGGTAATTTCCCTTCTTTACGAACAGGAGCAAACCCTACTTCTAGTGCATAAGAAACAGGGCAACCGACAATAAATCCTCTCGCCTCAGGTCCTACAACGATATCAATGTCTTTTTCTTTTGCATATTGTACGATCTCATCCACAGCAGATTTAAATGCTTTCCCATTGTCCATTAAGGGAGTAATGTCCTTAAACTGAATTCCTTCTTTCGGCCAATCTTCAACAATTTTTATATAATTTTTATAATCCATGCGTTATTTCCTCCTTAAGACGATCACCATGTACAAACGATAAATTTATACGGAACCATTCCAATAATTCATGGTACGTTGAATAGTATAACGTCTTTTCAATATGTGCTTTTGTTATCCGTTCTTGATATAGCTCTGACTCTTGTAAATCTTTCTTTACTGGTGATGTGTTGAGCTGAATAACTCCATTTTCTATATTAACAAATTCTAACTCAAAAAACACTTTCGAGATAAATATAATCTGATCTTTTTTCCAGCCCTTTGCATCCATAATGATTTGTAACTCTTGTTTTAAATCAATTTTCTTCCGTTTCCAAACTAACGCATAGAACCATTTAAAGTCTTCACGACTAGGAATTGGCGAAAGATAAGCACTATTTTCTACATAATAACTAACATGAATATTCATTGGTTTAACCTGACTAAGAATGTCCTGCAGTTTTTGTAGGCTAGGTGGTAGATCCTCAATAAATAGTACATCGGCGGATTCTATTGTCTCTATCGGTGTGTCATACGTAATTTGTTGTATATTGCTTTCAAGCTTGTCTTCGTTTACCTGGTTACTCAAGATCACATGTTTCTCTGAACGATTGAGGAATATCGATATGTCAAATTGCCTTTTACCTCGATGGTCAAATAATTGCCAACCATCAATTTTCATATCTTGAACGATAATTTGAGGCTTTTTTATTCCATTCCACTCATTTATACCTAGTTCTCCAACGATAGAAATAGGATTTTGTGGAGAAATGAAATGGTATAAATGTCCCATACCAAAAGCAATTCCTTCAATCGAATTCTCCTGTTCTTTAAAATGGAGCTTTAAGTGCTTTTTCATATTCCCTAATTGACGAACATCAGTTGGAATATTCTCTAAGTGAAAAATTGGTTTTGGATTCGCCATTCCAAACGGAGCTAATTGATCTATTTCAGCTACTAGCTCCTCATTTATTTCAGGTATACTAATTGACTTACTAATATCGGTAACTTGCTTAAAATCATCATCTGATAATTGTTCCTCAATAAAATCATTCAACTCAACCTGTATTCGATCTAAATTATCCAAAGGCAAGGTCATCCCAGCGGCTTGTGAATGCCCTCCAAAGTGAGTAAATAAAGGCCTGATTTTCATACAATTTTGAAATAGATCAAATGCAGGAATACTTCTTGCAGATCCTTTAGCTGTCTGGTTTTCTTCGTTAATTGCTAAAACGATAGCAGGACGATCATATTTTTTAACTAATCTAGAGGCAACAATCCCTAGTACTCCTTCATTCCATCCAGCTTTAGCTACAACAATTACAGACCTATTGCTTTGTTCATCTACAATATTTTCAGCTTCCTTAACAATTGAAGCAACAATGCGCTGACGTTCCTGATTTAACTCATTCACCTCATCCGCAAGTTGATTTGCTTCCTCATTGTCATCTGTCATTAACAATTTCACCGCTAAATCTGCATCTTGTAATCTACCTACTGCATTTAAACGAGGACCAATGAGAAACCCTATATCTTGTTCAGAAACATTTCCCTCGATTTTACACTGTTTCATTAGCGCTTTTAAACCAAGCCTTGTAGTAGATGACAACTTCCGTAATCCATAATATGTAAGGATTCGGTTTTCGTTTACTAATGGCACTAAATCCGCTACCGTTCCTATTGCAACTAAATCTAATAAATGCTCTGGAAAATATCCTAATAAATGTTGCGAGAGTTTGAATGCTACCCCTACTCCTGCAAGTTCTTTAAAGCCATAATCTGGTGAACATTTTGGATGGATAATTGCATAGGCATCCGGCAGTTCTTCCTGTGGCTCATGGTGATCGGTAATGATAAGGTCTACTCCAAGTTGTTTGGCAATTTCCGCCTCATGCACCGAGGCGATACCAGTATCTACGGTAATAATTACCGTACACCCAGCCGAATGTGCCTCTTTGAAAGCAGCCTCATTCGGACCATAGCCTTCAGTGAAACGATTGGGAATATAATAATCACAAGTGGCTCCTAGCTCCTGTAATGCATGCAGTAACACTGTAGTCGAGCTAACTCCATCTGCGTCATAGTCGCCATACACTAGTATTTTTTCATTGTTTTTAATAGCGTCGTGAATTCGTAAACAAGCCTTCTCCATTGAATCGAAAGCTTGTGGATCATGTAAATTTTCTAGTTTTGGTGATAAGAATTCTTCTGCTTGTGTAGTATTGGTTATTCCTCTTTGTAAGAGTAATTCCTTCATCACGGGGGATAAATTGCTAGAATCATCCATCCATTTTTTTGTATCTGTTGTTATATTTGTGAAGTTCCACTTTGACTTACTTTGTAACATAAATTCACCCCTGACTAATCTATTATACCGAATAGAATCAGGGGGAGCAATGTGAAAAACTATTTTATCCGTTTAATTTTCTTCATCATTCATTGCAGCTGTTTCCTCAGCTACTTGCTCAGACTCTTCATCAAAACCTTTTTCTTCTAAAACTGCATGAAGTTTTTCATTTTCACGCTTTAGAGATTTTATAGCACGTTGCATACGGAACATTTTAACCATTCCTACAGTAGCTGTGATTATACCTCCCATTAGCACAGAAAACAAAATCACGAGTATTAAGGGAGATTCCCCTGTCCAAAATAAATAGTTCACTTCAACTGGTGCTACGTTAGATACTGCAAATATAGCAACAATAATGACAAAAATAATAGCTAAAATGACATAAGATTGCCCTCGCATGATAAAACTCCTTTATAATAAATAATTTGCTTGCGTATAATTTACCCTTCTTTGTGTCCACGTAATCATATATATTTCAAAAACTGTCGTTATCTTTTTAAATAGTAAGCGTTTTAAGATAAAAAATTAGCAAAGAAATAATTATACCAAAGCAATGTCTAATTTAACACACATTATCTTGAATCACTTATGGCAATATATTTCCCGCCACACTAATTCGCAGTTGATATATGATATCGTAAAAAATGTATTCAAATATGAAGTAATTGGTGTAATACGTAATCCGTCAATGGGAGAAAGCAGGGTTCATCTAACCAATTGGTTCCAAATAGTGGAATGAAGATTCTCATCAATGACGAGGTGGATCCTCATTCCTCTATTTGGACGAAATAACTCGTCTGGAACATCATTTTGGTTTCTCATTCCTTTATTTACCATTTTCCAGTATAATTTTCACTGATTTATGACTAATAGCGGAATGTGGATCATCAAACTCCTTATTTGGGCTGTGTTTTTGTCATTTAACGGAACCACGATCCTCATCAATGACGAGGTGGATCCTCATTCCTTTATATATAGGCTCAGGCAATCCGCGGAAAGTGAAGTATTCTGTCGTAGCAGTTTTATACCGCTAATAAGTGACGAATTAGCAATCATCAACATGAAGTTACGTCGCATTATATCCATACTTTGAAGTAAGATTTCTCTCAAAAAAGAAGAGGTTACCCTAAATCTAGGATAACCTCTTTCACTTAAACCTGTGGCCCTTCCACGCGTTTCTTTTTCCGAAAGTCTACTGGTTTTTGTTTAAGCATCTTTCCACGCCATACTAACCAAATTTGTGTTGCTAAGAATAATGAAGAGTACGTACCTGCTATTAAACCTACAGCAAGTGCGATTGCAAATCCTGTAATCGATTCTGCTCCTAAGAATAGGAATGCTAACACAGCTATCAATGTAGTAACCGTAGTATTAACTGTTCTTGTCATGGTTTGTACAATACTCTTGTTAACAATGCTAGAAAGTTCTTCAAATGACTTAACTACTTTTTTCTTTCGCTGAATGTTTTCTCTTATTCGATCAAAGGTAACAATTGTAGCATTGATCGAATAACCAATAATGGTAAGTACAGCAGCAACAATTGTGACATCAAATTCAATACGAGTAATACTGAATACAGCAAGTGTAATAAATACGTCATGTAACAATGCGATAATCGTTGTTATTGCAAAGAAAAATTCGAACCTAATGGATACGTAAAGAATCATTCCAATAGAAGCGATCCCTAATGCATATAATGCGTTTTTAACAAGCTCTTCCCCTACTAACGGAGAGACAACACTTACATTCGGCTCATTTCCATACTTATCGATAAAATAATTATTTAGTTCATTAATTTTTTCTTCTTTAATTACTTCATCGTAACGTAAAACAGCAATCTCACTATTTTCACCGGATATTACAATTGATTTAGGCGTTAGGTCTAACTCGGATAAGCTATCTTCAATTTCTTCTGTTGTCAAACTAGCGTCTGACATAACTTCTACTCTAGACCCACTTGTAAAATCAATACCTGGGTTTAACTTAAACATTATAAGAGAAACTGCACCTATAATGACAAGTAAAGAAGTAAACATAAAAAACTTCTTCCGATGTGGAATAATATCCAATTCTCGATTAAGGAATGTAGGAGTTACCTCGGTATCATCACTAATATCTTTAATTTCGGATTTTTTCACGCCAAACCAATTTGGACGTTGCTTCAAGAACTTCACTTTGATCCATAACTGTAGCAGTAATCTAGTTCCATAAACTGCGGTTAAGAAGCTAATGACAATACTTAGGATTAACATCGTAGCAAATCCTTTTACAGAGCTCGTACCAAATATAAATAGTACTGAAGCAGCTAATAACGTGGTTATATTAGCATCAACAATCGCCCGTAATGAGTTACTCGTTCCAGCCTTAAATGCAGCAATTAACGACTTTCCTTCTCGTAATTCTTCTTTTATCCGTTCAAACGTAATAACATTGGCATCAACAGCCATACCTACCCCTAAGATAAGTGCGGCAATACCAGGTAGAGTCAACACACCATTCATTAATTTAAACACTAAGAGTACGAGGAAAATATAAATGCTTAGATTTACGACCGAAATAGCCCCTGGAAAACGATAAACAATTGTCATAAATAAGAAAATAAATCCAATACCTATAAACGCTGCAAACACAGTCTCATCTAAAGCTTGTTCACCAAATTGCGCTCCGACAGATGTAGAGAACAATTCATTCATATGTACCGGTAATGAACCAGAGTTTATGATATCTGCCAAGTACTGAGCGGATTCCACCGTAAAGTTACCTGTAATCTGAACATTTGTCGTCATTAAAGGTTCTTCAACACCCGGTGCAGATACATACTTTGGATCTTCTTTTAATACTTCTTCAGCAAATGAATCTCCCTCTTGGAAATCCATCCAAATAACAAGTAGGTCTTCCCTATCAGAGTAAGGGACTGTCGGATTATATTTATTCGCCAATTCACTAGTTACCTCACCAAATTTAGATGCATCTTTTAACTGTAAAGTGACGATCGGACTATTATTATTGGGATCAAAATCTTGTTTTGCACTACCCTCTTTTACATCAGACCCATCCAGTAGTTCATTATCATTAACATCACGAAATGAAAGTCTTGCAGAAGTGGACAACATTTCTCTTGCTTCCGTTTGATCTTCTACACCAGCCAATTGAACTCGTATGCGATCTTCTCCCTCAATATCAATCGTTGCTTCACTAATCCCTAAGCGATTAACACGATCATTAAGGGTTTGAACTGTAGATTCTAATAATTCCCGGGATACGTCTTGTTCTTCATCTACAGGCTCAACTTCATACAATACTTCAAAGCCACCTTGTAAATCTAACCCTAAATTAATATCTTTAGCTACACCAGTTACCGTGCTTCCGATTGTAATGGCAAATGCTATTACAATGACAAAAAAGGCAACAATTCTGCCTCTATTCTTCATTCATCTGTTCCTCCCTTATTATCCATGACACACTGTACCAATAAAATATGTAGTTTACTCTACCTCTTTACCCTCGGTTAATGCGGCAATAGAGGCCATTAAATCCTCATCTTGATAAGCGTTAACTGTAATATAACTCATATAAATATTTGAGCTAAGGTGTAACACATCTTGGACAACTTCATATATCCGTTTATCAGGATTTCCTTTCCAAACTTTTTGAGTTAGGCAATTCCAAATTTCCTCATTTGTTGGATGTGAATAACCCATCATTTGAAATTCCATTGCTTTACTTTCTAACACTGGATCTAATATTGCCTTCCAATCCTCCACTGTTTTAACAAGTTCCAAGATACTCCCTCCAATATATATGTCCAATATATTTCGTTAACTTGTCATGCTTGGCCTACTTTCTTGCATATATATCATTGTATATGAAATTTTATTTTTTGAGAAGGCAGGTTGTCTATCTTGTCCAAACAAAGTTTTTTAAAAGGTACACTTATCCTAATTGCTGCAGGAATGATCACAAGATTTTTAGGGTTCATCAATCGTTTAGTCGTTGCCCGTTTAATGGGAGAGGAGGGTGTTGGCCTTTATATGATGGCCCTCCCTACCCTGTTCCTTGTAATGACTATAACACAATTGGGACTACCTGTTGCCATTTCGAAACGTGTAGCTGAAGCAGAAGCAAAAGGAAATCCAGCTAAGGTTAAGCAAATTCTTATTGTATCATTAATTATTACTGGGCTATCAAGCATCATTTTTACATCGATTATGATTTTTACAGCACCACTTATCGCAAATACATTATTAACTGATGAAAGAACATTATACCCACTTGTTGCAATAAGCCCAATTATTCCAATAGTAGCTATCTCATCTGTATTACGTGGATACTTCCAAGGAAAACAAAATATGAAACCACAAAGCTATGCCCAGGTAATAGAACAAATTGTACGCATAAGCTGTGTGGCCTTTTTCGTAAACATCTTACTTCCTTATGGTGTCGAATTTGCCGCTGCTGGTGCAATGTTTAGTGTTATTTTAGGCGAATTTGTATCCCTTTGTTACATGATATATCTATTTAAACGAAAAAAGACAGTCAGGATTCGCTACCGATTTTTCTCTTATCTAAAAACGAGTAAAAACACGTTAAAAGAGCTCTTTTCCATTGCTTTACCTAGTACAGGCAGTCGAATGATTGGTTCCATTTCAAATTTTTTAGAACCCATTCTTGTGGCACAGAGTCTTGCATTAGCTGGAATATCAACGACAGTCGCTACAAAGCAATACGGTGAGCTTACAGGTTATGTGCTTCCATTATTATTTTTACCTACTTTTATTACTAATTCTCTATCCATAGCATTGGTTCCTTCTATATCTGAAGCTGAAGCCAATTTAAATAAGAAATTAATCCACTACCGAATACACCAAGCAATACGAATCTCATTTGCTTCTGGTGCAATTGCAACCATTGTATTGACTCTCTTTGCTGATCCAATTCTGACGTTTATGTATGGTTCAGCTAATGCTAGTAAATATCTTGTGTTAATGGCACCACTATTCATTTTACTTTATATTCAGGCACCATTACAAGCAACACTGCAAGCATTAGATTTTGCGAGGCCAGCAATGTGGAATAGTTTAATTGGAGCAGCATGCAAGTTAACGCTTTTATTTTTATTGGCATCCAATAAAGGGTTTGGAATGATGGGTGTAGCTATAGCCATGTCTGTTGGAGTCATTTTAGTTACATTACTTCACCTTGGAACATTACAAAAGCTAATTCAATTCTACATTCCATTAAAAGACATTGCAAAAATGATAGTTCTACTAATCATGACATGGATAGTTGGAAACTTCCTAAAAAATATATATCTATCAATGAATTCTAGTATCATTATCTTCCTAATCGTACTCGTTATTTTATCATTGATTTATATACTATTTTTATTCGCTTTAAAATTCATCACAAAAGAAGAATTAAAGCAAATCCCAATACTACAAAAATGGGTATAACGTATTTTATATATTAATCATTTCACCTGTTACGTATAACGTATATAATGCGACGTAACTTTTGGTTTCACCTAATGGAAATATTGTTAGATAACCGCTACGGCAGAACGCTTCGCTTTCC
>NZ_FOHE01000015.1 GCF_900111445.1 Oceanobacillus limi | reverse complement strand
ATAATTCTTAGCTACTAGAAACACTAGCTTCTAGATTTAAATAAGTTAGAAAAACGAGGTTGTTTTTCATCTTAACATACTAGTTGTTTTGTTCAGTTTTCAAAGAGCAAATAGTGATCGTCGCTTTTTGAAGCAACTTTTTAATTATATCAAACTCACAATATCAAGTCAATAGTTTTTTGTGAAAACTTTCATATAGTGAATCGGGATTTGTCGTCTGCCGTAATGGCGACTTTATAAATATATCACACTATCATTTAAGTTGTCAATGCTTTTTTGAAATTTTTGCAACAAAATGATTTGTGTACGTGCTGCTATCTTGAAAAAATCTCGCTGTGATTAGCAGCGGATATTCATCATACAATGGTACACACCAAAAGTCAACAAATTCCGACACGCCTATTTCTCCCTCCATTTCCACATTCCCCCATTACCATTCTTGCTTCTACTATAACACTAGTTAATAGCAGTTCTAATCAGTCCAATTAGAATTAAATATTAAATTCCGAATTTTCATTTTCCGAAATAATTATGATATTATAATAGTGATATCATATATTGAAGGAGGATAAAGCAATGTCTAATCAACTAATTGTATTAAATAAAGATGAAGATACGATTTCTATTGTGAATTTAGAAACAAGTAAAGTTATTAAAACAATAGAAACAGATCATAATCCACATGAGGTAGTTATTACTCCTGATGGTAAAAAAACATATGTAGCTTGTTCATTAGGCAATAAGATTGACATTATTGACAATGAAACCTTCGAGATAGTGAACCGAATAGAACACCCTGAATTCAATTTCCCTCACGGTGTTGGGTTAACAAACGATGGCAACAAACTGTATTTAGCCTCTACATATAGTGAAAAAGTATTTATTATTAATACAGAAAAAGATGAGATAGAAAAAGTCATACCAACGAATCAGAAGCTTTCACATATGATTTCCTTTTCACCAGGTGGAGAAACAGTCTTTATACCAAACATCGGAAGCAACAATATTACTGTAATGAATGTACAAAAAGAAGAAATTGTAACACACTTCCCTGTTGGGCCTGGACCTGAAGGTGTTGCAGTTCATCCAGACGGAAAACATCTTTATGTTGCTAATCAGGATGACGACACGATGCACGTCATTGATATAGAGACATTGGAAGTATTGCATAAACGTAGAGTTGGACATATACCAGTTCGTCTAGTTTTCTCTCCTGATGGAAAGTACGCTCTAATTGCTAACCGCGGATCTAATGATGTTTCCGTGATTGATACAAAACAAAAAATTAATGGTATCGAACGTCCGTGGGAAATTAAGCGAATTCCTGTAGGTATTTGGGCTGGCGGAATTGTATTTAACAATGATGGGTCTTATGCATATGTTGCTAATAACAAAACAAATGATATTTCCGTAATTAACATGAAGACATTAAAAGAAGAAAACCGAATTGATGTTGGTATTCATCCAGACGGAATCGCCTATTTATAATAGCATTATATTTTAAAATTTCTTCTTGACAGTCATAACTTTTTTTACTAATATGATATTTAACTTTAATACGTAAAAGCGTTGAACTATTACAGTAGGCATGCATTAATGAATTCAGAGACTTGGTGGTTGGTGCGAACCAAGCAGGGTGTATTGCCGAATTACAAATAGGGAGCTGTTTTCCGGTTTCGGCCGTTATCTAATTAAGCGAGCAGATTTTTATCTGCTAACTAGGGTGGTACCACGGAAGCTTCCGTCCCTTTTTGGGATGGAAGCTTTTTTTATTTTTCTTCCGCCATTTGATTTAAGGAAAATTTTATATATTAAATGCGTTGAACTATTATAGTAGGCATGCATTGATGACATTCAGAGACTTGGTGGTTGGTGCGAACCAAGCAGGGTGTATTGCCGAATTACAAATAGGGAGCTGTTTTCCGGTTTCGGCCGTTATCTAATTAAGCGAGCAGATTTTTATCTGCTAACTAGGGTGGTACCACGGAGCTTCCGTCCCTTTTCGGGATAGGAAGCTCTTTTTTTATACCAAAATTTATGAGGAGGAAACAAAAGTGAAAAAAGAAATGACGATTAGTTTAGCAATATTACCTATCTTTGTATTAATTCTTGCAGCAGCATTTTCCATATTCGTGTGGGAAGCTGGAATGCACTTTCCATTAATTATCGGAATCATTGCAGCTTCCATTGTCGCGATGATTACTGGTTTTAAGTGGGAAGATGTTCAACAAATGATGGTGAAAGGTGTATCCATGGCGTTGCCTGCTGTCTTTATATTACTCATTATTGGTACTATTGTTGGATCATGGATTGCTAGTGGGGTAATACCAACCATTATCTATTACGGGCTTTCGGCTATCCATCCAGGAATATTTGTTCCGATAGTCGCACTTGTTACTGGTATTGTTGCTGTAACTTTAGGAAGTTCATTTACCGCTATTGCTACTGTTGGTCTTGCTTTTATGGCAATCGGTCAAGGGCTTGATTTTCCTCCTGGACTAATTGCTGGTGCAATAATATCCGGTGCCTTTTTTGGAGATAAACTATCCCCACTTTCTGATACAACAAACATTGCACCAGCTATGGCAGAGACAGATTTATTCAGTCACATCAAACACATGCTTTGGGATACCCTTCCAGCATTTTTTATCGCAATCCTATTATACTGGATTGTTAGTAACACAAGTTCCATAAGTGGAACTGCTGATGCACAGACAATAGAGGAAATAATAACTGGCCTAAATTCACATTTTGCCATTCATCCACTATTATTAGTCGTACCACTTATTACGATTGCATTAATGATGATGCGTGTACCTGCGGTTCCTGCATTGACAGGAGTAGGATTTTTAGGTGCAGTGCTTGCGGTTATCCTACAAGGAGAATCCGTGTCCTCCATCATTACTATTATGACAGATGGATATTCCGGAAACTCAGGTGTAGCGGCTCTTGATTCCTTGCTAAGCCGTGGTGGGTTAACTTCCATGTTAGGAACGGTTGCACTCGTAATATTAGCAACATCTCTCGGTGGAGTATTGGAAAAATCAGGAGCGTTTGACGTACTAACTCGAAAAATGATGGCGACAGTAAGATCCACTGGGTCATTAATTAGTTCTAGTATTCTATCTACCTTCTTTGTATCTTTTGCAAGTGGGGCACAGTATTTAGCAATCATTTTACCAGCGCGAACCTTTGTTAATAAGTATAAGGAAATGGGAATTGACACAAAAAATCTATCTCGTGCTGTTGAATCAGCTGGGACGGTTGGAATCAATCTTGTCCCTTGGGGCGTTCCGGCTATATTCATCTCTGGTATGTATGGGTTAGATCCAATAGAATTTATTCCTTTTGCATTTTTTGCTTTTCTTGTCCCACTAATTAATATTGTATTCGGTTTTACTGGTTGGACAATTGCAAGAAAAAATTATAGACATGAAACAACATCTACAGCCGAGGAGGAAATAGCATGAGTGAAGTAGTTCTACATCTATTAGGGACTGCACAAGATGGTGGGGTCCCCCATCCTAATTGTTCCTGCGAGAATTGCCAAACAGCTATATCTGATCCAGTTTACAAACGCAATGCAGCCTCAATGGCTATTGTTTTTCCTGATATCAGAAAATGGCACCTTATTGATGCAACTCCTGATATAAAGGACCAGCTATTGAATGTGCAACGTAAACACAATTTACACGGGGTAATGATGGACAGTATCTTTTTGACTCATGCTCATATGGGACATTATCCCGGTTTGTTGTTTTTAGGTCGTGAGGGGATCAATACAACAAAGATCCCTGTATATACGGGCAAAAAAATGAAACAATTACTTGAAGAACACGCACCTTGGAGTCAATTGTCGAAGCTAGAAAACATAAAGGTCTTAGAGGTAAGTAGCGAAGACTCCATTTCTCTGTCCAAACTTGTTTCCATTACACCAGTAGAAGTTCCACATCGAAACGAGTTCACAGAGACATTTGGATATTGGATTAAAGGCCCAACTTATAAGGTACTTTACATCCCAGATATCGACCGTTGGGAAGAGTGGAATGTTGATATTTACGATGCTTGTCAAGATGCAGACATCATTATATTAGATGGAACCTTTCATTCTGAAAAAGACTTAAATCATATAAGCCGTAATTTTCATGAAATTCCTCATCCATTAATGACTGATACTATGGATAAACTTAGCGGGTTAGTAGATAAGAAGCGTATATACTTCACGCATATGAATCATTCAAATCCAGCCTTATCAATGGATAAGATAGTAGCTGGTGAAATAGAAGCAAGAGGTTTTCGCCTTGCAGACGATGGAATGGAATTCAAGCTATAAAAAAGCGCGATCTAGAGGTCGCGCTTTCTTTAATTGTACTTGTTTAGTTAAACAATTTATGTAGGTTATAGATATGATTCTAAGTCTCACTCTTTTTCTTTTTTATCCTTTGGTGCAAAAGGGCCCTCTTGATTTAACACAAGTGCAACATGATAAAACGTAAGAGCTGCAATAAATCCACAAAAAAGATAAGCAACGAATTCATTTGGTAATAGAAAGAACCCTCCCTCTATCGCTGTTAATAGAAGAGTAAAGATAAAGGAAATAACGATTCCTGCTAAACCGTAAAGAAATAGCTTCGTAAAATATACTGAAATATAAGAGGTTACTTTCATTTTCGAACATATCTTTTCTATAAAAAAGTAGCTGGGAATACCACCTAATACATATGCAGGCGCAGCATACATACCAAAGAAGATCATGGGCACGATGAAACCTTCAGGACTTTTCGATACCATTGTAATATAGTTCATCCCACCCATAACAATACTAAATATAATAGTAGAAAGTAGGGCAATAATCATTAATTTAATGAATTTCATCATTTTTCCTCCTAGGAGATTCTTTGTTAAATGCTGGTTAAATAAGGGTATAATTGAATTCCAAAATTTTTGACCTTCAGGATATTCATTAAACAAAACGCACTCCACCATCAACAAATGATATTTTGATCAGTAATATAACTAGCTTCATTAGATAGCAACCAACATACGGCATTTGCTGCTGCTATTCGATTCCCAATTCTTCCTAGCACGTTTGAACGGTTATACAAACTTTATTGCTTTTTCTAGTAATAATTCGCTAAACTTACTCTCAATCATCGGGGTATGAATTGCATCAGGTGTTAGAGCATTTACCCGAATTCCTAAATTTCCATATTCTTGGGCAACACATTTTGTCAATGTAATGACTCCGCTACGCAAAATCCTATTCCTGAAGTACCACCTGTAATTCATGCGACTTTATCCTGAAACCTTATCAATCTCCTCCACCCCTTTTTCTACTACTTAATACCCAAACAAAACATAGTAATATTACATACCCTATGAATACTATGAATTGAAAAGTTGTAAATGGATACCCCAATAATTTATGGCTTAAAATATCATATCCAATAAATAAAGATAAAAACAGTAGAGCTAATGAAATCCCTTGCCTAAGGATCTTATTTTTCATTTTAGGTAATACTTTCCAATGAGTAATTAAAAACATAATCGTCCATAGTACCAAGAAGAACAAAGCAGTTCCTCTAGAGTGAAACAAATCAATCACAACACCTGAACTTGGAGAAATAAATAATACTAGATTTTCCTTTGGTAGTTCCGTAAACTCTGCTACATAGGTATCTTTGTCGTTCTGCTTCAGGGATAAATTAGTATGTACGAACGATTTGGGTAGAACTTTTACTTGAATTGATAAATCCTTAAAATCACTCCAATAGGACGCCGGATACAATAAATAATCCAAACGATAAACGGGGTGAAGACTTCTCGTTTCATCAATACCTAGACCTGCCTCATAATTAATTTGTAGTTCATGTGATTCTTTTGCTTTCAATTGGATATTAAATGTTTTTGATTCTAAGCTAACCTTTGACAGAGCATCATATCCGCTAAATACATAGTTCTCATTTGTTCGTGGATGTACCCATTCCTTATGAAGGTTTCCCCCAGTTAGGTCACTCGTATCCATTTTCACTTTTCCTGATAGCGGAACATTCTCACCATCTAGTGTTATATTCCACTGGTACGAATCACCTGGTTGAGGAAATGCAATTGGAACATCCATCATTTCTTTCGTCTCATTTACAATTTCATAGATGACCTGGATATTTGCTACTAATGGAGGATTGTCCATGTCGAAAAATCCTCGACTAGAATCATTCGCAATATCTATCATTATTTTTTCCTTATTAATACGAACAATTCCCTCCTCCATCGGTAAAACATGTCCTGAGGGGGAAGATGAATCTTCCAAAAAACTAGTTCCATTCGCATGAACTCCAATGGGATATATTAGGAAACTTATAAACATTATGACTATGAATAAGAACTTCAATCAATCGACTCCCTCCTCCTATTATGTGGTGATTTTATTTTACCATATATTTAGAAAATTATAAAAATATATTAGGATAATCTAATAGCTTTAAGACATTGGCTTCCTATATAACGTCCAGAATTAGAAAGATTGACATTGATGGAGGGGATAGTTCCTACAATTAAAGATATAAATCAAGTAAGATAATAGAAATAAAGGTACTACTGATGAGTAAAATGAATGGAAAGGTATGTTATAAAAGCAGCAGGAGAATGGACCAAAATGGAGAAAGCTTGAGGGGTTAGACACCTCCCTCAAGCTTCATTTAAATTATCTATTCTTTCTTCTCTTTTAATTCTTTCACTCGAACAAAGCTTTCTAATTTGTCAAGTTCAAAAAACAACTCAATTATACTGTTGGCAATTGGAAAAACATAGGTCCATTTCGCCAATTCTGAACCTTGTAATTCCTCAATCAAATTATTAATCGTTACTTGCATTGCTGCTTTCGTTTCTTTCTGCAAATCTCGATCCAGGACAATTTTATCTTCATATAATAATAGAATATTTTCGCTATAACTATTCATTTCTTTAACTAACTTTTTAATCAAATAAGATTTATTGCTTGTGGTACTTTCTACAATTTGTAGATTTTTTTCTAGGTGTTTAATCAAGGTTTGCATTTTTGTTAAAACTTGAATCATATGTTTATAAATGATTATATTACGAAAAAAAAGAGTCCGATTTTTGATGAAAAGTCTATTTCTCTCATCTGAAATGATTTCGTAGTAATCCTTCGCCTGATCAATTAATTTATCTACTTCTTTTTCCTCCGCTTTCATTTGGGGAATACTCATAGTCTTATTAGGAATAACCCGCAAAAGAAAGTTAGTTTTTTCACTAGCTTCTTTAATCATTTTAAACAAATTTTTCTCATGATTTGGAGGAAAAACAACTACATTAATCACAAATGCTGATAATACACCAATGGCGACAAGGGATAATCGCTCCATAATATAGACTAGACTTATTCCGTCGCTATGCCCTAGCATCATTGTAATGATCGTTAAGACGGTTAAGCTAACCGTTTTATAAAGACCTAGCTTAATATTTATTGCGATTGAAATGATGACTACTGCACCAACCGATAATGGATGAGTGCCAAGTAAGAAATATCCAAATAACGCAAAACCTAAACCAATGCTATTAGAGACGATGACTTCTTTGATATATGCATATGATCGCATAATAGATGGCTGCATCGCTAAAACGGATGCGATGGCTGCAACAATTTCCAAATGAAGCCCTAACACTTCCGTCACCAATAACGACAAAGCAACCGCCAGCCCTGTTTTCACCATTCGAGGACCAATATTAAACTCCATCTCCACCCACCTCTTCTTTCGGCGCCTCTTTCGGTGCCAGGCACTTGCCGAATATCGACAAGTGCCTGGCACCTATATTATAGCACCTTTTACGTGAAGAATTGTAGCTAAATTAGCGATGCGAAGATTGTTTGAATTGATTATTCCAAAAAGCTGCTTTTGTTAATGCATGGGAATCATTTAGAATTTCTTGTGGTTTATTTGCTTGTCCAATTATATAATCTTTAAACTCCATACCAACATAATCAAATATGTAATGAAACTGTTGAATTAGTGGTAAAGCAGCAATTTTTGGATCTGGTTTATTACCAATAACAATGACATACGCTTGCTTTTTCCTCATTTCTTCCTTAAAATCAATCCGATCGTCCCGCATATATTGACTCCAACGATCAAAGAAAATTTTCATTTGAGCCGACATACCAAACCAATAAGATGGAGTCGCAAAAATGATGGTATCATGTTTCATAAATTCAAAAAACAGTTCTTCATAATCATCATTTATATATCCAAATCCTTGTTCCGTATGTCGTTCATCAATAATCGGATTCATGTGATGATCAAGTAAATATACCTCTTTATGGTCGACTCCTTCTAGCACCTCGTTCACTAGATACTCTGTATTTCCATTTCTCCTCGAACTTCCAAGTAAAGCCATAATACTCATACAAACATTCCTTCCAACGATATAACTTATGAATAACCGGTCAATATTATTAAATCTATTTATTTCCTCTAACCAATAGTGTATATCACAATGAACAAACATGAAAATAAAATGTGTTTGGTGCCAGGCACTTATCGAAATTCGACAAGTGCCTGGCACCAAAATGGCTTCACAGAAAAACTGCATCCCTATAGGAATGCAGTTTGCAAAGGTGTTCACTACTGACGTTTTTTTGTTTTCTTATTATTTTGCTTTTCATTTTCAGTAAGTGGTTCATTGGCGAATTCATGGTCAAATTCGCGGGATAGTTTCTTTCTTACTGCTTGTTCATCACTCAAACTTCCCTTATGGTTCTTAGCCATACAACAACACCTCCAATTTTTAGTGTTGTCCAGAAAACCTTAATTATGTATAAAAGAAAGCCTCTAGTATAATATAGAGACTTTCCGTTTTTTTATCTTCGCTTATTCACATATTGTCTCATGTGTTCTGTAATTCCGGATACACAAATAGCTGCTGGATCATTCGTTACATCCAATTCAATATTAGAACCATCCGTTGGTAATGTATTTCCAAAAATGGCTTCATATTCGTCTACACTTACTTCTTTTCTCTCTTCAAATAATTGATTGTGCTGCTGTACGTATAAGTGATCCCGATAGTTATTTTGAAGGATTCCGGTAAAGAATTCCCCAACTGCACCAGACCCATAACTGAATAGGCCAATTCGTGACCCATCTTGTAAATCTTCTTTTAATTCCAGTAAAGAAAGAAAACTCAAATATAGAGATCCTGTATAAATATTTCCTACAATTCGATTATATTTGGTGCTAATTTTATAATTTGATGTTAAACGTTCCTGTACATCCTCAGTTGTTTCGGCTAAAACCGTTCGTAAAGCTTTTAGCCCCATCTTGGTATACGGTAAGTGAAAGCAAATTGCTTCAAAATCCTCCAAATTCCTGCCTGTTTGCTCCTTGTATTGCTTCCAAACTTCTTGAAAGAAAGAAATGTATTGCTCATTGGAAAATTTCCCATCAACAAATGCTCTATCCGAGTATACCGGACGCCAAAAATCCATAATATCTTTTGTTAGGTAAGTGCTTTTCTCTTCAAGTATCATTACCTTAGGATCTGCACTAATAATCATAGCAACAGCACCCGCACCTTGCGTGGATTCACCACCGGTATTTAATCCATATCTTGCAATGTCAGCGCCTAATACTAATACTTTACTCTCTGGGTTTAAAGCGATATGACCTTTCGCCATTTGAATCGCAGCGGTTGCACCGTAACAAGCTTGTTTCACTTCAATGCTTCGTGCATTAGGGTTCAAATCAAGTAATTCATGTACATAAACCCCTGCAGATTTAGAATGATCGATTCCAGATTCTGTCCCAAAAATAACAAAGTCAATTTGTTCCTTATCCCTATCATCTAAAATATCTAAAGCAGCATTTGCTGCTAAAGTAACCGAATCCTGTGTTATAGGAGGAATAGCCATCTTTTCTTGCCCTATTCCAATTGTAAACTTTTCTGGTTCCACATTTCTTGCAACAGCTAATTGATTCATATCTACATATAAATGAGGTGTATAAAAACCAATTTTGTCAATACCAATATTCAATGTCAAAGACTCCTTTAGCTACAATAATATACTTATTTTAATATATTATCAGGTGCCTGTCACTTCCCGTATTTTGTCAAATGACTAAAACCACTAATCCCACTCACTCAACAACCGCAAGAAAACCAATCCCTTCATCACATTAGACAAGCACCCATGATAGGTGCCAGGCACCGATGTAACCTGACAAAAACCGAGGGGTGCCTGGCACTCCTCGGTTAGTTGGTTATAATAGGTTTTTTTCTGTTTTCCCGTTTTTGATGACGACTTGAATGTTATCATTATTGGCTAACGAATATATATCCTCCAATGGGTTTCCTTTCACAACAACGACATCCGCTAACTTTCCATTTTCTAATGTCCCTACTTTGTCTTCCCATCCCATACATTCTGCTGCAGTTTTCGTAGAAGCCACGATTGATTCCATCGGAGACATGCCACCTTCTACCATCAATCCTAATTCTCGTAAGTTTGTTCCATGCTTCATGACACCCGCGTCGGTTCCCATCGCAATTTTCACTCCAGCTTTGTACGCTTTTGTAAAGCTTGCACGATGTTGCTCAATTACTTCCTTCGACTTTTGAACCGCACTATCAGGCATCCCTACCTCATGTGCACTTTCTAGTACAGCTACTGGGGCTAACAAGGTGGGGACTAGATAAGTGCCATTTTCCAACATTAATTCAATCGCTTCATCATCGATGAAAATACCATGTTCAATCGAATGAATTCCTGCTTTCACCGCATTTTTAATTCCCTCTGCCCCTTGTGCATGGGCCATAACTTTTACTCCTTTGCGAAAGCGTCCTTCTTCCACAATAACTTTCAACTCTTCCAGAGAAAATTGCGTGAATTCTGGATGGTCTGTTGCACTTAACACGCCACCTGTAGCATGAACCTTAATAACTTCCGCTCCAGCCCGAAGCATTTCACGTGTTTTTTTACGAACTTCTTCGACACCATCACATTTACCGCTCGGCATACCAGGATAATCAGATGGAAGTAAATCCACTTCTTTCCCAGATACAGTATATCCATCTCCATGTCCGCCAGTTATAGTAAGAGCATTGATACTTAGTTGAAGCCTCGGACCAGAGATTAATCCATCTTCAACTGCCTTTTTAACACCTAAGTCTGTGCCGAGAGCATCTCTTACCGACGTCACTCCAGCCTCCAATGTGTTTTTCAAGTATTCCGCTGCTTGATAATACATAAATGAAAACGGCGTTTCTAATCTTGTTGATAATGGTGAATATTCCATCATCATATGAACATGAGTATCAATTAAACCTGGAAGAATTGTACCACCGGCTGCATCAATTACCACTTCTTCTCCACTTGCTGTATATCCACTTTCAGGTCCTACATAAATAATGCTTTCATTATTTGTTACGACAATTTGTTCCTTCTTAGGCTCTCCTCCTTTACCATCTATTAATAATCCATTTTTAATTAATTGCTTAACCATAATGAACTCCTCCTTCTATATTGTTGAATTACTTACAATGTACCCACTAGTATCCCGGCAATAACGACCGATGCAATTGTTACTGTTGTAAATCCTCCAATTAACATTGGTGCTAACAATTCATTAAAAATTTGCTTTTCTTCATTTTTATTACGGGATATACTTCTTGCTGCTTCCTCACATAGTAAATAATCTCCTGGGAAACCGAATAAAGCAGTTAATGCTACTGGCATTCCTTTATACGGATGCCATTTTAGTAGTTTGGAAGTAACATAACCACCTAAAGTTAATCCTATTGTCCCAATCACAAGAATAAGCAGAATACTTGGTAGATTTGTTAAGGCTTGTTGCGGCGTTACATCTGCCATACTTCCAATTACAACAAAAATAATAGCTATCATTGTAATGGTAAACGAGTTTGATTTTTCCAATGTTTTTGGTTCAAAGATACGTAATTTTAACCCAGCGATACCAATAGCAAGACACCATAATGTACCATCTATTGGGGTGATTTCTCCTAAACCAATTCCAATCGATGCGCCTACAAACACAAAAAACAGTTTCAACGTTGCACTATTCTTGACTGGATTTTGATCCCTATCTGATTCAGAATCACTTTTTCCATTCATTTCTTCATCTGTTGCCATCGGAATGAACGTACCATTATCCATTTCTGCTTGAATACGGATCGCATACTTTCTCATAAAGTTTAAAGCTAAAGGCATTCCCATTACTCCTTGGAATGCAACAACAAGTGCTGGTATTACTAACAAACTTGATAACCCTACCTCTATCAATTTCTCATTCGTGATCAGTAGTGCAATGATCCCACCACTGATTGGACCAATACCTGCTACAGCGGTTGGATAATCAAAAAGCAATGTAATAATAGATAAAACTAAAATTCCTGAAACAATTAAACCGCCTAAAGCAATAATAACTGCTTTAATTTGACTTTTAAGCAGTGAGAAGGGAATCATTGTACCCATATGTAATATTGCTGGGCCCACTAATATAGCTCCTAATGCTGCAAATTGTGATTTGTCTAGGATGTCTTCTGGAAAAATACCTGTCCAATTTAAAACAAGAAAGCCAACCATTGCTGTTAAAAGCATCGGAATCCTAGCCCTTGATTTGATGGACAACCATTCTCCAAGTGCGATTAGTGCAAAAATAAATGTTGTTGCGATAAGCGGATTGCTTAATAAATTATTCATTTTCCCCCTCCTCATAAGTTATTCAAAATGTTGAATAATTATAAATAATGTTTAATAATATATCATCTTTAAAATATTTTGTCTATAAGTTTTTCATCATTTTTAAAATTATCTAATAAATTACACTTTTATGAAAGCGCATACTTTGAAGCCACTCATGGTGCCAGGCACTTGTCGAAATTCGACAAGTGCCTGGCACCAAATTATAATAAGATTAGGGAGGGTTATTATGGATGTTGTAAAAGATTTTGGAGAAAAGATTAAATTTCATCGTCTAAAGGCAAATATGACCCAAGAAGATTTATCAAAAGGGATTATATCGGTTTCTTACTTATCGAAAATAGAAGCCGGGATATTAAATCCAACGAATGAAATAAGAGAATCTCTTTGTCAAAAGCTAAATCTTGATCCACTATTTTTAGAGAACAATAAGATGCAAGAATTATGCCAGACTTGGTTTAAGCATTTACTACATAGAAATTTAGCAGGCTCAATAGAATTGTATGAAAAAATTAATAATAATATTGACTATATTTCCAATAAACAGCTGCTACATTTATTTCAAATACATAAGCTATCTTTCTTCTTATTTACTAAAAATAAAACCGAAGCAGCGAATCAATTTGAATATTTACAAAACCAATCACCTGACTTTAAAGGATCCGCATCACTATATTGGCATAAAGCATCCGGAGACTATCACTTCTCACAGCTTGCCTACACAGAAGCGTTAAATTGTTACCAAGAAGCTGAGAAAAAAATTTCTAATGAACAAATCCATTTACCCGAAGAAGAAAAAATGGATTTATATTATTTAATTGCAATCACAGCTAGCAAAGTTAGAAATACTTATATAGCAATCGTTTATTCGTCTGAAGCCCTTGAGTATTATAGAAGTGTATATAATTTGGTACGTTGTGCTCGCTGTCATATATTACTTGGACTATCCTACCAACGTGCGAATGACTATCAAAAAGCGATCGAAAACTATGAGTTAGCGATTACGATTGTAAAGAGCATCAACGATAAAAAAGCGTTAGCACTTTGCTATCAAAACATGGGAAAACTTAATTCTATGATGAAACAAACGGAAATCGCAATTGACTATTTTCAAAAAAGTTATCAATTACGAGGAAATGAACCGGCTAGCAAAAGAATCACTCCCATATCAAGCCTTATGAAAGAGTATTACAACCTAGGCGACATTCATCAAGCTGACCATTGGCTCGAAAAAGGACTAAAAGCTTCTGAAACATTAAGCCCTACGGATTCGATCTACGTTCATGAATTTAAAGTATTCGAACAACTAATTCGGGGGTTTGATAAGTCATTTCCAAACTTAATTAACGAAGTAGTTATACCTTTTCTAAATGAAAAGCAACTTGTTTTTGAAAAATCTCTCTACCTTAAAATTCTAGGCGATTATTACTTTAACAATAGAAAATACAAATTAGCTGCCCTTACCTACCACGAAGCTAACTCGATTCTAGGCACCTTTAACTCTGATTAAAGGTGCCTCTCCCTTAAAAAATTCATTTTACGAATCGCTACTATGAAAATTTTCCTGACTTAATTGAAAAGTTCTAATAAAATATCATATTTTTTAGACTTTATTGAATAATACAATTTATATATGGTATAAATTACCTACTCATCTTATAATATAGGCAGGGGGTAATAGCGATGACGAAAGGTTTTGGAAAAAAAATAAAATACTACCGTATAAAAGCAAAGATGACGCAAAAGGAATTATCGAAGGGAATCGTTTCTGTTTCTTATTTATCAAAACTAGAGGGGGGAAAGATTGAACCTACAAAAGAAATCAAAGAGTTATTATGTTTCAAACTTAAAATTGATCGTAATATTGTCGAAAGCGATCAATTACGCAATTTATGCGAGAATTGGATTAAGCTTGTATTAGAACGAAAAAAACTTGAGGCAACAAAGGTATTCCGTGAAATTAGCAAAGACATCGACCACGTTGCTAATACGAATCTTCTAAATCTATTTGAAATAAACAAGCTATTTTATTACTTGCTCACAAATAACCAACTCGAAATTGAAAAACAATTCCAACTCCTACGTGATCTTTCTACTGAATTTTCCGGAAAGGAACGCTATTACTGGTTAAAAGCTAAAGGCAGCTATCATTATGAGAAGTTAACCTTCAAGGAAGCATTAATTTCGTATCAAGAAGCAGAAAGAACGATTGATCTAGAACAAGTTTACTATCCTGATGAAGAAAAAAATGATCTTTATTATGCAATTGCATTAGCATCTAGCAAATTGAGAAATAGCTACCTTTCAATGGTTTATGCTCAAAAAGCGTTAGCATACTATCAAAGTATTTATAAATTACAAAGATGTGCGAGATGTCATGTCTTACTTGGTATTAACTATCAAAGAATTAATGAATTCGATAAATCCTACAGGTGCTATCAGCAAGCAGCTAGTATTGCTAAGAACATCAATGACAAGGTTCTCCTCTCGGTTTGTAACCAAAACATTGGTTACCTCTTCTCCGGCAAGAACAATTTCAGTTTAGCAATTGAACATTTTCACAAAAGTTATCAACTTCGAGAAAGTGATCTCGCCATAAAAAGAATTGTCCCTGTTTCCAGCATCATGAAAGAATACTATAAAAAAGGGGATCATCGCGCGGCTGAAACTTGGTTAGAAAAAGGACTAGATTTAACTAAATCATTAGACCCTTCCGTTTCTTTGCATATATACGAATTCAAAGTTTATGCCCATTTAATAAGAGGCTTCAATCAATCGTTTGTCCACTTAATCACGAGAGAAGTATTACCTTTTTTAGATAAAAAACAATTAATCCACGAAAAACCTTTTTATTTGGAGACGCTAGCAGATTACTATTTTCATGATAGAAAATATAAACTCGCTGCAACAAACTATCAAGCAGCCTGCCGATCCAGGAATCAATTCCAAACCGAATAGGAGAATGTATAATGAAGAAATGGTTCATTAGTATTTTGTTTATATTCATACTTAGTACCCCACTTACTAGTAGTACCTTTAGTACCGAAGCAAACAAAGATCAATACAAGCTATTCAATAGTGAAGAACCAGATCCTTGGGACGAGCCAGGTCTATTCGAAGAAAGTATTTGAGAAATTTAGAATTTATATGTTGGATATTTATCACCCAACTTTTCTTTCACAGCTCGTCTAATTTATTCACCTTTTGAATATATTTCTTCATGAGGTGAATAAATTGAGACAACCAACACTGGATAAGCTGTACATCTTTATTGTTATGTTCTTTTTTAGTTTAATTATGCGATTACAAGTCCCTATTTTTACTCCATATGCAGCAATACTTGGTGCATCGAGCGTTATTATAGGTATTATTCTTAGTATCACTTCCTTTAGTAATTTAATCGGGAATTTATTTGCTGGTCCATTGATTGACCGGTTTGGAAGAAAAGTTTTTATCATCATACCAATGTTCTTTTCTGGTGGATTGTTCATTGCACATGGACTAGCTTCTAAATCTACGGATTTATTAATTTTGCACGCATTAAACGGGTTTGCCTTAGCATTCATGATCCCAGCAGCATTCGCTCTACTTTCCGGGTATGCCAAAAATAGTAGACAGCAAGGTAAAAATATAGCTGTTAGTGGAATTTTAACTACTACATCAAGTGTTGTTGGCCCACTAATTGGTGGAAAATTAGTAGATGTAATCGGTTATGTGAATACCTATTTCTTCATTGGTGCCTGTATGGTCTTTACAGGAGTATTTGCTACCCGCTTTTTAAAGGATACACAAGAAATTGTTAAACATAAAAAACAAAAGCCAATTAATATTTGGAATATTTTGTTTGCACCAAAACTGTTCATTATTTATCTAATTGGCTTTGCAGTTATGTATATACATGGTGTTATTATATATGAAATTCCCTATCTAACCGTTGAAAAAGGAATTTCAACAACTTCTACAGGTCTTTTGTTCAGTTATATGGGAATTGGAACATTTCTAACGCTTTCATTGTTTTTCATTAATCGATTTGATCCGCTAAAGCGATTATTTGTTGGATTATTTGGGATGACCATGTCACTATTTGCGATGTTAACCTTGCCATTACCACTAGCTGTCCCGTTATTTTTTATCGGGTTATTCTTCGGTCTAATCATGCCAGCAATGGCAACCGCATTAACAGAGTTTGTTTCAAACGCTGCATACGGTAAGGCTTTTGGAGTCATGTCTGCGGTTTACTCTTTAGGGATTATTGTTAGTTCTTTTGTAACAGGTGTCATTCGCGATTTTATATCGCCTTATTTCGTCGCTTTTCTGATCGGTATGAGTGTCATTACGATTGCAGGCTATGCAAGCCGTCGCTCACCACAGCTTACATAAAGTGAATCTTAAATCAGTGGGGTACTGGCAGTTATTGCGATATAAATAACACGAGTCACTAACTCAGTGACTCGTGTTAAAACCTATAAACATTAAATGAATTCCATACTTCCCCAATTCTCATTATCCTGAATCAAGTTCTTTAACAAATTTAATCCCATTTCAAAGTCATTTAAGTCTGCCACTTCTACTGGTGAATGAGAATATCTTCGTGCAAAAGTAATCGCTCCAGCTAATACACCTTCTCGTTCCAGATGGACTGCTGAAACATCCGATGAAGCCCCCGGCAACACCGCCAATTGATATGGAATGCTTGCTCGGTCTGCATATTTAGTTATAAGATTTTTTATTTGTGGCGCCATAATATTTCCTCTAACCGAACTACCTGCTAGTGCTGGTATAACTGGTCCTTTCCCAATCCCCACCGGTAAAGTTCCCTTACTGTCTGGAGTATCAGCACATGGAATCGTATCGATAACAATTGCAACGTCTGGATCAAGCTTGTAAGTTGCTACTTTAGCTCCTCGCAAACCTACTTCTTCCTGCACGGTTACAACAGCCACCAATGTTCCAGCAAACTCACGATCTTGTAATGATTTGAGAAGTTCGATTAATAACACGCAACAACTTCTATTATCAATTGCCTTTCCACAAATTAAATCTTTATTAGTAAATTGTTCAATTTCGCTAATGTATGTAATGGGATCGCCAATTTTTATACCCATCCCCGCTACCACATGCTTAGAGGCTGCACCAACATCAACATATAATTCTCTCATTGCCGGTTGACTTTTCCTTTCTTCAGCAGTTTGAAGATGACCTGCCTTTACACCAACAACTCCAAAATGTCCATTAACATTTACTTTTCGACCAACTAATAATGATTCTAGTACACCACCAGTCTTCTCCATACGTATAAACCCGTTATCATCAATATCTTGTACAATACAACCAATCTCATCAGAATGAGCTGATACCATCATTTTAGGACCAGGTTTATCCCCTTCTAGATATGCATATATATTTCCCATTTTATCTACTTCTACCTTATCAGCGTATGGCTTAAAACCTTTTGCTAATTCCTCTACTACCTTCATTTCCTGACCCGGAGTTCCCTGTATCGCTGCAAATTTTTTTAGGTTTGTTAAGAATCTTTTTTTAAACATGTTTAACCCCCTAATTGTTTAATATTTCTATTTTGTCATAAAAGTTTTACATTCACAATGCAAACGATTTAGCAGTTTACTAGATTAAAGTATATAATGATAGACAAAATAAGGGGAGTGATACGATGATTCATTATCTTAAATTAGAATCCAAAAATCTACATGGTTCATTTAACAACAAGTATGAACCAGTATTATCAATTGATTCTGGAGATACGGTTCGACTAACGACACCAGATATTCAGTGGGGATATTCTGCTTCCAAAAACGAAGAAAAGGTGTTTTTTAAATCGAGGGAAAAAGAAGATCAACCTGGGCATCCCATTATTGGTCCGATCAATGTAAGGCAGGCAAAAAAAGGAATGGTCTTAGAAGTTAAATTAAATGACCTGGTGCCTGGTTGGTATGGTACTAATTGGGCTGGTGGGATTCAAAACTGGCAAAATGAAAAAATTGGTATAACAGAATATGAAAAAATACAACAAGATTGGGAATTAAATGCCCTAACTATGACGGGAACAACAAAAATTGGTAATCGCACCTTCCATGTTGGGCTACACCCTTTCATGGGTTTAATGGGCGTTGCACCAGCAGAGCTTGGGGTTCATACTACACCACCTCCACGTTATTGTGGTGGGAACATTGATTGCAAAGAACTTGTGCGAGGAAGCAGTCTCTACTTACCCATTTCCGTAGATGGCGCATTATTTTCTATAGGTGATGGTCACGCCGCACAAGGAGACGGCGAGGTTTCTGGAACTGCCATTGAAGCCCCAATGGATTTAGTTGATGTTACGCTTACTGTTCATGAAGATATGAGGTTAACCCAACCACGTGCATGGGCTCCTGCTGGATGGATAACATTTGGGTTTAATGAAGACCTTCATGAGGCTACTGCAGTAGCGCTGGATGAAATGATAAAACTTATACAAAACCTATATGCTATTCAAAAAACAGAGGCTACTGCATTAGCGAGTACAGTAGTGGACCTTCGAATTACTCAGGTAGTGAATGGAGTTAAGGGCGTGCATGTCATACTTCCACACGGGGCGATAAGATAAGCAAAAAAACTCTTCTCATTATTATGAGAAGAGTTTTTAAAATTAATTACTTACGCTTTAACAACGTTAGCTGCTTGTGGTCCACGGTTACCTTCTTCGATATCAAAAGTTACTGTTTGACCTTCTTCTAATGTTTTGAAACCTTCACCTTGAATTGCTGAGAAATGAACGAATACATCGTCTCCACCTTCAACTTCGATAAATCCAAAACCTTTGTCTGCGTTAAACCATTTTACTGAACCTGTGTTCATAATAAAAAAACCTCCATGTGCTTTAGCACGTATATTACTATTTTTTGTTCTAAATAAGAATTCAAGACGAAGATAATCACTAGAAAGTTATTACATAAATCTTGTATTGCTCACGAACATCAATTAGTTAATATTATTATAGCACATTTTTCATAAATACTATACAATTTTATTAAAAAAATTTTTTTAGGTGCCAGGCACTACCGAATTCCTGACAAGTACCAGGCACCTAACGATCATATTTTCGTCTAAGCAACTCACATGTAATCAAAATGGTTTGCACATTACCAAAGCTTGAAGTCCAAACACTTCATAGTATTAGACGACAATTAACCATTATTCGTTAACATTTTCATTTTCTGACATATGTTTTAATTCACTACTTAGTTTATTTATCTCGCTTACTGCTGTATTTATATCCGTAATCAACTTATGTTCTTTCTCCAAAGTAGTTGTTATTTCCTGTGTGGACGATGCATTTTCTTCTGATATATTCGCTAGGTTTTCAATTTCAGTCTGTATTTGAGTAAAATTATTTGTTGAGGACTGGATTTCATTCATACTCTTTGATAATTCAGAAGTTGTTTCTTCAAACGAATCCTTTATATCTTTAAAATATGTAGAAACGTTTAGCAATAATTTTTGTCCTTCTTCTACTGCTTTTTCCCCTACATTGGACTTTTCTTGAGCTTCCTTTGACTTGTGGAAGAGAGTATTTGTTACTTCGGAAATATCTACGGTAATCTTAGCACTTTGTTCCGCTAACTTTCGTACCTCATCCGCAACCACAGCAAACCCCTTGCCATGTTCTCCAGCACGCGCAGATTCAATAGCAGCATTTAACGCAAGTAAATTGGTTTGATCAGCTATATCTCGAATACTTTCTAATAAAGAATTTACTGTCTCCAAACTAGATTGGAGGTCAGAAACTGTTACTGAAGTTATCCCAATCGCAGAATTGACGGTATTAATATGCTCTGTTACTTGATTAATCTTATTCCATCCGTCTTGAACTTTATCGTTCATTTCCTCCGTTTTCTGAGCAATCCCCTGTGAAATACGAATTGTTTGATTGGCACGCTGTAAAGAGTTCCCCATAGTTTCACTAACTAGAGTTATACTGTTCGCCTCTTCTTGAATACTTGCTGACATGTTGTGTATCGATTCTAAAACCGTATTACTAGAATCGTGAATTGTTGATATATTTTCATTAAAATTACTTACATTTCGATCTAATGTAGCTGTACCTGTTTCAATAGACCCAAACGTATCCTGAAGCTTTTCAACCAATTGTTTCGCTTCCATTTCCTTTTTGAAGGATGCTTCAATTAATTCCCTTCCCCACTTTGTTAGTAGGTATAACGCCACTAATATTCCATTTATGAGAGCAATGACCGTAATGAAACCTTTTAAATCATCGTCTAACCCTAATAACTCTACTGGCTTTAGAAAGTAGGTTAATAGAAGTGAAGCATTCACAATCGCACCAAATATTAAGATTAGTTCTTTTTTAAAATACAAAACAATCATAGCGACGGTTAAGAAGATAAGATAATGCTTATTTAAAGCGTATCCGTCTAAGAAAAATAACGCGATTACTACGATGTAAGGTAATAGTGCAAAAATAAACCCCTTAACATAAGCGGGCATCGATAAGAAATAATTTACAAGGGATAAAATAACAACAATAACTCCGGCAGATATAATTCCTATGCTATCCGCAAACCCTCTTGCAAACACAATTGGGATAACTAATAATAATACAATTGAAAGTAATAAAAACAGATTTACTTTATGTACCCTGCTAGTGTTGTACGTATCTTGATGTACCATAACAAACCTCTTTTCTATGTTTTTTGGAAATAACATATTAAAATGTCAACAATTACTAATTATAGATTAATTTTTAAAAAAATAAAATAGTTTTAGCTCGGAGAAACTACTTAACGTCATTTATCTCATATTTTATGACAAGATCTATAAATAAGCGTATACTATTTTTGTAGAGTTTCAACTAAGGAATATAGAATAACTTGGAGGTTTTATGATGAAAATAGCAATAATGGGAGCTGGATCATTAGGTACAATAATTGGTGCATATCTATCAAAAGGAAACGATGATATTGAACTAATTGATGTAAATAAAGAACATGTAGCTGCATTAAATGAATCTGGTGCAACAATTACCGGTACAGTAAAGGAAACAATTCCTGTCAAAGCCATTACTCCACAAGAAATGAGCGGTACATACGGCATGGTCCTTTTACTCACAAAACAAACATATAACGAAGACGTTTTAGACAGTCTGATGCCATTTTTAGATGATAACAGCGTTATTCTCTCTCTTCAAAACGGTGTCCCAGAAGAGTACCTTACCTCTAAAATAGGGGGAAATAGAATTATTGGTGGCTCTGTTGAATTTGGAGCAACTTGGGTCCAACCTGGTGTTTCGGAGTTAACAACAGCAGTTGATGCTTTTCAAGCAAATGCCTTTCAAATTGGAGAGTTAAACGGAGCCATTACAGATAGGATTAACAGCATAAAAGGGATATTAGATCAAGTTGGTGGCACCAATATTTCAACTAATCTAGTTGGAACAAAATGGGCAAAATTATTAGTAAATGTTGCGATGAGTGGGATGTCTACTGCATTGGGGTGTACCTATGGAGATATCCTCAAAAATGAAACTGCTGTCACGAGTGCCGTCATGTTAGCGGATGAAACGATACGCGTTGGAAATGCCTCAGATGTTCAATTTACTGAATTAGCTGGAATTAATTTGGAGGTTTTTAAATTAAACGATGACCGAAGTAATTTACAAGACGTAATTGGCTTTGCCAAAAAGGTGTTTGCTCCACAGGCATTACTAAAGGCAAGCATGCTGCAGGATCTTGAAAAAGGCAGAAAGTCAGAAATCAATTATATTAATGGTGTTATTTCAACAAAAGGTAGAAACGCTGGAATCACTACCCCATTTAACGACTTGTTAGTTAAATTAGTTGAAAAAGCCGAAAATGAAAAAACCGTTCCAGATTTCAACACCAACATCAATTATTTTAAAGAGCTTATTTAACAAGGTGCCAGGTACCTATCGTAAATCGATAGGTACCTGGCACCTTTAAGATTTTATCTAAACGGTCCAGGACCGTACCCAGGAAATCCATAACCAGCTCCTGGATTTCCGAAGCCTCCCATCGCTTGACCAGGATATCCATATCCACCACCTGGGATTCCAGGTTGACCGTAACCACCATATCCTGCCCCTGGGTTATAAGCACCATAACCTGGTCCATAACCATAACCTGGTTGCTGACCAAATATTTCCCCACCAAGATAGCCTAATCCTGCTCCAATAAGACCTGTTGCTAGCGGACTTAGGGCTCCACCTGGCGCAAAAAATCTCGGATCTGTATCTCTATACATCGGCATTGTTCTTCCGTACATATAAATTCTCCTTTGTTGACAATAGATTAACTTGCACACTATAGCCTATGACTTCGTATCAATAATGACTAGGCAGAATAATTAATTTTATAAAGATTTTATATACTTATTAATTAAAATTGTGGCAAGTCTTAGAAGAACACTTGCCTACTATTGAATAGTTAAATCTAAAACGCTTTAAGCAGATGTGGAATTCATTAACCATAAGGTACCTTTGAGCGTAATGATACTTTGTTTTATGAATCGATCAACTGCAAAATAAAAGATCTCATTATGAGGTCGAAATTTCACTTCCTAGTAAAATCACTAATGAAAAGCTCATCTACTGTGGTATTCAACGCAGCGGCAATGTCAAACGCTAATTGTAACGTAGGATCATATTTATCGTTTTCAATTGCATTGATTGTTTGTCTGGATACTTTACAGAGTTTAGCTAGTTCTGCCTGGGATAATTTAGCTGAGCTTCTTAATTTCTTAATGTGATTTTCATTTAATCACCATATTTTTTCCTATAAATTAGTAATGTTACCAGATATATAATTGAAATTACTGACAGAAATACTAATGGCGAAATTCCATTACCATTATAAGAAGTATTCCCTTGAATCGTTAGGTAAATGGACTGTACAACTTCTAAAATTAGCACCCCCATAACTACGATAAATGCATATGATTGAGCTTTCATATTGATAAACTTCCTTCTTTCATCACCCTTTTGTAAAGATGTTGCAACTAAAATCAAAATTCCGCTAACTAACAATAAGACCGAATATAAGTTTAACCCAATCCATTTTTTAGTTCCCTCCCTATAAATTTCACAGCTAAAAACGACAACCATTGAAAATCATTACTGTGTTAAAACATTTTCTTACGGGAACTCTTTAAAGCCAAGATTTAAATATATAAATTGCTAAAAGTAGAACGAGGAACAACAAAGACGGGTTCCAGTTAAGGCCCCGTCTTCCATGTGTTTTTTCATTAAAAATTGAATTTTTGCTTTACCTCTTGCATTTCATGACGTATATCATGTAATTGTTCATAAGCTTGTTGAAACTGCGAATTTTGTGTTGCTTCATCTCCGGCTTGCTTTTGGGCATTTTGTAATTGCTGTTCTGCATGTTGTAATTGTTCATGTGCTTGTTTAAGTAGTTCAACATCTGATCCTTGTGCCTGGGTAAAAGCTTCTCGAGCCTGTTTGATATCCTGACTTGCTTGTTGTAACTGTTGCTGTAAATTCTGTTGTACCATTGTTGTACCTCCATTTAATGTAGTATCAATACTCCGATTTAGTATTCCTATCCTTTTTTATAATTATGAGAAAAAATAATTCGTTTTACCAAGCTACTAAAGATGAATACGAACCTTGGTTCCAACAGGGATTAAAGTAGCCAGTTCTTCAACATCATTGTTATACATACGAATACACCCTCTTGATACTGCTTTCCCTATAGAACTTGGATCATTCGTTCCGTGAATACCGTAATGTTGTCTTGATAAGCTCATCCACATCGTTCCAAATGGCCCACCTGGATTTGGTGCTTTATTAATGATAATGTACTCCCCTACAGGTGTTTCATGAAGAATTCTTCCAACTGCGATCGGATATTGTTTTTCTAGCACCCCATTATTAAATAATTGAAGCGTACGATTATTGATCGATACATCAATTAAATACGGACTTGATTCTGGTGACGGAACTCCTGGAATGATGATTGTCTGCCCAGGATATATTATATTTGGAGTTATCCCTGGATTTGCACGAATAATTTCACGTAACGGTACACGATAATCTTTGGATATTTGATGAAGTGTTTCACCTATTTTCACTGTGTGAATCACGTATCTCCCCTTCTTTCTTTGAGCATATGATATCGTATGCAGGTGCACGCAAGGGTTCTTCATATTCACTTAAAATACGGATTGGGAGGGCGATTGACCGCACAAAATGTAATAGGGTTTCCATGATGTACTCGTACAAACAGTCCGGCTGAGATGAGCTAAATAAAGATTTAAAAAAGCATGTAGAGAACCTCTACACGCTTAAGCTGAAACAGTTATTTATTCAAGTTTTTTGATTTAATGAAAATCATGATGATAATAATGAAACTAAAAGCCGTCAATGCTAAAAATGGAATAGTAATAAAACCGAGCCAATTAATATATTCTGCACTACATGGGACACCGTTTTTACAAGGTTTAATTTCTGCGAAACCGGGTACCTTCTGCTCCAAATAATGGAACAATGAAATCCCCCACCCAATCACAGCCATTGGTAGGACATACTTTTTTACGGAACTTTCATTTTTAAAAGTGGCAATACCAAGAATAAGTGCAAGAGGATACATTAAAATACGTTGATACCAACAAAGCTCACAAGGAATATATCCACGAATTTCACTGAAATACAAACTCCCTAAGGTTGCGGCTAGTGCAACAATCCATGCAAGATATAAGAATATTTGATTTCGATTTGCCATCTAGTTATCCTCTAAAGCTATTTCAATAGCTTCCTCAATTGCTTCATAATCAAATGGATCTTCTATTACCACATTATCAACCATAATCGTTGGCGTTAACTCGACCTCATATTTCGTGACCAGTTCTGTATCCTTGTTAACCTGGTTGATATCAGTATTGTTTTCTAAATCGTTTTGTAATTGTTCCGTGTCTATCTCGGAATAATTATTTGCTATTTCTAACAGTTTTTCTTCGGTTACCCATGCTGTATCATGGCTTGCCGGTTGTTCCTTATAAATCTCTTTATGAAAATCCCAGTAGATCTCTGGGTTTTGCTTGTAAACAGATTCCGCAGCCAGGGAAGCTAATTTTGATTCATTGCCATGGAATAACACATTCACATAGGCAAATTTCACCTTACCAGTTTCTACATAGTCTTTTACGAATTGTGGATAAATATTTTCTCCCCATGCTTTACATGATGGACATTTAAAATCTCCAAATTCTACAACCGTAACAGGAGCATCTTCTTCTCCCATAACAGGTTGTCCTTCAATAGAAGGTGCCTCATCAAATGAAGTACCAACATCTGATTCCATACTATTGTTAATAATTACGAGAGCAACAGCCAAAGCAACAACTACCAATGTTACAATCATAATCAATCCAAAAGGAGATTTATTTTGACTTGCCATTAAAAACACCTCACCTACTATGATTATTTATAGATTAAAAAAGTATCATTAAATAATTTTATCATTATTTCCTATAAATTCTACACCAAACCTCCTTTGTTCAAATACTTTTCAAAAAAAGGTGCCAGGCACTTGTCGAATTCGACAAGTGCCTGGCACCGCTATTTTACTCCTCAAACCATTGATATTGTTCTAAATCTACCCTGCCTTTTTCAGAAACTTTGACACCTTCCATTTGTAATGAATAGATTTGCTCTTGATAAATAGCATCATCTTTTACCGCTACTTTCCCTTTTGCATTAATAACTCGATGCCAAGGAAGATGATGCTTTTTACTCATAGAATGAAGAATGCGAACAACTTGCCTAGCTCCTCTAGGACTTCCTGCCAGACGAGCGATTTGTCCATATGTCATGACACTACCTTGAGGTATTTGCTTAATGATTAAAATAACTTTTTCTGTAAAAGGCTTCATTAGCATTCCTCCTACACAAAAAACACTTGTAAATTTATTCCTCAGCTTACAAGTGTTTTGCTATTAATTTTTACATCTTAACCTAATCTCCGAATGAGTTCAGGTAACCACGCCCTTAATTCTGTAAAGGCATATCCTAAATTAGTAGCTTTCTCATTACTAAGAGACCACGTTTGCTCAATTCCATACGGTGAAGTTAATTTTTCTTCTGTCGTAATGGTAGCTTCCCTTCCCGTTTGTTCTTCGATATTTGATACTAAATCCTCCATCGAAATTTGACCGTTCGCACATGCATTGATAGGTCCAGTATAATCAGATTCTGCAATCCAAGAGAGAAAATCCCCAGCCTCTCTTTGATGTATGAAACACATTTCTACTTTTGGATTAGGAAAATAAACCGCATTCCCTTCTTTAATTTGATTCACATAATGCCATAATCTTTCTGTATAATCTTCTTCACCTAGTACAATTGGAATACGCATCGCAACAACGGGAAGGTTGGATTGCTGAAAGAAATAAGCCTCTGCTTGCCTTTTTCCTTCCTGATATGACACTTCATCTTTACTTACCATTTTCAGTTCGTACGTATACGGGTTAAAATATTCCTCAGGCATTGCTTCTCCATTATCATAAACAGATAAAGTTGAAGTGAAAACATAACGTTGAACTTTACCTTCTAGAGCTTCAACTGCAATCTGAGCATCTTTGGAAGAAAAACAAAGTTGATCAAACACAACATCCCATTCCCTACCTTCTACTGCTGAATGGATAGAGCCTTCATCAAATCGATCTACTTTTAAACGGTCCACTTCTTCACCAAATGAATCCTCACTGCTTTGCCTCGTTGCAATTGTTACTTGAACCCCTCTATCTAACAGAGATCGGACTAAATCCTTTCCAAAAAATCGAGTTCCCCCAAAAACTAACGCTGATTTCATGTTTGATGCTCCTCTCGCTAGTGATAAAGAAATCATACTAAAGTATTCCGTGATTTACAATTTTGACAGTTTGATATAGCATTCTTTTTCTGTCAAATTACATTCCTATTTCTGCAAAACGAACATTGAATGGTCAAAGATATGGATACCTGATTGATAAGTCAACTAAATTCCACTCTCCTCCTAGTCCACTTGTCCATTTCCTTTCTATTTGGATAGCGTACTGTAATAATGAGAGGCAGAAAGGAGGATATTTTTATGGCAAATAAGCCTAATAATATGACAACTGACTTAGCAAAAAAACTCCTGAACGACAAAAATGCATATCTAACAGAGGAAGGTAAGAAACAATTAGAAAAGATCGTCAAAAATTAATTGGACCTTGTAGATATGATTAGAAACGAAAATAACTCCTATCTTGGTGCCAGGCACTTGTCGAAATTTGACAGGTGCCTGGCACCGATATGGAATCTATAAAATTATATGCTGACGTCTCTTTTCTTAAAGAATAAGAATGCGAGAAATAAAAATAGGCTTAAGTAAATGATTAATACAACAACAGAAAATAATAATGTCATCCCTTCAACCATTGGTCCATTTGTAAAATACACATCTAGATTTGTATTTGCAAATAGCGAATATTTTGCCCAATCAGTAAACAAGGCTAAAATATTAGTTGCTTGACTTCCTACAAACATGAGCATAACCGATAGTGCAATCGCTATGGTTTCGTTTCTAAAGATAGTAGATATCATAAAAGCGAACGAAGTAAGCATAACGAGTTTAACAGAGCTAGATAAATAGCTTAACCCTAAAAATAATATCCTTGAACGCTCAACAACTTCACCGTCTATATAAGAAAGGTGAACAGCCGTACCATCGAACCCAAATAAGATACTTCCTACTACAAATGATAAACCAAATAGTAATGCTAACAAGAATAGACCGAACAAAATGGTCGTTATAAACTTAGATGCTAGTATTTGATTTCTAGAAGCAGATCGAACCAATAATAGTTTTATTGTCCCTTTATTAAATTCATGGGCAACAATAGACGCCCCTACTATTATAATGAAGACTCCAATGAGTTGGATAAGCATATTATTCGACTCGATATATGTCCATACATTAGTAACTTCATATGGTGAAATGTCGTTCTCTATACGGTATGTATTGATCGCTTGATTACTTCTAGCATAGTTAAGGATATAATTGTTATTGGTCTCCTGCTCATCGACAGCGAGATTCTCATTTTCTTGGAGCAATTCTTGTTCCCATTGCTCCTTACTAGGCAAGTCCTCTTCTTGGGTTTTCGTGTAAAATGTAAAAGCTGCAGTAGTAACCAATCCAAGAAGTAATATTCCACACATAACATATGTACCAATCCGACTAAATAATTTCATCCATTCATTTTGAATCAATTTCAATAACATTAGGACACCTCCCCTTCGGTTGCCTCTAAGAACCGATCTTCTAATGTTTGTTTTTCTCGTATGACTTCATAAATCGTCATATCATTATTTGTTAAGAAAGTAATAATCTTACCGATTTTTTCCTTCGTAACATTTACACGAATTATTTCATCATCAAGCCCGACTTCATCAACATATTTATCTAATAGAAGTTTTTTGGCTTTGTTAGGCTCATCTACTTCTATACGATAAAAACTTGCAACATCCATTTGTCCTTCACTAGAAACCTCTTCAACCTTTACTAATTTTCCGTTTTGAATAATAGCAAAACGGTCACACATGAGCTCCATTTCAGATAGCAAGTGACTCGATACCAATATCGCAATATTTTCTTCCTTGGCTACTTTACGTAAATAATCACGCATTTCTCGTACCCCAGCTGGATCTAACCCATTGGTGGGTTCATCTAAAATTAATACCTTTGGGTTATGAAGCATTGCCTGAGCTATACCTAAACGCTGTTTCATACCAAGCGAGAACCTTGATACCTTTTGATCTCGGACATGAGATAGACGAACAAGCTCTAGGCGTTGCTTGATATCTTCTTTTGTGACATTCTTACTCATGCGAGCATAATGCAGAAGATTTTTCTCTGCAGTTAGATAAGGATATAATTCAGGGTTTTCTACAATCGTTCCTACGTATTGGATGGCATTTTTATAATCCTTTGTAATACTAAAATCGTTAATTCTTATATCACCAGATGATATTCCAGTAAGCCCCACAACCATCCGTATCGTGGTTGTTTTACCTGCTCCATTTGGACCAAGAAAACCGAAGATTTCTCCTGGATTCACATCAAATGAGAGATCCCTAATGATATGATTTCTCCCAATCATCTTATTTACTTTTTGTAATGATAGCATTGGTTCCTGCACAAAAACACCCCTTCTTCAATTGTTAGATCGAATAAATTAGCACATATCACTACATACGATTTCCTAGAACAGGAAGTTTCAAAAAGGTGCCAGGCACTTGTCGGAATTTGACAAGTGCCTGGCACCATAAAAAAAGGGTGTTGACAAAGGTTTATAAATAGAACAAAATAGAATCATAGTTAAAGATAAAGGACGGTCTAATTAATATTTGATTACCAAAAGAAATATGCTTCAACAATACTTGGAGGTGTTCCTTATGATAGATTATATTTTAATCCCTAATTATGTGGATAATGTAAGAAACATTCAAAGTCAACTATTGAGCGAGTTTTTTCAATCGGTACAACCTATAGATAATAAAATCCCTATGGATGCCATTCGTAGACTTTATATTGAAGATAGAGAAAAGTTTATCGACCTAACGGATGAACTGACATTACGCGGATTTCAATTTTTCACAGAAAAAGCGAATAATATTTTGCCAACGTTTACATTACAAGAAACCAACAATATAATTGTTACATCAAATCAGGATAGATACAAAAAAATCAACTGGAAGCGACTAGGTCTATCTAGTTTTATCGATCGATTTGCTGTACAAAGTGACCTCTTTTTTCATCACATTCCACTAGATGGATTTCGCTATATCAATGCATCCATTGACATCCTTGAGTTAGAGGATGAGTTTCGTCATGCCAGCTTTGAAATACAGGAAGATCCAGCTCGACAAACCGTTAAAGAAATTGCAGCGAACCATATACTCGAACATAACTCCACTAACAAAGAACCTGACACCTCACGAACAATTCATGAAATATTTAACGAAAATAAATACAACTCATTCCGAAGTTATTGCAGAAGAAATAATCTTACGTTTTTAGAGGATATAACCAATAAACATCTTGTTGAATATAAAAATACCAAGGGTGTAGGTAATCGAAAGTTTTATATGGTTACAGACAAACTTGAAACATACGGTGTCCAATTGGAAGGAACAGACGTTTTCACCCTTGAAAATGAGGAGGCCTTTAATTACGTCGTCCCTAAACAAAGTCTTGCAGCTTCGTTAATTACAATAACGGAAGCTTTCTATGAAAATAAGCATAATAAATTCGTTGAATATTGTAAAAACGAAGGAATAACAACGATTGATGAAATTACTGCAAACCATATTCATGAATATGCTAAATTACCTGGGGTTGGGACAAAAAAGGTAGAAACGATCATGGAAACATTAAATGAAATAGCCGATTCCAATCAACTTGATGAAATAGAAATATTTTCAACTGGTGAATTATATCCATATGTGAAGGATTTGGAAGTCTCCGAACTTCTTGAAGTATTTCATTTATCATCAACGGAAGCAATCCCTGTCATGACTGTTTCGGAATTAGAAAATCAACATATTGAATCAATTACAGCATTAAACGATAAAAAACTACTTTTTGAATTGTCGTTCCAATTAAACAAGTTATCGAGCCCAAGAGATACCATCGAAAAAGTAAAATCCCAACTAAAGGATAGGGAGTTACTTATATTAAAGTTGCGGTTTCTAAAACAAAAAACATTAGAAGAAACTGGAGAAGCTTTTAATGTAACACGCGAACGGATACGACAATTGGAGAAAAAGTTAGTTAATAAGATTACTAGTTTGCTTCACGGGGAAAAGTTCCCTTTAATTATGCGTTTGATAGCTAAAAATAATTTGTTTATCCCTTCTGACAAGCTGATACAAATCATCGGAACGGAACACCAGGATATGTTGGCAATGTTCAAAATGAAAGATGCTGTTCTTCCGTATTCAGAAGAAATTGATTCATTCTTTTTAGAATCAGAGGAAAAATCTTCGTTTGTTGAAAAGTTAACAGGGATTATGGAAGAACTCCCTTCTACTTTTAATCTAAAGGATTACGAAGAAACGGTTGAAGAGATATTGGAAACGGATTATGATTTAGACCTTAAAAAGATTATAGAGAAATATGGATATCATGAATACGGAACTTTTTATTCATTAAATAAGCTAAAAATCATCGATGTACTTGAATTAATTTTTAAAAACTATATCCATGAACCGTTTAAACTGGATGATTCGTCGGTTGAAGAGCTACGTAATCTAGCAAAAGTGCACTTTAATTATCAGTTGGGCGATTCTACTAGATCAATTGAAGCTAGAATTCGAGATTCTGAAAACATCCTACTAGTTGATCGCTTTACATTCCAATGGTTTGAACCGGAATCCATTCACTCCGAGTTGATCGATCAAATTCAGAGCTATATATCTGCGCGATTTGAAGAAGTAGATGTCATAAATGCTGAAGAAATATTTGAAGCATTTCAAAGTAAACTAGCACCCTATCACATTACAAACAAACTCCATCTATACTCGATTGTGAAATACTTCCTTGCCGATAAATTTAGTATTGGCAGAGGTAATACGTTAGATATATATCGGGATAACAATGAACGTTTAAACGTTGAGGACCGTATCATTGCTACAATTGACAACCTAGGTGGAACTGCAACAAGAGATCAATTAGAACAGGAATTAAAATGGCCGAGATATAAAATAGATTTAGCTATTTCAAATTCCAATCACATTATTTCTTGGGAAAAAAACACGATTAAATTATTGGGTGCACTTGGGCTTACTGAAGCAGAAAAAACAGAACTCATTCATGTAGCCAAAAAAACGATGGAAAATGGATACACCACATCTGGCATTATTTTTGAACAAATATTATTTAATAAAAAACTAGCACCAATTATTCAAACAAAAGAGATTAACAGCACAAGTAAACTTGCATCTATTATTAAGAGCTTAATTCCTACATTAAAAGGGCAGAACAATTTCTTGTATGAGGAAGATAGTGAAATTACAAGTTTTGAAGAAGTAATTGTTCATGAGTTTAGGGAAGAGACTACGAGAAAAGAAATTCAAGACTTCATACTGCAACATGGATATAAACCATTAATGGCTTCTAATCTACTAGAGAAAATAATCGAGAATAACTATTTTATGGAGATTGATCTTGGAATTTTCTATCCTGCTAGTAATTTTACTATTTCTAAAGATGTAGAAAATCAACTAATCAATTATATTGAAGCACAGATGGGCGAAAAAGATTATTTATCTTTAAATCAAATTGAAGGCTATCGAAGCGCCCTTCCTTCCATTGATTTTCGTTGGAACCCATATCTAATTAAAAGTATCCTCGTACAAAAAGGATATCGTCAAATAAAGAAAATTCACCATGATTATCGTTATGATCGTATTCTACTTGTTCGAGCGGATAGTCCGATTACGACATTTAATGAACTGGTCTATACAGTTCTTAAAAAGGAATATAATGGTAACTTCCATGAAACAGCTATTCACGATTTCTTATCGGATAAAGGAATTATTCGTCAAAAAGGTAGTGGAAAAGAAAAAGTGCTTCCCTATGAGATCAAACATCGGTCAGATCTTATCGAAATCGATAGTATAGGAATTGTCACATTAAGGTAGGTGGACTTATGTCGTTTGAACACCTTGAATTAAAATACAAATACCGTTCCTCCCAAGACCAAATATATCAGGATTTTTATCAACCATGTTTACAGGAGGCTGTCCGATATGATCGGGCTGTTGGTTATTTTACTAGTAATAGCTTAAGTGTATTAGCAAATGGACTCGATGTCTTTTTAGAGAAAAATGGAGTAATCCGAATTATTGCCAATCCACATTTAACCAAAGAAGATGTGGACGCCATTGAGTTTGGCTACAAGGCAAAAGAAGATGTTGTTATTCAATCTCTGTTACGTGAGTTAGAAATGAGCAAGAAAACCATTGAAACGGATGCTTTCAATACGTTAGCTTGGTTAATTTATAAAGATAAATTAGAAATTAAAATCGCTTTTACCAAGAATAATAGTTTGTATCATGAAAAATTTGGGATTTTTTTTGACGAAGTAGGAAATCGAATCGCATTCTCTGGTTCTGCCAATGAAACCGTTGGTGGAATACGAGATAACTTTGAAAAGATTGATGTGTTTTTTAAAGATCATGATTTGGAACGAATTGGAGATATGGAAAAGGACTTCGAAAATTTGTGGAATGATACAACTCCAAGTTTAAAAGTTATTGAAATCCCAAATATTATTAAAGAGAAACTCGCTAGTTATCGTACCAATCATAAGCCGGGGTCATCATTCAAAAAAGTTATAAAACCACGTCCTTATCAAGAAGAAGCTATTCAATCTATTCAAGTAAATAACTGGCATGGAATTTTAGAAATGGCTACAGGAACAGGCAAAACAATTACAAGTTTATTAATATCCAAAGCTTTTTTGAATGACAGAAAACGCATGTTTCTTGTTATTATCGTACCTTTCACCCATTTGGTTGAACAATGGATTGAAAACTGTGAAATGATGGGGTTTTCAACTATAACAAAATGCTACGGTAGTAAAAAAACTTGGATGAATCAACTACAAGCCGATATTCGAGATTTTAATTTAGGAATCATTGATCACCATGTTGCTATTACAACATACAAGACTGCTGCTTCAAAGGAGTTTAATAATTATATTGCCGGTATAAAGCGTAATGCTTTTTTGATTGCTGATGAATGTCATTACTTCGGTGTCAGAAGCCTACGAAAAAATCTTCTAGGGGATATGGATGCTAAAGTAGGACTCTCAGCAACTCCACAACGATGGTGGGATGATGACGGTACGGACTATATAACTGCATTTTTCGGACCTGTTGTATACGAATACGATATGAAAACCGCGATTAGGAATGGAGCTTTGACGGAATACAGCTACCATCCGATACAAACTGACTTAACAGACCATGAGCTACATCGTTATGATCAACTGACAAAACGACTCATTCATTTGTATAGTGATGAGAAATTAAATAACGAAGAAATTAGTGAAGTAAACCGAAAAAGAAGTTTACTAATTAGTAAAGCAGAAGCCAAGAAGGAGAAGCTTTTCTCACTCTTTGATCAGAAAGATAGGGAAAGTGTTAAACATACCTTAGTCTATTGTGCACCGGGTGAAATCGAGGGTATTACAAAAGGACTTGCTGACTTAGGATACCGTGTTCATCGTTTTGATTCGGAGGTAAGTTTAAAAGAACGCATGAAAATTTTAGATGCCTTCGACCGGGGTTCGATTCAGATCCTGGTTGCTATTAAATGTTTAGATGAAGGCGTTGACGTACCAAGCACAAAAGAAGCTTATTTTCTTGCTAGTACTTCTAACCCTAGGGAATTCGTGCAACGTCGTGGAAGAATATTACGTGCACACCCTGGTAAGAACATTGCTAAGATTTATGATTTTATTGTCCTGCCGTCTATTGCAAATGATCAGATGTACAAATCGATCGCATCAAAGGAACTCCCTCGCTTTTCGGAGTTCTCACGATTTGCCATTAATAGCTATCGTGCAAGACAAGAAATTGGAGCCTTTTTAGCTCCCTACCACCTTGAATATTTAATGGATAAATTACCATGGGAAGTTTATAACGAATTTAAGCAAATGGAGGGGCCTCATGAAAACAACCAAGGAATTAGATCAACGAATCAATGAATTTCCTGATCATCTTTCTAAATTAGCAAAATTACTAATGAAAGACATCGAAAACGGAAATCTGTCTAATACACAAATTGAAGACCGTATTCGCCAAGAAATTAAAGAACTGGTTTTGGAGGATATGAATAAATGAAATTAAAAAAAATCGCAGTAAACAACTTTAGGCAATTTTATGGCCAACAAGAAATAATTTTTGCTAGTGGTGAACAGAATATAACGATTATCTTTGGAGAAAACGGAAAAGGAAAAACTGGTATTTTTCGAGCATTAATGTTTGGATTATACGGTAGTACCCATATTGAGCAAGATAATCCAAAGGAAAAAATACACTTAGTAAATTTTATCGCACTGGAAGAAGCGAAGAATTTACCCGTAGAAGCAGAAGTTCAACTACAATTTGAATCCAAAGGGAAAACATATCAACTTAATCGCAGGATCATGGGGATTAAGACAGGCGAAATTATCAAAGAACGCATGAGCGAGGTTGAATTGTACATTACTGATGAAAATGGTAATTTTAGTCCCGACTCGATTACCGATGAAGATGAAATTTACCGAATAATAAACGACATCCTTCATGCAAGTATTAAGGATTTCTTCCTCTTTGACGCTGAGAAAATAGAAACCTTAACAAAGACAGATAAAAGTGTAAAGGAAGAAGTGAAAAATGGTATTGTAAAGCTTCTTCACATTGATAAATTAGAGGAAGCCATCAAACTATTGAATAAGCTTCATGCTACGGAAAAACGTAGATTACTACAGGATTCGCAAAACCTTGATTTAAACCAAAAGCAAAATGAAATTGAGGCTTTAGCAAATGAAATTACCGACTTAGAAGAGAAAGTTTCTCTAAAAGAATCCAATATGTTAGCTTGTTCTACAGAAATCGAAGAGATTGAAACCAAACTTGCAGAAAATGAAGATGTTCGAAAAATACAGGATAAATACCGCGAAACAAAAGAAAGGAAAACGTATGAGCAGCGTTTATTAAAAGCAAAAAAAGATGAAATGAAAAATCTCCTCGTTGCTAATGGACCAAACCTGATTTTGAAGGATACGTACCATTCTGTTAAAAACTATTTGGATCAGGTGCTAGTGGATCAGCAAGATTTAATTCCAATAGAAGTTATCGAGAAATCATTAAATGAATTAGTTTGCGCATGCTGTGGAACGAATCTTGAGGAAAATCCAAAGCATAAAAAACAAGTGGAATTTTTAAAGGAAAACTTTAAACGCTCTAACCTCACCCCTCTTGTTTCGCTAGTTACATCTAGTATTCATGACGCCCAAATTAGCGAAGAAGACCAAATGCGCTCAATAAATAAAAGCTTGAAGGAATTTAGAGAAATTAAAAATAATATTGCTGCAATTGACCGACAGCTCGATGACTTTCAAGCTGACATTGAAAATAAGGCTCAGGAACAAGAAAATCTTAGCCACTTGGAATCCACTTTAAAAAATAAAAAGAACGAATTAGATGAATTTCGGGTGGATATTTCTAAAATGAAGGATCAAATCATCGAGAAAGAAAATAACAGAAAGGCGAAGGAAAAAGAATTTAATCGTTTACTACGCCAAAATGAAAGCTTAAAGGTCGATGCAAAGGTTCTAGAATATATTGAAGGATTAAAGGAACAGTTTGAGAGAGTTTTTGTAGAGTACAGTGATAACATGCGACTCCGACTAACGGAAGAAGCTACATCTATTTTTAAACTATTAATTGATAGTAAAGACAAAGAATTGATCAGTAAAATTGATATTAATGAAAAATACGAAATTGAAATTATTGGATGGGATCAAGTCAACATAACCCAAGATATCTCGCAGGGTCAACGTCAGGTTGTTGCTTTATCATTTATTACGTCATTAGCCAAGGTTGCTGCAGGTGACTATACGGATATCTCATTTCCACTTTTCATGGATACACCGTTCGGTCGTATTAGTGGTACAAATAGAGACCAATTAATTCAAAACATTCCTCGACTATCTTCACAATGGATTCTTCTATTAACAGATACGGAGCTATCTAAAACAGAGGAAATGGAATTTAAAGCAACTGGAAAGCTTGGAAAATGGTATAGACTCGATCAAATCAAAACTGGCCATTCCGAAATTGTTGAACTTGATCTTAATGAAACAATTGCGACAAGGGGGTAAAGCATGGACTTTTTAATGGATCAAATTCTTTTCTATACAAGTGAAAAGTATGAAGAAGTTTATATTCATCTAAATACGAAATTTGATGTTAAATACCAGGATTTATTCAGTATTTGTGCTAGTATCGGCTTCAAAAATAATCGTAGATCACCAATTGAAACCCGTGGTAGAGAGTTTCGTTCCAACTACTTTAATACGAGCCAACGGGCTACTATTTATTCGATCCTTTTAGGGGATCCTGAACTCGGAAAGAATATTGAGCAATTTGATGATAATGAATTCCGCAGACAAGCTAGAAAAAGATTAGAGGAATATGCAGAAGGTGGAATGGAAATCTTAATATCAGAAGTATTTGGAAATCGTTGGGACGGAAACAAGCTAGACCCCAACTATAGCGAATACGAAATTGACATACTCGGCTACATCTACTCCGACGCCCAAGCCATACCATTCTAAATGTCGAATTTCGTCGGTGCCAGGCACCAAATAAAAGAAACCCGCTAGTTAAGTGGGTTTCTTTTTTGATTTCTATATGGTGATTGTTGATTCTTGTTTCTCATACGTCTCATGAATGATTTCTTTAATACGTGAAATAGGATCTTGATAGTCCAACTTTTCTAATGGAATATATACCTCATTCGCTTTTAATGGATGTGTTCTTAACTGTTTTATATCAAAGTTTAAAATTTCTTCGATTTCTTTTTGAATCTTCTTCCCTAACGTTGACAATCGATTATCAGGATCCACATGCAATACCAAGGATTGGTATTCAGCTCCCCCGTGCATTGTTGCCATCTTAAACGTTTGGTCAATATGTTTGTATCCAATGGTTGGTCCGTTAGCACTTTCATCGTATTCAACACCAGGTAATTGTAATAAATATGTATGTATTTCAACTGCTATTTCAATTTCATTAAAATGATATATTTTTTCACTCATGCCCCTCAGCCCTTTCTAACTAACAGTTTAAACTATGTATCTTATAGGTAACTTTGAATGTCTATGAAAATACCTGCCTGCCCTCCTTCCATTCGCTCCCCCATGAATCAGCCCAATTATATCACAATACTTGAGCCATCAGACCTAGTTATTTTTACCATCTCTTATAGGTATTTCCTATAAAATCTATCTTTATATGTTTAAAATAATCTACCTTTGTTAATGCTATTTATGATTACAAGTAAATAAGAGGTGATTTTTTGAAAAAGTCTATGTTTCTGTATGTAAGTTTACTAGGACTAATACTTGCAGTAGGGCTTGTATTGTTATTCAATACAGGTGAAGATAACGCAACTGATGATCAAAATGAAACGACGAATACAGAAGAAGATCATTTATTTGAACAAGATGCTGTGGAAGCATTGGAAGAGTCGATTGAAGTAGTAGCTTCAGACGATGGGAGTATTCATGCGAACAACCTATTTATTCCATGGACAATTAACAAAAGTGGCAATAACTTTTTCCTAAGTCAACGAGATGGAACCGTTATAAAAATTGATGGTGACTTCGGGATCGTGGACGTTCAGCACGTAGATGTATCAGAAGAAGTCCTCCACGAAGGAGAAGGTGGATTTCTTGGATTTACGTTAACACCAGATTTTGAAACTTCCTACAAGGCAATCGCTTACCATACTTACCAAAAAGATGGTGAAACTCTCAATCGTATCATTAGTCTAAAACTAAATGAAGACACTTGGACAGAAGAAGAAGTTTTACTTGATCAAATCCCTGGTGGTGAAATTAATAATGGAGGTCGTATTCAAGTAGGTCCTGATGGAATGCTATATGCAACAACTGGAGATACTGGGCACGCAGAACATGCGCAGGACCTTGACAGTTTAGCTGGTAAGATTCTCCGTATTGAATTAAATGGTGATATACCTGAAGACAATCCATTTGAGGATTCCTACGTATTTTCTTATGGACACCGAAACCCACAAGGTTTTGCATGGGACAGTGAAGGGAATTTTTATAGTTCCGAACATGGAGAAGATGGCCATGATGAAATAAATTTAATAGAAGCAGGAAAAAATTATGGATGGCCAGAGATTCAAGGTGATGAAGAAGCAGAAAATATGGTACAGCCAGTTCTTCACTCTGGTGAAGATACATGGGCTCCTTCTGGAATGGCCTATAATGAGGGTCAGCTATACATCGCTTCCTTAGCTGGTGCCAAAATTTTCACCTACGATATTGCAAATGGTGAAACGTCCGATTTCTTTGATGAAGTTGGCCGACTAAGGGATGTTCTGATTGAAGATAATTCCTTGTTTACAATAACAAATAACCATGATGAACGTGGTAATCCTGAACAAAAAGATGATCGTTTAATAAATTTACCACTTACAGAAAAGGCTAGCTCTGAATGAATAAATTTAAAAAGGTAACCATTCCGTAGAATGGTTACCTTTTTGTTATTCTTCATTCTTTAAGCTCTTTAGATATTCAACTAATGCGTTGATTTCATCTTCATCTAACGAATCTTCAAACCCAGGCATTGCTCCACTACCGTGTAGAATTTGTTGGATCAAACTGTCATCATCGTCTAACATTGGGCTATTCTGTAGGTTAGGTCCGTTATGTCCGCCAACACCTTCGGCCCCATGACAGGCTAGGCAATTATTTTCATATACCTTTTGTCCATTTTCAACAGCAGAACCTTGGCTTTCATTTTGTTCCTCAGCTTCTTCTGCCTCATCGCTTTGAATTGGAGAACGATTTATATCTTCATCTGAAATATCTTCTAACGACTCAAACTCGCCATCTAATGAAAAAGTATAAATCTTATCCCCATGCTTTGTTCCAGCTAAGGAGTTTCCAGCAGAGAATATGGAGACATATTGTTTTCCATCCACTTCATACGTAATTGGTGGGGCGTTTGCTCCTGCGTCTGTCATAAACTCCCATACTTGATCACCGGTTGTAGCATTATAAGCAATGATTCGCCCGTCATTATGACCTACAAATACGAGGTTCCCTTTTGTTGTTAAAATACCACTATATGCAATGGTGTCCCATTCTTTTTGCCAAACAATCCTATTCGTTTTGATATCTAATGCAGTGACAGTACCACCAAATGGTGCATCGGAAATCGGTTGCCAAATACTACCGATCCATTCCTTTCCTTCTTCAAACTTGTTTGCTTCATCTTCTGCATAATGTGCGTATGCAAAGTAGTTATCATTACCTAATACGTAAAATAACTCTGTATCTGGATTATATGCAGATGGTGGCCAATTACCTCCACCCTGTGGCGATGGTTTAATTGTTACTGGCTCATCCCAGAATGGCGTAAAGATGCTCCCTACTTCTCCTTCGAAATCCTCAGGAAGATCTCGTTCGATATCTTCTTCGGTAATCTCTTGTGGTACAAAGGCATCTCCTTCTGGGAAAGGCTGTGTAGGTGAAGTTTTTTGATTTTCATTTTGAGGCACTTCTTTTTCTTCAATACCTATTAATGGTTCACCATTTGTTCGATCTAGCATATAAACCCAGCCCGTTTTACCTGCTTGAGCAATTCCTTTTTTCATTTCTCCATCCATTTCTACATCATATAGAACAACTGGATTGGCTGGATCTAAGTCCCAAATATCATGGTGAACTTGTTGAAAGTGCCATTGATATTCACCGGTGTCTGCGTCAAGTGCCAGCATCGAATCGGCATATAAGTTATCTCCCTCTCGATTGCTCCCATCAAGGTCTGGAGATGTATTACCAGTTGCAAAATAGATCATGTTTAACTCAGGATCTACTGCTGGTGTTTGCCAAACTGGCGCCCCACCTTTTATCCAGGCATCGTTATCCTCTGGCCACGTTTCATGCCCAGGTTCTCCAGGAGCAGGTATCGTATATGACCTCCAAATTTGCCTTCCTAAATCTGCGTCATAGGCAGCCACATATCCTCGAATTCCGTATTCTCCACCTGCTATCCCTGTATAAACCTTCCCATCATAAAAAAGTGGTGCACTAGTAATGGTGTATCCTTTTTCCCATTCATCAACTCGTGTCTCCCATACTACTTCACCAGTTTTTTGATCTAGTGCTACTAGTCTTGCGTCTAATAATGCTACATAAACTTTCCCATCACCTAGTGCAACTCCTCGACTTGCCCAACCACAACAAAGCGTGTCCAAATCATCTGGTAGCTTCGGACGAAATTCCCAAATGATTTCACCTGTTGTCGCATCTAGCGCCGAAACATTATTGGCACCTGTGATGGTGAACATGACACCATCATATACAAGCGGTGTGGCTTCACCAGAATATTTAAAATCAAAACCAGACCCAAGACTAGTAACCCAATCCGCTTTTAATTCCGCTACGTTGTTTTCATCAACTCGATTTAACGGAGAGTATCTTCCATTATAAATATTTCCACCAAACGTAATCCAATTATTTGTTGGTAATTCTGTTAGTTCTTCCGCAGAAAAGTCTGGAGCAATATCCCCTGTATATTCCATATGCTGAAATGATTGGTGGTCAGACGGGGATCTATCTTCATTTTCCTTCGCTTCACCCTCCCCCGAGTCTCCCTGCTCCTCACCCTCTTGATCTTCTTGCTCCGTATCCTCAATTGGAGATTCCGCGTGATCATTGTTACCCGTTCCTTGAAAAACAAAATATCCCCCTACGGTAATGATGACAACAGCAATAATGGCTATCCACATCGATTTTTCTAATTTTTCCATTCAAACAGGAGCTCCTTTCTATAAAGAATAACTATAAATATCGTTACTTCCTTTGTAATTTGCCCTTATGAATAAAAAATAACCATATAAATTAGAAGTTTCTTTATAACTTGTATCATCAACAATAATCTGTGAAAATACCTTGTTTTCTATGAAATCAAGAATAACGACTTTAAAGTTGGAAATACTTAACTTAAACAATAAATTTGGAGGGTTATCTAATTATGAAAGAGTTATTTCATTCCGTTGTCTTATTTTTAACTTGTTTTGTTCTAGTGGCATGCGCTGCTGATAACGAAGATTCAACAAAAGACCCACAGGAGCTGACGGAAATAGAGAGCCAAGAAGTAATGAATCGAATGGATATGGAAGGTATAATGGAGCAATTGGATTATAGGGCATATGATTTTGATGTTTTATATGAAGACTCTGAATTTGAAGGCGAAATAGAAGATGATGATGGGTTAATTGAAGCAGAGTTTTATCACCCCTTTGACGATGTGAATGTACGAGGATCCGATGCAGTCGATGCTATCTTTCCGGTTTTACAAAAATTGGAGCTTACTCCAGAAATGACAGACGAAGAAGCGGTGGAAGCTTCCATTGCAGCCTTTCATTTACCGGAGAACTACTTAAAAGCCTCCCTAGAGGTCGTTTTTAATGATGGAACAGAAAAAGAATATGAGATAAAAAAATAACATGCATGCTAAACCGTTCTGGGTTAATAACGAAAAAATTTTCCAGTGCCCAAACCAATGTTAACTCACTTCGGATTTACTTTCCATATGTTCATCTAATATCATGTAGAAACCGTCACCTCAAGAGATGACGGTTTTTTACATTTCGTTTTCATTCTAAAAATCTAAAAATCCGTACATCCTTAACAATTGCAGGATGAGATAGAAAAATAACTCTCTACAAACTAAGGATTTACGACGCGTTGAATAAATTGACTTGTACGCTCATGTTTCGGGTGCTTCAATACTTGGCTAGGTGGTCCCTGCTCGATAATTTGACCCTGATCCATAAAAATAATTGAATCTGAGACTTGTTCGGCAAATTTTAACTCATGCGTAACAATCACCATCGTCCACCCTTCTTTAGCTAGATCCTTTATTACTTTTAGAACATCCCCTACCAGTTCTGGGTCTAAAGCAGACGTTGGTTCATCAAAAAGCATTAATTCTGGTTCAATTGCAAGTGCCCGGGCAATTCCCACTCGTTGTTGCTGCCCGCCAGATAACTGATGAGGGTAAAGATTCATCTTATCTGCTAATCCTACTTTGTGAAGTAAAGATTCTGCTAGTTCTAATACTTCATTCTTATTTCTATTTTGTACGATTAGAGGTCCCTCAGTTACGTTTTGTAAAGCCGTCTTATGAGGAAATAGGTTATAAGATTGAAAAACCATTCCTGCCTTTCGACTCAACTCCATCAATTTTTTCTTCTTTAATTTATTTCCAAATGCTATTTCAAAGCCATCATGAAATGCTAGAACCCCTTCATCCGGAATTTCAAGTGCATTCAGACAACGTAGTAATGTCGTTTTCCCTGAACCTGAAGGGCCAATAATCGTGATGATGTTTCCTTCATCAATCGTTATATTGATTGTTTTTAACACGTCTAATTCTCCAAATGACTTTGATAAACCTTTTACTGATAAGAACATGAGGATTCCTCCTTTAACGAGCCACATAACGGTTGAGACGATTTTCGATTTGGTCTTGAATAATCGAAAGCACAAAACAAATAACCCAGTATAATATTGCTGCTTCCACATAAAGAAGCATAAAATCATACGTTCGTGCTGCTATCTCCTGTGCCTTACGAAATAATTCCGTCACCAAAATAAGCGATGCAAGTGATGTATCTTTTACTAAACTAATAAAAGTATTGGATAAAGGAGGAATGGATACACGGGTTGCCTGAGGTAAAATAATTCTCCTCAGTGACTGGGAATAACTCATGCCTATTGTTTGTGCCGCCTCCCATTGTCCTTTAGGAATCGATGCGATGGAGGCTCGAATAATCTCCGAACCATAAGCTCCTACATTTAAAGAAAAGGCAATGATTGCGCTAGGAAAGGGGTCAATCGTTAATCCAATACTCCCTAGACCAAAAAAGATAATAAATAGTTGAACGAGCAATGGGGTACCCCGGATAGCGGAAACATACACACGTGCTGGAACCGTTAGGATTTTCGTTTTTGCTAATCTCATCAGCGCTGTTAGCAGTGCGATAACGATCCCAATTGCAAATGAGATTAACGTAAGAGGAATGGTATATTTAATTCCACCCTGAATCATAGGGAGAAGGGAGTTTTTGAATAACTCCCATCCTGTCATATCACCTGTTACGGCGAAAACGATATTATTCAGAAACATCTTCACCAAACCACTTTTCAGAGATCTCTGCCAATGTTCCATCTTCTTTCATCGCTTCTAGTTGATCATTGAATGCCTCCACGAGTTCTTCATTGTCTTTTCGAAAAGCGAAAGCATTCTCTGAAGCATCATCTGAACGTGCAACGATTTTAATACCAGCATCTGGCTGTGCTTGCATATAATCAAGCACAGCCAATCGATCGTTTACCGTTACATCAACACGTCCCTGTTTCATCAACTCAATAGCTTGTGCTAGCCCTTCTACCCCAACTAACTCTGCACCATGCTCCTCGGCTATTTCACCATAGTTACTTGTTAGGGACTGGGCCGAATTCTTTCCTTCTAAGTCCTCAAATGACTTGATGTCTGTGTTATCTTCTGGTACAACAACGACTGCAGATGATATCGTATAAGGCACTGAAAAATCATAATTTGCTAATCGATCTTCCCTAATACCTACTTGATTTGCTATCACATCGAAACGACCGGAGTTTAACCCTGCAAACATGGAATCCCATTGCGTTTCCATAAAATCTACTTCTATCCCTATACGATTTGTTACTTCCTGGATAACTTCCACATCATACCCGGTTAACTCATCTTCCTCATTATGAAAGGTAAACGGTGCATAAGTACCTTCTGTCCCAACAGAGATGACACCTTCATCCATTATTTTTTCATATAGGTTTACCGGTTCATCTGTGTCGACATTTCCCTCGTTCTTTGCGTTATCCTCGGCATTTTCTGAATCCGTTCCACATGCACCTACTATTAATGTAAGAGCAAAGATCCAAATTATCTTTTTCATTAAAATGATGCCACCTTTTCTACTTAATTCTTAATCCTATTTTTTAAATAAATGAAAGAATTATTCATAGAAAAGGGAGTATAGCCAAAGACATAAGCCATTACCCTATGATATTAAACAGCTTTCCGCTGAAAGTATAAATATCCACAAATGAAGAAAATCAAAAATGATCCACCAACAACCGTTAATAATTGATCCCAAGGAATAAAAAATACATCCTCCGTATTTCCACCAATATACATCATTGAAAAAGGTTGTGCCCATGGATAATAGGGCCCAAAGCGATCAGAATTTATTGCCAATATAGCAGGTAATGTAAAACATACATTGACGGCAAACGGTGCAGCGAAGCTTTTCCACATAATAGAAATTCCTAGCTGTAATGCTACTAGTGGAAAAGTTGCGATCCAGCCTCCTAAAATGCTTTTCCACACAATAACCATCGGAAATGGATCTGTTATCCCATGGACTATCCCTACTACGAAAACGGAACCTAAATAAAGGATCTGCATTCCTAAGATAACAGTTACTAACAAAAGATACTTCGCAATAAAAACCTTTCCCCGGGTAACAGGCATAGCTAGCAACTGTTTCCAACCACCTGCTTGATGCTCATATCGGCAAATCATACTTGCAAAAACTCCAGTAATAAGGGGCAAAAATAAGAGAGCATAGTTTAAATTCATCGATAGCAATGCTAGGTGCCATTTGTTTATCGCTTCACCTGGTAACAAATTTATATCGACGACAAGGCCGATTAACAAACCAGCAATTGGTCCGGCAAATAATAGGAATATTGCTTTTGATTTTTGCAGTTTATACCACTCTGATCCAAGGATTCCTATCATCTACTTCACATCCCTTCGCATAAAGTCAACCATGCCAATTACATATAATATTGCTCCAAAGGTTAAACCAAACAGCACATTAATCATTGGTTCATTCCATTGGTTTAATAGCGATGGCCATTTCCATATCATCCAATCTGGTAGGACATAGGCAGAATAACTTAATATCACTCCAAACACTCCAACTGTTATAGGAATGCCTTGGTTCTTGCTAACGGTCGCAACCCAAAGCTGCAATGCTAAAACAGGCAATGAAGCTAGAAATGGGTATATACTGTATTTCAATAATTCTAAATACGGTATCTCATCTCCCAAATTAAGAAAAACACCATAGCTTAAGGAAAATAACGCTAGTAAAATACTAGATAAGAATAGCAGCATCACTAGCACTGTAAATTTTGATAAATAAATAGCCATTTTGGAAACGGGCAATGCTGTCAATTGCTTCCAACCATTGGTTTCATTTTCAATACTAGCCATAAAAGAAGTTAATATCGCTATACCTAGGATCAGGGCGAAAGGAGAAAAAGCACTGACATTCGAGATGTAATAAGCCCAATCATCGTCACTCTGTTGCAAAAGATACGCTTTCCGCACTCCATAATTCACCATTTGTAAAGCGACAACACCAAAAGGACCTAGAAACGTTAAAAACCAAATACCTTTCCGTTTTATCTTTAATACATCTTGGGCGACTAACTTTCCAATCATAGCGATTTCTCCTCTGTTGTCATTTCTAGGAAAATCCCTTCTAATGACCCCTTTTCTTCTTCCACTCGATAAATAGAAAAATCGTTATGAACGAGACTCCTGACTGCTTGCGCTACTTTCTCATCCGATTTTTCTTTTAGTGAAATCATTCCATTATGAAGCTCTGCTTTAATTCCCGCTGCAACTAAGGATTGCCATGCATGCTCACGATCACTTACCGATAGTAAGACTTTTTGTTTGGAATACTCTCGCATTCTTTCGATCGTGTCTTGAAAAATTAAATGTCCCTTGTTTAGTACACCAACCGTTGTTGCAATTTGATCAATTTCGGATAACAAATGACTCGAAATCAAAATTGTTATTCCCCTTTCCGCAGGCAGACGTTTAATTAGATTTCTTATTTCAATAATCCCAGACGGATCCAAGCCATTTGTCGGTTCATCTAAGATAAGTAATTCTGGATTGTGTAATAAGGCAGATGCAATTCCTAGTCGTTGTTTCATGCCGAGAGAAAAACCCTTTACTTTTTTATTCCCTACATCTGATAAGCGAACAAGCTCTAAGACTTCAGTAATGCTGCTTTTGGGTATGCCATAAACCTTGCGTAAAGCTTCTAAATTTTCATAAGCGGTCAAATGTGGATAATAGGATGGGTTCTCGACTAAAGATCCCACTTTTTTTAGAATGTTTAATCGATCTTCGTTTAAGAACTTCTGGAAAACTTGAACAGAACCAAATGACGGTTTCATTAGACCTAATAGCATTCGTATTGTCGTAGTTTTGCCGGCTCCATTCGGACCTAAAAATCCATAAATCTCACCTTTAGGTATTCTCATATCTACCCGATCTACCGCGATTTCTTTTCCAAATCGTTTCGTTAGCTGATTTGTCTCTACTATATATTCCATTTTTCTCACCTCACCATCAATCATACAAAATGAAGGTTAAGAAAATGGTATATGAAAGTTTAAATTTTGTTTAAAAAAACAGCTGCATATTATTCGAACACAGCTGTCTAGCAAAACAAAATTGTGATTAAATTTATATCTAGCAAATTCGATTTTTAGCTCATTTCATATGCAGAACAATTTCCCCCGCTGCGACTTCACCAGTCTTCACAAACCCTACGCTTTCATACAAACGGATAGCCAATTCATTTTCTGGTTCGGTGGAGATTCGTAGATCAACATTTCCGAATTTGTTGCTGAAGTAATCAAAGAACTTTTGTAAAGAAGTCCTTCCATACCCTTTATTTTGGAACTTCTTATCGATCATGAACCGTTCAATCCACCAAGAATCCAAACAATAATCTTCATCAGCTGGGTAATAGCAATACATAATGAATCCGATCATATCCTCATTTAGGTAAATTGCATAGGGATATTTCTCCCCTTGTTCATAGTTGGCCTCTAGTAAGGACCACCAATTAGGAGCTACAAACTCTTTTGGTGATCAGAGACTGTTAAATGAACGCATTGCTTATAGTTGTATTTATCAACCTTTTGAAAATAAATATCCATTCCTAGTTCCCCCTATTAAAAGTCATTCAGCTAATTATAATGCAAGAATAGTAGTGAAGGAATTCATTTCCTACGAATTTTAATCGTCTATCTACTCCGCTTTATACGTATAGTCGTACCTTTTTCGTTGCTATCAATATCCCACTCTAAATTCATCTCCTTCACCATCATATCAACGATCGAAAGTCCTATTCCGATCCCTTTTTCATATGAAGGATGATTCATTCCTGCTCCTCGATCACTTATAATAATTACATCATAATGCTCGGTAGTCTTCGTTTTCACAGAGATATAGTTACCAGATTTTGCATGACGGAGGACATTTTGGAATAGATTATCTAAGATCCTACCAAACCACAGTGGGTCTACTACCCATTTTGCATCGTTTATTGGGGCGAGATTCACGTCAATCCCAAAATTTGCCTCTTCAAAAGAGGGATACCATGTTGCCAAAGACTCACGAACAAAACGAATGATATCTATTTTCTTTGGTTCAAACGTATATTTACTAGCTGATAATAATGTATAGGACATTAAATTATCGATAAGTCGAGCCGTGTTATAAATCGATGAATCGATTGCTTGAAGCGCGTTTTTTCCATCTGTTGATAAGTCTTCTTGCTTAAGTGAATCGGATTGTGCACGAATCTTTGTGAGCGGCGTTCTTAAATCATGTGATAGGTTAGCAATTAATTCTCTACGTAATTGTTCTTCTTCCTTCTCACGTCTTTTACTATCCCTTAGCTCGGTTACCATTTGGTTGAATGTATTTTCCAGTTGGCCAATTTCATCTTTTTTCATTATATTAACTTCAATTGGTAATCCGTCAGTATCTCGCAGCTCCATCGCTTCCTGCAATTGCAATAACCGTTTGCGAATCCCCCTAAAAAATAAGAAAGAAACAACAATAAATAAGAAAATAATAACAACAACACCAATAGTCAAGAGGGACCCATATTTATCATAGATGTCCACTATTGGTGGGTTAAATGCGGATCTCGGCATCTCTGTGACGATAAAGCCCTGTTCTTTATTCGTGCCAACAAATGCAATGACCGTAAAAGGGTCTCCCCCATACCTTTCTTTGATAAACTCAACTGCAAAAGTAGATGTCCACTCCTGTGGCAACGCTTCTTCAACATTCTTTTCCAGAATTAACTTCCCATTCTCGTCGATCCAAAACATAGAAGCCTCTGTATATTTCTCACTCCACTTAGAAAAATGCTCAGACATTTCCTCCTTGGAAACGTTTTTCATGTTACTTGCTGCTTCATGCCATTCTTGTTCCACCTCTTCCTCACTAAACTTTTCATCAAGAGGAGGATGACCTGCTAAATTCATGCCGACAATATTTACTAGAGCTAGCATAAAGTACGTTAGCTGCAAAAGTATTAATGCCATAAAAATAATAAGCATATATTTTGCGAGTAAAGATCTTAAAAACCTCTTCATAACTTCACCCGGTATCCAATTCCGCGAATTGTTTCAATAATAGTTGGTTTTGCTGGGTTTAATTCTATTTTTTCTCGTAAATAACGAATATGTACCATCAATGTCTTATCTCCCTCTAAAAACGTTTCTCCCCACACACTCTCATATAGTTGTTCTTTTGTTAGTATCTGGTTTAAATGTCTTATAAAATAAAAGAATAGATGATACTGTTTCCCAGTTAGTAAGATTTCTTCATTTGTTTGTTTATGTACGATCCGCATATCCTTCGAGTAAACCCTTAGATGCCGAATATCTAATATATCATTTCGCTTTTGAAACCTTCTCAATAGCACTTCAATACGTGCAGCCAATTCATCTGGGTGAAATGGTTTTGTAAGATAATCCTCTGCAAAATCAAGCCCTTCGATTTTATCCTCTACAGCTGTGCGAGCAGAAAGCATCAATATTGGTAATTCCTCTTTTTCCTTTTTGATTCGTCTACCAAGCGAAAATCCGTCCAACCCTGGTAACATGATGTCTAATATCACAATGTCAACCATGGAAATATAACTATCGATTTTATTACCAGAAGGTAACCAAATTACCTCATAACCCCGATCTGTCAAATCCTTCGTAATCCATTCTCCAATTTCACCATCATCCTCAACATACAATACACGTACCAAACATATTCCCCCTCCCTATACAACCTATCCAATATCATTCTATCATAAGAGGTGCCAGGCACTTGTCGAATTTTCGACAAGTGCCTGGCACCAATAATATACGATTTCATGGTTAAAGTGTTCTTCTGTTGGAAAAACTGGTAATTATACTATTGGAGAGGCTCTGTGACAATGTATTTGATTATTGTAGTCGTTGTGTATATTATATTTTCTATTCTTTTTGTGGATTGGAAGCAATGGAAAAGCTATTATCCTACAGTCCAGTATTTTATTCTTTGCAACTTACTCTATAATTTTGTCTTTTATAACCACACCCTATGGAAATACGAAGCGATAACAGTAAGTTGGTTAAATCATACACTCATCGACATTACGTTTACATTTATCATTGTACCAGTAGTCATCATGATCTATTTAAGATATTATCCCACTGGTAGAAAGCAGTTTCTTTATATGGCAATTTGGATCGCGTATTTTACCGTCATCGAATATCTCTTTTATAGAAAGGGATTATTTATTTACGAGAACGGCTGGAATCCGTTTTGGTCATGTATTTTTAACATCATCCTTTTTACGTTCGTAAAAATTCATTATAAAAATGCATTACTTGCTATTATTTTATCGATCCCAACTATAATTATCTTGCTCCTATTTTTTCATCCCTCTATTTCGGAGCTTAAATAATGAAAGATGGTGAACGAATGAGCAACAGCGAATTTTCTACGCCCATGTTCTTTGTCATATTATTTTCCATTTATATTTTCATGGGAATTTATCTATATAACCGTAATAAGCATAAATAATTTACGTGGCTAACTTGAACTCGGATCAATATACGAGGCGTAAAAATCTTTAGAAGGAAAGGGTAAAAGTGATGATCCCAAATTATGTATGGTATCTTGGATTGTTACTAGTTAGTCTTATAGCTTTCGTCATCGTACTAATGAAAACGAAGCGTAAGAAGCAAATCATTCAAACATATTTCTTCATCTTCGGATCATCTTATTTCGTTGATTTCGTTGTACTAATTCTTTTCAATGGCTACGAATATAAACCACATTTCATTGATTCCCTTTGGATCGATTCCACATTAGGATCTATATTTTCCCAAGGAATTGCTGTTCCAATTGCATCGATCGTAATAGCAGGCTTTCATTTAAGGTGGAAGGCTATCCTTACTACTACTATATTATTTTTGGGAATTGAAGGGCTTTTTTTATACTTAGGTATCTACGAGCACCATTGGTGGAAGGTATGGTATACAGGGCTGTTGCTCCCAATAGGATTTTATTTGGCAAAGTTCTGGTATCAGTTACTTATTAACCCATCAAAGCAAGTCAAATTTGTTACCATATATATGACATTAGTTGGTTATAGTACGACACTAAAGTTTTTTCTCGTTCTACTACTTACATCTCATTTTTATTCAGTAGGTTGGTTTAATGATCAAGTAAGAGATCACTTAGCGGCAAATGCGTTATATATCTTTATTTATATGATCTTCGTTACCACAGTTATTGTTTTGAAATTTAATTGGAGATGGATTATTGGCATATTAAGCTTCGAGGTATTACTAGATTATTTTTTCATTCAGATTGGTATACTAAAGCTAGCTGCCCATTGGGGTATCCATTATTTTGTTCTCCTTCTCATCATCACGTTAATCCTATTCAGAAAGCTGTATGTAAATTGGTTTCCTAAAAAAGTAGAACCATAAGAACGTAACTATAAGAAAAAGTCCCATGGAAAATTGACAGTGTACCAAGATACATGATGATTCTCTACCATTGGGACTTTTTATTGGTTTATGCTATTTTTCACGCAACAGAAATTGTATCTATACTTTCTTCCCTTTCATAAGATGTCTTCTATCACTTGCTAATGGCGGTTGTTCTAACCACCCTTTGTTAATCATTAAGTTCGCACCGTCCTCTGCAAACCTCGCCAGTTCTGCTGTAAGCGCAGTGTATTTACCTGCCAGGTCTCTTCTCGTATTAACACTAAAAGCCGAACCATAAAATGCAATGGAGACTTGGGATGACAATTGAACTTGATACATCATTAATTTATCTGAAAATGGTGGTTCTGTTGAGTCTGTTATAAATGACTGCCATGACATGGGAGAATTGAGCTTTTCTTCCCGAAAAATACTTTCAAATTCATCAATATGTTTATTCGAGATTTTCACCCCACGATTGATATAGTTTCGCACCTTTTTCGATTGAGCAACTTGACTAAAGCCAACCTTCATTGCTACATGTAAGTGCATTTTATTCATGTTAAATGTTATATCACCAATTTCCATCGCAGTTAGCGGGCGCCGTTCTCCAAACCAACCAGTTAGAAAACTTTGCTCCTTCACAAAGTCTACTGATTTTGGTGGTGTTAATGTCGGTGGTCGCGTATAAATCCCTTTCGATAACATCGTATCTATCGTTTGATCGAAGAGCTGCATTGTTTCTTGATTACATTCGATATAATATTTACGTAAATCGTTGCGAATGGAAGTACTAACCGATAATCCGTATCCAGTCAGACCTTGTAAAGTCATGATATATAGATAATTAAGATAAAATGGATCTTGAAAAAGTCGGGGTGCATTTAGATTTACATCTTCTTCTGAAAACCCCTGAGGCACCGGGTAGTTTTCTCCCTCAAAAAAACCTCTAATTTTCTCTACATGGACTTTGGAAAGTTCTAAAGCTTTTTCATAAAGTGGTCTGATGTCTTTGTCTTCTATATGTATTAATGCATAGTTGAAGAAACAGGTGGACATCGTATCAAACATATATTGCGTCCATAGACTTGCCATTTCTGATGCTGATAATGGTATATTCCTATTTTTCTCCATAAGCCTCTCCTTCTTTTTATTGGTTTTATCGTTTGACGTTTTACTATTTTTTATTCGAATAATAAAGCATTACGATTATGGAATAATAAATGTCAGCTATTTAAAGGAGGAAACAGAACAAAATATGCCAATGAACAAGATGCTAGAAAATATTTTTCAAAAGAGACCGAGCTAGAAAAAAGTTTTATCAAGGAGCTTATCGAGATTCTTTTATAGGACGGTATACACGTACCTGCCCCATCTGGTGAGAATGCACCGCGCTCTACCGTTACTCTTTTTCCGATAAAATGATGATGTATTGCACGAGTCTTTTTTGTAGTTTTGCAATGGGAGGAAACTTTATCGGCACTTCCTTTCGCTTTCGTAACGATTTATCCAGTAGATTCAGCATCATTATGAAGGATGTATTTGAATATGCCCACGAGAAGGAGCTAAAGTAATACGGGAGGATGGAGGAGCAACCGCAAATAGAAGAAGCTACAAACTGAAGAAATAACGACAAAGCCTTCGATCGGTGCCAGGCACCTGTCGAAGGCTAAGAAAGGGGAAGTCAGAACGAATTATCAACCTTCTATAGCAAATTAGTTATTTTCTAAGAAATTTTCTACGATTTTATTAAACTTCTGACTATGTTCCCAAAACATCATATGCGCGCCAAGAACCTCTATTTGCGAATGAGGAGTTAACCTTCTTACATACGCTGTTGCGACCTCAGCCCAATGCTCGGCAACTATGGTAAGTGTATCCACCTTGTCACTAGCTATTTTTGCTTCTTCTCTATAATCGGCAAACATTCCAGAAGCAAATAAATTACCTGCAACATAATATGGAGTTTTCAGCGACTCTCCTACAAGCCAAGTTAACTCATCCTGATCTAGTTCTTTTTGGATCATTACGTTACGAATATAATCTGTGATAAAGTCTCGTTGTCCTTGAGGATTACGTAGGAAATTATTATATATTGCTGCAATATCATCCAAATGCCCTTCAACCCAATCCCCATCATCAACAGATAAAGATTTGGGGGGCATATCAACAAAAATTAACTTGTTTATATTATCTATACCCTTTTGTTTCACATATTCCCAAATTGTTAAGCATCCAAAGGACCAACCTACAAGTGTAGGATTTTTTACATCCAACTCTTGAAGAACTTTGGCCAAATCCGTTCCATGGGTAACGTAATCATTTCCTTGAAGCGTTAATGAGGATTTCCCATGACTTCTTGGGTCAATTACAATAACACGATGAGATTTTGAAAAATAGCTAACCTGTTTCGTGAAAACCTCAGTTGTAAATGTAAATCCTGGTATAAATACGATCGGTTCCCCATTTCCTACATCCTCCACATACAATTCTACCCCAGGGTCTACTTCTATATAGTTACCTGCTTTACTATACATTCTTCTCACCCCTCCTTTAAAGATCAAATAATTTAACTCTATTTATATTCCAGGAAACAAGGATAAATTCATGAGAAAAATCGACAGGTGCCAATCGACAGGTGCCTGGCACCTGTCGATTGAGGTGGAGATATTAGGATTGTATGTCTATGGTTATTTGAACCTTAAACAGGTCACCATCTACTGTAATATCTAATGCTCCTCCGTGTAAGTCAATGATTGATTTTGCTATGGCTAAGCCCAATCCTGACCCGTCCGTATGACGAGATTCGTCACCTCGTTTGAACCGTTCAAATAATTCATCAATATCCTCACTAAGCTCATATTCCGATATATTCTTAAATGTAATTTTTATTTCATGATTTTCTACCCCAATATCAATATAGGCCCTTGTATGTGGCAATGAATACTTTAAGATGTTTCCGATTAAATTATCAAACACACGCCATAACTTTTGGCCGTCAACACAGGCTTCAATGGATTCCTCTGGTTTGGAAACGCGAAACTGTATGGTTGATTCTTGAATCATTTCATCGTATTCCGCAAGTGATTGCTGTAGCAATTGAACAATATCTACTTTTTCTTTTGTCAACTCAATATTCCCACTAGCCATTTTAGATGCCTCAAACAAATCATCAATTAATACTTTCAACCGTTTCGATTTCCGATCAACTATTTCAATATACGAACGCCGCTCATCATCGGTTAAGTCCGGCTTTTTTAATAGATCTGAATACGTCATAATGGATGTTAACGGTGTTCGTAAATCATGACTTACATTCGTAATCAATTCTGTCTTCAGCCGTTCACTCTTTGCCTGGGCTTGCTGTGAAGTTCTTACACCATGTTTCATTTTATTAATATCTGTCGCAAGCTGAGCCAATGCCGACTTCCCTTTTATCTTTATATCTGATTCAGCACTTCCTTCGGCAACAGCGTTCGTGTGACGGACGATCCTATTAAAAAAGCCAACCCGACGCACGACCATAAAGAACAAAGGAATCCCAATAAACAAATAACTCGGGATTACGAAGGCAAGTATTTCCCCATCAACTGCTACAAGGCCTGTTCCAACTCCTAAAAAAAATACGAATACGAACGCAAGAAAAAACTGAGTGCCTACTTTTCTATTTAGGAATGCATCCCTTAGCGCTTGCAACAAACGCATGAACAAAGCATTTTTCCAATCTTCTTGGAAAGCTGAAAAATCATTAACCCTTCGATAAAAATAAACACCTTGAAGTAATGTTAATGCAAGCAAAATTGTCGTATATAGCCATTGATAAATGATAGCTCTAATAAAGAAAATCTCATCTAAATAGTAAATGTGACTTGCTCCAACGGAAAAATTCATCATAACAATTATGGTGACTCCAAATAGTAAAACTGCTACGTCGAGTGGAATTCTATTATAAAATTCCTGCCATTTTTCCGGGACCATTTTAGTAAGCAATTTATGCCTGTTTTCCAGGATGAAGCTAGCAATTAGTGCAATTATTGCTCCAGCCGTATAGATCCAAAAAATAACTAGTTGAAATCGATCATCGTAAACACCATGAAACCATGCGGATAAAACACCACTAACCCCATAAGCCGTTATCACAAGCCATGTTACGATCCCTATCTTACTTTTCCATTTTGTATCCAATTCCCCATACCACCTTTAAATACCTCGGATTTTTTGGATCGACTTCTATCTTTTCACGAATCTTACGAATATGAACAGCAACTGTATTCTCTGAATTATAAGCGGGCTCATTCCATACGCTTTCATAGATTTGAGAAATGGAAAATACACGACCAGCATTCACCATCAATAATTCGGTAATTTTGTATTCGATTGGTGTTAACTTAATCGTCCTTCCATCAACGGCTACCTCTTTAGCTTCTTGGTCAATTGTAAGCCCGTTTAAATTAATTACTTTATTTTTCCCCTCAAAGTGCCCAAGTGTCATATATCTTCGGAGTTGTGACTTCACTCTTGCGATTAGTTCTAACGAATTAAATGGTTTGGTAATGTAGTCATCTGCTCCGACTTGCAAACCTAATATTTTATCTGTATCCTCACTTTTTGCACTTAAGATGATGATTGGAATATTTTTATTTTCCCGAATTTTAAAGGTCGTTTGAATTCCATCCAACTTTGGCATCATAATATCAAGCAAGATGAGATGTATCTCATGCTCGTTTAAAATCTCTATAGCTTCTAATCCATCTTGTGCTTTTAAAACAATCAACCCTTCATTTTTTAGATAGATTTCAATACCATCACGAATTTCTTTATCATCATCTACGATTAACACAACTGAATGATCCATTGAACCCCTCCTTTCAACCGTATGTTCCAAGTATAAGGAACCATTCTTAATATAAAGGTAGGATAATTATGAAGAATTTCTTAATATTCACCGATAAAAGGCTGAAGACTACAAAACTCACTCTGACACAAATTATACACGGTTACAGAAGTGCCTGTCACTTGTCCATTTACACATTCCTTTTTCTCACAAGTACAAAAATGTTACGCACACAGCCCTCGCTCACCTTAATTAATTATGAAAAATGTGCTCCTAGTATAATCGCTTTAAGATAGGATCCATTAAAAAAAGTAATCACCCCCCTATCAAAAGGATGATTACTTCTCTGACTACACAAGATTCTATTTTCTCCGCTCTACCATATTTATGCCTACTCCCATACTCACAACACCGATTAATAACATGATAACAAGAGGTAATGTTATGTCACTCCAACCTGCGTCATGAATAGCCACATGCAATACAGCATCCATCGCATGCGTCAACGGAAATAAATCCGCTATAAATTGTAGAAACACATTGCTTATCGTTCCAGGTGGCATATAGACACCACTAATGATCGGGATTATTGGTATAACGGAACTAAAAACCATATTAAATTGCTCTGGTGTTCGAAGTATTCCTGTAAACAGCATGGCAACGCTTACCATACTTACGATATATACTGCAACAATTACTAATATCATGCTGAAGTTTCCTAGATCATAGCCCATTACATACTTAAAAATAAGAAAAACGATTAGTGTTTGGAAAAAGCCAATACAAAAACTATAGCAAAGATGTCCCGAGTACATGCTTGTTTTGCTTACAGATGAAAGGATCATTCGATTCCAAATCCCATTTACTTTATCAGCTGTGATCCCATTTACCTTAAAACCAATGGTAAACATCACGATAAAGAGCGTAAAACCAAACAATAGCTGAATCCCCATATCATGCTTGGAAACATCAGCTTCATTTAATGTCTGTGTTTGTACCTGTAGTGGTGGATCTTCCATGTACTCCTCTATATCTGATCTTAATTCATCGGTATTCTCGTTGCCTGCCGCTGCTACAAGCTGTGCCTCCTTACGAAACACCTCCTGAACCTGTTGTTCAACAAGTAAAATTTGTGGCATATAGGAAGAAGTGACCAAGCGATAATCATTTTCCATAACATGAATCGCAACATCACGTCTTCCTTCAATAACATCTTCCCTCGCCTTGTCTTCTTCTGTTATTACAAACGTACTTGACTCATTTTTATTTAATAAATTTTCCCACTTATTTTCGATTTCCTTCGCACTTGGCCCACTACTAAAAATGGCAACTTCTGTGTTGCTTTCTATCGTGCTATTTCCAAAAATAAGTGTTGCTGCAATGCTCGCGACAATAAATAAAATAATTGTTACAGGATTCCGTTTGTCTTTTCTCAATTGCGCTTTAAATACTGGGAACATTACATTCTCCCCCTTTTAGGAAATAGAAATAGGCCGATGAATAGACAAATCATAAAAAAGCTTACTAATAATATAATTGGTACAAGTAGGTCTGTAGGTGAACTGTATTGAACCCACTTTAACAGCGTAGTTTGTGTTAATCCATTCGGAGTCCATTCGCCAACTTTTTTTATCCACTCCGGAAGAAAATCAATTGGGAAGAAGTTTCCGCCTATGACCCCCATAACCATGATGACGATCATGAAAATTCCATTTGACAAATCGGGATCATTTAGGCGTAACGTTATTGGTGTAAACAATGCAGCCAACCCTGCTACAGCAATTGAAAATGCAGTGATAACAATAAAAATTCCTAGCAAGTATTCCGACGTTTCACCTGAAAATATGTCCAATAACAGATGCGTAGCTACCAGTGTAATGATCAACTGTATCCATGTTAACCCAAAGGTAGAGATTACTTTTCCCATTAAAAAGTCAAACGGCTTACTATTGGTCAACATAATACGATGAAAGACTCGTTCTCTTTTTTCCGTGACGGTTTTAGCAGTAAGCGTTGAAGCCGTGAATAACGCAAACAGTGTACCAATCGCAAAAGTAAAATAATCTGCCATCGTATAAGGGTCCACCCCGTCAATGACTTCTCTGCCTCCCTGAGGTAAATTTGGTTCACTCATAGCAGTTCCTGAAACTTGACCGAGCGCAAACTGAAAATTCAACGTGTTTAAGTAGTTAGAAACCATACTCTGTAGCGCACCTGCTTCTGTTGACTCTTCTTTAATTTCAATGATTAATTCCTTGTCAGTTGTTTCATCTAGTAACATGGAGGACAACACACTGTACGTAAACCCTTCTGGTATATTGATTAACGCATCTAGATCACCTTTTTCAACTAAATTCGTTGCCTCTTGTGCCTCTAACTTTTGAATACTAATGAATTCTTCTAATTCAGGATCGCTAAAAAAAGTATTTAATAACTCCGTTGGTGATAAAAGCTGTGCTTTTTTAAGAATTGATTCTTTATCGGATGTAGAAATATCCAGATCATGAACTCGTTCTTCAAACTTTTCGAAACCTAAAGATTCATTGTCATCTTGAACAAGAGCAACATTCAGATGAATCGAATCCGTTTCACCATTTAAGAACCCTGAGAATGCAAAGTTCAAAACCACAATAAGAACGATAGGAAGTAATAAGGCTACAAGGATTTCTTTTCTGTCTCTCCAAAATACTAATAGATCTTTTTTTAAAAATGAAAGCATATTGTTTCCTCCTTAATCTCGCAATGTTTTACCCGTTAAATGTAAGAAAACATCTTCGAGACTTGGTGTTTCCATTTGATAGTGGGTAACTTGAATACCTTCTTTTTCTGCAGCTAGTACGATTGCACTTAAGATGTTCGCATCCCTCTTCGAAATGATACGTATACCTTCATTTGTTTCTTCCACATGACGCACATGATCAAGGAGCCTAATCGTATCGATAATATGGTCACTTGTCTCACTTAGTTGCACTTGTACCGTAAGTTCACTTGATAAAATACTTAATAACTCTGTTTTACTACCTGAAGCAATCACCTTACCATGGTCCATAATGTAAACACGATTACATAACTGCTCCACTTCTTCCATATAATGACTAGTATAAAGAACCGTTGTTCCATGCGATTCATTTAGCTCCCTTACAGTCTCTAGAATACGATTCCTTGATTGTGGATCAATACCAACGGTTGGTTCATCTAAAATCAAAACTTGTGGTTTGTGCATTAAAGCAGCAGCAATGTTAATTCTCCGCTTCATTCCACCTGAAAAAGTTTTTATTAGCTCTTTTTGTCTTTCTTTTAGACCAACCATTTCAAGCACTTCTTGGATTCGATTTTCAAGGACACCTTTTTTCACTTTATAGATTTCACCAAAAAATTTCAGGTTTTCATACGCTGAAAGTTCTTCGTATAAGGCAATTTCTTGGGGTACTACACCAATTACATCTCTAATTTCTGAAGGGTTTCTTACAATGCTTTTCCCACCCAGTTTGATGTCCCCAGAAGTTGGCTTTAATAAGGAGGAAATCATTGATATCGTAGTAGATTTCCCAGCTCCATTGGGCCCCAATAGACCTACTGATTCTCCTTGCTCTAAGTACATATCAATTCCATCAACCACTTTTTTATCTTTAAAATTTTTACTAAGGTTTATTGTTTCGAGCATTTTTTCGCACTCCTTCAATTGAATTACTCTAAGCATACAAAAAAAGAAACAGTGTCACCACTGTCTCTAGTCACGACATTCCTAAATATACATTACTTCAATCACTTTTTTATACAAGATTATGTCGGATCGCATAGATGGCTAATTGTGTCCGATCCCTAAGTTCCAATTTATTTAAAATTTGACTTGTATTATTTTTCACCGTACCTACTGAGATCGCAAGCCTTTCCGCAATTTCATTATTGCTAAGTCCCTCCCCAATACATGTTAAAATATCTCTTTCACGTGAAGTTAAAGAAGGATCTGCTTCCTGACGTTCTTCCCGATTTAACAATAATGGCATTACTTTCGCTGCTACTTTGTCTTCGATCGATAAACCGCCGCGTAATGCACTTCTAATGGAGCGAAGCAATGATTCTGTGTCAGCGTTTTTAAGTATATAGCCACTTACTCCGATCCGCAGTGCCTCCATGACATACTGGTTATCATCGAAGGTCGTTAACACTAATACCTTTGTGTTTGGCCAACGAGATTGAATGACTTTTGCTGCTTCTAGTCCATCCATGACAGGCATACGAATGTCTAGTATCGCGATATCAAACATTTGATTTTCGCACAGGGAAACTGCTTCCTTGCCATTGTCCGCTTCCCCTGTTATTCGAAATTCTTCATCTGTTTCAATCATCATCTTTAATCCCTGCCTCACCATTATCTGGTCTTCTGCAAGTAGTATCCGAATCATTTTATTCCCCTCTATCCATTATTTTTAAATACCCACTAACAATGAATTGATCCTTTGTTTTATATATTTCAAGATCGCCACCATGTTGTTCTAAGCGTTTGCGCATGGCACCTAGACCAAATCCTTCTTGAAACCGGTTTGTATTAGATATGGAATTACTTACTTCAAAGCGAAAAATACTTCCACCTGGTGCTTCAAACAGTATTTCTACTTCTCTCGCATTACTATGCTTCATTATATTCGTCAACGCTTCTTGAACAGAACGATAAATGATAAATGACTGCTCCCCATTTAAAGGTGCGGTGAATGCACCATGTTTGACCGAAAAATGAATTCGCAATATACTCTCCATCTCTAACTTTCGTATTAAACGTAATATCCCTTGAAGACCACCAGAATCATTGGTTTTGAGTGATTTAACAGCACTTCGTGTTTCCTCTAAACTTTGGTTCGCTAGCTCTTTTAAATTTTCAACTTCATCTTTATGCTCTTCCGTCGTGTTTAATCGAAACATTTCTAATTGCATGAGGAGAGCAGTTAGCTTATGTCCTACTGAATCATGAATTTCATGAGCAATTAACATACGCTCCTCTTGACGCGTAATGTCCTCCTCTGAAACTACTCTTCTTTTTAAATTACGATATTCACTAAGTAATGCTTGATACCTAGCATCTAAGTCATCTGTTCGATCTTTCATCTTCTTATAAAACACCATCGCCATGATGAAGAATAGGAGGTAGATTAGTAGAAAGATTTGTATTGCGGGAAGAATATCCATCGTGAAAATGGTAAGAAGTAACATGCACGAAATGCTTGCAGTTGTTATCATACTAGGAATGAATGACAAACGATAGACCACTTCCGCAATTAATAAAGAGTGAATCAAAATGATGTATGGATTAAAGCTGCTATCTGGTTCCGGATATAATGTAAAAACAGCAATGAGAGCATTTAAGATTTGTACAATTGAAAAAGTTACAGGCCTACGCACAAGTAAAGGTAAAATAAAAAATCCAATAAAATATAAAGCCACACCCAATAAACGTAACGTCATTTCACTAAAAGGTTTATCAAAATACGCCATGGAAAATACCCAAGCAATTACATAAATAAAAAACCAAATCCAATAAGAAAACCTCACACAAGTCCCCCTCCCTCCTACTAAGCAGCAACAACATTATAACGAATAAAACCTACTAGTGCCATTCTAGTGCCATACTAGTGCCAGGCACCTGTAGACAACAGTTGATTTTATTGACTATTACCTCGTTTTTTCTGTGCCAGGCACTTGTTCAAGGTATGAAAAACTGCAATTCTTTTTATCGAATTGCAGTTCCTTTGTTTCCGCGTTTGTTATTCATCTGCCAAGAGTGCATCATAGGCTTCGGATACTTTTTCAAACTCTTCATCTGATTCAATTGCGGCAAGTTCGCCATCCTCATCTATTTTGAGGAAGAATATATCGATGTCACCTTCACTACCTTCCTTAAGGTCTTCTGAAAAACTAACAGCAACATAGTCCGTCCCCTGTAACGTTACTTTCGCCAAGACCTCGACCTCTTGTTCTTCATTTGTTTCATCACTAATTGTGAACACTTCTCCTACTTCAATTGTTTCCATTCTTATGTCATCTCCTCTTTTTAAGTACCGTTATACTATTTTATCTTTGCCTATTTGCATAGAAATATTGCTACTTTTTCCCACCCATTTTCGTAAAGTCACTAAATTTCTTATAAATCGTGAAAGCACTCCTTAAATTTCACAAACAAGCAACTCCATCAATTCCTCAGCTGTTATTACATGTTCACTTCCTCCTTGCGCGATATGTTTTGTACCCCCACCTTTTCCATCGATTTTAGGTAAAACACGTTTCACAAGTTTATTCATGTCATTGGGCAGGCTTTCTCCACTTGCACAGACAAATTGAAGTTTCTTGTCCGCGTTATTCACAAATAAAACAAGATGATCGCTTGTTTTACCAGTAATATATTTCGCTATGTATTGCAACTCTTGCATTGGCCTATTTTGAAAAACACTTTTTACAACCCTTCTATCTTTTATCAAAGTTGCTTGACTCAGTAATGAATCTGCTTCATGATGCATCAGCTTTTGTTTTAATTCGCTAATTGATTTTTCGTATTCTTTCGATTGCTGTAATACCCGATTCGCAGCTATCTCTAATTCTTCCTGTGGCGCACTTAATGAGGCAGTTAGCTTTTGAATAACCCCGTGCTTCTCTTCAAGCTGCTTCAAAACCCTATTTCCACAAACAAAATATACACGTATATTTTTCTTTTGCTTTTCCCAATGCAAAATCTTTATGGAACTCACTTGTCCTGTTGAATTAGGATGGGTACCACCACAGCCGTTATAGTCAAAGTCTGGTATAATGACAAGTCGTATATTATTCGAAACAGACAATTCCTTTCTTAGTGTATAATTAGCAAGTTCATCTTTTGACACCCACTTCGTTTCGATGGGGCGATTCTCCAATATGATGCGATTTGCTAACTCCTCTACCTTATGGAGTTCCCCATCCATTAGTTCATTTGTATGAATGTCAATCGAGCATATCTCTTTTCCCAAATGAAAACTAATCGTCTTGTGTCCATAAGTCTCTTCAAATGCTGCCGATAATATGTGTTGACCTGCATGTTGCTGCATATGATCAAAGCGTCGTTTCCAATCAATTTCTCCAATAATCTCTTTGCCGAACTCGAATGACTCATCTACATAGTGTCGAAGCTCCCCTTCAACTTCTTTCACATCATCTACATGCATACCATCAAGTGTTCCTGTATCATGAGGCTGTCCACCCCCAATTGGGTAAAAGGCTGTTTGATCCAGTACAACATAATGCCTACCCTGTTCATCCCTCTTTGCCAGCTGTATCTTTGCTTTGAACGAACAAAGATAAGGATCATGATAAAACAATTTTTCTGTTTCCATTCCTCCACACACCTAACTAAATTTACTATTTCCCTACAACCATCATATCTATAATAGCCCCCACAAGCAATCTCGATGTATCTAGGTGCCTGGCACCTGTCGATAAAAAATACAGGCCCCTCTCGTCTAAAGGGACCTGCTTTTTTAATCGCCTAATATTTCTCGTGTTCTATTTAAGATTTCTTCATCTTTTAAACGGAACTTAAATTCTACTCGACGCGAATCATCTGCACTATATTCTCCATTTTCATCGGTTCTGACATCCGTGTAAGATTTACTGTTAACTGTTAATTTTTCCTCCAAATGTTGTTGGATATTTTTATACGGAAACTCATCTCCTAAAATATATTCTGCTACACTATACGAACGTTCTTGAGCTAGCTCTAAATTATATAAATATCCTCCATTACGATCTGTATGACCTTCTATAATAATCTCTGCTACGTATTCCTCATATTCACTTCCTAACAAAATATCTAAATACCTTGGGACAAATTCATTTAAAAATTCAAAGGACTCCGATTTTAATTCTGCTTCATCAAACTCAAATAGAATATCGGTATTAAATATAATCGCACCTGTTTTTTCATCTACCTCTATCCCCATCGAAGCATCATTAAACTCTTCTTTCATCTCATTCACAAGTTTTTCTCGAACCCCCATGATTTGGTCAATCGTTCGCTTCATCTCCTCAATCTGTAATGATTTAATAATCATCATTGTAATGAATATCAAGATAAAACATAAGAGGATCGTAGTAAGTAAATCGGTAAATGATGGCCAAAAATGACCATCGTCACCTTCTCTTCTAAATAGTCGCTGATATTTAGTATTCATTTTGTCTCATTCCCATGTTAGGACCCATCCCATTTTGCCTTGGTGCTGCTTGTTGTTGGCCAATTATTCCTAATTGTCGATTTAGAGACTGTATTTCTCTGCTTAGCTCCTGCAACATTTGTTGTGTGTAGCGAGAATTACTTTGCAAAATTTCCTCCGATAACCTCCTAATTTCCTGAAACTCGCGCTTTATACTATCATTTGTTGTTTCCAATGAATTCGATATATTACGAACAACATGGTCGATTCTGTCGCCAAGTGTTCCTTCTAAACTATTTACATAACTCGAAAGTGTATCCTTAAGTATGCCTACACTTGCCTCGAGCTGGTTTTCTTTGTTATGAAATACTTGGTTCATTTGCGTGATAGTACTATTTATTTCTTGAATGAGCTGATTGTTCTTCATTCCAACTTGCTCGTACGTTTGTGAAGCTTCCTGCATGTGTTTTTCAAATGCCATTGAGTCCGTCACATGTTTTTTCAAATGTTCATTAAAGTTTCGATTAAATTCCTTTAGTTCTTCAAAACGATCTGATAGTAAATGTTTATGCTCTGCTTGCGTCCGGTTAATCACTTCGAGAGCTTGCGGCAACTGAACAATCGATTCACCAAGCCGGTCAAAATCTTTTGTTAACTGACCCAAGTAAGAGCTAATTCCAGATAACTCCGAATGTAAATCACTACCAAAAACTTGTTTAAAATCTTTATTATGAGCTTCCATTTTATTCGTTAGTTCATTGCATTGATGCATAATTCGATCAAATGTATCCTGCACCGATTTCTGCTCCTGTAGAATTGATGATGTGAACGTTTTTAAATCCACTACCGACTCATCAAATTTATCGAGCGTGTCGACCTGGGCTGTAGAAACCTCCTTGACTTTTTCAAACGTATTTTCAAATGCTTTAACCATTCGTTCATTTTTACGATCTAGGTTTTTAAAATAGGAAAATAGCGAATCAAAGTTTTCATTTAAACGTTTCGTTCCTTCGCTGAACCCATCGGTTACTTCCTTCATATTCTCAAATAGTTCTTGAAATTTTGTAAGGTTGCTGGACAACCCTTCATTAAACTTCGCTAAGTCTTGTGCAGATTGTTGTAATCCAGTTGTGTACTCCTGAAACCCTTCGAATGCCTGTTCAATCCCTTGTAATGATTGTTGATTCGATTTCTGGAGATTTACAATTGATTGATTAATAGATTCCGAAACATCAATAAGTCGCCCCATTCCATTTTTCTCATTTCCTTCCAGAAAAGATTCAACTTTTAACATAATGTCCGTTAACATATGCTCGTTATTAAATACTTTCAAAAGCACCGTCATAATAAGGGAAAACCCCATACCTGCAATACTCGTATAAAACGCAATATCGATTCCTGATAATACACTTGCCACATTTTCAACTAATTGATCTCCTGTCCCATTAATACTACCTAATGATATGGTCAATCCAATAAACGTTCCAAGTACCCCTGTTAAAATGAATATGGAAACGGTCATTTGAACCATTTTTATCAAACTTACAACTGGTACAGAAAAAACACGCCAACTAGAAAACTTTTCTTGGACAAAGGTTTCAACCCTTACCGATTCACTATGTTGCTTTTGGTCGTACTCCTCTTTAAAAGCTGATAAAGGAGCAATATCCATTCGATTCGTTCCGTTTAAATAATTTCGTAACCTTTTTAATCTACTGTATAAAGCAAGATGGACAAATAACGTAACGATGAACGTAATGAACAAGATCATAAAAATCAGCTCGATCATCGGATTAGACAAAATAGCCTCTACTTTCTGCTCACTCGCAAAAATCCCCAATATAGATTCCAACATTATTTCCTCTCCCCATCAAAAAAATCTATCCTCACTACCATCCTATTCCAGGCTTGACCAAATCATGAAAATAATTCGGCGCCATTTCGGTGCCTGGCACCTATCGAATTTTGCTGGTAGGCTACTTGCTTTTTCTATTTGTTATACAATGTTGGTTTCTTAGACAAAATAATGACTAGATACAATGACAGGGAGATTTTTTATGCATTCTATATTAGATACCTTTCTTGGTAATATGACAACAATTATCGCCTTTATGTTTATTGCCCTTAAACTAAAAGAGTTGATCATAACTAGGATTCAAATTTCATCTTATTTACTATTGTTAACTCCTATTTTAGTTAGTTTGTTAAGTATGCTCATTATGCACCACCCGTTAGAATATAACGGAATGCGAATTGATTTAAGAGGTGTACCATTGTATTTTATCTCCTATGTAATGGGATGGAAATAGGGATTCCTTTCCTTGCCCCTTCCTGCTTGGTATCGATATCATCTAGGTGGGCCAACCGTTTTTGAAGGATTACTCTTAGGGATTTTAATTCCATACCTTTTTGGAGCTTTGTTTCATAAGGGGAAAAAATTTAATCCACCTCAAACAATTGTTCCTATTAAACATATGCTAATAGGATTTTTATGTTACCAGGTTGCTTTTTCGATACTTTTGCTTTTGACTACACCAATTGATTTCTATTTGATCATTATCATGTTTTCATTCCAAACCTTAGCCCTATTAAGTATCGGTCTAATGCAAAACGACGCCAACCGGAATTACCTTTATAGAAATGAGTTAGAGTATTACTCAAGACGTGATAGCATTACGAATTTATATAATCTCAGACATTTCAAAAATAAAGTAGAACAACTTATTGAAAGTAAGCAAAGAAAACCCTTTTATATCGCCATGATTGATGTTGATTTTTTTAAACAATACAACGACACACATGGACACCCTGCTGGAGATAAAGTTCTAAGGACAGTTGGAGAACTTTTAACAGAAAACTTACGATCAGAAGACCTGTTTGCACGATACGGAGGAGAGGAATTCATCATTTGTTTACCAAATCTAACGAAATCACAAACAGCTTATGAAATTGTAGACCAATTTAGAGAAGCAGTTGAAAAATATAAATTCAAAGGGGATGAAACCCAACCAACTGGTAAAATAACTGTTTCCATTGGACTAAGTGGAGAATCGAAAGGAAAAACACTAGATGTGTTAATTAATGAAGCCGATCAAGCGTTATATATAGCCAAAAAAGATGGTAGAAATAATACTGCATTTTTCAAATAGAAAAGAACTCCCGCTTACTCATCTGGGATATACCAATTTCTAGTAAGGATAGCCAAATCCACTCTTGTCATAATAAGAATAATCAATATTATTCTGGAGGTATTATGGAAATTCGATTTGATCGGTTATTTTCTAACCCTACGCTGTTTCAATATGGTTTTTTCATCTTAATGTTTTCCGGAATTATTTTAAGTAAATTTTCGATTGATGGCCAATCCAATTTCTATATCCTATACATCTTTAGTTCAATTTTTTTAGGTATTGGCTTCTATAATAGCTCAATTTGGTTGATTGCCTTGCTTGCATTAGGCATTGTAGTTTCAAGATCCTTCCTACTTTCAGAGCCTGATCTTACCATTACTGCCTTTATTGCCTATTTGTTTACGTACGTTACCATCACTTTTATTTCTGTCGGATTAATGAAAAGCACCCAACAAGTAAAGAAGGATAATTTATCCTTAATAACAGCACTTTCAAATGCCATTGATTCTAGGGACAAGTATACAATGAATCATTCCAAAAACGTTGCAGCCTATTCCGTGCAAATTGCAGAAAAAATGAACTTACCACCAAATATCTTACAATCTATCCGAATTGGTGGTTTACTCCATGATATAGGCAAAATAGGAATATCAGAGTATATCTTAAATAAACCTGGAAAACTAACAGAGGAAGAATTTGCGGTCATTAAATCTCACCCTATAATTGGCTACGACATGATCAAACATATTGATTCTTTTCGAAAAGATGGGATCCTTCATATTGTGTTATATCATCATGAAAAGTATGACGGAACTGGTTATCCGAAAGGGCTAAAAGGTAAAGAAATACCCTTAGTTGCCCGTATTGTATCCGTAGCTGATGTGTTTGATGCCATGTCCTCCAAACGTATCTATAGAGATGAAATTGACTATAACGTTGTGTTGACTGTCCTGCAAGAAAATAAGGGAACACAATTTGATCCAGAAATAGTAGATATATTTATAAGTCTATATAAAGAACAAAAAATCACCCCTCCAATTGATTAAATCAAATAGGTGCCAGGCACCTGTCGAATATCGACAAGTGCCTGGCACCTTACTTGATAAATTTTTTATAATATACCAGCAAAATTAGTAGTAGAATAGGATTTATGGCTAATGAATGCCATATACTCCACCATCCATAGTTAAAATACCCCCATGGTTGAGGGAAAAGTGTAATTAACTCATAAATCAATAATGGAATTTCCCAGTAAATAAAGTAACGTATTTGCTTCCATAAAGATCCATCAAACGGATACCAGTTTATAAACATCATATTTACTGGTGGAATCAATACTGTATGGGCAGGTAAGCCTGCCCAATCAACCGCTTTACTAAAATACCAATAACCATGATACTTAACATCAACAAAGATATCAAAATTCATTTGAAAGGCAATCGTAAAAACCCAAATATGGGCAATTTGACTTGCGTTTAAGTTTTTATTTGTTTTGAATGCTAAATAATTAAAGAGAATTATTGCAGTAATTTGTCCAACCATACTATTTTCCTTTGTAAATTATTGATTAATCCTTAAAAACTCAAAAAAATACTCCCTAGTATCACTAATTATTCGGTTAATCATATACTTCCCATCTATGGAAAAATTTATTTAATCTTTTTAATTAATACGTGGAGGCACCAATTTCAACCCAAAAAAAAGCTCTGAAAAATCTCAGAGCTTCTAACAAACGATCTATATTGCACGTCTATGCACCAATCTTCTCTCACGTCTTATCTCCCTTAATACTTGCTTTAGTTTTCGTTCATTTTTTAAAATTCCATCTAACAACTTTACCGTACCATAGGCAGCTTCTACATTTAGAAATTCGGAGTCTGTATGTTCGTTCGAATACCCGACAGAAAGATTCACACTTTGTATTCCATGTTCTGCCCATATTCTCGTATCACTACTTCCTCCCGTCGTGACCTTCCAACCAGGTATCCCTTCCAAAACTGCAATTTCCTCGAACAAGGCACCATACGCGTCATGACAAAACGGGATTGATCCTCCACACGTGGTTACGATATCTCCTGTACCTCTACGGTCAACAACAATCGCTGCATCTGTTCCCCAAAGGAAGTAATCATTTACCTTTCTTGCTCCTACTAATCCACATTCCTCTTCTACTGTAAAAATAAACTTAACTCTCCCCCTAAATGAGGAGTTATTGTGAAGGTATTCCGCAACGTGAAGAAGAATGGCTACACCAGCGCGGTCATCTGCACCTAATATTCCCTTACTGCTATACCACCTGTTACCTTCTTTCATAACGCTGCGTTCATCCTCCAACTCATGAGCGATATCAAGGTGAGCGTTTAATAGAATGGTTGGTCCGTTACCTGTTCCATACGTTTTCTCAGCTAAAACATTTCCTGCGTGATCTACGGTTACATGATCTACAAATGGTGTTAGCTTGTCGAGGACAACCCTTCTAACCCGTTCCTCATTACCACTTTTTCCTGGAATAGAAAGCATTTCCTCTATTAAAAATAAGAATCGTTTCTCTTTCATATATTCGATGCCATGACTTAGCCAGCTTTGGTCTACCTTGCCAAGTTTTTCTGCGAGGTCAAGAAGTTCTGCACATGTTATGTGCAAAGATACATGGTAATGATTCCTACGCTTGCGACAGTTCACTTGTTTTATCCCCAATGCAAGAAAAAGCTCTGTTACCACTTCGATATCATTATCCTTCGTTAATAAGACATGTGGCACTCGTCTGCCATGACCATCACAAGAGCCCGTCGTATGAAATCCTAAACGGTTTAATTGCCTAACAACCCCACTTATATACGTATCAAGCTCTTGAACGATTGGTTGTTCTTTACCAGATTGGAACCACACCCCTTCTCCACGACCTCTCCCCTCATAATCGACTGCTTTCAACCATTCTTCTTCCGTAACTGGCTGATCCAATAACTTTAGTAGTCCACTTTCAAAAGTATATGAAATATGAAGCTTCTCTAGGCTATCCAATAGAAAATCTACATTCACTCCGGTCTCACTTCTACAATCAAAACTACAATTTCCTATTTGATTCATTAACCATCCATGTCGTAAAAATAATTGATTCCAATTTTTCATCGTTACATCATCTCCCTTTTGTTTGTGATTTTAGTATCGCAAAAGGGCGATGACCGACCTGTCATTCCTGCAAAATAAATGTTTCATCACTGCGATGAATGATACAATACTCGAACATACCATTATAAAAATATGCGGTCTCTCGTGACCCATTTTTATTTTCAATGAGCTTATCTTGTATGTTTAAGTCCTGTAATTTCCTGCGTAACCGCGTTATATTTTGGACATATGTATTGGTTGGAATTTCCCCAGAATTATTAGATTTTGCAAAAATATCAAAGATATCGTACTTTGTTACAGGTTGATTCCTAGAACTTTTCATAAAAAAATATCGTAGTATTTCTGCTTGATTTTTATTAAGTCGTACTTCTGAATGATTAAAAGATAGTAAATCCTCTCGACCCGTTAAATCTAAAATAATTGTGTTCTTGCGTTCCATTAAATTTTCATATTCTTCTTTGCTCATGTATTTACTTTCTTCCTTTGTTACAACTTTATATGCATGCCTTTCTAAATATTTCGTATTCTCATTAATGAGGGGATATAACGGCGAAACTTCGTATTGGGGTAGCTCCTCCCTACTCATTTCCATCCCCAGCTTATCAAGTTTTTCGTGTGCATTGGCAGCAATAAACAGTCCACAATTAGCCAAATATAAATGGCTGTTATAAAGCTGTTGCTCATTCATTTCATATGTAGAATTATTCTGTTGTTGATAGTTTATAGCATGTTGAAAATATTTTAGGGAGTCACTATAATTTTTATTTTTATAGTTAAGGAAGCCTAAACGATAATAGGCAATAGGAAGGTTACGCTCATATCGAATCGCTTTTTTTAAACTCATCTCAGCAGCGCGATCATCCTTTTTATATACCGTTTTTAAGTAAGTTCCATATTCTATAAGATAAAAAATCAATTGTTCCCTAATCTTATGTAGACTAAAACGATAATGACTATTTTTGCTAGCAGTAATCTTCTTATAAAGTTCCTCATAAACACCAATCAAACGGGAGAAAGAAACATCCTCCGAAATATCCCTTTCCTTCAAAAGTTCCTCCTCTAAATCCAACAACTCCTCAACAGACAGATCACGAAAACCCATCCAACGACCCCCTCCTACTCTTCTTTGGTCCCTCTTTCTCTTTGGTGCCTGGCACCTGTCGTTTTTTGTTAATCACCAATGCTTATACAATATCAAATAAGTCTCCTATCCATCTTCCTAACCCTCTAATCAAGAAGACTAATACTCTAAACGGGAAAATAATAACCTCTGGAATCCAAAACAACACATCGGCCAAGAAATCTATAAATGTATGTCTGTCATTGTCTTTTTTTCTTCTTCGTGTACTTTGCTTCTTTCTATGCCACCATTTTTTCATACCGTCCTCCTCTCTGGTCCATTTCCTGTTTTTACTTCAGAAGGATCGGAAATGTTTCAAGTATTCTGCAATCAAATCTTTGTACTGTTCCGATACCCGGTATTACATTACCACATCTTTTTTTATAGACATTACGTCGGCATCTGTCATGTATTCTAAGAGCATACCGCCTCTCTAATTTTCAAAATTATCCCCTTCCGTAGATAACCCGGCATGCACTCTCTTCGTTATAAGATGTTACTAATCTCCCAAGGCTTTTCTGAACTGCCCAGCGCTGATGTTCATGAACGAGCTTCATTATTGCTTCTTCTGTATCGATCCATATTAAGTTATGATCTTCCTCTACTGGTATTGCCATTAATTTCCCGGGATCACATAAATAAAAATAACCTCTATTAAGATAATGTGTATCCTCATTTTTCGAGTAAAAATATTGCTGTGCACTTCCTATAAACTGACCAATGGAAATTTTCATTCCCATTTCTTCCTTTGCTTCCCTAATAAGACATTCCTTATGTGACTCATTCTTTTCTATTCCACCACCAGGGAGAAAGAAATGAACATCATTTGTCTGAATTAACGCTACCTTTTTCTTCCTATTTGTAAACAATATACCGTAAACAGCAGGACGAAAAATATATGTTTTTCCCCATTCCTTCTTACCAAATGAAATCATGATTAGCAAACCCCCCCTTCAATTAATATGATTGAGCAAAGCTTTCACTTCATATATCATAATTTTCAGAATTGAATGAGTGCCAGGCACCCGTCGAATTTCGACAGGTGCCTGGCACCGAATGGTTAATTCTCTTCTTCAAAATCTGGGGATACTGCTCTATTGATGAATAATGCAACGATAAGCGCTATACAGCATAGAGCTAATGCAAACCAATAGGCATGATGGACACCTAATGTCATTGCTTCATTGGCTATTTTTTCTGTCACTGGTCCTTGTGTACTATCTAAGTACGATTTTTCACCATGACTCATAATACTTACAAACACAGAAACTCCTAGAGCACCTGATATTGGCTGTAATGTATTCGCAATAGCTGTTCCATGTGGATATAATTTCTTCGGTAACTCATTTAACGCATTGGTTTGCGATGGCATCATGATTGCAGAAATAGAAACCATTAATGCAATATAAACAATCACAAATGACCACACTGGAACTGCTGGTGAAATATTACTGAAGAATATCATAACTCCAACCAATACCAAGGTTCCTGGAATAATTAACTTACGAGGTCCGTATTTATCAAATAACGTACCCATAACTGGAGATAATAGTCCATTTAATAATGCACCTGGCAATAGTAATAATCCTGTTAATTTAGCTGAATATTCAAGTGGTCCTTGTAAATACATTGGCATCACAATTTCTGAAGCAAACATCGCCATAATAACAATGACAAAGATAATGACTCCTCTAGCATAGTTATTATATTTAAATACACGAACATCTAACAATGGTTCTTCTAGACGTAATTGTCTTAGCACAAATAATACTAAACTCAATAGACTTACTCCGATAATAAGGATTATGGTAATAGAAGAAAACCCATTCGGATCTTCCCCTGCACTACTAAAGCCGTAGACTAATCCTCCAATCCCTATCGTTGATAATACAATAGAGAAAACATCTACATTTGGTCGAGTCACTTCTCCTACATTTTGTAAGTACTTCCATGCAAATAGAATAGAAAATAATGCAAATGGTATAACCATAATAAACAACCATCGCCAGCCGAGAAGGTCAACGATAACCCCTGATAATGTTGGCCCTATAGCAGGAGCAAACATGATCACTAACCCAAAGGTTCCCATTATTTTACCTCTTACTTCCGGTTTGTATAGTAATAATAATGTATTCATAATGACTGGAATGAGCAACCCTGTACCGACCGCTTGTGTCATTCGCCCTACTAATAGCATCGGGAAATTAAGCGCACAAGCTGCAATTGTCGTACCAATTAGGAATATCGTCATCACACTTATAAACATTTGACGGGTTGTGAACCATTGTATTAATACGGCTGAAATCGGCATTAAAACACCCATTACAAGCATAAATCCCGTAGCCATCCATTGAACGGTTGGAGGATCAACCGAAAACACGTGCATTAATTCCGTGAGAGCAATATTTAATAACGTTTCATTTAATATCGCAAAAAATGCTCCAATCAAAAAAGTTACTAATATTATTTTCGAATTTATTTTTGTCTTCGTTTCCATGTTTTAACACTACCTTCAAAAGTGAATTCTACAAAGAATATAGTATACCTTAATTATCCTCCATTGTCATATTTCGTAGATCAAGCATGAAGATAAGGACAAATCTAGCCATTTCTTGTGTCATATTCTATCAGCCAGCAATCCCGATATTTCCCCTCGTGTAATTCATGACCTGGTAAAATCCGCACCTTTTTAAATCCACATTTTTCATAGCAAGTCAAGGCTCGTTTGTTTGTTGTTTGTGGATCCATAATAATTCGGTCCACATTCTTTTTGTCTATTAAATAATCCACCATTTTTTGTATTAATGCCGTACCTATCCCTTTATTCCAATACATTGTCTCACCAATAAATTGGTCCATTCCAAAAACAACATCCGCATTGGAATCATTTGTAATATTACTCGTGTGGTGGTTTATCGGATAAAATTGAATATAACCAATGCGAACACCCTCATACTCGACAATACAGCGATTCACTTTATCCTTCCGATTATAAAACTTTTTATTTACTTTCTCTAAGTTAAAAGGATTATCTCTTCCTTCATAAAATTCAAGAATTGCTGGATTGGAAAGCCAGTCCACTAATACAGATTTATCCTCTTCCATTAACTTTCGAACACGTAAACGCCCCTTCACCAAAACACCCCATTATTTAAGTGCCAGGCACTTGTGAATATTTGACAAGTGCCTGGCACCGTTTTAATTTGGATACCATTTAGGTATTACTTGTTTGAAATTATCATGGTCGTCTAGCACGGCGATGGAATATTCCCTTAGCAAATCATTTTGTTCGGGAAGTTGGTTTTGTCCCCAAACATATGCAGATACAACATGCATCGCACTGTATAATGCATACAATCTCCAAAACTCCATCGTTACACGATCCCTTCCTCCGTGATAACCGTCTATAATTCCGTTCGTGAATGGTATACTAACCGGTTTCGAAAAGAATCCTAACTTATGTAAATCATGAACCGGATCGCCCCAATCCATGCGCTGAAAGTCAATGATTCCGGCAAACTGGTTATCCTTTATTAATAGATTGGAAGGGTGAAAATCATCATGCTGTATGGTATTTGGTCGGTCTACCATTAGGTGTTCATGTTGTTTAATATAGTCTTTCAGTAAAAGCTTCATATCCTCTTCAAGGTTAATTTTTTCCAATTGGGAAATATACTTATCGCTTTTCTTTTTCTTCGTCTCATACCAGCCCGAATATTCCTTTGGAGCAGGTATGTGATGTATCTTCCTTAATTCTTCCCCTGCTCGATAACCAGCTTTGTATTGTTCTCTATCCGATAAATACTTTAAAGCTACTTCTCCATCCTCACCTGGAAGAAAGGTAAGAATCATATAACTAAGTCCTAGTTCTTCTATCGTATCAAATGCTATTGCTCTCGGAACATAATCTGAATGAGTAGCTGCAATGGTAATATACTCGAACTCTTCCATGCGTTCTGTGGCTGTTTGACTAGAAAAAGTTCTGAGTAAATAGGTATCATCAATGATATATTTGTTATCAGAAGAAAATCCTTTATGTAGCTCCTTAACAGAAGAATTGTTATTTATAAAAGAATGCTTGTCAATTACTTGTTGGGGCAAAGTGTCCGTCACTATCCTCCACACTCCTATTAAATTAATTAATAATTTCTTTGTGCTTTCCGTACGCTATTAACGTCTCAAAAGGATCTCCTGTTAATCCTAAGACCTTACAAAAAGCTGGTTCAGTCTTATACCCTAGCTCCTTCAACTTGATTATTTCTTTTTTAATTTCTGGATGTTTCTTTAAAATAGCATTTTCAATCACCATATGGAGATAAGCATTTTGTTTTTTTACATCTTGTGGGTGACCAAATAATTCAAACTCAAATGTATGGTACAAAAAATTAGCTTTCATAACAGGTACACCTCTAATAGATGTTTGTTTCACTCTAAATTCTTCTTCCATTCCGTATAATTGTTTCACTTTCGTTTCAAATAACTTATAATCTGTAACTTTCATGATAATGTCTAAATCGGATCCATCTACATCAATTCCAAGCGGTATTGTGCCACATAAGATTGGGTCAAAATCTAGTAAGTCCTCCATTACCCCGAGCTCATTTATTGTATGAAAAGCGACTTTTTGTTTCTCACTACCAAATTTCAAATAATCAATTGTTTCGAAAGTGGTCATCCCCTCTTATCATTTTACCTTACTATTATCTTCGTTCTTGTTTACTTTATCAATTATTATTTTATTCAATTAATTCCGAACTGACATTTAGTACATCAAAACAAAGCAAAAGACCGTATGTCTTTTGCTTCTCATCTATTCATTCACTTTACAAACCCCGTCCCGGAATGCGTTTTCTATAGACTCTAACGATACGAATAGATTTCTTCAGCATCACTCGGAAGACGTTTTACATGGTTCAAATACTGTAACACCTGTTGATATTCTTCATTTGGGTAATTAAACTGACAGGAACTTGCTACAAATCTTGCTGTTTCCTGGAAAAAATCAGCCATCGAAAGCAAAGCTTTCCAGACACATTCATACCTTGCACGAGGATAGGTATCCAACATTTTTTTCCAATCACGTTTAGAAAGGTATTTTTCTAGGTATTTAGCCGACTTACCACTACTGACAGAGAAAGCTGTTTCAATTCCTACTTTCCATTCGAGCATTGTTAAGAGCATATTCCGAACAATAGATAGATGCTCTTGCGCATATAGGATTTCTTTTCTCCATAAACCTTTTGCCACGTATGTTGAAACCCACCAAAATTCATTACAGCAATCTGAAAATTCCTCTGCACTTGGTCGCTTGATCCAATAGCCCTTGTCATTAGGAGGTAAGAGATTAGGAAGTCGATCATCTTTATCGAGTAAAATAACGGTCAATGTGGACCTCTGTCAAGAAAGTGGACACCTAAATAACGAAACGGTGTTAATCTTGTCTTAACTTTTTCTAATTGTAGATGACACCGTGGATGGGTCAAGCCCAAACCGCTTGACCCATCCACGGAATCATCTGGCTAGTCGCTAAGTTAGACAAGCCACCAACATGTCAATCCTCCACTTATGCAGAAATCACCTCATCAAATTTTTCTGCATACTCAATTGGAGATAAATAATCTATTGATCCGTGAATTCTTTTGCGGTTATAAAAAAACTCAATATAACGATAGATTTCAGTGTACGCCTGTTTTTTCGTTTGAAACCGGCGACCTTGTATCAACTCTTTTTTTAA
>NZ_FOHE01000026.1:22033-40099 GCF_900111445.1 Oceanobacillus limi | reverse complement strand
CACTTCGAGTGAGTAAGATCCCTCAGAGACGATGAGGTTGATAGGTCCGAGGTGGAAGCGTGGTGACACGTGGAGCTGACGGATACTAATCGATCGAGGACTTAACTAACTCATTTTAATCGTTGTATTACTCTTATTTAGTTTTGAAGGTGCAAATTGGGTTATTTATAACAAATAACATCAATCCACCTAATCATTTTAGGTCTGGCAGCGATGGCGAGAAGGTCACACCTGTTCCCATGCCGAACACAGAAGTTAAGCTTCTCAGCGCCGATGGTAGTTGGGGCTTTGCCCCTGCGAGAGTAGGACGCCGCCAGGCTTAAAATTTTTTAACTATATCGCAGGGTGGAGCAACGAACATCACATTCACCGAATAACTGCGAGTAACCCCGAAGTACTATATTTCCATGAATAAGCTAGTAGATGTAGGGGCAAAACAAGAGTATATCTCTTAATAAAGAGGTTAAACAAATTAATATCTTTCTTATACCGCGGGGTGGAGCAACGAGCATCACATCCACCGAATGAACTGCGAGTAACCCCGAAGCATCATACTTCCATGAATAAGCTAGAAGATGTAGGGGTCAGAACAAGAGGATATCTCTTAATAAAGAGGTTAAACAAATTAATATCTTTTCTTATACCGCGGGGTGGAGCAGTCTGGTAGCTCGTTGGGCTCATAACCCAAAGGTCGTAGGTTCAAATCCTGCCCCCGCAACCAAAATTTTTTTATAACTTGAACAAAGTACTACAATTTAAATTAAAATCAGTAGTGTTGTGAAGATCAACCAATGGTCCGGTAGTTCAGTTGGTTAGAATGCCTGCCTGTCACGCAGGAGGTCGCGGGTTCGAGTCCCGTCCGGACCGCCATTTAAAATGAATAAATACATAAATTCACACATGATTTCAAATGAGATCATGTGTTTTTTGTATGATTCGATTAAAATGATATGAGAAGTTGATCTTAACGGATTAGTATAAAAACAAGGCATCATTACGAAATATATTTTTTCTTTTATTACTCTTTTTGCTATGATAAGTGTAGAACTTAAATGGTTTAAGGAGTATGATTACATGGATGAATTTTCATTTATAGATTCAATTAAACAAAAAACATACAAACAGTCATCCATTATAAAAGGAATAGGTGATGATGCAGCCGTTTTTAGGCAACAAACGCAGGATATAGTAATAGCTAAGGATATGTTTGTAGAGGGCGTTCATTTTACAAACAATACAATGGAACCTTACCATATCGGTTACAGGGCTCTAGCTGCCAACTTAAGTGACTTAGCTGCGATGGGTGCAAATCCGGCTTTTTATCTTGTTGCTATTGCCATTCCTAAAAAGTGGTCTACAGTAGATTTAGATTCAATCTATCAAGGTATGAAAGATTTAGCAAAAGATTATCAAATGGATTTAATTGGTGGCGATACAGTTTCAGGAGAAGAATTAACTATTTCGATAACTGTAATCGGGTATGTTGATAAAGCAAAAGCATGGTATCGAGAAACTTCTGAAGACAATGATATTGTGTTTGTAACGGGGACACTAGGGGATTCACAGGCTGGATTTCATATAATTAACAATCCAGGGCAATATGATCAGGGAGAGGACTTTTTAATAAAAAGACACCGAATGCCCACTCCAAGAATTCATTTTGCTCGAGAATTAGAGCCTATCTCTAGAGTTAGTTTAAACGATATAAGTGACGGTATAGCAAGTGAAGCAAATGAGATTGCAGAGGCATCAAACGTATGTTTACATCTCTATGATAGTGATATTCCAATAAGCGAACATCTTCGTCAATTCCCTTTATCTCTTCAAACAAAATGGAAATACTATGGAGGCGAAGATTTTGAATTGATGGGGACTGTACCTGAGAAGGATTGGCATTTGATTGAAAAAGCTGCTGAAAAGACCAAAACAAAACTTAGTAAAATAGGATTTGTAAGCTCTGAATCTAAGTTTCAGGGACAGGTGATATTACATTATAATAATGATAAAATAGAACGGTTAGTGAAAAATGGTTACAATCATTTAAGAAGGTGACATAATTAGTATGAATCAGTATAAGTCAAATACAGAAGAAGAGACGATAAAATTAGCTCAGCGCTTAGCAAATCTGTTAAAGCCTGGTGACGTGCTTACGTTGGAGGGTGACTTAGGAGCGGGAAAAACAACTTTTACAAAAGGTTTAGCACAGGGACTTGGTGTGAAACGGACAGTGAGCAGTCCCACTTTTACAATTATAAAAGAGTATGAGGGAAGTTTACCTTTATATCATATGGATGTTTACCGTTTAGAAAACTCGGATGAGGATATAGGATTTCAGGAATATTTTCATGGCTCAGGTGTAACGGTTGTGGAATGGGCGCAATTTATTGAAGAATATTTACCTGAGGACATACTGAATATCCAGATTAGCTATGTTGGGGAGCACTCAAGATTAATTGATTTCACCCCAAAAGGTTCTCATTTTGAAGAAGTGGTAACAGAATTACTTGGATAAGTATTCTACATACAAGCAGTAAGAAACCCAGTTCACGTAGGAAAAAGGTGGGAATTAACTGTTCGTAAATGATCGATTCGTTCATCTAACAATCCGTGGGGATGGAAGGTTCACTCTATCCCGCATATAACTGGCAATAAGACCCCCACTGATTGAAGGTTTACTTTATGACGAGAAGGAGATAAATCATGTACATACTTGCAATTGATACATCCAATCAAGTATTAGGTGTTGCCATAATGAAAAATGATGAATTAGTAGGCGAGGTTATTACCAATGTTGCAAAAAATCATTCCGTAAGACTTATGCCTGCAATTGATCGTTTAATGAACGAGGTTAATATGACACCTGATCAGATAGAGAAAATAGTTGTTGCTAAAGGTCCCGGATCCTATACAGGTGTGCGAATTGGATTAACAACCGCAAAGACACTCGCCTGGACGTTAAATATACCAATTGTAGGTGTTTCTAGTTTAGAGGTGCTTGCATATCAGGGACGTTTTTTCGAATCTTATATATGCCCTTTTTTTGATGCTCGTAGAGGCCTGGTTTTTACGGGGCTATATAAGTGGAAAGAGAATAAATTACAATTGGTAGGCGAAGAATGTAATATGTTGTTTGAAGAATGGTTAGATACTTTAGTAAATAAAAATGAAAAAGTTCTATTCTTGAGTCCGGACATGAACAAACACTACGAAATGATTAAAGCAAAACTAGGTGATTTAGCTATTATTCCAGAAAATATGTATCAAATAGCCAAGCCTTCTCATTTGGCGTTAGCAGGGAGCCATTATGAAGCAGAGGACACACATGCACTTGCCCCCAATTATTTACGATTAGCTGAAGCTGAAGATAAATGGCTAAAGGCACAAAAAGGAAAAAGTAAGAATGCTTGAATTAACAATTCGAAAGATGGAGCTCTCTGATATCGATCAAGTAATGGAAGTAGAAAGGGCTTCTTTTACAACGCCATGGTCCAGAGAAATCTTTCTACAAGAGATAGTAGAGAATCAACATGCTCACTATTTTGTTATGTTAATTGAGAAAAAAGTAGTTGGCTATGTTGGAATGTGGATCGTGATTGACGATGCACAAATTACTAATATTGCAATTTTACCAGCGTTACGAGGAAATAAGTTTGGTGAAAAATTATTTCGATTTACCCTACAACAAGCTATCGGAATGGGGGTTAAGAGGCTTTCGTTGGAAGTCCGTGCTTCTAACACCATTGCTCAACGGCTATACCGAAAGTTTGGCTTGGTACCTGGTGGAATACGCAAAAACTATTATAAAGACGACAATGAGGATGCGATCGTAATGTGGGTGAATTTAGTATGACAAATGAAACGTATATTCTAGGAATTGAAACGAGTTGTGATGAGACAGCAGTTGCAATCGTAAAAAATGGTACAGAGGTTATTTCAAATGTTGTTGCTTCTCAAATTGATAGTCATAAAAGATTCGGTGGAGTTGTTCCAGAAATAGCTTCCCGTCATCATGTAGAGCAGATAACAGTTGTACTAGAGGAAGCCTTAACAGAGTCCGGTTTGAACTGGGAAGATATCCATGCAATCACGGTTACAGAAGGTCCTGGTTTAGTAGGTGCCTTACTTATAGGGGTTAATGCTGCAAAGGCTATATCGTTTGCAAAACAAAAACCACTAGTAGGGGTACACCATATAGCAGGACATATTTATGCCAATCGTCTCGAGCAGGAATTTGATTTTCCTTTATTAGCTTTGATTGTTTCAGGTGGGCACACAGAACTCGTTTTAATGAAAGAGCATGGTAGTTATGAGGTAATAGGCGAAACGAGGGATGATGCTGCTGGAGAGGCTTATGATAAAGTAGCAAGAATGTTAGAGCTACCTTATCCAGGAGGTCCACAAATAGATCGTTTAGCTAGTGAGGGAGAAGTTACCATCGATTTCCCACGTGCTTGGCTAGAAGAGGATAGTTATGACTTTAGCTTTAGTGGTTTAAAGTCTGCTGTAATTAATAAAATTCATAATGCCAAACAACGTGGAGAGACATTGAAAAATGAAGATATAGCTGCTAGTTTTCAAGCTAGTGTTGTTGATGTTTTATCAACCAAGACGTTAAAAGCGGCAAAACAATATAATGTAAAACAGGTTATCGTTGCTGGGGGAGTAGCAGCAAATAATGGTTTGCGTACAGTTTTAAAAGAGAAATTTTCGAGTACAAATATTCCACTATTGATACCACCTCTTCATTTGTGTACTGATAATGCAGCAATGATTGCTGCTGCTGGAACAATAGCTTATGAAAAGGGAGCACGTTCAGGATTAGACTTAAATGGAAATCCATCCTTGTTATTAAAATAGTACACAAGGGTTATCCACAATACTGTGAATATCTTTTGTATAACTTAATAAATCAACCTACTATCTGTTAATAAAAATTGTGCATAACTTTTTGCGTGATTGTGGACAATGTGCATAACTATGTTGATAAGCAGTGTTTAATGATTTTGTGCTTGTGGATAAATTTTGGGGTACCAATAAAAAATATAAAGAGGAATTTGGTGTCGTAAGGATGTCTAAGAAACAGTCTTATTACTTACAAAATGATTTAATCATATTATTATTGATGTTTATAGGTGTAAGTTTGCTAGCTATTTATAATGCAGAGCAAATGCCGCAGAATGCTGGAGAGAATTATGTTCTTAAACAGGTTGTATGGTTTTCAATAGGTATTTGTATTGTAGCTGCTATCCAGTATTTTGAATTGGATCAATTATATAAAGCTAGTATTTTTACTTATGGTATTGGTGTTTTAGTTCTAATTGTTTTGTTGATTAGTCCAGAGAGTATTGCGGCGGAGGTTCGTGGAACAAAAAGTTGGTTTACTTTCCCAGGTTTATCTTTGCAACCAGCGGAATTTACAAAGATAACCACGATTCTTTTCCTAGCTGCTGCCATTAGTCACCATAAAAACAAATATGACAAGGCAACAGTCAAAACAGATATATTCTTATTAGTTAAAATAGGTTTGATAACCGCGATCCCAGTAGCATTTATTATGATGCAGCCAGACTTTGGTACATCAATGGTATACGTGTTTATTGCAGGAATGATGGTCCTTTTATCTGGAATTGATTGGAAAATTTTAGTTGGACTCATGGGACTTGTTTCAGTGATAGCTGCAGGCTTATTAATGTTAGTTATTCAATTTCCGGATTTAGCACAGGATGTAATCGGAATCGAACTTTATCAGGTGAATCGTATCCTAACATGGTTTGACCCTACTCAGCAGACGAGTAATGATACTTGGCAATTTGATCTATCCATGCTGGCGATCGGTTCAGGACAATTATTTGGGAAAGGACTAGGTGGACTACAGGTTGTAAATCTACCTGATGCTCATACTGACTTTATCTTCTCCATTATCGGAGAAAGCTTTGGCTTTATTGGAGGAGCTGCTGTTGTATTATTATATTTCCTAATGCTTTATCGCCTGGTAACTTTAGGCTTGAATAGTTATCATAATAGCTCGTTTGGTTCGTTTATTTGTTTCGGATATATGAGTTTATTATTGATCCATGCCTTTCAAAATATCGGGATGACGATCGGAGTTATGCCAATTACAGGAATCCCACTTCTGTTGATAAGTTATGGAGGAAGTTCTGTGTTATCCACAATGATTGGATTTGGTTTGGTATACCGGGTTGCTGTTGAAAACACAATTAAAAATGATTATTTATTTAAATAAATCCCACATGAGCTGTCATGTGGGATTTTTCTCTTCATTTTATTCTTCTTGTAAGGAAGTCCACTCTTCCATTCGTTTTTCGATCGCTTGTTTTAATTCATTTGTCCTTTCGGTGTATGCTAAAGCTTTTTCATGATCTTCATAGACTTCAGGTTCCGCCATTTCTTCTTCTACTGTGGATAATTCCTCTTCTAGTTCTTCAATCATTTTTTCAAGCTTAGCAATTTGACGCTCTCGTTTTCGTTGTTCACTTTGTAACCTTTTTTCTTCTTTAAAGCTTAATTTCTTTTCAGTAGCTTTCTCTGGTGTACTTTCAACGTTGTTTAATTGCTCCAGCTCTGCTTCCTCTTGTTTCTTTTCCATATAATAATCGTAATCACCTAAATAAATGCTGACACCATCTTTTTGCATTTCTACAACTTGATCTGCGATTTTATTAATAAAATACCGGTCATGTGACACGAAAATGATTGTACCTGGAAAATCAATTAAGGCAGCCTCTAATACTTCCTTACTATCAATATCTAAATGGTTGGTCGGTTCGTCTAATATAAGTAAGTTTGCTTTTTGCATTCGTAATTTCGCAAGTGCTAAACGGGCTTTTTCTCCACCACTTAATGAATGAACGGGTTTAAGTACGTCATCTCCAGAAAATAAGAAGTTTCCAAGTACTGTCCGGATATCTTTTTCATTAATATGTGGATAATCATCCCATAGTTCGTTCAAAACAGTTTTGGAAGTATTTAAATTCGCCTGTTCTTGATCGTAGTAACCAATTTGAACATTGGTACCGAGTTGGATGGTTCCATGTGTTGCCTGAAGTTTTCCGGTAATTATTTTTAATAATGTCGTTTTGCCAATCCCATTAGGTCCTACAAGTGCAATGCTTTCCCCACGATTAATATGAAGCTTTAGATCGGTAAATAAAGATTCACTCTCCTCATCATAGCGAAAGGATAACTGATTGATTTTTAAAACATCATTACCACTTCGCTTGTTGATTTGAAACGACATAGCAGCCGAACCTTCGTCTCCTAGTGGCTTATCTAATTTATCCATCTTTTCCAGTTGTTTCCTTCTGCTTTGCGCACGTTTCGTTGTAGAAGCGCGAACAATGTTTTTCTGAATAAATTCTTCCATTTTTTTCATTTCAGTTTGTTGCTTTTCAAATTCCTTTAATTCTTGTTCATAATTTAGTGCCTTTTGATTTAAAAAATCACTATACGTTCCATGATATTTCTTTGTTTTATGGCGAGAGACCTCGTACACAATGGATACTGTTTTGTCTAAGAAGTACCGATCATGGGATACGATTGTTACGGCACCTGGGTAACTTACCAAGTAGCCTTCTAACCAACCTAATGTTTCAATATCAAGATGGTTTGTTGGTTCATCCAATATGAGTAAATCTGGCTTTGTTAACAATAGTTTCCCAAGAGATAATCTCGTTTTCTGTCCACCACTCAATTCATTAATTGGTGTTTGATCATCATAGTCCTGAAAATTGAGTCCAGATAAAACAGCCTTTATGTCTGCCTCATAACGGTATCCACCATTTTCTTCGAATGCTTGCTGTAATTTATCGTATTCCTTAAGAACTTTTTCATATTCAGATTCAGATAAACTGGCTGCTTGAGACATTTTTGCTTCTAAGCTACGTAGCTCTTTTTCTTGCACGAGTAAGTCCTCAAAAACCTCTAGCATTTCATTCCAAATGGTATTTGTCGATTCTAATCCTGTATGTTGGGACAGATAACCGATCGTTAAATCTTTTGGTTTGAACAACTCTCCTTCGTCATAGGAAAGCTCGTTTGCCATTATTTTAAGCAATGTTGATTTTCCTGCTCCATTTCTACCAACAATTGCTATTCTATCTTTATCTTTAATTTCTAGTTTTACATTGGATAGGATTTCTTCTGCTCCAAAGGATTTCGAAATCCCATTTAATTGCATAATTATCATACGCTTTCACCTCAGATAGTAACAGTTTATCGCATGATTAAAGAGAGAAGCAATACTAATTGTGAAAATAATCACGACTTCTCATTGTTTTTCTGATAAAATAGAAAAGGATACTGAATTGGAGATGAGCTTATGTCAGATTTTACACATTTTAATGCTCAAGGTAGAGCAAAGATGGTTGATATTAGTGAAAAGAATGAAACAGAACGAACTGCCGTTGCGAGATCTAGCATTATTGTGTCCAAGGAAATCTATGAAAAAATTATTGACCAAAAAATTGAAAAAGGCGATGTACTTGCTGTTGCACAAGTTGCAGGAATTATGGCAGCAAAGAAGACATCTGATTGGATACCAATGTGTCACCCTTTGCAATTAAAAGGAATTGATATCGCCTTTAATTGGAATATAGCATCTAATAAATATGAATTAGAAATTGATGTAATGGTTAAGACGAAGGGAAGTACGGGAGTAGAAATGGAAGCGTTAACGGCTGCTTCTGCTACGGCTCTGACGATATATGATATGTGTAAGGCTATTGATAAAGGAATGATTATTGGTAATACGTTCCTTCTAGAGAAAACAGGCGGTAAATCGGGAGACTATCATCATGAGGGGGAAAACTAAATGGACCAAAATAAGATACCACAAGCTACTGCAAAACGCTTACCACTATACTATCGGTTTTTAAACAATTTGCAGCATCAAGGAAAAAGTAGAGTGTCTTCGAAGGAATTAAGTGATGCCGTAAAGGTTGATTCAGCTACGATTCGGAGGGACTTCTCTTATTTTGGAGCATTAGGTAAAAAAGGATATGGTTATAATGTTGAATACTTACTAGGCTTTTTCCGTAAAACCTTGGATCAAGATGAATTAACCGAAGTTGCATTGTTTGGTGTTGGTAATTTAGGGACAGCGTTTCTACATTATAATTTTGTGAAAAACAATAATACAAAAATAATGATGGCTTTTGATGCAGATCCAGATAAAGTAGGAACTGAAATTGGTGGTATCCCTATCTACCATATCGATGACTTAGAAGAAAAAATGAAAGATGTTAAAGTTGCGATATTAACCATTCCAGCTAGTGAAGCGGATAGTGTAACAGAAAGACTAGTAGAACAAGGAATAGAAGGCATTTTAAATTTCACACCAGCAAGAATCACCGTTCCCGATCACGTACGAGTCCACCACATCGACCTAGCAGTCGAACTACAAGCACTCGTCTACTTTTTAAAACACTACCCCCTTGACAAATAGGTGCCTGGCACTTGTCGGATTTTGACGAGTGACAGGTATCTTCTTTTTTGTTATGCTAAAAGTAATTCGTAACTCGAAATAATTTATTTGGAGGATTGTATGAGTAAAATTCATCAAAAGTGGCTTGTTGTCATATCGGTTTTATTTGGAACGTTTACCGTCATTTTAAATAATAGTATGTTGAATCCAACATTGCCGCGATTTATGGAGATGTTTGATGCAGATGCTGTTGCGGTTAGTTGGATGCTAACTATTTTCATGGTGGCCATGGGGATGGTCATGCCAGTGACTGGTTTTCTAGGTGACAGGTTTGGAAAAAAGCAAATTTATATAACCGGTCTAGTAATCTTTTTATTAGGATCTATCTCTGGCGCGCTAGCATCTTCTCTGCCGATGATTATAATATCGCGTGCGATTCAGGGGATGGCTGGTGGATTAATGATGCCAATTGCCATGGCGCTTATTTTTCAAGCGTTCCCACGCCATGAACGAGGCGTAGCGGTTGGTACCTACGGGGTAGCTGCCATGGTTGCACCGGCAATTGGTCCAACAGTTGGTGGAGTTGTGATTGAATTTTTCCGCTGGGAATTTTTATTTCTTTTCAATATTCCTTTTGCCATAGCAGGTATATTGTTTTGTATTAGATATCTGAAACCAACGGAGAAAAACCTTAATCTGAAATTTGACGTAATTGGATTCATTCTTATTACTTTAGGTGTCGGGTCCATTTTATTTGCATTGGGACGCGGCTCTACATTAGAACTATTATTATCACCATTAAGTATAACGTTACTTGCGATTGGTGCAATCTTAATTGTTATCTTTGTAAAGTATGAAAATACGCAGGAACAACCATTATTAAATCTATCTATCTTTAAGATCCCAACTTATTCTGTTTCTATTGTCGTGACCGCAAGTGCATCAATTGGTTTATTTTCCGGCATATTCTTACTACCTCTGCTAATCCAAAATGTATATGGCTTAGGGGAAATTGAAACAGGGTTATTATTCCTACCAGCTGCATTAATGAGCGGGGTATTTATGACGCTAGGTGGGAAGATACTAGATAAAAAGGGCCCCAAATATGTCGTTCCAGTAGGTTTATTCATTTTAGGCTCGTTTACTCTAGCACTTGGTTTTAATACGTTATCAACATCTTTCTGGTTTATTTTAATCATAAATGTCATTCGTAGCGCAGGATTAGGGATGTGTAATATGCCAGCAACTACAGCTGGAATGAACGCTATCCCAGATCAACAGGTAGCACAAGGATCAGCAATGAATAATGTGATTCGACAAATTTTCTCTTCCTTTGGGATTGTATTTTTCTCGATTTACTATGAGGTTCGTCGTGCACAACTGTTTACTTTGAATACAGATATGCAAGCCGCGACATTAAAGGCTTTAAATGAGGCGTTTTTAATAGCTGGAATTGTTATCTTACTCGTTGTACCACTTTCATTTGTTTTAAAAGGGACGAAGGAGTTAAGTGAAGTAGAAGAGGAAAAAGCGAGTTAAGAAAAAGGAGTAGCACCATCTCGGGCTACTCCTTTTTAGGTGCCTGGCACCTTTATTATTATCTTTTAATTATTGTCTTTTTTCCGCATCCGCATCCTCCTGATTTTTTCTTGGTAATTATTCTTTTCGACTGCGAGCTTGCCTTTACTAATCGTCTTGCTTTCATTGAAATCACCTCTTTCTTATGAAATTAAATTCGTTCGTTTTATAATTGTGTACCTATCTATAAACTAATCACTTCTATTCCCTCGGGGATGTTAAATTGCTGTAAAACTCCTTTAATATCCATAATCAATCCTTGCTTATTCCTAAATAGTTGTACAAATTCTTCAACATCCTTATTTAAATATACATGATGAGGAACTGCTAGAATGATTATGTCTAACTGATTCAATTGATTCCAATCAACCAATTTAATTGGTGCTGAAATCACTTCTTCATTTACATAAGGATCATGGACATATATTTCTATTCCAAAATTATTTAGTCGCTCGATAATTTCAATTGCCTTAGAATTACGAATATCAGGAACATTTTCTTTAAACGTAATTCCTAATACACCAACTCTCGGTAGATCATGGTTTTGTCTTCTGTCATCAATGTACTTTACTATAAAATCTGCAATTACAGTCGGCATTTGATCGTTGATATAACGTGCTGTCGTAATAAACTTTGGTGTATAACCTTCCATCTTTGATTTATGAATAAGATAGTAAGGATCTACACCAATACAATGACCACCAACTAATCCAGGGGTAAAAGGTAAGAAATTCCATTTTGATTTAGCAGCGTCTAATACTTCATACGTGTTGATACCTAGATTACGAAAGATGATAGATAGTTCATTCATAAAAGCAATATTAATATCTCGTTGCGTATTTTCTACTATTTTAGAAGCTTCGGCTACTTTAATCGATGATGCTTTATGAATTTTCGCATCAATGACATTTTGATATAACCTATATATTTCTTCAAGTGCTAGTTTACTTTGGGCTGCTACCACTTTTTCAATCGTTGGGAAAGTGTGTTCTTTATCTCCTGGATTTATCCTCTCTGGGGAATATCCGACAAAAAAATCCACTTCACTTCGTAAACCTGAATGATGTTCTAATAGTGGTATACAGATTTCTTCTGTTGCACCTGGAAAAACGGTTGATTCATAGATTACGATCGTTCCTTTGTTTAAATTCTCTCCGATTGTTTTAGATGCACCTATAATATGCGAAAGTTCAGGCTCTTTATACTTATTTAAAGGGGTTGGTACAGTAACAATTATTACATTACATTTTTCTAGTTTTACAGGATCTATTGTGAATTCTATTGCGGCCTCCCTCAGAGAACTCTCCGAAACTTCTTTTGTTTCATCTACATGATTTTTTAGGGATGTAATTCTGGTATTGTTTATATCATATCCAATGACTTTATATTTTTTTGCGAAGCCTAGTGCAACAGGTAATCCAACATACCCTAAACCAACTATCCCAACTGTAGGTGTGTTTGTTTTTAGTATTCTAATTCCTGTTTCTGTATTTGAACTCATTGTAACTACCCTTTCTCGTAATTGAGAGCTATTATTTTATATGTCGTTGTTTCATAGATTGTTCTAGGCTGTTACTAAAAAAGGCATTATAACTAGGGTTTACGCTGATTTAACTTATCTGTTAACTTATGCCGTTACTCTAGTTCAATCTGTTAAATACACATATAAGGATATTACTGTTAAGGAGTGAGAAGATGATTCCATTAATTGATTCAAAAAAACAATTTCAATCTATTCAAGATAATATTGTTGAAGTCATAAGTGAAGTAGTAGAAAGTGGACAATACATTTTAGGAACAAAGGTAAACGAACTAGAAAAACAAATAGCAGAACATTTAGATGTCAAATATGCTATTGCTGTTGGGAATGGAACAGACGCACTAGTACTAACATTAGATGCCTATAATGTTGGAAAGGGTGACGAGGTTATTACAACACCATTTTCTTTTTTTGCCACTGCAGAGGCTATTACAAGAGTTGGTGCGACACCAGTATTTGTTGATATTGACCCTGATACATTTCATATCAGTCCACACCAACTCAAGGAGAAAATCTCCCCACGAACAAAAGCAATCCTTCCTGTGCACATATTTGGTCAGTCAGCTAATATGGATGAAATTCAAGCAGTCGCAAAGGAGTATCATTTACTTGTAATTGAAGATGCATGCCAAGCATTTGGGGCAACTTATAAACAAAAAGCTGTCGGTAGTATTGGAGATGCAGCTTGTTTCTCTTTTTTCCCAACCAAAAACCTAGGGACTCTTGGCGATGGTGGGATGATTACTACAGCGGACGAACAAGTGGCAAATAGGATTAGGAGATTACGGGTTCATGGGAGTAATCAAAAATATTATCATCAAGAAATTGGTTATAACAGCCGACTAGATGAAATTCATGCAGCAATCTTGTTAGAGTGTTTGAAACAGATTGACTATTGGAATGAGCGTAGGGCTTCCATAGCGGAGTATTATATGAATGAATTGCAGGATGTTCCTGAACTGGTTTTGCCAGCCATGTTACCTGATCGAAATCATGTTTTTCATCTATTTTGCTTAAGATCTACTTCTAGACAGAAAATAATAGAATTTCTTGGTCATTATGGTATCCAAACAGGAATTTACTACCCGCGTTGCCTTCATCTTCAGGAGGCATACCAAAATCTTGGATATCGTTCTGGTGATTTTCCAATTGCGGAAAAGGTGTCCGACGAGATATTCGCTATCCCTATGCATCCTTTTTTAGAGGTAGAAAACCAGGACCAAGTGATCGAAATGTTAAAGATTGCGAGTGAAAAAAATTGATGTACCGGGTAGGTCTGATCGGGTGCGGTTATATAGCTAATAAGCATTTACAAACCATCAGTCAAATAGACAGAGCTGAGCTAGTGGCAATTAGTGACATTGAACCAATTAGAATGAAAGAAGCTGTTCAAAAATATACAACCCTAAAGCCAATCACATCAGTTAAACAGTATCATGATTATATCGAGCTACTGAAAAATGACACGATCGATATTGTTGTAATTACAACTGGTTCCAATTTACATGCAAAAATGGCAATTCAGGCTTTATTACATGATAAACATGTCATCTTAGAAAAACCATTAGCTTTGTCGTTAGCGGAAGTAAAACGAATTCACGAATTAACTAAGGCGAAACAAAAACAAGTAATCGTCTGTCACCAGTTAAGATACCGTCCAATTATGAGAAAGATAAAGGAGTTAATTACGCTCGGAGCGCTTGGTAAGTTACACTTTGGTACGGCTTCTATGAGGGTTAACAGACCTACGAATTACTACACGAAATCGAATTGGAAAGGAACCTGGGAGAAAGACGGAGGTATGCTAATTAATCAAGGAATCCATTTAGTTGACCTCCTTACATGGTTCATGGGGGACGTGAAATCTGTATATGGCGATATCGCTAACTTTTCAAGGGTGAAACAAACAGAGGATATGGCAGCTGGAATTATCACATTCACCAATGGATCGAGAGGAGTTATTGAAGCAAATACGATTACTCAACCGAATAATCTTGGTTATAATTTATCCATTTTTGGCGAGGAAGGGACCATTTCTATAGGAGGTTCTAATTTTAATAGATTGGAACGCTGTTATATGACTAACCTAACTAATGTTGATAAATTACAAGAATTGATAAATGACCAAAACGAACATGTTTATATGTATGAAAATTTTATGAACGTACTTGAAAACAAAGAAGAACAGGTGTTAGTAGATGTCCAAGAAGCCAGTAATTCGCTTATGACTATCTTTGGTATTTATGAATCGTATCGATTAAATAAAGTTGTAGATCTTCCGTTAGTATTTTTTTCAACAAAAGATATGAAGGAGGGATAAAGTGATTCACGATACCGTAACTATTGGTGATAATACGAAGATTGGTGAACAAGTTATTATAGAGAGAAACGTATGTATTGGAGATAATGTCACGATAGGAAACCATGTCATTATTAAAGAAAATACTAGAGTTGGTGATTATGTAACAATTGATGATTTATCTGTTATAGGAAAAACACCATCCTCAAATCAAACGATGGCAAGAAAGCCAGGTAGATCAATATCACCATTAGTCATTCATGAACATGTAAATGTTGGTTGTAGTACCGTGCTCTACAAGGGGTCAACCATTCATCAAGGAGTTTTTATTGGAGATTTATCTAGTGTGAGAGAAAATGTGTCAATTGGAGAAAATAGTATTGTCGGCAGAGGCGCGATGGTTGAAATGAATACAATAATTGGCAAACATGTTACGATCCAAACAGGGGCATATATTACCGCAGATATGATTATTGAAGATTATGTTTTTATTGGTCCGTGTTTTTCATCATCTAACGATAAATATATGGGAGAGGGTAATTACAAGCATCAAGGACCTATCATAAAGTCTGAGGCCAAAATAGGCAACAATGCAACTTTACTCCCGGGAATCACCATTGGAAGAAAAGCAGTTATTGGAGCGGGGGCGGTAGTGACAAAGGATGTCCTAGATAGTTATGTGGTAGTAGGGAGTCCTGCAAGAAAAATAGATTATAAGACCACAACTCAAGAATAAGAATGATTGCTCCCCCGTTTTGAAGCTGAAACGGGGGAGTTTATATGCTGATAGAAATCTATGGTAAGCATGCATAAGCACGCTGCAACCATTCTAGAATGAAACACCTTTATTTTAATAAGTGTGGTCAGATATCCGTACCATTTAGTAAATTAGTATAAATTTGTGCGATTTGTTTGCTGTTCTGTTTCATATCATGATACTTTTCTACATAGAATCGACTTTGTTTTCCGATAATTGGAAGCAAATCTTGATTTGTTAATACATACTCTAGCTGGCTACGTATTGTTTCAGGGTTAGCAATTAATAAAGGCAAATCATCGGGGTATTTTTCTTTCATATAGGGACTGATCCATCCCATAACAGGTTTTCCTATTGCCATTGCTTCTACGGCTAATAAACCATAGCTACCAATATGCAATTGATCGATAATTAAGTCGGCTTCTTGATAAATTTGTTTTGCTTCCTTATGAGATTTACCCTGTACAAGGATAAAGTTAAAATCATACCGTTCTTTAAGTTTTGAAATGGCTTCTAGTATAAAAGGCGTCCCTTTTATATTTGGGGATGTTGGTGCATGAACAATGGTTAACTTATTCTTCGTAACCTTAGGCAATGGATAATACAAAGAAAGATCTATCATCAGGGGAACAATATAAACATGTTCATAAAAGTCCTTTACGTATTGATACATTTCTTCATCAGCAACAATACAATGAGAGATTTTATTGGATAGAAAGGATAGCTTTTGTACAATTAAGTCTTCCCTTCTAATTTTTGTCTTTGCATATGGATTTGTTCGGATTGCTTTGGACAGCATTCGTACGTCACTCCCCCAATGGTGCATGATAACCTTCTTTTGTTGAACTTTGATGAGATCGAGATCAGAGTGGTCTAATGTTAAGGAAGTGCCGAAATGAAAGTGGAATAAATCGTACAGTTGGATGAGTTGGTTAGACAAGCGTTTTAATTGAAGTTCTAACTTACTTCGGTCATTTTCTTGGGCAATCGGCCATATTAGGTCCGAGGGATAATCCAAATAGGCAGGATAGTAATTTAATGTATTGTTATCCATTTCTAGTTTAGAGGTGCCTTTTGCAATGGTATTCATTTGGTTGGCTATTTCCATCGTTCCTTGTAATATTTTTGGATTGCATGCTGTTTTATTGGGTGACAGTTCATTCAGTTCTTCAAATTTAATCGGATTACGAACTAATGATTTGTATTTATTAAAATAATGAAATGCTTTTTCTTTTCTGCCCATCTGTACATTTATAACAGTTATACATAGCAATAAATTGATATTATTTGTGTGAATTTCAAGACCTCGCCAGCACCAAAACCAGGCTCCTTCCACATTTCCTTTATCTAATTCAATAATAGATTTAATAATAAAAAATATGGCGCTTTCATCCGATTTAGGTAATGCTTTTAATATTTTCTTAGCTTCTTCTATATTTTTACAACCAATTATAGTGAGACACTTCTCGGTTATAGATATCATAGTAAAAACACCTTTCTAAAAATGTCTTTCGTCGTCTAATATGTCTTCTTTATTATATGCATGGAACATGAATGGCTGATTATGTATACTCCTCAGATTTACTAAAATTCATCCGTTAGTGACCAAAAGTTTACTAAGCCTCAGCATTTATCCTACTATATATAGATTTCCTATAAACAACGGAATGTCTAATATTTATTATTATTCTAATGACCTTAATAGCTTATGAGTATAGAATCCCAAGGAAAATGACTTAAACCGTAATTTCTATAATATATGAACTAGAAAATATACTGTTAAAGCCTATAAGAAGTACAATTTAGCTTTTTTATTCTACTAGGGGGTAGTTGCCTGAACAAGTAATCGGATATTTCATAGTATAATCTTGAGTTTCGATTCTAGAGGAATCTAGTAAAGAAACAAAAATAACTGAAAAGGAGGAATAAAAATTGACAATTAATAATCTAATTGTAAATGGTAGCTTTGAGACCGGTGATTTTACAGGATGGGAAGTAATCAATGCTGATATCATTTCTGAGTTTGCTCATTCTGGGAATTATTCAGCTAGACTTGCTAATAGTACAGTCGCTGCTTCCTTATCTCAAATAGTTCCTGCTGAGCCAGGTGAAGCTTATGAGTTATTGGTTTCCTTGTCAAAAAGCAACCTTCAGCAAAGTCCGACCATACTTCTTCAAGTTTTATTTCTAGATGATGCGAATAATGTCGTGGCGGTTGGTTTAGAAACTGAAATTGAATATGGTAGTATACCTGTAATTTTAGATGACACTTGGTTAGAAGTTTATCAAACAACAGATGTTTCCCCAACTGGCACAACTCAAGCTCAAGTGATTATTAGTAAGCCGATTAGCTCATTAACTGCTCCGTTTATATATGTAGACGATGTCTCATTACTAGATGTAAGTGATTCGGGAGCACCGGGCCCAACCGGTCCAACGGGAGCACCGGG
>NZ_FOHE01000026.1:0-21648 GCF_900111445.1 Oceanobacillus limi | reverse complement strand
GGAGCACCTGGTCCAACGGGAGCAACCGGAGCAACCGGCCCAACGGGAGCACCGGGAGCAACCGGAGCAACCGGCCCAACGGGGGATTCGGTAACAGAGACTTCCGCATTCGCAGCAAATACTGGGGGAGAAACCATAGCTGTCGTATTAGGGGGGACAGAAGTTCCTTTACCTGATGCTCAGACATTAGATGGAATTACCGTTGATGGAACAAACACTGTATTTACCGTTCCAGAGGATGGAAGGTATTTCATTTCATACAGTATCAACTTAACTGCAAGTTTAGCAGTAGGGTCTAGACTAGTAATTAACGACACACCAAATGAGGCATCAGAAATCAACCCCGTTCTTACGTTGTCAAATTTTGATGGTGAAGTAATTGTTCCATTAGCTGCCGGAAGCACGATCTCTCTTGAACTATTTGGTTTAGCTGGAGCAGCAGTGCTTCAGGATGGTGCAGGGGCAACACTTTCTATTATACGAATAGATAACGACTTGTAAGGCCAAATGAGTTAAACAAATGTTTGTTTAATTCATCTATGAAAGGGGGGATTCTTATCCCCCTTTTACACATATAGAAAAGTATAAAAATTTGGCTTTGTTAAGCTGAATTTCAGCGATAGCCACGTCCAGCTCCAGCGCTCAGAGACTAGCGAAGGAACTTCAACGAGTAAACTTCATTGCCTTTGTGCCGAGGTAACGCAGGCACAAGACTTCCCTCGCCTTCGTACGATAAGTCAACATCGGCTTCGAGAGGTAAGGAAGGTCGACTAAAATCGGACTTTGCGGCCAACGTCGACATACCCCTTTTGCAGGGGCATGTTTCCTTTATTTCCTACGGCTCAGTCCAGTCCGTACGTCTCTACCCAGTGCGCTTGCGCTTTTGTACATAAGTAGGTTAACAAAATTGAAGGAAATTCAGTAATAATCTACTTATAACTAGTATATGAAAGGAGTGTAAGAATGGTATCGATTAGTTTATGTATGATCGTTAAAAATGAAGAGGAAGTACTTGCGAGGTGTCTTGATACTGTAAAAGATATTGTTGATGAGATCAACATTATAGATACTGGTTCAACTGACAGAACCGTGGAAATTGCAAAGAGGTTTACAGACCGAGTGTATTATTTTGAATGGATTGGCGATTTTGCAGCTGCACGGAATGAGTCATTTAAATACGCAACAAAAGATTATATTTTATATTTAGATGCCGATGACGTACTGCTTGAGGAAGATCAAATTAAGTTAAAGAAGCTAAAAGATACTCTCAATCCTTCCATCGACTCCGTATCGATGTATTACAATGCAGGTATTGATGAATATGGAAATGTAACATTACAATATCGAAGAAATAGACTAGTAAAAAGAAATAAGAATTTTACTTGGAAGGGCGATTGTCATCAATATTTGGAAGTTTACGGAAACATTATCAACTCAGATATTGCCGTTACCCACAAAAAAGTTCGCCATTCAGTAGGAAGAAACTTATCCATATATCAAAAAAAATTGGATAGAGGAGATAAATTCACACCGAGAGATTATTTTTATTATGGAAATGAATTACGTGAAAATGGCTATTATGATGAAGCGATAGAAAGCTACGAAAAAAATCTACAAATGGAGGAGGGATGGATTGAGGACAAGGTTTATTCCTGTATCAATAAAGCAGATTGTTATCGTCTTGTAGGTAATGTCAAAAAGGAATTATCTTCTCTGTTTGAATCTTTTCAGTACTCAAAAACCCCTCGTCCGGAAACCTGCAGCAGAATTGGATATCATTTTCAACGAAAACGGGAATATGATTCAGCAGTTTATTGGTATCAACTAGCTACAGAATTGGAGCATGATCCTAATAAGTGGAGTTTTACCTACCCAGCATATGCGACATGGTATCCTCATCTTCAATTATGTGTTTGCTATTACAATCTACAACAATTTGAAAAATCCTATTCACACAACGAAAAAGCAAGAGTGTATCGACCAAAAGATGAGAGGATTCTCTTTAATAAGAATTTACTTGAGAAAAAACTAGGAGTTAGTGAAACGGACTCATCTGACTAATACGATCTAATTATTTGTGAGGGGGGTGAAACGTTGAATTCATTAGGAAACGTTCTTATCACAGGAGGAGCAGGATTTGTCGGTTCCCAATTAGTAAAGGAGATAATATCATATTCAGATCATGTGTATGTCATCGACGATTTATCTACTGGTAGTTTATCTTCCTTGCCAAACTCGAGTAAATTAACTGTAATCGTAAAGCCTATTAATGATGAAAAAACCCTAAATGAAATTATTCCACAAGTAGATTATATATACCACTTAGCCTGTAGTAATCTTACGCAATCAATTAATGACCTAGATCATGATTTAAACACCAATTTGCTGGATGGTTATTTGTTACTGAAAAAAATAGTAACCTTAAATCCAACAATTAAACGGTTTATATATACCTCTACAGCATCCGTATATAGCCAGGCAGAAAAACTCCCCACTCCTGAGGATTACTATAATATAACTTTACCATATGCAGCCAGTAAGTTTGCGTTCGAACACTACTGCCAAGTTTTTAATCACATATATGATATACCGACTACAATACTGAGGTTATCTAATTTATATGGACCTGGACAATTAACTTCCAATCCATATTGTGGTGTAGTAGCAACTTTTTTTGAATGTGCAATGGAAGGAAAACCCTTACCGATTTATGGTGATGGATATCAGACAAGGGACTTTACCTTTATTGATGATGGAATTGCTGCTCTGTTATTAACGACAACCACTCCAAAAGCGATTGGAAAGGTTTATAATGTAGGTACTGGTATAGAAACTGATATATTAACATTAGCTAATAGCATTCAGGAAATAGTTAAGGTAGATTCTAAGCATGTGGTATTTAAACAAGAGCGCTCCATAGATGTAGTCATTAGGAGAAGAATTAATGCGGAAAAAATAAGTAACGATTTAAAATGGAAAAGTCAGACTCCGCTTCTAGAAGGTCTTTACCGAACTTTTTTATGGTTACAGGATAAAGAGAAGCAAGAATAAGGTGGCATTTTTTAAAATGCCACCTTTAACATATCGGAACTACAGAGAAATTTTTAATGAAAGACTAGCTCCCACTAAAATATAGAGGGGTAACGATTCATTAGAATTGATTGTAGGCATGTTGAGGGTGTTAATGTATTCTAAAAAAAACGGTATAAGACCTTTTGATAAGGAACCTTATACCGAAATGTTGTTACTATAGTCTCTTATTCGTTATCATTATCATTATTATTAGTACCATTGCCTACAACACCAGGGAAAACAACTGGGCATTGTGGCGGGATAGTTGGTGTTGGGCATTGCTCTACTAGAATATCTCTAGGCTGACAGAAATCTGCTACCAATTCGAGTGTTACATCTGCAACGGATTGAACACTTTGACAGACATTTAAGAAGATATCGACGCTTTCTAATGCTCCACCGACACAATTGACATTTACACTACAATCAACGTCAGACACTCGAACAATAAGTCTTGTTCCATCTGGAGCACATAGATAAACGGATTCTGGAATTTCAACTTCAATAGCATCTGATGTTACTACAAATGGAGTTGTACCCGCAATACCGGAAAATTCAACAACTACATTAAGGGTTTTGATGAATGATACCCGTTGTAACGTAACTAGAGATCCATTAACCACAAATTCGCGGTCTTCTCTTTCACCCACTTCGGTTACTGGTATTTCCGCATTTGGTGGTAGTTGATTACCGGTTACCGGATCCACTAAATAACAAGTAGTGGTTAAACCACTGACTGTCGGGTCACATGGATCAATAGGTAATACACCAAGTGCAGCAGCAGTAGCAGTTTGATTTAATTCCTGTTGCAATATAACCCAGTCGTAAACCTTTTCTGCATTCATACATAGAAGCTCTTGGGCACCTTGTAATGGTTTTTCCTGCATATTTTCTCTCCCTTTCTTTTAATTGTTTATCAGTAACAAATTATGTGTTTTAACTGCCTTTTGAACTGTACAAAAGACTATTTTCTAGTATTTCCAACCAAAAATGTGCTTCTATCTAAAAATCTATAAATAGGCAAAATAGATCCTAAATTTGTCACGCTGTTATATCTCGACTCATAAAATACTCTAAATACGTACGTTTTGAGGTGGATTTAATGCTACAAAGCTATAGCAGGGAGGATGTTGAGAAGTTACTGATACAGGTTAAGAAATATAGAAAAATAATTAAAGACTATCAAGAAAATGATCTTAGCCTAGATTATTATCATTTAAAGGCTGAATGTAAAATCCTTAAGGAAAAACTAGATGAAACCAGGAAAAGACTATCGAAAATAGAAGTAGAGCATAAGGACTCCCTATTTGCATATAAAAAATTAGTAGAAGAGCGGAATCAATTGCAACAAAAAATTAATCAACTGGAGGACGATTTAACAAAAAGGGATAAGACCGCTAAGAAACAAAACGAACAATCCTCCCAATCTAGTGAGATTGAACTAAAAAAATTGGAGCAACTATTTATTGGATTTCACAATGAACTTGTTGATGTGAGCAAGCCAGATGAGAAGGAGAATAAGGATGAAGCGCCATTTTTTCATTTGGAAAAGTGTAAGAATTTAACAAAGGATCTGCTTCAAACCTTAACGATATTAGAAAATGGAATAAAATCTTTAAATGGAAAGGAGCCATACGAAAACAAAATGGATGAACAGGAAAGGAAGGAAAGTGAACATGAAAGCTTAAATAAAGTGAGGGGAGGAAGAGATGAGATTGAAAAAAATATGATTCATTTAACGGAGAAAAGTATAAAAGGAGCGGAATCCATTCAAAGCAATGATCAAGAAAACACAGTAAATAATGAAACAAAAACAGAGCCAGCTCATGAACTAGGATCAACAACATCAGACTCCACGGATCATCTCCAGCTTAATACAGCAATAAGTAACCTTCAAAGTGAAATTTCAGATATAAAGAAAATACTTGAGGAGAATAAGAAAGAGAAAAACGTATCTACAAGCAAATCAAAGCCGTATAATTTTTTGGAACAGGCTAGAGCTAATCGGGAGATCCCAAGAAATAATAACAAAAAGGAAATTACGTTTAGAGATTTACAAGGTGCCTCAACAATGTCCCCTGTACTGGGAAGTAAACTTAAAAAGAAAGAAATACAAAATCAAAAACCATTCTTTCAACAAGCTAATAAAAGAACTTACGTACGTCATAAGGATGGGAAAAACAACCCTATTACACAACCAACTGAAAATAAGAAGGTAACGAACACAAAAGCTGAAAGTAGTGGTAAAGAAAACTATCAATCAACTAATGAAGTAGGAAATAAGGAATTACAGGAAACCAATTCTTTGAACTCAACTATGACCAATCACCCAATTGAGAAGGAAGCGGAGAGGAAGACAAATCATGTTAATACAACGAAACAAGATAACCAAGCAAAGGAAAACCGTCCTAGTGAGGAACAACAAGCATTCGTGAACGATGTGGATAATAATGAGGAAAAAAAATCAAAGCTTAGGTCACTTTGGGATAAGATAACCAAATATTAATAAAGTGAAAGGAGCTATTTGCCTAGGGGAGATAGCTCCTTAATCACATCCAAATACATCTTCATGAAATGGTCGGTAATACCTTCAATCTGAAAACGGTGAGGAGTATATAAGTATGGGGGAACTACCGTTAAATGTCTTATGTATTTATCAATTGTTGTAGAAGAAAGGAAAAACATAAAATAGGGAAGTTCAACTAGCCTAATTCACTTTGTATAAATTGTGTTATTTCTTCTAACTGTTTCCTGTTGCTACTTATCGCTTCATTAAGTTCATCAATAATACTCTCCACGGAAGTGTCCGTGTTATCTGTTTGATTCAAATTAGAGTGGTTGGATTTTATTCGCAAATCAATGAGCATTGTTAAGATGATATAATCTAGCGTCTCCATACTCGTTGTCCGATCTGCTTGCTGAATAAATTCTTTATAAATTAAATCTTGCAGCGTGAACCACAATTGCTCCTTATTACTCATCTACTCTCACACCCCTTATGCTTTTGTACTGACATTTATTGAATTTAGTGATGTAATTCCCTTTTCCTCAGCATTGGAGTAAATAAACGCCTGAACAGAGCATGAAAACGAACCTTGGTTTTTCCACTTTATTTGAAATCCAGAAAATGAGATGGTTTCGAGTGGAGAGAGTTGTTGTTCCTCGGCTAAACGAAACCAGTGGTCCTTTTGATCCTGTTCTTGATCTTCATCATTGATATTTTCTTCAAAAAGCTCCCATAAACTAGATGATGATGTGTTATCTAGTTTCATTTTATTTGTTCGATATTTTCCAGAGAAATCATATGTATCTTTAGTATTAATTTGTAAGCAGAGATAAACATTATTAATCGTATCTTCAGTAAGATTTAAAATATGAAAGTCACCCAAAATGATATTTTCTTCTCGTCTGTTATTCGTAGTACTTAACGAATATGTAAAATAACCAATTAGGCTAGAGTGTTTGCTTTTACGTTTATATTTCATTACTAATTGCTTCATATCTTCTACATATGCTTTCGTTTGATTATTTAAGACAGATAGCTTTTCCTGTATGATTTCTTGATCCTTCAAGATTCCTACACCTCCAATACATGAATGGAACTTATATATACATATGCAAGGTGTAATCGAAATATTAATGCGAAAAACGACTTTATCATGGAGTTCATCTATACCAATTTTTCTATAAAACATATAAAGAGTATATAAGTATTTTGAATTTCAGGATGGGAGTCATCGGAATGGGGAAAATCGTGAATACAGTTAAGATTCCTAGAGAAATATTTGTTATGGTGATAAAGCACTGTCAAGAAGCCTTACCAAATGAAGCATGTGGTTTTTTGAGTGGTAAAGTGAATGAAACAGTTTCTTCCATCTGGAGGATGAAAAATGAAGCTAATTCAAGACATCAATTTTTAGTTAGTCGTGCGAACGTTAAAGAAACACTGCGTAAGGTTGAAGCAAAAAAAGAACAGGTTATCGCATTATATCATTCACATCCAACTGCGCCTCCAATCCCTTCAACGGATGATCTTCGCTATCATCCAGATGAAGAAGTGAATATGTTAATTTTATCGTTGATGCATGATAACTTAACTTACAAGTGTTATGCGGTCCACTACGATAATTATACTGAAGTTCCTATTCAGTTTGTTTAACTTCCTCTATAGATTAAAAAAATAGCACGGAAATGTGCTACTTTTTTTTAATCTTTCTATTTATACGAAGAAGCCGAATTGCCATTCCAAAATCCAAAGTTGCAAATACAGCAAAGAGGATCGTTGTAAAGTTCCAAATCGACTTTCCATCTGCATTTAGTAATGCGACGTACATAAATAAAATTCCTAAGGCAAAATAAATAAACGCTCTCGTCCTTAGTGTTAATTTCATATTGAGTTATCCTCCAATTACTAACATCATCATTTGTGATTGTTCCAGTTGATTTCTCATCCGCTCCAGGTCTTCTGGATCTAAGTTATACTGGATAAGAATGGAAATAGAATTTAATACCATGTGAACGATAATTGGTACAATAATACGTTTGGTCTTTACATATAAAAAGGCGAACACAAATCCTACCGAGGAATAAATTAGTAAATGCTCTGGTTCCCCATGAATTATTCCAAAAACAGTAGCAGATAATAGTCCAGCAAAGAAAAAGTTCATTCGTTTATATAAAGATCCGAAGATTATTTTACGGAAAATGATTTCCTCTAGAATGGGGGCAAGAACCATGGGAACAATCATAAATAAAGGAATGGTTCGTGTTATTCCAGTTATCATTTCCGCATTTTTCGATTCTATTTCAAATCTAAAAACTTCTGTTTCAATAATACTAGCTATTCCTTGAGCGAAATAAGCCATAAATATTCCTACGATTGACCAAAGAACAATTTCTGGTGTTTTACTTGGTTCATTTCTAGCTTGTCCTATTTTCATTTCTGGCTTCAATAGTAATAAGACAACAATAACACCAGCGATAAAGCTGAAAATGGACCAATAGATGGAATAGATGGCTAAGGTTTCTTCACTCAGAGTTGTAGTAAAGTCTAGTAAGGATACAAAAACAACTCCAGAAAGTTGCATAAGAACATACGTTAAAATGACGAACCAATAACGATTTGTCACGAAGTCAGCTCCTTTAATCTAACATCCTATTGTATAGTTTGCAGCAATTTTACATAAACTAACGTCATTTGAGACATTCGCTTGTATTTTATCATATTATTGGCTTCCATAATAATAGAACGTCATTTTAAAATTTGAGTTAAAAAATTTTAAAATAGAGCAGTATCTCACTTGCAATTCAAAAAAAATTTATTTATTATAATAATTGGTATTAGCACTCGATGTCTTTGAGTGCTAACAAATCATAAAAAATAAGATAAGGAATTAAGGAGGTTGTCTACATGATTAAACCACTAGGAGATCGAGTTGTTATTGAGCTTGTCGAACAAGAAGAAACAACAGCAAGCGGTATCGTACTTCCAGACTCTGCAAAAGAAAAGCCACAAGAAGGGAAAGTTGTTGCAGTAGGTTCTGGTCGCGTAACGGAAAATGGTGAAAAAGTAGCGCTTGAGGTTTCTGAAGGAGATCGTATTATCTTCTCAAAATTTGCTGGTACAGAAGTGAAGTATGATGGCACTGAATACTTAATTCTTCGTGAAAATGACATTTTAGCTATCGTTGGTTAATCGAATTTGAACATATCATAACATAATTTTGTTTAATTATTAAGGAGGGCATTTCAATGGCTAAAGAGATTAAATTTAGTGAAGACGCACGTCGCGCAATGCTACGTGGTGTAGATACATTAGCAGATGCTGTAAAAGTAACTTTAGGGCCAAAAGGTCGTAACGTTGTTTTAGATAAAAAATTTGGTTCACCTCTTATTACAAATGATGGTGTAACCATTGCAAAAGAAATCGAATTAGAAGATTCATTTGAAAACATGGGTGCACAACTTGTATCTGAAGTTGCATCTAAAACAAATGATGTTGCTGGTGACGGTACAACTACAGCTACTGTTTTAGCACAATCTATGATTCGTGAAGGATTGAAAAACGTAACTTCTGGTGCAAATCCTGTTGGTATTCGCCGTGGGATTGAAAAAGCAGTTGCTACTGCAGTAGAAGAATTACAATCTATTTCTTCACCAGTACAAAGCAAAGAATCTATTGCACAAGTTGCTGCAATCTCTGCTGCTGATGAAGAAGTTGGTAAACTAATTGCAGAAGCAATGGAACGCGTTGGTAACGATGGTGTTATCACAATAGAAGAATCAAAAGGCTTCAATACAGAGCTTGAAGTTGTAGAAGGTATGCAATTCGACCGTGGATACGCTTCTCCATACATGGTTACTGACCAAGATAAAATGGAAGCTGTATTAGAAGATCCATATATCTTAATTACCGATAAGAAAATTGGTAACATTCAAGAAGTTCTACCAGTACTTGAGCAAGTAGTACAACAAGGTAAACCAATCCTAATTATTGCAGAAGATGTAGAAGGGGAAGCACTTGCGACATTAGTTGTGAATAAACTTCGCGGTACATTTAATGCAGTTGCTGTAAAAGCGCCTGGATTTGGTGATCGTCGTAAAGCAATGCTTGAAGATATTGCTGTTCTAACTGGTGGAGAAGTAATTACAGAAGATCTAGGTCTAGATCTTAAGAGTGCAACAATTGACCAATTAGGTCGTGCTTCAAAAGTTGTTGTAACGAAAGAAAACACAACTGTTGTTGAAGGTTCTGGAAATCCAGAAGCGATTTCTTCTCGTGTTGCACAAATCCGTGCACAAGCAGAAGAATCTACTTCTGACTTCGATAAAGAAAAATTACAAGAGCGCCTAGCTAAATTAGCTGGTGGTGTAGCAGTAGTTAAAGTTGGTGCTGCAACAGAGACAGAATTGAAAGAGCGTAAACTTCGCATTGAAGATGCATTGAACTCTACACGTGCAGCTGTTGAAGAAGGTATCGTTTCTGGTGGTGGTACGGCACTTGTAAACGTATATAAGAAAGTAACTGACTTAGCTCTTGAGGGAGACGAAGCAACTGGTGTAAACATCGTTCTTCGTGCGCTAGAAGAGCCAGTGCGTCAGATCGCACACAATGCTGGTCTAGAAGGATCGATCATTGTTGAGCGTCTAAAAGGCGAAGCAGTTGGCGTTGGTTATAACGCAGCAACTGGCGAATGGGTAAACATGGTTGACGCTGGTATTGTTGACCCTACAAAAGTTACTCGTTCTGCACTACAAAACGCAGCATCTGTAGCAGCAATGTTCCTAACTACAGAAGCAGTAGTCGCTGACCTTCCAGAAGAAGATGGTGGCGGTGCGCCAGACATGTCCGGAATGGGTGGCATGGGCGGAATGGGCGGCATGATGTAGTAGACGTCTATAAACATTGATAGATCAATGTTTAATGTGACGCCCATCTACTTTTGACCACAATTTGACCTTTTTTAGTCAAAATCAAGTACATTTTTCATGAGACTCCCGAATTTTTCGGAGTCTCTTTTTCTTATTTCTTCGGTTGTATGAAGGTATACATTTTTAGTGGTTTTATCATCTGAATGACCTAATCGTTCCATAATTCGTTCAATAGAAACCCCAGACTCTGCAAGTAAAGATGTATGGGTATGTCTTAATGAGTGAGGTGACAGAGTTTCATTTAATTTGGAAAGTTTCAGTAACCTTTTCATACGCTGTTCAATAATTTTCGGATAGATCGGATAGCCAGGATAGTTAGTTGTATTTACAAATAAGTAACCACGATCGTAGTATTGACTTTGATAATCCTCTTTTAATTGGTTGTTGGTTTCGGTTAAACTTTCTAACGCCTGTACTACCCGTTCATCTAAATCAATCTTCCGAATAGAACTTTGTGTTTTTGGTGTAACGATCTCAAAGTTTTTAACGTTATTATTAGGGTTATAATAGGTTTTGGTAATGCTTAAAAGGTGAATGTCTCCTTTTTTCTGCAAATCAGATGATTTTAGAGCGCATAGTTCACCTATTCGGAGTCCAGTATAAGCTAATGTTAAAAATATTGGATAATCTAAATGTAACCCTTGTTTATATGCAGTTTTCAGAAATGTAGCGAGCTCTTCTTTTTCCATGTATTTAGGAAGATCTTTTTTATTTTCTATATCTTCAACAGTCTGTCTTTTCTTCGATAGATAAGCATACTCAGTCGGATCCTTCTTAATCACTTCCAACTGCATAGCCTTTTTAAAAATCATTCTACCCGTTCGGTGAATACCATCAATTGTTTGATGGGCGAATTTTTTTTCAAGCTTGTGTAGTGCTTCTTGATACATTTGCCAAGTAATATCTACCATACGAATGTTTTCAAAATATATATTTAAGTTATTTATCTCATGATTTCTAATTCGTATTGTTCCAGGCTTAACACCACGCTCTTTTTCATATATATCCAACCATTTAATAGCAAACTCACTGAAAGTAATAGGATTATTATTAAACCCTTTCCCCATGTCTATATCATTAGCCAATTGCCTTGCTGCTATTTCGGCTTCACCTTTACTATTGAATCCACGTCTAGTGGTTTCCCTTTTCTTTCCTGTTTTCGGATCGTAAACAGTGCGCATTTTAAAAAGCCATTTTTCCCCGTTTTTTGTTTTATATTTTTGGAAACTAGCCACGATTACTCCCCTTTCTTGACCACTTCTTTTGGAATTTCGATGTGATCAATAACCTTACCTTTTATATCCCCGTTTTCATCCCTATGTAAGTTTGTATATACAGGGATTCTAATTTTAGTTTCTTTCCCTTTAGCTTCCAAAGATTTAATTTTCACAATATCCCTCCTATAGGTTTTTATCTATTACTCTATCCATATACATAATTTCTTTAATATCAACTACTCTAATAACCAATTCTTTTACGTTGTCCGTGGTATAACCATGTTCATTAATCCGTAATTCTATATTTGATAGATTAATGCCGAAATAATTTTTTTTAGAATGATTACGGAGCAAGTCACTTAATAATACTGAAACTTTCCAATCATCATGATGAAAATAACTTATATCAGATTCATTATCGGGATCTGCAGTCAAGTATAAAATCGAATTTGACCAATCTATATTTTCTACAACAAACCATAACGGAATCTTTTCATCGTGGAAATGTTCATAATACATCGTTACATCATTCATTATTGAGCTCCTTTAAGTTGATTATATAATTGATTCATTATTGTTTTTGTTTCAGTAGACCAGTTAGCTGGATCATAGCTTTTCTTATAAAGAGTTTGCTGTTTTTGAAATTCACTATCTATATAAGCCTGTTGGATCCTTCTGTTAATTTGTTCAACTCGAACTTTGGCTAATTGCAGTGGGACCTGAAAAATAAATGCCAATGAATAAATTATTTGGTCTTTATAACGTGACAAATCCAGCTGATCTATCATAAAAAACGGCATCGCTGCATATAGCATGAATTGATTTGCTTGTTGCTCTTGCAAGGTTAAAAAAGAATCAACAAATCCAGTTTGATCACCATGGTGCCTAATAGGATGACATAATTCATGAAAGAATATTTTCCTCATTATCGTTTTAGGTTTATTGGGATTTAAAAATATAACCGCATCTTCTTCATCCCATATCGCTACTTCTCTTGTTCCCTCCATGTATTCAACGTGAATACTTAACTTTTTAGATACATTTTCAATTGTTAGATCTGATGGAGAAAGAATATTATGTTTTTTATAAAGGTTTTCTAACATTAATTCTAGATCAGTTCGTTGGTATGATTTAAACATAGATTACCTCCATAATAGAATGTGTGTTCGGTTTATAGTTTATAAAAAAGAACCTCAAAAGGCCCTTATTTAATTATTTATTTATTGTCTTTTAATTTGCGAAATATCTTTAATTGTTCTTCAAGGTATTCTTTTTCTTGGTCGGTGATTTCGTCGAAGTTGTAGAAGGCTCTGCTAGGATTATTGCTTTTTTCAGAAGCGTTTGGGTTATCTGTTTTCCCGATTAAATAATCAGTAGTAACATCGAAAATATTTGAGATCTTTTGCAAAGTTTCAAAACCTGGTTCTCTTGATCCAGACTCATATTTAGAAATAGTTGAATAAGAAACACCTAGTCTATTAGCAAGGTCATCTCGACTCCACTTATTTCTTTTTCTTAGGTAAGATAATCTATTTCCAAACTCCATATAATAATCCTCCGTTACCTTCAATTACTTCTATATTACACTATTTGTCCAATACATAAATATTTTTGGACGAAATGGGCAGAAAAGTGTTGACTTTGGACAGAAAGTCCATTATGATTAAATCAATAAGACAATTCGTCCAGGAAAGGTGGTGAAGTAAATGAGACACAAATTAAGAAATGTTCGAATCACCAAAGGATACACTGATGTAGAAGATATATCCAAAAAAATTGGAATATCAGCTTCTTATTACTATAAGATCGAACAAGGAAAAAGAACACCCGGAATTATTCTAGCAAAAAAAATAGCTGATATTTTAGGTCATACAGTAGATGAACTTTTTTTTAACCAAAACTTGGACGAAGTGTCCAATAACACAAAAGCTATTTAGGAGGTTATTTAATGAATCAGCTTATAAGAATGTTCGACGATCAGCAATTAAGAATTATCGAGCAAAATGAAGTACCTTGGTTTTTGCTAAACGATCTAGTTAAAATACTTGGACTGAGTAACAGTAGGATGGTAAAAGACCGATTAGCTGATGACGTAAGTTCTACTTACCCCATCCAAGATTCGCTTGGCAGAACGCAACAAGCTACATTCGTCAATGAAGATGGATTATATGATGTCATTCTAGATAGTCGTAAACCGGAAGCAAAACGTTTTAGAAAATGGATCACTTCAGAAGTTCTTCCATCAATTCGAAAAACAGGTATGTATCAAGCACCCAAAAATGAGTTGGAAGTAATTCAACAAACAGTTAATCAAATGGTTAGGATTGACAACCGTGTTTCGGATTTAGAAAACAATATGCGCATTGATGGTGCACAAGAACATGTTTTAAACAAAAAAGGTAGACAAGTTGTTATGGAAGTTCTAGGTGGTAAATCTTCTCCAGCATATAAGAATATGGCTTTCAAATTATTTTCGGCCTTCTGGCGCGATTTTAAAAACCACTTTGAAATCCCTAGGTACGGAGATCTACCAAAGAAAAAGTTTGAAGATGGGTTACGTTTCATTGGAATGTGGCAACCATCAACTAGTTTAAAAATTGAAATAGACGAAATAAACAACCAACAAACTTATAACGAGGTGATCTAATTGAACATAACCTTAGAATCTCTAGAAGCTAAACTCTTAGAAGAGAACTTGAAAGTAATGTTTCAACAGGCATATGAACAAGGTCTTCATGATGCAAAATCGATTCAATCGCTTCCACCAATGTTAAAAAAGAAAGACCTTGCTGAATACTTTCAAGTTTCTCTACCAAGTGTAGAAAACATCATTAGAATGGAAGGTTTTCCAAAGTCTAAAGTAGCAAAAGCTAGATACCCACGAGATCAAGTTATTGAGTGGGTGAATAAAAATGTCGAGCGTGTTAATCAGTTGCAGAAAGCAATCTAACAATCTACCGAGTGGGGTCGGTAATTACATTATAAGATTAATAGCTTAATAATTGGGTTCCATAGTGGAAAAGTTTCCATGATGGAACAATACCAGATCACTACCCGGTTGAAGGGGGTGAGAGGACATGGAGAAGATTGAACTTAATGGACAAACGCTCAGAAAAATGAGAAAGCGCAGAGGGATGAGTCAAGATATCCTCGCAGATAGGTTACATATGTCACGAGGAAATATATCAAAACTAGAACACGACAAGCTCGAGATCAGAGGGAAAGACTTAATGCGTTGGGTTCAGGAAACAAATTCCCTTGATATGTTGGTCGCTATGGGAGCACAAATTGATTTGGCAAGCGCAACACAAATGATAGTCGATTTTGTTCCAACTGCAGGATTCATTTTTATTCTAGGAGGTCTCATATGAGGGATGAAACAAGATCAATCGCAGTTCTAGGTTTAATACTATTGATTTTCATCATCATTAATCATTTAGGAGGGATAGCGTGAAGGAAATGTATTTACAAAGTGACTTACCAGAAGCCGAGAAACACGAACAATGTTATAGGGAATGCAGAGATTTAGCCGATGTTCACATGGCTCATGGAAATTATGAATTGGCAAAACAACGAATTACAGATGCTTTGAAGTCGGCTCATGAATTATCGAAGTTGAAAACTAAGAAGAAAGAAGAAGAACGATACAAGAATCTACTGAAAGATTTAGTTGAAATGGACGTTGATATCCAAATAGTACAGGTGCATTTTGAAAGGTCTGGTCAATGTGATTTACAAAATTCGGGAATCTAAGTGGACGTATAGAATTGGTATTCTTTTAACATTTATTTTCTTGTATTGGGCTTTGATAAATAGTTAGGAGGGGATTGCATGTCTAAGAAATTACCAGTAGCTAAACACTTGTCTGATGCTGAATACAGATTACTTTTGCAAGTATATGCTGACCATAACCGAAGCATGGGAATGGAAAAGCGAAAAAATTACACGCTATCCAACATTGTAAAGGTGAAAAGGAATGTTAAAGAAAAATGTCTTGAAGTCTATTACGAGAATGGAGATTGGTGGCATTATGCAGCTAATGGATCTTGGTACTAAAAAAGTGCAAAAAAAATAACTCGTGCAGCGAACACGAGAAACTTAATCGGTAAATAAATTATACCACCTGTAAAAACAAAAAGGCAAGGACTTTTAGTCCTTCCTTATAGAGTAGGAGCGTGACAATTCCCCTTTCAAACGTCTCTTCCTGCGTTCCTACTCTATAAGGGGCGACTAACCCCAAACAGCGCGTTCGTTACCTGCTGTTAAGTCAAATACATAGAAAGGGAGGGATATTATGCCTGAAGGATTAACTTTCCAGGAATATAGAAATCCAATCGTTGCAGGGTGGAAGGGATGGATTGAAAACTCTAAAGGAAATGTAGTTGCTTTTGTGAAGCTAGATGGACGAGTAGTTACTGCAGCATAAATACGAAAAAGACTCACCCTTACCACAAAGTGAGTCAGTGACAAACAATTATTAGTTATATCTTAGCTTAAATTTACAAGTTTTACAAGAAAGTGGGGATATCGTTGCTGGTGCCATATAGAGTTTTAATTCCAAAAGAAATATTCGACAACTCGACTAATGAACAGGATCTACTTGTCCATGTATTAGATTATATGCAGCGATACCCACATTATGACTTTATTCGGTTGGAAAATAAATTTGCTATATGTGAACGTAACCAAAAAGATTGGAGGGAAAAATAATCATGCAAGGTTGGATCAAGTTACATCGAGAACTGCTAAATAAGCCCATTTGGTTAGAGTCTACTCCTGAACAAAAATCCATATTAGTCACTCTGTTAATGATGGCTAATCACAAAGAAAAAGAGTGGGAATGGAAGGGACAAAAGTTCAAGGCGGAACCAGGACAATTTGTAACAAGCCTTGAAAAAATAGCATTTAAAAGTGGAAAAGGTGTATCTATGCAAAATGTCAGAACGGCTATAAAACGCTTTGAAAGATACAATTTTTTAACAAACAAATCAACAAACAAAAACAGGCTCATAACCATTGTTAATTGGGAGATTTATCAAGATGTTGAAAATGAACCTAACAAACAATCTAACAAGCAGTTAACAAGCAACCAACAAGCAGTTAACAAGCAACTAACAACTAACAAGAATGTAAAGAATGATAATAAGAAAGATAAAAATAATAGTCGCAAACAAGTTTACGACGATACATCAATTTATTATCAACTAGCAGTTTACTTTTTTGACCAAATTAAAAATAATAACCCAGAACACAAACAACCAAACTTCCAAACGTGGGCAGATGATATTCGTAAAATTATCGAATTAGATAAACGTACGGCAGAACAAGTTCAATACTTAATGCGTTGGGTGCAACAAGATGAATTTGAAATGGTGAATGTTCTTTCGCCGTCCAAGTTGAGAAAACGATTTGATTCATTGGTAATGAAAGTGAAGCGAGAACAACCTTCCAAGGTAACGCCTATCACCAAGCATAAAGAAAAGCAATATAACTACGGATTTTAGGAGGTACTGAAATGCAAGCTATTAAAGAATCTAACGGCATATTACAACCCAAAGAAAAGCTAATAGAAACATACACCTGCGAAGGATGTGGCAGATTCGTTGAGAGAAAAGAAATGGTAATACCAATGGGGCCACGTAAAGGCGAGATAATCATCGCTAACCTAGGATGTAAATGCGAGGATATTCGTCTTGTCAAACAAGCTTTGGAACAAGGTAAAAAAAATAAAGCAAAAAAGGTTCAGCAGCTATTTGATAACAACTCGATTTTAAACACATCTTTACAAAAAGCGAACTTCAAAAATTATAACCCACCAACAACCGAACTTCATCATGCTAAGAGTAAATTGATGGATTACGCTAATAATTTTGATGTCAATGAATCTCACAATCTATTACTGGTAGGGAATTACGGGACTGGAAAAAGTCACTTAGCAGTCGCAGTTACAAAAGTGCTCATGGAAAGAGGGCTTAGATGCCTGTTTCTCTCGGTACCGAAATTGCTTACTAAAATTAAACAAACATACAACACATCGAGTAAATTTAGTGAGTCAGATATCTTGGATTTAATAGAGAGTGTAGATCTATTCGTGTTGGATGACTTGGGCACAGAATACTCGAACAGTAAAAGCGAAAATGACAGTTGGACGCATACTAAGATATTTGAAGTATTAGATAACCGATCCGGTAAACCTACGATTTTTACAACAAATTTGGATAGTGTTCAGCTGCAAAAGAAGTTGAATGAACGTAATCTTTCCAGGGTTTTAGATGGAACAGAAATCGTTAAAATGGATGGCCCTGATTACCGTAGGAAGGAGTTTTAATTAATGTGGAACGGAATGAAAAGCGTGATGGTATTTGACCCAAAGGACACACAAGAAGAAACAAATCGAAAGTGGATTGAGTGGAATCAGCATAAAAGTGCTGTACAAGATAAGGCGGTACCAGGAGCAGAGGAAACTAGAAGGAAAATGAATGAGTTGAGGGCATGACTGTTATCCAACGAAAAAAGAAAAGCAGAAAAGAACTAGATCAAGATGGCGGTCTTGTTCGAGTGTTAGACAAGTATGAAGAACACTTTTCTGTAGGAGTGTTGAAAGAAATAACGGAATTATACAACGAGGGCCATTGTGTAGAGGGCATCGCAGAAACATTTAAACGTCCAGTAATGGAAATCATAATGGCTCTTATGCATCAGGCTGATGAAGAGAAAATTACTAGGGCTTTTGCTTTGCGGTTGTGATTATGGAAGTGGCACACAACTATAATTGTCTTTTTGATCACAAGCAAGAGCAAGAATTAATTTACGTACTTTACGAGGATTTAGAAGGATATATCCATTACGAATATAGTGATGATCCAACAAGACAAGTTTACACCATGACAAATAAACAGTTGTATAGCTACAAACGAATTAGGTGGGAGGATGGGTAGGAATGAATGAAACAGTTGAATGTCCATATTGCGAATATGAAAACGATATGTCGGAGCGTACGGTTGATTTACCAGATGATCATAAATTTGATCATGAATGCGACAGTTGCGAAGAAGAATTTGAAGTGTTTGTAGAATTTGAGCCTAGCTACAGCGCTGGAAAGATTGAATATGGAAATTGTCAAAAGTGCGGAACAGAAACTAGAGACATATGTGAAAAAGGTCGTATATTTCCATATCCCAAACATCTGAAAGAAACAAAAATATGTAGGCCTTGTTTTTATAAAGCTTATGCAGAAGAACTTGAAAGTGAAGTGAATGAACGGCAAGCCCTGGCAGGTGAATCCAATGAAGTACATCACTCCTGAAGATTATTTAATCGCTGAACAGAACGGGATCAACAGAGCTACATTGGAAGCTAGAGTTAGATATTATAATTGGCCAATCGAAAAAGCAATAAAACAACCAGTTAAGAAATATGGCGATTATCCCGAGATAGCAGAACGAAACGGTATTAAAAAGAGTGTTTTCTACAAGCGTGTCAGTTTGGGGTGGGATGAACAAACTGCTGCAACTATGCCAGTTAAGAAGCGATTATTTAGTCCAACAGAAGATTACGAGGAACTTGTAAAGGTTCTTGGATTGTGAATACGAAGGAGGTAAACCTATGAATCTAACAGAACTTACAGAACAAATCGAACAGTGGGCGAAAGAAAGAAACCTTGATACTGCTGATCCTAATAAGCAGATGTTAAAGCTTGGTGAGGAATTTGGGGAGTTATGCCAAGGTATGGCCAAAGATAATATGGACCAGGTAATTGATTCAATCGGTGATATGTTTGTAGTAATGACTATACTTTCAAGACAGTTAGGAATCAATATTGAGTGCTGCGTGTTAGACGCTTACAACGAAATTAAAGACCGTAAAGGAAAAATGGTAAACGGTGTATTTGTAAAAGAAAGTGATCTGGCATGATAAGTAAAGTCAGAGCAATCACCAAAAGGAAATGCGTTGATCTATGCAGGGATAAGGAAAAGCGTGGTTATGAGTGTGTGAAGAAGATTCATAAAGTGATGATTCCATATAAACATTTCAGCAAAAGGAATAAATATTTAGCTTCTACTTATGACGAATATTGGGAAGCGATTTATAAACGATAGGATGTGAAGCCTTTATGAAGATAGAGAAGAATGTTTTAAAACAGCATTTTGATAGCGAACAAACTAATCCTAGATTTATCGCTTATCTAAAGCATAGAGGGTTAACAGTTGGCGATCAATATAAGGTCCACGAATTTATGAAATGGATCAGAAGTAAACTAGAAGATTTTAAAAAAGAAAATAAAATAAGTAAATATCATCCACTCTCCAATGAGCAGCAACTAGAATTTACAAGATACATAAGTGGAGAGGACAAACAATTAGAACTACTAGATTTAACTTAAACAGTGAGGTGAACTTAGTGACAGAACTAACAACAGCATTTTTATTACTAACTGTAGTGTTATACGCATTAACAGTAATTGCATATTCAAAAGCTTATAGAAAGTCATTAAAACAAATAAACGAGTTGCAAAGGGATCTCATGAATGAGCAGTTATCAAATGATCGCTTAAGGCGGAAGGTTGGGAGGGAGAACGAGTGAATAAATGCGTTGAATGTGGCGAAGAAGCAAGATACTGGGGCGGTTATTTATGCGAAGAATGTTATAGAGAGGCGTTGAAGGAAAAAGCATAGGGGGCAGGCATATGTCAAAGACAGCAGAAATTAAACTGGATCAAGATGCAGTATTCGTAGTTAAAAAAGGACAACTGAAAAAGATTAACGCTCCAGACAGTGGGTATGGAGAGCAAACGATTACTTGGCAGAACGGGAAGATACATGCAGAGAAGGTTAGTTATACGGTGAAATAGAAACAAAATGCAAAGGAGGTAAGTCGGTGAGTATAACGCAATTAGAGCTTATTCCCGAGAAGAAATATGAACTAAATGAAGTTGATCTCAAGCATTGTTGGTCAATTCAAGAGAAAATCGAAAAACATTTCAAAGTCACCTGGAGAACTTCATTTTATCGAATTGTAGCATTCCACTTAAAAGACAAGAAAAAGTTTATAGCTAGAATCGCAGGAAGCTTTTACTTTGGGGAATTAAGTGAAGATAGGGTCAAATGGCAAAGAAGTTACCACGGTAAAGGAGACCAATTATATAAATGGATTAGCTGGGTAGAAGGTGACAATAATATGGAAGTAGATTTATTGCTGATGTGGTGTCCAGGAAGTGATCTAAGGGAAAACTATGAGAGGAACAAGCTTTATTTAGAAAGACAAAAAAGTAATGCGCAACTGAATTAAATAAGCTACTGGAACAACCAGGGCACAGATTGAGCGTTAATACGCTTGGTTTGTGTCCTTTTATTATTTCGAGGAGGGGTCGGAATGACAGAACAACAATTATCTTTCAAATTACCAAAGATAGATCGCGATGCGACACGTGATGCAGTAGAGGATCAATTAGAAAGTTATAAGTTTTATCTGCTAATGGATCCAGAGGATATTGAACCTAAAGTAACTTCATCATTAAAGCTTGTTGCAACTGCACCTAGCAATCAGTTCCATTCCAGCACGGAAGATGCAGCAGTTAAAAAGATAGATCAAGAGAAAAAAAGGCGAGATTTTATCAAAAGAATACAACGGGCGGTTAATCGGTTAGCTTTCCAAGAACGATCGATTATAATAAAACGTTATTTAACTGATGAAGACGTTTATGATTATGAGATTTATAATGAACTTGGATTTAGTGAAAGAAAGTATTATCGAATTAAATCAAGAGCGTTTTATAAGCTTGCTCTAATTTTGCGTATAGAAGTGTATGAGCAAGGAGATGAAGCAAGTTGAACTTTGTACAACCTGTTAGAGATCCAGAAGTGATTAGAGAAATCAAGCGATATTTAAGAGAGCAAAGTGAAAGAGATTATATGTTATTTGTCACAGG
>NZ_FOHE01000007.1 GCF_900111445.1 Oceanobacillus limi | reverse complement strand
AGCAAAAACCACTTCCTGCGGGATCTTCGGACACGTGCTGTTCCCGCAGGAGTCGACTGCCCTTCTCTCCAATCACTGTATTTGTTTTAACCATATAAACGATAAAAAAATTCATACTAGCGAAGGAAATTCACGGAGACTCCTGCGGGAAAGCGAAGACGATAAGACCCCACAGGGAGCGTTCTTTGTGAGCGAGGAGGCTTATCGCGAGCCCGCGGAAAGCGTAGTGAAATTTCCGAAGCGGCGGTTTGAACTTTCATTTTATATATCAATTACTGAAAGCAAATTTAACAAATCATTACGTCGCATAATACATCTACTATGTAGTAAAACTTTAGATAAAAATAATCGTTTTGAAAACAAAAATTGATGCAATAATAATTCATAAGTTTAGCATTCACTGTAAAAAATAGAGAGAAGGAGGGGTGAAGAATGGCTAAAAATAATAAACGTGAAACCATTGAAAATGCTAAAAAAGTAGCTGATAAAACGTATAATGTATCGGATTACCAAAGTAACCAAGAGTTAGATCAAGGAATGGCCGTTACCCATGAGCAAGCATCAGATACGTATACCGAAGGCACAGTAGATGGAAAAATTGATCAAGTCGAGGAGCAAAGCAAACTAAAATCTCATGATGGGGAAGATATCCCACGAAAAGGATTTTAATAAAAGCTGTTGATAACTAGTAATACGATGGGAATACGTTATTCACATGTGGATAATCGTTTTCCCATCGTATTTTCTATATGTGGATAACTTTCCTTTTAAAATAAATTGTGATATTCTATTAAGTTAGTGACGATAAAAATAAGTTGCTAAAATAAAATGATGTTAATAATGTTTGATATATAAATATTATTGTATTTTGGAGGTGAAACTAATGGATACAGATACAATTACTGCGATATCGACTCCTGTTGGTGAGGGAGCGATTGCAATTGTAAGGTTAACCGGTGCGGAAGCAATTGAGATTACTTCTAAAGTGTATGAAGGAAAAGATTTATTAAATGTAGCTTCACATACGATTAACTATGGAAAAATACTGGATCCCGATACGAATGAAGTTGCAGAGGAAGTAATGGTGTCGGTAATGCGTGCACCAAAAACGTTTACTCGTGAAGATGTAGTAGAGATAAATTGCCATGGTGGCATGGTAGCTGTTAATCGTGTATTAGAGATTCTCTTGAGTAAAGGAGCTCGCTTGGCAGAACCAGGAGAATTTACAAAACGTGCCTTTTTAAATGGCAGAATTGATTTATCTCAGGCTGAAGCGGTTATGGATTTAATTCGGGCTAAAACGGATAAAGCTATGTCTGTCGCTTTGAAACAAATGGATGGAAGATTGTCTAGTTTGATTCAAAAATATCGTCAGGATTTACTAGAAACGGTCGCCCATGTAGAGGTTAATATTGATTATCCAGAATATGATGATGTAGAAGAAATGTCCCATGACATGATGCGTGAAAAAACAAAACAGGTTCGGGATGAAATTGAAGAATTACTACAAGTGGCGAAGCAAGGTAAAATTTTGCGAGAGGGATTAGCTACTGCCATTATCGGAAGACCAAATGTAGGAAAATCTTCTTTAATGAATACCTTAATCCAAGAAAACAAGGCAATTGTTACAGAAATCCCAGGTACGACAAGAGATATAATAGAAGAATATGTTAATGTTCGAGGAGTACCACTTCGTTTAGTTGATACTGCTGGTATAAGAGAAACGGAAGACATTGTGGAGAAAATTGGGGTTGAACGTTCAAGAAAGGTTTTGAAAGAATCCGATTTGATCCTTTTTGTACTTAATTATAATGAAGAATTGACTGAAGAAGATCGAAAATTGTTCGAAGCAGTCAAAGGGCTAGAGTATATCGTTATAATTAATAAAACAGATCTACCTCAAAAGTTAGACCTTGATGAAGTAAAGCAATATGCAGAGCAACAGCCGATTGTAACGACTTCTTTAATAGAAGAAGAAGGAATAGACGAATTAGAGTCAGCTATTTCAAAGACATTTTTTGCTGGGGATATTGATACTGGTGATCTGACTTATGTTTCTAATGTGCGCCATATACAGTTATTAAATCAAGCAAAACAAGCATTAGAAGATGCGATAGCTAGTCTAGAAATGGAAATGCCATTGGATATCGTTCAAATTGATGTAACGAGAACATGGGAGTTCTTAGGAGAGATTATTGGTGATACGGCAAGCGATAGTTTAATTGATCAGCTATTCTCTCAATTTTGTTTAGGGAAGTAACAGGTCTGTTCTCAAGCTTTTCTATTTATATTGGTAAAGTTAAATGAAAGGTTTTATGTAGAGAAATATTTCTAGTGATTTCTCATATTAGAAAGGATGAAAACGATGGTATACAATGCAGGACATTATGATACGGTTGTTATCGGTGCCGGTCATGCTGGCGTAGAGGCTGGGTTAGCAGCAGCTAGAATGGGCGCCAAAACATTAATGTTGACGTTGAATTTAGATATGATTGCTTTTATGCCGTGTAACCCATCAATTGGTGGACCTGCTAAAGGTATCGTAGTACGTGAAATCGATGCTCTTGGTGGGGTAATGGGGAAAGTAATTGATAAAACGCATATTCAAATGCGTATGTTAAATACAGGTAAAGGTCCAGCTGTGCAAGCGTTACGTGCACAAGCAGATAAGCCTTTATATATAAAAGAAATGAAACACATCATTGAAAATGAACCTAACTTAACGCTACGCCAAGGTATGGTAGATGAACTAATTGTTGAGGATGGAGTATGTAAAGGTGTTATTACAGAAACAAAGGCTGCATATTATGCAGATACCGTTATTGTAACGACAGGTACTTTTATGCGTGGGAAAGTGTTGATGGGGGATTTGGAATATGAAAGTGGACCAAACAACCAGCGTCCAACCATAAAGCTATCAGAAAATCTTGAGGAACTAGGCTTTGAAATTACTCGTTTTAAAACCGGAACACCTCCTCGTGTAAATAGTCATACAATTGATTATTCAAAAACAGAGATTCAACCAGGAGATGAAAAGCCCCAAGGGTTTTCCTATGAAACAACGGAATTTATTACAGATCAGATTCCATGTTGGTTGACGTATACGAATGAATTCACGCATAAAATCATTGATGATAATTTAACTCTATCTGCAATGTACTCTGGAATGAAGCGAGGTACTGGTCCGCGTTACTGTCCTTCTATTGAAGATAAGATCGTGCGATTTAATGATAAACCACGTCATCAAATTTTCTTAGAGCCAGAAGGAAGAGATACAGAGGAAGTTTATGTACAAGGTTTATCCACATCATTACCAGAATCCATTCAGCATGAAATGATCAAAACCGTACCAGGATTAGAAAATGCACAAATTATGCGTCCAGGATATGCAATTGAGTACGACGCTGTTGTGCCAACCCAGTTATGGCCAACATTAGAAACAAAGAAAATTAGTGGCCTCTATACAGCTGGACAAATCAATGGAACATCTGGTTATGAAGAGGCAGCAGCTCAAGGGATAATGGCAGGAATTAATGCTGCTGCAAAAGTATTAGGGAAAGATCCAGTAATATTAGATCGATCACAAGCTTATATTGGAGTACTAATCGATGATCTTGTAACAAAAGGAACGAAAGAGCCATATCGATTATTAACATCCCGTGCGGAATATCGCTTATTATTGCGTCACGATAATGCTGATTTACGTTTAACTGAAATCGGGTATAAATTAGGGTTGATTTCTGAAGAACGCTATGAAAAATTTGAAGAGAAGAAAGAGCTTGTGGAAGAAGAGAAAAAGCGTTTATCAAAAATCGTTTTGAAATCTACACAAGAGGTACAAGAAATGTTAGAGGCATCAAATGCGACGCCACTTAAAGATGCTGTAAAGGCTTATGATCTTCTAAAACGTCCGGAAATCTCATATGAAGCAATTGAAAAAGTAATTGAGCTTAATCCTAAATTAACTTCAGAGGTTAAGGAACAGGTAGAAATCCAAATTAAGTATGAAGGCTATATTAAAAAAGCTAATGAACAAGTAGGACGCATGCTTAAAATGGAGGACAAGAAAATACCAGATAAAATAGATTATGATGATATAAGCGGTATTGCAACCGAAGCGAAAGAAAAGCTTAAAGAGGTAAGACCGCTTTCAGTTGGTCAGGCATCAAGAATTTCAGGAGTAAATCCTTCTGATATTTCCATACTTCTAGTATATATTGAGCAGGGAAAAATAGCGAAATTAGCTAATTAAGAAATAGCATTCGTAAGAAGTCGACATTTGTGAAAGGTCGACTTCTTGCAATACATATAAATAACTGTGGAAGCATCCACTTAACGACTTATAATGGAGAGAAAAGGCTTTTTCCTGTGCTTTTGTTAATCAGCTTGTTCATTCAACCGCTCAGTCCATCCCATTTGTCTTTAACTAGTCGCTTCTACTTTTATTCTAAGTTAAAATAGTTAATTACTACTTGTTAATAAAGGAGATATCCTGATGAATCCAGAGCAATTTACCATTGAGTTAGAAAAACAAGGTATAACTCTCACTAAACGTCAATTAGAGCAATTTTCAATCTATTTCAATACACTCGTTGAGTGGAATGAAAAGATTAATTTAACTGCTTTAACTTCAGAGGAAGACGTATATTTGAAGCATTTCTACGATTCGATATCTGCAGCTTTTTATCATGACTTTAATACGAATTCACACATTTGCGATGTAGGAGCAGGGGCTGGTTTTCCTAGTATTCCATTAAAAATTTGTTTTCCAGATTTAAAAGTAACAATTGTTGATTCATTAAAGAAACGAATTGGTTTCTTAAATCACTTAGCTGCACAGTTAGAATTAACAGATGTGGCGTTCTACCATGATCGCGCGGAGACATTTGGAAAAAACAGCTCCTTTCGGGAAAGTTTTGATATTGTAATGGCACGTGCTGTGGCGAGAATGTCTGTATTAAGCGAATTATGCCTGCCACTTTGTAAAGTTAATGGTGTATTTATTGCAATGAAAGGTTCACAAGCGAAAGAAGAAATTTCTGTTGCGAACAATGCCATTGAATTGTTCGGAGGGGAAGTGGCAAAGTCTCATACATTTTCATTACCAATGGAAGACAGTGAACGGTCAATTGTTATTATTGACAAAAAGAGAAAAACACCGAAAAAATTCCCTAGAAAACCAGGTACTCCTAATAAAGAGCCAATTGAATCATCCTAATAGAATCATATCGCTTATTGTTAAACGCTTGAATTCATTTGAATTCAAGCGTTTATATTTAACAGCTATCGCTTTTCTCAAGATAATCCTTCTCTATAAATGCCTGTCTTAGTTAAAGCTTCCTAATCTAAGTTATTCTATAGACTTGCTTAACTAGATTTAGTAATAAAACGTTTCTTTTCACTATAATTATCATTTGAAATTATCACACTGAAAAATAAATAGTTGTTTGATACCTTTCTTATTGATATTATGGTAAAATAAGAGGATAGGAGCTATATTAATTTTATAGGATATAATTTTATAAGATTGATAGATTGTTATTGATACATACAAGAATGTTTCACGTGAAACATTTTAATATAGAAAGAGAAATCCCGTTCATAAAGTTCTTGTCATTTCGTTCATCCTAATTTATTGTAAAAAAAGGTGGTGTTTATTGGTGCATCCATTTAACCGTATATTTGGTTTAGGGGAAAAGGAAGATTCTGAACTAGATGAGGAATCTTATCACCAAGACGAAGTAATAGAGATTCCTGTTCAAGCGATTGAACCGAATCGATATCAGCCAAGATCGATCTTTAATGAAGAGAAGATTAAAGAATTAGCACAAACTATTAATACACATGGTATGATTCAACCAATAGTTGTTCGTAAGTTGGATAATGAAAAATATGAAATTATTGCCGGTGAACGTAGATGGCGTGCTATTCAATCGTTAGGGTGGGAAAATGTATCGGCAATCATTCGTGATATGACGGATACCCAAACAGCTTCCGTAGCATTAATTGAGAACTTACAACGAGAGGAACTTACTGTAATTGAAGAGGCAGTAGCTTATGCTAAACTTTTGGAAATGCATAATCTAACACAGGAAGCATTAGCTCAACGACTTGGAAAAAATCAATCGACTGTTGCCAATAAACTTCGTTTACTAAAATTACCGGAAGTTGTGCAACAATCGTTGTTGAATAAACAAATTACAGAACGACATGCCCGCGCATTGATAAAACTTGATGAGGAAGAAAAGCAAGTTAAGTTGTTAAGCGAAATTATTGAACATGATTTAAATGTTAAACAAACTGAAGAGCGTATCGCTAATTTAAATCAAGCGAAGGAAAAGAAGAAGAAAAAGCGCCCTAAGTTAAAGGGTGTTAACAAAGATATACGAATAGCAATGAACACTATACGTCAATCATTAAGTATGGTTTCTGATACGGGAATTGACTTAGAGTCAGATGAACAAGACTTGGATGATTATTATCAAATTACAATTAAAATACCGAAAAAGAAATAATCTCTCCCCCCATCTTGCATAGGATGGGGGATTTATTTGGTAATTGATTTACTATAAAGCGAGTAAATATACCTAATTTACGCATATTAATTTACATATTTCTAACAAAATGTAAAATTAATAGGATTTACGTTACAAAAAGTGATAAAATAGATAGTATATTGTTTGGGTAGGTGAAAGTATGGGGAAAATTATGTCCATCGCCAATCAAAAAGGTGGCGTCGGAAAAACAACTTCATCAGTGAATTTAAGTGCTTGTTTAGCACAACTAGGAAATAAAGTACTGCTTGTGGACATTGACCCACAGGGAAATGCAACCAGTGGTGTTGGAATAAATAAAGCAGATATGAGTAAGTGTGTATATAATGTTTTAATTGAAGATCTACCCGCAGAAGAAGTTTGTGTGCCAACAAATGTTGCAAACTTAGATATAATCCCGGCAACCATCCAACTTGCAGGGGCAGAGGTAGAACTAGTACCAACGATTTCACGTGAAATACGTTTGAAAAAGTCATTAGAAAGTTTAAAAGAAGTCTATGACTATATCATAATAGATTGTCCGCCATCACTAGGACTACTTACTATTAATGCACTGACTTCATCAGATACTGTCTTAATACCTGTACAATGTGAGTATTATGCATTAGAAGGGTTAAGTCAGTTACTAAACACCATTCGATTAGTTCAAAAGCATTTAAATAAAGAATTAATGATTGAAGGTGTTCTTTTAACGATGTTTGATGCGAGAACAAATTTAGGTATTCAAGTAATCGAAGAAGTTAAAAAATACTTTCAAGATAAAGTCTATCAATCTGTAATTCCTCGAAATGTGCGATTAGGAGAGGCGCCAAGTCACGGTGAACCAATTATTACGTATGATCCGAAGTCTAAGGGGGCAGAGGTTTATCTTGAATTAGCGAAGGAAGTGATTAGTAATGGCGCGAGGGTTGGGTAAAGGCCTTGATGCATTTTTTCCTGAAATTGAAGAAAAAGCTACAGATACCGTTCAGCATATTCCTGTTACAGAATGTCGACCAAATCCGTATCAGCCAAGAAAGACCTTTGATACAGAAGCTATTGAAGAATTAAAGGATTCCATTCTAGAGTATGGGATTATTCAGCCAATTACTGTAAGAAAAAGCATTAAAGGCTACGAAATTGTAGTAGGGGAGAGAAGGTACCGTGCTGCAAAAGAAGCAGGGTTAAAAGATATTCCTGTTATCATCAAAGAGTTAACAGATGAGAAAATGATGGAGTTAGCCTTACTTGAAAACTTACAACGGGAAGATCTAACCCCAGTTGAAGAAGCATATGCGTATTCCAATTTAATGAATGAATTAAACATTACCCAAGAAGAATTAGCCAAAAGACTCGGAAAAAGCCGATCCCATATTGCTAATATGGTACGCCTATTAGGTTTGCCAGATCAAGTCATTGCGTATATTAACAATGGTGAACTATCTATGGGGCATGGTAGAGCCTTACTTGGAATTAAAGATAAAGAGAAGGTACTTCCGTTTGTCGACAAGATTCGGAAAGAGAAACTTAATGTGCGGCAAGTAGAAAAGTTGATTGTTCTTTTAAATCAAAAGCCTAATAAAAAGAAAGAAAAACCAACAAAAGATATATTCTTACAGGAAAGAGAATCTATTTTGCGTGACCGACTGGGTACGGCTGTATCCATTCAGCGAGGAAAAAGGAAGGGTAAAATAGAAATTGAATTTTATACGGAAGATGATTTAGAAAGAATAATTGAAGTATTAGAGAATTAGATGATTGGTTGCGATAGACTGGGATAACTAACCTTATTCCAGTCTTTATCTATACATAATGTTTCACGTGAAACATTGCGAAATTATTAATTGGGGCTGTAGCTATGGCGTTATATGGAACGATAATTAATGGAATACTAATTGTAGTAGGAACATTACTAGGTTTGTTTTTTACGAAAATACCAGAGAAATATAAAGAAACAGTAATGCATGGAATTGGACTCGCCGTTATATTAATAGGTATGCAAATGGCGTTTTCAACAGAAGCAATTATTGTTGTTCTTCTAAGCTTGCTTACCGGTGCTATAATTGGCGAGTTCCTGCACCTCGAAGAAGGACTGAATCGCTTAGGTAACTGGATTGGAAGCAAATTTGTAAGTGAAAATAAAAACTTTAGCATCGCCGAAGGATTTGTAACAGCTTCCTTAATATTTGTGATAGGAGCAATGTCAGTAATTGGTGCGTTGGATAGTGGTTTGCGTGGTGATCATGAGGTGTTAATTACAAAAGGGGTTATTGATGGCTTTGTCGCACTAGTATTAACAACAACCTTAGGGTTCGGGGTTGTGTTTTCAGTTATTCCTGTTGTCGTTTACCAAGGTGGTATTGCATTACTCGCTACACAGATAGACAGGTGGATACCAGAAGAAGTATTAAATGGTCTTATTATCGAATTAACAGCTGTTGGTGGACTATTAATTGTAGCCATCGGATTAAATTTATTAAAAATAATACAAATTCGTGTTGGTAATCTATTACCGGCAGTTATTACAGTTGTACCAATCTACTATGTCTATCATTTATTTGTTTGAAGATGACAATGTAATACTAAATCGAATGAAATAAAAAAGAAGAGACTGTTCCGAAAAAATGGAGCAGTCTTTTCTTATTAAATATGAAAGTGAACGAAAATCAAATATCTGCATCGTTTGTCTACCAATCAGTCGGGGGTGAAGAAAACCCTACTGATTGTAAGTTCACTTATAATAATTTCTCTTTCACTTGTTGGATAACAACAGCTGGAGATATTCGGTTATAGGCTAGTTTCTGATCAATTAGGTCTAAAGAACCTGCAATTTGCTTGGCCATTTCAACAACGAGAGAAAGGCGTGTGTTTTGTAATACGGAATATTCCATAAACCCACTTATATTTACTACCCCCGTTATATGAATTTCCCCAACATTTGGGAGTGTCTTGTTAAGTGCTGCTCCAGGCTTTAATGCTCCTTGACTTGCAATTACTTGCCCAACAGAATTCTTTTTCCCTAGACATGCATCGACTGCAATGATGTATGGGTTTCGATGCTTTTCATAAATTAAATCTAATTTCTCTTGTAAATTCGTTGCATGAACAGGATCATGTAATGTTCCATACACACTTAAATGTCTCGGTTTATGTTCTTCTAAATACGACCCGGTTAAAGGTCCTAATGCATCGCCAGTAGAACGATCCGTACCTACACATACAACTACATACTCACGTGGAGAATTAGGTAGCCAAGAAGTGATTTTTTCACTAATTGTCTCGCATAAACGTTGTTCAGAATATAGCATTCTTATTGTATCATTTTTTGTTTGGAAATGACTCTTTAGATTCATAGGTTTTCCTCCGCTCACATATTGATATTAGTATACGGAAAAAATCTACGTTTTATACATTGATATCAGAAAAATTGGCAGTTGTTAATTCCTTTTACCATAAAGTAAGGAAAGAGCAACATGTATGTTCGAAATCTGCCAAATAATTATTGGAGGATACGTAATGATAAAATCAGGTTTAAAATGGATGTTCCTAATCATTGGAACGACAATCGGAGCAGGATATGCATCTGGAAGGGAACTTTGGGAATTTTTTGGTCATGAAAGTGGACTTGCTATTGTCCTGTTTATGGTATTTTTTATTACTTCATGTATTGTTATTATGACAGTAAGTTATGAGAAACAATCTTCAGAGTATCGACCTGTTTTACGTGTAATCGTTGGAAACAGATTATCTAAATTATATGATGTTATGATCTTTCTTTATTTATATACGACAACTGTAGTCATGCTTTCAGGTAGTGGTGCGACTGGACAAGCATTTAATCTACCTTATTGGTGGGGAGTAGCTTTTATTTCTTTGGTACTTATTATTTTATTTAGTAAAGATATCACTGGTTTATTATCCATAAATCAAATTATTCTACCTGTATTGTTAATAGGTCTTTTGTTTGTGTTAATTGTATTTACAATCGATCAGGATCTTTCCTTATTTTCTCATTGGTATGAACAAAGTAATTGGACGGCAGCATTTCCATTTACTGCACTAAATATATTACCATTAATTGCTGTTTTGGGGGCAGTAGGCAATAAAGTAGAGTCCAAACAAGAAATCTGGTTTGCTGGGATAGGTAGTGGAGTAATATTAGGGGTAATCTCTTATATTTATAACAATAGTTTAATTCAAATATCGGATGAACTACTCTTATATGAAATACCTTTATTTGCAATACTTAAAAACTATCCATTTCAAATGGTAATTCTAATGTCCATATTATTATGGTTTGCCATATTCACAACAGCGGCTGCTGGAGTACTAGGGATAGTTACCCGGATTAAAGGTTACTTAAAACAACCATTATGGCTACTTGTAGTTGTTACATTACTTACAATGCTTCCGTTAACAACATTGGGTTTTTCTAAACTAATTGGGATATTATATCCGATTTATGGAATATTAAACTTATATGTACTAACACGATTACTTCTCTTCCCTATTTGGAATAATATGGAAAAAGGTTAAATATAATTTTTCTCCCTTGTGTATAGATGGGAGGTTATTGTACTATATATTATATATTTACCTAAATTTAGAACGTTATAAGATGTGAGGAGAAGGTTACATGGCGGATAAGGATTTTGATCTAAATGATGTCGTACAAATGAAAAAACCGCATCCATGTGGAGAGAATCGGTGGAAAATCATTCGCATGGGGATGGATATCCGAATTAAATGCTTAGGGTGTAGCCATAGTGTGATGATCCCACGTCGTGACTTCACGAAAAAACTAAAAAAAGTATTGGAAAAATCTTCTTAAAAATATAGTAAAAATAGACGAACCTCTGTCAAAATGCTAAAATAGATGCATAGAAATATAGAAAAAGAAAAAACAATAGGGTAAAAGGCGAAAATAGGTATCCATTTGGTGCCTATTTTTGCTTTTTACATGCTTGTCTTTTTTATCCCTAATATCTATAATTGGAATAACGAACGCGTTCATTTGAATGGAAACCTTAAGGAGTGAAAGTTTAATGGCTTTGACAGCAGGAATTGTCGGACTTCCGAATGTAGGTAAATCTACATTATTTAATGCAATAACTCAAGCAGGGGCAGAAGCAGCAAATTACCCGTTTGCTACAATTGACCCCAATGTAGGTATTGTGGAAGTACCAGACGACCGCTTAAATAAATTAACGGAATTAGTACAACCAAAGAAAACCGTACCAACTGCATTTGAATTTACGGATATTGCAGGGATTGTCAAAGGTGCAAGCAAAGGGGAAGGATTAGGAAACCAATTTCTATCCCACATCAGACAAGTAGATGCAATCTGCCAGGTCGTACGCTGCTTTGTTGATGAAAATATTACCCATGTATCTGGAAAAGTAGATCCAATCGATGATATTGAAGTCATCAATTTGGAGCTAATTCTAGCAGATTTGGAAACAGTTACTAAACGATTCCAACGGGTAGAAAAATTAGCAAGACAAAAAGATAAAGAAGCACTAAATGAGTTTGACATTCTTGATAAGATTAAAAATGCGCTAGAAGAAGAACAACCAGTTCGTGCAATTGACTTCACGGAAGAACAGCAAAAGATTGTGAAGGGTCTCCATTTACTAACAAGTAAGCCGATGCTTTATGTCGCGAACGTTAGTGAAGAGGAAGTTGCCGACCCGAATGGGAATGAATATGTGCAAAAAGTACGTGACTATGCAGCTAAAGAAGGTGCAGAAGTTATTGTTATTTGTGCCAAAATAGAAGAAGAGATTTCGGAGCTTGACCAAGAAGAAAAAGAAATGTTCTTAGAAGACTTAGGAATTACCGAGGCAGGCTTAGATAAGTTAATTAAAGCATCTTACAACCTATTAGGCTTAGCGACGTATTTTACTGCAGGAGAGCAAGAAGTACGAGCATGGACGTTCCGCAAAGGGATCAAGGCTCCACAAGCAGCAGGAATTATCCATACAGATTTTGAAAGAGGATTTATCCGAGCGGAAACCGTTTCATACGAAGATTTAGTTGAAGCTGGATCGATGGGACAAGCTCGTGAAAAAGGAAAGGTTCGATTGGAAGGCAAAGAGTATATTGTTAAAGATGGCGATGTCATTCACTTCCGTTTTAATGTATAAAACAACCAGCAATATTATGATGTAGAAAAGGGTCTCTCGAAAACTTGTCATTTCATATAACATTTGGTATAATACACTATTGTGAGTAATGAATTTAGATTACTCCTTGCTCTTATTGCAAAAAGCCTTGCTTTTTTATAGATAAGAGCCGCTAAGACCAAAAGGAGGTGTAACGGATGAGAAAATATGAAATCATGTATATCATCCGCCCAGACATGGAAGAGGAAGCTCAAACAGCTTTAATTGAGCGTTTCAACAGTGTTTTAACTGATAATGGGGCGGAGATTGAAAAAGTTGATGAAAAAGGTAAAAAACGCCTTGCATATGAAATCAACGACTACCGTGATGGATATTATGTAGTAATTAACTTCACTGGTGATGAAAACGCAGTAAATGAGTTTGATCGCCTAGCTAAGTTTAGTGAAGATATTATTCGTCATATCGCAGTTCGAGAAGATGATCAATAAATAATTGACCCATATTAAGGAGTGGTTCTGATGTTAAATCGTGTCGTACTTGTCGGCAGGTTAACGAAGGATCCTGATCTACGTTATACACCAAGTGGAGTAGCTGTTGCTAACTTTACCGTTGCTGTTAATCGACCTTTTTCTAATCAGCAAGGGAACCGAGAAGCTGATTTTATTAATTGCGTCATTTGGCGTAGACCAGCAGAAAACCTTGCTAACTATATGAAAAAAGGTAGTATGATTGGAGTAGATGGTCGTATTCAAACACGTAGTTTTGAAGGCCAAGATGGAAAAATGGTATACATTACAGAAGTTGTTGCAGATAATGTGCAATTTCTTGAGTCAAAAGGTTCCTCACAAAATAGAGGGGGACAAGATAATTACTCATCTGGATACCAACAAAATCCAAATCCGAATCAGAACCAAAACAATCCAAATCAAAACAGAAACAATCAATTTCAAAATGATGAGGACCCGTTTAAAAACAACGGTGAGCCTATCGATATATCAGATGACGATTTACCATTCTGAGATCAGAAAAGTGTGTATGTATAGCGTATGTCTAATAGATTATACGCAGTGTGTAAAATGTGTAAAAATGTGTGTAAATAAGAAGGATATTTGACGAACACCGTCGAATCCTAATGTTAAACAGTTCTTATCCAATGTGTGGGATGAGAATGAGACATTAGGTTCGGGGTGTTTTTTTTATGTATTCATACTCGGTAGAAAAAACTATAAGAGAAAATGGACAGCATTCAGTTATATTAGTGGATGAAAACTTGAATATGGTGGAGGAAGTTGCTTTATTCTGCATTACCTTGAAAGTAAGGGAAGGGCATTAAACACCATAGAGAGTTATTGTAGGGATTTGAAGGTGTATTTTAATTGGCTTTCCAAGAAGGAGTTGAAGTTTTATGAAGTGAATAAGCGAAGTATGATTTCATTTATTGACTTCAAAAAATCAGGGGAAGTTGGAAAGAATGAGGAAAAATCAGGAAGGTGAATAAATAAGTACCTTGTCACCGTTGTTTCTTTTTATAACTATTATGAGGGTGTTGAGGAATACATAGATGCTAACCCCATAACAATTAAAGATAAGCAAGGCAATATATGTGCGAGATTTAATATGCGTATTATTTGCCCGAAGTTTATTAACACACCAGCTCATCTTGCTGTCCATAGAAACCATTTAGAACGATTACGGGCTGATAGAGAGCTTTATATGGCTACCGAGTTATAATCCGGGACTCGAAACCATTTAGAAACGATAGAACATGCTTTAGAAACAATTATAGAATGTTTGTAGGTGATTGAAAGTGGTGGCTAAGAATAATAACGTAGAAATTAACGAAAAGGCATTTCAATTATTTGATTATAACCCCTCCAATCCAGAAAGAGACTTTCGTTGTGGAAAAAGCAAGTTTCGGATATGGAGTGGGATTTCAACGGGTATGTAGATAAGCCGCATCTTCGTGGAGCAAGATTAAAGATAAAATTTTATGCTTTTGAACATAAGCCAAGAATGTTAGAAGTAATTAAATGGTTTATGCATCATGAAATGACTACGGGTGAGATACTGACTGCAAAAAGGAGCATGAATGGTATTGTAAGATATACTAAGTATTAATAAGTATGCACCAGAGGTAGAATCCTTTGCCGATATAACCCAAGAGCTTCTTACAGCAAATTTTGACCATTTACTTACAGCAAAAAGTGAAACCACCAATAAACCATTAAGTCCCTTAACAATAAAATAGCAGCTCTTGCAATTAAAGAAATTCTTATTAAGGGTAATGTAAAGGGTTGGTATGTCTCAGATAATGTAGGATATGTTCAAAGGGTATATGATGACAGAAATATTGATAATAAAGCACTAAAAACTGATACAAAAAAGTAGATGGAGAAACTAACAGCTAAGGTTTCTGATGAAGACTTTATTAACAAAATAATAAAAACTGCCGTGAAGAATTTAGAGCAAAATAGAAATATCAAAGGGTTACCAGTTGCACTTGTCAACCATCCTAATTGGAATAAGAATTCTTTAAGACCAGGGCTACGAGAACATAAATTTTTTACAAATGGCAAAGTAAATTGGATTTTACATCCCATACGCTTAGACATGCATTTGCCACCTATGCACTAAAAGGTGGAGCCTCAATAGAAGTAAATTCCGGAATTATGAATCAGAGAACAATACTTGGAACACAGCATTATACTCACCCAATTCAAGAAGAGGTAAAGATACTCTTTAATGAAGTTCTAAATGAAGGTGCTATATTATCTGGCAAAAAATCACTTCAAATTTTAGATAAATCAAAGGAGAATAATCTGTTTAAGGGCAAAACGACTGATCAAGATGATAAACTTCTTTGAGCTATGAATAAATCCAAGTTTTAACACATGGTTTGTGCTTACACCATACAATACGTAATGAACCTTGTGCTGCTGATGGAGTATGCTTGAGATGCCGAAATTTTTTAATAACACCAGAGTTTCTTGACGTACATAAAGGGCGTTTGGAGATGGTTAGAAATGAATTATCCAAAGTTCCAAGTGAAGTTTCCTATGAAAATAAATTAAGAAGAATAGAATCCTATTTAGTGGATATTATCATAGATCTTAAAAAACAACAAGATACGCTTGATAGGATAGAACAGGTTATTTCCAATATTATACGAGGAAAGAAAAAACTATCAATCTCTAAAATTGCCGAAAAGTCTAGGATAAGAAAGACTATTTATAACCACCCATAATTAAAACAACGCTGTGATCAGCCATACTAATTCAAGAAGAGTAAAATAAAGCATTACAAGAAGTTACAGCTGGTTCAGCTAACGAAGCAAAAACTAAGCCACTAACTGTAGGGGAACTGCTTTGAGCAAAGATATAAATAATCAATGGAAGACTAAAAGTCAGAACGTGAAAAAGATGCAAAGTTGTTAGAGAATAATTGGCAGCTTGTACTAGAAAAAGTCGAATTAAAGCATAGAATGCAAATGTTACAACAACAAAATGATAAGATTAAAATCAAAAAGTTACGCCAATGAAATAAGGGAATTGGATATATTCTGCAGGAGAATATTTTAGCTTATTAGACAAGTTATAATGTTCCATAGTCTTGAACATGAATCCTATGTTATTAACTTTATTTGAGCAATACACTGGACAAAGAAAAGAGCCGAATAAGGTGGTTATGACCACTCGATGTATATAACTCGGGTGGAAGATGTGAGCAAATGGTTTAATTCTACTTGGTGATTATACATCAACATACTCCTCATTAAATAAGCAGATTTTATAGGCAAATAGAATCATATAATTGTGCCGAAACTACATCGAAAAATGTCAATTAATTCACACTTTTGAAGGGTGTTAAAATGTTAGGAAAATTGATACTCTTTTTATAAGAGGGAAGTGATAACTATGAGTTTACGTGATAAATTAGAACGTTTGGATGTTTCTAAAAGAGAGAGAATTTCTACAGCTAATTCATTTGTAAGTAATAGCTGTACAAGCAGTTGTACGATAGGGCCTTAACTATATTCTTTTTCAAAGTAAATGAACGGTTTAATTTTATATTAAACCGTTCATTTACTTTAATATAAGCGAAACAACATGCTTTTGAAAATAATTCCATGTAGATAGCTGGCGATGATATATATGAAGCACTTTGTGGTAGTGATAGGTGGCTTCTTCCAGATAGTCCAATTGTTCTTGATAATTATCTATCTAGGAATGTGCATATCCCGATTAATTTTACAATTCAGTTACTTGAATTACTTAAAAAAAGTTTTAAATTTATCTAGAAAAGTAGAACAAAACCTGTTAATTGTCTTTAAATAGTTATCAATTAGTAATTCAATACGAGGAGGATTCTACATGAAAGAATTTCTGAATGAATTTGAATTGAAAGATACAGATATAAATCTGAATAAATATTATTTTAGGTCCGGTATTAAAATTGAGCAAAATATGGTAATAAATGATGTCTTTCCTTTCAGATATATTATTTATGATAATTTTCAGTCTTTACCTCTGCAAGGATGGAAAATTCATTTATCCCCTACATTAGATAAATATCCATCAGTATTAAGAAGAGTAACAGAGATTTTGCAAAAAGAAAGAGTTTCCTTTAAGTATGTACCAGATACAGAATCATTTATGGCTTTATCGAATAAAAACACTGGTGTCAGTCAATTCGGAAAGTACATTACCATTTACCCCTGTAATAAAGACGAATTTGTTAAACTTATTGAAAAAATTTATCTAGATATTGATTGTAAGACAGGCGTGCAAATTCCATCCGATCAAAAATATAAGGATAGTGACTTTATATTTTATAGATATGGAAGTGTTTTTCCAAAACAAGAGATTACCAATTTTAATGAAAAGGATCACCAAATAATGGACGGATTTGGTGAATTAGGTAGAGAAGTTAAAAAAGGATACTTTACTCTTCCAGATGGGATTAAAGATCCTTTTGAAAGATTTATATTTAATGACGAAACTGTTCAAGAAGTCAAAGTAAAAGGTAAGTTAACAAACAATACCTTTTCGATTAATAAAATACTAAGACATTCTGCAATCGGTAATGTGTATGAAGGATATGATGATTTAAATGGGAAGGGAATAATAATTAAAGAGGGACGACTAGGGGGTATACCATTAGTAAATGAACCCTTATACAGAGCTCAAAAAGCAAGGAAAAATGAGTTTGAGTTTTTTAATAAAAACCATAACAAGTATAATCTTTTACTTCCGCGAGCTATAGATTACTTCTATGAAGGGGATTCGATATTCATAGTTGTCGAAAAACTTAAAGGAAAATCCTTAAGAGAGTTTATATCTGAAACCCCTCTTGCTAAACCAAAAAAGTCTGAGAAGGAAAAAATAGATTTTATAAACACTCTCAAGAGAATTTTTGATGAAATTTTTGAATTTGTACTACAATTACATTCAAATGGTTATGTCCTCAACGATATATCAGATGATAATTTCTTGATAACTTCCAGGAATCAAATTAGCTTAATCGATGCGGAGGGAATTTCAACTATTGAGGATAATGAATGGTACTTGATGGGGACAGATAGATTTATGTATAGAATACCCAAAGGCATTAGAAGTGATCTCAAAGATATATACATGACTTCTCAGCTGATTTTATATTCTATCATAGGTAAGAATAGAGGTTATTTCTTTGACGAAAGTTTTTATGAGAAAGAGTACGAAACGATACTTCCGAGACTTCCCGTAGGCACTAAAGATATTTTTGAAGCTGGAATCTTGCTAAGAGATACTGTTTTAAGAGGATACTCATTGGAAAATCTTGGCGATAAATTTAAAGAAACTTTATTTAAACACAATAATAAAAGCCCCGTAAAAATAAACGTCGAAACCGAAAAAGATCTCAATCTTATCTCCCGTATTGAAAATATTGAAACAGTATTATTAAAATACTATTCTAATATAATTGCTGATAATCCTGAAAATATTTTTAAATTTAGGACGTCCGATTATCTTGACAATCGCTTGTCTCTAATATATGGTTTACCGGGTGTCTCTTTGTGTCTTCATGATTTTAATATTATAGATGAAAGACAATTGCTAGATACAGCAAATATTTTACAACAGTTTGCTATGGAAACTGATAATACCAGTAAATTAAATGATGGCTTAATTTTTGGAAAGGCTGGTTTAGCCCTTTATCTTGCTCAATCTGGAATACCTATTGAAAATAACCATTTCTTTTTTAGTATGATTAAAAAGATCAAAGAACTTAACTTTGATAATCTAGATTTTGCAAATGGTTTATCGGGTATCTATACCAGTCTAAAATTAATTAATACTAATAAAGAGTACCCCAAAATTAATAAATGGGTTGATATTGTAAGAAAGAAATTAGAAAGTATAACAATGCCAATTAGTGATTATCAAGGTTTAGAATACGGTAATATAGGAGTAGCTTATTCTCTTATATTTGCAGAACAAAAAGATTATAATTGGGAAACTATATATAACATTATCAATGAAGACCTGAAAACAGTTAGCGAAGATTCATATTTTAGTGGCTTATCTTATAATATAAAGGAATGGCCAAATATCAGATCACCTTATGTTTTTGCCGGTGGAGCTGGGCTGATTTTACCTCTATTACATCATTATCATAAAAATGGAGGACATAATTGGGATTTTATACTAGATTTAGTTACATCTCTTGATTCACCTTTTACTTATAATTATGGAATAACTTATGGATCTGCTGGATTAGCGTTAGTTATTATGGGGATTTTATTACTTCCTGATATCCCCGATGAAATCAAAGAAAAATTTGAATACATTCTTACTCATAATATAAATTATACAATAACGCACTTTCAAAATAATAGTAAAGTCATTGGTTTTTTGGGGGATAAGCAATCATTTTATGCTGACGACTTTGGAAATGGAGGCTTGGGAATACTAAAAATATTAAAATTATATAAAAAGTATTACGAAGGAAGATTGTCATGGGATGAATATAACTTTAGTTCCTTACCTCCTTTAAGGTAAAAAAACGTTTTTTGTCAAATGAGGTGTTGTTAAAAAACGCACGTTGAAGAAGTGAGCCTTTGTTTGAACTTTATGATAACGTAATAAACAGCCTTATGGCTGTGCTTTCACTTTTTGGTGGTCCTACGACTGCTGCAATTATATTAATGATATTTTTCTGGAATACAAGCTCTGTTTTGAAAAGATGGGTGTAGGACATGTCTGGTATACTTTAGTGGTTACAGGTGGAATATATCAAGACATGCAGTTTTTTAGTGAATCACTTAATTTTATAACCCACGTTATATAAACTTATATATACTATAGGACGGAAATCGGGGGATGAAGATGTTCAAAATGATGTTTAGGCTTTTCCACGGAAAGGTAGCACTAGCGTTCATTACTCTAATCTGTTTACTTGTAATGTCTTTAGATGGTCTTGTTTTTCCGTATTTTATCGGGCAATTTACAGATATAATGACTGATGGAAAATATGACAAAGCACCATTTTTACTCATTGCATGGTTAGTGGTCTGGTTAACAATTATATTGGCAACATTTTTAAATTCATTTTTTTTTGGAAGATTAAGAAGACTAATAAATATCGAATTGAAAGATAAAGTGTTCAAACGCTCCTATAAGCAGGGAAACGATAAGGTTGCCTCTAGTGATTACATGTCAACCATCACGGCAGACATAAAACAGATTGAAAATGATTTCGTAAATAACTCCATGAACTTTATCTATTGTATCCTTCAAGGTGTCGTTACATTGATCTTTCTTCTATTGACGAACTGGCAGGTTGGATTGGTGTTTGTCATATTAGGTTTTTTACCTACGTTTATACCGAGGTTGACATCCAAGTGGCTGAGAAAAGGAACAGAAGAATGGCAATCAGCAAACCAGTCATATATTGAAGAACTGGAGGATGGTCTTCGAGCCAGAAATCTGCTTAAACGGTATAAAGCAACGGGATTCTTTTTCAGACAAATTTTTGGTTCATTATCCAATGAACAAGATAAGTATTATTCGATGAATATAAGACAGAAAGCATCATCTTTTTTAGTGGGTTCACTCTATGTGATATCAACAATGACTGCGCTATCATATGGTACTTGGATTGTCGTGCAGGGTGACATTACAGTAGGTACATTGATCACTGTCTATATGGCAGCCGATAGAGTCGTATCACCTCTTATTTCATTGGCTAATATCTATAATGAAATGACAGCAACGAAACCATTGCTTAATAAGGTATTAGACGATAGACCACAAAATGAGTTACCGGAACCACCAGTATTTTCAAATAATGAATCCTATTTGATTTCTTTGAACGATGTAAGTATCGGCTTTGAAAAAAACAAACCTATTTTAGAAAATCTGAACTTTGATGTTGTACAAGGTGACCGATTATTGATTGAAGGTTCCTCTGGCTCAGGTAAGTCAACGCTCATAAGGACAATGATGAATGAGCAGCGTACCATAGACGGGACCATCCAGTATGGTAAGACATTGGATGGTGATTTAACAGACATATTTGCTGTAGTCGAGCAGCAACCCTTTGTTTTCCATAACACTTTAAGATATAACTTAGTACTGGGAAAAGATGTTTCAGATGAAGAGCTCTTTCATGTATTGGAAAAAGTTCAATTATCGCATTTCGCCAATGAATCAGGGCTAAACACAAATCTTGGTTCCGATAAGCATCAATTGTCAGGCGGCGAGTTGAAAAGGTTAGAAGTTGCACGAGCTTTATTATATAACAAAGAAATTTTGGTGGTTGATGAGGCATTGTCAGGATTGGATGACGTAAGTGCTAATCGAATGAATCAGCTTATTATAGATTATCCAGGTACTGTAATAGATATCGAACATAGACTAAATGAAGAAATTAGTAATAGATTTAATAAAAAAATAAAATTAAGTTAATACTATTTGGGGGAGCTCAATGGGTATAGTTGTTATACGGTATCAATGTTCCAACCAACCTCAAACATATCTCTACAAGGTGGGGGAACAGTATTGCGGTGGGATCGATGTCCCACGTACTTAAGTGTCCTGTGGCTATCTCTATTAAATGAGCACAGAGGTCTTTTACATTAGGCTGTGGAATTACCTGTTCTTTTTGTGAAGAAAAACAACATCTAACTGCACATATAAAAAAAAGAAGTACTATAATCTTTTATAAAAATTGCCTTAATAATGTTGGGAACCCTTTTCTTTTGTCCATGCTATGTTTCTGTATTTGCACTTTTAGACCTATTACTACTTCCAATTAGTTTTATTAATTAATCCTTTTTTCGTTGAATTATCCAACAAAGAGGAACCTCTTTTTTAATAGTTAGTTCCCCAAACGGGCACTTTAACGGAACAACACAAGGAGAAAATGATCAAACTTTATTTTAAAGCTACAGCAAATTTAAGTAAACACAATGATTTGACATTTGCAACATAGTCAAGTCATTCCATTTATACCGATAGACCTGATGTAATAATTTAAGCAATAAATAAGATTGTAAAAATAACCTATAAGTAAGTTAAGAATTTGAAACAATGTACTTAAAGTAACGGGTAGCTTTACCTACCAAGAAATGATCAAATTTTGAAAATATAGTTTCGTAAAAAATGCTGGAACGAACAATTTCTCATAAATTGTTGACAAACAGGTTAAATTTCTTTATTATACATCTTGCACACATATAAATTATACACGATTTTACACACTATATATGAGAATACACACACAAACACTGAGCAAGAAGGGATTACGTCTACTTACACACACTCAGTAGACATAACTCCCATTCTAAACGAATGGCACCCAAATTATAAAAGGAGGGGTATCTATGGCAGCTCGTCGCGGTCGTGCAAAGCGTCGTAAGGTGTGTTATTTCACAGCGAACGGTATTACACACATCGACTACAAAGATGTTGATTTGCTAAGACGTTTCATTTCTGAGCGTGGAAAAATTCTTCCTCGTCGTGTAACTGGAACTTCTGCTAAATATCAGCGTAAACTTACAAAAGCAATCAAGCGTGCTCGTCAAATGGCATTATTGCCATATGTGGCTGAGTAACAAATAAAACCTCTAAGTTTATTTAAACTTAGAGGTTTTTTGTTCTTTCCCTTTTTCTATTTCAATGATTTGCTTGCCTAACTTGTTTGCTTCTTGTTCATCATGGGTGACCATAACGATCGGTATTTTCCATAGTTCATGAAGTCGTAGAAGCTCATCCTGGCATGCTATTCTTGTTTGCTGATCCAAAGCTGAGAATGGCTCATCAAGTAGTAGTGCTTTTGGTTTTGTTGCTAGTGCACGTACTAGAGCAACACGTTGTTTTTCGCCACCTGAAATGTGACGAGGATAACTGTCTAATAAATTATTTAACTTGACTGTCTGAATTAATTTGTTCGTTAATTGGCGATCCTTCATGCCATAGGATATGTTTTTCCAAACGGTCATATGGGGAAAGAGGGCATAATCTTGAAAAAGGTAGCCAATTTCTCGTTTTTGTATTGGAATTGGTTTTGTACTAGATTTAAAAAATGATCGGTCACCTAATTTTATGGTTCCTTTATCTGGTTGTGTAATTCCTGCGATACATTGTAGAATAGTTGTTTTTCCTGCACCAGATGGTCCAAATAAAATAGTAATCTCACGGTTCACTTGAAACTTAATATTAAGGTCATAGTTTTTAAGTTCTTTAAATATATCTACTGTAAGCATATTATCCCACCATTTAATTATCACTAGAGAATCGCATCATATTTTTGCCACTCCACCAATTAAGCCAAAGCATGGTACTAAAACCAATTATGATCATACTAATAACCCAATAAATTGCTGTGTCCATTTTACCAGACTCAACAGCAAAATAGATTGCAAGTGGAATCGTCTCGGTTTGGTTTGGTATAAAACCAGCAATCATCAAGGTTGCTCCAAATTCACCTAATGCACGTGCAAATGTTAAAATTAATCCCGCTAATAATCCGGGCCATGCTAGCGGAAAGGAAATGGTCCAAAATACTTTCAAACGTGATGCGCCCATTGTATAAGCTGCATTTTCTAAGTTTTGATCATAGGTTTGAAAGGCAGCAGAAGCACTTTGATACATGAGTGGAAACGATACAACTATAGCAGCAATTACGGCGCCTACCCATGTAAATACAACCTGGTAATGAAACCAGTCTAATAGTAAACGACCAATCGGCCCATTCTTGCCAAATAAATATAGTAATCCAAAGCCTACAACAGTTGGAGGTAGGACAATCGGTAATAGTAAGATCGATTCAATGATTCGTTTCCCAGGAAATTTATTTCTGGCAATGATTCGTGCTAAAAATGTTCCCATGATAAGTACAAATATGGTTGCTATTCCTGCAATTTTTAACGATAAAAATAACGGTGTAATATTCATTTTATGTCCACCTTTAGAAAGAAAAACCGTGTTTCTTAAAAATTTGTTGAATGTGTTCCTGCTTTATAAATGACAGAAATTGTTCCGCCAAGTCTGGTTGGCTACTATCCTCTAGCATAGCGGCCGGATAAACGATCGGTTTGTGGAAATGTTCATTTATTTTAAGTAATGGTATTACCCTATCCTCTTTCTGTAAATCTGTTTTATACACAAAACCGATATCCGTATTCCCAGTTGCAACATAGGATAACACTTGTCGCACACTTCTAGCATAGACAAATTTCTTCTTAAGGGAAGGATTGTCCCAAATGTTTATATGCTCTAAAGAATCTTTTGCATAAAGCCCTGCGGGAACACTATCTGGGTTTCCTATTGCAATCTGTCCAACTTCCGTTTTTGTTAGGTCATCTAAAGAATTAATGGATAGATCTGTATCACGATGACCGATTAGTACCAATTGATTAGCTGCAAACATCATTTCTGTATCTGAATCAATTAAACCTTGATCCTTAAGTCGGTTCATTGACAGCGTATCCGCCGACAAAAATACATCAGCAGGTGCGCCTTGTTGTATTTGACGAGCAAGTGTACCCGACCCACCAATATTTAAATCCACTGTTGAACGGGTTTCTTCTTCAAATAGGGGAATGATTTCATTTAGAGCATCGGTTAAACTTGTTGCAGCAGAAATCAATAGCTTAGATTCATTAGATGTATCGGTATGATCATCCATACATCCCGTAAGAAATACAAGTAAAGTAACTACGTATATTAAATGTTTCATGTGAAACACTCCTAAAAAGATAGCTAAAAACTACTATTATTAATTATCCTCTCCTCTTTTTGGGATAAACAGAAATAATTATAATAAGCATAACTACGATGTATACAAGGGAAAACCACAAAAGTACGTCTGGAGCAGAGTAAAACAATTCAAAAACGGTATACAGTAGAAATGGAATTGTAGACGTATAAGCAGCCATTTTCCATAATACTTGTAAATGTAGTTTTCGTTCCATTAGCTGTGCAATCCATGTCATTGCATAGGAGATTATTGTAATGCCTACAAAAATGGTAATCGTTAGTGGTAAATAAGAAAATATAAAAAAATAGATAAATAGAAATACAATATTCATTTCTGACGTGAAACCAGTATTTTCATTAATACGATCGATAAGGGAAGGAGTAGAGACAATAAAGAGTAGTATAAACATATAAAAAACGGTCGTATCCATCCCAGTTCGATTTAACTTAAAAATGATTTTTTTACTTGGTATTTGTAAACTTTGAAGGAATGTTCTCCATAAAATCATAAATTCCATCCTTTGCTACGTTCCAGAAGTATAAGCTGCTCTTTTTTCATCTTTATCATTATATTATAATGGACATTATGAAGAAAGCGTAGTGTACCTTTTGTGAAACTTACTTCGAACGAAAACCCTATATCACCTTGGAAATATTGTTGCCTCATTCTGATTCCATATTCCTAGACATACATGTTATCATATACTAATGAGTTAAATATAATTATCAACCTATGGTTTATAGGATGAGGTGCAGAAATGAATCAATCAAAACAACTAACAGATGGTGCATTATTAACGGCGATTTTTATCGTTCTCTTGTTAATCTGGTTTTTTATTCCGATTACATCAATTTTTATTTCATTTGCTCTACCAGTACCATTTATTATCTTTACAGCGAAATATGATTGGAAACCTTCTTTAATCATGTTCATCGCAACGCTGATAATCGGAACACTATTTGCCACATATATCTCTATACCTGTCGTAGTTATTTCGGCTGTTGGTGGGATCATGATAGGTGCTGCTATAAAACGAAAGTTAACGGCATATGAAACGTGGGCAAGAGGTACAGTAGGATTTGTTGTGGGGTTATTGTTCTCACTCTTATTTACGCAAATACTGCTGGATGTAAACATTGTTGATGAATTAAATAACAGTATGGAAACATCTATTGATATGAGTCAATCGATGATGAGCCAACTTGGATTAGAGGAAGAGTTAATCGAGGAACAATTTGCTCTAGTAAAAGAGACGCTTGCTATGATTATTGATTTACTTCCCATGCTAATTGTCATGGCGGCGATTGTCCAAGCGTTCATTAGTCAGTGGATTAGTTATAAAGTTATAAATCGAATGGATCATAAGAAGCTTCAATTTCCTAAGTTTCATCATTTACGATTTCCAGTATCCATTATCTGGATTTACTTTTTAGCATTAGTACTATCGCTATTTCAATCCGACCCTGATAGCATGCTATTTATTGGGTTACAAAATATATTAGTACTTGCTGGCTTCTTAATGGTCATTCAAGGGTTTTCCTTTTTATTCTTTTATACCCACTACAAACGAATGTCCAAAGCAATACCAATAATTGTTATCATTTTAACAGTGATTTTTTTACCACTATTACTTCCTTTGATGCGAATCTTAGGTATAATTGATATAGGATTCGGACTTAGGGATCGATTATTTAAGAAATAACTAAATGTATGTATAGTAGAAGGCTGAAGAAACTGTATGTTCCATGTGGAAGGTACAGTCTTCCTTACTAGGAGCTGAATTTGAATGCCTGATTTACTAAAAAAACCAACACTTAGTAAACACTTATGGATTATTTATATCCTATCGACAGTTTTACTAGGGCTTATTTGGTATTACCAGTGGATACTGGGAATTATTATGACTGGATTATTAATATTATCCTTTTACTATAGTATCCGTAATGAAAAGAATTTGCTGGATGAAACAGAAAAATATATTTCTACTTTGTCTTATCGTGTGAAAAAAGTTGGAGAAGAGGCCTTACTAGAAATGCCAATTGGTATTGTCTTATTTAGTGAGGATTATCGAATTGAGTGGACGAATCCTTACATGAATCAATTTTCAGAGGATTCCCTGGTTGGAAGCTCTCTAAATGATATTTCCGAAGATTTAATTCCCATGATCAAAGAAAATAAAGAAGAAGCATGGGTACAGTTAGAGGGATATGAGTTTCAAACGAGTATAAAAAAAGAAGAACGACTTTTATATTTATTTGACCGTACAAAGCAAACGGAAATCCAAACATTGTATAAAAATGACCAAACCGTAATCTTTATGATTTATCTGGATAATTACGATGAAATTACACAGAATTTGGAAGATACGATTAAAAGTCAACTAAATTCCAACGTAACTTCATTTTTAAACAAGTGGTCACAGCAAAACGGTTTGTATATTAAACGTACTTCTCAAGATCGATTCCTTGCTGTAGGTACAAGAGAAATCTTACAGAAACTTGAAAAGACAAAGTTTGATATTCTAGATGATATGCGTGATTTAGATACGGAGTTAGATGTTCCGATAACACTTAGTATCGGGATTGGTGTAGGGAATTCTACACTACCAGCCTTAGGTGAGCTAGCACAATCAAGTTTAGACTTAGCGCTAGGGCGTGGCGGAGATCAGGTTGCTATTAAAGATGACTCTGGAAAAGTTCGTTTCTATGGAGGAAAAACAAATCCAATGGAAAAACGAACGAGAGTAAGGGCTCGTGTCATTTCTCACGCATTAAAGGATCTCGTAAAAGCAAGTGATAATGTTATTATTATGGGGCATCAATCACCTGACATGGATTCCATTGGTGCTGCAATTGGTATTTTAAACATTGCGCAGACAAATGGTGTAGAAGGGTATATTGTTTTTGATCCAAATGATGTGGATACAGGTGTTTCTAGAATGGTTGAAGCAATTCATGAGGATGAAGGATTGTGGGAGCATTTTATTGCACCTGATGACGCAGAAGACATTGTAACGAATCGTAGTCTAGTTGTTGTGGTAGATACGCATAAGCCGTCAATGGTTGTTGACAAACGACTTTTAAATAAGACAGAGTATAAAGTAGTCATTGATCATCACAGACGTGGAGAAGATTTCATTGAAAATCCAACACTTGTCTATATGGAGCCTTATGCATCCTCAACAGCTGAACTAGTTACGGAGTTATTAGAATACCAACCAAAAGGTAGAAAACTAAAAATGCTAGAGGCAACAGCATTATTAGCAGGTATAACTGTTGATACGAAGAGCTTTACGTTACGAACTGGCTCTCGGACCTTTGATGCGGCGTCGTACTTACGAGCTAAAGGTGCGGATACGGTTTTAGTTCAACAGTTTTTAAAAGAAGATTTAGACCTCTATATTAGAAGAAGTAAATTAATAGAACGAGCAGTTGTCTATCGTGACTCGATTGCGATTGCTAAAGCAGAACCTGGTGATATTTATGGACCGGTTCTAATTGCTCAAACTGCTGACACACTTCTAACAATGAGTGGAATTAATGCATCTTTTGTAATTTCCGAGCGTAAAGATGGAAAAGTCGGAATAAGTGCACGTTCATTAGGTGAAATAAATGTCCAAGTTATAATGGAAAAAATGGATGGTGGAGGGCACTTAACAAATGCAGCCACACAGATTGAAGATACAACCATTGATGATGCTGAATCATTATTAAAAGATATACTTGATGAATACGATGAGGGGAGAGAATCGGAATGAAAGTAATTTTCTTAAAAGATGTAAAAGGAAAAGGGAAAAAGGGAGACGTTAAAAACGTTTCAGACGGATATGCAAGGAACTATTTACTAAAAAATAATTTAGCCGAGGAAGCTACCCAAGGAAATATGAAAGCATTAGAAGCTCAGAAACGAAAAAATGCCCAGCTGGAACAGCAAGAAAAAGATGAAGCAGTGGCTTTAAAGGAAACATTAGCTGAGCTGACTGTTGAATTGAAGGCTAAGGCTGGTGAAGGCGGTCGTTTATTCGGATCTATTACAAGTAAGCAAATCGCAGAAGTATTGAAAAAAGAGTATGGACATAAGATTGATAAACGTAAAATTGAGTTAGACCAACCGATCCGTGCTTTAGGATATACAAATGTTCCGGTTAAACTTCATCCCGAAGTAACTGGGACAGTGAAAGTCCATGTCGTTGAGCAATAACACAAAGCAACGACAACAACATGGAAATGGTCTCTTTAGTAAAGGAGGAAAAATAGATGAGTGAATGGAATGATCGCACACCACCACATAATATAGAAGCGGAACAAGCTGTTATTGGTGCAATCTTTCTTGAACCAGAGGCATTTTCAACAGCGTCTGAACTATTAATGCCGGAGGATTTTTATCGTGCAAGCCATCAGCGTATTTTCGCTACGATGATAAGCCTTGCGGATAAAGGTGAACCGATTGACCTTGTTACGGTGACCACTTCTCTTTCCAACAATAAACAATTAGAAGAAGCGGGTGGCGTATCCTATTTAACAGAAGTTGCTGAAAGTGTACCGACAGCAGCTAATATTGAGTATTATAGTAAAATCGTCGAAGAGAAAGCAGTACTTCGGCGATTAATACGTACCGCTACAGATATTGTAACTACTTCGTTTGATAAAGAAGATGCCATTGAAGAAGTATTAAATGATGCGGAAAAAAACATCTTAGAAGTATCTGGTCGCAAAAATTCAGGTGCGTTTAAAGCGATAAAAGATGTATTAATAGACGTTTATGATAATATCGAACAATTACACCATAATGATGGGGAAGTAACAGGTATTCCTACCGGCTATCGAGATTTAGATCATATTACGTCAGGATTCCAACGAAATGATTTAATTATTATTGCAGCTCGTCCATCGGTTGGTAAGACTGCTTTTGCCTTAAATATTGCACAAAATGTAGCAGTAAAAACGGATGAAAATGTAGCTATATTTAGCTTAGAGATGGGTGCAGACCAGCTTGTACAACGTATGCTATGTGCGGAGGGAAATATTGATGCGCAACGTTTACGGACAGGTAGCTTACAAGCAGATGACTGGAGTAAGTTAACGATGGCAATGGGGTCATTATCAAATGCAGGTGTCTATATAGATGATACTCCTGGTATCCGTGTCAATGAAATTCGTTCTAAATGCCGACGCCTTAAGCAAGAACATGGATTAGGAATGATTTTAATTGATTACCTACAGTTAATCCAAGGTAGTGGTAAACCTGGTGAAAATAGACAACAAGAAGTTTCAGAGATTTCTAGAGCATTGAAGGGACTTGCCCGTGAATTAAATGTTCCATTAATTGCATTGTCTCAGTTATCACGTGGGGTGGAACAGCGTCAAGACAAGCGCCCAATGATGTCTGACTTACGTGAATCAGGAAGTATTGAGCAGGATGCTGATATTGTTGGATTCTTATACCGTGATGATTATTATGATCAAGAATCAGAGAAACAAAACATTATTGAAATAATATTGGCGAAGCAACGTAACGGTCCTGTTGGGACTGTCGAGCTTGCTTTTGTAAAAGAATATAATAAATTCGTAGACTTGGACCATCGCTATCAAGAAAGCGATGTACCTCCGGAGCCTATTCAAGTATAAAAAAACAGCCCAATGTGGCTGTTTTTTTATCTAGTAATATAGGAATCTTCTAAAACCGTACAATTATATAATTCATATGCACATTATTCGTTTTTTGATTGACTAAATAAAAATTCATTGATAAAATTACTATAGAAAAAACATAAAATACAAACAATATCCTAAGTGGAGGTGCGTTATGTCCTCAGTAGTAGTTGTTGGTACCCAATGGGGAGATGAAGGAAAAGGTAAAATTACTGATTTTCTTTCGCAAAATGCTGAAGTCGTTTCCCGTTATCAAGGTGGTAATAATGCAGGTCATACAATTAAGTTTGATGGTGTTACATATAAATTACATTTAATTCCGTCTGGTATCTTTTTTAAAGACAAGATATGTGTACTCGGGAATGGAATGGTCATTGATCCAAAGGCTTTTGTCGAGGAACTTGCATACTTGCATGAACGAAATGTATCAACTGATAATCTTAGAATTAGTAATCGAGCGCATGTTATTTTACCGTATCATTTAAAACTGGATATCTTACAAGAGGAAGAAAAAGGAATTCATAAAATAGGGACAACCAAAAAAGGAATAGGTCCTGCTTATATGGATAAAGCAGCTAGAAGTGGTATTCGAATTGCTGATTTATTAGATAAAGACACCTTCCGTTCAAAGCTAGAGCAAAATTTAAAAGAAAAGAATCGTTTATTTGAAAAGGTATATGAAGTTGATCCAATTGAGGTCGATGAAATTTTGGATGAATACTATGAGTATGGTCAACAAATCGCTAAATACGTTTGTGATACGTCTGTTGTACTAAATGATGCGTTGGATGAGGGGCGTCGTGTGTTGTTTGAAGGTGCACAAGGCGTAATGCTTGATATTGATCAGGGTACCTATCCATTTGTTACATCCTCCAATCCGATTGCAGGAGGAGTAACCATTGGTGCAGGAGTTGGTCCAACAAAAATTAATCATGTTGTTGGGGTTTCCAAAGCGTATACGACACGAGTTGGGGATGGACCGTTCCCAACTGAACTACATGATGAAATTGGTGATCAAATCCGTGAGGTAGGGCGTGAATACGGTACTACTACTGGACGTCCACGAAGGGTAGGCTGGTTTGATAGTGTTGTCGTTCGCCATGCACGAAGAGTAAGTGGGATTACGGATTTATCCTTAAACTCATTAGATGTATTAACTGGTATTGAGACACTGAAAATTTGCGTAGCATATCGCTACAAAGGGAAAGAAATGGATGAATTTCCAGCGAGTTTATCCATTCTAGCTGAATGTGAACCAGTTTATGAAGAAATGCCTGGCTGGACAGAAGATATTACAAATGTAAAAAGTCTCCATGAGTTGCCAGAAAATGCACGTCATTACCTGGAGCGTATTTCTCAGCTTACAGAAATTCCACTATCTATTTTTTCTGTAGGTCCAGATCGTTCTCAAACCAATGTTGTTCGCAGTGTATATAGTAGCTAATATAAAAGGCTAACTAGTGAAATAGCTCAGTTTAGAAAATATCGAATGAACTCGTACAGTTATTAACTTCTGTACGAGTTTTTATTTATTCCACATATAGCTGGCAGAAAATATTAGGTTCATTCATCATTATGATGTTTTGTAACCTTATTGTAAAAAACGTGTCATTTTATAGTGAATTTGATAAAAATACACGAATTATATGCCAAAACACACGATTTAGCTTCAATAATAGTAAAATATTGTAAACTATTATACATTTTCTTTACATTATAGGGAATTGTGTTCCCCTCAACGTGATACATATGGTAGATTAGTAGAGGATATAAAAAGAGTTTCTATTACTTTTTACTCATCCAGTTCAAAACTGGTAAATATAGAAGAGTAGTATGGGGGGAATACCAACGTGTTTTACCAAAAGAACAAGAAACAAAAATCTAGTTTCTTAAAACGAGTATCACTTGCAACATGCTTTGGTCTAGTTTTTACATATGGAATTGCCTTTGCTGAAGAGGACGGAGATGTAGAAACAGTTCATCATGTTTATATAGATGGCGAGCATATTGGGAAAGTTAGCGATCCGGAAATTGTAGAACGAGCTGTTGAAGATACAATTGAAGAAGGAAAACAAGAATATGCAGATGAAAATCTAACGATTACTGTTGGCGAGGATGTTTCTTTGGTTTCAGAACGCGTTTTTAAACCGACAGTAAATAATGATTCTGTAGCGAATCTACTAGAGGACGAGCTAACCGTAAAGGCAGAAACCATTGAGCTTAAAATCGGTGATGACGTTGTGGGTCACTTTAATGACCAAGCTTCTGCTGAAGAAGTAGTTACTAACTATAAAAAGAAATTCGTAGATGAAGAAATCTTAGAAGAATTGAATCAAAATAATAGTAGTGTCGATGAACCACTTACGGTGGATGAAGATAAGAAAAAGGATCTTAAAATAGGCGATTCTATTATATTAGACGTACAATTATCGGAAGAAGTTTCATTTTCTACCGAAAAAGTTGCACCTAAAAAAGTATTGACTGTAAAACAAGGTGTTAAGCTTCTTGAAAAAGGTACATTGAAAGAGGAAAAGCATAAGGTCAAAGAAGGCGAAGTATTAGGGCAAATTGCAGCAAATTATAATTTATCTACCGATGAGTTATTGGATATAAATCCAGATCTTACAGAAGATTCTATTTTACAAATTGATCAAGAAATTAATGTAACGGATTATAAACCATTTGTTGATGTTGTTGTTCATAAAGAGGAAAAGAAAGAAGAAACGATTGATTATCAAACAGAAACAGTTGAATCAGACGAACTATATAAAGGTGAACAAACCGTAAAACAAGAAGGTTCAGAAGGTAAGAAAGAAGTTCATTATGAAATAGAAATTCGAAATGGTAAAGTGACCCAGAAAGAAGTACTTGAAGAAAGTGTAACCAAAGAACCTGTGAATAAAGTGGTTGTAAAGGGAACAAAAGTAATTCCTTCAAGAGGTACAGGGTCACTTAGTTGGCCAGCTGTTGGTGGATATATTTCGAGTCATGTTGGGCATCGATGGGGTAAAATGCATAAAGGAATTGATATTGCGAGACCAAGTAATCGTTCGATCCTAGCAGCAGATAATGGTGTTGTGACAGAGGCACGCTATGATGGAAGTTATGGAAATAAGGTTGTTATCGATCATAATAATGGAATAAAAACTCTATATGCACACCTTTCATCGATTAATGTTAGTGTCGGACAAACCGTAGAAAAAGGTAAGAAAATAGGTGTTATGGGTACAACTGGTAATGTAACTGGTTTGCATTTACACTTTGAAGTTCACAAGAATGGATCCGTCCAAAACCCAGTTGATTATTTAAATTAATAGCAAACAGGCTAGTTCAGAAATATGAATTAGCCTGTTTTTGCATTAGATTATACTTTTTAAATATATTCGCTAACTTTAAAGCTGTATCGTAGTAGATGTATTATGTGACGTAACTAAAAAATTGGTATTCAAAATATTAAGCTGATAGTGGCAAAATTAAATCGTCAATGAGAGAATGCAAGATCTATCTATCCATCATTGGGGCCAAATAGTAAAAACACGATCCTCATCAATGACGAAGTGGAACCTCATTCCGCTAAATCGCCGATATCATTCATTCGGAGCATGGTTATGGTTCCTCATTCCTTTATTCACCTATATTTAGTAAGATTTACACTGATTTATGGCTGATAGAGGAATGAGGATCCTCATACACCTGGTTTGGACGGTTTTTTGTGATTTAGCGGAACCACGATCCACATCAATGACGAAGTGGAACCTCATTCCTTTATATATAGGTTCAGGCAATCCGCGGAAAGCGAAGTATTCTGTCGTAGCGTTTTTTCATACCGCTAATAAGTGAAAAATTAGTAATAACCAACCAAAAGTTATGACGCATTATATACATTATCCGCAATTTACAATGCAAAATGTTCTAGGATTTATTAAGGTTTGGTGGTCTATGGTAGAATGTTCTGTTAAATCTAGAAAAGACATTTCGATTAAAGTACGATAGAATAAATATGTATATGATTTTAATGTATAATAGCTTTTAAATATAAATATTTTAATAGTTAATCCAGTTCACGATTAGCCATCCTTAGATGTACGTTTATAGAGTGAAAGTATATAAAATTCTTACCTATTAAAGAAAGGAATGGATAACATGGCACATAAAATTCTTGTTGTAGATGATGAGCAGCCAATTGCAGATATACTAAAATTCAATCTTGAAAAGGAAGGGTATGAAGTTGTCTGTGCATATGGCGGAGATGATGCGATTGAGTTAGCAGAGAAGGAATCACCTGATTTAGTATTATTGGATATCATGCTTCCAGGTAAGGACGGATATGAAGTGTGCCGAGAGATTCGAAAGACACAAACCATGCCAATTATCATGTTAACAGCTAAGGACTCAGAAATTGATAAAGTACTTGGTTTGGAACTAGGTGCAGATGATTACGTTACAAAGCCATTTAGTAATCGAGAGTTAATTGCACGTGTAAAAGCTAACCTGAGACGCCAACAACAAGTACCAGAGGAGTCAACAAAAGAGTCTAAAGATATTAGCATAGGGGCACTAGTTATTCATCCAGATGCCTATACGGTTACAAGGGATGGTGTGCAAATTGAATTAACACACCGCGAATTTGAATTACTACATTATTTAGCACGTCATATAGGACAAGTGATGACAAGAGAGCATTTATTGGAAACCGTGTGGGGATATGATTATTTTGGCGATGTGAGAACAGTTGACGTTACTGTTCGTAGACTTCGTGAAAAAATTGAGGAAAGTCCGAGTAACCCAATGTGGATTATTACTCGTCGAGGTGTTGGGTACTATCTACGTAACCCTGAACAGGAGTAGTTAGCATGCATAAAGTTGGTTTTTTTCGATCGATTCAATTAAAGTTTATTATTATTTATATTCTCCTTCTGTTAGTTACGGTTCAAGTAATCGGTTCCTATTTTGGAAAAGAATTAGAGGAAGAGATGCGTGAAAGTCATGAACAATCGGTGAATGATCGCATTGAAGTATTAAGCTTGTATTTACATGACGTGTTTAATAAGGAGCGGACAGGCGAAGAAGGTGAACCGTCACTTGCTGAGGAAGTACAAGGAACGGTCAGTGATATAGGTAACAACAATAATTGGAGTGTTATTGTTGTCAACAATCAAAATAGGGTTTTAGCAACGAATGATATCACCAAGCGTGAAAATGTTGGAAAAAAGCTGAACATGGATTTTATCACAAGGGTTTCCGTTGTAGGAAATGAACGATGGGATCGAGTTTATGACGCACAGACGAAAAACCGGATATATATTAAAGCTGTGCCTATTAAAGATGATGATGATGACGTTTTAGGAGTTATCTATGTCGAATCTTCGCTTGAGAGGGTATACGATCAACTAGAAAATGTAAGTGAAAAATTTCTTCAAGGATCAATTATCGCCATTATCATTTCTGCTTTTATTGGCATTTTAGTAGCGCGAATGATTACCAAGCCAATTAAAGAGATGCGTCGACAAGCTCTAACAATGGCAAAAGGAGATTTTTCACAGAAGGTTAATGTTTATGGTACCGATGAGGTTGGCCAGCTGGCTCAAACATTCAATGATTTGAATGATCGATTACGGCTATCCTATGCGAGAACGGAAGAAGAAACACGTAAGCTGAATTCCGTTTTGGAAAATATGTCAGATGGAGTAATTGCTACCGATGAAACAGGTGCTGTGACCTTAATGAATGAAGCAGCTGGGAAGTTAATTGGGCAAAATCCTGAGGAAAGTCATGGGAAGTTTCTACTTGATGTGCTAAATTTAGATGAAAAAGTCGTTGATATTACCGATTTACAAGATAGTGGAACGATGATTATTGACTTTAGTGATGATGAGTCCATCTTTATGATTCGAGCTAATTTTTCAACAGTTACGGATGAGGAGGATGCTATTACTGGATTTATTACGGTAATTAGTGACGTAACGGAGCAAGAAAAATTAGAGCAAGATCGAAAAGAGTTTGTATCAGACGTATCCCATGAATTACGTACCCCTTTAACGACGATGCGAAGTTATATTGAGGCATTAACAGATGGAGCATGGCAAAATAAAGATATTGCACCAAAATTTCTAGAGGTTACGCAAAATGAAACAGAACGAATGATACGGATGGTAAATGATCTGCTGCAGCTTTCTCGTATGGATACAAAGGATTATACGCTCCAACAGGAACGCATTGACTTTGTTACGTATTTCCACCATATTATCGATCGCTTGGAAATGAATATTCCGGAGCATATTACATTTCAGAGGGACTTACCGAATGAAAAACTGCCTGTATTAATGGATCAAGATAAGATTACACAGGTATTGGATAATATCATTTCGAATGGAATTAAATATTCACCAGAGGGTGGAAGAATTACCCTTCGTGTGACAAAGCAACGTTATCGAATTGTTATTGCAGTCGAGGACCAAGGTATGGGTATAGCTTATGATAAATTAGATAAAATCTTTGATCGCTTTTACAGAACGGATAAAGCACGGACAAGAAAGTTAGGTGGAACAGGGTTAGGTTTAGCTATCTCAAAAGAAATTGTTGAGGCTCATCACGGGAAAATATGGGCTACTAGTAAGGAAGGTAAAGGAACAACCATTTCCTTTACACTCCCACTTGTTGGTAAGAAGCGGAGGTTTACTCGATGAAATTAGAAACGATAAAAACCTATACGTTGATTATTTTAGTTGGGATTAGTTTTATTTTTACGTTTAGTCTATGGAATTATCAACCAAAGGGCGAACATCTAGCATCTGACTTTGTTTCCGAGGCAGATTTTAACCTAGGAGGAACGGAGCGTTCCAAGAAAGAACTTATAGCACCTAGCTCCATCATTTTTGAAAAGTATAATCATTTTTACAGCTTTTCGGATCCTTCCGAGAAAAATGCACTTTACGAAGATATACAATCCTGGAATCTATTTGATTATAGGGAAACGGAAGCGGATGGCCGACCTAATGATAACCATCAGGTGGAAATTATCTATCCATTGGAATTACCGATGAATATTGTTCCAAGTTTGTTTACGGTAAACGATGGTGTCGATGAAATGCCTTCTTGGTCGTTTCAACGTGTATTTATAACGTATGAGAATAACCGGAATTTAACATTACAATTTTTATCGATTGATGGAAGGCAACAGGTGAAGTTTACGGTAAATAACACAGCTAAACATGAGCTGATTTGGGATTATAATTTAAATTTAGAGGGCTTAGATGAGTATATAGAGTTCGATGGTTCCGATAATCCTATTTATATTCCACAAGATGAGGTAGCAATTAATGAACAAACGTTAATCTACCAGCGAGTGGAACCGGAGTTGATGGTCAATGCCTTATTTAATAATCCAAAAGAAGTAATCTTAAACCAAAGAGGCAATGAGTCCTTTTATCAGGATGGAATACGGACCATGGCGGTTTCCGAAAATAAGCGAATGATGGAATATACAAATCCACAGGAGCCAAGTCCTGACATCGTTACTCCAATGGAATTAGTGGAGAATAGTATTTCTCATCTAAATCAATACAAAGGTTGGATAAACGATTATCAATTAGAATCGATAGACACGAAGGAAAATAAATTACGCTATCAAATGCATTATAATAACTACCCAGTTTTTGATATGGACGATTTAGACATTATTGAACAACAATGGAGAGATAATGAGCTTTTTCAATACAAAACCTCTTTGATTTCCATAGCTAGAGATTCCTATACTTCGGAATTAATGATAGAGTCAGGAAAGGATATTAGCGCAATCCTTAAAAACAGTTCCGAAATAGATACCGGAAAAGTACTGGATATACGTGTAGGATATGAGTTTATCGATACTTCGGATGGTAACGCTGATAAGTTAACCTTAAAACCAGCTTGGTTTATGAACTATGAAGGCAGCTGGCGAAAAATTAATGTTGATGAAATAACTCACAATAAAGGAGTGAGTTGATATGCAATGGGGGCAAATAAAAACAGTATTTATTATCTGTTTTCTACTTCTCGATATTTATTTAATTGTCCTTTTTTTAGAGAAAGAACAAAGTGAAGATTATTCGACGAATGAGCTAACAGATTTATCTATAGAAGAGCAATTGAAACTAGAAGAAATAGGAATTGATAATCTACCAGAAGAACAACCAGATGAAGAAAGAATTAACGTTCAACAAAAGCAATTTACGGATGAAGAAAAGGATTCGCTGAACAGTTTTGGTAATCAAGTTAGTGAAGTTGTGGACAATAGTTTTATTCTCTCCCTTTTTGAAGAACCTATTTCAATTCCAGATGAGGCAACTAATGAAGAAATAAACCAAGTTGTAAAAGGAAATATTATTTTTGCAGGAGAATTTGACTTTGAATATAGGAATGATGAAGCGAATGTATTAGTGTTTTTTCAAGAAAAGAATGGGCGTACCGTATACTTCAACCATAGTGGGTTACTGCTAGTTCTTCTAAATGAAAATAATGAAATGACAGGCTATGTTCAAACTGTTTTAGGGGATCCAGAAAAGAGTAGTGATAAGAGTGAATTAATAAAGCCGATTACTGCCGTAGGTACATTACTAGATAATTACAGACTTTTTTCTGGAGATGAGGTTACGGATATGGAAATCGGATATCATACGTTCTTTCCATTAGAAAACGGAGTACAAGTGTTTGTTCCTACATGGAAAGTGGAAGTAAATGAAGAACACAATCATTTTATAAATGCGTTAGAGAAAAAAATATTTCCTACTGACGAGCTTACATTTATTGAAGAGGCAATTGATCGGAGTTTGGAACGAGCTCGTTCTATCGGAGATAATCTAGAGTTTCGCGAGAATATGGTCTCGATATTGCTTGAGAAGTATGAAGTATTAAATCGGAGTGAGGAACAATGACATTACGTTTTAGTGTATTAGCATCAGGTAGTACAGGGAATGCCTTTTATATAGAGTCAGACCAAGAAAAAATTCTTGTGGACGCAGGGTTAAGTGGGAAGCAAATGGACCGTTTGTTCAGTGAAGTAAATGTAGATCCATCTACCTTATCAGGAATTTTAGTAACCCATGAGCACAGTGACCATATTAAAGGATTAGGAATTATGGCGCGAAAATATAATTTGCCTATTTATGCAAATGAACGGACTTGGAATGCGATGGAAAATTCCATTGGGAAACTAACCATTGATCAAAAATTTCATTTTCAAATGGAAGAAACAAAAACGTTCGGGGATATGGATATTGAATCATTTGGTGTATCTCATGACGCTGCGGAGCCCATGTTTTATGTGTTTCATCATCAAGGAAAAAAAGTGGCCCTTGTGACAGATTTAGGATATGTATCAGAACGAATCAAGAAAACGGTTGAAGGTGCTGATGCCTATATTTTTGAAGCAAACCATGATGTAGGAATGCTTCGGATGGGAAGATATCCATGGAATGTAAAACGACGGATCTTAGGGGACTCTGGTCACGTTTCAAATGAGGATTGTGGCTTGGCACTTGCCGATATTATAGGGAACGAAACGAAGCGGATTTATTTAGCCCATTTAAGTAAAGATAACAATATGAAGGATTTAGCAAGAATGTCTGTTCATAGTGTTTTAGAAGAAAGAGGAATAAAACTAGATTTAATGGATACAGATCCTAATCAGCCAACAACTATGTATGAAGTAAGCTAATAAGAATTATAGGTTTAATATTGCTTTGTTAGCGGAATACTATCTTTAGTATTGATACAAGGGGATGATTGAGATAGGATATTATGATAATCATTATCCACCCAATCCGCATCGAAAAAAACAAAATCGTTGGTTAGTTCCAATGTTGTTGGGTGTTGTAATAGGAATATTATTAGTAGTTGTAGCATTACCAGCCGTACTAGAATCTGATCTTGTAACGCAACAACAGACGAATAGTAATACTGCTGGATTTACTGGACAGACAAATGGATCTTCCAATCCCAGTATTATGAACCTTGATGTTACAACACAGGTAACGAATGTTGTTCAAGAGGTTGCTCCAACAGTTGTTGGAGTGACCAATATTCAGAGACAAGGTGATTTTTGGGAACAGCAAAATGAAGGAACAGAAGCTGGAACGGGCTCAGGAGTTATCTATAAACATGATGGCGAGTATGCCTACATGGTTTCCAATTATCATGTAGTTGAAGGTGCAGATGAACTGGAGATTGTTTTATATAATGATACACATGTGGAAGCCGAATTACTTGGTGGTGATTTATTTTCGGATCTAGCTGTTTTACGTATGGATGGCGAAATAATTGAACAAACCATCGAAATGGGTTCATCCGCAAATTTAAAGGTTGGTGAACCTGCTATTGCCATTGGGAATCCATTAGGGCATATGTTCGCTGGTTCGGTTACACAAGGTATAATAAGCGGAACACAACGTACAATTCCACAGGATTTTGATTTTGATGGTCGTGCAGATTGGCAGGCAGAGGTAATACAAACAGATGCTGCAATTAATCCTGGGAATAGTGGTGGTGCGTTAATTAATATGGAAGGCCAGCTGATTGGTATTAATTCGATGAAAGTTAATCAAGAGGCCGTAGAGGGTATTGGTTTTTCTATTCCTATTGATGTTGCTCGACCAATCATTGAAGAGTTAGAAACGAATGGTTCTGTAACAAGGCCATATATGGGTGTAGAAATTTATTCCTTAGATGAAGTACCTCAGAGTGAGTGGAACGAAACCTTAAGTCTTCCAAATGAGGTAGAAGGTGGCGTCTATATATGGAGTGTTGAAGCTCTATCACCTGCTGATCAAGCTGGTTTAGAGAGACTCGATGTTATCACTCATTTAGACGGGGAGTCCGTTATGAATATGATTGAACTACGAAAAGTGTTATACCAAGAGAAGGAAATTGGTGATGAAGTAGCCATCACTTACTACCGTAATGGTGAGAAACAGGAAACGACGATTACGTTAGATGAGCAACGATAAAAATAAAGCTATCTCCAAAAAACTGGGGATAGCTTTTTTACGTTTTAGAACTTATACACAATTATGAAAAGTTATCCACAATATGTGTATAGTTTTTATGAATTATCTATATTTTGTAGCGTTTATTTGTTCGGACACAAATTAAGTGCGAACATTTGTGCATATGTGTATAACTTTGTGGATATTTACCTATAGAGAAAAGAAGCGTAACATCTATTCACATGCTAGGACTTGCTTGGTACATGCTTCCAAATGATGAGTAAGAGGATGAGCATAACGATATCTAATCGTGCTTGAAAAAGGAAAGGTAAAAATCCTTGTTGCTGGTTAAATAAAATCGGGATTTTTGTTAAATAGATGGCACCACAAATAACAATCAGAAGGGCAATAGCTGCCTGCCTCACGTACATTTTTCCTACAATAAGTGCTCCACAAGCAATTTCCAAAATCGCAATAAAAAATAATGTGGTTTCAGGAAAAGGTAACCCTAACTCATAAAAAGTAGCTTTAAAGTTTGGGTCAATCAGTTTTAGGATACCAGAAGTAATAAAAACATAGCCAACTGCGTAACAGATCCAGTTGGACATACTCATGTTGAATCGGATAACAATCTCCTCCTATTTTTATAAAATAAGTTCCTTAAAACTATATGCAACAAACTGGACAAACTTGACAAGTGGAGCAAGTTTATATTTTTTTGGAAACCGTTTTATTAATTTTTTTAATATTTTGTTGATTTTTATGTTTGTTGACCATATAATGTTTGTAGAAAGCGCTTTCCTTTTATATTTTTAATGTTTTTTTTATGCTTTTTACGAAACCGGTTTCCTAAACAGACATAATTCATTCACTTCTAGAAAATCAAAAGGATAAGGAGGGGCGAACGAAAATAGAACGGCTTGTATGTTAATTATCTAAATCATTTATGGGGGTAACTATTAATGAAAAGAAGTAACTTATTTTGGATGGTAGGCTTGTTTTTCATGTTTGGACTTTTCCTGACAGGCTGTGGTGATGATGATTCTGCGAGTGGTGATGGGGAAGTTACATTAGATTTTTGGGTGTTTGGAGCGACAAACTACGAAGATCTTGCTAAAGAGTACGAGGAAGAAAATCCTGGTGTCAAAATAAAAGTAAGAACTGCAGAAACCGAGGAACATCATAATGGACTATTTACTGCCTTATCAGCTGGTAGTGGAGCACCAGACATTGCGATGTTAGAGGTTGATCAATTGGATCGTTTTAAAGATGCTCAAGATCGCTTTGCCAATCTTTATGATCTTGGAGCGGAGGATGTGCAAGGGAAGTATTTAGATTGGAAATGGAAAATTGGTGAAAACAGTGATGGAGATTTCTTATTTGGATTGCCAACAGATATAGGACCTAAAGCAATGTTTTATCGTATTGACGTCTTTGAAGAAGCAGGTTTACCAACAGAACCAACCGAAGTGGAGGAGTTAATCCAATCAAAAGAAGATTTCATGCAAGTTGGAAAGCAGATTAAAGAAAACACTGGAAAGCCAATGGTCGATAGTATGGAGATGGCGTATCGAGCAATTATTGATGGAGCAGAACAGAGCTTTTTTAATCAAGAAGGAGATCTATTAATTGAAAATGAAGGTAATTCCGTTAAACAAGCATATGATTTAGCGGTAGAAATGCATGAACAGGGACTTGTTGGCGAATATACGATGTGGACTCCTGAATGGGGAAATGCCGTAAACAATGGAGATTTTGCCGTTGAAATGGGTGCTGCTTGGTTAAAAGGTTGGATGATGGGGAATGCACCAGATGCTGCTGGAAAGTTTCGAGTAGCAACCCTGCCAGCAGAATTCGCAGGTAACTGGGGAGGTTCTTATATTTCCATTCCTGATGAAACAGATCACCCAGAGGAAGCATATGCATTTGTTGAGTGGCTTGTATCACCAGAAAGTCAGTTGAAATCGTTCCAAAGTGAAGCGGGATTATTTCCTTCGTCACCTGAAGTTTACGAAATGGAGGATTTCCAGAACACAACAGATGAATTCTTTGGCGGACAAAGTACGGCACAATACTTTGCGAAGGCAACAGAGGATATTTCCTTTATTTACAAAGGACCAGATTATGTAAGTGTTCACAATGAAGTATTAAATGCACTAGAAAATGTCCAGCAAGGAGCAGATGCGGAAGAAGAATGGGATGCAGCGGTGGAGCGTATCAAAGGAGTTATTAACCGATAAGGATCCTACGTAACAAACAAATATGGATGTGGTGGTTGTTTGACTACTGCATCCATACAAATGATACGAAAGGAAGGGGAGAAATTGACCACACAGGGTAAAGGGAAATATCGGTCGGAACAAACGAAGGATAAAATTAGTGCCTATTTATACATTTCACCTTTCTTTATTATTTTTGCCATTATCGGCCTTTATCCAGCAGCCTTTAGCTTATACCTAGCATTTCAAAAATGGAATGGCCTAGGTGAAATGACATTTGTTGGCTTACAAAATTTTAGTGTCGTATTAAATGATCCATTATTTTGGAAGTCAGTTTATAACACAATTATTATTGGTTTAATGGGAACGGCACCACAAATTATTATTGGAATTATACTGGCATTTATTTTAAATCAAGCCTTTTTAAAATTTAAAAACACCTTTAGAGCAATGATTTTTATGCCGTATATTACGTCGATGGTAGCTGTGGCATTAGTATTTGGTGTGTTTTTTAGTAACAATGATACGGCTCTTGCAAACTATATGCTGAATTTATTTGGAATGGACTCGATGAATTGGAAAACCCATGAATGGGGAGCAAAAATAGCAATATCCGTTATGGTGTTCTGGCGCTGGATCGGATATAACACCATTATTTATTTAGCTGGATTACAGAGTATTCCTAAGGATTTATATGAAGCAGCCAGAATTGATGGTGCAAATATTGTTCAGCAATTACGCTTTATTACAATTCCTTTATTGAAACCATTTATTATCTTAACGGTTTTCTTCTCTACGGTAGGAGCACTTCAATTATTTACCGAACCAACGGTATTCCTAGGTGCTTCTGCATTTAGCAGGACAGAAGCAATGACGGTCGTGATGTATTTATATCGTGATGCCTTCAGTTTACAATCGTTCGGAACGGGATCAGCTACAGCGATTATTTTGCTAGTCATTATTATCATCTTTTCCGCACTAAATACATTTTTAACATCTGGAATTGGAAAAAAACGAAAGGAGTATAAAGCATGAAAGAAACCGTGAAAAAACGTTTTTCAATAGGCAAAATACTGATGTATACCTTTTTAATTATTGCATCTTTCATCTCTATATTTCCTTTCTATTGGATGTTTGTTATGGCAACGCGTCCAAGTGCAGCATACAACTCCATTCCACCAACAATGACACCAGGTGATCGATTAGTAGAAAATTTCTTAGCTGTACTTGACAAAATCCCATTTTTTGGAGCCATGTGGAATACATTAGTCCTTTGTGCTGTTGTTACATTGGTGGTCTTATTTATTAGTTCGCTAGCAGGGTTTGCTTTTGCAAAGTTTAAATTTCCGGGGAAAAATATACTTTTCATATCCATCTTATTGACCATGATCATACCACCACAGCTTGGTTTGATACCGCAATACTATTTAGTTGCGAAGTTTGGGTTATTGGACACCTTATTTGGTGCCATGATTATTTTTTTCTTAAATCCACTTGGAATTTTCTTAATGCGGCAATACATCGGCCAGTCTGTTTCAGATGAATTAGTGGAAGCTGCTAAATTGGATGGGTGCTCAAATTTTAGGATTTTCCGAAGTATTGTCTTGCCAATCATACTACCCGCTTTTGCAACGCTCGGGATAATTGTTTTTACTGCAACATGGGGTGAATTTTTATGGCAGTTCACGGTGCTCCGTGATCCAGAATCGTATACAATACAAGTAGCATTATCTTCCTTAAATACAACCAATAATGTCGACTTTGGCATGATGTTATCTGGTGTATTTTGGGCAACGATACCACTTGTCGTTGTGTTCTTAATGTTTAATAAATTATTTATCTCAAGTATTACAGAGGGATCCATTAAATAGATATTCAATCCTATTACGTATGCTGGAAGGGAATTAAAATGAGTTTAACAATAAAAGATATTGCAAAAATGGCAGGAGTATCGCCTGGGACCGTCTCCAAAATTATCAATAACTATGGTGGCATTGGGGAAAGCACGAAACAGAAAGTAGAAAAAGTGATTCAAGAGACAGGATATCGCCCTACTTTTTCCGCAAAGTCATTAGCTACCAAAAAATCGAATCTAATCGGTTTAATTTATGCAGGTAAAATTAATGTTGATTTTACCCATCCATTCTTTAATAAAGTAATGACATCGTTTAAAAAAGTAATTGGTGAACTTGGTTATGATATTTTAATGTTTTCTAATGAACAATTCCAAGGGGATAACGGAGATTATCTAGCTAGATGTCGACATTTCCATGTGGACGGTTGTTTAATTATCGCTGGTGAAGAAATTGAAGAAGCAGTCTATGAGCTTGTTCAAAGTGAAGTACCGTGTGTTGGTGTTGACTTAAACTTAACAGGACCAAATTATAGCTTTGTCATGACAGACAATGAAAAGATATCGACTAAAGTAGTGGAGCATTTGTATTTACAAAACATTCGAGAGGTTGGCTTCATTAACGGGAAGCAAGATTCCTCGGTGGCCATACTACGTGAGCAAGGGTTTCGAAACGCCATGCAACAGTTCGGAATGACCGTAAATGAGGACTGGGTTTATCATGGAGACTTCTTTGAGGAAAGTGGCTATCACGGGATGAAAAAGATTCTCGAGAGTCCAACACCACCAAAAGCGGTGTTTGCAGCTTCAGACCTAATGGCCTTTGGGGCAAAGAAAGCAATTCTTGAGCATGGACTTTCCATCCCCAACGATATTTGCTTAATCGGTTGTGATGATATTGATGCATGTCAATACAGTACACCACAGCTTAGTACGGTGAAGCAGGATAAAGAAAAGCTAGGAAAATTAGCTGCTCATTTACTAAATGACTTAGTCAATGGAGCGGAAGAAAAGCGTCCAATTCTAGTAGACCCCGAACTCGTATTACGTGAATCATGTACACCTGTAAAAAAAGAACTATCAAGGAGGTAGAACATGGCAATTATACAGTTACCGAAGGATTTAAAGTTTGGTGTAGCTACAGCAGCTTATCAAATAGAGGGAGCGACAAATGAGGATGGTAGAGGGCAATCAATCTGGGATACTTTTGCAAAAACACCTGGCAAGGTCGTAAATGGAGACAATGGCGATATTGCATGCGATAGCTATCATCGATATAAAGAAGACGTCCAATTAATCAAAGACTTAGGCTGTGATATGTATCGTTTTTCCGTATCTTGGCCACGCATTCTACCAAATGGTACGGGAGACGTAAACCAAGCTGGATTAGACTATTATCATCGACTTGTTGATGAATTAATCGCACAAGGTATTGAACCGATGTGTACGTTATATCATTGGGACCTTCCACAAGCTTTACAGGATAATGGTGGCTGGGAAAATCGAGAAACGATCGAAGCTTTCGTTAATTATGCGGAAATCATGTTTAAAGCGTTTGAAGGAAAGATTAATAAATGGATTACCATTAATGAGCCATGGTGTGTTTCTTATTTATCAAACTATTTGGGCGTACACGCACCAGGAAATCAGGACTTACAAGCAGCTACAACCATTTCCCATCATTTATTAGTTGCCCATGGAAAAACGGTCAAACGATATAGAGAATTGGGGATGGAAGGTGAAATAGGATATGCGCCAAACACGACCTGGAAAGAACCATACAGTAACCAACAACAAGATATTGATGCGTGCCGACGAGAGGTAGGTTATTTAATAGATTGGTTCTTTGATCCAGTTTTTCTGGGAAGCTACCCCGAGCATCTTGTAGATTGGTATAAACAAAAGGGAGTTACGCTTGATATTAAAGCCGGTGATATGGAATTAATTCAGCAAAAGATCGATTTTGTTGGTATCAATTATTACAATGGAAATGTTGCGAGGTATCAATCAGGTAGTGGGCTTTTTGATTGCGAAGACATCGATATGGGCTATAACCGAACAGATATTAATTGGCCAATCTATCCAGAGGGATTTTATAAAGTATTGACATATATCCATGATCGATATGGGGATACCCCCATTTATATTACAGAAAACGGTGCCTGTTTTAATGATGATGTACAACAGGGTCAAGTAAAGGACGATGGTAGAATCGACTATTTGAAAACGCATCTAGCATCCTTACAACGAAGCATAGATTCAGGTGTACCTATTAAAGGGTATCTTTGTTGGTCGCTATTGGATAACTTTGAATGGGCAGAAGGCTACACCATGCGATTTGGATTGGTGCATATGAATTACCGAACATTGGAACGTACGAAAAAAGATAGCTATTATTGGTATCAAAAGGTCATTGATAATGGATGGTATGAGCTATAAGGTAACTATGTTTTAGGCTTTTCTTGCGAGAGTGATGATGCAAGAGAAGCCTTTTTACATGTGAAAATACCATAATAGAAATATTTTCATTCGACAATCTATTAGTGAATACTTATAATTTACTTTATACTTTGCAAAGATGTATAGTAGATAAGAATAAACTATCTGGATTTGATACATAAAGGAAGTGCCGGAATGATTAAACGTTTTTTTTCCTATTATAAGCCACATAAACGATTATTTATTATTGATTTTACTTGTGCCGTATTTGTAGCAATACTTGAGCTTGTTTTTCCAATTGCGGTACAACGATTTATCGATAAGTTACTTCCAAGTAATGATTGGAATCTGATCGTAACGGTTAGTGCATTATTACTGGTTGTTTATTTACTAAGTACGTTTTTACAATATATTGTTACGTATTGGGGACATAAGCTTGGTGTTAATATCGAAACAGATATGCGACAGGATCTATTTAGCCATGTGCAAAGACAATCGTTTCGATTTTTTGATAATACGAAAACAGGACATGTTATGAGTCGTATTACGAATGACTTATTTGATATTGGAGAATTGGCCCATCATGGACCAGAGGATTTCTTCATTGCGATTATGACATTTATCGGAGCCTTTTTCCTAATGTTTAATATCAATTTCCATTTATCTGTAACGATTTTAATCATCGTACCAATACTTATATGGCTGATTGCCTACAGTAATATTAAAATGAATAAAGCTTGGAAATCCATGTATGAAGAAATTGCGGAAGTAAACGCACGTGTAGAAGATGCGGTGTCTGGTGTACGCGTAGTCCAATCTTTTACGAATGAAGATTATGAAATGAAGCGGTTCACAAAGGATAATTATAATTTTCGTAAAGCAAAGGTTGCTGCCTATCGGGTGATGGCTTTTGTTCATTCAAATATTTATATGATGATGCGATTAATGACGCTCATCGTACTGGTTATGGGCTCATGGTTCGTGTTTAATAATCGAATGGAAATGGGAGAATTGATCGCCTTTGTATTATTTACAAATGTGTTAACCAGTCCAATTCAAAAGATAAGCGCCCTACTTGAGCTTTACCCGAAAGGAATGGCTGGATTCAAACGATTCACCGATATCTTGGATGTCGAACCAGATGTGGTTGACCGAAAAGGTGCCAAATCTGTTCAGAACCTGAAAGGATTTATATCGTTCCATAAAGTAACTTTCGGATATGAAAAGACGCAAGGCCCGATTTTAAAAGCAATGAGCTTCAATATCAATGCTGGAGAGACAGTTGCGTTGGTTGGACCATCTGGTGCTGGAAAGACAACCATCTCTGCTTTAGTACCGCGTTTTTATGATGTGGATAGCGGGGAAATTACCATTGATGGAATTGATATTCGTGACATGACGAAAAAGTCTTTACGCGATCATATTGGAATCGTTCAACAGGATGTTTTCCTTTTTACAGGTACCTTACGAGAAAATATTGCTTATGGTAAATTGGATGCTACCGAACGAGAAATAAGAGAAGCGGCTCGGCGTGCCCATTTAGAAGACTTTATACATGACCTTCCTAACGGTTATGATACCCAAGTTGGGGAACGGGGATTAAAACTTTCCGGTGGACAAAAACAGCGTATTGCGATTGCGCGAATGTTTTTAAAGAATCCGCCAATTTTAATTCTTGATGAGGCAACATCAGCACTTGATACCGAAACCGAAACAATTATCCAACAAGCACTAAATGATCTAGCGAAGGATCGGACAACCATTGTTATCGCCCACCGGTTAGCAACGATTAAAAATGCCGATCGAATCATGGTGGTAACAAAGAATGGGATTGAAGAAGAAGGTAGTCATGAGGATTTACTAAAACGTGATGGATTGTTTGCGCATTTACATAGTGTGCAAATGCGATAAGAGTAATAAAGCTGATACAATTGACCTCTAAACCGTTGTCGGATAATGGTTTAGAGGTTTTTTAAAATCGTAATTAAAACTTGAGAACAACTAGGTGAAAAAACATATTCATTCTTCCCAGCAATGATTCAACCATTTTACAACAATAGCACTAGTCGTAAAAACGAATAAATAGACGATTGCAGAAAATCCCGTATTCCACCCATTCATATATGTAAACACATTAAACCTTACAGAAACCCACTCAATAATGGTTGATATCCCGGCCCAGAAAATAATAAATAATAAGATTCTGCCTAGATTCTTTTGTTTAAATAGAAAATACGAGAAAAAATACCCATACAGCGAATAATTAACACTATAGATAATAACATCAAAAAGCTCTAATTTTGGTGAATCCATGATGTCATAAAAGTCAAATGGGTAGTCGACTCCAATTAACACATCTGCAGTTAGTCCAAGAACAGCAAAATATAAAAATATAGTTAAAGTCAACCCCTTAGGCATTGTGTTAGGAACTATGATAAAAATGATGATTAAACAAGTTAATGTAATTACTACAAACCACTCGTTTATGTCAAAGTTTATCGGAAGCTTATACATCGGAACCTTCCTTCTGTACAAAGAAATTATTTATAAAGCGATAAAATAAAATAGAACTAAAGATGATCGATAACCATAAAAGTAACGAGAATCCTATATTCCAATTAATGTATTCAATTATTTTAATTCTCTCTAAAAACCTTTCAAAAATTATGGAGAAAGTTATTGCGATCAAGATTGAGGAAGCTTTAAGAGGGAATGTTCGTGTATTGTATACATTTAATAATAGTAAAATAGATATAGGCAATATAAAATACTGCAATATAATTAAAGAAATATAAGGGTCTGCATGCTTTGGTTTTGCTATGTATTTTAAATTGGTGAAAATTGAATTTATGATCAAACCTGAGAAAAAAACAATAAAAAGCCAAAGTGGAATAATTATTGTTCTAGGAACATTGTTCCATTTAAGAAATCCTGTAAACAAAAATAAAGTGACAAGTGTAAAAGTAATTGTTAACAACTACCTAGCCCCCCTCTTCTAACATGTTTGCTTTATTATTTTTCTAAACTGTAATTTTTATTACTTTTTTCAGGTGAATTGGACTGCATTTAAATGAATAAAGAAACAAACAATCCCTACGTTTAAGTTGGATATATATCCTTTCAAACAGGGTGAGAATAATAATAACTAATTTAAGAACAATGAAGTTCTTCCTGTTCTTGCTTTGTCTTAATTCGCTAAACAAAAATGACTACTTGCTTATTATAAGCAGGTAGTCATTTCTTTATTGTTCGACATTATTTCCATTATTTTGTCGATATTTCCCGGGAAATACCTGGGTAATGAATGATTAAACGGTGTTTTTTAGGTGGTCCACTACATTATAATCTTTAATGTTCCACTTATCTTCATGGAAGTGGATATTGTTGATGCACGTGTTTAATAGTTTCGTTTTACCTGAGCCGATTTCACCTTGAGAGAGCGTTGCTAGAATTTGATTGATAACAGCGCCATGAGCTACGACTAAAACGCGTTGATTGGGATATAATTGAGTTACTTGCTGAATCGCCCCCATCACCCGCTGATTAAAATTTTCTTTTTCTTCTTGGTTCGGATATTGATGGTCGGGAAATTTTTCTCTTCTTTCTTCCATGCTTAATCCCTCTGCATCTCCAAACGATCGTTCTGCAAAATCCTTCATTTCTATCATTGGTAAATGTAAATATTGATTAATAATCTCAGCAGTACGCTTTGCTCTCTTTAAAGGACTCGTAATGAGTACATCATAATCAGCTGGATGTAAGGAAGCACCACAATGTTCTGCTTGCTCGATTCCTTTGGCATTCAGTGGAATGTCTGTTTTCCCCTGCATTCTTCCAGTTGCATTCCAATCCGTTTCTCCATGGCGTATTAGACAGATAGAAGTCATTTTTACCTTCCCCCTACTTTAAATTAAGACCTTTAATTCATTTAAAAATTGATCGATACTTCCAATAAAATGCTTTACCCCTTCTACATAGTAAAAGGTGGTAGCTGTTGTTAGATCTATTGTATCAGGTGAGTAAAGAAAAACAGGCTTTCCATAGGCTAATGCCATTCCTAATTCCGTATGTGTACCTCTTCCCCCGGGAAGCAGCAATACAAGAAAATCGCAATCCGCAACGGCTTGCTTTTCCAGCTCGCCAATAGCTCCTAGCTTATCTTCTGTGGTGGCTCGAACATTTTGTGTCCAGTCATACGTGTGTAAATGCCCTTCTTTTTTTAGTTCATCCCTTACGTATTGAACGAGATCTTTATTTTCAAAACCAGATGCAATATAAAACTTCATTATTCCTATTTCCTTTCTTAAAGCCATTCATTTGCTAGCATGCTGTAAATAACATGATCTACATAATGGTCATATAGCCATTCTGCTTGGCGAATTTGCCCCTCGATTTGGTATCCTAGTCGCTCTGGTATTGCTCGACTTTTGTGATTATCATATGCTGCACGAATATCAATGCGATTTAGGTGGAGTTGATGGAAGGCGTAATCTGTTAACGCACGAACAACACGCGTCATGATCCCCTTTCCTTGGAAGCTCATTCCTAACCAATACCCAATATATCCAATTTGATTTCGCCAATCAAAGCTGTTAAAGCCAGCAATCCCTACTAATTGGTCACGATAAAAAATACCAGCATTTAAACCGACTCGTCTTTCATAAAGCTGTTGAGAGTCATGAATAAACTTCATGGAGTCTTGCAAATTTGATGTTTCATCTACCCAAGGTAACCATTCTCGCAAGTAGCTTCGAGAAGAATCAATAAGGTGAAATAAAGCAACAGCGTCCTGTTCAACCAAGGATCGTAATGACAATTCCTCATCAATATGATAAACAAACATAGGAAACCCTCCACCAAGATATCAATCTAGTTAGCTATTATCGTATCATAAAGTACAAGGTGTGAAGTATTATTTTTGATGTTTTTTAGATCTTCGAATCAAAGTATTGAGAAATTGAAAAATAATTGGTATGGTATATAAAAGTTTAAATTTTCGAAAATCGGCGGGAGAGGTTTCATGGTTTATAAAAGAACACCAGAGTCACTGTTTGAAGATATTTCTCAAGATAATGAAGTATTGAAAGCGTTTAAGCATCATTCTTTACGCGTAATGTATTTATCTACGATGCTGGCTAAACGTATTGGATGCTTTGATGAGGATATGAAAATTGCCGCATTATTACATGATATAGGGAAAATGGGGTTATCTAGAGATATTTTATTAAAGCCGAGTAGGTTAACCAATTTAGAAAGAACAATTGTGGAAAGTCACTCCCACTTAGGAAATGTTATTTTAAGAAAAGAATTAGGAAAAACGCGAGCGGCGAGGTTTGTACGAGATCATCATGAAAATTGGAATGGGACAGGCTATCCACGCGGATTAGTAGGAGAAGAAATTTCCTTACAAGGAAGAATCATTCGGGTATGTGATTCCTTTGATGCGATGACGTATGATATGCGAAATTATCAAGTAACGAAAATGTCTTATACGGATGCATTTGAGGAATTAAGAAGCTGTTCTTGGCGAGAGTATGATGGAAACATCGTAGAGGAATTTATCGCATTACTAAATGAAGTCGAGCTACCTAACTCTTGGTATAATAAGTTTGACTCAAAGTTCTTGGAGAATTTATTCCATAAATTAGATCTTCAAGATTTCTTGTAAGTGTTCGCAGCTGATAGACCCTCTAGATTCCTATAGAGGGTCCTGTAATTATTCTTCTGTTCTCGGTTTGGTAGGATCACAGTCTGGTGGTAATGTATTTGAAGACTCTGCAAGCTTTGTTAAGTAATAACATTCTTCACGGTACATGTGGTCTGCCATCAATGCAGAAAAAGTACTCAATACCTTGTCTGAGAGCTCCATTTCTTCGACTTCATGAAGGAATGTCTGGAATAGCTTTATTTCAACTTCGACATCGTCATTGAATCGATGTAAAGCAGGAAAGGATGTAACATTGGCACGTAAATAACCAGTAAGCTCAACTGCTTTTAAATAGAAATTATCAAAGTGCTTCGCAAACGTACTACTTTTTTCCTTTAATCGTTGTTCCACCTTATCTAACTCATCATTTATAGCCCCGGCATGCCCTGCTGCATCGGCTAACCAAACTAAATGATGATGTAACTCATGGAATATCGGTGGTGCCTTCCCCTCTTTTAAATAACTAATTACCAACAGATACTCCTCTAATTCGTTGACCATGTGGTTAATAAATGTTGGGGATAAATGAATCCCTATTTCCCCATTTAAATGTCTTTTAATAATAGAGAATTTATATTTCTTCAATTCTTCCACTGCAGCTTCTGCTTGCTTCGTGAAAGCAATAACATTATTGTTTAAGGACTTTGATTCCTCTAATAACCGATCAAAATGGTCAACAAAATTCTTCGCAATAGCCACATCTTCTTCCTCTGTTGGGTAAAGGGAATCTCGAATAAATCGAGAATGATCCCCTAATACTTGTAACCAAAATTGATGTTCAAACGCTGCACTCTCTAATAAATCTGCCAATAGACATCATCCCCTTTGTTCGTCATCAATTTAATGTATTCGTTAGGAGATCGAATTATTATAAGAAGTATAGATCTAGCTGGTGGTATCTAGATAAGAAGCAATGGTAAACTATTCGTATGAACCTATCTTGAAAGGAACGGAATATAGATGAAAATAACGGTAATTGCAGTTGGAAAGTTAAAAGAAAAATATTTAAAACAAGGCATTCAAGAATATTTAAAGCGATTAAGTGCGTATGCAAAGGTAGAAGTCAAAGAAGTAGCCGATGAAAAAGCACCAGAGAATATGAGTGATGCAGAGATGCTGGAAGTAAAGCAGAAGGAAGGCGAACGAATCCTATCGAACATTGGACAAGATACTTATGTAATTACACTAGAAATAAACGGAAAAATGCTAAGCTCGGAACAACTAGCTGAGAAGATGGACGAACTAGCTACTTACGGAAAAAGCAAGGTAGCGTTTGTAATTGGTGGATCCCTTGGTATAAGTGAAGACGTACAGAAGCGGAGTGACTTGGCGCTGTCTTTTTCAAAGATGACGTTTCCACATCAGGTTATGCGGTTGATTTTGTTGGAGCAGGTTTATCGTGGGTTTCGGATTATTAGGGGGGAACCGTACCATAAATAGAGGCAAAAATTGTTCAAGATAAGGTGGTAATTTATCGTTAGAAACTGTTGTTTGAGGTAGGATTACTCCCTCTTCATCAGTTTCTAAATATAATAAGTGGATTAAGGCAAAAGTTTTTGAGATATTAACTTCAGTGAAATCAAAATCGAGTTCTATTGTATCCACAACACGTGTTTTATCTTTAGGTTGAAAAATGCTAATACTTTCTATCAATAATTGTAGTAATTGTTTTTGTTTATTTCTAGATGATCGTTCATAAGTTTCAGTAAACTTTCTTAAAAGGACATGAAGAAGATCTGGCTGTATAACCTTAGTATCGATTGAGCTGAGTTTAGTACTTAGTTCATTTTTTCTTTGTTCTAATGTTGATTTTTCCTCGGATACATCCTTTAGTCGCTCTTGTAAAATATCCACAGGAAATAGATTTTGTTCATATGCCTCGAAATATTTATCTTGAAGTTCTTTCAATTCGATAATTCTAATATCAACATTTTTTAATTCTGATTGGATTTCTTTAGTAGAATTAACGGAGTTATTATTAAGTGAATTAATCTTTAACGCGAATTCCTCTTTGTTATTAATTAATTCCTGAATTTTTTCTATAGTCGTACTTTCCGCATTATAAGCTTTAATTGAATTAGCTCTACAAGCGGAAGACCCCTTGTTGTGAAAATCGCTGCATACATAATATCGATGCTTTCTTTTTGTGCCGTCTTTACGTGTATAGGTTGTAATTGATGGAACCATACCTTGTCCGCAATCAGGACATCGTAATATGCTGCTTAACAAAAATGGTTCATTTGATTGTCTCTGTTTAAAAGATTTACTTTTTCTTCGAGTTTGTACTATATTCCATAATTCGTCACTGATTATCGCTTCGTGTTTACCTTCTACCAGTATAGGATTTGGATTTTTTCCTTTTCTGCGTTTAGTATCCCAATTTTCTACTTTAAGCCAACTAATCTTTCCATTATATATGGGATTGTCTAAGATAGTTGCGATGCCGTTAATTGAAAAATAACGGTCTTTTTTTGTACGGTATCCTTGTTTGTTTACATAGTTTGCAATGGCCTTTAATCCTTTTCCTTTTGCATATTGATCAAAGATAAGTTGAATAACATTTGATTCCTTTTGATTAATAATAAGTTCCTTTTCAATTGAATCGTAACCAAACACAATTCCACCATTCCATTCACCTTGGAGAGCGCGTTGTTTCATGCCAAGTTTTACGTTTTCAGATAGTGTATTCCTTTCCATTTCGGCTATGGAAGCCATAAGCTGCAGAACAAGTCTTCCGATGGGACTACCAGTATCAAAGTTTTCCGAGTAAGAAATGAATTTCACATTATATTCTTCAAATTTATCCAAAAGAACCAACGTGTCCAACATGTTACGTGAAAGACGAGAGATCTTCCAGACTAAAACAGCTTGGAATTTATTCTTCTCTATATCTGACACAAGTCGTTGCATGGCGGGTCGTCCTTTAATTGATTTTCCACTTATCCCTTCATCAATATATTCGTCACTTACATCCCAACCATATAACTTTGCGTATTGACGTAGGGTATCCAGTTGAGCGTCAATACTGTATCCCTCACTTGCTTGCTCTTCTGTGCTGACGCGGCAATAGATAGCGACTTTTTTTATTTCATTCATTTATATCCCCCCTTCATCTTAAATAATACTATGAATTTAAGTAAGGGGAAAACGAGTTTTATATGTCACAGTCAGAACACAAAGAGCAATGAATAGATTGACTAAGGGATTATCAAATTAGTTGCTAAGGCTTTGGATTGTATGTCATTTAAAATGAAACAGTTTCTGCTAGAAAAACTAACACACTTCACTGGAAATTAACATCCCTATTTTATAGTAATTTGCAGCCTCTAATAACAAGACATCTGTTAATCATTTTACGATAAAGGTAAATAACAAAGAGCCAAAACACACATTTTTAATGAATAAAATAGTGTATATTTTGGCTCTTCTAGATATTGGATTTATTGAACTAAAGCACCCGTTCGTATTATAAGGTTAACCAGAATTTACTGGTTGACTATTTTTTATATGGTCTTATCATTTACATTGTAGTCGGGGCAGAACGTAAGCACCCGTGGGATATGAACCCGTCAACTAAACTGTTCGCCCCCTACTTGTAGAAACATGATTGAGGCTGGTTGGGACAAGGATCCCGCATAACAAGCGAAGCTGTGATACTACAAGAAGGATTAGGGGTACCGGCAAATACTTCTTAGGAGGAGATATTCAATGAATCCAGTAGTAGGTCCGGATAAATTACGTCACTTTTTAATTGATATTGAAAATAATACTGGGGTACGACCTCCTGTCGTACTAGAATCCACAGGGCATTATCACACACCAGTTGTTCAATATCTAGAGAAAAAAGGATATTTAACGATTATCGTTAATCCACTTATTTTTTATAAGGCAAAGAGTTCTAGTCTACGAAAAGTTAAAACAGATGTAATTGACGCGAGACACCTCTGCGAGCTGTACTATAAGGAAGAACTAGAACCACAAAAGAAACGCGGAATACAATTACTAAATTTACGTAACCTTACTAGACAACATGAAAATATTACAAGCTTATATGTACAAACAAAATTACAGTTTCATTCCGTGTTGGATCAGATATTTCCTGAGTATGTGGGGTTTTTGGGGACTTATATTCTACTGTTTCTTTACTTACCCTATCAAACTATCCAACATAGAAGGATGTTTTGGAGACGGATAAAGACACTCTAAATAAAAGTATTCATGAATCCTGTCCAAGGCGTTCATTGGAATGGGCAGCTTCTTTTGTTTAAAAACAAGTTACTGAGTTTCCTTTTGTTGCAACCATAGGAACAGGTTTGTAATAAGTTTAGATACAATAAAAAGTGCCACATAAAATAGAAATAGATGAACGTAATTTACTCCTTTAAACATATGGAAAAAGTGTAGGTTTACCATAATTGGTTTTAATGCGAAGGCAAATATTGCTGATAGTAGTACAGAGTATAGATAAATATTCCTTTTATGATTTAACGTCCATTGATATAACAACATAAAACTCACTGGTACGAATGAAGCGTCTAAGGAAAAGCTCGGTAAAAAAGGGGCAATTTGGTAAGGGTATTCCCATAAACCCAGACTAATACCAATAGAATTAACATAAGCAAACCATATATGATAATTAAGTCCAAAAAAACCAAGAAGCAATATTTTACCCTTATCAATTGAAATGAATAACACGATTAGGGGTACAATTAACATTAGAATTACTACCCAAAATTGCCAAATCCCAAAGTCCGAAAATGATTTCCAATACTCAATATGAAATTGAGTTAACTCTTCAGCCATCGACCTGATTTTATTCAAAAGTTCTAATTGTTTTTCCTTCATCTAATACCCCACCTGATTATATATAATTATCGGGTATTTTAACCATTTGTTTGTTAAACTATTCTGCTTCTTTACTTTAATAAGCAATAGGAGATGCTAAATCTAAAACTCTTTGTTAAGCTAAAGCATCCTTTACGATAACAAGAAGTATGTTCAATTGCTTCTATTTCTCCGTTGTAACTCTAACAGTTCTTTTAACATCTGATTTGTTTTCGAGTTATCTATCCAACCCTCACAGCTATCGATATAATAATAAAAAGAAATAACCATCCAATTAAGAAAAACACAATTCCAATTGCTAATGGCAATCCCGTAAAAAAATACTGAATCATCACCTTATATCCTCCTCAAAACTTTTATACACCACACTGATTCCAAATCAATATAAGGTTATTGCTTGTTGAAGATAAGCTCCCGTTAGTTGAATTGCGAAATCTAATCAACCACTTCTACTTCGAATTTTAATCGATTTACATCCCAAACATCTTCATCGTAGTTTGAAATAACATTTACTTTAACTTTTTGTCCTACATTATAGTCTTCTGGATTTGAAACCCGAATTGTGTGTATCATTGACTCCGTTTTATTACCAACTGCCTCTTGTGTAGTTGCCGATTTAACCACTTTCATCGGTCCATCTACTTCAATATCTCCAGTGTTTTCTTTGATTTCTATGATAATTGCTTCTATCAAATACTCTTCGTTTGTTTGTGAACAACTTATCAGAACAAACATTAAGGTTACAATAAAGAATATCTTTCTTTTTAACATTTTAGCAATCACCTTTCCTATTCTTTATTCAACTCTTCTGCCCTTTAAAACAATAGAAACTGGCACATTCGACAACTCCTTATTCAATATTTGCACCCTTTACTTTAATAAGCAATAGGAGCTGCCAAATCGACAACTCATTGTTCAACATAAGCCACCCTATAGTTGAACAAATATCATAAATAAAATGCGAATAAATTGGGAAACATTAGATTGAGGTGATTAAATGAAGAAAGAAGATTTAAAACTCACATCTGCTGAGATAGGAACATTATGGGGAGAATATGTAAATGGAACAGCCGTAGAAACTGTTAATAAATATATGCTATCCATTATAGAAGATGAGAAGATAAAATTGCTGTTCGAAGATGCAATAAAGATATTTGATAAACAGAAAAGTCAAATAAGACGATTTATTGAAAATGAAGATTTCCCAGTACCAGTTGGCTTTACTGAATCAGACCTTAACAAAGGAACCAAAAGGTTATTTTCTGATATCTTCTGTTTGCACTATTTACATATTATTACACTGCATGGCTTACTAGGGCATTCAACATCTCTTAGTTCTTCAGTAAGGAAGGACTTGAGGAACTTTTATGATTCATGTAGTAATGACGGGATGAGTATGTATCATCGAACTACTGAACTACTACTCGAAAAAGGACATTTTCAAAGAGACCCGTACTTTTATCCAGAAGAGAATCCAGAATTTGTTTCAGGACAACAATTTATAGATGGTTTTTTTGGAGATAAGCGCCCTTTAGCTGCAACAGAAATTATTGCGTTATCACTTAACTTAAAAAAGAAAATAACGGAAAAATCTCTTTCTATTGGATTTAGTCAAGTAACACAATCAAAAGAGGTTAGAAAATTTTTAGAGAGCGCACAGAACGCTTCTGACCAGCAAATTCAATCACTAAGTAAAATACTTAAAGGCGATAACTTGCCTGTTCCTATGTCTTGGGAATCCGAGGTTACAGCTTCCCAAGATTCCCCTTTTTCAGATAAGTTAATGTTGTATCACATTGGATTCTTGTTGCAATCCTCCCAATCATATCATGGTGCAGGCCTCGCATCTGCGATGAGAATAGACCTAGTGACGACTTATGAGAAAATAATACTAAAGAATTTAATGATTACAAAAGAGTGGTTCAATTTAATGACCAAAAATAAATGGTTAGAACAACCACCACTTGCTCCAAACAGAAAAGACCTAGCAAAAAATAAATAAAACTAAAATGCCCTTTTAGCGAGGGCATTTTAATTCTGAATTCTTGTTAAACTTTACTGCCACGTTAGTGCAATAAGAACTACTTCGATAACATGCATAATTATTAGTATATATACACTTTTCGTGAGTATCGATAATGAAAAGACAAACAGTGGTTCCGTCATCTTTAATACCATCATACACATTCTACCTTAAAATTGGGAAGTCCTTAACTGGAAAAAAGTGTTTCATTTTATCAAGCAAAAATTGTACCATCCAATCTAGCGGTCACAATGGCTCCGTTCAAATCCTTTTACAAATCATCTATCCCTTTCTTTATATCAAATAATCCATTAAACTAAACGGTGGTATAATATGTAAATGTTGCAATTAAATAAAAATTTGAAGTAGGATGTGAACAAGATTAATAAGAAAGATAGAAAACTATTGGCTAACGTTACTTCAGGACTCTTTTTAATAATAAGTTTATATTTATATTGGATTGTTTTTCACAGTACTAATATTTATATACTTTTCGGAATTATTCTCACTACTGCTATAATTGATGGTATAACTTATAACGCGCTATCAAAAAAGGGAAAGACTAAAAAACGGGCAAAGTCTCCACGTAATAATTCAAGAAAATATAAAAACAAGGAAGACTTTAATCGATTAAGAAGCGATGAAAACATAATAGAATCTCCATTGGAAGAACTTTCATGGCGAGAATTTGAAAGAATTTGTTATCTATATTTTAAGGCAAGGGGGTATAAACCAAAGGAAACATCCAACGGTGCAGATGGAGGGGTTGATTTGATAATTTTTAACCGATACCATCAAACGAATGAAGCAGTTCAAATTAAACATTACCTATCATCTAAAAACCAAATTACTGTTAGAGAAATTAGAGAACTTAACTCAGCAAAGAGAAATCATGACTGTGTATTGGCAAGGTTTATAACCAGCTCTGGCTACACTCGGGAGGCATTAATTGAAGCGGATAAATATAAAATTCAGTGCCATAGTATTGAGTGGGTAAAAAGTCGAATAGAAAAATGGAGGAAATCAGAGCTAGCAAAGATAAGTGATAAAAAGGCGAAATAGATTTTGGTTTATTATGTAACTAAAATATTCACAAAAGTGAGTGATACGATGAAGTTATTATTATGTAGCGAATGCTATGAAGTTTTTAGTCTTGATTTTCATCTTAAAAGTTGTACGTGTGGACAAACAAAAGGAAAGTATATCGACGACATAAACGCAATCTACGCAGGACGAAGTGCAATTCCATTAGGTTTTAATAATTTAACTGTTGTTGAAGCAATTAAGAAACAACCCGAAAAAGGATGGGGAGAAGAGTTTAAGGCATTTGTCATACCTAAAGATTGTCCAACATTTAAAAGAAAGAACTGCGATTAAATAAAGTTATAGCAAAAAAGGAGAAGGGAAATTGCCCTCTCCGTTACTCACTTACTAGTTTATTAAGATCATTTAAGTCAAAATTATATATAATACTTTTGATTTTCCGATCCTGAGTTTTGTTGCCTTTAGTAACATGGACTTCCTTAATTATACTGTGAACAAGCTTTTTCTTTTCAGTGTCTGAAAGTGCAAGATAAAAGTCTTTAAAATTACTAACCGAAAAATTAATAATGTCTTTAATATGCTCACTTTGTTTTAACTCTAATTGTTTTGAAATGCTTTCTAGTTTAGATTTCTCCCTATTTATATCCTCTTGATGAGTTACTATTTTTTCCTTTAATAAATCACCACCCAGATTTAGGGTCGTATCACTCATTAAATCTATAGTAGTTAACAATTTTTCTTCATGTTTTTGAATCTTCCCTTTAATATTGTTGGCTTCTTTCTCCAAAGGTTCAAGTTCATAAGATAAATTAGATTTAGTAACATCATAAATGATCGGAGAAAGATTCTTTTCATTTAAAAAAGTAATTAATTTATCCTGAACAAATTCCTCTGCATACTCCTTTTTTATTAAATTAGAAGAACATGCTTTCTTACCACTATTCTTGTTTTTACTGCATTGATAATATTTATATTTTTGACTACTGTTCCCTTGAACCATAGATGAACCACATTGAGGACACTTTAGTAAACCCGAAAGAGGATAAGAACCGGGGTGAACCTTTTTGGGTGTATAAGTTCTGGATTGCATTACTTCTTTAACTTTATTCCATAATGACATTTCAATTATTGGACTGTGTTGTCCTTTTTTATATTCTTCTCTCCATTTCGTGTTACCAATATAAATTTGATTTTGTAATATGGTTTTCACGGAGTTAATAGTCCACTCATTGTTATACTTGGTTTGAACCCCTTGGATGTTAAGTTTTGAAGCAATTTTTTTATACCCCCACTTATTAAAAGCATATTTTTCAAAAATATATTTTACTATTTTAGCCTCGTCGGGGTCTATTATCAATTCTTTATCTTTAGTTTTATAACCAAATACTTTTCCCCCTAAAAAGTAACCATCTTCAGCTTTTTTCTCCATACCTGAGTTAGTTCTAAACGCTATGAATTCACGCTCCAATTGAGCTACTAATGACATTATATGAACAAGTATTTCTGCTTTAGGGTCTTCCGTATTTATATTGTCTGCTATTGAAATAAGATGCTTATCTAGTGAATTTAGTCGCTTCATTATATATAAAGTATCTAAAGTATCACGCGAAATGCGGTCCTGTTTAAGAACAATTATATAGTCTATATTTTCCTTTTTGCTTATTGTTCTGTTATACATTTCTTTAAAAGCATCTCTTCCATCAAAACTTTTAGCTGATTTAAGATCATCTGTATAAATATCTACCAGTTCAATGCCATTTCTTTCACAATACTTTATTATTTCTTCAGTTTGTTTTTCAATTGAAGTATCCTCCAATTGCTTTCTCGGACTTCTCCTTGCATATCCGAATGCTCTTTTTAATCGATGTTTAGACTTCTTATTATTTTTCATTTGATGTACCCTCTTTCCCCTGTAATAATTTCATCTCAAGGTCATTGGAGTATTTAATAATGAGGTCAGACAAGAATTCTAAAAAATCGGAGGCTTTGATTTTACCTGAATCTTCTTCGATTGCTAATATAGATTCATAGTGAGCATTATAGTCAAATTTGTTTTCTTTCTTCATTTTTTTCACCTCTATTGAAATTAAAATAAAGTAGATAAATGCTAGCTTTTTATCTAATGAAAATAAAATTTTGGGTTGGCCAATCACCTAAATTTGAAATAGTTTACTTTGAAAATTTTAATATTTTAAGAGGTGAAAAGAAGTTTTAATATTCAGATAACTCACACCTTAATGTTCAAATTTCTTTTCGTGCTATAAACTGTTAAAATATAGATAATTAATATACTTTGAAGTTTTCGCCTTAGTTAAGGGGGAGTTAAGAGTGGCATATCAATCAGAGGCACAACTGGAAAAAAATATGATTGAACAGCTTGTTCGACAACAATATGAAAAAGTAACTGTAAACAATGAAAGTGAACTTATACATAACTTTAGGGAACAATTGAATAAATTTAATAAAAAGAAGTTAAAAGAAGATCCATTGACAGACGAAGAGTTTAGTCGTTTCTTAACTCAAATTAGTGGGAAGAGCATTTTTGAAACAGCAAAGCTTTTACGTGATAAACAGGTGTTTCAACGTGATGATGGAACAGAAGTTTATTTAGAGCTTTTTAATACAAGAGAATGGTGCAAAAATATCTTTCAAGTTACAAATCAAACAACAATGGAAGGCAAGTATAAGAATCGTTACGATGTCACCATACTTATTAATGGTTTACCTATCGTTCAAGTAGAGTTAAAACGTAGGGGTTTAGATTTCAAGGAAGCATTTAATCAAATTCAACGCTATCGAAAGCATTCTTTTAAAGGGTTGTTTCGTTTTCTGCAGTTATTTGTGGTAAGTAATGGCGTTGACACAAAATATTTTGCTAACTCTGATGCAGATATATTATTTGGACATACATTCTATTGGTCTGATGCAGAAAACAATCGAATAACTAATCTGAATGACTTTACAGAAAGTTTCCTAGAAAAATGTCATTTAGCAAAGATGGTTGCTCGTTTTATGGTGTTGAATGAAACTGAAAAGAATTTGATGGTGATGAGACCTTATCAAGTTTTTGCGGTCGAAGCTTTAATAAAACGTGCTACAGAAACAAGAAATAATGGCTATACGTGGCATACCACTGGCTCGGGTAAAACCCTTACTTCGTTTAAGGCTAGTCAAATTCTTGCTAATGAACCAGATATAAAGAAAGTGTTCTTTTTAGTAGATCGTAAGGATTTAGATTCACAAACAATGGAAGAGTTTAATAAATTTGAGCCGGATTCGGTGGATGAAACAGATAAAACAGATAAACTTGTAGAACAAATATCAGATATGACAAAACCACTTATTTTGACCACAATTCAAAAGATGTCTAACGCAGTTAAGAATAAAAGGTATGAAAAAATTATGGATCAGTATCGAAATGAACGTGTAATATTTATCATCGATGAGTGCCATCGCAGTCAATTTGGTGAAATGCATAAGGAGATATCAAAACATTTTCAACAAGCACAGTACTTTGGTTTTACTGGTACACCTCGCTTTGAGGAAAATAAGAGTCAAGATGGAAGAGTAACCGCAGATTTATTCGAAAAGTGTTTGCACACATATCTAATTAAAGATGCTATTCACGATGGAAATGTATTAGGATTTTCAGTCGAATACATTAAAACCGTTGATGTAGATGTTGATAATGATGATAAGACGCGTGTGCAAGGAATAGAAACAGATGAAATTTGGCTACATGAGGACCGGTTAGAATTAGTTGCCGAGAATATTATAGATACTCATGAAAGAAGGGCTAAAAGTAAGGGATATACTGGATTATTCACTGTTCAGAGCATTCCAATGCTTATTAAGTATTATGATATATTTAAAAAGTTAGATCATAACTTAAAGATTGCTGGAATCTTTACTTTTGATCCTAACGAAGATAGTGAGGGACGTGAAGAACATTCTCGAGATGCTCTAGAGCGTATGATGAAGGATTATAATAAGATGTTTGATAAGAACTTTTCAACGGATAAGTTTCCTAGTTATTTTAAAGATGTTTCTAAAGGTGTTAAAACAGCTCAAATAGATATTCTTCTTGTCGTTGATATGTTCTTGACAGGGTTTGATAGTAAAAAGTTAAATACACTTTACGTAGATCGAAACCTAAAATATCATACACTAGTTCAGGCATATTCACGAACTAATCGAGTGGACAAAGCCACAAAACCATATGGAAATATCGTTAATTATAGAAATCTTAAAGAAAATACGGATGAAGCAATACGTTTATATTCAAAGACAGATAGTGTTGACGATGTATTAATGAAAAGTTATGAGGATTATCTCGAACAGTTTAGATCAGCACTTGCTAAAGTTCAGGAACTTGCAGCATCGCCTGAATCTGTTGATGAATTAGAAAGAGAAGAGGATAAGCATAAGTTTATTGTTAGTTTCCGTGAATTAACTAGAAACTTAGTTAAACTCCAGACGTTTACGGACTTTGAATTTGATCCAGACAAACTAGGTATTGGAGAACAAACTTATCAGGATTATAAGAGTAAGTATCTTAGAATATATGATGAAGTTAAGAAAAGTGATTCTAAAGAGTCAATTTTAGCTAATGTAGATTTCTCTATTGAGTTGATGCATACTGATCGGATAAATGTTAGTTATATAATGAACTTAATTAGAAACATCAATTTTGATGATGAAAAGGAACGAGAGAAATCTGTCAGAGAAATAGAAGAAGAACTTGAACGAGCGGATAATGAAGAGTTACGTTTAAAAGTAGATCTAATCAAGAATTTCTTACGTAAAGTCGTACCAACTATGACAAATCAGGATTCGGTTGACGATTCTTATAATAAATTTGAACAGGAAGAGCGTTCAAAAGAAATTGAAAAAGCATCAGAAGAGTTTAATATTGCTGAAGAAAAACTTCAGTATTTTATAGAAGAATATGAATATAGCGGAATTATTGATAATCAAGAAATTAGTGACACAATTAAACTTCCTTTTATGAAGAAAAAGAGACTTCAAAAAAACATTGCTGAGTTTATAACTGAGCATACAACTCGTTATTTATAGTGTTATTTTTAAAAATAGCAGAAAAAACTTGCTTTTTCTGCTGTTTTTTATTATGCTTAAAAAAGTTCTTTTTATAGTGTTATTTTTAAAAATAACAAGAAGTGGAGGTGGTTTATTGTTATTACAAGATTATGCAGAAGTATCACAAGGATCGATTCTATCACGTATAAAAGAACATCCTTCTGACGACTCAATAAAAATGTCTCTATACACTATGAAAGAGATGAATGAAAGCCTTGGTGAAGAATACTATCGAAGTAAAGAAAAGCCTCAAGAGGTTTATGTCCTAAAGGAAAGGTATCATGAATTCCCTATGACTAAAGAGGGTATGGTGCTTATTAATCTACAGTCTCATCAAGCTGTAGCTGTCCGAAAGGAATATGTAGATAAGTTAGTACCATCTAATTTTGCCATTATTGAACCTATAGATAATAGGTTAGATGTAACATACTTACAATGGTTTATTAATGAACATCCTTCATGTAGGAAACAATTAAGAATTGCTACACAAGGAACGGTGGTGTCAGCTCTTTCTATTAAAATGTTAAGAGAGTTAAAAATGGAACTACCAGCATATAACAAGCAACAAATGATAGGAAATATGAATAGAATAATTGACCGAAAAAGACGTTTGATTAATGAAAGACTGCATTTAGAAGAACTACTGGTTAAACAATTATCAATCAATTATCTCAAGGAGGAAATTAAATGACATTAACTGAAAAGCAACGTCAGCATCAGGCTGAGTTACATAAAAAGCTTTGGAACATGGCAAATGATTTGCGAGGACAAATGGAAGCAAATGAATTTAAAAATTATATTCTTGGGTTAATCTTCTATCGCTATTTATCAGAAAAGACTGAATACCGTGTTACTAAATTATTAGAAGAAGATGAAATATCGTTTGAAGAAGCTTGGAAGGATGAAGAAATGCGAGGGGCCTTGGCAGAAGAGCTGATTCAACAAATTGGTTATGTAATCGAACCAGAATATCTATTTTCAAATATGATTAAAGAGATTGGTAAAGGTGATCAAGGTAAGTTTGATACAGAAATGTTGCAAAAAGCTGTTAACACAATTACTGAGTCAACGCTTGGAGCAGATAGCCAAGAAGACTTTCAGAACTTGTTTGATGATATGGACTTAGCATCTTCAAAACTAGGTCGTGATGTAAAGTCACGTTCAAGGCTAATTGCAAAAATTATGGCAAGTATCAATGATATACCATTCCTTCATGATGATGTAGATATAGATGTGCTAGGTGATGCTTATGAGTACATGATCTCTCAATTTGCAGCAAGTGCTGGGAAAAAAGCTGGAGAGTTCTATACACCTCAACAGGTTTCAAGAATTCTTGCCAAAATTGTGACGGTAGGAAAGTCAGATATAAAGAGTGTTTACGACCCAACGTGTGGATCTGGTTCATTACTTTTACGTGTTGCAAAAGAGGCAAATGTACGAAAATTTTATGGTCAGGAATTGACGGCTACAACGTATAACTTAGCTCGAATGAATATGTTACTTCATGATGTATCTTATCAAAATTTTGATATCAAGAATGATAATACACTTAAAGAACCACATCATGCAGATATGCGTTTTGAAGCGGTAGTGGCAAATCCTCCATATAGTGCTAAATGGAGTGGAGATTCTAAGTTTTTGGATGATGAGCGCTTTAGTGCTTATGGTAAACTAGCTCCAAAATCAAAAGCAGATTATGCATTTGTACAGCATATGATACATCAGTTAGATGATAATGGAACAATGGCAGTAGTATTGCCGCATGGAGTTTTGTTTCGTGGTGCTGCAGAGGGTGTTATTCGAAAGTACCTAATTGAAGAGAAGAATTACTTAGATGCTGTAATTGGACTTCCAGCTAATGTTTTCTACGGTACATCTATCCCTACGTGTATTTTAGTGTTTAAGAAGTGTCGTGAAGCAGATGACAATGTGATATTTATTGATGCATCTAATGATTTTGAAAAAGGGAAAAATCAAAACTATTTACGGGATGAGAATGTAGCTAAGATTGTTGATACGTATATTAAGCGAGAAACGATTGAAAAATATTCTCATGCTGCGCCATTAGAGGAAATAAAAGAGAATGACTATAATCTCAATATCCCACGCTATGTTGATACATTTGAAGAAGAAGAGCCAATTGAGACTTCTGCAGTTCAGAAGCGTTTATATGAAATTGATAATGAGATTGAAGAGATAGATGCAGAACTTGCTAAATATTTCAAAGAATTAGGAGTAGAATCTTATGGTAAATAAAAAGATAATTAATATAGATAAGGAAGTGGAACTATTACGCTTTAAAGAATATCAAGATACTCCTATTGTTAAAGATTTAATAAGTTTAAGTACTGATGGCATAAAGAATGGAATGACAAACCGTCCCGGAAGAAATGAGTTAGATGTAAAATTTATTAATGTCGTTAATTTATATGATGAGGATTATATCAAGACTGATTTATTAGAATATGTAGATATTTCTGAGTCGGTGTTTAATAAATATAAAGTTTTGAAAGGAGATATTTTTTTCACACGAAGTTCTTTGAAATTAGAGGGAATAGCTCATTGTAATATTAATATAGATTCAGATTCAAAACTGGTATTCGATGATCATATTATGAGAGTACGTCCCAATATTAATTTGGTAAACCCATATTTTTTAAAGTTGTATTGTCTATCTAGAGTAGCAAGAAAATTTTTTATGAGTAGAGCCAAGACAGGTACAATGACAACTATAGGACAAAATGATATTGCAGATTTACCAGTAAGAATTCCCACAATGGAAGAACAAAATAAAATATCTTCTTTCTTTTCTTTTCTTGAAAAGAGAATAAAAAAACAAGAAGAAAAGATTGAACAAGTGAAGTTATTCAAAAAAGGTATGATGCAGAAAATTTTTTTACAGAAGCTTAGATTTAAAAATGAGAATGGGGAGTTGTTTCCGAAGTGGAGACACAAACCCCTAAAGTCCATAGGTACAACTTATACAGGATTGAGTGGAAAGTCCAGTAAGGATTTTGGAGTTGGTTCAGGCCTATATATTACTTATAAGAATGTATATGCAAATGTAAAAGCCAAAACAACAGGGATTGAAAAAGTAGACCTAAGTGATGGTAAGAAACAAAATCAAGTTTTAAAAGGTGATATTTTATTTACAACTTCTTCAGAAGTACCAAATGAAGTAGGGATGGCTTCTTATTGGGGGGCTGAAGAACAGAATATCTATTTAAACAGCTTTTGTTTTGGTTATAGATTAAATGATGAAAGTGTCTTACCTGAATTTCTAGTTTATTTATTACGTTCCGCAGAATATAGAAGGAAAATTACACTCTTAGCACAAGGATCTACGAGATTTAACTTGTCTAAAACGGAATTGTTAAAAATGAATATAGAAATTCCTTCGGTTGGTGAACAACAGAAGATAATAATTCTTTTATCAGGTATTGATAAAAAGCTTGAGAAAGAAGAGGAGAAATTATCTTTATTACTGAAACAAAAGAAAGGATTTATGCAACAGATGTTCAATTAATACTAAACCGGCCATGCATATATAAGTTTTGGCCGGTCTTCATGTTATTTATAGGATTTTTATTAAAGTCCAATCCCCGATGCAGCATTATCCTCAAATAAGTTGCCTTTTTTATATAACGTTGTAGCGAATTGCTTCTCTTATGCCTCGTCCGCTTCATAATTTGATGTTCCGCTTTGCCAAAACGAGCGGCTTGCGAACAGAATCCTGACCTTAAACTGTGCGCCCCATAACGCTTTGGATCTAAGCCAACGTCTTCACAACATTTCTTTACAATTAGCCGCACAGATTGAGCCGATAATCTATCCATGATATTTTCATGTCTGTCGATACGTCTAAACACAGGTCCCTCTTTAATGTCAGCAGCTGATACCCAATCCTCAAAACTACGAACTGGACACGTAAGCGGGTTCGAACCAAAAGGTAAGGCAACATCATGTCCTTCACCTTTCTGATCTGTTTTACTTCGATTTAAGTGGAGTATCAATCCGTCTCGTGTTTCGGATATATCCTCAATATTTACACCTACTAATTCACTTCGTCGTAAGGCTCCTGCCCAACCAATAACAAGTAAGGCGCGGTTCCGAATCCCAATCAATTTATTGTTTGGAAGGTGTTCTATTACTTGACGCAATTCATGAAGCCAAAGCGCTTCCCTACCTTCTTCTTTAATGCCGATCTTTCGTTGCAGTCCCTCCCATACATTTCGAACGAGGGTGGTCTTGGTTGGACTTGAATACCCGGCAGTTTCGTGACGTTGAGAGATTGCGGCCATTTTTCGTTTAATTGTTGAGGCCTTTTTGATTTTTCCAAGCATTGTTATGTAATATACGAGCGTTTCTGATTCAGCTGGTAATTACGAAACAGAATGTAACTGACACCATTCTTCAAATTGTTTTCAATCAGATCCATAGGCTCTTTTCGTATTGTTGGCTTTTGAGTTTGTAAGATATTCGCGTGCTTCACTTTGAAGTTCTTGGAAATGAGTAGATAGTTCATTTGACTGTTTTGTTTGAAGTTCATAATCGTTGCTCATGTTTTACTTTTACTTTCATCCTCCTTACAAATCGTCTGCAATCATATAAAATTATACTTTCTGTTGTGAGAATTTTATAACTAAGCGGCTCTTTAAGAAAATGCCCACTGTTTCTTAGACTATGTACTTTCCACTTTTTTCGTCATTAATCTAGGTATTGATAAGATGGGTTATCATTACTTTAGAAAAAATTTATTAAAGTTATTGATTCTTTAATGGGAGTTTATTTATAGAAAGATATAGTTAAATAACATGTATCCAAGTAATATTTTAAATTTTTTCTTAAAAAATTTAAAATAAGGCTAGAAATATATAAACTCAAAAGTATAATGTTCAAAAATAAATGGAAGGAGTGGATCCATAAAAGAGTTAAAAATCTCCATTATGGAGAGTAGAAGTCAATTAAATTAAATTCAAAAAGGGAAGTCCCCATTTTCTTAAACATGCTATTTGTGTTAAGTATTGGGGACTTTTTTATATTCTTTTGAAAGGATGTGATGAAAATAAAGAAAGAAATCTGGAAAAGAGCAGTAATTAAAGAAGAATTAGTTGAGTTATTAGGATGTGCAAAGAAAGCACTTATCTTAAACCAAATGCTTTACTGGGTAGTGAGGCGGCATGATTATATATCGTTTTATGAGGAAGAACAGTATTTTAGTGAAAAAGAAATTGATATAAATAAGGCAGACCAAGTGAAGAACGGCTGGATTTATAAAAAAGCAGAAGAACTATCGAATGAAATACTACTAAAGGTAGATGCTACAACAATTAGACGTCATATTAGTGTAATCGTTTCGAGGGGCTATTTATTGGAAAGAAACAATCCCAAAGTTAAATATGATAAGACATTTCAGTATCGCCCGAACACTAATAAGATATTGAGGGATTTAATAGAGTTAGGATACCGTCTTGATTATGACTCACTAATAGATTGGGAATATCATTGCAAAGTTATGGGTACTAACCTGCAAAATAAAGACTCGAAGGAAAAAACGACAGATTTGAAACTGTATCATACGGATCAGAGCATGCGAAATATAGGAGCTATACCAGAGATTACTTCAAGCAATTCTTATTCATACAATACTTCAACTTATGTAGAAAACATTGGAGCGCATTTCTTGAAATTTAATAGTAGAAAACAGTTGACTAGTAATGATATTGAAGCAATCGAACGGGTTGTTAGACTGAATTTAAATTCGAATGAATTGTTTAAGTTAATATCTACCTGTTTTAAGGAAAACCAAGATAAAAATATAAGGGCTTTTGGCTATGTTGAAAAATATATATTAAGCAAAATTAACCAAAACAAAAACAAGTTGGAGGGTAATTATAAAAATGGAGCAGGTAAACAACAAATTCGAGGAGATTTTAAAAAAGTTAGAGAACCGGACTGGACAAAAAGTCTCGGAAGCAATTGGGAAGCAGATCTTGACAGCAGTTTCTGATAAATGTGTAGTGCGAAAGTGTGATGGGAGTGGTCTAATCGTAGTTGTTAATGATGGTGAAACTATTGCATACCCTTGTCCTTGCAGGGAACAGAAGAAACAATTACGAAAATTGGATACTGCCAAAATACCACTAGACCTACAAGATGCAACAGTTAATTCTTTTGAATACGAAATATATGATGAAGCGGATAACGTGCAGAAGGCGAAAATTGCCAAACATTTTGCAATAAAATTTGTTGAAAACTACTGTGATTTTAGTGAAGCAGGAAAGGGAATATATTTATCTGGAGAAATAAAAGGATCAGGAAAAACTCGTCTGTCTGTTAGTATCTTAAATGCACTAATAAGAGAGTATAATGTCTCTGGATTGTATATTACTTCTGTTAATATGCTAAACGAGATAAAAAACACATTTACTGAGAGTTCAAATTCTAACTCTTATGAATTGTTGAAGTATTTTGGTGAAGTAGAGGTACTATTAATTGATGATCTTGGTGTAGAGAAGGTTTCAGATTGGTCCGAAGAAATTTTCACTCAGATTCTAGATACTAGAATGAATTCAAAAAAGATCACCATTATTACTTCAAATATTGGCATTGGAAATTTAGATTCTAAGTATAAGAATGGACGTGTAGGGAGTCGAATTGAAAAGATGACATTCCCTCTTCCAATGCCTGAAGAAAGTGTTAGAACAAAATTATCTTTAAGAGACAACGAGCAAATAATTAATAAATTCTTTTAAAAAATGTATATTCGCCAAAGAACCCCAAACCTCACAAATCTTTTCATGATTATTGTGTGTTTGGGGTTCTTTATTACTTTACTGTTCTTATTCCTACTAATTTCATACCGTTTTTCCTAGAAGACTTCCTTGCTACTTTTATAAAGAGTTTACTTACTTCTTCATTACTTAGCTCTTTGAATGCTCGTTTCGAACTAAACAATCTCATTATTTCACCTCAAAAATATTTTTTTTGATAGAATATGAGTCATGATTAAGATTTATGAATTTCTAATTGAAAAAGGTTTTGTTTTTAGATGGAAAAAAGTTATTAAGGGAACTCAATATTTCATCTATAAATTCTTTAGAATTATTCCAGTTTTTTAATACAGTGTTTATATGAATGCTGGGGGGAAACTCTGCGAAAGGAAGTTGAAACCGTATTGATGCAGATTCTCTATTAAAAATGACATCAACTGGGAGTGCATTGTTGAGTTCCCTGTTTAAATAATTCTCGCAATAGAATTTTAAATAGGTTTCTATAAATTCTTGTGATTCTTTCGCTACTAAATGGTACATAGGCAAACATTCTTCTCCGTTTAGGTTATCTATGAATGTTGATCTGTTATTAAAACTAATAAATCGATTACTCTCAAAAGCATCATTAATTTCCAACATAGCTTTTTTTGTTAATCTTTTTAAATGATCATTTGAGAGTTTAACTTCAAAGCGCAAGTTACCTTCATACACCCTTTTCACTTCTATCAAATGCCATTCCTTATCTGATTTAAAAAGTGGTCTTAGAAACAAAGCTTCATACTCTTCGTATTCTTCATTATAAGTGCATTTCATTAAGTAAGAGCTTTGAATTTTTCCAACAAAAGTTAATTCCAACATTTTATTAATACATCCTTTAGTAATTTAGAAAGGCTCTATATGGTAGTTAACTAGTTAAGAGAAATTTTAAGCCATAAAGCATTAGTCTAATCGGGTTGTATGGATATTTGACTTGTTATAAACCCATCCAATATCTTTATTTGCTTTATTTATCACTGATTGATGATGCTCAACTAAATTTTCATTCACAACTCCGTTATCTTTTAAGTCCATGCTGATTGATTCTGTAATATATCCTTTATTGGCTAATATAAGCATTATTTCATTCATTACACCATAGGAGAAATTTTCATGTGCTTTATTCTGCATATCATCAGTACCTGTTTCTACCAGAGTAGAAACATCTATTACGACTTGTCCTTCAAATTGGTTCATAACATATATACCTCGCTTTAATTATTTTCCATAATATTTTTGTTCACTAAGTATGCCTCATTAAATGCCCGGTAATAAGCTAGCTTAGCTTGTTTATATACTGTGTTATAAATTACTTCATCTACTTGATCAAATAGAAGCAACTGAGCGTCTTTATTTAACTGTAATGTGTATGGGGACAACAATTCTTTTACCTCTTTGAATAACGATTCAGTTTGGGTTGCAAATTCATCACTTGTAAAAAGTTCTTCAAATTTAGTATTAATAATAAAATCTCGATCCACCGTATTTCTTTTGTTAACCATCAAGCACCCTCTCTTTCTTTTATTCCTTAAACCTATATTATATTCCCGTACAGAAATAATACAATAAAATATATTGATTGTAAAATCAAAAATAGATACGATATAGAAAGATAAGTAAATATAAATATAAATATAAATATAAATTGTATGAGGTAGTAAAATGAATAAAATAGAAATCGGAAAGCTAATTAGAAGTATAAGAAAAGGTAAGGAAATTACCATGATTGAACTCACAAAAAAAATTGGTGTTACACAACCGACTTTATCGAAGATTGAAACTGGCATGAATGAAATTTCAATAGAGCTTCTTTCAAAAATATGTAGGGAATTTAACATTTCATTAAGTCAATTTTTTCTCGAACTTGAAAGAAGGAATAATCGTAAAGCTGTAGGAGACTGTGAAGGTAATACTGAGGAAAATTTAATGTATTTAATTTCAGGACTTGATGGAGAGCAGAAACAGACGCTATATAACTTTCTTAGGTCTATATCTAAACCGTTTTAACAAAATTTAATATGTGGGTTGAATTTTATAAATCCATGATTTATTATATTAATAACTTAATAAACGGAAAAGGGAAACCCCCAACAATAAACTTACACAGAAACAGTGTAGTTCTAATTGTTGGGGGTTTTTCTAGTTTATAAAAAAGGAGTTGAGTTTGTAATCATGTAGAAAAATCAAATATAACTGTGGCCATGGCGAAAATGGGAAGTGTTAAGGATAATGCTAATAAGAAAGGAAGATTTTAAATGACTAATCAAGTTAATGCAATCTATGTACGTAATAAATCCTCTAATGGAAAAGTGAGTTTTAAAGTGAGTGCAGCGGATGGAACAGTTTATTATAAGGATGAAGGTTATAGTGGTAAAACTAATCCCAATTCACTACCTGCGCTAAAAGTATTGTTAGATGATGTTAAGAGAGGCAAAGTGAATAAAGTGACTATTAAAGATCCAACACGCATCAGCAGGGATAATAAAAATATCACAAAAATAGTTAAATTTATAAAAAGCAACGGAACTAAATTGGAAATGGCTATGAAATAAGGGGACATTATTAAATAACTAGCAGAGAAATTGAGCTTTTACGACAAGGTGTAAAACAATTATTTTTCCTATCCGGGAAAAATGCTATAAGGGTACTAACTTACCATCTAAGTTTTTCGCGTATTTTACCGTCCCAAAATGCTTAAAAGATGATTTTTTTCAAAAGTTTACTTTAATATACAAAAATTATATACTGTAATTGTATGTCTGACATACGGCAAGGCCACCGGTGACACACAGGGATCATCGGTGGCTCTTTTATTATTTATGATTGAATTATTAGTGATGTAGAATAACAAGTCGTTACAAAGTTAGAGGTGTGTACCAGATGTCGTATATCAGAAAGAATTGGAGAGAATATATTTATGAGGAAATACAAGAAGATAGAGAGACTTATTATGTAGAATATCATCCTATCAACCTCAAAAGTTATTATTTTGCTCATTTGAATTTGGTGTTTATTAACATTCCTAAAACTACAGAGGAAATTATTGATATTAAGGAAAAAGAATTAACTGAGTGGCTAAAAAGATTTCCATTACCAATTATGGTCACGTCCTTTGATCGAAAAGGTGATAAAATCTCTATAAATGATAATAAAGTGTTTATGGGTTATATAAACAATGAGAAAGGAACTATTGTAAAGAAGTGGGGAAGTATTTCTGTTGAGGAAATTCCCGAAGAGCAGCTAAGTGATCAATTTATAAAAAAAGTATATGGTGATTTGCCATTTATACATAGAAAAGAAAAAGAACAAAGTTCCGAAATGAAAGCAAGTGAGATGAAAAAAATAAAAAATCTAGTAGATTTCACTTTTTATACATGGTTATTTTTATCTATAATAATTGCTTTTATCGGGTGGCAAAGTTATTGGGTAGGAGCATTAGCTTTTGGATATTCAGTATATAAAACATTAGACAGAGCATTAAAGGTGTTAGGTGTTAAAAATAAAAGGCAAATTGAAAAAGATGAAAAAGAAAGAAAAATGCGACATTATTATCATCACTGTGAGAGAAATCCACTTGGTTTCGCAAAGTTAAGAGCTGAAAACTTTGAGAAGGATGAAGAGCAGCAAATTCATAAAACTAAAGAAAGATTAAATTCTATCAATTTTAAAAAAGAACCCACAACCTTTGATCGCTAGTAAGGTTGCGGGTTCTTTTTGATTTGTCCAGAGGGAATCCCTCATATATATCTTACCACGCTGACCGAAAATGTTGCCAGCATTAATTATTCTTCTAGCCTTTGTTTGAGGTTACTATAAGAGGTAACTATTAATGTGAATTTTAATTGATATTCTTTAAGTTACAGTGTGAAGATAGCTGATTTGAAAAGCTGGAACAGTGGTATCTAATAATGGTAACGATCATTGAAATGGGGTGAAAAGTAATTTATATTGTTGCATAAATTCTTAATAAATTATTCTATTTTGTCGGATGAAGGGATATATAGATACGGTTTTAGGAAACGGATAATGGTTACTACTATAGAAAGAGGGGTTATCTAATCGTGAAAATTATTGTGACAGTAGAAGTTAACGAGGTATCTAATAATGGTAACTATCATTAGAATAGATGATTATGTAAGGTAGCCATTCAAAAATGAATGACTAATTAGAAAAAGTTTTCCTTCAGTTGAAAACCTCAAGATCGTATCTATGAGTATTTACATAAATTTTGGTGAATTTTCTCTTCTATTCTCGATAATGGATGGACCATTACAATAAGGCTTGATTCTTTTATTCGCTGCATTACGGCTTTATCTTCTTTAAATCGTTTAATTATATTTTGGGTTCTTTTAATTCCAGTACCGAATTGTGAACGGTTTGAGAAACTATTATCAGCAATTACAATACACAAGTGATGTTGTTCTTCAGGGTTGTTTTCTGCAACTATAGCATATTTAAAAACCTTTTCAGTCAGTGTTTCTATTGGCTCTGTGCTAAGGTCCAGTTCAATATTCAGGTAAACAGGTTTTCTTTTCTTCCGCGGTTCAACTTTGATAATCCAATCGGGCTTTACAATTGTCATGGTTTTTCCTGATCGTAGATTACTAGTATTACTTTGGGTCATATATTTAGCAACTTTCGAATGGAAAGCACCTTTATTTTGACGGTGTAAATTCCTGAATTCTGGAATCCATTCTTCATAACGAAGGTGTGCTGGTGAAATAGAGAAGAGATTTTCATTATACAACAATCCGTACTTAACCTGTTTAGAATTTAATTCAATAATTAGACTTTCGTTTAGTTTTGTCAAAATATTAATAACGGCTTTTTGTGTTGCAAGATAGTGAAGGACATTTTTCTTTTGATTGAATTTGTATATTTTTGACTTATTGTATGATCCATCAAGAAATTTATTTTCAATTAACAATTCAATGCTTTTGCTACCGACTGTCACATATTTAAAACGTTCTCCCTCAAACCCATTGCTATAATAATTACTTCGAATAAGATTGTATTCTTCGAATTTTCGTAAGCGATTTTTAAAACTGTAATCTTTGAGTCGATTATTGAACAATGCTGAATATGCTTGATAAAATTGTTGAACGGAAAGCAATCGTTGCTGTTCCAAAAAGGCAAGGTATTCAAGATCCGAGGCTTTTACCTCTAGCCTTTGCCTTGCACTTTTTCTAAGAATAATTTCCTCTTTCATTTATTTTCCTCCTAGTATTGTAGTGAATTTTGTAATCTTGTTTGTCTACTCGAAGTTCCTCCATTTTTCTCTCTTATTGTCAGAGTATAAAAAGTATCGCTTAGGGTTAGCGAATGTCCTAAGTAATTAACTTTTCCAAGTAATCAACATAAACATACCCCATTGAATGGTTCTAAGTGTGTTACTTACAAGGTTCAAAAATAGTATAGCGTCTAAGATAATAAATTCTAAGACATAAAATAAAAAATCAATGAAATGCATAAATAGTCTTTCCACTTATGAAGTTTTGCTATTTATCTTCTAAATTGTTATATTTTACTATTAAATAATGAGTGGTAAAATATAGTTAAGGGAATAATATGTTTTTCAGCAAAGAGAGTTTAGATGAATGTAGATTTTAAGTACATCAATAGGTCAGTCATTTCTAGTAAAGAAGTTAGTGTGTAAACTTTTTGGAAATGACTGATTTTTTTGGTTATCTAGTAATAAATTTTAGTTGTTTTTAAGTAAGAGCGAACTGAACAAAGTTAAGAATAGGGGATGATGAGGTGTCTGAAAATGTTCTGCCATATATGGATTTAAAAGAATTGGAGAAGAAAATAGAGAATAGCCTCATAAAAATTAGAAGCTCAATTTCTAAAGCCGATCCGCTTATAATTATGGTTCAGTTGCATGTTTTAAAGTTTTTAAACCATTTTGGGGATATTGAGGCTTCGGTTCACGGAGATATAAGTCCTTTTGAGAACAAAATGATTGATATTACACAAAGTCTTATTGTAAGTAGTGAAATAAACACAGGAACTGGATACTTAGATAAAAATGAAATAAATGAATATATGGAAGAACTGAATAGTTTATATACTGCTGCCACTATTTATGTAAACATTGCACCGAAGGATGATTTAATTAAGTATTCACAAGGTATGCAAATGAATGTTTCTGGAACAATGTATCCCTATTTTGAAAAAGCTCATTTTACGGATATGCTGTCTCCATATACAGATCTTTTTAATAAGATCTTTGGAATTACAAGCGTCGATCTAGTAGATGGTCTTTTAGCAATCAGCAGACGATTACGTACTATGGGATTTATGGAAGCTTTGTTAGATAGTGGTGCTTCACCTGAAGATGAGATGTCAGAAGAAGTATTTTTAAATTTAGCTGAATATTTTAATGTTGAAAGCATTACAGGGTGGCCTGTAGAGTTTATTAAGGAACTCTCGCTTCAACAAGGCGAATGCAATGACTTTTATGCAGACGATATACAAGTAATGATAAAGGAGGCCCCTATAAAATATAAACCCATCATTGGTATAGGAGGAAAGTACTATTGTTTTTCTGTTGATAATTTAATAGATAACTTTTACAGAACGGTTTTAAGAGCTGTGCGGAGGAAAAAAGAGAGTGTTTCTAATAAGATAAATGACATTCAAAAAGACTTATCAGAGGAATTACCTTTTAAATTATTTAAAACTATTTTGCCTACAGCTATTATGTATCAAAACATTTTTTATAAAGCACCAGTCGGTGCAAATGGAAAGAATGAATGGTGTGAATGTGACGGTATTATTCTTTTTGATGATGTAATGATAATTATAGAAGTGAAGGGTGGGGCATTATCACCGGTTTCACCTTTTTCAGATGAAGAAGCCTACAAAAAGTCACTGAATGATTTGGCAAAAAACCCCTACGAACAATCTGTACGGCTTTATGAAGAATATATGAGGGCAGGAAAGATAGAAATTTATCAGAAAGAGAGTAAAAAGCGCTATAAACTTATTGATGCTATTGAAAATAGTGAATTTATCCAAGCATGTTGTGTTACTTTGGATGATTTCAACGAGATAGCATCCCAAATAGAAAAAACAGAGTTTATTCAAAATAGTGATCTGCCTGTATGGTGTATTTCCATTAACGATTTAAGAGTGTATCCTGAACTTTTTGACTCCCCAAGTTTGTTCTTAAATTATTTATATCAAAGAAGTCATGCTATTAGGAACCCTTATATAAAGCTAAATGATGAATTGGACCATCTGGGGATGTATTTTGCTTATAATGATTATTCTACGCGTATTAGAGAGATAGTTAATGAAGAGGACGACATAGGCGAAATATATATTGCTAGTCATAGAGACGAAATTGATGACTACATGGCAAGAAAAATCAATTCTGATCTTGAGGACGAAGAAGGGGAAAGTTTCCTTGATCTATTAATAGGTCCTGCACCAAAACCTAAACAAGAGATGGAGTTCATGTTGGAACAACTCATCAATTTATTGGATGGCACAAGAGATTATTTGTGCATCAGAGCTGCTAGATACCTTCTTTTATTAGACTCAAATACTAGAGGTAATCTTAGCGATTTTCTTTCTTCTAGGAGTAGGAAACTTTTAGAGTTTAGAAGACGTAAAGCAATATTAACTCCATATATGGCGCTTAACTATAAAACAGAAGATAGGATCCGTGAGTTACCTATTATATCAATATTCCTACTTCATGCATCCAATAAAGTATTTAAAGATGTGGTTCAACGCAAGAGGTTTCTAATGGAGAGGGTTGTATATGAAGATGAACCAACCTACTGCGTATTAGTTGGAATCAATAATAATAAAGAGTTTAAAAAAGTGATCACGAATATTATAGGTCCGGAGCAGTTTCAAGCTTTACCAGAGTCCGCATATAGACAGATTAAAGCAACTAGAGAGAAAGTGAGTGAATCACGTAATATCAAAGAATTTGAATAGAATTATTGCACTTAATAACACTGAAGAGGAGTTGAACTAATTGAGAATAAAGAAATTAGTTATTAATAACTTTAGATCCTTTGGACCAACTGATACTAATCTAGATTTAGAAGACTTGTCAGTTTTAGTTGGAGCGAATAGTAGTGGTAAAACTTCTGCAATACAAGCTTTATTAAAACTTTTTAGTCCTTTTCAGAAAGAGCGCTTGTTGGAAAGATCTGATTTCCATATACCTGCTAATGAAAATCCAATAGATCATGGTGAATCTTCACTTTATATAGAAGCTATAATTGATTTTAATGAACTTGAAAATGATACTGAAGAGGCAAGAACTACTATCCCGCCACATTTTAATCATATGGTTGCGGGTAAAGTTGGTGGAAGTCCTTATGTGCGTATAAGGCTAAAAGCCGAGTTATCAGAAGGAAATACATTTGAAGGAAATATTGAGCAAGGGTTATATTATGTCTTATCTCCAATTGGAACCAAAACAGAAGATGAAGATCTACAGCCGGTTAAAGCCAGTGAGCGCTCTCAAATTCAAATGATTTATATACCTGCAACAAGAGACCCGGCCGTACAATTAAAAAATGCATCAGGAACTATCTTAGGGAGGATTTTAAAAGGAATTAACTGGCCAAAAGAAATTAATAGTGACATACAAGAAAAAATGAAGCAAGTTGATGGGATTTTTGACGAAGTAAATGGTGTTAAACGGTTAAGAGAAATACTTAATAGTCAATGGAGAAAATACCATAATGATTTTCGCTATGGCTCAACTATGGTTGCTTTCAGCCATGCAGACTTAGACTCAATTCTAAAAAAAGTAGAGGTTTATTTTGAACCAACTGAAACAGGAAGCAAATATAAAGTGGATCAATTAGGCGATGGATTACGCTCAATTTTTTACTTGACTCTAGTAAATTCGTTTTTAGAAATTGAGAATGAGGCCTTACAAGATGAAGCTGAGGAAGATAAAAAAATATATAATCTTCAACCACCAGTGTTGACCTTGTTAGCAGTTGAGGAACCAGAAAATCATATTTCCCCTCATTTACTTGGTCGAATAATGAAAGCTTTAACTGACGTCTCTGAAAATGATAATGCACAAGGTTTAGTTGCTACCCACTCCCCTTCGATGATTAAAAGAGTCGATCCACAATCAATTCTTCATTTTAGAATTGATCAAAAAGAAATAAGAACTATCGTAAATTCAATAATTCTTCCTGACAAAGATAAAGAAGAAGAATATAAATATATAAAAGCTGCTATTATGGCATATCCAGAACTGTATTTTTCACAATTGGTTGTTTTAGGGGAAGGTGATAGTGAAGAGATTATACTTCCAAAGATAATTAGTCTTCTAGATACCGATTTAGATCAAAGCAATATTTCTATCGTTCCGTTAGGTGGGAGACACGTAAATCACTTTTGGAAATTACTACATCAGTTGAATATCCCTTATCTAACTCTATTGGATTTAGATTTAGATCGAAATGGTGGTGGATGGGGTCGAATTAAATATGCATTACAGCAGTTGATCCAATTAGGCTATGATAAGCGTGAGTTACTTTCTGTCCAAAATGGAGTGCTAAGTGATGACGAGTTCTCTCGTATGCATACATGGTCTATAGAAAAGGAAGATGAAAGAGAAAATCTCTATTCATGGGTTGAGTTTTTAGAAGCCTATGGAGTTTACTATTCGGCTCCACTAGATATTGATTTCATGATGATTGAAAGTTTCCTAGATGCATATAAAAAGACAGTTCCCAAACAGGGAGGTCCTAAAGGTGTAGATAAAGAGAAGGATTCTATTGAATATCTAGACCGTTTAGAAAAAGGGGTTAGGGCAACTTTAAAAACTGAGGGCGGCTCAGGAATTACCTATTCGGATGAACAGAAAGAATTAATGATTTGGTATGATTACTTTTTCTTAGGCAGAGGTAAACCCGGCACTCATATTATGGCATTAGAAAATATAGATACGAAGTTATTAATTGAAAAATTACCAATTCCTCTTAAAAAATTAATGAAGGGAATAAAATCATTTATTGATGGTGATTTATCTGAGTAACTATGTGAAAAAAGAATCTTGGATTCCAAAAGACGGTGTTATTTTAGAAAAAGCTGCACAGGAAGTAGTGAGGTATGAAGGAAGCGCCTATGTGTTAGCTGGTCCCGGAGCAGGAAAAACGGAATTATTAGCTCAGAAAGCTTGTTATTTGTTGGAAACAAATACGAGCGTATATCCTGCTAGAATACTAGCTATAAGTTTCAAGAGAGATGCAGCTAAGAATTTAAAAGAACGCGTTGAAAAACGATCCGGAAAAGAGTTTGCGAATAGGTTTGTATCTTTAACATATGATTCATTTGCTAAGCAAATTATGGATAGATTTCGTTTAACTATACCTGAATTTTATAGACCATCATTGGAGTATGAAATAGTAAATTTTTATAAAAGAGATGTACCTAATCTCAGAGAAGAAGCAGAAGAACCTAGTGAAGAGAATGGGTGGAATTACTACTTTGATTATGATCTTTTTGCTAAGACATATGCAAATGAAAGACTACCATTACGAGTGGACAAAATAAACTCAATAGAATCATGGTATAAGTATCAACTTTGGAAAAACTATATTAATGGGAAAGAAAATTCGAGCCTAACCTTCCCCATGATTTCAAGAATTGCTGAATATTTACTTAGGTCAAATCCCAAGATTTTAAGAGCAATCAGAGCTACATATAGTCATGTTTTTTTAGATGAGTTTCAAGATACAACATTAATCCAGTATGACTTAGTTAGAACAACTTTCATGGGTTCAAATGCTTCGGTGACCGCTGTAGGTGACGTTAAACAAAAGATAATGGGTTGGGCTGGTGCGTTAGATGGAGTATTTAATCAATTTAAATTAGACTTCAAAGCTAAAGAGTTCGAAATGGTATTAAATCATAGGTCTGCTCCTAATTTAGTACGAATTCAAACATCTATAATAAATGATATGATGGGTGGTTCAACAGTAATAACTCCATCTAATAAGTGGAAGAATGAGGATGAGGGCATATGCGAAATATGGAACTTCACCAATGCCTCTGAAGAAGCAAAAACATTAGCAACAGAAATTAAAACGTGGATTGATCAAGAAAAACTTGAACGAAGAGATGTAGGTATTTTAGTTAGGCAACGGGCAGATATGTATTGTGACATGCTTATAAATGAATTAAGTAATTTAGGAATACACTCTAGGATAGAGGATCAATGGCAAGATTTACTAGCAGAAAATTTTATGAAATATATAATCGATGTATTTTCTTTAGCCACAACAGACCGTGGCCCTAAAGCTTGGTCTAGGTTAATATCGAATGTTTTAAGTTTACGTGGCAATGATGAAACAGAATCCTATCAAGTAGAAAAAGAAATTAATAGTTTTATAGTTGAATTTAAAAAGACTATTAAGTATGAGTCAATAAAAGTGACCAAAAAGGTAGTAGAGCAATGGTTAGACAAAATTTTAACTTTGATAGGTCTAGATTTGATTAAAAGTAGCTATCCTGAGTATAGAAAAGGAAAGTATTTAGAAAGAAAAGTAAAGCAGACAGCGGAGTTTCTTTTTTATTCATATGAAAAGCATAAAGTCTGGTATAAAGCAATAGATGATTTTCTGGGGACTTATTCAATTCCAATTATGTCAATTCATAAAAGTAAAGGTCTTGAATTTGAATCTGTGGTTTTATTGGGACTAGAAGATGGAGCCTTTTGGAACTTTGAGAAATCCCCAGAAGATGAAACATTTACATTTTTTGTTGCAATGTCAAGAGCAAAAACAAGAATGATTTTTACCTTTTGTAAAAACCGCTTCAATGGACAAGAAAGATCTAAGGTAAATGACATTTATCAAATGTTGGAGAATGCAGACGTTAAACAATTCAAATGGACGTAAACAATGTCATTATATTTTAAATAACTAGAAGTAAAACAATAATAAAAAGGGCATTGGTAAAATCAGTCTACCAATGCCTGTTTTTGCCTTTTAAATCACCACGGTGAGCTTTAGCTGGGTAGGGGACTGCCCCCAAGATTTCAATTTGTATATTTTTGACTTATTATATGAACCATCAAGAAACTCATTTTCAATTAACAATTCAATGCTTTTACTACCCACGGTAACATATTTAAAACGTTCTCCCTCAAACTTATTGCTATATAAATGACTTCGAATAAAATTGTATTCTTCAAATTTTCTGATGCAATTTTTAAAACTGTAGTCTTTTAATTGATTATTGAACAATTCTGAAGACGCTTGATGAAATTGTTGAACGGAAAGCAATCGTTGCTGTTCCAAAAAGGCAAGGTATTCAAGATCCGAGGCTTTTACCTCTAGCCTTTGCCTTGCACTTTTTCTAAGAATAATTTTCTCTTTCATTTATCTTCCTCCTAGTATTGTAGTGAATTTTGTAATCTTGTTTGTCTACTCGAAGTACCTCCATTTCTCTCTCTTTTTGTCAGAGTATAAAAAGTATCACTTAGGGTTAGCAAATGTCCTAAGTAATTAACTTTTCCAAGTAATCAGCTTAAACATACCCAATTGAATGGTTCTAAGTGTGTTACTTACAAGGTTCAAAAACAGTATATCGATACATGTGTTAAATTCTAAGGCCAAATATAAAATAAAATTTATACTTTTTTCTTGTGTAAGTAGTTAAATCCATACATGAATTTAATCTGAAAATGTCATTTATGATAAGATATAAAGTAAATGGTAATTTACTCCATAACATTTCCTCTAGAATATTCAGCGTGTTTAGTTATGAGGTAATTGTTTTAAAGGGGGAATTAAATGTCAACGCCGGGAATTGGTGATCCATACTGGTACGAATGGTACGTAGGCTTAGAAAGAATAATACAAATGATCAATCCAGATAGCAATATTTCATACGTAATTTTTCAATCTGAAATTCATAATACGATAGATGATGTAGTTGTTGGAATTGGTAATGGAGAAGAAGTATGCTTTCAAGTTAAGCATGAAGTCGGAGATACAGGAAAGGGAAATCTTACCTTTTCAAAATTAATAGATACAACTACTAGGGAAAGTGGAAGCACCAAGACGAGTTTAATTAAAGCATTAGCTATTGGTTGGAAAGAAGCTAGAGAGAACGAGGGTAAGGTTATTACACCAGTTTTATATACTAATAGAAAATTAGGGATAAATAGAACAACTCGGACCTTTAATGGGGAAAGGTATAGGGCTATTTCGTTAGAGAAATTTATACAAGAAATAAAATTATATGTGGAAAAATCAAAATCTATATTAGAAATTGAGAGATTAATTGATGATATAGATTTAAAGATTCAGTGGAATGAGTTTAAAGCATCAATAGGTGATGATTCCTTAGTATTAGGATTTTTAAAGACAGTAGTAGTTAGAAGTAATGAAGGTTCATTAGAGGAATTAGAAAATTCCATAATCAGATCATTACAAGACACTTTTAAATGTGATCTAATGGTGGCAAGAAGTTTATTTGATAAGCTATGTTCTAATTTAAGGGTTTGGACAACTACTAGAAGGAAAGAAAAAGTAAAAGTAACAATTGAAGATGTCTATGATGCTTTATCACTAAATAATGATAGAGAGCATGGAGAACATGAGTTACCTTACCCAACACCTTTTTTTAAAAGTCGCCAAGTATTCGCTAATAATGTAATTAAAAACGTAAAAGAGAAGGATGATAAGGTAGTATGGATATCGGGTGATCCGGGAAGTGGAAAAACTAGCCTTATAAGTTATTTGCAATTAAATCATAATCTTTTTAAGGCTAGGTATCACACATTTAAACCTATTTCACCCGAACAGAGATTTTACAATGTTGATTCAGGTCTATGTAGGCCAGAATCTTTATGGAATGACTTATTAATTCAATTAAGAAGATATTTTAAGGGGGAATTGGATAAATATAACATTCCAGTTACTAACGCATTATGTACTGTTGAACAAATGAGAAAAGAAGTCATTCGCTTAGCGGAACTTTTAACTAAAAAAACCGGTGAAAGGGTAGTTATTTGTATAGATGGTATTGATCATGCAGCTAGAGCAAACAATGAGATAACTTTTTTGCAAAGTTTATTTAGCCCTGATGAAATTCCGGATGGTGTAGTATTTGTAATTGTAGGTCAACCAACTCAATTATACGAACAATATCCATTCTGGTTAAAAAAAGAAACAGAAAATGTGGAACATTTACACATGTCACCTTTGTTAACAGAAGATATTAAAGGGTTATTGGATTTAAATGGGATAAATCTCGATATAAATATTAATATTTTATCTGAATTTATCTATGAAAAAACACAGGGAAATAATTTATCAGTAGCATTTGCAGTCGAAGAAGCTAAATATTGTGATACAATTGAAGACTTTAAAAGGATATTAGATGAAAAATATGTAAGTGGTGATATTACAAATTATTATAGTCACATATGGAAATATGTTACAGATTATCTAAATAAAAAAAGCTTAGGATTTCCTTTTCCAGATAAAGTTTTAGCAAGCGCGATAATTTTATTAAATGGAAGAGTTAATACTAATATATTAAGTAAAGCAATAAATTTAGATTTACATAAAGAAGACTGGGATGAATTATTAGAATTACTTTTTCCGTTAGTACAGAAAACTAGTAATAATGAATATGCGTTGTTTCATAATGATTTTAGAGTTTTTTTAATGGCAAATAACAGTAGTGGTGCTAAGTATAGAAGTATTGCGTTTCAATTAGCTGATTATTTCATGCGTGATAATTATAGTTTACAGAGTTTAAATAACTCAATACCCTTGTTAATTAGTTCTGAGAGAAAGGATTTAATACCAGAAGTTTTTAGTGTAGAGTTTGTAATTCATTCATTGGCTAATGGATTGTCAAGGAAGAAGCTACAAGAATTTGCATCCACGGCTTATCAATCCGCTATAGAATCTAGAGATTGGGAAAAATATCATAGCGTTTACCTTGCCATAAATACAATGTATCAGCATTTTCGTTACTATGAATATTATGAAAAGGAATATAAACTACAAGATAAATCGTATGTGAAGACATTAAGTTCTTATGAATTAAGATCTGTTGAGTTAAAACAAGAAAATTTAGATAGTTACTCGAATATGTTAAAATTTTGTGCTGATTTATTATCTTATGAAGATTCAATATCTTACTCTAGAGCAAACTCTACTTATAATTTATGGATGAAAGACTTAACACCGACATCATTCATTAGAACAATTATGTCTGAGAATAATAGTGTATGGGACCAAGGTATTTTAGATGAAATAATAACTAATTGGGCGTATTTGTCTGTAAAATTCAACGAGGGATTTACTAAGATAGATAATGTTCAACAAGCAGATGATGAAATACACGCAAATCTATTATTTAATGACACTTATTTTGAAAAATTGATTAAAATGAATGAAACTGAAAAAGCACTTGACATTATTTATAATGGCGGGGTTTCTTACCGTTGTATAGAAAAAAATTTAAAAAATATTATATTTAATAATCAGGTTGAAAAGTATAATGGGATTTTAGAAAGAATAGCGGAGAAAAGAGAAATCTCAAATGATGTCTTATTAGCCCATGTTTCTCTAATAATTAATAACCGGATTCCTCCAATGATAGATTTAAAGAAGTTAGAGAAGATAAAATATATTACAAATGACACTAGCTTTAAAGCTGTTCTTTTATCCATTATTGTAGGATACCAAGAGTTTAATAAGGATATCTTGGTTGGATTAGGCATTATAAATAATTTAATTCAGGAGATTGAAAAGAGAGATGAAGATAAAGATTACAACTATCTAAGAAATCTGACTCGCCATGGTTTTTTATTAGGTAGAGCTATAAGAGAGTCTAATCATAAAGAAAACGTGAATACTAGAGAGCATATAGTTAAAAGTTATAAAGATTTTATGGAATATGAGACCAGAGGAGTAAGAACTTTTGATTTTAATGAAGGATTTAAAATACTGTTGTATATATCTCTAAATCAAAGTAATCTTTTAACTACAATTGAAATGGATTATCTATGTGACTTATTAAGAACGCATTTGTTTGAAAGAAATCAATTAGGAATGCATTATAAGGCTATTGTATTGGACTTTTTAATTAAAAATAAAAAAAATGATATAGTACAAGAGTATCTATTTGAACTTTATGGAAAAAATGGAGAAAAACTCTTTATAGAAAGTAATTATGAAGAAACGCATGAATGCTTTAAAAAATATGGAGAAGTCGTAATTCCAGAACTAATGGATGAGATTGATAAAAAGTTGAAATGGGATGCCGTTAGTTATGTGGATCATAAGGAATATGCTTTATGGCCATTATTAAAGTATTGTAAAAAGTTATTCGAAAAGTATCCTAATGAATGGCAGTCTAGAGGCTTAGAATTATATAAATTATCTAATATAGCAGATATAAAAGGAAGCAATAGGGCATCTTATGATATCCAAAAAGAGAGTGCTAATGCTGCAGCTAAATGTGGTATTACTGATATCTGGAATTTAAGACAGCAGGATGAAAAGTTTCGTTTTTCACTAGATATACAATATGATCAGCTAAATGATTTAGTGGAGAATTCTACCGATATAGAGAATATAGCTTCTATTTGGATATTAAGCTGCGGAATATTATCTTGGTACAACCAAGAAGACAGGATAGGATTAAAAAATATTTATTTAAAATGTGTAATCAAAGGTAAAGAAATAGGGAATGAAAAAATAGAAAGTGTATTAGCAGAAATATCACCAGAACATACAAAGATCGCTATTAATCAAGATAACAGGCGTTATTATCAGAATAATCACCAAAATGAATATAGTAAGAAGAGAAAATTAGAGGAAGAGGATCTTAAATTAAATCTATTCGAAATGAAAACAGATGAGATTATTCATTTCTTAGAATATGAACAGAACCCAATAATGGGATGGACTTCTGTTAATATTGCATGGGATATAATAGAGAAACGTGGTGAAATCTCTAATCATGTAGCTGAAAAATTTACGGAATTTACTTTAAGTAGACTAGAAACTTACGCTTGGGAACAGTCCGGTTGTACAAATATTGTTGAAAAACTTTTGAAAGAACTTGGACAAGACTTCTTGTGGCTATTGGCTGAGTATAATAAAAAAAATCTAGATGAAAATGATCATTATTATACATGTAGCTCTAATATGGAATTTCTATTACAACACGTGGGTAATTTATTATCGATTGATTTCGTAAGGTATATGTTTGATGAGGAATTAAAATGTCATTATACTTGGCTCACTGGATGTGGACATTTAAATTTTAGTTCTGAAATGGTAGAACCATCAACAAGCAGTTTATTGATTCCAAAAGATATGACAGAATTAACCTTTAATACTCTTATCGAACAAATTTTAACTAGGAATATTCATAGAATCGAAGTCTGTTTGCAAGGTTTACAGTTACTTGTTGAAAGGTATCCAGAAATATTTAGGTTCATATCCGATTCATGGGAATTATTTACTGATGAACAGAAAGAATATCTCTTATTAATGTCTGAAAGATGGTCTCAAGAAAATATTGAAGGATTCAATGTTTTATATCCTAGGATTGAAAAGGAGTATAAAGAGACAAATAACTTAGCTAAAAAGATTCAATTATTTTTAATTATAAGAAATAGAAAAGAAATAGGGGTTGAATACACAGCAAAAGAGATAAGTTATGGTCTTCCTAGTGACTATCCTCCCATATTTAATAAATCTAATATAAGTCATATAGCAGAAAGATTTTTAAGTATTATGGAAAGCCTTACGTATGATTTTCCTGATGATATTAGGTATTTTTTACAGAATGAAAAAACGCTAAGACCACAAGATTCTTTTATACATAAGGCATCCAGACCGGGAGACTCAATGCTTTATCCACCATCTTATAGTGAATTAGATATGAAGATACTATATGGGGAAGAGAAAAAGAAACGCTGGGAAAATGTTCCTTTGTCTATAAAAGCGCAAGCTTTATTAATGGCAGATGACCCATGGGTAATCTCAAAAATACCACAGGTTACTTATGAGGAAGAATGGGATATAGAAAATCAACTAAAAAAGTTTATCGATGAGGATTCTATATCCAAGGGTAAACCATATTTAAAGAGGCTTTTAGAAAAAAATGTCCCAGAAGATAAGTACGTTATAGGTGGCGTAGTTTGGTATCCGATTGGTAGTAGAGACGGAATTATTTATACAGAAACTTCAAAATTATCAAATAATAACGTATTAGTTAAGGATTTATCGGTAACTAAATCTCTAAATACAGGTGGACTAGTTTCTCAGTGTATTTCAGAGGATAAAGAATTGTTGAGTATTGAAGAAGAGTTTTTGGAAAGTACAGGGATCTGTTTGACGAATGAACTTGTAGGAACTAGTGTTTTTATATATGGAAATACTATGGTGTATCCCTCACCTAAATTAAAAGAATTATTAAATATAACTCCTTCCGGAGAAAAATCGTTAAGCTGGGTAAGTAAGGGAAATGAGAGTGTTTTACAATTTGAACGCTTTGTATTTCCCAAAAGAGAGGCTATACATGAAAATTACTTTAGACAACCATTAATGTGTAGATGGTTAGGTGATAAGAAAAAAATAGATGGTTTAGTTCGTAAACATGGATTAAATTACTATAAAGCTGCTAAATTACAAATGATGCCTTATTTAAATTGAAAAATATAAAGTGAATTGTCATTAGAAAATTGTAGACACTGGAATTTTTACATCCCAGTGTCCTATTTTTTGCCTCTTAAATTACCACGCTGAACCGTATCATAAATAGTGGTAAAACAAAGGGTGGAGATTGAGTTAAGTAAGACCATATCAAAACAAATTAAATAATAAAACACAGCCCCTTAGAACTTTTGAAAAAGTCTGAAGGGGTTGTGTTTTATACAAAAATATAAAATCACATAACGGGAATAAACGTTCGCATTTTTATTTAGTTATCAAATTATAAATGGTATAATAGTACATACTAAAAGGTTTAGGGGAAAATCATGAGTTAAATTCTATAATAAAAGGAAGTGATGACAATGCAGAATGAAACTAGTATCCTAATCTATCAAACAGAGGATGGAAACACTAAAATCGATGTTAGACTGGAAAATGAAACTGTTTGGATGACACAAAAGGCAATTGCGGAACTATATCAGTCGACTAAGCAGAATATAAGTCTCCATATTAAAAATATATTCGAAGAAAAGGAGTTAGATGAGAATGCAGTTGTCAAGTATTACTTGACAACTGCGAAAGATGGTAAAAACTATAAGACAAAACACTACAACCTCGAAATGATTATCGCTATCGGCTATCGTGTCCGTTCCCACAGGGGTACACAATTTCGCAAGTGGGCGACAGAACGCTTAAATGAATATCTTGTCAAAGGTTTTACAATAGATGACGATCGTTTGAAAGAAATGCGTAATTTTGGGCAGGATTATTTCGATGAATTACTTGAACGGATCCGTGATATTCGTGCTTCAGAGAAAAGATTCTATCAAAAAATTACAGATATTTATGCAACATCTGTTGACTACGATCCAAAAGCAGAAATCACACAAGAATTCTTCGCAACTGTTCAAAATAAACTACACTTTGCAATTCATGGTCAAACAGCGGCTGAACTTATAGTAGACAGAGCAAAAGCAGAGAAAGAGAATATGGGCCTCACCGCATGGGAAGGCGATAATGTGCGAAAAAGAGATGTAACAGTTGCTAAAAATTACTTAACAGAAAAGGAACTTAAATCTCTTAATCGTATTGTCACAATGTACTTAGATTATGCTGAAGACCAAGCGGAAAGACAACAGCCAATGCATATGAACGATTGGATTGATAAACTTAATGCCTTTCTCCAGTTTAATGATCGTGAAATTCTTGAAAATGCAGGAAGAATATCAAAGTCTGTAGCCGATAAGTTAGCCATTCAAGAGTATGAAAAATTTAACCAGCATCGTTTAAATAAAGATACTCACGATGATTTTGAGCAGTTTATCGAGAATAAGAATTTAAAAAAATAAATCCTCAGTTCTCCACCACACATTATTTGGAAAAAGTTGCTTAGTGATAAAACGCGAATATGAATAAATTACAAGAGGGTAATTTTTAATGAAACATATATATGCCTTTGAAAGCAAAGATGATTTTGATAAATATAAAGATGTAATTGATAGGTTTTCTGAAAGATTAACAAATACCAACTTGAATTAGAAGAAAAATTTACTTTAAAAGACTTACCTAGGGGAATTGTCTTGATGTGAAATTTTTAGCCTTAGGTTTTACGCAAAGGCATTTAAATCGTTAATTTAAAGATCAAACTGGAATTACTCCAAAGCTATTGGGGCAAATTTTCTGTTTCGAAAGAGCCTACTCTTATCTATATACTTATTCAGAAGAAGATATTTCACCTATTATATCTACATTCAATTATTATGATCAATCACATTTCAATAGGGAATATAAAAGGTTTTCAGGTATGACCCCGTTAGAATATAAAAATAGAGCGACTGTATCTAATAACTTTTTATAAAAAGAGTAAAGATGTCCATTTTTTATAATACAGCATCCTTTAACTTTAATATAATGAAACAAAAATAAAGGAGGCTATAGGAAATGGATTTCAACAATCAATTGATTCTATTAACTACTTAGCAGTTTTGATTTCAACTTTATCGGCGTTTCTAATTGGTGGCCTTTGGTATTCCGTTTTATTTGCCAAGCCTTGGCTAAAGGAAAGTGGGCTTACTGAAGAAGAATTAAAGAATGGTAATATGGGGAAGATTTTTGGTGGGTCATTTATATTGTCGCTCACCATATCTTTTGTACTTGTATTGTTCTTAGGACCAGAGAGAAATGCTATGATTGGTGCCACAGCAAGATTTATGGCAGGACTTTTCCGGATTACAACAGCAATAGGGTTTACTTATTTATTTGAACGGAAATCATTAAAGTTATTTCTGATTAATGCAGGTTATCATGTACTAACGTTTACGGTGATGGGGCTTATCTTAGGTGTTTGGAAATAAGAACAATCATCTTAAAAAACGCTCTAGCATGGAACGAATCAAAGCATAACAATACAACAACCCCTTTAGAACTCTTGAGTTGAAAGGGGTTCGTCATTATGCCAATAGATATCCATGTTCACCATAGTCAACTAATTATATGAGGAAACAGGATTAATTCCTAGCCAATCCTCTTTCAAATGCAGCTAAATGGTTTACGGAAGCATTACGTAGTTGTGAAAAGACAATTCTTACATCATTAGGGATGTTCATTGATAAGAATTTATCGTACATGGATATATTATCAATTTCGGCTTGCACACCTGCAGCATATGCCGCCTTTAGATTTTCAGGAGTTGTGACATAGGATTGTGAAATATCATTAGGTAATGGCACTTTATAGTTTTCAAAAAGGGGTAATAATGCCTGAATATGTCTCATTTCTGCCTCTTTAATTTGTACAAACGTGCGGATGTCACCGAATGTTTCGATGATAGTATTATATCTTGCTTGGGCCAAATACTCGTCCTGAAGGGCATAGGTTAACATTTGTGGCAAGGACAATGAAGAAGCATCCAAAGCCCCTTTAGCACCATAATCCTCCATTTGTCTATGGGTATTTGTTCGCTTTGGATCTTTCGAATAAAAATATAAAAACCAGGCAGCATGATTTTGCTCATCGGACGCTGCACGTCGAAATCTATCTTTGATTGAAATATCCTGTGCTTTATCTGAGATATCTAAATAAAAGTCTACCGCTTCTTGTTCATCCTTAAAAGCAAATTCAATACCTGCTCTATAATTATCTGGACATTCCTCGATAATTTGATAAGCTGGCTGTTTTCCTGTTAAATTATTATATATATTACTAAACTCTTCTAAATGTCGTTTTTCATCTTTCTGTATTTCTAGTATTCGATCCCTTTCACCTTGTGTTGGTGCCATTCTGGCTAACTTCTCGTAACAAGCAATAGCACTATACTCAGCATTAACAGCTTTTTGGATATCATTTAAAAGCTGTGTATCAATCCGGTGAAAATTACTAATATATGGAACATAATATAGTTGGTTTGGATACATGATTTTCCTCCTTTTTTAATACCCTACTTATCTTATGCGTTGTATATAGGTAGGTGTGCAGGGGAGTTCCATCATTTGAAAATCTTAAATGCTTCTGCAACTTTACAAGCAAAGCTTAAATGTGGTTCAACGGATAGGAAGTGAATAAAAGAATGTTTGGTTCTGTAAACAGCCAATGATTATGAAGAGCACTAATAATTATCCCATTTTGAATTAATACCTCTGAAAATGCCTGGATTTCTTCTTCAAGTAGGACTGTTTCCCCAAGGTTAAGTGCATTCCCTTCAAAGTTCAAGGCTTCAAATGATATTTCTGCATGAAGTTCACTACCACTAGGTCAACTTTGAATCATTTCGTTAAATTTCTACATTGCAAACCGCCTTTATTAATTTTGGGAGTGAGTATCTGTTAATAAAAAGAATTACTCACTCGATGAGATAACACTCCAAAAGATCAATAGGAATATTAGTAGATAAATAACGAATAGAAATGAATCAAATCACTTTCATTTTTTGAAGTTATCGCATATAATAAAAATAACAAGATAATAATTATTATTATCTATGAATCTACTTTTTGGAAGGGGAATAACGTATGGACGCAAAAGAAAATGCTAAAGTTGGAAAGTGCCCATTTCATCATCATGGTAGTACAACTAGTCAAAAAACTAGTGGTACAACGAATAAGGACTGGTGGCCAAACCAATTAAATTTAAATATTTTACATCAACATGACACGAAATCAAACCCAATGGGGGAAGATTTCGACTATGCTGAGGAATTCAATAAACTAGATTATGATGCTTTGAAGAAAGATCTTCATGAATTAATGACAAATAGCCAAGACTGGTGGCCGGCTGACTATGGTCATTATGGTCCATTCTTTATCCGTATGGCTTGGCACTCTGCAGGTACATACCGAAAAGGTGACGGCCGAGGAGGCGGTGGAACTGGTTCACAACGTTTTGCGCCCCTTAATAGCTGGGAAGATAATGGAAATCTTGATAAAGCGCGACGCCTACTATGGCCAATTAAACAAAAATATGGAAACAAAATCTCTTGGGCAGACTTGATTCTTTTAACAGGTAATGTTGCTATCGAATCCATGGGTGGAAAGACATTTGGCTTCGGTGGTGGACGTGCTGATATCTGGCATCCAGAAGAAGATGTCTATTGGGGTACAGAAACAGAAATGCTAGGTAATAACCGTTACTCTGGCGATCGCGAGCTGGAAAACCCACTTGCTGCGGTTCAAATGGGACTTATTTATGTAAACCCGGAAGGTCCAGACGGTAAACCAGATCCGATTAAAAGTGCACACGACATTCGTGAAACATTTGGACGTATGGGAATGAACGATGAAGAAACCGTTGCACTAATTGCTGGTGGACATACATTTGGTAAAGCACATGGTGCTGGAGATGCTGCTCATGTTGGGCCAGAACCAGAAGCTGCTCCAATTGAGGCGCAAGGACTAGGCTGGTTAAGCTCACACGGTAGTGGTAAAGGCCGTGACACGATTACAAGTGGTCTGGAAGGTTCTTGGACTGCTAATCCTACAAAATGGGATAATGGATACTTCGACCTATTGTTTGGATATGAATGGTGGTTAACGAAGAGTCCTGCTGGAGCATGGCAATGGCTTGCAGTAGATCCTGCTGAGGAGCACCTTGCCCCAGATGCAGAAGATTCATCCAAAAAGGTTGAGACGGTTATGTTTACAACAGATTTAGCATTACGTCATGACCCAGAATATGAAAAAATCTCTCGCCGTTTCCATGAGAATCCAGAAGAGTTTGCTGATGCATTTGCTCGTGCATGGTTCAAATTATTACACCGTGATATGGGACCTCGTACAAGATTAATGGGACCAGAAGTTCCAGAAGAAGAACTTATCTGGCAGGATCCTGTACCAGCTGTTGATTATGAATTAACAGAACAAGAAGTAGAAAAGATTAAAGTAATGATCTTAGACTCTGGTCTTACAATTGGTGAGCTTGTTACAACGGCTTGGGCTTCTGCTAGTACCTTCCGTGGTTCCGATTATCGTGGAGGCGCAAATGGTGCTCGTATCCGTCTTGCACCACAAAAGGATTGGGAAGTGAACCAACCGGAACAACTTGAAAAAGTACTTGGTGTTTTAGAAGAGGTTCAATCTCATCTAGATAAGAAAGTCAGCATTGCCGACTTAATTGTACTTGGTGGTAGTGCTGCAGTTGAAAAAGCTGCTAAAGATGCAGGCTTTGATGTAAGTGTTCCATTTGCTCCAGGACGTGGCGATGCAACACAGGAACAAACAGATGCAGAGAGCTTTGATGTTCTAGAGCCTTACGCAGATGGTTTCCGTAACTATCAGAAGAAAGAATATAGCGTAAGTCCAGAAGAGCTTTTAGTAGACAAAGCACAACTACTAAAACTTACTGCACCTGAAATGACTGCACTTGTTGGTGGTATGCGTGTATTAGGTACGAACTACGGTGGTACGCAACACGGCGTATTCACAGATCGTATCGGTACACTAACAAACGATTTCTTTGTAAATCTACTTGATATGGGCGTGGAGTGGAAGCCTGCTGAAGGTGGCGTATATGAAGGAAGAGATCGCCAAACAGGAGAGGTTGTACGTACGGCAACAAGAGTTGATCTAGTCTTTGGTTCAAACTCACAACTACGTGCTATTGCAGAAGTTTATGCTCAAGAAGATAATCAAGAGAAGTTTGTCCGTGACTTTATCTCTGCATGGGTTAAAGTGATGAATGCAGATCGTTTCGACCTTAATTCCTAAGGTGTTATCAATTTGGGCTACTTAAATGAGAATTTAAGATAGTGAAAATATCAGAGATTGAAAAGGGTGGTACTTGCCGATAAGTTGGTAAGTACCACTCTTTTTTTATTATAATAGGTACCTTTAACAAGTAAGTAACAAAATTCATTCTCTTACTAGCTCCTTTTGTCTCTTTGCAATCTATTAAAAAATGATATAATCCGCTATAATACAATTTATGGTGAAAGAGTAGAAATAATAAAGGTGAGTGTGATGAGTACAAATATCTTAGTTGTAGATGATGAACTAGAAATTGCAGACTTAGTAAAACTATATCTAACCAATGAAGGTTACACCGTCACGGTCATACATTCAGGGAAAGAAGCCCTCGAAAATATAACGGTTAATCAATATGATCTCGCTATATTAGATATTATGCTTCCAGATGTTAGTGGATTTATGATATGTCAAAAAATCCGTGAGAAGTATCATTATCCAGTTATCATGCTAACTGCTAAGGTGGAAGACATGGACAAGATTAATGGTCTTACACTTGGTGCAGATGATTATATTACAAAGCCGTTTAATCCATTAGAAATGGTGGCGCGGACGAAAGCTCAGTTAAGGCGTTATAAGCGTTATAATCTCGATTCAAGTGATGGAGAAAATTCAGAGCGAGTAAAAGAATATGATTTTGCAGGTCTAACGATCAATAAGGATACACGCAAATGTACGCTGAATGGAAAGCAGTTAACATTAACTCCCATTGAATTTTCAATTTTATGGTATCTGTGTGAGAACAGAGGGAAAGTCGTTTCTTCAGAAGAACTTTTTGAAGCGGTTTGGGGCGAAAAATATATTGATAACAATAATACAGTGATGGCTCATATTGGAAGGTTGCGAGAAAAAATGAACGAACCTTCGAGAAAACCGAAATATATTAAAACGGTGTGGGGGGTAGGTTACACGATTGAATAAAGAAAAAAACAGTCGGTCAGGGCAAACGTTGACAAAGATTACTTTTACACGCTTGTTTACCACATCGGTCTTGTTTACCGTAATATTAGGTCTTGCTGTACTAGTACTTAGTTACATTATAACTAGGTTTACATGGTATGAAGGTGATTTTCTATATGAGTTCCTTCTTCAAATTTATAACAATAGAATTCCCATTCTATTAATAATTTGGTTAATGGGCATTATTATCATTATCCTCTTCCATTGGAGGAAGACACTTAACCATATAGATACCATTGTTGAAGCGAGTAATGAGCTGGTGGATCCAAATGATGATCTCATACATCTACCAGTTGCATTAAAGCAGGTAGAAGATCAAATGAATCAAGTAAAACAAGAAGGAATTCGCAACGCTCGAATAGCAAAAGAAGCAGAACAGCGAAAAAATGACTTAATTGTTTACCTTGCCCATGATCTGAAAACGCCACTTACCTCAGTCATCGGTTACCTATCCTTGTTAAGAGATGAACAGGAAATATCAGAAAAACTTCGTGGGAAATACTTATCCATCTCTTTAGAGAAAGCGATACGATTAGAGGATTTGATTAATGAGTTCTTTGAGGTTACACGCTTTAACCTAAGTCAATTAACGCTCGATCGAAGTCGAGTTAATTTATCAAGGATGTTAGAACAAATTGTATTTGAATTTAATCCAATGCTTGCTAGTAAGAACCTTCAATTCTCCTTACAGGTGGAGGAAAATATTGAAATGATTTGTGATGTTTCTAAAATGGAACGGGTCTTCGATAACTTAATCCGCAATGCGATTAATTATAGCTTTGAAGGTGGTACCGTAAAAATTATTGCCACGAAGATGAATGACGATGTTGAGGTGTGTTTTGAAAATAAGGGAAACACCATTTCAAAGGAAAAGCAAAGCCGTATATTTGAACAGTTCTATCGGCTTGATGCTTCTCGCGGTACACAAACTGGGGGTGCTGGATTAGGTCTTGCCATAGCCAAGCAAATTGTAGAACTGCATCAAGGCACTATAACCGTTTTTAGTGAAAATGAAATTATCAGATTTACTGTTTTCTTACCCGGATCTCCGTAAGAATTTTGTAGGAATTTTTATAGAAAAAGATACGATTTTTATTATTAAAAACGAAAATATAACACTTACTGAATTGGTACTATTTAAGTACGAAATCAGTAAGTGTTTTTTTATGAGTTTAAAAGGAATAAAATAGAGAAAGAGAGAGTTGAAACGATGAGAAAAAAACTAGTTTATGTTTTAGTGATTATACTTTTTATGCTTGCTTGTTCAGCTTGTAATGGTGAGGGTAATCATAAAACGGAGGATAAGATTTCGGATGACAATTCAAATTTAAACGCAACCTTTAAAGTGGTGATTGATCCTGGGCATGGAGGTAAAGATGTTGGAGCGATAGGAGTTAGTGGTCAGTATGAGAAAAGTTTCACCTTAAACCTATCGTTGAAGGTAAAGGAACTATTGGAGCAAGATCCAGACATTAACGTTGATATGACAAGGTCAGATGATAGCTTTATTTCCCAGGAAAGTAGGTACAGGCCGACATTTGCTAATGATCTAAATGCTGATGTATATGTATCCATTCATGGCAACACGTTTATGGACAGTAATGTTTCTGGTACAGAGACATATTATTATCACCGTAATTCTCGTTCCTTTGCTAATATCATGCATAGCCATGTGATTGAAGCAACCAACTTTAATGATCGTGGAGTAAAAAAGGAAGAATTCTTTGTATTAAAGGATACGGAGATGCCAGCAGTCTTACTAGAGCTAGGATATCTAACGAACCCTGAAAATGAGAGTTCTATGTTAAAGGAGTCCTTTCAAGATCGTGTAGCCTCTGCAATTGTAGAAGGGATTAAAGAATATAAGTCGGAGTAGACTGTAATAGTGAATGTATACTATTAATAGATGTTATAGTTAGAATGTGAGGCGGTTTGTATACTTGGGATAATACTTGATTTGGTAAATGATCGGGTGGCAAACGATCTACTCAGTTGATCAATGATAAAAGGAGGCTATATATGATAAAAGAAGTCTGTGTCGAAAATTTCACGAAGGTTCCTGAGTTAATTTCCAAAGGGGCTGATCGAATGGAGCTTTGTGACAATCTGGCTGTAGGAGGTACTACGGTTAGTCATGGTATAGCTGCAGTTACGATTGACTATTGTCATCGTCACAATATTAAGGTCATGACCATGGTAAGGCCAAGAGGTGGAAATTATATTTATCGCAATGAAGAAATCGACGTAATGAAGCAAGATATTATCCATCTTAAGCAATTAGGCACGGATGGCATAGTACTAGGATGCTTAAATGAAGCTAATTGGATTGATGAGAAGGCGATGAGTTCCTTACTTGAATTGACAGAAGGATTAGAGGTCACCTTTCATATGGCATTCGATGAGATAGCTCCTGAAAACCAGTTTAAAGCAATTGATTGGTTAGTGAAACATAAGGTGGATCGTATTTTAACCCATGGAGGTTCATTAGATACTCGGATTGAAGATAACTTAGTGCGGTTAAAGGAATATATAAACTATGCAGCGGATAGAATCATTATCCTTCCTGGTGGTGGCGTTACCGAGGAAAACCTTAATTATCTATCAAACTCGATAAATATTAGCGAAGTTCATGGGACGAAAATAGTCGGTTAAAAGGTGGATCAATTGTAAAGTGATATGAAGTTACACCATTTTTTCGTTTGAGTAATGTGGAAAAGTTTGTATCATAGATGACTCCACAAAAAAAACTCGCAAAATGCGAGTTAATTAAATAGCTTGGTAAGATTTTGAGTAGCCGTATTCGTATCCTGAATTAATTGGGCGAGTTGTTCTTTGTTGTTTGTTTGTGACTGAACAGTGGCAGAAATTTCTTCAATTGAAGCGGAAGCCTGTTCTAAAATAGTAACAAATTCGTTCACAGCTCCCTCAATGGATCCTGTCTCTTGATCAATATTTTTAGCAACAGTTTCAAATGAATGAACCTCTTGCTTTAGATGAGAGATGGAATCTTGGATCGATTCAAAGATTAATTGATTATTTTTTGTTCCTTCTATGTTTTCATCCATTTTATTAGCCACAGTGTCCATTTGCTCCTGTGTTTCAAGGTTATTTGAATGGATCTGATTTAATGTAGTAGAAATATGTACAGCTGTTTTATCTGTTGTTTCCGCAAGCTTTCGAATTTCTTCCGCAACAACTGAGAATCCTTTTCCTGCTTCTCCAGCCCTTGCTGCTTCTATGGATGCATTTAAGGCAAGTAAATTAGTTTGGGCAGTTATCTCTTGAATGGCTTGAATAGATCCTAAGGAAGTATCAATATTCTCACTTAGCTGTTTCATGTCTTTTTCCATTAGTGTAATAAATTGTTTGAAATCATCCATTTGCTCACTTAATACTTGTGATTGGGAACGACCTTCATCAATCTGTCCAGTCATTTCTGATGTGAAGCTACTAATTTGCTTCACTCGTCCATTCATGGAAACGACTTGGTTAGTAGTACTATCAATGGCCTTGGTAATTGCATTAACTGCATTACCTTGGGACTGTGTACCAGAAGCAATTTCTTGTAGTGCAGCATTAATTTCCTTTGTTGTTACCTTCTCTGCTTCAGATTGCTCTTCAATACGATACATATTATTAGCAATTACTTCAGAGTTTTGTGCTAAAACATTACGTTGTGTTTCTTCTTGTGCTAGCTTTTCTTGCATTGCAACTTGTGTGGTTCGCAGATTTTTTTCAAGATTTCCCATAATTCTTTGCTGAAAGAATAATACAATGATTGCTAAGGAAAAAAGTAGTAAATAGGTACTTAAATCGGAAGAATAGATATCACCATTAAAAGTAAATGCAAAAGTAAGTAATCCGATACCAAAAACAGTTCCGATTGCATAGAGTATTAGGTTCATATATAAAGCGGAACAAATTAATAAAAAGTATATTAATGATAGATTATTTTCTGATGGGCTTACAATTATAATTGCTCCTAGTAACAACCCTAAACCAACGATTGATAAATACGGGACTTGCTTTGAAAGTCGTTTCGTTATATTTAAAAATGCAATAATTGCACATAATAATCCCCCGCCAACTGCTATCGTTAAGATGAGTTGGAGAGATTTGTTTAAACTAATTTCTACGACTGTTCCCAAAATTACTGAAATAATTAGCATCAGTAAGATCACTTGGTTTTTCTTCCGTAGCGTTTTGATGTTTAGTTCTTCGATTGACATTTTCATTCTCCTCTTTTTATATTCCAAAAATAATTTTATCAGAAAATTATCCAAACGCATAATACTTTAGACCTATACTATGGAAGAAAAATCCAAGATAGGAGCTCGCATCGCAGAGGTGGGTACTCCTCAGTCGCTGATGAGCGCTCCATCACCAATGATAAGAGCTCCACCATAACCGAATTGAAACTCCTTTACCAACCTTAAGAATTAAAATATCACCGATAATTGAACCAAGTCCTGAATGCTTCCATCTCGTGCACTACGTGTATAAACCCATAACTCACCCAATTGTGTGGACGGTTGTCGATCGAATGTGATGGCGGTGGAATACTTTCCATATGCAGGGGCACCTTCTGTGGTTTGTGTCGACCTTTCTTCCGTTACCTTTTTATTATTTTGATCGATAATTCGGTAGTGAATCGTACCTTCAAATGCGCGAGCATATCCTTCAAGATTTAGCCCTTCTTGAATTGGTGTTCCTGGAAGTGGTTGAAAAACAGCGATATTATTTGACGTTGGAAGTGGAATAATTAGCTGATAGCCTGGATAAATGATATCAGGTGAAATACCTGGCCGATTTTGGTTCGCTTCAAGTAATGTGGATGGTGAAACGCCAAAGCGTTGAGCAATATTCGTAAGCGTATCCCCTTGTTCAACTAGATAAATAAAAGCTGGGACGTGAAGCGTTTGATTTTGATATATAAGATCAGGGTTTTGAATTTGAGAATTGATACCTTGAAGTAAATCCACACTTGTTGCGTATCGCTGTGCAATCTGATGTAGTTGTTCCCCTCTATGAACAATGTGATTAACTTTTCTGTTACCTGGTGTGGAAATTACTAAAATTTGGCCAGGGAAGATCGAATATAGATCTGTAATAGGTGGGTAAATTGCATTTGATTCAACTAGAAGAGGAACAGTTCCTCCAATGTTCGAGGCGATGGAATACAGCGTATCGCCTTGCTTAACTGAATAAATAAATGAAGTGCCATCTACAATTGGCATCATTATCACTCCTATAGTAACGTTATTCTTATTTAGGGTATTCGTTTACTTTAGGAGGAGTGAGTAATAAAAAGCTGACAAAGTACTTCCAAATGGGAAAATGGTCAAAACTATCCAAGCATTGAAATCATTATTCGGTTAAGCGATCTTTTAGATCTATCCATCGATGAGTTACTGCGTAGTGATGAAGAATTGAAAGAAAAAGTGATAAATGATAGTAAGCAACTGGCATATCCAAAAATGAAATTATATTTTGACGTATTATTCTTACTAGGTATTATATTTATGGTTATAAAAATTGGCATTCTTTTATTAAATAAGTTAACTCCACTAGATATTACGTTAGTTAGTGGGTCGTTCTTTTGGAACTATGGGTCATTGATTTTAATCATTGGTGCTGGAATTGGATCAAGTATTGTGAAAGATAAGTATAAAGAGGACTAGACAAGACGTGTCGAAGTATGGTTCGTATTATTAGAGGATTATAAATAAAAAGTATCTCTACTCAGTATTGGTAGAGATACTTTTACTTTACTTGAGTTATTTAACCCACTTTACAACATCTTCAAAAGGTCTGCGAGTTTTTGGTCGGGGATCATTCAAACGATAACCAAAGGCTGCCATCACAGAAATTTGGAAATGTCCATCTTCTAATAGCCCTTCTTCTTCAAGTAGCTGATTCATTTCTTTCATGTTAAATCCTTCAATAGGACAAGAATCAATGCCAATTTGGGCAGCGGCAGTCATCATATTTGCAAGAGCAACATAGGTTTGTTTGGACGCCCAATCGAAAAGCGGACGATCCCCTTCTAGCAATTCAAAATCCTCTCGCTGGAACGCTTCCACTCTTTGTAAAAACGTATCTAATATTTCCTCTGGGAACTGAGCTATATTTCGTAAATGATCCTTTAAATAGTCGGAATTATAGATTGTATCTTGTTTGGTGCGGGCTAAGTAAATGACAAAATGACTTGCATCGGGTAGCTTGCCGAAAGCACCCCATGATGTTTGTTTGATTTTTTCACGCAGCTCCGGGTTTTGTACAACGACAAAGCGCCATGGTTCAAAACCGAATGAACTTGGAGATAATCTCCCGGTTTCTAAAATAAAACGAAAGTCTTCATCTGAGATTGTCTTATTTGGATCAAACTCTTTTGTGGCATGTCGAAAGTGGAAAGCATCTAAAATTTCTTGTTTCAGATTTTCTTTATTGTGCAAATTTCTCACCTCTAACTATGTTGTAACTACTACTTATATCGTATGTTTTATTGGAATGTATCTATCACTTACTAATTCTAGTACACAAAATAGTCAGCTTCAATTATAGAGCTTTCCCTTTTTAGTACATAAATAGTCGACTTTATCTCTTTCAATTATGAAGGATTTGGATCTATAACTGAGCATTTCTATGAATGAACAAGTGAAAGCGTTAACAATTCGTGGTCACTATAGTTAACACAAATGTATGGGTTTATAACGCAATTTACTGACAATTCTAATTATAGTAGTATAAAAGTATCAACTTGGTAATTAGAAGGTTTTATCCTTCTAGGTGTGTTCCACTTCTATGAATCCACCCAATTACCATTTAACAAAGGAGTCTCCACTTTATGCGTTTCTTTAGCCCCATTTTGTAAGATCCCAAAATTAAATCTTTTCTAAGACATAACAATTAATAAAGGAGTGGTTGGTTGGAAACCGACAATATTAGAAAACCGTCTTTTATGTATGCACTATCGATGCTATTAACTGCAATTCTGATTATTTCAATTGGTATACTTGTTTTTGATGTGCCAATTCAAATTTTGATGCTTATGAGCATGTTGTCCATGATTCCATTTATGATGAAATTGGGATATACGTATAAACAGGTAGAGAAATCGATGATGACTTCGATGGGAAGGTCGTTACAACCAGGTTTAATCCTACTTACTGTAGGTATATTAATTGGTGCTTGGATTGTTTCTGGAACTGTCCCTACATTAATCTATTTCGGAATTGAGGCTATTTCCCCACAATTCTTTTTAGTGACAACCTTACTATTTTGTTCTCTTGTGGCATTATCTACAGGTACTTCGTGGGGAACAATTGGTACAGCTGGAATTGCTATGATGGGAGTTGGCATAAGTCTAGGGGTACCAGTTGGTTTAACTGCAGGTGCAATTATTAGTGGTGCTTATTTTGGTGATAAAATGTCCCCTCTATCGGATACAACCAATTTAGTGCCAACTGTTACGGGAGGAGATTTATTTACGCATATTAAGCATATGCTTTGGACGACAGTGCCTGCGTATATTATTTCAGCGATCATCTTTACCGTTATTGGTTTACAATATAATGCGAGTACGGTGAATGCAGAAAGTGTTAATACATTGACGTCGTATTTAGCCGAAACATTTAATCTAGGGCTCGTACCTATGATTCCAATAGTTGTTCTTATTACCTTATTAATGTTAAAGAAACCGGCTATTCCATCCATCTTCATTGCTTCCGTAGTAGGTGGCCTTGTTGCAATTGGATACCAAGGATTTGGTTTGTCCGAAACAATAGCAAGTTTTTATAGTGGTTATACGGTAGAGTCTGGGATCGAAGTTGTTGATAGTTTACTCATACGCGGAGGATTAACGAGTATGCTTGAGCTGATTGCTCTGTTCTTGTTTGCTCTAGGTTTAGGCGGTATGCTTGCGGAATCAGGTGTTTTAGAAGCATTAATTGCTTCATTCGCCGATAAAATTCAACACACTGGAACGCTTGTATTTACGACAATCATTGTAGGGTATGGAACACTTGCGATTGGTGGAGCAGTTTACTTTTCCAATGTGATGGGTGGTACCTTAATGAAACCAATCTTTGATCGAATGAATTTAAAACCCGAAAATCTATCAAGAATATTAGAAGATACCGGTACACAGGGAGGAGCAATATTGCCTTGGACTGGTGCTGGAATTTTTACAGCCACGACACTAGGTGTTCCGGTATCTGCGTATCTTCCATTCTGTTTCTTAGCTCTGATTACACCACTTGTTTCCTTGGTTTACGGAATAACAGGATTCACGATGACAAAATATGAAGAGCCACAGAAAGAAAAGAAGAAAAAGAAACCAGCTATTAAACCTGTGGAAGCATAAATCGAATTTGTCCGTAACCCTCTATCTACAAATGGATAGAGGGTTTTTTTCTCTATAGGAATTCTAAAGTTGACACATGCACATTTTTCAATCGTTCAATAAACACACATACAAAAACTACTAAATGGAAATATGCTATAGAAAGTATGAGTAAAGGAGGATTAACGTGAATAACCCACTATGTAAATTGTTGGAACAAGTCCCAGAGGGTACACGCGTAAAAGAATTAATGATGAATGGAGAAGATGTATCAGGTGTAGAAACATTTGTTGAATATGATAGTGTTACAGGTCTAGCTATATTTAAAAACGATTCCAATAGTACTTTTGTTGCCGTTGCTGAACGTATTGATATGATTGAATTTATAACGGAATAACTAGAGTTCCGTTCGTTCTAAACTATCTTTTTCCTAAACTTAAAAGGAGAGAGATAGTTATTTTTATATATCTATTGAAAGGTTACTCTAGATCTCTTGATTATAGAATAGCTCTTTCACATAGAGCAAACGCTGTCGCTCATGGAGGAATGAAAACATATTTAAAGTAAGAAACGCGTAATGATAGAACTAGAAAATTAGATCGTGTACAAGTCTAGTTAATCAAAGAGGCCTAAGGGAGGTGCCGTTATCATGGTTACTTCATTCATTCTTTTAATCGTCCTAATCATACTATCAGGATTTTTTTCATCGTCTGAAACTGCCTATTCAAGTTTAAATAAAGTAAGGCTAAAAAAGTACGTAAATGATGGTAAAAGAGGTAGTGAAAAAGCGCTCAAGCTTGTTCTTGATGATAACTTTGACAAGACTCTTTCAACGATATTAATTGCCAATAATATTGTAAACATAGCAGCTGCAAGTTTCTCAGCGAAAATGGCAACGGATCTAGTTGGAGGAAATGCTGGTGTGCTGATTAATACAGCTATAATGACGGTTTTGATACTAATATTTGGGGAAATCCTCCCTAAATCGTTAGCTAAAGAACATGCCGAAACGTATGCTATGGCTATATCGTCAATATTATTTGTTTTATTCAAAACACTCGCGCCTATAAATTATTTCTTTTTACGTTTAAAAGAGGTTGTTTCAAAGATAATAGCCAAAGATCAAATGCTTCCTTCTATAACAGAGGAGGAGATAAAGTTAATAGTAGGTATCGGAGAAAAAGAGGGGATTATTGATAAATCAGAAAGACAATTAATTCATCGGTCCATGAAGCTAGATGAAACGGCTGTTCGAGAGATTTTAACCCCGCGTACGGACATGGTAGCGATTAACAGTAACCAATCCGTTGAAGAGATAAAAGATGTATTCTTTCGTGAGCGGTATTCAAGAATTCCAGTTTATGAGAATAGTATTGATAATATTATCGGATTTATAACAGAAAAGGAATTTTTAACTCATTTATTGAAATCAAAAGATATAAGGCTTAAAGAGTTAATAAGGGAGCCATTGTTTGTAGCAGAATCGATGAAAATTTCAACGCTTTTACCTCGTCTTCAAAAAGAAAAAATACCAATTGCCATTGTAATAAATGAATTTGGAGGAACGGTTGGTATTGTAACGTTGGAAGATGTTTTAGAGGAGATTGTTGGCGAAATATTAGATGAAAATGAGGAGGAAACAAACCAGGTATCTAAAATAAATGACAGGCAATATATTTTCAGCTCTAATTACTATTTACGTGATTTCGCTTCATTTTTAAATGTGCCATTACCAAAAAGCTCGTATTTTACGTTAGGTGGCTGGACGATGGAGAATTTGGAGGAAATTCCCAAGGAAGGAGATTCGTTTCATTATCAGAATTTAACCATTTGCGTTGATCAAGTTGCTAGTCGAAGAGTAACCAAACTCCGCGTTGAAGTTCACCCTATTAAGGGAGCAAATAATAAGTAAACAGGCTGCTCATCTATTGTAGCAGCCTATTTATCTTTAAACTTATTTCTTTACCTTTCTAAAATGAAATGAATAAACCAGATTCGTGAATGGGTTGATAAAAAACAAGAGGAAAAGGGATACGATTATGGTAGCCACAAGATGAATATGCGTTAGCTGTAGGTGTGGTTGAGATGATAAGGCACTTCCTAAAGTAGTTAATAAGTTAATCAACGGAAAATATATGGCATAATGTAGAATGCTTATCCAAGCAAATGCGTAGGCTGTCACTCGAGCTTCTTTACTAAAACCCTTTCTAGCAAATAATACAGGAATAACTGAACCAATCCCTCCCCCTAATAGGATGGCTATACCGGTAGATAATTGCATACTATCTACAAATAGAAAGCTTAACGTTAGTCCACTAACTGCAGTAAAAGACTGTAGAAAACTGGTTATGACTATGCCAAAAAAACTAGAAAACAATAAGTTTTGTTCGAGAATAAGGAATAAATGCTCTACATATGGAAACGTGTTTATATGAAGCGCTGTTGTTCTTAGTCCCCACATGGAACCAAAGATTAGTGAAAATCCAATGAGTGCATAACCAATATGAATAAAATTCTTATACTTCATAAGGCAAAGTACGGCACCTATGACTGCTAAGGGGAAGACAAATATTGCTAGATCAATCGTAATGAACTCAATGATGAGTGCAGTCCCTATATTAGCCCCAATTATCATCCCAATAGATTGCCTAAAGGAAATTCGTTTGGCTGTAATTAAACCCATCATAAGGATGATTACATAAGAGATATTTTGCAAAATGATTGTGATAAGAATACCCAGAGCAATACATTTCCAGGTGGTATCTGTTAGGTTGGATATCCATTTTTTAAGAGTGTTTGTGGATAAATGAAATAATCCGGAGCGGAATATCAGAGTGCCCAAGATTAATCCTGCCAAGAACTGTAGAAATGCAATGAAAAATATCAAAACATTACCTCCTTTCCCAAAGTTATTTATCTAGTAAAATGGGCTTCTTTACATACTGTATAAAAAACCACCTCCTAAGCTAGGAGATGGTTTTGTGAATTTAGGTTGCGTTCGGATTATTTCGGTCGTGTATTTTAACGATTAGGTTGGAGAATTTGTTGACAAATGGAAGCGCAATTAATGAGCTTAGAACATTAAAGATAACGCTAATATGAGCAATTTGTACATCTGGTCGTTCTGCTAATAAAGTGCCAATATGAGCGAGGACACCAATTAATGGGAAGAATGCAATAACTCCTAATACATTAAGCCAAATGTGTGACCATGCAGTAAGTCTTGCTTCTCGTCCACCACCAATCGATGCAAGCCATGCGTCAACGCAAGTACCAATATTAGCACCTAGGACAATAGCGACAGCGGTTTCTAAATTCATGGCCCCTGCCGCAATAAATCCCATTGTAATTGCAATCGTGGTTGTACTTGATTGAAGGACTGCACAAACAATGGTTCCAGCTAGTACAGCATAGAAAAGGTTGTTATCAAGAGCAAGGAATAGTTGATTAACATAATCCAACCCTGCTAGTGGAGCTGCCAGTGATTTAAAACTCCACATTGCCCCAAATACACCTGCTAATCCAAGAGAAGCCATACCTGTATTTCTAAAGTTATCCTTTTTAATTAGTAAGAATATAGCTCCAATAATTGCTAGCGGAATGATCAAGTAATTAATATCTAGAGTAATAATTTCAGTTGTAACAGTCGTACCAATGTTAGCTCCTAATATGATACCGATAGAATTACTGAAGGTTAACATTCTACCAGCTACTAATCCAATGAGTATAATGGTTACGGCAGAGCTACTTTGTAAGATTGCAGTTACAACCATTCCTAGTAAGAGTCCTTTCCACGGAGAGTCAGTCAATTTTGCTAACCAACGCTTTAGTTTGTCAGCAGATAAATTGAATAAACCAGTTCTTACGAGATACATTCCTATTAGAAATACTCCTAGAGTGGCAATGAATAACAGTAGCTGAAGCATATTATTTCTCACCTTCTTTCTAGTCAGATTTGGGTGGGTTATCTGGTCTAAAGGAGTTTAATAGTAGGATGTAGGTTTCCTACTTTAATAAAGATGGGAGATTGTTTTGGTTAGTCTTTTATTTGTTCAGTAGATTTTTGCATTGCATAAGAACGGCTTGGAACGGTTAGCACTTTTTTACTGGTTGGTTGAGGTTCCCAATCTTTTACGAAAGTCCTAAGCGTTTTGTTAACAGAACGTTTCATTAGACCTCTTAATACAACTATTTCGTAGACAAATAATCCTGCAATTAGAGAAAACATTAATGTTTCGATCATGTTTTCACCCCCTTATATAGTTACTTTATGATAGTAGAAGGGGACATGCTTGGGACGAATAAATCTATTTTTTGAAAATGTGTTATTAACAGAGGAAATATATAGACTAGAGTATGTTTATTATTACTATGTCTAATAGTCTATTTCATGTTGACAAATAAAATAATAAGAATTAATATATCATTAAATTACAAAATTTCTCAAAATTAAAAATAAAGGAGTTCCTATGGTTTGGAATCTATGTAAAAGCTTGGTCACATTCATTCTAATTTTATTGGGCTTTATTTTTGTTTTATTATTGCCAAGGGAAATGGAAGTTGAAGCGATTGGTTTCTCGCAATATGAAGCTGCTCACCCATTTACAATGGATCTTTATATGGACAATATGAAAGCGTTTGTTACGTACTTTCAAACGGAAAAAGGGTTTGGGACAACGTTAGCGGGGACGCCTATTTTGGAAGAGGTTCAGCGTTACTTAGGAAGAAGCCTGAAGATCATTATTCCGACTTTTATCCTCGTTCTATTATTCGGCACATTGGTTGGGGTGTTGCAATTTAACTACCGAAGTAAAAAGCGGGGAAAGATTTTGTCTTTTTTCTCTAGTATTCTTTCATCAATTCCAGACTTTTTCTTATTTATTGCTATTCAATATTTACTCATAAAATTGATACAAGCGGGGTTACCTCGATTTCATCTTTTTGGAAGTGACTACTGGTATAGCTTTATTATTCCATTAATCTCATTAATGATTTTTCCACTTTTGCATATGGTTCGAATGACCGTTGTTGCCATGGAAAGTGAAATGAGTCAGGAATATGTTCGAACGGTTTTAGCAAAGGGACTCAGCCGAATTCAAGCAATTAAACATATCCTACGGAACTGTTGGTCAACGATCATTAATCAATCCCAATGGGTTATGCTTTATATTATTTCCAGTCTGCCAATTATCGAGAGGTTATCGAACTATAATGGTGCTGGCGATCAACTTTTATACAGTATTCTCAATAATGAAGATATACGAGCATTTGCTTTGATGTTACCATTTTTGCTCATCATGTTCTTCATACATGTTGGTGCAAACGTCTTAAAATTTATCATATTGCCGAAGGAAGGGAAACAGGGATGAGAAAGGTCTTTCATTTTATTAACCACAATTTCCTACTATGCTTCGGAATGCTTATGCTAGTTTTGCTTCTCTCGTTTACTTTTTTAGGGCAATATGCTCCTTTTATTAATCAAGGGGTAGAGGAAATTCCTTTTAAGATGACAGATGGGAAAATATCTGTACCTCCTTATGAGCCTTCTTCCGAGCATTTATTAGGAACCGATCGTGAGGGTAGAGACTTATTGAGTTTGCTAGCAATGGGGGCAAAAGAAACCTTATTGATTATCGTTACCATTACAATACTTCGTTATCTCCTCGCTATACCATTAGCTTATTTAGCGCATAAGAATGTTTTTGGTGCAAACCCATTATTAAAGGTGTTAAATGGATTTTTTTCATATGTACCAACAATCGTGATGGTTATCTTATTAGCGATGCTTCCTCCGTTATTATTAACAGAATCTAGACCATATTATTTAATCGTAATCATCGCTGCTATGGAGGTTGGAAGGGCGGCCGAAACGATAAAGCAGGAATTAGATGAGTGTACGCGTAAGGAATATATTTTAAGTGGTATTGCGGTAGGTGCGGGTCCGGTTCGGTTATTGAAATCCTATTACTTACCATTTTTGTATGGGAAGTTATTGGTTTCGATTATTTCTGACCTTGGAAAGGTGATGTTTTTATTAGGTCAATTAGGGTTTATTGGGATATTCATTTCTCAAGATATTATTCAAGTAGAAATAGGTATGTTTGAAATTAGAAATGAATCTATTTCTTGGCCGATGTTATTAATGGAAGCAACTAGTGATATTCGAGGACCAATTTGGATTCCTTTTTGGTCTGCTTTTGCAATGACGTTTACGATTTTTACGTTTAATATTTTGGCACAAGGAATTCAAAATCTAGAGAAAAAGAAAGCATCTTATCTTGTATAGGTTTAGAATGTTTTACATAAAGTCCCAAAAAGGGAAGGGTAATAGGAAAATCTGTCGAATTAATAATAGTAAGTATTTGGATAGTCTACTATTACTTACTATTTTTTAGGAGGATTGATTTAATGATGAAAGACAGGTTAAGCGTTGGAAAGGTGATTGAATTTGCCCAAACGGAGACAAATGCAAAGAAATTCCATCAGGAGCATCCTATATCAGATGAGTTAAGGAACACACTACTTCTCGATGTATTTAATGACTTTACGAGGTATGTAGTAAAACATAATTATGTAGCTTTTATAACGTTGTTCAAACCTTTTATGGAAGAGCATCATCTGCTGGAGGAGAAAAGAAATGCGCTAGAGCATAATTTGTTTTGGTGGCATGTATTTTATCAGGCGTACCAAGATTTGGGAAGTAGTGATGTAGAGTTCTATATTAAAGAAAATGCCAGCAATCAAAAACCTATCATAAAGTCATGGCTAAGAGAATGGCATCATGCAGTCCCAAAGTTTTATCACATTGGGTATAAACATAGTGACCGATCCTTAGTTGTAACAGATATGATGGAAACTAGAACCTTAGATGTTATGATATTAAATCGATCTGCTGTAGCCCCAATGAAAGGTGAAATTGTAATGGGGACATTGATTCCTATAGGAGATAGGTTATATTTCCCAATTACGGATTTTTATCATTTTGATTTTGACGCAAGAAAAGAAATAGCAGGTTATGTCGTCCACTGCTATGAAACCTCATTAGATAGTTCTTCAACCTTTGAAACTTTTCTCCACATTTTATCTACTGCATTACAGATTGAGAATCAGGTAAGGAAAGAAAACTAGCCCCTCATTCTTCCTTAACGTGAACACCTCCCCATATAACTCTATCTCACCCTTTTTAGGATTTGTATCGTTATTGGCTCGCATTGTTAGGTTTTACTAAAAGAGAAAAATCCACCAATGAACTTCATTTTTCTACCTTCCATGACATGTTTGTTACTAGGTATGATCACGTTGTGTGTATCAAGAATAATAAATTTGGTATGACACGTCTATATTGGACATACATTTAGTTAGTAGTGACATACGTGCGCATTCATTTTTTGTACAAGCTGGAAGTACTTGAAAGCATATAGCTGAAAGGAGTTCATCAATGGAATTCATCGAGCCTTTGATTAAAATTCTGCTTATCAATTTAATATTAAGTGGTGATAACGCAGTAGTTATAGCAATGGCTAGTCGGAAGCTGCCAGAGGAACTAAAGAAAAAGGCTATTTTATGGGGAACAGTTGGTGCTGTTGGATTTAGAATTATATTTACTATTTTAGTCATTTATTTATTGAAGCTACCTTTTATCCATCTAATTGGTGGTATCCTTTTGTTAGTAGTAGCTTACAAATTGTTAGTGGATCAGAATGAGGATGCGAATATAAAGGTAGGGAGTACCTTACAGGATGCGATCATAATAATTATATTTGCTGATCTACTTATGAGTTTAGATAATGTACTTGCAGTTGTAGCGGCTTCGAACAGTGATATTTTTCTCGTTATACTAGGAATTATCCTTAGTATCCCGGTCATTTTATTTGCAAGTCAGTTAATTATGAATCTAATGGAGCGGTTTACATTTATCATTTATTTGGGGGCTGCTTTATTAGCGTGGACTGCTGGTGAAATGATCATCAAAGAGGAAGTTGTTCATCAGTTTTTTGTGCAAAACCAGTTATCGGAGTCATTGTTTTTGGCATTAATTTTACTTGTAATTATTGCAGTTGGCGGTTTTCAACGCAGATATCAGGGGGACTAACCCCCTAATGTCTAAATGAAGGTGTATTTGTTGTAGATTCATTCGTAATGGAGACGTGTAGTTGTAATTTTCGATTAATGCTTGCGTAAAAAACTTCCTCTCTACTTTTAATACCTTTTTCCAGAAGCTGTTGATTCAACCATTCTTCGTTTAAATTAAATTCGTTGAGAATAGATGTATACGTTTTTCCTTCTACAATAATTGGAAATGTAATTGTAGTCGTTTTACTAGGGATGTTCATATCTTCGACTGTAACGGGGTTTTTCCTTGGCTTTTTCAGCACACTTAATGAACCATTCGCTTCAATTACAGCGGTCTCCACTTCATTGATATCAAAAACGCCTTTTCCGCGAAGCATTTGTAGAATATTATCAATGGAGTAGCGGACCTTTTTCATGTTTTTATCTAAAAATTTTCCATTGTAAATGACAACTGTAGGTTCGAACGTAATCATTTTTCCTAGCCTTCGATTAGAAATCTTTAACTTGCTTACGATACGTTGGAATATAGCTAATGATATAATTGCAAGAGCGGTTGGAAGATGTTGAATACTGGGATCCGCTATGTCTGCTCCAACGACGGCACCAAGTGTTAAAACAATTAAAAAATCAAATATCGGTAGCTCACCTATGGCTCGTTTCCCCATAAACAATGTCATAAATAACAATAAAGGCAAGATGGTTATGATTCTTATCAGTGTTGTTCCTAGATCCTTCAGTGTCTCAACCACAATTTACTCCCTGCTTCCTTCTATTTTCCTATGTTGTATTTAAGATTAGTATTGTTAAAGGGGGAATACTTATACGTCTTTTGTTGGGGTCTTTATCTTTCGAATGCTTTTTTCAGATAGGATCTTCCATTTTCGAAAGAGTTCTTTATATTTTGGGATTCGTTGGTAGTTATCAGGTAACGTAACCGGGTCACTAATGCCGTTTACAAGCAAGGTTATTTTAAATCGTTCGCCAGGCTCGTCAATAAAATAGGAGCCGAGTTTAAATAAATCTGCTTTCGAAAAAAGGTCATGTAGTCGAAGGTTGATTTGCTGAAAAGCTTCCATATCCACGTCTTGAGCGTATCCAATATTAATAATAAGCTGCTTTCCATCTGTAAAATCTTTTGGTAAATAAGGTGTAAAAATAACATATTTCAATGGCTCATCAAAGCAATCCTCCTCAATCGTGTGTAAGGATAAAGGTCCTTTATTTGCTTTAATAAACGTCTCAATATCTTGAAAGTCTATATTCATTTCACCTGTCTCTTCAATTAGTTGTTTTAACGTTTTCATCGTATGTTCTTCGATAGCATGAAAGGTTTGATGCGCGTCGCGAATGGTTGTATTGTGATCGAGCGTTTCCATTAGACCATCACTTGTAAAATAAATGACCGCATCACAGAGCTCCTTCATACGGTAATACTGGTTAGATGCCGTTTCATAGCGTTTTTTACCTTCAAAACGAAATGGAAAACGAAATACACCAATTAGTAAAGCTTTTTTCTCTCGTAACATGGTTAATTCACTCGTAAGGTTGTCCGTTTCACTTGCATTACCGCCAATAAAGCGATAAAAGCACAAGTCATCTGGTCCAAGCTTTGCAGCAACAGCCTTGTCCGTTTTAATAGCTCCATTATTAATTTGATATATTTTTACAGGTGCCTCCATATTCCCTTCTCCCAACTAAACTTTTTCACCATTATATACGATATGTATACGGAAGTTTGTCAGAACTTGTTAGAAAAAAGGACTAGTTTTGTAGAATGTTGGGTTGTAATAAAGATCTAATCATATTAGGTTACTGCTAAGCCTATCTACGTGAGGTAACGAAAAATAAAAAGCGTCAAAGTGATTTACTTCGACGCTTTTTATAAGAAAGTTAAAATAGAAGCGGGGTTATCCTTCCAAAGTTGGAGAAGGATTTGACGATTGGATACCAATCCGTTATGCCCTCTTCTTCCCCTTCACCAGTTAACGTATTGAATATATTATCTAAGAAGTTCTCCATTACAACTTTTTCGTGTTCCTCATGAATGATGCTTGTCAGCTCTGCTACGGTTTCTCGTTGATCATCAAATGGAATACCCTTTGTCGTTACGGCTAATACATATGGATCTTCATCGTAAACAATTCCGACATCATTAAAGAGGAGTTGGTTCGTAATGTAGCCTATTTTATGTGCTACTTCTAAATCTGGAACTCCAGCAGGAATCGCATCATTAAACTCCGTATTCTTTAGTATTTCAACTAGCTCTGCACCTAATTCTTCTTCATTTGAAAATTCATAGAGTGCTTTTGAATACATTCCCATATCTTTGGCTGTGGTAACATTTTGCATGTCTGGATAAGCATATTTCCCACCTAACTCATGCATGAAATCAATTAGATTTCCTCTACCAAAGCGATCTAGTAACATAATGTATGCGACATTGTCACTATGAATCATTGCGTTTTCTACGATCTCTTTAATTGTATATTCTGATCCAACGTCTTCGTACTGGATAATTCCCGTGCCACCAGAATAATGTCGGCCTTCATACGCCTTTACTTCGTTTAAATCTACATTGCCCTTTGCGGCCTGCTCCATTACATATAGTGCCATAGGCATTTTCACGGTACTAGCAGCACCATATACTTTTTCTGGATTGTAATACATTTTATATCCAGTGTTGATATTCTCGTAATAGAAGGACATCGTTCCTGGTTGTTCTTCAATAAACGCGATCATTTCTTCGGTTGTGTTAAGTTCTTCTGCACTAATTTCCGAATGAACGGTGAATAGTGAGAAAATAGTAATGGAAAAAATACATACTACTAATTTTTTCATGGTTAAATAACTCCAAATTAATATATTATATATGAAATTATAACGGAAGCATTAGGTGAATGAAAGCATTTTCTGTACGATGATTAAGCTAGGTATTGTAGAAGTAGGCATTTATGCTTATGATGGATAAGGATTAGGTTTATTATGTATGAGGATAGGAGGGTTAGAATTGACTGAGGAAGCAAAAGGTGCAAATCCGAAAAGTAAGCCCATAAAACAGCAAACAAAATGGGTTATTTTATTTATCTTGATATTTATAAGCATTGGTGGTTTTGTCATATATAGTTTATATGGCATGGATAGTAAACCAAAAGAATTATACTTACAAACAGAACGTAATGCCTATGAAGATACGATGGAACATTTCAAAGAAAAATATGGTGATTCCCTTCGTTTTAAAGAGGCCATGTTAGCAGGTCCATCTAGTTCTGAGATAAATCTAACTGGAAGTATGAAAGAAATAACTAGTGACCATAAGGGATTAGCATTTTTCCTAACGATTCTTAACCAAACAGATATGGATATTCACTCGATACGAGATCCAGAAAATGAGGTAAGCTACCATACCATTCATTTGCAGAACGAGAATTCTAAGATGAATGCTGCAGAAATAATTCAATCAAGTGAACAACTAGGTGTGAAATTTCCAGTTTTATATGATCGATTTTTTTATTTGAATGTAAACGAATATGGTGATTTTGCTAGCAAGTATGATCAAAACTATGCTGGCCCAGAGGAATTAGATATCAGCAGATTAAATTGGGGGGATTTGGAGCTTAGTAAAGGGGAATTAAATCAGATTAAGCTTGAATACGGTACCTACCTTTTGGATGAATTAAAAGATGATTATTTCTCATTAGAAAACAATGTGGAATACGAATCCATGACAGTAAAAGAACTTACACTTGAAATGTCTGGTGAAGAAGTGAAGTCGGTGCTAACTGGTTTAATGGAGAAGTTCTTAGACGATGATGAGCTTCAGCATATAATTGCAGAGAGAATGATCCACATTACACATGCAATTAAATTAGACGTTGACCCAGAAAAGATAAACGAATCTCAAGTAAAAGAAGATATTATCAAACGTGTTAGCCAATGGAAACAGGCATTAGCTGGTATGGAACTAGAGAAGTTTAAATCCGTTATTCTTGTAGATGAGGCGGATCAAATTGTTGATAGACAAATGGAGTTATATGGAGATGAGAATCGGTTCCAATTTACAACGAAATCACATGGAACACATCGAGAAGGTATCATCGAGACACAAAACGCATCTATAGAACTTTCTCAAGAAAATATAGAGAAATCAAATGGTATAGAGGAAGTAATAGAACTTGCATTACGTAAAGAAGATAAAGATCAACATCCAATAGACATGAACCTAACAATTAATTCGGAATATTCCTCTGATGCTGCCAATCAACAACAAGTGGAACGAGAAATCCGTTTTCAAAGGAATGGAGAAACAGAGGATGCCCTTAAAAGTGGTACCATCACACAGGAAAAAAGTATTAATCTAAATAGCAATCTTATGGAGCAACGTCTCGTATTGGATATAAATCATCAAGGACAGGATTATTCCATACAAGCAGAATCAACGACAGAGCTTCTCGAACAAGTTTCTTATCCTACTATTACAGAATCGAATGGAGAAAATATGGTTGAATTAACAGATGATGATCTCTACCGCATCATTTATGAAGAAATAGGAGGGAATTTTCAGGAATTCATGAAGGTTATGGATGTCTTCTAATCAAGTGTTTGGCTATATTACTTGGAAAATATATTTCTATCCATGATCAAGCCTTAAAAAAGTGTCTCTCAAAGGGTTACAAAATTCCTTTGAGAGACTGTGGATTTACAATGATTCCTTAATAACCTTTTTATAGTAGAAAACCGATAGAATACCAAATACAGAATACAGTGCTGTGTATAGCAACATAACGATTACCATCGGTGTCCACATTTCGGTTCCGAAGAAGAACCATCCAGATTCAACCGCAAAATAACTATGGCTTAGTCCTACAATTAGTGGAATTCCAAAGTTGAATAGCTGCTTTACCTGGATCCCTTTTAATAAGTCATACTGTGTGAAACCTAGCTTTCGAAGGATGGTATAGTTAGGTTTTTCTTCATCCCCTTCATCCATCTGTTTAAAGTAAAGAATACAGCCAGAAGTAATTAAAAATGTTAACCCTAAAAAGCCGACGATAAACATGGTCAGTCCCATACTTTGTTTTTGGGATTGACTTCTTTCAATTTGTGATTCATGTGCTGCCCATTTGCTAATATCTTGCTGGAAAATTTCATTAGCTGTTTCGAGTTCTCCAGACCGATCAATATCAATCCCAACGTAAACAGGAAATTCCGTGTTGTCGAGAGCTTCTTGATCTAAATTTTCCTTCACTTGGTGATAAACTTGATTATCAATAACCGCTGTAGGAAATCCTCCTGTAATTCGGGTTGGAAGGATAAATTTCTCCTCTACACCAAGATAGTCTAATTCAATAGTATGGTCCAAATCTAGTAATGCAATGTTTCCCGAATCCTTAAAGGATATAAATTGCTGCATTGCATCATTGGAATTGATAAACACGGTTTCGCTAGGCGAGACATCTAGATTGTCCGTAGCTTCATCACTCACAAAGATCATTGTAGTAACACCAGGATCAAAATTGACATTTAGTTCATCAATGGAATCAATTATATCCGATAGATCTACCTCTAATTCCAATAGATCAACGTTAATTGTGCTATAGTCAATCTGATGTTGATCAAGTGCTGATTGGAATGTGCTTGCATGTTCCTCATTTGGAATTGAAAAATGGTGCGGAATGGATTGTTCTGCTGTTTTTTCCGCCGAATAATAAGATATATAGGTTAATGCGAGCAAACCAATAGCAAGTGCTGATACCGTCGTAATAATAGTTAATAATAAAGCGTTCGATTTCATACGAAACATAATTGATGAAAGGGATAATACTTCATTTAGCTTTAGGTAGCCGTTTTTCTTTTTCCGAATTAGATTGAAAAGGAAGCTTATTGATCCCTTATAAAATAAATACGTACCGAAGATGACGGAGCCAAGGATAAGTGCCATTGCTATAAATAAGCTATTCATACCAACAAAGTCTCCACTAAATAATCGGGTAGACAGATAATATCCAAACGCAATCAAGCCAATCCCTAACATACCTATTATAATTTGTATAAATGATAATCGTTTCACTTTATTTTCTGTTGATGTGCGCACCTGAAATAAAGTTAAGATGGTTTGTCTTTTAATAAAGATCGCATTTATAATCATGACAAAAATATAAATACAGGAAAACACGATAAGTGTCTGAATAAGTGCTTCTGTAGAAAAACGTAGAGAAGCTACTGCCTCAATCCCTGTTAGTTTCAGGAAGATCATCATAACCAATCTAGACATAGCAAAACCAATAAAAATTCCACCAGCCATAGATGCAAAATACAATAGTATGTTTTCGATTCCAAGGGTTTTTATGATTTGTCCCTTTGTCATTCCGATTAATTGAAATAACCCTATTTCTTTACTCCGCCGTTTAATAAATAGGTTGTTTGCATAGACAAGGAAAACAGCTACGATCACAATTAACATAATCGATGCAGCTTTGATAGCTGCTGCTCCTTTAATGGTTCCTTTTGTCGCATCTAAAGATGGATCATACTGTAAGGTAACAAAGGAGAAATACAATGCAACACTAAAAATTAACGCAAATACATATAGATAATAGTTTCGAACGTTTTTCTTCAAATTGCGGAAAATGAGCTGATTAATGTTCATGATGAACCCCACCCAGTACACCTTGTGTTTTTATAATATCCTGGAAAAATGACTGTCTGGTCTCGTCACCTTTATTTAATTGGGTATATATTTGGCCGTCTTTTATAAAAATTACTCGCTTACTAAAGCTAGCTGCAACCGGATCGTGGGTGACCATTACAATGGATGTGTTTCGTTTTTGGTTTAAATCGCTTAACTTATGAAGTAAGTCAGAAGCGGCTTTCGAATCAAGAGCTCCAGTTGGTTCATCTGCAAAAATAATGCTCGGTTCGTGGATAAAGGCTCTAGCAGCTGATGTTCGTTGTTTTTGCCCACCTGAAATTTCGTTTGGATATTTGTCTTTTATATCCACAATACCTAGCTCTCCTGCAATAGCTTTAAAACGATTATCCGCATCTTTTTTGGACACCTTCTTAATCGAAAGCGGTAATAGGATATTTTCTTTAACTGTAAGCGTATCTAATAGGTTATATTCTTGAAAGATAAAACCCAAATGATTTTTTCTGAATTCCGCAAGCTGTTTTTCTTTCATGCTTGTAAATTCTTTTCCTTCAATTTTGATGGATCCTTTTGTTTTTGGATCGATAGAGGACAGGACATTTAGTAACGTTGTTTTACCAGACCCTGATGCTCCCATAATGCTTAAAAATTCACCTGTTTCTACCTGGATGTCAATTCCTTTTAATACTTCCTGCTTATTAAATTTATTCCCATAACTTTTATATAACTTCGTTGCTTCGAGTATATTCACTACCATCACGCTCCTTTTATAATTCCATCATAGACAAAATGAATGGCTTTTACCTTCGATTTGTCTAACAGAAATAGGAAAGCATGTGACATTTTTGTCACATGCTCGTTATATCCACGAAGGCATTTTTTTTAGGAAATGTAAGGGTGAACGTCGTACCTTCGTCTCGTTTGGATTGAACCTCTATTTTAATTTTCAGTGATTCGGCAACTTTTTTCGTTAAATATAACCCCATACCTGTTGAAGCGCTATCGTTATGGTGCCGTGTGGATGTAAAGCCCTTGTCAAAAATACGTTGTAAATCTCTTGGGTCAATTCCACGTCCATAGTCACGTATGGATAGAGTTGTTAGACCTTTTTTTGTATAGCTTTCAATATCGATATCAGAAGCTTCGCTATACTTTACGGCATTCGTTATGAGTTGACGTAATATGAAGGAGAACCACTTTGCGTCCGTAAGTATATGCGTAACATGAAGGGATACATCGAACCCGATCTTTCTTTGCATACACCATGTTTTTAATCCCTTTATTTCCTGAAAGATTACGGATTCCAAGTTTGTTCTTTCGATATATAAATCATGATTAAGAAACGGCATGCGCTTTTGATGTAATTGTTGATCTAATAATAAATGAACCCTTAACCATTCGTATTGAAGCTGTGATTTCAAATCTTCTTGTTCTACACGTTCCATCATTAATTGCATGGCGGTTAGTGGTGTTTTTATTTCGTGAATCCAGGATAACAAATCATCTTTTTCTTGTTCGACGTGCGTTATATTTTGACTCATTTCCCGCTTATAATGTTCGGTTTGCTCTGTAAGGTTTTTCTCAACGATCGCTTCTAAAGGACTACTGGAATTAGGAATAGGCGATACGTCATCTAAAGGTTCCCAGTCCTCCAAACGACGATAAAAATTCGTTTCTTTTTGGTAACGAACAATTAAAAACAGGATAAATCCAATGGATGATAGAAAAACGATATATAATAGGGACAGGACTGGAAGGGTGGAGTCCATAAAACCAATAAATATAATAAAAAATTGCAACACAATAAAGAAAATAATCCAGCTCATTCGTTCGATTAAAAATTTCTTAATCATGTAGATTGTCCTTTTCTTTAGCAATATACCCTTGTCCAACCTTGGTTTCAATATACTGCCCAATATCAAGATCCTCTAGTTTTTTACGTAAGCGATTTACATTAACAGTTAACGTATTATCACTAACAAACCGTTCATCATCCCATAAACTCTTAATGAGTTCTTCACGGCTTACAATTTCATTTTTCCTTTCAATCAGTATTTTTAATATGAACATTTCATTTTTTGTGAGTTCGATTGATGCTGTGTTAGATGATACTGTATTTTTCATGTAATCGACTGTTGTTCCGCACCAGGTTTTTAGCTCGGTATGTTGTTCGGTATTATAATTGTACACACGACGGAGAACAGCTTGAATTTTTGCGATTAATACATCGAAGTGGAATGGCTTTTGTACAAAGTCATCTGCTCCTAATTGCATCGACATAACCATATCTGTAGGGTGGTCTCGCGATGATAAGAAAATAATTGGTACATTGGAATGAGCTCGGATCATTCGACACCAATGAAAACCGTCAAATTTTGGTAGCTGTATATCGATGATGACTAAGTCAGGTTTATGAATAGAATATTCTTGAATGACATTATTAAAATCGCTGATACCGATTACTTCATAAGACCACTGAGAAAGTCGTTGTTTGACTTCTTCAAATAAGGTCATATCATCTTCTATTAACAAAATTTTAAACAATTGAACCACCACACTAAACTTGTATTTAATCTTAAGTTTATCGTAATATCATTCTTCTAACAATGTAATAGAAAATAAATCGACCTAATAGTAAAATAAAACTAGTAAGGAAGGAATTTTCCATTTTTTAACGAAAGTAGATAGATATAACTAGGACATTATTGATCAATCATGAAAGGTGAAGGTGATTCAATTGGTCTTTTTAAAGCATGGTCATATTCGAATCAATTATGAATGGATTCAATCCGAGAATCCTTTTGCAGATGAAACACTTATTTTCATCCATGGGATCGGTTTAGATATGCATACATGGGAGTTTGTCATTCCATATCTGCGTAAATATTATGATATCGTTACCTATGATTTGCGTGGCCATGGAAAGAGTGATTCTGGTGATGAAAAGGGGACTGTTGAGCTATTGTATAAAGATTTCACCTTCCTTCTATCTGAATTGGAAATTAAATCCTATCATATTGTTGCGCAAGGTTTTGGTGGTTTAATTGGTGTTTATCATGCAGCACAGGAACAGAAACTAAGCAATCAATTACGTTCGCTAATTTTGTTAAGCGTTCCCTTCCATTACCCAAAAAAGCTAGGTAGTAAAGTGGTACGTCAACGCAAGGAATTGGTGGAAGGCCAAGATAATATGTTAGGAATGGGAAAAGAACTAATAGATAAGATTTGTTATCCTCCAACAAAAGAAAAACAAGCAATTATATTCAATGCTTATAAAAAGGTTTCTCCTACTGTATATTTTAATTTATTCCACACAGATGACTTACCGAATGCAACTAGGAATCTACAAAAGATAGAAAAACCAATACTTATCCTATCCGGTTCAGAGGATGAAGTATTTCCCCCTGAGTTAAATAGTGCTAGTCTGAACTTCAATGTAAATGTAAGGTATTATACTGTGCCGTATGCTTCATTTTTGGTACAAATGGATCAACCGAAAATTACTGCTGATTGGATTCATAACTTCATTGAAAAACAACGAATGCATCAGGAGCAAGGTGCATTTCATAAAGACCTAACAGCAGAGTTATACACGGAAATTAGAGGGATGCTCCATGAAGAGGATCAACATGAACTAGAAGTGAATATTATGAATGGATTTGGAGTTTCCTTAAATAAACAGCGTATTTTAGAAGGGTGGGGAAAACGAAAAGCAAAACAAATTCTCGTTTATCTTTTACTTCAGCATTCATCCACACGGGATGAGTTATGTGATGTGTTTTGGCCTGAGGTTGATTTAAATAACGCACGGAATCGCTTGCGGGTAGCTTTGCATCATTTAAATCACTTGTTACAGACGAATTCGAATACCAAATTCCTTGTGACAGAACGAGAACACGTATATTTACAAGGCAATATAAAATCTGATTTAGTTGACCATATTGAGGCTATAAAAGCGGCCCAGCATATAACAGATCTTGATAAAAGAGCGAGACAATATCAGGAAATTTTATCCCAAATAACAGAAAACCCATTACCGGGATTGTATGAAGAATGGTTTTTAAATAAAAGGTATTGGATCGAAAGAAAGTGGGGAGATATGTCGATATTTCTTGCAGAACGTTTCGAACAACGTGGAATGATAAAGGATGCATTCTATTATATGAAAGTTGCTTATCAATATCAATCTGAGAATTACGACGTATATCAACGGTTAACGGCGTTGGAAGAGAAATTACCATGATGTTTGCGTCAACAAAATGGAAGGTGTAATGGTACTGTAATGGCCCTTTTGTTATACTTTAGAAACAGAAAATTCTTCACTTTTATTTCTCGTTAAGGAGGGAAGTTTACGTTTTTGCGGGTATAAATTTTTTATCAGAAAAGGGCAAACCTATTGAAAAATAGGGACGCAAAGTCACAGGTCTAAAGTTGGTAACAATAATGACGGCTGGATTACCTGAAATACGATTGTATTTTAGGAGGTACTATGATAAAAACAGTGGGGTTAGACCAAGAGTGGGTAGAATTGATTGTAAAGGCGAAAGACTTAGGGATGAGTACAGAAGAGGTAAGAGCGTTTATCCTGGAAAGTCAAACGGAAGGTGTTCAACTTACATACCCAAAAAAAGATCAATATATTGTGTGAATTGTTGACCTTTCAATACGAAAGGCTTTTCTTTTGTCTGAAAACAATTATCAATCTAATTATCTCGCATAGAACGGACAGGCCGACAATAACGCGGGCGTCCTGCCGCATTGTTGGTACTTGCACGTCCTAGGTGTCTTCAGTCTCCACTTCATGCTTATAAGGTAAAACCAAGGAGGTTAAGTGGAGGGTCAATTGAACGTTAAATGTCCAGTTCGTTTATCTAATATCAGTGGGAATGAAGAAAATCCTATTGATTGATGATAAACTTTATTTAGATACAAACTTGTTCCCTTGAATCCAAAACCGGTATGGATAATCCTTTGCTTCACCGGAGTTAGGTATTCCAATTCTTTTTCCTGCTGATATGTTTTCCGGCTTATAGCCTTGGGTAATAAAAAGGGGTGATCCATGAAATGATCTTCCGTAATCCTCCATATTAATTCCCATCGCCTTTGTTAGTTTACCGGGTCCGTTTGTTAGGTTTTCTATTTTTTGAACAGGCCTTCTATGTTGCATAATATCTATTCCTGAATGGGGTTCTAATGCCCGAATGAGTACCGCTTCCGGTTGTTCGAGTGGACCGCTCACTACATTAACGAGACAATGCGTATGCATCTGGTAGACATACACTGTACCTGCTTTAGCAAACATGATCTCTGTCCGTTTGGTTCGACGGTTTTGGTAACTATGAGCTGCGCGGTCATTTGGACCAAGATAAGCCTCTGTCTCTACAATATATCCAGAAGTAATTCCTTCTTCTGTTTCCTTTACGAGAATGCATCCGAGTAATTCTTTCGCTAACTCTAATGTTGGTTTATGGTAAAACGCGGCTGGTAAAGGTTGATGTGTGTTGGTGTGTTTCATCATACTTTCCTCTCTAATAAGACTTATAAGGTATGATATATATTCCATCATTGGCTAGCCAATCAGCATACAAAACATCTGAAATACGAGTAATTCCCTTAGTTGCTAATTGTTCAAGAAGCCATGAATGATCATATCCTAAGCTTTTAATATTATCAGTTAATACCTCTCCGTCCATAATTAACGTGGAGCTTAGATACGTAGGTTGAGGGGCTAAGCTTAAATCCTTGACAGTTACCTTTTGATACACATGCTTCTTCAATATACTTATGGACCCGTTTGTTTCCAAGATAGCGTAGGCAACTTCACGTATGGAGAATATTTCGCTTTGTCTTAATAAACTTAGCAATTGATTCATATTCATTCTATTTTTTTTCAACTGGTATCTATCAATTTTACCATCTCGAATAATAATAGAAGGATTCCCTTCTAAAAAGCTTCGCAACCCTTTATATTTTAAAAGAATCTTTTCCATAACGATCATTAAAACTCCCCATATCATAATGGTGTAAAAAATATAGAACAAATTGACACTTTCCTCATAGATACCATTCCCGAGCAATTCGGAAAGCACAATAGCAGTAATGAAATCAAAAGGGGTTAACTGTTTAATGGTAGTTTTCCCTAAAATCTTTGTGATGAAAAATAGCAAAAAGAAACCTAAAGCAACTTTAATCGTTATTTCCCAAATGTTAAGCTCCATTGTTTTCTCCCCTAGTAAGTATAAATTATGCTATTAGTTTTGACTTGCTTTCAAGATATTATTCTTAGAATCTATGACATTCGTATATGCAAGTAAACAGTAAATAAATCCTTTGAAATCCAGTTGGGGATATCCTACATTTATAATTTCCAGTAATTCAGCTTTTTTAATTCTCCATGTTTCATCAACTTGTCGGAATCATGAATCGACCTTCTGCATAGGATGTATAAATACCGCGACCTATATGGAGGGAACACGATGGACATTCTAGGTAAAGTTAAGAATTTCCGAGAAGAGGAAAGACGCTTGCAATGGGAAGGAACGTTCGCGGAATATTTGGATATTGTGAAAGAACGGCCTGAGGTTGCCCAAACAGCACATTCACGTGTGTACAATATGATTAAAGCTTCAGGTTTAACCGAACGAGATGGCACAAAAATGTATCATTTTTTTGGAGAAGAAATTTTTGGGTTAGAAGAAGCAATTGAAAGGCTAGTTGAAGAATATTTTCATCCCGCCGCGAAACGACTGGATGTACGTAAGCGAATTTTGTTACTCATGGGACCTGTTAGTGGAGGGAAATCAACAATTGTAACCATGCTAAAGCGAGGTTTAGAACAATACTCTCGTACAGATGAAGGTGCCGTATATGCCATTAAAGGCTGTCCAATGCATGAAGATCCTTTACACTTAATTCCAAGTCATTTGCGAGAAGATTTTTATGAAGAATATGGAATTCGTATCGAAGGCAGTTTATCTCCATTAAATACGATGCGATTGGAAAAAGAATATAATGGGCAGATCGAGGATGTTAAGGTTGAACGAATCTTTTTCTCTGAGGATAAACGGGTAGGAATTGGTACCTTTAGCCCTTCCGATCCAAAATCCCAGGATATTGCCGATTTAACAGGAAGTATCGATTTTTCAACCATAGCAGAATATGGGTCGGAATCCGATCCGCGCGCCTACCGGTTTGATGGTGAGCTAAATAAAGCGAATCGCGGCATGATGGAATTTCAAGAGATGCTTAAATGCGATGAAAAGTTTTTATGGCATTTGTTATCGTTGACACAGGAAGGGAATTTTAAGGCAGGAAGATTCGCGCTGATTTCAGCAGATGAATTAATTGTTGCGCACACCAACGAAGCAGAGTACCGCTCGTTTATATCAAATAAAAAGAACGAGGCACTTCATTCACGGATTATCGTCATGCCAATTCCATATAATCTGAAAGTAAGTGAGGAAGAAAGAATTTATGAAAAAATGATCAAGGAAAGTGACATGGCCCATGTGCATATTGCCCCACATGCATTGCGTGTTGCTGCGATTTTTTCTATCTTAACAAGGTTAAAGGAATCGAAAAAACAAGGCGTTGATTTGGTGAAGAAGATGCGCCTATACGACGGGGATGATGTAGAAGGGTTTCATCAAGCAGATGTGGAGGAACTGAAGAAGGAGTTTCCTGATGAGGGGATGCACGGCATTGACCCACGTTATGTCATCAATCGAATATCCTCTACCATCATTAGTAAAGAGGTTGCCTCAATCAATGCGTTAGATGTATTACGCTCGTTAAAAAATGGCTTAGACCAACACGCATCCATCTCCCAAGAAGATAAAGAGAAGTATATGAATTATATTTCTATTGCTAGAAGAGAGTACGATGAAATTGCGAAGAAAGAGGTTCAAAAAGCATTTGTATACTCTTATGAAGAGTCAGCGAAATCATTAATGGATAATTATTTAGATAATGTGGAAGCTTATTGCAATAAGAATAAAATTCGCGATCCACTCACCGGTGAAGAAATGAATCCAGATGAGAAATTAATGCGATCGATTGAGGAACAAATTGGGATATCGGAAAATGCGAAAAAGGGCTTCCGAGAAGAAATATTAATTCGTATCTCTGCGTATGCTCGGAAGGGTAAAAAGTTTGATTATAACTCCCATGAACGCCTGCGAGAAGCAATTCAAAAGAAACTGTTTGCTGACTTAAAAGATGTTGTGAAGATTACAACATCGTCCAAGACACCTGATGAATCACAACTGAAGAAAATAAACGAAGTAATCGCTCGACTAATTGATGAATATGGCTATAATTCTGTCTCGGCAAACGAGTTATTACGCTATGTAGGAAGTTTATTAAACCGATAAAAAAACAAGACTGACATTCTGTTGGTCTTGTTTTTTTACCAAATAGAACGAAATTCGATTGTTGTTAAGCTTATTAAAAAGCGGAATTAGGAAAAGCGATTGCAATTCTATGCATGTTCCTGCATAAGATAAAGAAATATCAAGTTTATAAGCTTGGTATAAAATATGAATAGGAGGGGAAGGCATTGCAGGAAGAAGGTAAGAATTTTGTTGTCTCCAAGGAAGATTGGTCCCTCCATCGCAAAGGCTTTCAAGATCAACAACGTCACATGGATAAAGTAAAGGAAGCCATTAAAAATAATTTACCAGATTTAATTAGTGAAGAAAACATTATCATGTCGAATGGACGTGATGTGGTAAAGATTCCTATTCGTTCGTTGGATGAATATAAGATACGCTATAATCATAATAAACAAAAGCATATCGGCCAAGGTGATGGTGACAGTCAAGTTGGTGATGTCGTTGGACGGGAACCTGGAAAAGCGAAGAAAGGTCAAGGACAAGGGAAAAAAGCGGGTAATCAGCCAGGTCAGGATTATTATGAGACAGAGGTGTCGTTTGCTGAGTTGGAAGAAGCCCTATTTAAAGAACTAGAACTGCCCGATCTAAAGCAAAAGGAGCAAGCAGAGATTGTTACCGAAAAGATTGAATTCAATGATATCAGAAAAAAAGGTCTAATGGGCAATATTGATAAAAAACGAACGATCTTAACGGCGCTAAAGCGCAATGCCACAGAAGGTAAGGCAGAAATAACACCAATTTATAATGATGATCTTCGTTTTAAAACGTGGAATGAAGAAATAAAACCAGAATCAAAAGCGGTTGTATTAGCAATGATGGATACGAGTGCATCGATGGGGACGTTTGAAAAGTATATGGCAAGAAGCTTCTTCTTTTGGATGACCCGATTTTTACGCACGAAATATGAGTCGGTTGAAATTGCCTTTATTGCCCATCATACGGAAGCGAAAGTAGTTACCGAAGAAAACTTTTTTTCTAAAGGTGAAAGCGGTGGAACGATTTGTTCATCGGCATATAGTAAAGCGTTGGAATTAATTGATGAAGAATATAATCCATCCCGCTATAATATATATCCTTTCCATTTTTCTGACGGTGAAAATATTACCTCAGATAACCCCAAGTGCATTGAGTTAGTGAATGAGATCATGGATGTATCCAATATGTTTGGATATGCTGAAGTAAACTTATATAATCGTCCTTCTACTTTAATGCGAGCTTATCAATCATTCGATAATCCGAAGTTCCGTCATTATATTATGAGAGAAAAGAAAGATGTGTACCATGCAATGAAGAAATTTTTTCAAAAAGCAGAAGCTGTTGTGTAAAACCCCCATTATGGGGGTTTTGCTATGGTAGGTGGTCGTGGTGGATGTTGGTTATGAGCGTAAAAATGAATTTATGATCGAAATACAATGGTTTATGAGCGGAAATCTGGATTTATGATCATATTTGCTCCATTTATGAGCAGATCGAAGAATTTATGAGCATACGCAACAAATGGGCTCATTCCACAACCTCTATTTTATAAACACCACGGTCTGTACTGATTAGAAACTTTTCCCCATCAAACTCATATAACGAGTCATCCTGTAATGGAATTTCATACATGGAAGCGGGTAAATCTTGTGTGCTATTGGTTGCATCTGTTGTAATATTTCCATTGCCATTTAAATGGAGTGCGTGCATTGGTACATAATCATCAATTCGGCGCGTATTTCTTGCGTAGGAAATGTCTTGTAACTGAAGTACCGTTTGATCCAGATCATCCATTTCATGCTTGGTTACTTTTATCGTTTGTCCGTTCCATTGTTGTAATAAATCATTAAGTTCTTCGATTGATAGGAATTTCTGTTCCATACTATCCCTCCTACTGTTAGCGTCTCCTAGAAACGAACATTCATACAAGGGATCACGTTATGGATTGTGGCAATATTTGTCTAGCTTTAAGACGTATAATGATTGACAGTAACAAGTAAATTATGATATTAAAAAGATAGCTTTAGCACTCGTGGCATGAGACTGCTAAATTCAATCAAAAAGGAGAGGTTAAGAATGGGAAAAACAGAATTTAAAGCTGAATCCAAACGGTTATTGGATCTTATGATTAACTCCATTTATTCACAGAAAGAGGTCTTCTTACGTGAGCTCATTTCCAATGCGAGTGATGCGATTGATAAAATATATTACAAGACATTAACGGATGATAATTTAAGCTTCAATCAAGAGGACTACTACATAAAAGTGGATCCAAATAAAGATAAACGTACCTTAACCATCACAGATACTGGAATTGGAATGACCAAGGAAGAGTTGGAAAAAAACCTTGGAACAATTGCCAAAAGTGGGTCTCTCTCATTTAAAAGTGAAAATGAGATCAAAGACGGTCACGATATTATCGGCCAATTTGGTGTTGGTTTTTATGCAGCATTTATGGTTGCGGATAATGTGACTGTAATTAGTAAGACATTGGGTAGTGATGAAGCGTACAAATGGGAATCCCAAGGTTCAGATGGATACACAATTGAGCCAACAGACAAATCGACAGTGGGAACAGAAATTATTTTAACCATTAAAGAAAACACAGAAGATGAATCATATGATGAATTTTTAGATGAGAATCGCTTACAAAATATTATTAAAAAATACTCAGATTTTATTCGTTATCCAATCAAAATGGATGTGACAGAGCAGCAGCTAAAAGAGGGAAGCGATGAGGAGTATGAGGATGTTATCGAAGAACAAACGATTAATAGCATGGTCCCAATTTGGCGTAAAAACAAAAGTGAGCTAACGGATGAAGATTATGAAAGCTTTTACCAAGAAAAGCGATATGGATTTGATAAACCATTAAAGCATATTCACTTAAGTGTGGATGGCACCATTCGTTATAATGCGATTCTATATATTCCGGAAAACCGACCTTTTGATTATTACTCACAAGACTATGAAAAAGGTTTAGAACTCTATTCCAATGGTGTATTGATCATGGACAAATGTGCTGATTTAGTCCCAGACCACTTTAGCTTTGTAAAAGGTTTAGTTGACTCAGAAGATTTATCCTTAAACATTTCCAGGGAAATGCTACAGCACGATAGACAGCTCAAACTAATTGCTAAAAACATCAATAAAAAAATTAAGAGTCAGCTATTGAGTCTACAAAGAGAAGAACGTGAGCAATATGAAAAATTTTACGATGCTTTCGGAAGACAATTGAAATTTGGTGTTTACAATGAGTTCGGAGCAAACAAAGATGTACTAAAAGACCTGTTAATGTTTTATTCATCCAAAGAAAAGAAACTGGTAACGCTAGAGGAATATGTTTCTAGAATGCCTGAAGACCAAAAGTATATTTATTATGCAACAGGTGAATCGTATGAAAAGATTGAAAAACTTCCACAAACAGAGCTAGTTGCAGATAAGGGCTATGAAATCCTGTACTTTACGGAAGAAATTGATGAGTTTGCAATTCGCATGCTGACAAGCTATCAAGAAAAAGAATTTAAGTCTGTATCAAGTGGCGATTTAGAGATAGATGCAGAAGATAAAAAAGAAGCAGAGAAAAAAGATGAGGAAAATAAAGAGTTATTTGACTACATGAAAGAAGTGCTTTCCGGTAAGGTTAAGGATGTAAAAGTGTCAACAAGGTTGAAAACACACCCTGTTTGCTTATCAGCTGATGGTGAAATTTCAATTGAGATGGAAAAAGTCATTAATGCGATGCCAGATAACCAGCAAATTAAAGCGGACAAAGTATTAGAGATTAACACGGATCATGAAATTTTCCAAAGCTTAACGAAAGCATTTGGACAAGATAAGGAAAAAGTAAAACTATATACGACATTACTTTATAACCAAGCATTACTAATTGAAGGATTGCCTATTGAAGATCCTGTAGAATTTACGAATGATATGTGTAAAGTAATGATTTAAAGGAAAAAGGCCGAAAGTCTCGGCCTTTTTTTATCGTAGTACTTGATCTAGAACTTCTAAATTTTTTTCCATTAAGCTAAAATAGTCTTCGCCATTTTCGATATCTTCATCTGTTAATACGGAAAGATTGTGTAATGAGATAGCCTCTGCATGAATCTCCTCGCGGATAACCTCAGCAACCTTTGGTGTAACATTCTGTTCAAAAACGATATATTTAATTTCCTTTTCAGTAGCTAAATCAATTATTTCAATAAGATCTTTTTGTGATGGTTCATCACTAGAGGAAATACCGGAAATAGGAATTTGCGTAATTCCATAAGATTCTTCCCAGTAACCATAGGCAGCGTGGGATACAACCATTTCTGGATTTTCTTTAGTTTCTACTAAGCTATGAAAATCATGGTCTAGTTCTTCTAAATCAGCTTTCAATGTTTCATAGTTTTGTTCGAAAATATCGGATGCTTCAGGGTTAAGCTCTACAAGTGCATTTTTGATATTTTCTGCCAGTTTAACTGCTCGGTGCGGATCTAACCATATATGAGGGTCTAGGTCCCCGTGTTCATGTTCATGATGTTCATCTTGGCTTTCCTCTTCATGATCTTCGTTGCTAGACTCACTTTCATCTTCGTGGTTATGATCATGCTCTTCGTCATTAGATTCGCTCTCACTCTCGTGATTATGATCATGATCTTCGTCGCTGGATTCGCTCTCATCCACGTGATCATGTGCCTCGTCTTCTTCATGACCATGCTCGTGGTGATGTTCAATTGTTTCAATATCAACAGTAGCTTCAACAATCATGACATCTTCATCCTCTAATGCAGAGGAAATTTTTTCCGCATATGTTTCCATTCCTAAGCCATTAAATATGAATGCATCTGCTTTGGCGATTTCAACCATTTCTTTTGATGTCGGCTCATATGTATGGCTATCGGATCCTGGAGGAATAATGCTCTCTACCTCTACATAGTCGCCTCCAATTTTATTGACGAAGTCTTCAAGTGGATATAGTGTTGTATAAATTTTTAACGGGTCATCAGTTACAGAATCTTCTTGATTAGAACTCGAAGTATTGTTGCATGCACCTAATATGAAAGGAATAATCATAATTCCAAACAAAGCTGCTAGGTATTTTTTGTTCAATTTTATCGCTCCTTTTGATTTCATAATTCGAATTATATCGTAATGATTACGGTTTGTAAATAGTAATGATTACGATTTGTTTATTTCGGTTCATTATATGTATCTCAAATTAGAAGTATCCGTACTTTTTCTTGTTCATCATTTCTACTTTCATTCATAAGCTATAAAAAGGAAACTTGGAGGGATCCACCTTGAAGGAATCAAAGGAACTTACTAGGGCAATTGACGAAATTACTGAAATTGCATCTGAATTTGGTTTGGATTTTTATCCAATGCGTTACGAAATATGTCCTGCTGATATTATTTATACATTTGGCGCATACGGAATGCCGACACGTTTTTCTCATTGGAGCTTTGGGAAGCAATTTCATAAAATGAAACTTCAGTATGACTTAGGCTTAAGCCAAATCTATGAGCTAGTGATTAACTCAGATCCATGCTATGCATTTCTACTAGAATCAAATAGCCTAATTCAAAATAAACTCATCATTGCACATGTATTAGCGCATTGTGATTTCTTTAAAAATAATATCCGATTTACGAATACGAGAAGAGATATGGTAGAAAGCATGACAGCTACTGCTGAAAGGATAGCCAACTATGAGATGATTCACGGGAAAGAGGAAGTTGAAAAATTTCTCGATGCTGTATTATCCATTCAAGAGCATATCGATCCATCAATTGTGCGGTCTAAATTACCTTCTTATGAAACCGAGGAGGAGAGTAAGGATAAGCCAGTAGCCAAGTCTCCATATGACGACTTATGGGATTTAGATAAGGTGAAATCTGAAAAGCTACCAAAGGCAAAGGTTCGCAAAAAGTTTCCACCTAAACCAGAAAAAGATCTATTACTCTTCATTCAAGAATACAGTCGTGAGCTGGAAGACTGGCAGCGAGATATTTTAACGATGATGCGAGAAGAAATGCTTTACTTTTGGCCACAGCTAGAAACGAAAATCATGAACGAAGGCTGGGCTTCTTATTGGCACCAACTGATTCTCCGAGAAATGGATCTAACCTCAGAAGAAACGGTGGAGTTTGCAAAATTGAATGCAAGTGTCGTGCAACCATCCAAACAGCAAATAAATCCCTATTATCTCGGACTGAAGATATTTGAAGATATCGAAGAACGGTACAATAACCCAACGGATGAAATGAAAGAACGAGGTGTAGAACCTGGAACTGGAAGGGAAAAGATATTTGAAGTTCGTGAAATCGAATCCGACATATCTTTTATCCGAAATTATTTAACGAAAGACCTCGTGAAACAGGAGGATATGTACCTGTTTGAAAAGCAAGGGGAGTATTATCGTGTTACCGATAAAGACTATCAAAATGTCAGAGACCAGCTTGTATCGATGCGCGTGAATGGTGGGTTTCCGTATATCACGGTAGAGAATGGTGATTATATGCGGAATGGTGAGCTGTATTTGGAGCACAGTTATGAGGGAACGGAGCTTGATTTGAAATATCTAGAGAATGTGTTGCCTTATATTTACCAGCTATGGGGGCGGAAGGTTTATATGGAGACAGTTGTTGATGATAAAGAGGTTGTGTATTCGTTTAATGGGGATAAGGTTTATCGGAGGTTGTTGTAAGACAATAACTCTAAAATTGATATTCAGAGCTTATTATAATATAAGCTCTATTTTTTAATCACTAATGTAACGAGCGGTGACTCCTAATCAAATAAAACAAACATTAAATATCTAACTTTTACCATAATTAATTTGATATAATATAGTTAAATCAATGATGGAGGTGCTGTTATGAAGTGGTCTGAAGTACGAAATACTTTTCCAAACCAGATTGTACTAGTAGAAGCTTTAGAGACATCATTGGATCACAATGTTAGAACAGTCAATGAAATGGCTGTTGTATCAGAGTTTCACGATAATATGGAGGCTTGGCAAGAGTATAAAAAGATCCATAAACAAAACCCTGAAAAAGAACTGTATATCTTTCATACATCAAAGGACAATGCTGAAGTAATTGAACAGTTTTTTGCTGGTATAAGGGGAAGAACATGAAGATAAGGGTAGAGAAGGGGTTGCCAATAGCTGAGTTAAGAATAGATTATGGAAAGAAAAGTATGATTTTTAATAATGTATTAATTGATACTGGTTGTGCAGTTACAATTTTTGATACGGATATGATGGCTAAGATAGGCTTAATTATTGACTTTTCTCACGGTAGACCGAGGAGAATGTATGGCGTAGGCGGAAAAGGTGAAGTCTGTATAGAGCAAAAAGTAAATGGTTTGAGTATTGATCATCAAAGGTTGGATGATTTTAATTTACAATTAGGAATGGTACAAGAGATGTATGGTTTTGATGGTTTAGTAGGGTTGGATTTTATGCTGAAAACGGGAATGAACATTGACTTCAAGTCACTTAAAGTAAACTATAAGAATAATTAAACACACCTAGATAAGTTATTATCTTAGGTGTTTTATTTTTATATGATTTTATACTGATAAAATAACACCTATACGATATGAAGTCTGGGCTGCGTACTGGCATCAACTGATTCTTCGGGAAATGGACCTAACATCAGAAGAAACGGTGGAGTTTGCTAAATTGAATGTAAGCGTTGTTGCGCCATCCAAACAGCAAATAAACCCCTATTATCTTGGACTAAAGATCTTTGAAGACATTGAAGAACGTTATAACAACCCTACCGATGAAATAAAAGAACGCGGTGTGGAGCATGGAAAAGGAAGAGAGAAAATCTTTGAAGTACGTGAAATAGAATCAGATATTTCCTTTATCCGCAACTACTTAACCAAAGACCTAGTAAAACAAGAAGATATGTACCTTTTTGAAAAACAAGGTGAGTATTACCGGATTACCGATAAGGATTATGAAAATGTTAGGGATCAGTTAGTTTCGATGAGGGTAAATGGAGTTTTTCCATATATTACAGTAGAAAAGTTACAGTTGGGTACAAAGTGATGCTTTTATATTTACTGTTAAAGTATATGTTAGTTGTGTTGTTATTATTTTAGAGTGTTTTTAGTGTTTTACTCCCCATCAACCGAACACGTTGAAAAGAGATACTTTTCTTTTATGAATGTACAGTTTATCATTCGTATAGTAAAGCTGTAACAAATGGTGGAAAAACTACTAAACATTCTAGAAGTAGTGGTTCTTCACTTCCAACTAAGGATGCAGCATATTCTTCAAAAGACTTAATAGTTGATGGAAAAGTAAAACAAAGAAGGTATTATAATAGAGATGGGAAAGCGGATATGGATATTGATTATTTTCACGGAGGAGTAGGACACGTGTTTCCTCATAGACATTCCTGGAGTTGGAGTGGAAATACTCCAACAAGACTAGCCCCATAAATTGGAGGTACTGTAGTGAGTAAAATAGGCATTTCTTTTAATGTACCAATATCTTATAATAAAATATTTGATAGATTATTGGGAGACATTTTAGAAGTAGATTCATCATGGATCAAAGGTACTCAATTTGAATTATTATTTGAGGAAGTTGACACTAAAATTAATGATAGGTTGAAACAGCTTGATTAACTTCAAGTTCTAACTAATACACAAATGAAAGAGTTTGTTACTTTGGCAAATTATTTACCTATTATTGGAACGTTCTCTTGCTATTTTGATAAAGATGGAGAAAATAAATCAATTAAGTCTATGTTAGAGTTTGTAAACTCTTCATGTGATTTGTTAGTTTGTGTGGTGGATTCTGAAGAGATTATAGTATTATCCAAAGATAGTTCAATATTGACTAACTTTTTAGAGAAGTGTATAAAATGTAACTTTACTAATGTAAAGCATATAGATACAAAAAGAACATTCTGATTTAATATTTGATTAATTATACAAAGTTAATTATCATTAGACCTTAAACCCAAATCATCCCCACAATATATAAAGTGTGGGGATGATTTTTAAATCTCTATGATCTAATCTGCACATTCTCTTTCAATATGTGTAGTATGATAAAACCAGTTGTGTGTATTTGTTTAAAGAATTTTAAGATCAAACTTAGTAGTAATTATTTTCTTTTTAAAATGTGATTTGATGGCTTGTACCACTTATTCATTACTAACTTCCCTATACTCATAAAATCTTGGTAACGAATCGAAATAAATTCAATTCCGCCCCTATTACTGAAAATATGATTGGAGGATGATATGACAGTATCCTCTTTTAACAAGAATGTTTTGATACTATAAAAATGTTGTTAGTGCAATACCCTTTATTCCTTTAAACCGGGGTTTTGGATACACTAAAATTCGTCCAATGGATTGGAATAGTTAAAGAAAAACACCTATACGATACGAAGGCTGGGCGAGTTTTTGGCATCAACGGATTCTTCGGGAAATGGACTTGACTTCAGAAGAAACGGTGGAGTTTGCAAAATTGAATGCAAGTGTCGTGCAGCCGTCCAAGCAACAAATAAATCCCTATTAGCTCGGACTGAAGATATTTGAAGATATCGAAGAACGGTACAATAACCCAACGGAAGAAATGAAAGAACGTGGAGTGGAACCTGGTTCTGGAAGGGAAAAGATTTTTGAAGTTCGTGAAATCGAGTCGGACATATCTTTTATCAGGAATTACTTAACAAAGGACCTCGTGCAACAAGAGGATATGTATTTGTTTGAAAAACAGGGAGAGTATACCGGATTACCGATAAGGACTATGAAAATGTTAGAGACCAACTCGTTTCAATGAGAGTCAATGGTGGGTTTCCGTATATAACTGTTGAAAATGGCGATTATATGCGAAATGGTGAGTTGTATTTAGTGCATATTTATGAAGGAACAGAACTTGACCTCAAATACTTGGAGAATGTGTTGCCTTATATTTATCATCTGTGGGGTCGGAAGGTTTATATGGAGACGGTTGTGGATGATAAAGAGGTTGTGTATTCGTATAATGGGGATAAGGTTTATCGGAGGTTGTTATAACAAGTATTATAAAAGTAAGCTTGTAGAGAAAATCGAAAATTTTCTCTACAAGTGCTTGATATGGAAGCCCATTAATCTGACTTCTCATAAATATCAGTAGTAGATATAGAAATTATAGATTATTTTATTTTAATTCAACAATAATTTCCTCAAGCTGTATTTCTTTATAGTCTGCTTCACTGTCTATTGAACGATAATTAGCCTTTATTGGCTTGCCATTTTTATCATAGCCAATCGTGTCGTTATCTGATAGCTCAATGATTGGAGTTAAGATTAATTTATTAGCATTTGGGTCCACTTTATCAAAGGTGGCAATTGAGCTAACTAATATTTTTGTATCACCCAATCCTCGTCCATTTAATGTCTTATAACTGTTCCCTAAATTATCCTTAACTTCGACCGTGACAAATACATTATCCCAATTATTAGTGATTTCATAAGTCGCAGTATAACTGTAAGATAAAATAAATGACATCGGAGTTATGGATATATTATCTGCAGTAAATGTTATTCCGTCTTTTTCTGTTGTTTCATTTACCATGAGATTTTGTCTTTCAACTGCTTCTACATCAAATTGGAACTCCCAATTTCCTTCAAATACTGTACCTTGATTATTAGCTTCTGTCGATATGCTTTCAATGCGCCAGTCAACATTGATTTCATCTAACTCAAATGAACTTAGATGGTCAACTTCCATCACACTTATATATTTCCCATCTTCAATTCTTGATATCTTCTGACTGCTGCTCATTCCACTATCTCCAAATACTGGCATCCCGTTAACCCATGGATTTTCACCTAAGTCTTTATGAGTTTCAATCATGTAGGTAATATAGAGGGTTTTCCCGTCAAATATGGCATCATTTATACTTATTTTTATCCCATTACTTTCTTGAAGTAAATTCAGTTCCTCAGCATTTTTATCATATTCTACATAATTCCCATCACTACTAAAAAACTTGAAAATATTCCCTAGGAACGGTATATCGTCGGCATAAGCTGTAAAGGAAAGACCGAACATTGCGGAGAACATTACTCCAAATGTTACTATTGCTATTGATAGGGCTCTTTTCCATTTACTTTGCTTTTTTGTTTTTACAATTCTATGACTTAGTTGTTTAAACACTCTTTTCTTTTCAATATCCGAAACTTCTATTTTTTTATCATTGTCATGTACTTCAATATCATTAAATAGTTCATAGATATCTTTCACCTAAACTACCTCCTAAATAATAGTTTTTGGCTTGTTTATTCAACTTTTTACGACCTCTAAAAATCCTACTATCAACTGCTGATTTTGTTAAATTAAGCTTCTCGGAAATCTCTTCAGATCCCATATCTAGAAAATATCGCATTACTATAATTTTCTGGTCAACAGGATCTAGGGTACGATTAATTAATGCTAGAATTTCCTCCTTATTTTCAGCTTGGATAATCTTTTCTTCCACAGAAAAATCAGCTTGGAATTCTAAAAAGTCGGCTTCTACTTCATTATTTTTAATTGCTCTACGATAATAATCAATTGCCTTAAATCTAGCAATAGTAGCAACCCAATATTTAAAATTACTCGTATCACCTTTGAATTTTTTGGCATTATTCCAGATAGAGAGAAATATATCGTTAATACATTCTTCTAAAAGACCTTCATTTTGAATTGGTCCAAGTATCTTAAAAGAGATTCCTTTAACAAGAGGTAAATACTGATTTACGATATATTCTAGCGCATCCTCCTTTTCTTTTTGGAGGCGTTTGACAAAATTCTTATCATTAGATTTCATCTATAATTACTCCTTCTAAGACTTTGTAAAAGCTTTTACATAATATAAGACGATAAAATTTATATTTTTTTGCGAGATTTTCATAATTTCTTGTAATAGAGTAATTTTGTATTATTATAACACCTACACGATAAGAAGGCTGGGCATCTTACTGGCATCAACGTATCCTTCGTGAAATGGATCTAACCTCAGAAGAAACGGTGGAGTTTGCTAAACTTAACGCTAGTGTCGTGCAGCCGTCCAAGCAACAAATTAACCCATATTACCTCGGACTGAAGATATTTGAAGATATCGAAGAACGTTACAACAATCCAACGGATGAAATGAAAGAACGTGGAGTGGAACCTGGTTCTGGAAGGGAAAAGATTTTTGAAGTTCGTGAAATCGAATCCGACATTTCTTTTATCCGAAATTATTTAACGAAAGACCTCGTGAAACAGGAGGATATGTACCTGTTTGAAAAGCAAGGCGAATATTACCGTGTAACAGATAAAATACTATGAAAATGTCAGAGACCAGTTTGTTTCCATGCGTGTAAATGGTGGGTTTCCATATATCACAGTAGAAAATGGCGATTACATGCGAAATGGAGAACTTTATTTGGAGCATAATTATGAAGGAACGGAGTTAGATTTGAAATATTTAGAGAATGTGTTGCCATATATTTACCAGTTGTGGGGGCGGAAGGTCTATATGGAAACGGTTGTGGATGATAAAGAGGTTGTGTATTCGTATAATGGGGATAAGGTGTATCGGCGGTTGATGTGAAATAAAATAATCAATAACTTTATTGAAATATAGCTAGCCACTAAGCTCTATTTTTCATGTGTGCCCGGCATGGGTCTAGGCCCTAGGGTGAAAGTCTTGAACAGTGAAGGCATTAGTAGCTGTAGCTTAAGACAAGGCTATTTAGAGCGACCTACATGGCTAAAGGAAGTCGGCTTCAAACTTCTGCTCCGAGGAACACGAACCCCATACAAGGCTAGGTGGATGGAAGGAAAGTTTATACTCTTACTCGTGGAGAATCTGTTGGAACGCTGTGACAACTCGGTAAAAAAGACCATAAAGTCAAAATATCTAAAACGCCCGATACAAAGGTTTAAGTCTAAAGTCAGAGAATTAACTTCTAGAAAAGAATACACGGAAATGGAAGAACGAATCCGCAAACTTAACCTATATCTCGTTGGATCTCTAGGGTATTAAAAACTCCTTCACGCACCGTCCATATTAAAGAAGCTTGAATGATGGATAAAGCATATTCATATTTTGTCATCTCCAGGAAATTAACCAAAACATAATCGTATTCGAGTTAAATTGTTGCCATAAAAAAAGGGTATAAGGTAATGTAATATCTTATACTCTCTTATGAACTAACTATTTCTCTATCAACCATCTTAAAAAAATTTATAAACTAATTGCTTTGTTTTTTCAACAGTTTTATAATTTCATCTAACTTTTCCTCAATTCTTAGAGCGCTAATTTTCTCAGCTTTGGAATTTGTAACCATTCTCCGAACAAAAAGAGTGAATGAAATTATAAATAACAGGATTAAAACTATCATTATAGTAAGATAAATTATTTCTAGCAAAGATAAAACTCCCTTTATTTTGTTTATATTTCTATAGTAACACAATATAATAGTATTCTTTTGTAATAAAAATGAAATAATAATTGTTTGATTCCGGACCCTTATTTATAAAATTTCTTCTCACCGCTTAAGTAAATACTTGTTCTCAGTTAGAAATTGTTCTTGCTCGCCCTTCCTTAAGGAAAATAAGCGAAATAAAATATATACTTTATTTCGCTTATTTAAACAAAAAATGTTAAATTAACATAAATTAATCGGCTACTGCAGCACCATAAATATTGCCAGTTTGAGTTGCACCTACATATACTTCAGCATTAAATGAATTGTAAACAATACCAGCCCATCTAATTCCAAATACACTTTCTACATATGCCTTTGTATAAATTTCACTATATTTGTAGCCACCTATAAAAAGTGGTCGTTCACTTCCACGGTTAACCACATCTATATTTAATGTTGATCCCCAAAAGTGTCTTTTAAAGTCACCATCTCCAAATGTTGCTTGAACATCTGAACCATTAAATTGCCATTGTCCTTCCGCTTCAAGGGTAAACAATTTTCCACCTGCACCGTTATATGCAGTAGCAGTAGTGCTTTTTAGCGGTGTATGTTCATATGGAATTTCTGACATAATTTGCAGTTGATCTGTGGAATTAGTATGTCCGATGTTATTAATTGATTTTGTTTTATTTTCCAAAATCATTATTCCGCCTTTACCTAAATACAAATCTATAGTACCGTTTTCAGTATCAAAGGTTTTGAAAAATTCATCCTCTGAATTTACGTTATTATGTTTTTTTCTTTCATAATATCGTTTACAACTAGAGTGTTCCTTCTGTTTTTAGAACTAGCTACGTCTTCAGGATATATGTCCTTCATCGATAAGTTCGATTCGTCAATTTCTTGAGGCATTGGATTATCTTTGTAATAACTATTAATTAATACCTTGATGTCTTCAAAAGTAACAGTTTGTTTTTTACTTTTCTCCAATGCAGTTATTTTTCCTTTAAGCTGGTTTAGGTTAGTAGAAAAATACTTGTCTGCTCTCTCAATTAATTCTTTCTTCTCTTTAGTTTGTTCAGCTTGCACAGGAGTTTGCAGAAATGAAAATAAAAATCCTAAAGCAATGATTAAAAATACATTTTTTTTCTTCAAAATTATTCTCCCAAGTATTCTAGTGTTATTTTTTCAAACTAATAGAAATGCCTCTCTGTCTCCTCCCATTTATTTTTTATTCTGGGTGACTGTTAGTTATGTAATTAAACCTTAACATTATAAATACATTATTTGTATTGGGAAAGTTGTGATCCATTAATCGACTAAAAACCACATTTTGTAATCCTGGTTTCCCCATAGTTTAAATATTGTTTTTATTGTGAAAAATATCCACCAAAACTGCTAACTTCATTCCACTAAAAATTTGATATCAAAGGTTTGTAGTAAAGGAAATAACATCGTAATCAACATGTATAACTTGTGTTAAAATAAGAATTTATTCATGTTTAGCAAACGACTGAGGTTAGTAGACTAAATATGAACAGATTCAATGGCGATTTTAAATGGGATATAAATTCGTATATTGATATACCTATATATTTCTTTACATTAGTTTAGGCAGGTCATCTGATTCAACGTACATGCGAAATGGAGAGCTTTATTTAGAGCACAATCATGAAGGAACGGAGCTTGATCTGAAGTATTTGGAAAATGTGTTGCAGTATATTCACAAGCTATGGGGACGGAAGGTTTATATGGAAACGGTTGTGGATGATAAAGAGGTTGTGTATTCTTATAATGGGGATAGGGTTTATCGGAGGTTGCTTTAGAATTTATATGTATAAAGTTTTGTTGGATAAATAGAGCTTGAGCACTTATATCAAGCTCTATTTTTATTACCAAAAAATAACTAAAATGATGGTATAATAAAAGAAAAGAGGAGGAATCAAAATGAAATGGCAAGAAGTAAGAGAATTGTACCCAAGTCAGTTTGTTTTAGTTTCCATACTTGATTATCATTTAGAAGGTGATAAGAAAATTGCAGATGAAGTTGCACCTATACGTACAATACCAGAAGAAGAGGTAAATAAAGAGTTTTTTAGGGTAGAAGAAGGTAATATTGTATATCATACGTCCAATGATAATCTGGTCATTCATTTACGAAGAGACCCAATGATTAGGGTGAGTCTATAATAAAAATCTCATTACAAAATAAAATACATCGTCATCACTAATTTGATACAATGTAGTTAATCCACGATAGTTAAAAATAAATCAGTAACGTATGATAGAGTATTATACAATGATTACGATTTTGATTTTGAGCTATCGATACATAGATAGTAAGAGCAATAAAATTAAGTACTTATACTAAGCGAAGGAGGAGAAGCTAATTAATCACCATAAAAATAACAATCAAGTATTGGAAATATGGCAACCAACAACAGTATTAAAAAGTGAGTATACACATCGAATGCATTTTAAAGAGATACTAAGGCACAACGAGTATCTAAAGATTACTTTAGAGGATAATCATGGCAATGAGGTTGATGTTATATATGATGATCCCGACAAAGTATGTCCTTTAGAGTATTTTGTTTGGAGCTTCCGACATAATACGGAATGTGGCAGTATTCATTTACCCCGGCCAGAAATTGATAAAACAAATAAGAAAATAGATGAAAAATCTGCGTACTTTTGTAAGATGAGGAACTCTAATTACATTAAACAGTTTGATAGTAATCCTATTGCAAACCGAGAACTTTTTCCTGAAGTCGAACATCATCTTTACATTACCGGAGATGAAATATTCGAGGTTATTTCAAATTATGAACCAAGGTTTGTAGCAAGGGAAAAATAATAAGCCCCTCATTTTTGAGAGGCTCATTATTTTTTGAAAACTCTTGGCTATACCAGGTGTTCTGGAAAGCTTATTTACCTTAAGCTTTTTGACCTATTCTTGCTTTGGAATCTCTACATTCCATTCAAACTCCTCACCAATTGATAATCTACGAATATGGGCTGTGATCTCTTCTTTACCTTCTATAAAGCCTTTGGCTATTCCAAATGTAAGGATGTCATTTTCTAGTTCATCACCAGAAGAAAGTTGATGATGTTCTGCTGAAAGCAAGTCGTGTTCTTTTGCAGATTCTCCATGATTATCTACAGCAGAAATGATATTTAGGGAATCACTCCTCTCATTGTGCTTTTCGGGAGTAATACTAGAGATGTTGAGTTGAGAAGAACCATTCGAATTAACTTTTTCAGTCGAAATACCGACAGTCAATCCTTTATCGTCAAAGGTTAAGCTTCTTAAAATGATGTTGGTATTATAAACATTGTCAACTCCTACCTTCATGGTTTCTTCAACTGGATCACCAAAAACACTTCCTTCATATTCCGAAACATCAATAGGTATATCAATTGTGTCTTCTTTTTCTATCATAGATAAATAGTCGAATTCCATGGATACACTTTCTGTCGTTAATTCAGTAATTTCTATTACAAATTCATTTTCATGAAGGTCAATAATTCTTTCTTTTATAGGAATCCTATCCCCGTTGTTCAATGTTATTGTACCATGAAGGTTCTCAATTTCCTGCCCCATTTCAGATTCAATCGAACCGTAAATATACCCTTTATCGGCTCCTTTATCATATCTTTCTAAAACGATCGTGGAGTTCATTGTTTCTCTCCATTCCTTTAAATAGGAAGAAGAAATTTCCTGATTCCCATAAGCTACAGGTAATTGAATCTCAGGTAACGTAACCTCATTATGATACAAGTCAATTGAGAAGGTTGTTGTTAATTGCTCTCGACCTGCTAATTGCTTTGCATCCTCCAGCGTAATTGTTGATACGCGATAGACTTTACTATTGAACACATCGTTAAAAACGACGCCACTCCAAGGGCTTGGGGAATCTGTTTTTAGCTTTATTGTGGAGTCATTTTCCTTGTGTAAAAGGAAATCGTAAAGAACTCCAGTTTCTAAATTATTTGTTACGATTTCATCATCCGAGAGATCCATGCTATAAAACAAATGAATTTTATCTTCGTGATACCAGGCTTTATCGATGTAGAGGAAAACATCGTTATTTAACGGATATTTTTGATTGATTTCTACTACTTGATTTAATTCTTCAGCTATCCTCAATCCGGGAATAGTGGATTGATAAAAGGCATCTACATCAATTATACTTTCTGCTGATATCCAGTTGGACCAATCTGTATTTTCTTCTGGTTTAGAATCTATTATTTCTTCCTCATCGCTTGTGGAAAAGAAAGGAGATTCCCCTTGATAAATCTGAATTCCAACGATAAATAACCCAATGACGATTGCAGCTGTTAATGTTTGTAGTATCCAATGTTTCTTCCATCGATTGTTTCTTTTTTGGTTAACTGGTTGGTGCAAAATAGAATGAAGCATTCTCTTTTTTTGCTCTGGTTTTATTTTGGTTTGTGGCATGGATTCAAGCTCTTTATCCAGATTATCTTTATTCATGGAATTTGCCTCCTAACCTTTTCTTTAATGCTTTTTTGGAACGATAATACGTCGAGCGTGTTTTACTTTCACTCCAGCCTAAAGCTTCTGCTGTCTCTTGCACAGAACACACGTTAATTCCGCGCATGATTAGTACGTCCCTGTAGCTAGCTTTTAAGGATAGAATTGCTTCATATAGCTCATTATGTTCTTCTTTTAGTTGTAGCAGCTGTTCTGGTGTCTCCACTGTGTTGGGTTCATGATGAGCTCTAAAAGGTATAAGTGATTTCCACTTCTTACGATTTCTCCTTCTGACTTCATCAACTGCCAAGTTTTTTGCTATACTATATAACCATGTTCTTGGGCTTGAATTTTCTTGAAAAGTTTCTATCCCTTTCATAGCACGAATAAAAACTTCTTGAACTAAATCCTCCACATCTGTATTTCCAAGACGATAGATGAAGAAGTTATACATTTCATCACTATATTGGTAAAACCAGTCTGTGATAATTTTTTCTTTATCCATAGTACGAAACTTCCCCTCTGATTGAACTCGCAACTATATCCCGCATACAACTGACAGGCAACTATAAACGCGACATCAATTCACTTCACTTTATTAGACGATGTAGGTTCAAAAATATCGCATCATAATGAAAAAAATAAATTTTTAGTGATATATAGACAATATAAAAGTAGAAATAGGCTTTCATATACAAGAAAGGCGGAGTAAATTGACTCCTGTACCTGTAGAGTAAATATAATGACTAGGTAGTTTCTAATCGTATATAATTCCTAAACCTGTTCAAACTAGAACAAGTACGAACAAAGTCTAGGAGGACTTAAGCTTGAATAGAAAAAAGCAGAGAATAAGATTAACTTCAGCAGAACTAGCTAATCTTTGGACGCAATATATTAATGATACAATGTCCATTTGTGTTATCCGTTACTTTTTGAAAACAGTGAAGGATAAAGATACAAAGGACATTTTAAAATACAGTCTAAATTTAGCAGAGTCTCATGTTTCTCAAATTAAAACCTATTATAAGCAGGAAAATTATCCAATTCCGGTTGGCTTCACAAAAGACGATGTGAATTACGATGCACCACCATTGTTTTCGGATACATTTGTTCTCGTGTACATGCATATTATGACACTCCATGGTCTGACAGGCTATGCAGGAGCAGTAGGGACTTCTACTCGGGAAGATCAAGTGGACTATTTTATTCAATGCAATACAGATACGATGAAATTATATAAGATGATTATAAAAGTAATGTTAGATAAGGGGATTATTACAAAACCACCAACCTTTCATCCAGATGAGAAGGTTGACTTTGTCAAGGAACAACGGTTTCTTAACGGTTGGTTTGGAGGAAAACGACCGTTGAGTGCAATTGAGCTGAGTGGTCTTTATTACAACTTACAAAAAAATATTGTAAAAATTGTATTGGAAATAGGGTTTAGTCAAGTTGTCCAATCGAAACAAATTCGCAAGTACATTCAGCGTGGAGAAAAAATATGTGATAAACAGTTTAACTTATTGGCTTCTATTTTATCAGAAAGTAATTTACCATACCCTCAAAAATGGGATTCAGAAGTTACGAAATCTACCCAATCCCCTTTTAGTGATAAACTATTGCTCTTCCATATTGTAACATTAATATCGGCAGCGTCTGGTTATTATGGTGCAGCATTAGCTGTATCGCAAAGGAGAGATTTGGCGTTAAAGTATGAAAAATTAATTATCGATATAATGAAATACGCGGAAGACGGAATAAATATCATGATTGAACAGGGATGGTTTGAACAGCCGCCACTAGCTGCTGATCGTAATGCTTTGGCAGAAAAGGGAGCAGAAGAATAGTACATTCTTTAAAGTGAGCTTAATGATTATATTAAGCTCACTTATTTTGGTATGATGGTGCTGTTATTGTTTAATAATCATTGGTTTAGGGTATTTTAATCCATACTAATGGAAAAATTTTAAGAGGTGAAATTATGTTAAATTGGTTAGAAGAAATAGATTTGTCGACATTACTCATTGACTGGGGAACCATATTATTACGTCTAATTGCTATCGTAATTATCTATTTTATTGCCAAATCTATTGGGAAAAAGGCGATTCAAAAGGCTTTTAAGAAAACAAATGATTTGGAGACCGGTCGTAACAAAACACTACAATCCATCAGTGTAAATATATTTTCTTATTTCCTATTATTCGTTGTTGTAGGAATTGTATTTGAGCTGTTTGGGCTGGATATCAAAGCACTTTTAGCTGGAGCTGGAATTGTAGGACTGGCAATTGGTTTTGGCGCACAAGGATTAGTAAGTGATGTTGTCACAGGCTTCTTCCTGCTTTTGGAAAAACAAATGGATGTTGGAGATTATGTCACCATGTCTGGTCAGGATGGTATTATTGAAGAGATTGGCTTACGAACAACCAAACTTCGAGGATTTGATGGAACCCTTCACTATATACCGAATCGTGAGGTGACAAGTGTTAGTAATCATTCGAGAGGTAATATGCGTGCGTTAGTTGATATTGGGATATCTTATAATGACAATATTGATCAAGCTATTAATGTGATCCAACAAGCTTGTGATGAGATAGCACAACAGGAAGAGGTTATCACAGAGTGGCCTGATGTAGTAGGTGTACAAGCTTTAGGTTCATCTGACGTCGTATTACGAGTTATTGCAAAAACAAAGAATATGGAACAATGGGCTGTTGAAAGAAAGCTAAGAAAAGCAATAAAAGAAGCGCTTGACAAAAATGGAATTGAAATACCATTTCCACATCAAGTCTATATCAATAAATCCGAATAAATATATGGATGAGTTAAATTTCTTTCCGTAAAAGGAACCGGCATGATGATTATAAACTTCATGCCGGTTTTCTTTTATGGATTACTTTGAGCTACGGATTGTGTTTTTTTCTTATTAATTTATCTCGGTCCTTTGTTCCTGGTGGTTGCTCCAACCAGTTGTGCTTAATCATGATATCTGCTCCAGTTTTTGCTAGTCTTGCTACTTCGATCGACAATCGCTCATAATTAACAGCTAAGTCAAGGCGCTGACTAACAGCTGCAGCAGTTGCATAATTACCTATTCCAGATGTCATCAAAAGAGACATATGGAACATTATTAATTTATCAGAAAAGGTTTGTGTCGTGGAACTACTTACTCCCACATCAGGCAGTTTAGGTGTTTCTATATCATCTTTTAGGAGGGTATTAGAAAAGAGTTTTGTGTGTTTCTTAGCAACTTCTTTAAGACGAACTAAATACTCCTGTACTTCAACGGTTGGAGAGGTTTGTGCGAAGGCTAATGATAATTTTATGCCAATGGAGTTTGTCATTGTATTAAAATAAAGGTGGGAAATTTCAACAGAATTAAGTGGTCGTTTTTCGTTAAAAGGGTTTAGCCCACTTAAATAGTCTTTACTATTGATAAAATCTGTTTCACTTGGAACCTCAATATATGGATGTCTTGAATTGACCCCTTTTTCAACAGCGATTTTGGTTGCCTCGTTATAAAGGTTTGTAGCATCAGTCAAGCACTTAGTGAAGTATTCCCTTATGTCCATACGAGTACTCATACTAAGAAATCCACTATTTACTACCATGCCAACGGTAGCCATATGATTAACATAAGATAAACAGAAAAGGTCGGTAAAGAGCCAAGGCGCTTCGGTATTTACATCTTCATCGGAAAAAGCATTTGGTTGTGCGAAGTTTTCTTTTTTAAAGATCGTAGTTAGTTTATCAACATGTGAAGACGAAAAGTCGTAGGCTAGGTGAACAATTGATTTTATTTCAGGATCTTCAATATGTTTTAGCATAAAACTTAATATGCATTTTGACAGGCTATCATTCATACAGGAAGTCCATAGCGAACTTATTTCACCAGAAGTAAGGTGAATTCTTTTTTCCTCCATTAATCATAATCCTCCTAATAAACAACCTCATAAGGAGATATTATTTACTTTTTTATGAAATATATGTAAAAGCACGTCTTAAGCAATGGAATCCCTTTGAATTTTCTTTATCTTATTCTGTGTCATATTTAAATAGATTGTTATGCAGATACAAAGAAATAGTGACAGATGAAATATTAGGTGAATCGTATTTGGAACAATCCCGTTCATTACTGGTAGAAAGGAGTGGGTGTTGCTAAACATCAGCGTATAGTCTGCAACCTTTACTTCTGCCCCAATTCCAAACAGATAAGGTACCCACCAAGATAGGATAGCACCAATGAAGATGCAAGAAGGGTGAATCATTAACCAGAGTTTTATCCATAGAGGGTATTTTCTACCAATATAAATAAGTATTATTGTCATTAACAAAACAATTTGTATTACCCCGATTAAAGTTGTTGTCACTAACTCGCCAGATGACTTAGCTGCCTTTATTGCTTCTACATCATTTAAGGGACCAAGTGGTACCCAATCATGTAAAAGCATAAATAAAAGTACGATGCTATAACCAATTAATAAGAATTTTTCCGCACTCCGAACATTCCTCATAAAAAGTCCTCCCTGTATTTACTACTTTTTTTCCCTCTAATATTGAAATAGGTAATGATGTTAACCATAAACACCATAAACAGGCTCCACCATAAAAATCCCCATTGCCAGTAAAAATTGATAACGTACAAAAGAATAATAAAACGATGATCGAGATGAAAACGTGTATTTTTAGCTCCTTTTTCACAAGAATTCCCCTCTCTTCCTACAGCTAAGTTGATTTTACCATGAATTTTCGAAAAATTTAATAAGTACTAGGTTGTATTTTTATGTTCCGCTCCTTTTCGAAAGAATATTTTCATAATTGTATAACTTTTATAATTTTTTTGGTAGGATATATACTACAAACAAATAGGGGGATTGAGTATGACCAAGGTTGCACTTATTTCAGATATACATGGTAATTTAACAGCGCTAAAGGCCGTATTAAATGATATACATAAACGTGGGGTTAACCGAATTTTTTGTTTAGGTGATTTAGTAGGAAAAGGCCCTAGGGGATCTGAATGTATTCAGTTAATTCAAGAGCACTGCGAGAAGGTTATTCGTGGGAATTGGGATGTGTTTATCCGAGAAGAAACGGACAATGAATTTATTCATTGGTTTCAGGATCGTCTGACAAAAGAGGATAACAACTATCTTGCTTCTTTACCTTTCCATATTGATATGGAGGTGAATGGACAGCTTGTACGTTGCATCCACGCTTCCCCAAGAAGTGAATTTGAACGAATTGCACCAGAATACCACCCGGTGGAAAAGTGTTTATCTATGTTTGAAAATAGTGAAGCAACGCATACGACTGATAGTGATCCGAAGCCAGACATTGTTTTTTATGGGGATATTCATACAACCCTATTACGAACATATGAAATTGGGACACTTTGTAATGTTGGAAGTGTCGGGAATTCCCTTGATTTAACAACTGCTTCCTATGCTATTTTAGATGCTACATTTGAAACCAACTCCATTCAATTTGTTCGAGTTCCTTATGATAGAGAAGCGGAACTTGAAGCAGCGAAAGAATTAGGATTAGCCGGGTACGAGCAATATTATGGTGAGATCATGTTTGCTAAGTATCGGAATGCGAAGTAGTGATACAATGAAGGATAAAAAATAAATGTATCTAAGAAAAAGGTCCCTACCTCTTAATTGAGGTAGGGATTTATTAATGCAAGATAGTTATATCAAAAAGAATAACAATACTTGATAAGCAAGTTTCTACACTCAACTTCTTAGGTGTTACATGGATGGCATTCGAAGTAATAAAGATTGATCAATCTTGTTCTCATATAGTACGTTATCTACTTTAATATTTATTGTTTCCGAATTCATTACATAATCTTTCTTTAGGAGGATGTAGAAACTATTATCATTATTCTTACCGCGTTCTCCAAATTTAGCTTCTTCTCCTTTTTCATTCGTTCCAGTAAATAATAAGGGCTGATCCATATCCAATGTATTTGTGTCAATTTTGGGTGTTGATGGTTTATCAGCATAAAGGGATAACTCTTGGTTTTCGTTTAAGGGATCATATCTTAGTGTTAAAAAGATCCCACGATGATCATATAGTGCGCTTTCTAAATAAATAGCTGTATCTTGAATTTGTCCAACTTTTCTTGGTTCTGTATACCCGTATCTTTTGCTTGTAGTTTTCGAAAGGTTATCTTGATAATCTGATACGTCTAAAGAAAATTCGAATGATTCATTTCCCGAAAGTACTACACTTCCCAAACGTAGTTCTAGCTCTTCTGGTACTGTTTCAAAAGCGGGTATAGAAAGGCGGAAAGAATCAGGTTCGAATTCATTCGGTATTCCGTGAATTTGCTGGTATTGGTTATCTTTTTCATTGAGATATGAACCGGTTATTCGATTTAGTTTATATTTATCGGGGATATTAATATTCCCGTAAATATGATTGTAGTTGATACCAATATCCATTCGGTTAAATTTTATGGAGACTAGGTCATCCTTGATTCCCTCACTTAGTCTAGTTGTGATTGTTGGCTCATCATTTTCTTTGTCATAGTAAATTGGGATTTCTATATTGTTTAAGGTAATTTCTTCATCAAATAGATAAATGGTTAAATTTGTTTGAACGGATTGCTCAATCTTGTTTAACTGCCGGTCTCCACTTCCTAATATTTTGTTTGTCCGTATATGGTGATAGAAACGACCGTTATAAATGACGCCTTCTCTTGGGTATAGGCTATCTTCGGTAATACTTACATATTGTTTAGGAATATTTTCATCACTATCTCCATTTATCCATAAATCCGTAATACCCGGTGCTGTTAGCTTTTTGTTTGATAAATCTGCATCTGGTAAATCTATGCTATAAAATATCTCCATGCCCAAAGAGTGGTACCATATTTTTTCAATGTGAAGACTGGAATCGTTCGTTAATGATATGGTGTCGTCAATAGTAGTTAGAAGACCTAATTCCTCCGCCTGTTTTAATCCAGGAACTTTTTCTTGATAGAATGAGTCCACTTCATCTTGTGAATGGACAGATAATATCCCTTCTCCCAAGTCATAACCGGGTCCATTAGGGTTACTTGTGGTTGATAGCGATGGAATATCATCTTTTAAAAATTGCACGCCGACTATTAATATGCCAATTAAAAAGGCGGCAGTTAACAACTGTGGAAACCAATGTTTTTTATATCCAGTAGGTTGATGTAAAGTATTATAAAAACGTTCTTTATCTTGATTGGAATAATAAGCATCCTTTCCAAGGTAGTTATCAAAGTCTTTTTTTGATAATTTACTCATGGAGAAATTCCTCCTTTAAGGTTGATTTTAATTTTTCCTTTGCCCGTTTAATTCTTGTTTTGACAGTTGAGGGATTCACATGTAATAAATCACTAATCTCTTGGATGCTAAATTCTTTATAGTATTGCAAAATGAGTACTTCCCTATATTTAATTGGCAGTTCTATAATCGCTTCAATGACAGTATGCTTTTGTTCGTCCAATAGGTATGCTTGCTCTGGTGTACTATCGTCGGCTTTTTCCTTCATTTGATCCTTCCAAGTGATCAGTCTATGGATCGGAGACCGTAGATAATCTTTGCATCTATTTGCGGTAACCCGGTATAACCAGTTTTTAAGTGAAGCACGCTCTTCATATGTATCCAACTTTTGGTAGACAGTGAGAAGTACTTCTTGAAATAAATCATCAGTCTGCGCACGGTTTTTAACATAGAAAAAGATAAAGCGTTTCAGACCTTCTCCGTATTCTTCCATGATCCATTCGATGGCATCCTCTCTATTTAAGGAGTGGATGGAAGTAGCGGATTCGAGCATTTCGTTCATATCTCCACCTCATTTGAATAATCCTCTTACAATCGATTGTATTATTAAAGACGAACAAGCACAAAAAAAGTCCCAAAATTAGTAAAATAAATTTTGGGACTTCAAGTTATTTTTCTTTTACGATTAAATCGATTAATGCAGACTTTTCTAGTAAGGGTGCCAAGCTCATAGCTAAATGGTCCCTCATCGGCAACCGCTACTGCAATTTTGTCTTTTGATACGTCTAAACCTACATATTTTGTGGTATCATTCATAATATTAGCTCCTTTCGTATTATGGCTCTGATTTGGTATTTCTCAATAGTAAGCAGTATTACCAAATTAATCCACGTTGTTACGATAAGGGGCTAGTTTCGTTCATTATAACTCCTTGAAAATACAAACCAATTTTCTGCGTGCGATGGAGCTGCCGAAGCATTCCTTATCCTGCGGGAACAGCACGTGTCCGAAGACCCCGTACAGATGCGCCTACGTCTACTAGTAACTCTTCGAAGCAAATTCCTCGGCGCAAGGGAACAAAGAAGCATATTCAAGTAGTACCCTGGCTGAGGCCGTGCCCGCGGAAAGCGAAGCATTCTGCCGTAGCGGTATTCTAAAGCTACATCCATTAGTAATGGAAAGTCGAAACAAAATGTTACGTCGCATTTTATGTAAAAATCGACAACAACAAATTGCAAAAACAGTACAATAGAAAAACCGAATGAATTCAAAATCTGGTAATAGAAGAATTTTGAACCACTCGGTTATTTTGACTATACACTTTTTATCCTCAGCTATTCATTACTATTTTCGAATAAACATCTGTGTCCAATTGTTTCCTTGGTCCTCAAAGCCAACTCCAATATGGGTGAATCCACCATTTAAAATGTTTTCACGATGTCCTTCACTATTCATCCATGCTTGAACGACTGCTTCTGGCGATTGTTGCCCTGCAGCGATGTTTTCTGCAGCGGATCGGTAGGAAACTCCAAACTGAGACATCATATCAAATGGCGAACCATATGTTGGGCTATTATGTGAAAAATAGTCGTTTGCCTGCATGTCTTCGGACTTCGCTCGCGCTGTTTCACTTAATGTGGCGTCTACCTCTAATTCATTTAATCCGGCACTTCTTCTTTCTTCATTTGTCAGTTCGACAACAGCTTGCTCAAAATCATTTAAACCTTGCCCTTGTGTGCTAGGTCTATTTGTTTCTGGTTCTTGTTGCTGTGGTTGTTGATCTTGTTGTGGTGTTTGTTGCTGTTGTTGATCTTGATCCTGTTCCTGTGGTTGCTGCGGGATCGGTGGATATTGGCGATTAGGTTGTTGTGGTGCTTGTCTTTCGTTATTCCCCGCATCACCAGTATTTGCTCCTATAGGGCTGAAATTATTGCCGTATCCTTGTCCAGAACCATCAGGTCTTTGGGTTTGTGCATAATCCTCATTAGGTGAATTGGTGCTGATGCTTGAAATCCTACCATTATCACCGTTGTTACGATCGTTGGTAGCATCATCGTTTGTACATGCTACTAATACGACAAACATAATGAACATAACAGGTAAAACAAATTTTTTAAGTTGCATTTTCAATTGCTCCTTTTCTAAGATGTTTTAACTTAGTTTCACTTTTTTTGGAAAAATTATTTATCGGATTAATACAAAATTAAAAAACATCAAAAAGGCAAGCACATTAGGGAAATGATAAACTAAAAACAAACCATTTTAGGCTAGGGGGAACCAAATGAATACCATACTTGTCGTAGATGATGATGCACATATTCGAAAGTTAATCCGGTTATATTTAGAAAATAGTAATTATCATGTTTTGGAAGCAGAGGATGGGAAAGCAGCATTGGATTTACTTGAAAAAGAACATGTTGATCTTGCCATAGTTGATGTGATGATGCCAAATATTGATGGCTACGAGTTAACAGAGGATATTCGTTCTTTTTTAGATATACCTATTCTTATGGTTACTGCAAAAGGGGAGTCCCAAGACAAAGTAAAAGGGTTTCGAGCGGGTACGGACGATTATGTCGTAAAACCGTTTGATCCGGTAGAGCTTACTCTACGTGTTGAGGCATTGCTCAAAAGATACCATATTCAGTCGGACTCAACTCTAAAGATTGGTTCAATCACCATCGATCTAGATAGGTTACTTGTAGAATCGAAGGAACATGAGATCCATTTAAAAAAGAAAGAATGTGAACTATTATTTACGTTAGCGAATACCCCTGGGAAAATATTTACCCGTAATCAGCTTATTGAGAAAATTTGGGGTTACGATTATGAAGGGGATGAACGGACAGTAGACGTTCATATCAAACGTTTACGAGAACAACTTGGATCTATTTCTGAATTGTCTATTACAACAGTAAGAGGTTTAGGCTATCGCTTGGAGGTAATGGATTGATCAAAAAAAGCTTATACTTAAAAATTGTTGGTATTTTTATTAGTGTCGTTCTTATTAGTATCGTTGTTTCCTACTTCATTACGCCGTATTCCTTTCAGCAAGAGGATGTATTTAAAGAAGAAATAACAAAAATAACATCTGGATTTGCAGACATTGTAGAAATTGCAGGTACGGAAAAAATCCCGGAATTAATGGATACCTTCGATAATACAGATTTTGATGTGTTGATAACGGATGGTACGTCCGTGTTTTATGCGTCACAACATGCGCCCACGGGTATTCCTGAAAAAGAAATTCAACGTATATTAAATCAAACGAAACAGCAACCACGTATTTTAAAACATGGTAGGGAGCCGATTCGTATTGTTGGCATTCCGATAGATATTGACGACACAAATCAAGCAATGTTTATTCAGATTAACTATAAGGATGAATTTGATGATTTACAGCATGGAATTTTTATTTCGTTACTATTGGTGCTTCTAGTAGGGAGTATCCTAATATTACTTGCATCACGTTATTTAGTACAACCGATTCGTAAACTAACGGTTGCTGCGAAAAAAGTTGCGACTGGAGATTTTGCCGTACGAGTAGAAAAGAAGCGAAATCGAAATCAGGATGAAGTTGGAGAGCTTATAACTAGCTTTAATCACATGGCATCCGAATTAGAGAAAATAGACCAAATGCGTGATGATTTTGTAAGTAATGTATCACACGAAATCCAATCGCCATTAACCTCGATAAAAGGGTTTACCAAAGCATTAAGGGATGATGTTATACCTGTAGAGAATCAAAAAGAGTATCTGGATATTATCTATCAAGAGATAGAGAGGTTATCTAGACTTAGTGACAATCTGTTGCGGATTGCCTCGCTTGATTCCGAACACCACCCGTACAACCCAACTTCCTATCGTTTAGATGAACAGTTACGGAACGCAGTACTTACTACAGAACCACAATGGAAGAAAAAAGGTCTGAATATCATGTTAGATGTTGAACCGGTTGAAATATTTGCTGATGCCGATTTAATGGAACAGGTTTGGCTAAATCTAATTACCAATGCAATCCGGTATACAAATGCTGATGGAACGATTCATTTGTTGATTAGCATTACCAGTGAAGAAATAAGCGTAAACGTCAAAGATGATGGCATTGGGATTCCGAAGAGAGCTATTCCAGAACTATTTAGTAGATTTTACAAAGTAGATCAATCAAGAAATCGATCCGTAGAAGGAAATGGCTTAGGCCTATCCATCGTAAAGAAAATATTGAATATCCACGGTTTCAAAATTGAAGTTGAAAGTGAGGAAGGAACTGGATCAACCTTTTCTGTTAAAATACCAACTCATCATTAGGATTATTGACTCTGGGCTCCAACGTGTTCTAGTCAAAAGAAAGCCAAACTTATCATAAGTTTGGTTTTTTTTGTTAATGTGTGCGCCTGGTGCTTTGACCGCCATTGTGGATTGTTTGGATAGCCCATCGGCAAACTTCACCTCTTATACCTTTTCATGGAAACTTTAGAACGAGTCACCTTATAGCAGATTTTCCACTTGTAAAACCATGGTTTACCGAAGATAATTCATATTCAGTTCATATTCATTTTATATACTTTAGATACTCGATATTCAATGCGTGTTTTTATTGAATTAGGGAATCTCTGAAATGAGGTGCAACCAAATTGATGGATACAACGTATAAGAAAGTAATCGTTCGATTAATTGATGAATTACAAGCAAAAGGAATTAATGCAACATTATGCAATAAACCGAAAAAAGTTGATGAATGAATTGCTATATAGATAGGCAATACTTGTAAAAGTTAATCTTAACGATTGTCTTTGTTTAATTATAGGAGGAGTACGAGATGTTCTTTCATCCATTGGATTTTTTAATCATTCTAGCTTTTATATTGGCCATGTGGGCCCAATCGAAAGTTAAAGGGAGTTTTCAGCAAGGTGCAAAGGTTCAAGCGTCATCGAGAATGACTGGGCTAGAAGTAGCTCGTAAAATATTAGATAGTGAAGGGTTAACCGACGTTAAAATAGAGTTATCTCGTCGTGGGGCACTTTCTGATCATTATGACCCTTCTGCTAAAACTGTTCGTTTATCGGAACCAGTATATCGAAGTAATTCGATCTCATCATTAGCTGTAGCAGCGCATGAGGTCGGTCACGCGATCCAGCATGCTAACCAATACTCGATGTTAGTACTCCGTCATCGAATCTTTCCGATTGCTAATATTGGTTCGCAATTTGCACCATTTCTATTAATTGGAGGATTTTTACTTGACCTAGGAAACTTAATTGGTATTGGTATTGTGTTATTTGCTGGGGCTGTTCTTTTTCAGCTTGTAACTCTTCCAGTAGAGTACAATGCCAGCAGTAGAGCCAAAACCAAACTACTTGAACTTGGGATGATCACGAATCGTGAAGAAAGAGGAGTAGGAAAGGTATTAAATGCAGCTGCATTAACTTATTTAGCTAGCACCTTAATTGCCGTTCTACAATTATTAAAATTCATTATGATTTTTGCTAATAGACGATAACCTGTCTGTTAAAAAAAGGGGATATGACATCATGGAAGTCAAACAAAAAAGTGATATGCAGCAAATGAAAGCATTGAAAACAGACTTAATCCGATTTATGGTCTCGTATAAATTTGCTTTACAAGAAGTAAATACAAAGTTAGATATCCTAAAACAAGAGTTTCAATATATACACGATTATAATCCGATAGAACATGTAAAATCGCGGGTTAAATCACCGGAGAGTATTCTGAGAAAGGTACATCATAAGGGACTAGATCTTAATTTGACTGCGATCAAAGAGAACATTCGTGATATTGCTGGAGTGCGAGTGACGTGTTCATTTATTTCCGATATCTATGAACTTAGTAAAATGATTCAGAAACAAAAAGATATTACTGTAATTGAATGCAAGGATTATATAAAAAATCCAAAACCAAATGGTTACCGAAGTCTCCATTTGATCATTCAGATTCCGATATTTATGTCCGATCGAGAAGAAAATATTTATGTAGAGATTCAAATCCGAACGATTGCGATGGATTTTTGGGCGAGTTTAGAGCATAAAATTTATTATAAATACGATAAAGAAGTACCTGCTACAATGTTACAGGAACTAAAAGATGCAGCGGAAACAGCAAAAAATTTAGATGAAAAAATGGAGTCGATTCATAAAGAAGTGAATCAATACAAGGAAATATCTAGTGAGGAAGATTTACAAGAATTGGATATTCATAACGAGAAGTTTCGTCTTCCTCTTGAATTCTTTGCACTGTCAAAAGGGTAATCGAGAAATATCTTAATAAAAAGTGAAGAAAGAAGGTAGTAAAGTGAATTTATCCATGACAGATATGCCGGCTGTTGTTAGGAAAGAAGTTGAAAAGTTAGAAGAAACATTATCCCCTTTTATGAAAAAGGTTTCAAAGTATGCATTTTGGTCATTCCCATTAATCACCTTTTCCGTAATAAATTTGTTTTTTCTCTTGTTTTTCGTTCCAAGCGAAGAACGCGTCCTAGCAGTTCTTATCTTCTATGCAGTTCTTGGGGCGTTTGGTATGGCATTATCGAAAGAAGCCAAGCTACAGCGGAAGGAAATCCAGAAGAAAAGTAGTGACTATATTATTAAGCGAATGAACAAAAGTGATATTGTACCAGATGATCGGAAAGAGGATTATATTGCTCGTGTACGAACACAGCCATTACGATCAGTTGAACATTTTATAAAGTTTTTAAAAGAAGAGGACCAAATTTACAGAGAGCAATGGTTTGGAAACAAGAACTAGATTGGGATTGGGAGGTCTTCGATGCAAGAGATTATAGCTGAGCAAACCTACTACAAGATGGAACGAAGGATAAGTAGTGTGGATCAGATTGACATTGAACATGAACGAACCCTTTATTTATACAATGACCGGATAATTTCGAAGCATCGTGAGTTTTCTATACAAGAAATAATGGATGTTTCCTATAGAAAGCTAGGTCAAGAAGGTGGACTTCTATATTTACACACAAAAAGAGGTGTCTTTTCCTATACGGTTAAATCATCACCAGACAACTTTGTGGAGCGGTGTAAAGAGTTTATAAAAAGGCGATAAGGGAGATACCGAATTTGATGAAAAGGGCAAATCTATAGATAGAATGGAGAATGTAAAATGACTGTAATGATTTTTGGAGCAGCATGTTCATCAACTAGAAAAGCAAAAGAATGGTTTACGAAACACGAGATTGATTTTGTGGAAAGAAACATTATTAAAGAACCATTAACGGTACATGAACTACAGGCAATCCTTCGCATGACGATTGAAGGAACCGAAGAAATCATTTCAACCAGATCAAAAACATATAAAGATTTAGACCTAGACATTGATGCATTGCCTTTACAAAAACTACTAGCTTTCATTCATGACCATCCAAGGTTGCTTAGAAGTCCAATCATGATGGACGAAAAACGACTACAGGTTGGTTATCACGTTGATGATATTCGCCAGTTCTTACCAAGGGAAACACGAGAAAGGCAATTTATTAAGTTTCGCATGAACCACTTACAGATTGCGGAAGGGTAATAAAAAGGTTTCCAATCATTCCATTTTATTTCGTTCTAGTATATTATGGTAATAGAGTACGGTTCTATGTAAAGAATTGCAGTTATGTTCATATAAAGGAAGGTAGTTTATGTCGGAGGAAAATATAACGAGACTAGAGATAAATGGTAAAGAACTAATCTTGATTGGAACTGCCCATGTTTCGAAAAATAGTGCCGAGCAAGTCAAGGAAGTTATTGAAACAGAAAACCCTGATTCGGTCTGTGTAGAATTGGATGAGCAACGGTATAAATCCGTAACTGAAGGAAGTAAATGGCAGGATACGGATATATTTAAGGTGATCAAGGAGAAAAAAGCTACCTTGTTATTAATGAATTTAGCCATATCATCCTTTCAGAAAAGAATGGCAAAGCAGTTCGGAATTAGCCCTGGGCAAGAAATGATTCAAGGAATTGAGTCTGCGAAAGAAGCTGATGCAGAGCTTGTTTTGGCGGATCGAAATATTCAAGTAACATTTTCTCGTATTTGGAGAGGAATTGGACTAAAAGGAAAAGCCATGCTACTTACACAGGTAGTGGGAAGTATTTTTACAAAAGAAACAATTTCAGAAGAAGAATTGGAAAAGATGAAGTCCCAAGACATGATTGATTCCATGCTTCATGAATTTACCGAAGTATTTCCGAAATTAAAAAAGCCATTAATTGATGAGCGAGATCAGTATTTGGCGCAGAAAATTAAAGAAGCGCCTGGTAAGAAAGTTGTTGCTGTTTTAGGAGCTGCCCATGTTCCAGGAATTAAAGAAGAAATAAAACGAGACCATGATCTAAAGAAACTGACACAACTACCACCCAAATCCAAAAAGCCTAAAATAATCGCTTGGTCCATTCCATTTATTATTTTAGGAATTATTTTGTACACCTTTTTATCGAATCCATCGGTGGGAATGCAACAAGCCCTTAGTTGGTTGATTTGGAATGGGGGATTATCGGCAATAGGTACTGCGATAGCTTTAGGCCATCCACTGGCTATTCTAACAGCGTTGATCATTGCACCGATATCCTCTCTCAATCCATTATTAGCAGCAGGATGGTTTGCTGGATTTGTACAAGCATACATAATGAAACCGAATGTAAGGGACTTTGAGAATCTAACCGAAGATGCTTTTACTGTAAAAGGATTTTGGCGAAATAAAGTAACGCGAATTCTACTTGTTGTTGTCTTCGCCAATATTGGTAGTTCATTAGGGACGTTTATTGGCGGTGCTGATGTTGTCCGACTATTTATACAAAATTTATTAGGCTAATATATGAAAAAAGCAGACCTTCATTTGATGAATGGTCTGCTTTCGTTTCTAGATAGGATAAATAAGATTAGTAAATCGATTCACCCATTATGGATGAGCGCGGCGCAAAAGGTTTTCGGTGGAACTAGTAATCGCAGTTCCAGTTCGTACACAGATGCTTGCGCCTTTGCTCTATCCTAAATCAACATTATGGTAAACTTGCTGTACATCCTCTAAATCTTCTAAGGCATCTACTAGTTTTTCAAATTGCTCTTGGTCATCCGCGGAAAGGGTTACATCATTTTGGGCAATCATGGTTAGCTCAGCAACTGTAAATTCTGTAATTCCAGCATTTTTAAAAGCTTCTTGTACGGCGTGGAATTGATCAGGCTCTGCGTAGACTATAACAACTTCTTCCTCTTGGGAAATATCACGCGCATCAACATCAGATTCCATTAATATTTCAAGAATTTCATCTTCTGATTTTCCTTCAATTCCAAACACTGCTGTTGCATCAAACATATATGCAACGGAACCATTTACTCCCATGTTTCCACCATTTTTTCCAAAGGTAGCACGAACATCCGCTGCGGTACGATTTACATTGTTCGTAAGCGTATCAACAATTAGCATGGATCCATTTGGACCGAAGCCTTCATAGCGGAGCTCATCAAAATTCTCCTCATCTCCACCTTTTGCCTTATCAATCGCACGATCAATAATTGACTTAGGAACATTATATGTTTTCGCACGCTCCAGGACAATTTTCAATGCTTGATTAGCTTCTGGATCAGGTTCTCCTTGTTTTGCAGCTACATAAATTTCACGACCGAATTTAGCATAAATACGGCTCGTATTTTTATCCTTTGCCGCTTTCTTTTCTTTAATATTGTTCCATTTACGACCCATAAATAACACTCTCTTTCTGAATATGTGTAAGCAAGTATGTGCTACTTGTTGTATTCCATTATTAAGTATACATCAAAACTTGAATATTTTTAAGTTAGTAGAAATTACTATTGTAATAGATGAAAAAAACCTATTAAAATGGGAGAACTTTTCTATTTACTTTTTGGTGAAATAGGAATAAGATACTTAGGGGCACGAAATATTAAAGGCGGCGATCAACGATGAGTCTATTCTTCAAAGAATGGTCGGATCAGTTTAAGACTTATAATAAAAATATTAAACTCGCGATTTTAGCAAATCTCTTTTCCCAAATTGGGTTGGGAATGTTTATGGTTATATATAATTTTTATATTCGTGAATTAGGAATGAGTCAGGATGTTAACGGTCAGGTTATTTCCTTACAAGCACTAGCAACAGCTATTATTCTTGTACCTGCAGGAATTTTAAGTGATCGTTTAGGACGGAAAAAAGTCATGATCTTTGGGGTGCTTCTATCAGGCTCTGTGTTAATTTTTCGCAGTATTGTAGAATTTCAATCTTTCTTATTGGCGGCAGGTTTTGCTACAGGGTTATTTGTTGCGTTTTTACAAGTATCTTCTATTCCGTGGTTGGCAGAGAATTCAACAGCAAAGCAACGTGTACACTTGTTTAGTTTGCATGCAGCTATTATGACAGGTGCGCAAGTCATCGGAAGTATTTTGGGTGGGACATTAACGGATTTATTCGCGCTTGTAACTTCAGACCTACTAAGCATCCGGTATACGCTTATTATCGGGGGAATGTTTTATCTATTAGCATTTATTCCGATTGTGAAAATGACAGAAAAGCAAAAGGTTGTTGTTGAAAATAAAGAGAAGGTTAACCTAAAGGCATTTTTCGAAAAAAATAAAACAGGCTTTAAGGTGATTGCTTTATTCGCGTTTGCACAACTATTGATCGGATTTGGTAGCGGGTTAGTTGTTCCTTATTTGAATTTATATTTTGCGGATCGATTTGAAGCATCTAACTCTATTATTGGTATTATTATCTCATTAGGTCAAGGTGCAACGGCGATTGCGATGTTTATTGGTCCGTTAGTTGTAAAAAGACTTGGTGAGGTCCGAGCGGTAGTAACGTTACAGCTTCTTTCATTGCCATTTTTATTGATTACGGCATACACACAAAATCTTTGGCTAGCAACAATTGGATTTTTGTTTAGGCAAGCATTAATGAACGCGGGGAATCCAATTCAAGCCTCCTTAGTGATGTCAAAAGTCGATGATTCGATGAAAGGATTAGCCAACTCAGTGAACCAAATGGTCTTCCAGCTTGGTTGGGCTTTTATGGGACCTGTATCAACATCTATTGTACTGGCTTCAGGAGCCTATTGGGGATATGCACACGTCTTCAGTATCACTGCAGGCCTATATCTAGTCGGCTCCCTATACTTCTACCTCGTATTTAGATCAATAAAATAACAAAAAAAGGTGCCTGGCACTTGTCAAACTTTGACAAGTGCCTGGCACCTTTTTTAACATTGTAAATTATTATTCACAGCCAGTTTACGGTTGGTTTATATTGTGTTGGTATAATTTCCCTATACGGATAGTGGAGGGGGACAAAGGTTGCTACATAAAATAATAGATAAGAGTAAGTTTCACCGTGTTAGTTTACGAACAAGGTTGTTAGTGATCTTTATATTTTTATTAGTTGTTTCAATTGTTGCTGTTGGAGTCACATCCTATATGAAAGCCAAAGAGTTAACCATAGATTCCATTGAAAATCGTTTACTTCGTGAAGGAGAATTAATGGGATACATAGCTAGTAATCTAAAATTCACGTATGTAAGTGATGAAGAATATTTTATGCAACAACTTGACATGAATATTAAATCTCAAAAAGAGAAGCTAGATCAAGATGGAATAGCTTCTGATTATTTTTACATTCGTAATCGAGAAGTAATCCCGTTTTCTACTAGCAAGTCTTCACTGCCAACGATTTCTGATTCTTTAGTAACCACAATTATGGAATTAAAGGATGGCATTATTCACGAAAACATTAATGGGGAAGATTACACCTTAACTATTCAAGAGATGGAGGAAATCGAAGGTGTATATGTGTTACTTGTACCTACTACTTCCTATATGAGTGGAGTAAAACAGATGGCATATTTCACGGTTGGAATTGTTTTGCTAAGTATTCTCATATGCACAGTTGTTATTTATTTTTTTGTCAGGAGCTTAACAAATCCTTTGAAAGAGCTGAGGGAAACGATGCGAAAAGTACGAGAAGGAGATTTAAGGAATTCGGAAGCTATTCAAACAACCATTCCGGAGATTACTTCTTTAAATAAAAGTTACAATGCAATGGTTCAGCATTTGAAAATAATCTTGAAAGAGATAAAAGGAACTACACTGAAATTAGAATCAACAGGTGAAGAATTGCAGCAATCTTCTAGAGGAACGCTTGAATCTAGTCATGATGTTATTGATGCTATTCATGTTGTTAAACAAGGTGCAGAACAAACGGCAAGTAGTTCTGAAAATAATGTGGAAAGTTTTAGAGAAATGAAGCAAAAGATAGAGGAATTAATTTCTAGCATGGGTGAAGTGTTCGTAAATGCAGAAGAAATGAATGTTTCTGCCAGTAGTGGAGAAAAGAATACCTCAAAACTGATCCGTACGATTCATACATTTGAACAGGATTTTGCCCATTTAACACACACGGTTAATCAGGTTCAGGAAACCTCTAAGTCAATTAGTGAATTAACTAGTCTCATCCATGGAATAGCTGAACAAACAAAACTATTATCACTAAATGCAACGATAGAAGCAGCTCGAGCGGGGGATGCTGGAAAAGGGTTTGCAGTAGTAGCTGTAGAAGTAGGTAAATTAGCCGAGCAATCATCCAAAGCAGCCGTTAAAATAACTGATTCGATAATAAGCATGGAAACGATGACACGCAGTGCAGCTAACGAATTTGAAATTATGTTGACGAAAACAAGATCAACATTAGAAGTGTCGAATGAATCAAAAGAATCTATTGGTCAATTAATGCAAAATATTACCGACGTGAGTAATGAGTTACAAGAAATGCAAATTGGGTTAAAACAGCTTGAAGCTATTCTGCCTGGATTAGAACAAGGGACCGAAAGTTTTGTATCCATATCTCAGGAAACACTTGCAAGTACAGAAGAGATGTTAGCAAGCAGTGAAAATCAGGTACAACAAATGGAATCAACCCATACCCTTGGAGTAAGGTTACTGGAAATCTCAAAATCATTAACAAGTCACACAAAAACCTTTCATGTAAATGAATGAATGGGTGCCAGGCACTTGTCTGAATTTGATGAGTACCAGAGTGTTTACAGTTAGTGTATTGTTTGATCCGTTAGGTAGTGCGATGGAGTTCGTTATTATTTGTGGGGTGTTGTGTTATTAAATGATAATACACATAAAAAGACCAGCCAATAAACAGCTGGTCTTTTTAATATATAGAATGGGGAGGGAGTTTCGTTTAAAATTAGTTTTACCCGAATCGGCCAGAAATATAATCCTCTGTTCGACGGTCAGAAGGATTCGTGAAAATGGTATCCGTTTTATCATATTCAACAACTTCGCCATTTAAAAAGAATGCCGTGCGATCCGATATCCGAGCGGCTTGTTGCATATTATGCGTAACAATAATTATAGAGTAATCCTGTTTAAGTTCCTGAATTAAATCTTCAATTTTATGGGTGGATTTTGGATCAAGTGCAGATGTTGGTTCATCCATTAGAATCACATCTGGTTCGATCGCTAAAGTACGAGCGATACAAAGCCTTTGTTGTTGACCACCAGAAAGTCCATATGCATTTTCTTTTAAACGGTCTTTCACTTCATCCCAAATAAAAGCACCACGTAAACTTTTCTCAACAATCTCGTCAAGAATCTTCTTGTTTCGTATACCATGAATCCTAGGTCCATAGGCAATGTTGTCATAGATGGATTTAGGGAATGGATTTGGCTTCTGGAATACCATTCCTACACTCGTTCGCAATTCTTCTACTTTGAAATTCTTGCTTAAAATTTCTCTGCCATTGTACGTTATGATCCCAGATGTGTGAACGCTTGGTACTAATTCAACCATTCGATTTAACGTTTTTAAATAGGTTGATTTACCACATCCCGAAGGTCCAATAATAGCAGTAACTTCTTTTTCATAAACGGATAGATTAATATCCTTTAGAGCATGGGTGGATCCGTACCATAGGTTTAAATCCTTTGTATCGAAAACTATTTTTCTATTCTCATGCATTGCTGTAGGTCGGACAACACTTGTATCCATTTTAAAGTTCGTTTTCTCTTTCGCTACTGAAAGACTCATGATACACACTCCTCATATAATAAAATTCTTTTTTAGAATCGGTGTTGAAACTTGTTACGAATAATGATTGCTGCTGAGTTTAATAGAAATAGTAATAATAGGAGGACAACAATGGTAGCTGCGGCTAAATTTGCATACTCCTCCACTAAAGAGGAATCTAATGTCCAATAATAGATTTGCATAGGTAACGCAGTGAATTTATCCCAAATTCCTCCTGGAAACGGAATTAATAGTGCAGGTATTCCGATAACGGTTAATGGAGCTGTTTCACCAATTGCCCGTGAAAGAGCCAATATGGCACCTGTTAATATTCCTGGTAAAGCTGCAGGAAGGATAATATTTTTGATCGTTTGCCACTTTGTAGCGCCCATTCCATACGAAGCCTCGCTTAAGTGACTTGGTACCGAACGAATTGCTTCTTGAGCTGCGACAATCACGATTGGTAGAACAAGCAGGGATAAGGTAAATCCACCAGCGAGTACAATATTGCCAAAATCCATTGCACGCACAAAAATGGTAAGACCTAAAATTCCATAAACAATTGATGGAACCCCAGCCAGATTAGCAATATTAGTTTGGATAAAAGCTTGCAAGCGACCCTTCTTAGCATATAACTCAAGATAAATGGCTGTTCCAATTCCAATAATCATCGTAACTGGTGCCACTACAGCCATAACCCAAAATGTTCCGAGTATCGCTCCCATAATACCTGCTCTATTTGCGTCAGTAGAAAGCTTTCCTGAAATAAAATCCCAGTTTATCCAGCTGATACCGTCTGCAAAAACACGATAAATCAATATAGTAAGTACAACTAGCCCAAATAATGTAGCGATTAGAAAGGAGGACTTGAAAATGGTGTTTTTTATGATTCGACCATTCATTCGTTTTTTGACTTGTTCTGCATCAACATATTTCATTTTAGTATTCCTCCCTAAATTTACGAGAGATGTATCTAGCAAGTAAATTCATAATTAGTGTAAATACAAATAAAGTCATTGCAACGGCGTATAAGCTATAATAAATCGTTGATCCTGCAGGCGCTTCTCCCCCAGCAACCTCAACAATATATGCCGTCATTGTTTGCATGGATTGTGTAATATCGAATGTGAAATTCTTTGAGCTTCCACTTGCTATTGTTACTATCATCGTCTCACCAATAGCTCGGGAGATTCCAAGCACAAAAGAAGAAATAATTCCTGATAGGGCAGCTGGTATGACGATTTTAAATGTTGATTCTAGCTTTGTTGCCCCCATAGCCAGTGCGCCTTCTCTTATGGAATTTGGGACAGCGTTCATCGCATCTTCTGATAGAGAAGCGATCATCGGAATAATCATAACCCCCATGACAATTCCTGGGCTAAGAATGTTTGTTGCGGCTACATCAGGCCAAATCGATCGAATGACTGGAGTAACGAATGTAAAAGCAAAAAATCCATAAACGATGGTTGGGATACCGGCAAGTACTTCTAGAAGGGGCTTTAAGATACGCCTTACCTTATCAGAAGCATATTCACTCAAGTAAATTGCAGCCATTAATCCGATTGGACCGGCAACCAGCATAGCTATGAGCGATGAAATAATTGTTCCATTTAATAATGGAAGTACACCAAATTCAGGGTTTTGGCTTAACGGTTTCAGATTCGTCCCTGAGAAAAAATCCCAAATAGGCACTGCACTAAAAAAATGAATAGTTTCTATTAATAGTGTATAGATAATTCCAATTGTCGTTATGATTGATAGCGTGGCGAATAGAAAAAGGAGTATGGGAATAATTTTCTCAAATATAGTAAGAAAACTTCTGCTTTTTTGCTTTTGCTCAATCATCTCTCTAACTTGAACATTATTTTCTTTGGCTAACTTGCTGTTTAATGCCATGATTCAGGCACTCCTTCCAGAGCATATAAGTCAGAATAAGATGAGAGCATCATGCCCTCATCTTATTCGGTATATTTACATTTCAATGTTAGTTATTTTAGAGCTTCTAGTTCATCAACTAAAGTTTGTGCTTCTTCTTCTGGGATTGGAGCAAATCCTGTTTCTCCAGAAAAATCAATAGTGTTGTCCATAACATAGATTGCATAGTCAAGAACTTGTGGTTTTTCTTTTGCGTTATTTACATTTAAGTAAGTAAATACTGGGCGAGTAAATCCAGCATAGTCACCATCTTCAGCGATTGTGTCAAGAGATGGTTCTACTGGTCCATCCCCAAAGTCAACATGAACCGCATTTAGTTGGTCTTGGTTATTAACATAGTATCCGAAACCGAAGAAGCCAATTGCGTTAACATCCTCAGAAACAAGTGTTACTAGAGTTGAATATTCTTGTTGTAAATTAACATCATCAACTAAGTCTTGTTCCTCCAAAATTGACTCGTAGAAAAATTCATATGTTCCATGGTTTTCATTTGGTCCATACGTGTTAATTTTTTCGTCTGGCCAATCTGGATTGATATCAGACCAGTTTGTAACTCCGCCTTCAGCTAGAAAAATGCTCTTTAGCTCTTCCGGAGTCATTTCTTTAGCCCAATCGTTATCAGGATGTGTCACAAAAGTTAAACCGTCTAAAGCAACTTTTAACTCTTTTACTTCAATTCCAAGTTCATCTGCTTTAGCTTGTTCTTCATCTTTAATGAAACGAGAAGCATCGTTAAAGTCTGTTCCATCTTCGACTAGGAATTTTTCAAAACCAGCACTTGTACCAGAACGGCTTACTTCAACAGAAACATTTGGTTGTTCGTTTATCATATATTCTTCCGCTAATCGAGACATTAACGGATAAACAGTACCAGATCCATCAATAACAACACTACCCTCTAACTCATCTGAACCATTATTTTCTTCCTCATTTGCGTTAGTGTTGTCTGAAGATGTATCTTCTGTCTCCTCCGTATCGTTACTATCTGTATTGCTTTCCTCTGCGTCTGTTCCACAAGCTACTAGCATCACTGCAAGAGCTGCTACGAAAAGGAACATGAGATACTTTTTAAATTTCATTAAATTGTCCTCCCTATGTTTATGTTTTTTCTGGAAAGGAGGTGACCCCTCTCTCAATTGCAAGTATAGTATTCTAGTATTAATTGAATATATAGAGAATGTAAACGTTCTGTAAAATTGAAACTCTTTCATGATAGAAACGTAGAATACAGATGAGAGCTTTTAATAAAATGAAGGTAGTTGAACAGATAAGCTAAATTCCTCTGATGAAACTTTCAAAATCTTATGGACATTTTTTCTAAACATGATAAAATTTTAATAAGTAGATTAATAAGGGTGAGCAAATGATGAAGCTTTGGATAAGAAAAATAGCTGTCGTTCTCATAGCAATTTTGACATTAGGTATCTATACGCCAACCTATTTAATTGCGGATAAGGAAAGTAATGAAGTAATATCACCTAGCGAAAATGATGGTGGCCTATCCACTATAGATTCTAGTGTAGAGGATTCTACCCAATTAGATATACATATTGATTCGGCTGATGGAGACTATGTAGATGCAATGACCGAGATAGCTAGAGATCAAACAATAGCTAAATTAGGACCTCGAATTATTGAAAAAGTTGAAAATGAGTTTATGACACAAATATTGCCGAATATGGAAGAAGCACTTCAAACAATCCTGTTGGAAGCTGGAGAGGAACAATTGGTACATTATTCAGTTACCGAACAGCTTACAGAGGGATATGGTGAGAAAATATTTAATGTTTATGATCATCTGACGAAAAAGGATATTGCTAGATTTCATGTGAGACGGGATAATCGTCCGCAGGAAGGTTATTGGTTTAATTTTCATTATCATGTAAGTAAAGATGGTTTCGAAAATCACCATACGATTGGAGAAATATACTGGGATAAAAACACACCACCTAAATGGATGGCGTAAAAAGGAAAATAGATGAGCGGTTCGCCGCTTTGCTGTTTTCCTTTTTTAGTGAAGGAAAATAAATGCATGTGGTATTTTATACTATATCCGTGCAAATCAACCTAATTTTTGAAATAATTATTTATAGCCCATTGGAAAGGTTTACGATTGAGAGGTGTTTTAGATTGAGCAATAAAAAGAATTGGATTCAAGTAGATGGGTTAGACTTTTATTGGGAAATGGAGAATGGTAAGTTTCAGTTTGAAGGTGACGATGCTGTATTGTTCTGGATCGAAAGTGCGATGGGGTCGTTAATTGAATCAATAGAGGAAATTTCGGGTGAAGAGGCTTCCAATTTAGTTTTGGAGACGACTGGTTATCGTCAAGGGATTGTCGTTGGGGAGTATTTTCAAAAAATGAAAAATGTTGATGTTAATGAAGCTGCAAGGCTTATTACGAATACATATGCAGCTGCGGGTTGGGGCAACTTCAAACTTGGTAAATTAAATATGGAAGAATGTACAGCCACGGTATATCTAAAGGATAGCTGGGAGCATAAGATAAATATAGCTAAAGGGAAAAATCATGGTGGAATATTGCTCCCCGCACATTTTGCTGGAATATTTACAGAGTTATTCGGCACAAATATTTGGTACGATGTGGAGAAATACCAACTACATGGTCACGATTCAACCGTGGTTCATTATGCTCCTTTAGACATAACAGTAAACGATAATATCCATCGTCTATCAAGACAAAAAGAATTAGAAGAGATTATGAAATTAGAAGCCCTAGTTGAGGATAAAACGAGGGAATTAGAAGAGCTAATTACAAAATTATCCTCCCCAATTATCCCGGTATTGGATGGGATAGTTGTCGTACCATTATTAGGGAAATATGAGGAGAAACGTTCAGAAGAGCTTGTTCAAAAAACATTAGAGAAACTGCCGAAGCATGACGCAGATTACCTTCTGTTAGATTTAACAGGCTTGGATGAAGATATTAACGAGCATACAGTTAGTTTAATTGAGAAGTTAGGAACATCTACATCTATAATTGGGATGCAAACGATACTGGTTGGAATATCTCCAGCGTTGAGTAGGGTCATGGTACAATCTGGGGTGAAATTATCCGGTTTCGAATGCTTTTATTCGCTTCAACACGGCATACATTATGCATTAGCGGAAATGGGCCGAAGTATTCGTTAGATGGATTTATATTTACTAAAGTTAACCTCCAAAAAAGGAGGTTAACTTTTATTTCTCGTATAGCCTTGAAAGTTGAGCGTCGTATTCATGTTGTGGGTTATCCAAGTTAAATACGCGAGCGGTGTCACTATGCTCGTTTACATGCTGAATATATACTTGATTTCCATTGTAGGAAACATTTTTCATATCCGGAGATTGAGCGATTTCTTCAGCTCGTTGCTTGATCATTAACTTTACCTCCATTTTTTTAATGCGGTCCTTCCTCAAATAAACCGTTTAAATCAACCTCTTGTTCGTTGTGCATTTCATCAAGCGGAAATACTTTCGCTTTATCGCCATTTAATGGAACCTCTTGTAAATAAACAGGTATTCCATGATAGGAAACATTAATCATCGTCGGAGAACTCATAATTTCCTGCGCCCGATGCTTATCCATTCCAAATTCCCTCCCTTAGGTGCCAGGCACCAAGGTGCCTGGCACCGTTATTTATATTTTTTGCTTGTGTATTTCTCTTATCCAGGGGAATTTTTGGTTATAGTTGTTGATTATTGAAAGAAGATAAGCCATGGCCTCTGTTTATGGCCATGGCTTATCTTCTTTAGTGGCGTTTGTTCGGTAGTCTTTTCGCTTTGTTTGCGCTCGCTTGCCTTCTTTTTACTTGTTCATTTTTTCGTTTTCGCTCATTAAACTTCGCGACAAATTCGCTTGTTCCTTCCATGAAAACTATCCTCCTAAAGAAAGGCGTTAATCATAATTTAACCTTAAATTCAAGAAAAAATACATCTCATGTAAACAGAAAGGATTTTTAATTCCTCAACCATACTTCTTATCATAGGAACAGAAATATAGGGGAAAATAATAGGGGATCGTGGCAAATTAAGAAAGGAGCTTTCTTGTGGTTGTTGCAATTATCGTACTATTATTTGTATCTCTTTTCTTTTCTGGTAGTGAGACAGCTTTAACTGCTACCAATAAAATGAGGCTGCAAACGAAAGCAAATAATAATGATACAAAATCCAAAAAGCTATTGGATATTGTTTCGAAGCCAGATGAATTTATTACAACGATACTTATTGGAAATAACATTGCAAATATATTACTTCCAACTTTAGTAACCATGGTAGCAATTGATTATGGGTTTAATGTTGCTGTTGCCTCCGCAGTTTTAACAATTGTAATTATTATTTTCGCAGAGGTTATCCCTAAATCAATTGCTGCAGCATTTCCTGACCGGATTTCTTATATGATTTATCCGGTTATTCGTTTCTTAATTTTATTATTTAAACCTCTTACCATATTGTTGAATGGTATGACAGGTCTTATTGTTCGAGTTCTATCCAGGGGAGATGAAGAAAATAATACAATATCAAAGGAAGAGCTAAGAGCAATGGTTGACATAGCTGGTACGGAAGGTACGTTTAAACAGGAAGAATCACATCGGATTAAAGGAGTTCTTGATTTTTATAATTTGAATGTAAATGATGCATTAAAGACTCCGAGAGTGGATGTAATCGCCCTTCCTCTTCAAGCGACATATGAGGAAGTGAGAGATATCGTCATCCGTCATCCATTCACAAGATACCCTGTATTTGAAGATGGTTTAGACAGTATTGTCGGTGTATTTCATTCGAAGTTTCTCATCATCTGGTCGACAGAACCAAATAAACCTTTAGAATCCTTTATTGACATGGATCCATTAATTGTTTATGAATTTCATTCCATTGAGATGGTTTTTCGCAAAATGATGCAAGAGAAAAAACATATGGCCATAGTGATGGATGAGTATGGAGGTACAGAGGGGATATTAACGCAAGAAGACATAATTGAAGCAATGATAGGCCTAGAAATTCAAGATGAAACAGACCTTGCTGGTGAGTCTCTTGTAGAAAAGCTAACAGAAACAGAAATTATTTGTAATGGAAAAATTACATTGCATCGACTAAATTCTTTGTTACAAACCGATATCCCAGAAGATGAGGACGTGCTTGCAGCTTATTTACTAAAAGAATTTAATTACTTTCCAGAAGAAGGAGAAGTTGTTGAGAGGGAAGGGTTAACATTTTCCATATTAGGTATTGATGGCAGGACGATCAAACGAGTTCGAATTGTGAAAGGATAGTGGGGAAAAGGGAAAAGGAATCCAACTAAGAGCCGTTAGCGGAATGAAGAGCTACACTCCTCATTCCGCTATTTGTCTACTCCATCTTCAAACTGTTCTCATACCGAGTTGAAGATTTACTGAGCTCATAATTAACAGGTGTAAAGTTTATCATCGAATGCAAATCACGCCTACTTGGATGTTCTGGATCCATTATTTGGAATAGGTTTCTTTTACCACAATGGTTTGCGTCAGTTTTGATTTTTTACAATCAGAAAAATCTTTCTCCTCAACGAGTCCTAAATTAATGGCTGATTCCAATTTTTCTGTATCTGGTCTCCTTACTTCAACAATGAAATCATTTAAATTTAAATCCTCAAGCTTTTGAATTGTATTTTCATCATCATACCGAATTGATGAACGAATTTGTCGCTGGACTTTGTAATTTCCTCGCTGGATTTCACCTTTTGATTCTTTTCCAAACGAATCATCTAAAACCTCATGAAATTTTTTCTTTAAATATCTCATTTCTTGTTCAATGTCTTTTTTTTGATTGTTTAAGTCATAGTATCGTTTTATATCCTCTTCTGTTATTGTCGATGCCTCCCCCATAACACGAACCTCCATTCTAATCTAGTTAATATATACGTATGTTGGAGGACGTTCCTTCATGACAGATATATTAAATAGATTTCATCCAAATAGAGATTGTGACTGGACTTAAACACTCCGGTCACATGTTAGACGAGTATCAGGTTCAGTATTAGGAGACTATAATCCTAATTTGATCGTTTATATATCATTTAACGGAACCACGATCCACATCAAAGAAGGAGAGGAACCTCATTCC